>NZ_JBHULT010000006.1:0-1019095 GCF_042684505.1 Salinimicrobium flavum
GAACATGACCCCCTCCGCCTTCGGCACCTCCCCCTAAAAGGGTGAGGATCATTCCGCCTTCGGAAGGATGTCTCTTGTGGAAATAAAAGGAGTTGAACCTTTTCTCTGTTACCCGTCCCGGGATTCCTTTTCAGTATATTTTAATGAACATTCGCTCTCGTTCTAAGCGGCTGCAAATATACAACCGATTTTAAAACCTGCAAGAAAAAAATTTTATTTTTTTTCAGGGAACTCCCCGAACTTGTTTTGTCACAAAAGCGGATGCAAACTTACAACCTTTTCCCGTTACAACACAAACAAAATTTCAATCTTTTTTCAGAGAACTTGCCAACCAATCAAGGTGGGCTTTTTCGCCTTGAGACTCCTGCCCTATTGGGCTCGCAACTCCCGGTCTAAAGACCCTTTGTTGTTTCTCAAAGCGGCTGCAAATATACGCCTGTTTCTTTCTCCCACAAGTTCCTGTCCCATCTTTTTTAAGGTTTTTTTAAGCCTTTGAAATAAGGGGCTGAAAATGTGGTTTTTGGAGGGGATTTTTTTAGATTTCTTTGAAACCCTGTCAGGGATCAAAACCGCTGACAGGGTGGATAACGAACGGGCGAGAACCGGTAATTTGGTCGTATTGCGTTAGCGGGTGGAGCGGCATCTTTTAAAGCGCTTCCACATAAGGCGCTTTAAAAATACAGCGGAACACGAGACTTCTCCCGCCGGGAGGAGGGAGAAGGAACGCCCAAAATGAATTACATAAAGAAATTCCACAACATCCCGAAACGTACCGCGAAATCGCGGGCAGGATGCAATGGTGCCGCGAAATTGTTATTTCCGTTGAGAAGGGTTTCAATACGCTCCAGTTTAAAAAATATTCGCGCCGTCCTGATCTTTCCGTTAAAAAAGAAGTCTACCGCAGGAAAACCTTCCACCTCCTGCTCGTTCTGAACATAAAATTCGGCCAGAACGGGATCATAGGCGTCCATATTATAATTTGTGAAGTATTTTAAGGTAAAACCAGTTTGTAAATAGAGGGCTCTTTTAAACCAATGATCGCTGTAATAAAGTGTATTTCGCGTAAGCAGATCCGGAACGTTCAAAACCCCGTCCCCGTCCAGAACCTTTTGGTACAATACCGTGTTGTTCAACGCAAACTTTCCAAATGCGATCTCATTGCGGGCAGTGACCTTTACATAATTCACTTCCCCGCCGTGCTGCATAGGTTTTACAGATTCTTCTTCATCCAGCCCAAAATAGGTATAGTTGCCTTTGTGGGTATACTCTGCCTCCAGGTTGAGTAACTTAAGGAGCCCTAATTCAAAACCAAAGGATTGCATATTTTCATTGGAAAAAGTATTTCGCCAGTTATAGTTAATATAATCACTCTGGTACAGCAAAAAATTATAATTAGGAGCACTTTCATTGAAATGCGCCCTAAAAGCCCCGAAAATATCATTGGCCACATTATAAACCAACCTTCCTTTAAGATCATAGCCGGTAAAATCACCGGCCACGTTCAACATACCATCAGCGTCAAGTCTAAATCCGCCAATATTAGTAGCATATGATCCCCCTGCAGAAATGATATCCCCCACCAACCTGTTTGGGATCAAACCTGACTCCAGGTCCAGAACCGCATTGTACCCATAATTATAATGAGTAAAACCTCCCTTTACCCTAAGCCGCCCAAGACTGGGATTTGCGAATTCAACAAATCCTTCATTATAGGTTGATTCCAAACGGGTTTCATCGTTGATCTGTATTTGTTCAAAAGAAGGGCCGAACAAAGGATTGGCTGCTGCCTGTTGAAACTGAAATTTCTTATAGGAATAATTGAGCCTGTGCCCTATTGCCAAACGAGAAGATGTAAGGGTATCACGGGATTTGAGTAGTGCATATGAATGATCCAGGAAAAAGCGTTTTCCATATAAGGTGTTTTGCGCATTATCAAAGTTCATATCAAGGCGGGAACGATCTTCGAATTCCGGATCTTTTGAGACGTAATTTTCCAGCGACTGCGGATCGAGGCCGCCGTTCTCTTCGTTCATAAGGTCCTGAGAGACGAAATGAGCCCTGGCACGGTAGCGGTCATTGGTAGTATGGTAGTTAATCGTAGTTCTAAAATTACCATTGCTTACCAGCGCGTGCTGATATCTACCCAGGGAACGCAATCCTCTGTAGGCGATCGAAAAATTGAGGTTTTCAGAAGTATTAATGGTAAAAAAGGCATCAAGGGTCTGGCCTTGTTCGTAGACTGTTTTAAAATATAGTTCGGTAAACGGGGTGGGCACATGGTAGTAAGAAATGTCTTCTGCCTCCATGAAATTATAATGTTTTGCCCTTGCCCCAAAATGCGGCATCACCTGTTCTTCTTCGGAAAAATTATAGGCGAGACGGTTGTAGGTTTGGCCCACATTGGGAAAGGGAAGGAGCTCAAAACGATCACGTCTCAGGTAATTGAACCGGTACTCATTATATATGGTAAGACTGGTGTCTACGGAAGTGGTATCATTGTCTATGGAAATGATCTTGTACTTAGAGATGGGGGCGGGTTCAGGTTGATTTGTTGTCTTAGAATCCCGATCTCTGTCTATATTGGGATTTCTGGAACCACGAATCTGGGCAAAGGTCTCTATAGGGAGGTATATCAAAAAAAGAAAAAGGATAATTTGCTTCATACTGTTGGCTTCCTGAACAAAAGTATGATAAAAGCAGAAAACAGAATAAAAAAAAACCTGTGAGTTGCCTCACAGGTTTTAAGTAACCATTTAATTTCAAAAGAAATTATAGTGGGTTCTGATCTCCGGGACCAATTTCTTCGTTGTTGTTGATCTCAGAAATTGGAATCTGAAAGATGAATTTTGGTGATCCTGCAGCGAAGTTATGTTGACCTGCCCATCCAGCATGGTTGGTCCCATCATAATTTCTCTCCAGGGCCATATCCCATCGCTTCATATCAAAGAAGGCGAATCCTTCTCCCCAAAGCTCTATTCTTCTTTGAAGTCTTATTTCCTCTAAAAGAGCCTCACCAGTTTTTGTTGACAAAGTGTAAGAAGGATCTCTCTTAGAAATAACCTCAAATAACGCCTGAGCAGCTCCTTCATAATCACCAGACAACGCACGGGCCTCAGCCTCGATCAAAAGCATTTCCTCAACCCTCATATATAAAAGATCTCCTTCAAAGAAAGTGTCATCTACAAATTTAACGTTGGCATACTGCGGAAGACCATAAGCCTCAACCTGATCTGCACCTACGAACCAGTCTTTACGGGCATCTGAAGCAGGAATTGCTTCATACAATCTTTTGTCAATGCTTTTGTAAACACCTAGTAAACCTGCATAACCATTATTTAAGTTAGCCATGTGAGAAAAGAAAGATGCATAGATAGAAGAAGTTTCTGGAGTAATATCTGCACCCCAGATCCAGCTAGGATTGCTAATTTCATCAAAACCGTCAAATATCTGCTCTTCATTCATGACTGTACCGGCAGCTTGTGCTTGTTCAGCCATAGCGATAGCCTGAGTATAATCACCATATTCCAGATAATATCTCGCCAGTAAACCAGCAACTACATCCTGATTGATCTCTCCTTTACTAGCTCTGCTGTACCCATCTAAAGCATCGTATGCTCTTTCAAGATCACTTCCTATCTGATCTACAACCTGACTTGTTGCAGCTCTGGAAGCAATGAAAGTATCTTCTGTGTACAATGGAATACCTCTTTCCCCATCAGCATATAGTCTGATAAGATCAAAATAAGCCATACCTCTTAAAGCCAAGGCTTTACCTAAGCTACCTAATAGACCAGGATCCTGAGTATCTGCCGGGATCAATTCAATGATTCCGTTAGTATCCCTGATCACTGTATAATAGAAGTTCCATACAGTTGCAGTTCCACGAGTGTTTTGCTGCTCTCTGCCTGTGTAGTTGTGATATTCACTGAACCAGTGACTAACTCTCATTACTACATCATTAGTCATTAGGTCTGTACCTAAATGTATGGCTTTAAGACCAAAATCACTATGAGCTCCGGCTCCATAAGTACTAAAAGACCTAAGGAATGCGTTGGCACCATCATTTATCCCTTCAGTAACAACCAGAAGGGCTTCAGGAGAACTCTCCGCCAGGGCGTTAATTTGTTCCCTGGATACAAGCTCCTTGTTATCCATATCCAGATCACTAGAACATGATCCAAGAGCCAGAGAACCAAGGGCTGCTATTAATAAATACTTTTTCATAAAATGTTATGTTATAAATTAAAATTGAACATTCACTCCAACAGACACTGTTCTCAAAATAGAGTATTCATTTGCAGACACTCCCGTTAAGCTCAATCTAGGATCGTAACCTTGTCTCTCTGACCAAAGTGCTACGTTGTTAGCAAGGGCGTAAATTCTTAGGGAATTAACTCCAACTGTGTTAGTTACGTTATCTCCAAAGGTATATCCTAAACTTACATTTTGCAAACTTAAATAGCTCGCATCTGTTAAATAAAGTGTTGAAAGACCTCCATACTGGTAAATGCTTTGAGTATCGATTCTTGGAAGTGGTGCATTAGGATTTTCTACGGTCCAGGTTTGAGTAAGTGCATCTCTATGAAGGTTGTTACCCACATCTCCTGCAGCATCAAATAGTCCCCAGTAAATTTGATCATATCCATCTCCTCCAATTTGGTAAGCGAAGTCTAAACCAAGATCAAAACCATGGAATCTGAAGTCCATTCCAAATCCACCATAAACATCAGGAATAGGAGATTTGTCCAGTTTATATCGAGTAGCTTGTGCAAATTCTTCAGTCACTTCTCTTTCACCCGTTGGGTCTCCATTGTCATCAAGCACATCCATAAACCACTGAGCATTTCCGTTCTCAGGATTTACTCCAACATATTCCCTAAGGTAATAATCGTAAACCGAACCACCTACATTGTAACGGAACTGTGACGTGATAATGTCTTCTTTAGGTAATCTTGTGATTTCATTTTTATAGTGCGTTGCATTCAGGTGGAAAGTAAGACCAACGTCCTTTTTTCTGATAGCATCTGCAGTTAAAGTAACCTCTACCCCTTTATTGATCATATCTCCAACGTTCTCAGGAAGATCAGGGTTACCAGAAGATGGAGGTTGAGGCGTATTGAACAACATGTCCTGTACTTCACGAGAGAAGTATTCAGCGTTCAAAGTGAACCTGTTTTCCCATAATCCAATCTCGAAACCTGCGTTGAAGTTAGCGTTTGTTTCCCAGGTTAAATCAGGGTTACCGAGGTAAGCCAATTGAATAGCTAATTCTCCGTCATTAGGAACCACCTCAAACTGATCTCTGTAGGCATAGTAGTTTCTTCCACCATCAGGATAAAGGATAGCGTCGTTTCCTTGCTCCCCGTAACTAGCTTTCAGCTTAAGTTCAGTTAACCAAGTAGCATCAGCCAGAAAATCCTCTTGTGAGATCCTCCAGGCACCACCAACTCCAAAGAAGTTACCCCATCTGTTATCAGGGTGGAAAACAGAAGATCCATCCCTTCTAAAGCTGGCATTTACGTAATATTTGTTATCAAAGTCATAATTAATTCTTGAGAAATAACCTTCTACACCGTATTCACGCTCAAAGTTACGTGATGACTGATAAGAAGCCGCGAAATCAAGAACAGGAACATCTGGCAACAAAAAGTTGATCTTATGCAGGTTCATGAACTTTAAGGTATAATTTGAAGTTTCATGACCAACAAGGAATGCGAATTCGTGACGTCCTATTTCCTTGTTATAGTTCAACAGCTGTTGTTGGGTTAGGTTCAATGCATTAGAGAAGGAATTGGTAGCACGTCCATTCACTCCTTTAGCATCACCATATTTAGGAGTGTCGAAATTGGTTAAAGCTCTGTTTCTCACATCTACGGCAACATTATAAGTAAAATCTAAACCTTCAAGAATATTCCAGGTAGCGAAAGCTGTTCCAAAGACGTTATCGTTAACGTTATTAATAATGTCAAGCTGTGCAGTAGCCACTGGGTTCTGAAGACCACCATACGGACGTACAGGAAGACCAAAAGCCCCCGTACCATCATCGTAGATAGGGTTACCTTGACCATCAAACATTCTTTGTCCATCTGCATCATATGCAAATACAGGATAGATAGGAGCGATGTTTCTTGCCCAGGATAACGGGTTACTATAAGCAGTTGTACCGTCTCCTCCTACTGTCTTCTGAATAGTGTGGGCGTAGTTCATAGAACCCCCAATTTTCAAAAAGTCTTTAATTTTGGTCTCAGCAGATAGCCTTGCAGTATATCTTTCGAATCCGGAGTTAATCACATACCCGTCATTCTTTTCATGACCTAAAGAGAAATAAACGGAAGAATTCTCTCCACCCCCACTAACAGAAAGGTTAGACTGGGTTAACAGTTGATCTTCGAAAAGATAATCATCCCAATCTTCGGAATATCTAAGAGTTGCGTCGGAAGAAATTCTTCCGGTAGAAGGGTCAATAACCTGTCCATCTCCTACATTATAAGGATTATAATTCAAACCTAAGTCACCTAATCCGAATCCCATATCGTCAGTTTCCGTGATAAGATTAGCAGCAGCATACTGACTTGCTTCTTGCGGGGAAAGTTCTTCATGATAAATTAAACTATTCCTGTAGGCCTGGAACATCCCCTCGTAGTATTCTCCTGGATTCTCCATGATATCATACTCCTTTACAGATCTCGTGTTGATTCCCGTTCTAACGTCAAGGGTAACATTCATAGGCCTGTTAGCACCTTTCTTTGTAGTAATGATAATTACCCCGTTAGCACCTCTACTTCCGTAAAGAGCGGCTGCAGAAGCATCCTTTAGAAAAGTCACAGAGGCAATATCCTGGTTGTTTATGGTATTGATGTCTCCCTGGAAAGGAATTCCATCTACAACATAAAGAGGTGCACTGGATGCATTAATAGATCCAATACCCCTGAAACGTACGGTAGGAGCAGATCCAGGTTGTCCTGTTTCATTAATAACCTGCACCCCGGCAACTTTACCGGTCATACCTTGTACTACGTTACTGGTTTGAACCTCAGCAATCTCTTCAGCTTTAAGTTCAGAAATAGAACCGGTGATGGATTCCCTTTTCTGCACCCCATAAGCAGTTACCACTACTTCTTCCAGCTCAGCCGCATCCTCTGATAGGGTTACGTCTATTCTGGCATTTTGTGTTACCTCCATTCTGGCGGTCTCAAAACCAATATAGGAAAACACGATAGTTTCCCCTTCAGATGCAAGGATGGAATAATTACCATCAAAATCTGTTTGAACCCCCCGGTTGGTATTCTCAATGAGGACATTCACACCCGGCAAAGGAAGACCTTCCGAATCGGTGACCGTTCCGGTGACCGTTTTTTGTTGCGCAAATGCGATCTGCGCCACTAACACCAGTAAGAGTGTTAGAATTCCACTTAATCTTTGTTTCATTTTATAAATTATTTGAATTAGCCAACGTCAAAAATGCTAATAAATCCTTAATAAAACAAGCATTAAAATCCAAGCCATTTGTTAACTTTTTAACAAAAAATTAAATTTAAGATAACTTATCATTCTTTTCAAGCCTTTTGAGACCAGTACTTAGCCAAATTATATATGAGTTTGTGAGAAATATCAAAAATTGAACAAAATGTGAAAAAGTGTAAAAAACGCATTGCCCGATATAAGAACTTCTCTCCATATATAATCAATAAAAAAGGCTGTCCTTTTACAGACAGCCTTTTTCCAGCTAATTGCAGGGAATAATATAATTTATCTCCAGCCTCCTGTTGAGTAATCCTCACCAGGAACACCTGTAGTACCTCCAAAAGTATAGATTGGAATTCCTGCAGCATCAAGAGCAGACCCGGGAACAGGGAAATGTAGCGGAGTTCCTTCCTGAAGAAGATCGTTACCTCTCATTTCAAAGAATCCAAGTCCCATTCCTGTATTGATCAATTCTATCATTCTTTCGTAATGTATAGCTTCAGCAATGGCATCTTCATCTACGGCTACCGGTGGTAAACCTCCACGTTCTACACGACTACCTGCATTGATAATTGCAGCGGCTTCTGCGAGATTCCCTAACTGAAGGTGTGCCTCAGCTTTGTACAATTCATTCTCTGCTTCAAGCATCTCATAAAGATCTGTAGTGAAACCAGAAGTTAACCAATCATCATATCTTGAATGTCTGTAAGTACTCCAGTGGTAAGTACCACGGTCTGCAGGGAAATCCTGGGAGGTCTTGTATTCAAAGTCAGACTCTAACCTGTCGTCTTCACTGGAAGCAGGAGGTAATGTTGTCTCTCCGGCAGGCCAGTAACTTGGATAAGATTCATCCATTAAGCCAATGATACGCATATCGATCCTACCCCATCCCGGGTAGATTGAATACCCAATCCAGTCTGGCCACCAGTCGATCCATCCGTCCTGACCTACAGCAAAATCATAGGTAAGTCCATTCTGAGTATAGTCAAGCACCCGCTGCCAGTCAAGGTTTTCTCTTTGCTGTTTATTTCTCGCACTGTTTACCAGTATCCTTGCAGCAAGAGTATTCAAGAACTCACTCCATTCTTCACTATTAAAACTTTGTCCATGTACAAAACCATCGTTGGCATCAAATGCAAAATCTCCCCGATCTGCCGCAGCAATAGCTTCGTCCAATCTGGCAAGTGCAAACTCTACAGCCTCCATGTATCCCACAGGTTCTCCATCATTTAGAACTCCCGTTTCATCTGATATCCATACCTGATCAAAAACAAGAGCAAGGTACCCTATGGAAGCCCCCTGACCAAATCTGGCCACAGACTCATATTTATCACGATCTGAAAACTCCATTTCTCCCAGTACTCCTGTTGTGATGGCATTCGCATCTGCAAGGATGGCATAAAAAGAGTTGAAGTAGGCCTCTGTTACTACAGAGTATGAATAAGTAGAGGAATTGTTCCAGGCAATCCTTGGTTCGCTGGACATATCCCGCATACCCTGGTTACCCCAGGACATGGTTCCCTGGTCTGCCATTGTTGCCAAAACAAGTCCGGGTCCGTTATAATTATTAATAGTGTTATACCAGTTTTGGAATAACCTGTCGGCCGTCGATTCTGTCCCAAGTTGTTCCCTGGTAGGATTCTCAGCATACGGAACATCAAGATCTGTATTGAAATCGCTACAGGAAGCAAACATCAGGGCGAAGGCAGCCATGAATGTTAATTTAATTTTTTTCATGATAATTTTTTTTAGAATTTAAGTTGAACCGAAAAATTATAAGCTCTAGAGACAGGATACACTCCATAATCAACCGCATAGTAATTCTGAGTATTTGGGTCATATCTCTGGATCTCCGGATCCCATCCTGAGTAATCTGTGAAAGTTAATAAATTTCTTCCGGTAACACCTAAACGAAGAGAGTTAAAAAATCCATTGGCAATACCTGAAAGTTGTTCACTTTCAAACGTATAGAACAAAGAAGCCTCTCTTAGTTTTACGAAAGAACCGTCTTCTACCCAGTACTCAAGATCTCCGTTAGTACCATAAAGACTCTGGTAATATGCCTGAGTTTTTTTATCAGCGTCTGGTACCCCGGCCATATCCATCATTGCATGACGGTTATCCCTGGTCAACCACTGCCCCTGGCGGTTATAGATGTCTCCACCTTCTTTCCAGTCCCAAAGCATGTAGAAGTTAAATCCTTTATAACGAATGTTATTGGTAAGACCCATGTTGAAGTCAGCGTTCTGAGATCCAATTTTCCCATACCAGGTATTCCCATTTTCATCAAGACGTTTGATCGCTTTTTCATCCATAGTCCCAATTGCATCTGCACGAACAACTACTCCGTCACGGTTCACCACGAAATCATTAATTGTGGTACCTTCAGGTAATTGATCTGCCATTTGGTCAAGAGAAGTCACAAAAGCATTCCCATACATAGCTCCAAACTCTTCACCTTCCTTAATACGGAAAATAACCCCAGGAGTGTTAGTTCCTCCAGGACCCACTGTAATTGGGTCTACGTTAAGACTGGTAATTTCGTTATCTGTAGTACTGAAACGTAATCCAAGATCCCATCCAAAATCCTGCTTGTTGAAGATCTCAGTATTAAGACTTAGTTCAAGGGTGTTGAACTCTACTGTTCCAACATTTTGCCATTGTCTGTTATCACCCGCATTTGCCGGAGGGAAAATATCAACCAACATGAATTGGTCTTCTGTCTTCGCTTTTGCATAAACTCCTTCAAAGGTAAACCTGTCAAGGAATTCAATGTTAGTACCAAATTCAAGTTCGGTTGTAGTAGAAGGTTTCAAGTTCGGGTTGTCCTTGATCCTGTCTGTCGCCACATTTCCTGTGGTTAATCCTACATAATCATATTGCCAGCTGAAACCTGGACGCTGTCCTGCAGTTCCAAGAGCTGCATGAACCTTGAATTCTGAAATTCCGGGAATTTGAACATCCTGTGAGATACGGTAAGCACCGGAAACCCTGTAGTAGTCATTCCATCTCTCATTTTCTCCAAACAGGGAAGAACCATCAATACGATACATAGCATCAAGGATATACCTGTCCATGTAATCAAGACCTACGATAAAAAAGGCATTCTGCGCTCTTTCATCTGCAGCTGTTGAACTTGTTCTTGTATTGGCTGTGGTAAAGTTATCCAGAGAAATTACCCCGGGATATATGAAATCATTTCCAGAGCCATAGTAGTATTCGTAGCTGTTATCTTCTAATAAATAACTAAGCTTGGCAGCAACATTCAGTTCGCCGAAAGAATTTGCGAAGTTTAAGGTAGCCTGCGCCTTTTGAGAAAGTGTATAACTTGTTTCTTTGGAAAGGCTACCCTTGGAATATCCAAAGCCATAGTCCTCTCCCCCTAATTCTCCACCTAACTGGAAAGAAGTATAAGGATCATAATCATTATTGATCCAGGTAGTACTTTCTACCGCATATTCAGTATCAAGGTTCAACCAGTCAGTAAATTTAAAGTTAAGGTTATAGGAACCAAGGAAACGATTTCTAGTTGCCATTTCCCTGTTGGTATGAAGATCATAAATAGGGTTAATGGTAGTCGCTGCCCATGGGTCTGGTACATAATAGTATGGCTGACCGTCAGGGTTAACCGCATTCAGGTTAACATCAGGTGAAGTAAGTGCCAAATCAAATAAAACTCCGTCTGTTGTTCCACCGGGAGTTTCGTTGTTGGAACGTATGTAGTTGTTGTTGGTAGAAAGCTTCAACCAGTCGTTGATCTGGAAATCTCCGTTAAGACGAACACCATAGCGCTCATAACCTCCGGTTTCAACAAAGATCCCTTCATTTTCAGTTCTTTCAGCAGAGAAAAACAAGTTAGAGTTTTCAGATCCATTTGAGACAGAAGCATAGGTAGTGTTATCTATACCTGTTCCAAAGAAAAGATCCTGGTTATCGTAATAAACTCCGTAAGGATTATCTGCAATGTTATCTGCAGACTCAACACGGGCGCCCTCAATACCAACACTTCCTACACCAGGATAATCTGATGGATAAGTTACACCGGCAAAACGGGTGTATTGCCCCTGGTACTGTTGCCAGTCATCTGCAAGTTCAAAGTGGTGAGACTGGCTCACGTCAATCTTATTTGACAGGTCAGAAAAACCTATATCATTTCTAATGGTTACCTGCGGACCTGCATCGTTGTACCTACCTCTTTTGGTAGTGATCACGATCACCCCGTTACCGGCACGTGAACCATAAAGAGCAGATGCCGAAGCACCTTTAACAATTTCGAAAGAAGCAATATCATCTGTATTGATATCATTGATCCCTCCTTCAACCTGAACCCCGTCCACGAGGATCAAAGGCTCCTGACCACCAAAAAGGTTGGTCGCACCACGAAGCTGGATAGTTGAACCAGAACCTGGTTGCCCAAAATTGGTCACATTAACCCCGGCAACTTTACCTTGTAATGCACTGGCGGCAGAAGTAGAAGGAATAATTTCAAGATCTGCAGCATCTACTTTTGCAACCGTAACAGAAAGTTTTTTTCTGCTTGTTGCACCTGCAACCCCTGTTACAACAACTTCTTCAAGTTGTGCAGCATCCAATGTCATAGTGACATTGATCACGTCATTGCTTTCAACAACCCTTTCAACGGTTTCAAAACCAATGTAACTAAATGCCAGTACAGCACCGGTTGATGCCTGGATAGAATACTCTCCCTCAAAACCGGTTTGAGTACCGCTTGTTGATCCCTTTACCAGTACGTTCACACCTGGTAAGGGCATCCCATCACCGTCGGTAACCGTACCGGTAATGGTTCTGTCTTGTGCAAAGGTCATTTGCACTACTAACGCCAATAATAACGTTAGAAATCCTTGTAATCTTTTTTTCATTTTGGAATTTGTTTGAATTAGCCGCCGCTAAAATGTGAATATTATCTTATATCGCCAAATCATTTTGCATTTTAAATGTTAAATTATTAACTTACTAACATTTCCTATGTTTATACCGGATCATACATCAAGCCAATGACTTCAAGGCTTTAGAACATTTTTTACTCCGATTTAAGCAGGTGTCGTAGTTGATAAAAAAAAGTAAAATTCTTGTTCCTTATCTCCAATTTTTTTGTCCTGATCTTTTTACAACAAATTAAGGTTGTGTAAGTTTGCAATACCCAGGAATAATAATCTTCTCCCAAAAGGAGTTGTTAACTACAACCATGATCCCGTGTTAAAAAGACAACATTCTACTTTTCAACTGGAATGCGGCACAGATGAAGCCGGGAGAGGATGCCTGGCCGGTCCTGTCACTGCAGCGGCGGTGATTCTTCCCAAATACTTCAGGAAGGGAATGATCAATGATTCCAAGCAACTTACTGCGGAGAAACGTTGGGAACTGCGCAAGATGATCGAAAAAAAAGCCCTCTGCTTTTCTGTGCACCATATATATATGGAGGAGATCGACAGGATCAATATCCTTAATGCCTCCATTAGTGCCATGCATCACTGCATCGATAGATTAGAGAGCACTCCGCAATTCATACTGGTTGATGGTAACAGATTCCATAATTATAAGAGCATTCCGCATGAATGTATCATTGAAGGGGATGGGAAATACCTCAGTATCGCTGCCGCTTCTATCCTCGCAAAGACCTACAGGGATGAACTCATGATTCGGCTTCATGAAGAGTTCCCCATGTACAACTGGAAGCAGAACAAGGGATACGGAACTCTGGAGCACAGGGAAGCCATCAGGAAATACGGGATCACCAGGTATCACAGAAAAAGCTTTAAACTACTGCCCGAGCAGTTGGAACTTAGCCTGTAAATGCTACTTTTGTGAAAAAAGCAGGTATGCGAAATATTCTGATGGTCCTTGTCGCCTTTCTTTTGTTGGGGTGTGCAGAGGAAAGATCAGCTTCAGGGGATCTCACAGGGTTCATTCCTGAAAATTCAGTAGTCATTATTGATCTTGAAGACCCGGACCTGTTTTTCAGCAATTTAAGGAACAGTGAATTCCTGAGAGAGAACAAGTCACACTCCCTTTATAGGGAAATGGAAGAAAAACTGGCCATCCTGGATCTTATTCCCCACACTAACCCGGCCCTGCTCACTCTTTCATTTACAGGGGAAGATTCTTTTGATTTCACATTTATCAGCAGGGGAGCCGCAGAGATCCCGAACCTCGATTCAATCCCCAATAAGATGATTGAATCCTTTTCTACCGAAGATCATATTATTAAGAAATATACGATAGAAGACCAGGTAGCTTTTTCCACAGAAAAAGACAGCATCTATATCTTCAGCAACTCCAGAAGCCTGCTTGAAACAACACTTTTTGAAGAAAAGACTCTTTACGACGATCCCGATTTTCAAAAGGCGATGAAGGCAGCTTCAGGAAAGCATCCTTCGGTCTACATAAACCACAAGAAGCTCCAACCCCTCCTGAAAAAATGGTTTCCGAAGAAAGATCTTTCGTTTATACCCGGGTTCAGCAACTGGACATCTGTAGACGCAGAGATAACTCAAAACTCAATTAAGCTGAACGGGATCTCAACAGCTACAGATACGCTGCCCAACCTTATTAATGTTTTCAAAGGCACCTCCCCCTCCTCCAATCTCCTGGCGACGGTCACGCCGGTTGATGCAACAGGGTTCTACTCGGTTACCTACAATGATTTTAACAGGTTCCTGCAAAACCTTACACCCCTCCAAAAAGGTGGAACAGATAAAAACTTTCCTGATACCAAAGAACTGCTGGAGATAACTACGGAAGCAGGAACGGTCTTCCTGGAAGGCGAATCTGTTTTTATCCTCAGGACTTTTGATCCTGAAGGCGCTGATCTTCTTCTTTCTTCGGAAAGTGAAGTTCCTGAAGATTTCCGCGGAAACAGCATTTACAAGTATTCAGATAACGGAAGCTTTCGGGAGCTGCTTTATCCCCTTTTCTCTCCGGAAGGATTGCAACATTATACACGGGTGGAAGATTTCCTGATGTTTTCTTCATCTTCCGAAGCATTAAAAGATATCATTACAGCTTATCAGAATGAAAAGGTACTGGCAAAAAATGAAGCTTATATTTCAACTTTTGGAAGCCTCAGCACAGACGCCTCTGTTTTAGTGGTGTCAAATAACAGTGGTTTCAAAAATGTACTTTCAGGTATGGTTTCCGAAGCCTTTAAAAGCTCCACCAATGACCTTGATTTTGAAAATTATCCAATTACGGCCCTGCAATTCATTTACCAGGACAATTACGCCCATGTTCATGGTGTAATGATGAAAAATTCGGCACCCAAAACAAAAAATTCCACTGCCCAGATCGCCTCGGTAAAACTGGATGCCGCCCCGGCCACGAATCCCGTCTTCTTCAGAAACCACCGCAGCAAAGGAATGGACGTCGCCGTGCAGGATATTGAAAATACACTGTACCTGATCTCCCCAAGCGGAAAGATCTACTGGAAAAAGAAAATGGATTCCCGCATATTGGGAGAGATCCACTCCATTGACATCTTAAAGAACGGCAGATATCAACTGGCTTTTGCCACCCAGAACCAACTTCACGTGATTGACCGTAACGGCAATCCTGTGAAGCCTTTTCCTCATAAATTCAGGGATGCGATCACCCAGCCTCTGGCCGTTTTTGATTACGATAACAACCGGGATTACCGCTTTGTGATCGTACAGGGGAAAGAGGTTTTAATGTATGACAATAAAGGACGAAGAGTGAAAGGTTTTAAGTATAGTAAGGCTACAGACGAAGTGGTACATGCTCCCAAACATATTCGCCTGGGCCGCAAGGATTATATCCTTATCCCAGAAGCATCTGGAAAGCTCAATATTCTCAGCAGGACAGGTCAAATACGGGTGCCTGTAAAAGAGAAGATCAGTTTTTCTGAAAATAACTGGTATGAGTATAAGGGTAATTTCACCACTACCAATCAACAGGGGGAGCTGGTGCAGGTAACCGAACAGGGAAAAGTAAACGTGACTAATTATAGCCTTTCTGATACCCATCACATGACCGCCACGTCCAAAACCCTTGTTACCTTAAATGAAAATACCCTCACCATAAGGGATAAGACAATCACGCTCGATTTCGGATTATATACAGAACCGCGGATCTTCTATCTCAACAACAAGATCTACGTGAGCCTTACCGACACTCAAACTCAAAAAGTGTATCTCTTTGACAGCAACGGGGAGTTGTTATCCGGTTTCCCGGTTTATGGAAATTCTGTGGCAGATCTTGCCAACGCAACCGGCAACAGCGCCCCCGAACTGGTAGTACTGGACGAGAATGACGGGATATTGATCTATGAGGTCAAATAGCCCCTAAATCCCCTTAAGGGGATTTTTAACGGACTTAAAATATAAGGCAGGAGATAAAATCAATCTCTTATTCAGCAAGGATGGCGGTCAGATGGCTTATAAATTTTTCTTATTTTAGGTTAGGGGGGTTAGAAAGTATGAGTGATAATCTGCATAATATGTTTTATGGTGCCTCTCCCTATATCCATCAAAGGGCGAAAGAGTTACGTAAAACAGAAACCAGGGCTGAAAAAATACTTTGGAGTTTTCTTTCCAATAATAAATTGGAGGTCAAGTTTCGAAGGCAACATCCGGTGAGCCAGTTCATAGTCGATTTTTACTGTCACAAAATAAAACTTGTAATTGAGGTAGATGGAGAGATACATCTCAAAAAAGAAAAGAGGGATAAGGATCAAATGCGCACTGAACATCTACAGAATTTCAACCTGCATTTCGAAATGAAGAGATAATGCAAAATCCGGAGGCAGTAATTAAGGAAATTAAGAGAAAAATTGAGGATTTAAAAACAGATCTTGAGTGATTAATCTACTCCCCTTCAGGGGGTTGGGGGTAATCCTGAATCAGTTCCGCTTCAAAAAGATCTGAAAAATGCTTCTTTATCTTCTCCTTCACTTGAGTCACAGGAACTTCTTTTACCCCAAGCTCCACATTTAAGGAAGTAACCGCCTTTCCTTTAATTCCGCAGGGAATAATGTAATCAAAGTAGCCAAGGTCGGCATTCACGTTGAAGGCGAAACCATGCATGGTTACCCAGCGACTTGCCCTTACCCCCATGGCACATATCTTACGGGCGAAAGGTGTATTCACATCAAGCCAAACCCCTGTTTCCCCTTTACTGCGTTCAGCTTTTATTCCGTACTCGGCAAGGGTGAGAATAATGGTTTCTTCCAGTAGCCGAAGATATTTATGTATATCTGAAAAGAAATTTTCCAGGTCGAGTATAGGGTATCCCACAATTTGTCCCGGGCCGTGGTAGGTAATATCCCCACCCCTGTTTATCTTGTAATAAGACGCATTCTTCTGAATCAACTGCTCCTCATTGATAAGCAGGTTGGATTTATCTCCGCTTTTTCCCAGAGTATAGACATGCGGATGCTCCACAAAAAGCAGGTGGTTATTGGTTTCTTCGGAAGTATTCTCCCTCCGGTTCCTGATTTTCTGATCCAGAATATCCTGAAACAGCTTTTCCTGGTATTCCCACGTCTCTTTGTAATCTTTTGATCCCAATTCCCGGAATCTGACTTTCTTGTTCAACTCCTTCTGCATTTAAAACTATTTCCTGTTGTTCAAAATTATAAGTGCAGCCAACACCCCGGGGATCCATCCCAGCAGGGTAAGGATCAGGACGATGAGGATCGAACCGCAGCCGCGGTCGATCACCGCAAGGGGTGGAAACAAAACAGATAATATTACTCTCCAGACACTCATAATGGATTACAAAGATACTATTTTCTACCGCACTTAACTGACGCACTTCCTACCCTAAAAAACAATTGATTGGTTGCCCTATAGTCTGTATCTTTGCGAGTCGAAAATTCAAATACTAATCATGCATTTATCTGAACAGGAAATAATTCGCAGGGAAAAACTGGAATCACTGCGAAAATTGAATATAAATCCTTATCCCGCAGCACTTTTCCCGGTGGACCATACCTCAACCGATATCAGGGAAAACTTCGAGGAAGGAAAAAAGGTGGTGATCGCAGGAAGACTAATGTCCAGAAGGATACAGGGAAAAGCCTCTTTTGCCGAGATCCAGGATTCGAAAGGAAAAATTCAGGTCTATTTTAACCGGGATGAGATCTGCCACGGGGAAGATAAGAGCAAGTATAATGACATCTACAAGAAACTTCTGGATATAGGAGATTTCATTGGTATAGAAGGAGACCTTTTTAAAACACAGGTAGGGGAAATGACCGTTATGGTGAAGGATTTCCAGCTGCTGAGTAAATCCCTGAAGCCGCTTCCGCTGCCAAAGACCGATAAAGAGGGAAAAACTTTTGACGAATTCAATGATCCCGAACTAAGATATCGCCAGCGGTATGCAGACCTGGTTGTGAACCCCAAGGTGAAGGAGATCTTTGTGAAACGCACGAAACTTTTCAGTGCCATGCGAAACTTCTTTAATGACAAGGGTTATTTTGAGGTGGAGACCCCTATCCTGCAATCCATTCCGGGAGGTGCGGCCGCAAGGCCTTTCATTACCCATCACAATGCGCTGGATATTCCATTGTATTTGAGGATCGCCAATGAACTTTATTTGAAAAGACTGATTGTAGGTGGATTTGACGGGGTGTATGAATTCTCCAAGAATTTCAGGAATGAAGGAATGGACAGGACGCATAATCCTGAATTCACTGCTATGGAAATTTATGTGGCGTATAAGGATTATAACTGGATGATGAAGTTTACCGAAAACCTGCTGGAGCATTGTGCCATTGCTGTAAACGGTACTACCAAAGCTACTTTCGGCAAGGATGAAATCGACTTCAAGGCCCCCTATGCGAGGGTTACCATGACAGATGCTATAAAAAAATTCACCGGTTTCGACATTACAGGGAAATCTGAAAAAGAGCTTTTTGAGGCAGCAAAGAACATGGGTATTGATGTTGATGACACTATGGGTAAAGGCAAGCTTATCGATGAGATCTTTGGCGAAAAATGCGAAGGGAAGTTCATTCAACCCACTTTTATCACAGACTATCCCAAAGAGATGAGCCCCCTATGTAAGGAACACAGGGAACATCCTGAATTGACAGAACGTTTTGAGTTGATGGTCTGCGGAAAAGAGATCGCTAATGCCTATTCTGAACTTAATGATCCTATTGATCAAAGAGAACGTTTTGAAGAACAGCTTCAGCTTTCTGAAAAAGGGGATGATGAAGCCATGTTCATCGATCATGACTTCCTTAGGGCTCTTGAATACGGAATGCCTCCTACCTCAGGATTGGGAATTGGAATGGACCGTTTGATCATGTTTCTCACCAACAAACAATCTATTCAGGAAGTATTGTTCTTCCCGCAAATGAAACCGGAGAAAAAAGCCGCAGTTCCCAAGCCGGAAGATTTTATTAAAATGGGAGTACCACAGGAATGGGTAGATACTGTTATGCATGAATTTGGAAGTGTTGCCAAATTAAAAGAACAGAAACCCACCCAGGTACACCAGAAACTTAACGGACTGAGAAAAAAGAACAAATTGCCCGTGGCTGCCTTGCAGCTGGACGAAGTTGAAAAATGGTTTTAAAAATCTCTTATAGAATACTCTTTTTGTGAGGTATAGAAAACGCCGTTTCAGATGAACTGAAACGGCGTTTTTATTTTGATCTATTGGTGATCTGAAAATTAATTAAGATTACTTTTTACCGAACATACCACCCAATTTCCCTGCTGCTCCGGCAATACCGCCGCCATCGCCTTCTCCTTTAAGGTAATTATCTACCTGAGAAGCCATTGCTGGTGGCATTCTATCTTTTAAAAATTCAGCTACTGTGCTAACAGCAGTTTCGGCTTGTGCTGTTGAGATTCCTGCCTTTTCGGCTACTAAATTCACGATCTTTTCCATATCTCTTAATTTAAATTTTATCTTTCCTTAAGATAAGGACATTAGAGCCTTCCGAAGAAAAATCGATCCACTTTAACTGAAGTTTAAAGTACCAGAAGAATCCCAGGCACTCTCTTTTATTCCAAACGTTTTTTTCACTTTTTTTTATTAATTTTTAAACCTTTTGCTGTTTCGACTGTCTTATACGAAGCATATGCAACCCCTTGTTATTTAACATCTTTCTGTTAGGTACCAGATCATTGTTTTTTACATTGGGCTTTTCTTTAACTTAAATTTCACATTAATGAACAACCGATTATTGTTACGGCTTGTTGTTGTTTCCCTCCTGTCTTTTTCCTTTACCAGCTGCGCTGTATTCCAGCCAGAAAATGGGAAGAAAACTGCAGCTACAGCCAAACCCTCTGAAAAAGACAAGAACGGGATCAAACCTTATAATAAGGTTATCACCAAAGATGCAAAAACAGACAAGGGTCTGTTCACGGTGCATCAAATTGAAGATGATTATTACTATGAAATCCCCGACAGCCTTTTCAACCGGGAAATGCTAATGGTCACCCGAATCGCACAAACCGCATCGGGAATTGGGTTTGGTGGGGGAAAACAAAACGAACAGGTGCTTCGCTGGGAAAAGAGGAACAAAAATGTACTTCTAAGGGTGGTATCCCATGACGTATTTGCAGCAGATTCTCTTCCTATTCATGAAGCCGTTAGAAACTCGAATTTCGAACCCATCCTGTTTTCCTTTGATATTGCAGCTTTTCACAAAGATTCTGTGAATAACGCTACTGTGATCAAGGTGACAGATCTTTTCAAAAAGGATGTGCAGGCCATAGGTTTTCCTGAAAGGAGCCGGAAAGAATACAAGATCACCCGCCTCGATGACAGCAGATCTTATATTGATACCATAAGAAGTTATCCTGAGAATATTGAAGTACGTCACGTAAAGACATATAACGCAGGCGAACCACCATCAAATTCCAGTACCGCGTCTGTTTCGGTTAAGATGAGTAATTCCATGATCCTGCTTCCAAAAGTACCTATGGAAAGAAGATACTATGATGAGCGGGTGGGCTGGTTTACTACAGGACAGACGGATTATGGTCTTGATGTGCAAAAAAGTAAAACTGTGCGTTACCTTGACCGATGGAGACTTGAGGTGAAGGACGAAGACCTGGAAAAATTCAAGCGCGGGGAACTGGTAGAACCTAAGGAACAAATCGTTTATTATATTGATCCTGCCACTCCTAAAAAGTGGATCCCATACATTAAACAGGGAATTGAAGACTGGCAGGTAGCCTTTGAGGCTGCCGGCTTCAAAAACGCCATTATTGCAAAGGATCCTCCTTCAAAAGAAGAAGATCCTGACTGGAGTCCGGAAGATGTACGTTATTCTGTTGTTAGATACCTGGCTTCCCCGATCCCAAATGCGAATGGACCACATGTTAGTGATCCGCGTTCAGGGGAAATACTGGAATCAGACATCAACTGGTACCACAATGTGATGACTTTACTGCGTAACTGGTTCTTTGTACAGACCGCAGCCATTAACGAAGGGGCCCGCGGGGTAGAGTTCAAAGATGAGATAATGGGCCGACTCATTCGGTTCGTTTCTTCTCATGAGGTAGGTCACACCCTTGGGCTACCACACAATATGGGAAGCAGTGTTGCTTATTCTGTAGAATCTTTAAGAGATCCTGAATTCACTCAAAAATATGGAACGGCACCCTCAATAATGGATTATGCACGTTTCAATTACATAGCACAGCCTGAAGACGGAGATGTTGCACTTATGCCGAATATTGGGCCTTATGACAAGTACTCCATTATGTGGGGATATAAACCCATTCCGGAGAAATTTGGCAAAGAGGAAAAGCCTGTCCTTGATTCCTGGATCCTGGAGAAAGCGGGAGACCCTGTTTACAGGTTCGGTGGACAGCAAAGTGGCGTGATCGACCCTACTTCTCAAACAGAAGATCTTGGAGACGATGCGGTACTTGCCAGCCAATATGGAATCAAGAACCTTAAAAGGATCGTTCCAAACCTTATCGAGTGGACTTCTGAAGCAGGAAAAGACTACGAAGATCTTGAAACTATGTACGAACAGGTGCTGGGGCAATACAATCGTTATATGGGTCATGTAACTGCCAATATTGGCGGGGTGATCAAAGAAACGAAAACCTATGACCAGGAAGGAGCTGTATATTTTCATGTAACTGCTGAAAAGCAGAAAATTGCCATGAACTTTTTGCAGGATGAACTTTTCTCAACCCCGGAATGGTTGATCGATCAGGACATTTTCAATAAGATCGAATTTGACGGAAATATTGAACGCATAAGAAACACCCAGGAACGAACGCTGAACAACCTTCTTGACTTCGGAAGAATGGCGAGGCTCATTGAGAACCATGAGACAAACGGAACCGAAGCATACGGACTTCTGAATATGATGCAGGACTTAAGAACCGGGATCTGGAGCGAATTGAGAAGAGGCAGCAGCATAGACACTTACCGAAGAAATCTTCAGCGAGCGTATATTGACAGAATGGAACACCTTATGACACAGGAGCAGGAACCTATCCCTGCCAGGTACAGATCGTGGGTAACCCGTTCCAATGTAGACGTAGCTCAAAGTGATATTCGCCCTGTTGTTCGTGGAGAATTGACGAAACTTCAGAGAGATCTTAGGAACAGTATTGGCAGAAGCAGGGATACCATGACCAAGTATCACCTTCAGGACGCCCTGGAACGTGTAAACCTTATTCTTGACCCTAACAGTTAGGAAAATTCAATAGGATATTAGAGAAGACAGAAGCCGGTGGAAATTTTCCATCGGCTTTTTATTTTGATGCTGATTAGAGTGAAAAACACGTCTGTTCATTTGACATCCTTTGGAAAGGCTTAACATCAACGTTAAAGTAGATGTAAATTTTCATTTACTTCCTACAAAAAATTTCTCCTAAACATTTTATTTTCAGACTTTTAGGACACCTTGTTTTAACCAACAGGTATTTATAACTAAAAAAAAATGAATTATGGAAAGAGTAAAAGACCTTAAGAAACTAATGCTTTATGCAGGAATGTTATTTCTTGTTTTTGGATTCAACAGTTGTAGCGACGATGACGATGGAGAAGTTGTGGATCCAGATCCAACAGGAATAATAACTGTTGCTGATGACGACCAGGTAATTTCTCAAAATACTCTAGTCGTTGACCAGGTAACCGCCAATACAGATGTGTGGTTAGTTGCCCATCACAACACTGCTGCCGGGGAAATTATAGGACAGAAATTATTAACCTCTGCCACTAATACAGATGTGGAATTAAACCTGGATGGCACCAGTTTAGACGATGGAGATACTGTCGTACTTATGCTTCATGTTGACAATGGTTATAATATGGGTGATGGAACATTCAATGAAACCAACGACACCCCTATCCCCGGAGCCACAGAAACTGTGATGGTAAACACTCCTGATTTTACTATTTCTGATGCTACGGTGACAGATAACACCATCACCTTTGACAATGTGAATCTAAGCGGAACAGGTTATATTGTTCTATATGACGGAGATCCCAATAACGATGAATCTGAAATCGTAGGATATGAACTGGTCACCAATAGTCAGGATGACGTGGTCATCACCTTTGATGACGATTTCGTCTACACAGAAGGCGATCCTTTATTTGTTCGCTTACACGTAGATGATCCTGCAGATGAGGAATTTACGTTTGAAGATGATCCAACACAGGACCTTCCTGAATTCTTTGGATTTGATGTGGATAACACTATATGGGACGAGATCATTTTTGATTAATTGAAGCATAAATGAAAGTAAAGAGCCGGAAAAATTTTCCGGCTTTTTTTGTCCGGATGTTTCATTCAAATAGTTCCCCCTCCTTAAAATTTTGACATTTTATATCAGTTAATCATTTCTTCTTTGGCAGGTGCTTAACCAAATGAGTTAATCTCCTTCTAAATTCACAGTAGGCCCTACAAAAAATTATTGTGTAATCAATTTATTTTCAGAGATTTAACCACAATTTCTTGATAAACATAGGTCTACCTCTCAGTCTTTTTGACGAACAGTTCTTTCAAAATGGCATTCCCCAACATAAAAAACTGAGAAATTGAACCCCGTTAATTATATCCCCTGGCTTTAAGATCTGAACTTTTAAAAATGTGTGATATGAAAACAGTGCCAAACCTCAGGCTTTTTGCCGTACTGTACATCCTGGTAGTGGGATTTACCGGCTGTAGTGATGATGATGAGAATGAAAATCCTCTTGGAACCATTCAGGTTGCCGCAGAGCAAATTATTTCGGAGAATACATTAATTATTCCCGTGGTATCAGTAGGACAGGACAGTTGGTTGACGGCTGTTCAGGTTGGGGATGAGAATACGAACGATTTTATTGCACAACCTGTACTAGTTAAAAAAGGGACAACTGCCGATGTAAAGCTCATAATTGATGAAAGCATTTTCCCTCTCCCTGTAGAAGGCCATCAGATTGTACTAAAACTTTATGCCGATAATCTTAATGGGGGTACACCGGGCCAATGGGATCCCTCAGATGAACCTATAAAAAACAATAATGTAATGGTGACAAAAACAATTACAGTTTTTGCTGCAGGACCTGATGCTTATACCTTCGCATGGTATGACACGAACGACGACGGGGTTTTGGATAAAGAGGAAGCTTTGGAAAGCTATAACTTCGGGAACTACTTCCACAACTATTGGGACACCAACCAGGATGATTTTCTAAATAAGGACGAATTCTACCATACCTTTTTTACAAATGCTGATAATGAACATTCCAATAGTTTGTCTCAGGAAGAATGGAACACAAATTATCCTAAATTACTTAATCATTGGACAGATACTAATTTTTCTTCTGCAGATATTAATAAAGATAATGTACTGAGCAAAGAAGAATGGCTTACCATTTTTGAAGAATCGGGATGGTTTGAGTCCTACGATTCGAATGACAATTCCCTTGTTTCGTTAGAGGAATGGCATAACGGTTTATTCAAAGAATGGGATATCAATTTAACCAATTTTATAGAACAAGAGGAATTTGAAGGATATTTCCCTGTTGTTGTAAGTTGGTGGCGATGGTGATCGCCAGAGAGTCATATAATCTAAAAAATGAAGGTTCTCCCGCAGGAGAACCTTTTAGTTTCGTTTAGAAAGACTTTCTAAAATGCCATTTTTAACTAGTCAATTTTGGCGGTCCTCAACCTTAGGGCATTCGCGATCACCGAAACAGAACTAAAGCTCATGGCTAAAGCTGCAATCATGGGAGAAAGTAAGATTCCGAAGAAAGGGAATAAGACCCCTGCTGCGATAGGTACTCCCAACGTGTTATAAATAAGGGCAAAGAACAGATTTTGTTTGATGTTCTTCATCACCTTTTTACTCAGATTCTTTGCTTTTACCACCCCGTGAAGATCTCCTTTTACGAGGGTAATTTCTGCGCTTTCGATAGCCACATCGGTTCCTGTACCCATCGCGATCCCAATATCGGCTTTGGCAAGTGCCGGCGCATCGTTGATCCCGTCCCCTGCCATGGCAACCTTTTTCCCTTGTTGCTGAAGTTTTGTGACCTCTTCCATTTTATCCTGCGGCAACATTCCGGCTTTAAAACCGGACAAATGCAGTTCTTTCGCCACCGCAGAAGCGGTCACCTCATTATCCCCGGTCAACATCACTACTTCAACTCCGGAATCTATCAGATCTGATATTGCTTGTCGGCTTGTCTTTTTGATAGGATCGGTAATAGTTACATATCCCACAACTTGTGAATCGACTGCGACATAAGAAACCGTTTTCCCTTGTTGCTGCTCTTCTTTTACCTGCTGCTGAAGGTCTGAACTCACCTCAGCATTGATCTCCTGCATTAATTTATCATTCCCAATGGCTATCTTTTTCCCTTCGGAAATACCTCTAACTCCTTTTCCGGTTACCGCATCGAAGTCCTCCGCTTCTGAAAATTCCAGGTTTCTTTCCTTTGCGTAATTCACGGTAGCCGATGCCAGCGGATGCTCACTCCTGGAATTAATGGAAGCTACATATCGCAACACCTCATCTTCAGAAAGGGTTCCTGTAACCACCACTTTCTCCACCGAAGGTTTTCCTTCTGTAATGGTTCCGGTTTTGTCTATGATCAGCACATCGATCTTATCCATTTGCTCAAGGGACTGCGCATTTTTGATAAGCACTCCGTTCTGCGCCCCTTTCCCCACTCCTACCATGACGGACATGGGTGTTGCCAGTCCCAAAGCACAGGGGCACGCAATGATCAACACGGCGATAGCATTGATAAGCGCGTAGACGTAACTGGGTTCAGGGCCCCAAATAGCCCAGACGATGAACGTAATAATGGAGATCAGGACCACAATAGGCACGAAGTAAGCCGAGATCCTGTCTGCCAGCTTTTGAATGGGGGCCTGTGAACGGCTGGCATCATTGACCATCTTGATGATCTGGGCCAGGAGCGTTTCATTCCCAACTTTTTCGGCTTTCATAGTGAAACTTCGGTTTCCATTAATGGTCCCTGATGTCACTTTATCGCCCTCGGCTTTTTCCACGGGAACCGGCTCCCCGGTGATCATGGACTCGTCGATATTGGTTTGTCCCTTCTCGATAATTCCGTCTACAGGGATCTTATCTCCCGGTTTGACCCTAAGGATATCTCCTACCTGGATCTCATCTGTATGGATCTCGCGCTCTTCTCCATTTACCACAATAGTGGCAGTATTGGGTGCGAGCTTCAACAACTCTTTAATGGCGGAATTGGTTCGGCTGTGAGCCCTGGCCTCCAGCAATTGCCCCAGCAACACCAGGGTAAGGATCACGGTCGCGGCTTCAAAGTACACGTGCACCGTTCCATGTTCGGTAAGGAACTGCTGTGGAAACCAGCCAGGCACCAGCATTCCAAATACGCTGAACAGCCACGCCACCCCGGCCCCAATTCCTATGAGGGTGAACATGTTCAGGTTCCAGGTCTTTATCGACCTGTACGCTCTTTCGAAGAACATCCAGGTAGCATAGAATACCACAGGTATGGACAGACCAAACTGCACCCAGTTCCAGGCTTCCATACTCATCCAGTCATAAATGGGATTTCCCGGGATCATTTCTCCCATCGCGATAAGGAAAATGGGAACGGTAAAGGCCACGGCAATTTTGAACTTTTTGAGCAGCTTTTGATACGACTTCTCTTCCGCAGAAGCTTCGGGTGCCATAGGCACAAGATCCATCCCACATATGGGGCAATCCCCCGGCTCATCTTTTACCACTTCAGGGTGCATGGGGCAGGTGTATTTTTGCCGTTCAGCTTTGAGGCTTACCTCTTCTACCAGGTCCATACCACAGACGGGACAATCGCCGGGTTTATCATAGGTTTTATCTCCCTCGCAGTGCATAGGGCAGTAAAAAGTTCCCGTGCCTTTACCTTTTGGTTTTTCGGGTTTGGGAGGAGCGGTTATGTCCTGCCCGGGAAGGTAAATATTGTAAGTATTCCCATCTTTTCTCAGTGCTTCCTGAAGAGTGGTTACCGGAATGGGTTTTTCTGCAAAAATTACCGCCTCGGCTTTCTCCAGGTCAACAGCAACCTCCTTTACCCCTTCTATTTTCTTCAGGGTTTCCTCAACATGAGAACGACACCCGTTGCAGGTCATGCCGGTCACCTGGTACTTTTCCTTTGACCCTTCCGAATGAATGTGGTACTTACTACCATCCTTTTGCAATGCATCTTCAAAAACGCCAATCGGGATATGCTTTTCCATCCCGATCACCGCTTCAGATTTTTCCAGATCAACGGAAGCATTTTTCACCCCGTTAACCTTTTGAAGTGTTTCTTCAACATGGGAGCGGCACCCGTTACAGGTCATGCCCGAAATTTGATATCGATGCTCCATTCCGGCTCCGGGTTTTTCCGGAGATTTATCTACAGCAGCAGGTGTTTCTTCAGCTTCTTTCGTGTGACCCTTAGCTTCAGAAATATGGTAATTCCCGCCGCTCTTCTGCAGTTCTGCCTCCAGAACTTCAGTCGGGATATGTTTTGGCATTTTGATGACTGCCTCGCCTCTTTCAAGGTCTACGGAGGCATCCTTCACCCCGTCGATCTTCCGAAGTGTTTCTTCAACATGGGAGCGGCACCCGTTACAGGTCATGCCGGTAACCTTGTACGTATGGCTCATGAGGTGCTGAGGGTCTTCAGAAGAAGAACCCTGTAAAACATCATTTTTGGATGCTTTTTCAGGGTTACTATCCGGCTTTGAAATATGATATTTTCCGCCGTCTTTCTGAAGTGCAGCTTCAAATACCTCAACAGGGATATGCTGCTCCATCTCGATTTGTGCTTCAGATTGTTCAAGATCTACAGCAGCTGTTTTCACCCCGTCGACCTTGCGAAGGGTTTCTTCCACATGCGAGCGGCACCCGTTACAGGTCATGCCGGTGATCTTATAGGTGTGTTTCATAGCTTCGGAAGAAGAAGGCTCAGAAATGGCATTTTCGGATGGCTTTTCAGCAGTACTTTCGGGTACAGAAATATGATATTTCCCGCCGTCTTTCTGTAGAGCTGCTTCAAAGACCTCAACCGGGATATGCTGCTCCATCTCGATTTGTGCTTCAGCTTGTTCAAGATCTACAGCAGCTGTTTTCACCCCGTCGACCTTCCGAAGGCTGTCTTCCACATGCGAGCGGCACCCGTTACAGGTCATGCCGGTGATTTTATAGGTATGTTTCATTTCTTACACTTTTATATCCCAAAGTTCGCAGGATTTAAAGCGGAAATGTTATACAATTCTGGAAATTTGTGGTAAGATTTAAAGCTTGTCCAGAGGAATGCGTTTGTTTTCCTTTACCTGCTTAAAATGGGTGGGCGTTAAACCCGTTACTTTCTTGAACTGTTTGCTCAAATGGGAGACGCTGGAATAATTGAGTTGGTGCGCAATTTCGCTGAGGGAAAGCTCATCATACACCAGCAATTCTTTTACTTTTTCGATCTTTTGGGTGATCACGTATTGTTCAATGGTCATTCCCTGCACTTCAGAAAAGAGTTTGCTCAAAGAAGAATAATCCTGGTGGAATTTTTCTGAAAGATATTCTGAAAAGGTAATTTTTAATGGTTCTTCGGTATAATGTATCCGCTCCACGATACAGGTTTTGATGCTCTCTATAAGACGGGTTTTCCTGTCATCTATGATCTCAAAACCCAGTTCCCGGAAACGTTTGTCCAGTTGCTCTTTTTCATCTGCGGAAAGAGCCCGTGGAAGATCAACTTCCCCGAGCTGTACCGCATCAGGCTGAAGCCCGAACTTTTCCAGTTCAGACTTCACCATCATGATGCAGCGGTTACAAACCATATTTTTTATATAGAGTTTCATCTATTTAACCGTAAATGGCAGATCCAACTTCTTTTTTTCCCAGGAGAAAACGATCTCTCCAGATTTATCTCCTGTTTTGTTCACTTCATAAGTTAATACTTCCTGAACTTCTTTAAGATCCACAGGTTTCACAGTCAGCCGTAGTACATCTTCAGTTTCATTGTACTCGTCTTTACCATGCTGGTCCCACCGGAAGTTGAAAATTACCGTCCATTCCTGTTTTCCCGGAATAAGGAAAAAACCATATTTCCCTGCCGGAAGAACTTTTCCTGAGAAGACCAGATCCTTATCTGTTTGCAACCAGGTAGCATTGTGTGCCCCTGCCTGCCATACCCTGTCAAAACCCACCAAACCTCCAAAGATCACGCGATCTCTTACACCTGGTGCAGAATAGTCTATATGAACATGTGCCCCGTCTATCATCGCCATTGTCATAGTATGAGGGCTCAGGCTCTTTTTTGAAGTTTTAGCCTTCATGGTATGACTGGCATGGCCATTCGTATGTTCTACCTGACCGTTTACCGTGGTTGCCGTGATCCCAAAAAAGATCATTAGCAAAATAATTTTTTGTTTCATCGTGTGAATTTTGATCTACCGGCCCCTGGAGACCGGCAGATCTTTTTTATTTATTTAATGGTGTCCCTAACGCTACCACACTTAAGCATCTTATCGCCATAGTAGGGATTGCGGATCTCTTCAGAAGATGATAACCAATAAGCTCCTTTTCCTTCAAAAGCCATTGGGCAAAATTGTTTGTACACTTCTCCCGAAGATAATTGCCCCGAAAGCATGTTTTCCATCGCAGCAGAAAGGTCCTGGAAAGTAGTTCTTTGCACGTTGATGTCATCTGTCTGGGCGATCTTTTGAGCTGCATTCAATACCTTCTCATTTCCACCCGCACTCTGAAGTGCTTCGGTCATCATTTTGGCTCCGTTCTGAGCTTCTTCAGCATTGGTGTTTACCAAGGCAGTTTTGATGTGCACGTAATGGTTGTAAACCGCTTCCATATTCTGGTTGTTGAAGGCGATATCTCCCTGTGCACCATCGTCAAGGTTTCCTTCTTGCATGTCACCCATTTCCTGCATTTCATCTCCTTCCATATGCATTTCATTCTGCATTGGCATACTTGCCTCTTCGGTTTCATTCTCTTTTTTGGTCTCTCCACAGGAGTTCAAAGTGATCGCTCCTAAAAAGGCCATTAATAATAATCTTGCGTTTTTCATTTTTAGATACATTTATAGTTATTAATTATTTGATTTGTTCTACAATTTCGCCACACTTAAGCATGGCATCTCCGTAATAAGGATTTCTGATTTCGCTGGTTTCACTCAACCAGTACGCCCCTTTGTCAGAGTTTGCCATGGGGCAGTAGTCAACGTATACAGGGTTGCCTTTTATTCCAAATGCTGAAACGGTTTTGATAAGGGCTTCAGAAAGATATATAAAATTATTCCTGTGCTCTTCAATACCCTTTGCCTTCAAACCTACTTCTGTGTGCTGCAACAAAAATTTCTGCTTTTCTTCCCAGAAAGCTTTCGCCTCTCCTGTTAACTCTGAAGCCTGTGTATTCTGAACAGCCTCCTGGAAATTTCTTGTCAAATTTAAGCTTTCTTTCTCTTTTTCCTCTACCAGCGCGTCTTTAAGCTGAAGGTACACCGATACCACCTTTCCCAGTTGCTCCTGAAATTTTTCTGAAGCCTCCTGGCTAAAGTCATACCCGCTATTCTTAAGATACTGCCTTACATCTTCCTGCGCAGGGGCCGTAGCCGCCACGGCCGGATTCATCATGCTGGGTTTACCGGCCAACTGTGCCGCGGCATCTACAGTAAACGTACCGTTTACCACGATCTCATCTCCGTCAGAAAGTCCTTCCTGCACTACATAAGAATCCCCGAGGGATTGCCCCAATAATACTTCCCGCATTACAAAAGAAGGACTGGCAGCGGTACCTTCATTAACATAGACTACGCTGCGCTTACCTGTCCACAATACTGCCGACTTCGGCACAGTAAGGTCCTGTGCTTTTTCGGCTCCCGAAGTGGTAATAACCCCCGTCACGAACATCCCCGGTTTTAATTTGTTACCACTGTTCGATATTTCCACCCTGGCAGTTGATACCCGGGTTTGACTGTCCAGTAAAGGATCAATGAAGTCAATGGTGCCTTCAAATTTCTCTCCGGGAAGTGAAGCCACAGTAAATTCCACCTTGTCACCTTTTTCTACCAGTCCTATTGTCCTTTCATAAAGATCGAACAACACCCACATTTTTGTGAGGTCGGCGATTTGATATAATGACATTCCACGATCTACATAATCCCCCAGTTCCACGAGTTTCTCAGTCACCACACCACCTACATCGGCTGTTATGGTAAACCGGTCTGTAGCCTTTCCGCTTTCGAGGATTCGATTGATCTGGTTCTCGCCAATACGCCAGTTACGCAGCTTTTGTTTAGCGGCTTCAAAAAGTTCTGGTTGGGAATTGCGAATGGCATAAGCCTGCAACAGTTCTTCCTGGGCAGTGATGAGTTCGGGAGAATAGACCACGGCAAGGGCCTGTCCACGGCGGACTTCCTCTCCCGTAAAATTCACCTGCAATTGTTCGATCCTTCCCGGCACATGGGTAGACTGAGTGTAGGCATTGCGTTCATCTACCGTGACCTTTCCGTTTAACCTCAGCTCTCTATCGCCTGTTCCGGCACCTACCTTCTGTGTGTGCACATTAGCCAGTTTCATGGCATATTCGCTCATTTGTATCGCATCGGGATTTTCACCGGCATCACTACTTTCCAAGGGAATGAGATCCATGCCGCAGATTGGGCATTGTCCCGGTTCTGAAGAACGTATCTGAGGGTGCATGGAACAGGTCCATATTGTTTCCTGTGCAGCTTCGGCAGCACTGTGATCATGAGTTTCGGCTTCGTCGCTGCCTCCAAAAAACAGCCAGCCCATTAGCATTCCCACTACCAGGGTGCCGGCAATGATGAGTATATTTTTAGTTTTTGTTGTCATAGTCAAATGATTTTCCCGATAAATAATCGATCCTTGCCAGGGCAGTGAGATAGGCAGCTTCTGCCTCTGCTACCGCCAGCTGATATTTTAAAAGTTCCTGCCGTACGCGTAATACCTCTTCAAAACTGGAGGAAGCATTACGATAAGACGATAATAATAAATTAAGCACTTGTTCTGAGCTTTCAACCTGTCTTTCATATAATTTCAACATGGCCTGCGCTTCTCTTACCTGAAAAACTGCGGCTTCCATTTCGGCGGAAAGTTGGTTCTCCAGGCCAATTCTTCGCTGTTCATAGCTTTCTGCCATGAAAGCCGCCTGTTTCTTTGCTGCTTTATACTTTCCGCGGAAAATTGGCAGGCTTACAGAAAGCATAGGCATTATGGCATCCCGGCCACTGTCTTCTACGTCCATATCCATTCGTTCTCCAATGATCGCATAATCAATTCCCAGTCCTACGTTGGGAAGACCTTCCTTTTGTGCCAGTTTTTCCTGTGCTTTGGCTGATTCCTCCATTGTTTTCAGCTCAGCCAGACGGGGATTCCCCGACACAGGTGTGTCAAAAATGGCATTTTCGGGACCTGTTTCAATTTCCTGCGGAAGGATCACTATTTCTGTTCTGGGCCTGTTCAATAGCGCATTGAATTGTACCACCAGGGATTCCTTTTTTAGTCTAAGGATGTCCAGGCCGGTGACAGATTCGTTCCGCATCAAATCGGTCTGCAACACGTCAGAAAGGGCTCCGCTCCCGGCACGTACACGCGAAAGTGCGAGATCCTTATAATTCTGAAGGATCTCGAGATCATCCTGTTGATAGCTAAGCTGTTGCTCAAGGGCATAGAGTTCATAAAACTGCCGGCTCACTTCCAGGAACAGTTCATTCCGTTTGTTAAGGAATGCCTGGAATTTTGCTTCGGCCATTAAATTTGCCACATTTCCCCTGGTCTCCAGGGTACCCATCCACGGGAACATCTGCATCAGGGAAAAACGCGCTTCCTGCGGCCCTAGCCTGGTCTCTACCATACTCCCAAAAGCTGTCATGGTAAGAGTAGGATCAGGCAGGCTTTTTACCTGCGGCGCCTCCTGCATGGCCGCTTCAAATTCAGCGTAGGCAGCCTTTACATCGGGATTATTATCTGCAGCGATCTGCAGATAATCCTCCAGGGTTTGTGCTTTCAGGCTTCCGAAGAAGAGAAAAAGCACAGCCGCCAAAAATGATATTTTTAAAGAGTTTTTCATCCTTCAGTTATTTTATTTTCATTTCTGGTCACCACGGTTTCTCTCCAAATAGCCTGTAGCACCGGAACTACAAAAATGGTCATGATCTGTATAACCATTCCCCCTACAATAGGGATAGCCATAGGTACCATAATATCTGCTCCCTTTCCTGTGGAGGTAAGCACCGGATATAGAGCTATAATAGTTACTGCTGTGGTCATCATTGCCGGTCTCACACGTTTCTTTCCGGCCTCGAGTACGGCCGCGCGTACTGCGGGCACTGTTTGAGGATCACGTTTTTCAAAAACCTGATGTATGTAAGTTCCCATAAGCACACCGTCATCTGTTGCTATTCCGAAGAGGGCTATAAAACCAACCCATACTGCCACACTGAGATTTATGGTTCCCATTTGGAACAGGTCGCGCATATTCGTACCTGAAATATCGAAATCCATGAACCAGGGCTGCCCGTATAACCAGATCATGATGAATCCGCCGGCAAATGCCACAAAAACTCCTGAGAAGTGGATCGTAGAAGCGATCACTGTCTTGAACTGGAAGTACAGTAAAAGGAAGATAATGATCAGGGAAATTGGTATAACAATAGCCAGCCTTTTGACCGCCCGTACCTGGTTCTCATAATTCCCTGAAAATTCAAAACTCACTCCCTGGGGCACCTGCAGTTCTCCTGTATCAATCTTTTCGGCAATCAGGGCCTGGGCATCGTTCACTACATTCACCTCGGCATAATCCTGTTTCCTGTCAAATAGCACATAACCCACCAGGAAGGTGTCCTCACTCTTGATCATCTGAGGTCCCTGCACATAATTGACATCTACCAATTGTCCCAACGGAATTTGCACCCCGGTGGGTGTTGGCACCAGTATTTGCTTTATTTCCTCGGGCGAGTTACGAAGCTCCCGCGGATACCTCACCCGCACAGGATAACGCTCCCTACCTTCAACTGTGGTTGTAATTTCCATTCCGCCAATAGCGGTTTCAATGGTTTGTTGTACCTGCTCAATGCTAAGACCGTAGCGGGCGATATTCTGCCTGTTGATATCCAGCTCCAGGTAAGGTTTCCCTACGATCCTGTCGGCAAACACGGCCTCATGTTTTACCGAAGGAACCTGCTTAAGGATCTCCTCCAGCTTAAAACCAAAATTCTGGATGGTTTCAAGGTCAGGGCCGTAAACTTTAATTCCCATAGGGGCCCTCATTCCTGTTTGCAGCATCACCAGCCTGGTTTCAATTGGCTGCAGTTTTGGAGCAGAGGTGACACCAGGCAACCTGGTGGCATTAACGATCTCGTTCCATATATCATCTGGACTGTTGATGTGCTCTCTCCAGTTCCTGAAGAATTCCCCATCCTTATCGGGCACCAGGTCTTTGGCTGTAAGATTCCTTAAAATAGCTTCTTCATGAGCTAATGCTTCACCCGACTTCAGGATGAAATTTCCATCATCATCTACTCTAAAGCGCTGCATTTTGCCTTTTTCATTCAGCATATATTCAGGCTTGTAGTTGATCACATTCTCGTACATGGAAATTGGTGCAGGATCAATAGCAGTCTCTGCCCTTCCCAGTTTTCCTACGGAAACTTCCACTTCAGGAATGTTGGTCACAGCCATATCCAGCTTTTGCAGCACTTCCTTACTTCCTTCAATCCCCATGTGCGGCATAGCCGTAGGCATCAAAAGAAAACTTCCTTCATTAAGAGTAGGCATAAATTCTTTCCCCACTCCGGGAAAAGTTTCTGAAGCTGCCTTCCAGCCAGAGGAGTCCCTTATTTCCCAACCGATCTTCTCTGCACCGTCCCCTACAAATCCGAAGATCTTAGGGAATCCCTGCCAGATCAAAAAGCCAAAAAGAATAGTCACTATAGGTAGTGCCAGGAAGGTTCTTTTGTTCTCCAGGCACCAGGTCAATATGTTTTCGTAGTACTTAACTATAGCTAACAACGCCACAAGCGTGATCACCAGCAGGATGATCACGAACAGGTAGTTTTCAATAATTGAATTCCTTACGCCGAGGGGCATCCAGTGGGTAGTGAGGAAAAAGATCGTCACTGCCAGGATAATGAAAAGTGAAATTTCCCGGGAATATTTTCCAAGAAAACCCCGGCTTTTCGGTTCCAGCAATCGTAAAATACCGATCATGGTAAGAGCAAGGGGTAACCACATTCCGAAGAGAAGGGAGAGAACAATTCCCCCGGCAATGAGACCGTAATTCCAGATGCGATTCACGCTCTCCTTTTTAAGCCTGAAGGAAAAGAAATAGTACGAAAGCATAGGCAACACGATCACCCCCAGCAAAAATGCAGCTACCAGGGCAAAAGTCTTTGTGAAAGCCAGTGGTCTGAAAAGCTTTCCTTCGGCATGTTCCATAAAAAATACGGGCAGGAAACTAACTACCGTCGTTGCCAAAGCAGTGGTCACTGCAGGCCCTACTTCTATAGTGGCATTTCGTATTACCTGAAGCAGTTTTTCACCCCGGGCATTCCTGTTTTCATCAAGCTCCAGGTGCCGCAGTGTATTTTCCACAAACACGATTCCCACATCTACCATTACCCCAATAGCGATCGCAATTCCCGAAAGTGCTACTACATTGGCATCAACCCCAAAATAACGCATCGCAATAAAGGTCATAAGCACCGCAATGGGCAGCAAACTGGAAATTAAGATTGAAGCCCTCAGGTTAAGCACCAGGATGATCACCACGATGATACTGATAAGGATTTCATCGGAAAGTGCATTTTCCAAAGTTCCGAGCGTCTCCTGGATCAACTGGGTACGATCATAAAAGGGAACTATAGTGAGTTTGCTCAAAGTTCCATCCTGCAGTTCTTTAGAAGGCATCCCCGGCGCGATCTCTTTGATCTTCTCCTTTACATTGTTGATCACTGCCAGCGGATTCGATCCATAACGGGCAACCACAACCCCCCCGGCAACCTCGGCACCGGCTTTGTCGAGTACGCCACGTCTCTCGGCAGGACCCAGGGTGACAACCCCAATATCTGAAATGAGCACCGGAGTATTGTCTTTAACAGCGACTACCGTATTTTCGATATCCTCCAGAGATTCTATATAGCCTAATCCGCGAACCAGATACTCAGCCTTGTTGATCTCAATGGTCTTCGCCCCAATATCGCGGTTGGAATTTCGCACGGCCATCATCACGTCGTTTATACCAACGTTATAAGCCCGCAGGGCGTCTGGATCGACATCCACCTGGTATTCGCGCACATAACCACCTACAGAGGCAACTTCGGAAACTCCCTCTACCCCACTTAGTCCCAGTTTAACATAGTAGTCCTGCACAGATCTTATCTCATGCAGGTCCCATCCACCGGTTACATTTCCTTCGGGATCAAGTCCCTCCAGAGTGTACCAGAATACCTGGCCCAGAGCAGTTGCATCGGGACCTAAGGTAGGTTGAGCATCTTCAGGTAAAAGCCCGGAAGGAAGGGAGTTGATCTTTTCCAGGATACGGGTACGGGACCAGTAGAATTCTATATCTTCCTTGAAGATGATATTGATACTGGAAAAACCAAACATGGATGTACTTCGTATGGATTCCACGCCGGGTATTCCCAGCAGCGAAGTAGTAAGGGGATAGGTGATCTGGTCTTCAATGTCCTGTGGCGAACGTCCTGGCCATTCGGTAAAAACGATCTGCTGGTTTTCGCCAAGATCAGGGATGGCATCTACCGGCACGGGATCACGTGGCAATAAATCGAAATCCCAGTCAAAGGGTGATGTCACCACGCCCCAACCTATCATGAAGACAAGAAGCAGCATGGTAACCAACCGGTTATAAAGAAAGTAATGAATTATTTTAGAAAGCATTCTATGACTTTAAATTGATAAAAGAGTGAACAAACACAGCAACCCCGCATGCAGGGCCGAATAAAATCAATTTAAACTCAAATAAGGAAAGTCTCGTGAAGGACCTGAAAATCGATGACGAGCAAAGGCGGAGAGTAATCTGAAAAAGGAATAAATTGCGGTGGCAATTCAATAAACAACTCCACATAAGAATAGGTGAAAGAAGCAAGGAATACCTGTTGAGGAAGATCAAGATCATGAAAGGAGATCTTGAGGTCTTTCTGACCTTCCACAGAAACTTTTTGGTCCCGGCAGCCGTCTTCTTCAGTCATTCCACCTTCAACCGGATGTTCCATTCCGCAATCTTCGGCTTCAGAGAAAACAGCCTGATCTACCAGGTAACTTCCGCAGAAATGCTTGTCTACGGTAAAGGACATGGTAGAGAACAGCACTAAAAGTGCCATTAAAAAAGATCCGGATTTTTGGAAAACCTTCTTCACGCGATCAAAGATACATGTTTTTTTTAATTTACTTTAAAATTTTCATTTTCCTGCTCAATAACTATGACATTTATCATTTCTGAAAACATACCAATTTCCTATCTTAAAATGCGTGTAATATTGCCCCTCAACCAGCAAAGTACAGGTGTCTAATCTTATATAAAAACAAATATTATGCACGATGGGAACTTTTGGGGAATGCATTTCATCTGGTGGATTATTTGGCTGGTCATTTTAATCTGGCTTTTTTTTCTGCCTTATCGGTTTCCCTTCCGGAAAAATTCCAAAAACAGAGCTTTGGACATCCTAAATGAACGATTTGCCAAAGGAGAAATAACAAAGGAAGAATATGAAGAGAGACGTCGAATCTTAGAATCCTGAGACCTGATTAAGCCTCCTATGATCGTAATCATTTCATAAAGAAAATTTCTTGTTTATTTTTCTAAAAAACAGTTCGCCATGAAAAATTTCACAAACTTTCTTGCATTTTTTTCCCTGATCCTTTTTCTGTTTTCCTGTGAAACGGATGAACCAGCTCCATACCAGATCGAGGGAACCTATTACGGAACCCTTAGTACCGTGGACGGGCCTTCAAAAATATCTGCAAAAACCGAAGATGCGGTCGCAGTGATAAGAAAAACAGGGAACCAGGAGGTAGAGGTTCATTGCTACAGCAGTGAATTCGACACAATATTCAGGTTAAATTACTTTCAGCATGAAGAAGCTTTTAAAGTGTGCTTAACAGGCTCTGACTTTACTGCAATGTATCACATGCCTTATTCACAACCAATGGGAATGGGGATGGGCAGGATGCATTCCGGTTCTGAATGGATGAATCATCTTAGCACCATGCATCAGGAAGGTGACCCCCACTTCGGGGAATTCAATCCCGGTAACCACTCTTTTGAATACCATTTTCTTATGGAGCAAAGCAATTCTTCATCCAACTTAAAGTTCAGGGGATACAGAGATAAAAATTAACCTATCTCCTTTTGTTTTAATCTGTAATAATAGAACGCCGGCAACAGGATAAGCACCAGAACCGGGTGTGCAAGGAATCGCCTAACATGAAAAGCCGCCAGGTAATCATCTGGCTGTACCCTGTGCATGAGGAATATGAATATTGGGAAAAAAGCAAGAAAGAAGGCAAGGTAGATCCCTGTTGCAAATTTGATGATCCCCCTGTTGTGAAAAGCCACCTGCAGTATAAGAAGGGAAATTCCCGTGTTTAACAGGAAACGCACAAACAGGTTGAAATACATATATGACGGCACATTCAGGTCCTTTCCCGTAACAGCTATTTCAAAAAAGTACATAAAAGGATCATAAAAAAGATCATATTCATACAGTCTTATGAGTGCCAGGACACCCACCAGGAATAAAATGATCGCGACCCTGACCAGAGGTTTCATGTTTTAATTTGTTTAGAGTAAATAATGATCCATACCACCCACAATAGAAATACAGCCCCGTAAATCACCAGGGGGAAGGCTATGGTATGTAAAAAATGAGCGTATTCAGGATATTCATAGATCCCTACGGCCATTAATCCTATCCGGAAGATGTTGGTTACATAAATAATAACTGAGCCGGCAAAGGTATACAACAGGGTTGCCTTCCATTTTCCCAAAAAGGCCAGCATGAAGGAGATAAAGAGAATAATAATACTCGCAGCATTGCAACCTTCAATGATCCTGGCCACGAATTCTCCGTTCACCATTAAGTGCATGGTCGCTTCGGGAAAACCTGACCTTATCTCTACATTATATCCCATTGCAGAGACCATAGCTTCACTTTGCAGGGCGACCAGATGCGTAAGGTAATCTGGGTAATATTCATCGGAAGTAAAGTTCTGCAAGTACAAATTGTACAGCAAAGCCAGGAGCAGGTAAGTTCCTAAAAAGGTAAAAATAAATCGTATTACCGAGGAATATTTTTGGACAAGTTGCAGCAATTCAGGCAGAAGGTTTTTTCAAAAGTATTGAAATTAACAAGTACGAGCTCGAAGAATTTTTAAATACTTTTGCACAAAACAAAAATGGTATGTCTTTTAACAAGCTTAGAACAGAAGTTGAAAAAATAGTACAGGCGCAGGAAGCACCGGTAGAATTGCGTCTTAAGGAAATATGTGAACTATTAAAAGCAGAGATCCCCTATTATACCTGGGTTGGTTTCTATTTCAAGAACGGGGACAGGAACGAGCTTAAACTGGGGCCTTTTGCAGGGGAACCTACAGATCATACCATCATTCCCTTCGGAAAAGGGATCTGCGGACAGGTAGCTGTCTCCAATAAAAACTTTGTAGTGCCCGATGTTAAAGCACAGGACAATTACATAGCCTGCAGCATTCACGTAAAAGCCGAAATTGTAGTGCCATTGTTCAAGAACGGAGAAAATATTGGCCAGATAGACATCGATTCTGATACTCCCGATCCTTTTACTGAAGAAGATGAACGCTTCCTGGAATTTGTGAATGAAAGAGTAGCGGAGATTCTTTAATCCCTCTATCTCAAAACGAGTTGAGATTCAGAAATACAAAAACAAAGGGTGCCGAAAATGATATTTTTGGCGCCCTTTGTTTTACATAGAGTTGGGATATTTAATACCCGGTCCTGATCGCTTCTACAGGATCAAGTTTTGAAGCCGAGATTGCAGGAACGATACCAGCTATCAATCCAATAACAGCCGAGACAGCGGTCCCTATGAACATATTCCAGGGAGAGAGTATGAATTGAAAATCTCCTGTAAAACTTGTAGCTATAAGGGAAGCTATCCACACCAGAAATAGACCTATAAGCCCTCCTATTACTGCAAGGATCACAGCTTCAAAAAGGAACTGGAACAATATGAACCTGTTCTTGGCACCCAGGGATTTCTGTATTCCTATAAGATTGGTACGTTCTTTTACACTCACGAACATGATATTCGCTATTCCAAAACCTCCTACCAGCAGGGAAAAACCGCTTATTATAAGGCCTATCATATTCATTTGTCCGGTCATATTGTCAATGAAATCTGTAAGTCCCTGCAATTGGTTGACAAAAAAGTTATCGATATCCTCTCTTTTCAATCCACGGTAATTACGTAGCTGTTGGGTGAGCATAGCGACGAATTCGGCATTATCAACATCAGATTCGGGTTTGATCACGATCTGCGGGAAGGTTGCCCGGCTGCTGCTTCCATAAATACGGCGCACCAGGTTCACGGGAACGAAGGCGTTGCTGTCATGGCTTCCGCCGAAGATGCCTGCCCCCATTTTTTCGATGACCCCTATCACCGTAAATTTACGACCGTACAATCTAACCTCTTTCCCCAGCGGTTCACCACCCTGAAAAAGATTCTCGGCTACATCATGCCCAAGCACAATGACCGGTGCCCCTCTAACTGACTCTGCCTGGTTATAGAACCGTCCCTTAGCGATCTGCAGGGCTTCAATATCATAATATTCTGCCGAGACAGCGGCAATACCGACATTGGAAGCCGTTTTATCTGTATATTTTATGGATTCTGAGGGAACATTAAGCACATAGGAAACGGCCTCGGCATCAGCAATATTTCGGCTCAGCAATTCATACTCTTCGTAAGTAACATCTGGAAACTGTTGTCTTTTCCACTGCGGAACTTCCGTAGGGCCAAAAGAGAACCTGGTCACGATAATGGTACTGTTATCCAGGGAGCTTAAACTCCCTTTTATTTCTTTTTCCAAAGAGTCTACAGCAGCCAGAACGGCGATTATGGAAAAGATACCAATGGTCACCCCCAGCAGGGATAGCATGGTGCGCAATTTATTATTCCTCAGTGCATTGACCGCGAAATAAAAACTCTCCTTAAGCACCCTCAGGTATATCAACATAGCACAAAAAGACCTTCTTTTACCGGCCTTACCCCATAAGACGAGAAGTAGCCGATTTCGTTACAAAATTTATTTACAAATAAAGACCACAGGATTCTTATTTTATAGCTAAATAGTTACTTTTGCAACCTTACCAAAACCAACACAATGAGCAACTTAAAATCGGCAAAATCCGCATTAATTTCTGTTTTTGACAAAGAGGGCCTTGCGCCGGTCGTCAAAAAGATGGATGAACTGGGAATTACGATCTATTCAACAGGAGGAACTGAGAAATTCATAAAAGACCTTGGCATTAATGTGGTGCCCGTTGAAGATGTTACCTCATACCCTTCCATTCTTGGAGGCAGGGTGAAGACTCTTCATCCAAAGGTTTTTGGAGGGATCCTCAACCGCTCAGAAAATGAACAGGACCGGGCTGAGCTCGAACAATATGAGATCCCGCAGATTGATATTGTAATTGTTGACCTTTACCCTTTTGAAAAGACAGTAGCCTCTGGTGCTCCTGATGAGGAAATTATTGAAAAAATAGATATTGGTGGTATTTCCCTTATCAGGGCTGCAGCCAAGAATTTCAGGGATGTACTTTGTGTTTCTTCAGTTGAGGATTATTCAGAAGTTTTGGACCTGCTTAAACAAGGAAATGGGGCTACTACCCTTGCCGACCGCAAGAGGTTTGCGGCCAAGGCTTTTAATGTCTCTTCTCATTATGACACGGCCATCTTCAATTATTTTAATGAAGAGGAAACGGTATTCAAACAGAGTTTTACCACCGGCCAGGAATTGCGTTACGGGGAAAACCCGCATCAAAAAGGTTATTTCTTCGGAAATTTTGAAGCCATGTTTGATAAGCTTCATGGAAAGGAATTATCCTATAACAACCTGCTCGATGTAGATGCCGCAGTAAACCTGATGAACGAATTCAGGAATGAAGCGCCCACCTTTGCCATCCTGAAACACAATAATGCCTGCGGACTTTCCCAGAGGGAAACCATTCTTGAGGCCTACAATGATGCTTTGGCCGGAGACCCGGTTTCAGCTTTTGGTGGAATTTTGATCAGTAATTCAGAAATAGACAAACCAACAGCAGAAGAGATCCATAAATTGTTCTGTGAGGTGGTCATTGCCCCGGCTTATACCGAAGAAGCTTTGGAGCTCCTGATGGGTAAAAAGAACAGGGTATTATTGGTGCAAAAAGAATCTGCCCTGCCCAATAAACTGGTGCGCACCTGCTTGAACGGAATTTTGGTTCAGGACAAGGATTTTAAAACAGACACAAAAGAGGATTTAACCTTTGCGACCAACAATAAACCCTCTGAGAAGGAGTTAAGTGATTTGTTGTTTGCATCTAAAATTTGCAAGCACACCAAATCAAACACCATTGTCCTGGTAAAAGACCATCAATTACTTGCAAGCGGCACTGGGCAAACTTCAAGAGTAGATGCCCTACGACAAAGTATTGACAAGGCCAGATCCTTTGATTTTGACCTTAAAGGTGCGGCCATGGCCAGTGATGCTTTTTTCCCTTTTCCAGATTGTGTGGAGATCGCAGATAATGCAGGAATTACTACGGTAATTCAACCAGGTGGCTCGATCAAGGACCAGCTGAGCATTGATTATTGTAACGAGCATAATCTTGCCATGGTGATGACAGGTACAAGGCATTTTAAACATTAATTTTATTACATTTACCGAACCTCAATTTTAATTGACTTAACATGGGATTTTTCGATTTTCTCACTGAAGAAATAGCTATAGATTTAGGAACTGCAAACACGCTCATCATACATAATGACAAAGTAGTTGTTGATAGCCCTTCCATTGTTGCGAGACACCGTACAACGGGAAAGATCATCGCAGTAGGGAAGGAAGCAGCCATGATGCAGGGAAAGACCCATGAGAACATAAAGACCATTCGCCCTCTTAAAGACGGGGTTATCGCAGATTTTGATGCGAGTGAAAAAATGCTCACCATGTTCATCAAAGAGATTCCTGCACTTAAAAAGAAAATGTTCACTCCTGCTCTTCGTATGGTGATCTGCATACCTTCGGGGATTACAGAAGTGGAGATGCGGGCTGTAAAAGAGAGTGCAGAAAGGGTGAACGGTAAGGAAGTTTACCTAATCCATGAACCAATGGCCGCGGCTATTGGTATCGGCGTCGATATCATGCAACCAAAAGGTAACATGATCGTAGATATAGGTGGTGGTACTACAGAGATCGCGGTGATCGCTCTTGGAGGGATCGTTTGTGACAAATCTGTGAAAATTGCGGGGGACGTATTCACCAATGATATAGTTTATTACATGCGTACGCAGCACAACCTCTATGTAGGGGAACGCACTGCGGAAAAAATTAAAATACAGATAGGTGCGGCCACCGAAGATCTGGAGGTGCCGCCGGAAGAGATGAACGTACAGGGAAGGGATCTTTTGACCGGGAAACCAAAACAGGTCAATATCTCATACCGTGAGATCGCGAAAGCTCTTGACAAATCAATCCTTAGGATAGAAGATGCGGTGATGGAAACCCTTTCCCAAACTCCACCTGAATTGGCTGCCGACATATACAATACAGGGATTTACCTGGCCGGTGGTGGTTCAATGCTGAGAGGACTTGACAAAAGATTGTCTCAAAAGACAGATCTGCCTGTATACATTGCAGAAGATCCTTTGCGGGCTGTAGTAAGAGGAACGGGAATTTGCCTCAAGACTCTTCATCGTTACAAGAGTATCTTGATAAAGTAGGAGGAGTAACTTATGCAGCAAATAATTAATTTTCTTATTCGGAATAAGAACAATATTCTATTCCTGTTGCTGCTCTGTGTTTCCCTGTTCCTAACCATTCAGTCCCATTCTTATCAAAAAAGTAAATTCATTAGTTCAGCCAATTTCTTGAGCGGCGGCATCTACAGCTGGACCAGTAATATAAACACCTATTTCAACCTGGAACAGTATAATCTACGTTTGCTGGAAGAGAACCAGCGGCTGCGAACCCGTTTAGCTACTTTTGAAGATACTCTTGAAATAAAGGATTATACAGATTCAATTGGTAGCGGAAATTACATTTTCAGAGCTTCAGAAGTTATCAATAACAATTACGCAAAGGTTGATAATTACCTTACCATCAAAAGCGGCTCCAGGGATGGAATAGAAAGAGATATGGGGGTTATAACCAGCAAGGGAATAGTAGGGATCGTAGAGAATGTATCTCCTAATTATTCAACTGTTATCTCTATTCTGAATTCCAATTCCAAAATCAATGCGCAGTTGAAGAAATCCAACCATTTTGGGACTCTTGTGTGGAATGGGGAAGATCCTAATATGGTACAGCTCACAGATGTCCCTGCCATTGCAAAGGTATCTGAAGGGGATACGATCATCACCGGAGGCCGCTCCTTAATCTTCCCTAAAGGAATTGACATTGGAAGGGTTTCCCATTTTGAACTGGATCCCAGTGAGAGCTACTACACCATTAATATTTCCCTCTTCAATGATATGACCAATATTGGATATGTGTATATTATTGAAAATACCCAACAAGGAGAGATAAGGGAACTGCAAAATCTTACCAGGGATGAATAATGAAGTGATCTCAAATACCTTCAGGTTCATATTCCTGCTTTTACTGCAGGTTCTGCTCCTAAACAATATTAATTTTATGGGGTATATCAATCCTTACCTCTACATTTTATTTATAATCCTGTACCCTTTTAATTCAAATCAGACTCTCTTTTTATTCCTCAGCTTTCTTTTGGGGCTGGGGGTCGATATTTTTGAAGACAGCGGGGGGATCAATGCGGCAGCCTGTTTGGTGGCAGCATACATAAGGCCCGTGCTCTTAAGGTTCTCTTTTGGGGTAAGCTATGATTATCAAACGATAAAATTTTCAAGCACTCCTCCGGGATCCAGGATAAGTTATGTGACCATCCTGGTGCTGGTGCATCACTTTATTTTATTTTTGCTTGAATTTTTCAATTTTGAACATTTGTTGTTACTTCTCAAAAAAACTTTTTTTTCAGGTTTGTTCACAATAATTCTGGTGTTTCTTACGCTGGCATTATTTAACAGAAGATCGAAATGAGAAGGATATTACTGTACATAATAATTATTATCTCGGGGCTCATTTTTGTCGCACGCTTATTCTACCTGCAAATTCTGGATGATTCTTTTACCGGACTGTCAGAAAACAATGCGATCAAGGTGGTTTATGATTATCCGCAGCGAGGATTCATTTTTGATCGTAACGGAGATCTGATGGTATCCAACCAGCCTTCTTATGACGTTATGGTCATTCCACGAAATGTTAAGCCGTTTGACACTACCGAGTTTTGCAAAATACTTAGCCTTACCCCAGATCAGCTCGTAAATCGCCTGGACAAGGCAAAAATCTATTCTCCCCGCCTTCCCTCGGTAGTGGTACCTCAACTTACAAAAAGTGAGTATGCCTACCTGCAGGAAAAAATGAGGAAATATGAGGGTTTTTATATTCAAAAACGCTCCCTCAGAGATTATTACACCGAACACGGTGCCAGTTTGTTGGGTTTTATTTCTGAAGTAAATCAACGCAAGGTTAAAGAAGATCCTTATTACCTTTCCGGAGACCTTATAGGCAATACCGGCATCGAAGGATTTTACGAGGAAGAATTGCGTGGAGTTAAGGGGGTGAAATACATTCAAAAAGACCGTTTCAACAGGGATATAGGACCTTATAAAGGGGGTGTCTTTGATACTCTTCCTAGAAAAGGAAAAGACCTTACCATCACCATCGATGCAGAGTTGCAGGCTTACGGAGAAATCCTTATGAAGAACAAAAGGGGTGGTATTGTGGCCATTGAACCGGCTACAGGAGAGATCCTGGCATTGGTGACTGCACCTTTTTATGATCCTGCAGAACTGGTAGGAAGAAAAAGGTCAGCGAATTACACTGAATTATACTACGACTCTATAGCCAACCCGTTATATAACCGAAGCCTTTTGGCCGAATATCCTCCGGGATCGCCTTTTAAGACCATCAATGCCCTCATTGCCCTGCAGGAAGGGGTCGTTGACACAGAAGACCGGTTTTCCTGTCAGTTAGGTTACTTCTACGGGCGTGGGCGGAAAATGGGGTGTCACGCTCACCCAAGTCCGTTAAACATGATTCCTGGGATAGCGCAATCCTGTAACGCCTATTTCGCAAATGTTTACCGCAGAGTGATCGAAAAATATCCTACTCCTCAAAAAGGCGTGGATGCATGGGCCAATCATTTGGCCAGTTTTGGCCTGGGAAATTATTTAGGGTCTGATCTTTCCACCGGCAGACCGGGTAAGATTCCCACTTCAGAATATTATAACAAGATTTATAAGTATCCAACCTATAAGTGGTTCTCAACGGCTACACTTTCCAATGCTATTGGCCAGGGAGAGGTTTTAATGACCCCTATCCAGCTGGCTAATATGACAGCAGCCATAGCCAACAAAGGCTGGTTCTACACCCCTCACATTCTTAAGGAAATTGACGGGATGCCTATAAAAGACGAAGAATTCACCGTAAAGAAGCAAACCACCATCGACGCAAGGCATTTTGACCCTGTAATAGAAGGCATGCATCAGGTTTATAAAAGCGGTACGGCTTCGGCATTGAGGATCCCCGGGATTGAAATAGCGGGAAAAACAGGTACTGCAGAGAACTTCACGAAGATAGACGGGAAGCGGGTACAGTTGACCGACCATTCCATATTTATAGCCTTTGCCCCTGTTGAAAATCCAAAGATCGCTATGGCCGTTTTTGTGGAGAATGGATACTGGGGAGGAAGGTATGCAGGGAGAATAGCCGGTCTTATGATAGAAAAATATCTGAAAGGCGAGATCACCAGAACAGATATGGAAGACTGGATCATGAGCCACAGTCTGGAAGACGAATATGCCAAACCGCTAAGCGGAGAACCTTTTAAAATTAACCAATAGGAATGTCCAAAACCATTTCCCAATTTGATTGGCTAAGTATCCTTATCTATTTTTTATTGGTTATGATTGGCTGGGTAAATATATATTCAGCTTCTCTGGACGATACTGCCACCTCCTTCTTTGATCTGGACCAGATCTACGGGAAACAGATGCTATGGATCATGTTGAGCGTTTTTCTTATAGTCATTCTGCTTTCCATTGAAGCAAAATTCTATGAACGTTTTTCCAGTGTGATTTACCTCTTTGCCCTTATAAGTATCCTGGGCCTGTTTTTCTTCGGAAAGACCATCAACGGGGCCACCTCCTGGTATGCAATTGGGGGGTTCACCATTCAGCCTGCTGAATTTGCCAAAGTTGCCACAGCACTGGCGCTGGCCAAATTTGTGAGCGATATTCAAACCAATATTAAAAAATTGAGCGATCAGTTTAAGGCTTTTGTGATCATCGCCCTTCCAGCCCTTATTATTTTACCCCAGCCCGATGCCGGAAGCGCCATGGTCTATGCTGCCTTTTTCTTTCCGCTTTACAGGGAAGGCCTCTCCGGGGTTTATTTAATAGCCGGAACTCTGGGTATCCTTGTCTTTGTGCTTACGCTTGTATTTGGTCCATACTGGGTTTCAGGTGGTGCATTACTGGTGGTACTTCTCTTCTATTTCTTCAGGAAGAAGAAAAGACCTGGAATTATAGCATATCTGAGCATACTCCTGGTGGCCGTTGCCATTTCCTTTTCTGTGGACTATATCTTTGAGAACATTTTTGAACAGCGTCACCGTGACCGGTTCAATATTGTTTTGGGAAAAGAGGTTGACAACCGGGGTATTGGGTATAATACCAACCAAAGTGAGATAGCCGTAGGCAGTGGAAACTGGTTTGGAAAAGGCTGGACAGAAGGGACCCAGACCAAAGGAAATTTTGTTCCAGAGCAACATACAGATTACATCTTCAGTACGGTGGGTGAAGAATGGGGCTTTGTGGGAAGCACCGTAGTGCTCTTGCTTTTCATTTTTTTGATGCTGCGCATAGTTCACCTTGCCGAACGGCAGAAATCCCAGTTTAACCGGGTGTATGGTTATAGTGTTGCAGGGATCCTTTTTGTACATTTCTTTGTGAACATCGGGATGGTAATAGGGATTTTTCCCACGGTGGGAATTCCGTTGCCCTTCTTCAGCTATGGAGGTTCAGGTCTTTGGGGATTCACTATCCTGCTCTTCATATTCATCAAACTGGATGCTGAAAGACTTTCTCTCTGGTAGCGTGATATCTTAATTATATCTTTGGACAGCGCATAAAAAACCTTCCGGTTAAACAGAAGGTTTTTATTGGTTAAGTAAGGATTATTTTTTCAATGCAACCCCGCTCTTTTTAATATTGTTCATTTTCATATCTTCAAGGACATTTACTGCTTCCTCCATGTAAACATCACTGCTGAGGTTTTCATGCCATCTCATCCTCTTCTCAGCCAGCACGGTGTCTGTTTCGAATAACTCTTCTTCATAAGGAAGAGAAAGATAAGAAAGGTTTGATTCGTATTCTGAGATCTTGTTGAATCTCTTTGCCTGCTCCTCATTCCTGGACATTTCAGCCTCATATTCAACATAGCTTAACGGGAAAGAAGTGTCATTCCTTTGATCCCTTATCCATTCTGCATTTTCCTGGATGAGCTTCAAATGGTCATTTTGAGCCATTCTTTCCTTGCTACTGGAAAGAGTTTCTTCAAAATCTATATAACCATCCCAAACGGTATAACTGGCTGCTTCTATCTGATCCCATGGAAGTGGGTTCTCCTGATCTTTTTCTCCTATATCAATATAACTATATCTGTCCGGCACCACCACATCACTTTTCACTCCTTCCAATTGGGTAGAACCTCCATTCACACGGTAAAACTTCTGCGTGGTGATCTTAAGAGCTCCAAGGTCTCCAAGATCGTTATTTCTTACCCACCGGTTAAGGTCAAGTACATTCTGTACGGTCCCTTTTCCATAGGTTTGTTTACTACCAATAATAATAGCTCGTTTATAATCCTGCATTGCTGCTGCCAGTATTTCTGAAGCCGAAGCTGAAAGTTCATTTACCAGGATCACTAAAGGCCCGTCCCATAACACAGAAGGATCTGTATCCTTTAATATTTCCTGTCCCTCCAGTTTGGATTTTACCTGAACTATTGGCCCTTCTTTTATGAACAGTCCTGCAATATCAACCACTGTTTTTAAAGATCCACCACCGTTATTTCTAAGGTCGATCACCAGGCCTTCCATCCCTTGTTCTTTTAATCTAACGATTTCATTTTTAACATCTGAAGCGGCATTTCTTTCAGAATAATTTTCCATGTCGAAATAGAACTTGGGAAGGTTTATCACACCGTAGGTTCTGTCATTTTTATTTACCACGGCAGTTTTGGCGTAGGTTTCCTCAATCTCAACTACATCACGAACGATCTGGACATCCTTCAGGGTGCCGTCAACTTTTCTGAGGGTGAGGGTAACTTTCGTTCCTTTTGGCCCTTTAATAAGGCTTACTGCATCATCAAGACGCATTCCAACTACGCTTACTGCCTCTTTCTCATCTTCCTGCTTCACTTTCAGGATCTCGTCACCAACTTCTACTTCTTCACCTCTCCATGCAGGACCTCCCGAGATGATCTCCACGATCTTTACGTTATCGTTCTTTTTCTGAAGCCTTGCTCCTATACCTTCGAGCTTTCCGCTCATAGCCATATCAAAGCGATCTTTGTCCTGGGGAGCGAAATAAAAAGTATGGGGATCGAATTCTTCTACTATGGCATTCACATAAAGTGAGAACCAGTCCCTTCTTTCCAGGTCGTCATTGAAATCGAAATATTCTTCCATAGATGACTTAGTTAGTTCCCTGGCCTCTTCTTCAAGTTCGGCATCGGTCTTAATTTCGTGATCTGGATCATTCTCGAGAGCTAATTTTTGTTCTTTCTTCTTGTCGTAGAAATTTGCAATCGCAGAAAATTTAAGCTGTTTTCTCCATCGCTCCTTCATTTCTTCTTTTGACGAAGCATATGGATGCTCGTCGTAATTGGTATCAAAAGTTTCCTTTTTGGAGAAATCAAAAGGCTGAGAAAGGATCTCCTTATACAAATCCTGTGCTTCGGTCATTCTCTGGACCATTCGCTCATGGGTGATATCAAAAAAGCTGATGTCGCTGTTTTTGATCTGGTCATCTAACTTATCTTCATATTGAGAGAATTCTTCAATATCACTGGCATAAAAATATCTTTTCAAAGGATCTATCCCTTCCAGGTAATCTTTATAAACTTCTTTGGAAAAAGAGTCATTCAGGTCTTTGGCATCATAATGCCCGTTTTCAAGAACGTATGTTATCAATTCAATTAAGGTCTTATCCTTATTTGGATCATCGAATGTTTTAGTGGTAAAGCTGCATGAGGCTGCAGCAAAGAGCAAGACCAGCACCAGTAATTTATAATTCCTTCTCATTATGCTTTGTATTTTCATCATTTGTATTAAAATACATTAAAAACTATGCCAAGTTGTAACAGGGAAGAGCTAATTTGTTAAACTACGAATATAACGCTTTCCTCAGGAAATTACTTTATTTTAGCGTCCATAAAATTTTCACAAATGTCTCAGGAAAAACCTCTTATTTTAGTTACAAATGATGACGGGATCACCGCTCCCGGAATAAGAGCCCTTATAGAAGTAATGAAACAGTTAGGAGATGTGATCGTTGTGGCTCCCGACAGTCCGCAGAGCGGAATGGGACATGCCATCACCATAAGTGACACCCTTTTCTGCGACCAGATCACCGTCAAGGAAACTTATAAACATAAAGAATACAGCTGCTCAGGGACCCCTGCAGATTGTGTAAAGATCGCCACCCAGGAGATCCTGCACCGCAAACCAGATCTTTGTGTTAGCGGTATCAACCACGGCTCTAACTCCTCCATCAATGTGATCTACTCAGGTACCATGAGTGCTGCAGTAGAGGCAGGAATAGAAGGAATTCCGGCAATAGGATTTTCCCTGCTGGATTATTCTCTTAATGCCGATTTTGAACCCACGAAAAAATACGTAAAAAGGATCACTAAAAATGTTTTAAAACATGGATTGCCTAAAGGCGTGGTGCTGAACGTAAACCTTCCGAAGTTAAAAGAATCGGAGATCAAAGGGATCAGGATATGCAGACAAGCCAATGCCCGCTGGGAGGAGGAATTTGACAAAAGAACCAATCCGCAGGGCAGGGACTACTACTGGCTTTCGGGTAGATTTGTGAATGAAGATGAAGGGGAAGACAGCGACGAACATGCACTTTCCCAGGGATATGTGTCTGTGGTTCCTGTTCAGTTCGATCTTACGGCACACCAGTTCCTGCAGGAATTAAATACCTGGGAGTTCAATGATTAAAAAAGAGGTACTCTTAGGATTTATTACGGGGATAGGCACAAATTTGATTGGTATGCTCTTTTACATCCTGATCTTTTCTGAACTTTCCATAAGGGATACCCTGGTAGAGTCTGCAGAAAAAGATTTTTTGGGCACGCTGATCACAGCCGGAGCCATTCTAAATTTCCTGCCGTTCTTTATATTTCTGAAAAAGGAAAAAACATACAGGGCACGGGGAGTTTTACTGGCTTCCATACTGGCAGCCCTTGTAATTGCCATTTTAAAGATCCTGTAATATGAAATATTACATTATAGCCGGAGAAGCTTCAGGCGATCTTCACGCCTCCAATCTTATGAGATCGCTCAAGGAGATTGATCCCAATTCCTCTTTCAGGTTCTGGGGTGGTGATCTCATGCAAAAGGTGGGGGGAAAACCCGTTAAACATTACCGGGACCTGGCTTTTATGGGATTCTTTGAGGTAATCATGAACCTTAGAACCATACTGAGTAATATTTCCTTTTGTAAAGAAGATATCAAAAAATATGAACCAGATGTGATCATCTTTGTTGATTATCCCGGCTTCAACCTGCGTATTGCCAAATGGGCCCGAAAAGAGGGTTACAAGACCCATTTTTATGTTTCTCCCCAAATCTGGGCCTGGAAGGAGAACAGGATCAAGGATATTAGAAGGGATATTGATGAACTCTATGTGATCCTGCCGTTTGAAAAGGAGTTCTACGAAAAAAAGCACGACTATAAGGTGCATTTTGTGGGCCACCCATTGATCGATGCCATTGCAAACCGGCCAACGGTAGATGTCAGAAAATTCAAAAAAGATCACAACCTTGATGAACGACCGGTAATCGCCCTGTTGCCGGGTAGCCGAAAACAGGAGATCGAAAAAATGCTGGAGATCATGCTTAGCGTCACCGATGATTTCCCCGATTATCAGTTCGTGATCGCAGGAGCACCCAGCCAGGAGCCTGAATTTTACCAGCCCTTTATCAAAAAGAAGAACGTGAATTTGGTGATGAACAAGACCTATGATGTCCTGGGAATTTCTACAGCCGCACTGGTTACTTCAGGAACAGCTACGCTGGAAACCGCTCTTTTTAAAGTACCGGAAGTTGTATGCTATAAAGGCAATTTCATCTCCTATGAAATTGCGAAAAGGGTGATCAAGCTGGACCATATTTCCCTTGTAAACCTCATCATGGATCGTGAAGTGGTAAAAGAACTTATCCAGTCTGAATTTAACCGAAAGAACCTGAAAAAAGAACTGGAAAAAATACTTTCTGAAGAACACAGAAAAAAGGTGTTTTCAGATTATCACGAACTGGAGCAAAAACTGGGTGGAACCGGCGCCAGTGATAATACGGCCCGGTTGATCTATGAAAAAATATCTGCTGAGAAATAAATGCGCCCCTATAAACTTGTCATATTAGTTCTTCTAGGTGTTTCACTGGCTTCCTGTGGAGCTAAAAAGAACCTTCCGCAGGCACCGCAGTATCCCACTAATGAAATCGAGGAACGGAACTCTGAAAACCTGGAAGAAATTATCCCGGCGGAAGAAGAAATTGCTCCGGTCACAAAGATCGCAGAACACGCCATGGAATACCTGGGCACCGGTTATAAATACGGGGGAACTACTCGCGAAGGCATGGACTGCTCAGGACTGGTCTTTACTGCATTTTTAAAGGAAAATATTAACCTGCCCCGCACTTCCCGCGACATGTCTTTGCTTGGTGACAGGTTGAACCTGGAAGAAGTTATCGTTGGTGACCTTATCTTTTTCGAAACCAACAAAAAACGGCCTGTCATCAATCATGTGGGACTGGTGGTGGAGATCAAAGATGGCGGGATCTACTTCATACATTCTTCCACCTCTCGCGGAGTCATCATTTCTTCTCTTGAAGAAAAATACTGGCAGGATCATTTTGTAATGGCCCGCCGCATTTTATAATTTATTATCTTGGTGTTACCACCTTGATAATGAAACTACTAAATACCCTTTTAATAAAGTTTACCCTGGTCCTGCTTTTAGGGATCATCGCGGGATTCTATCTTGATCTTTCGGTCACCAAAGCTTTCATTCTTCTGGGGATAAGCTTATTAATTTTTAGCTTAAGTTTCCTCAGAGCGCGAAAACTCATTTTTGGTGACCCGGTTTTGGGCATAAGCACTTACCTCCTTTTCCTTATAATAGGTTTCACCACCACTACCATACATTTACCCCAAAATCAAGCTTCCCATTACATCCATTTTATTGCTTCTGAAAGCTCTTATGAGGAAAGCCAGCAACTGCGGCTGGAAGTGAGGGAGATCCTCAAACCAGATCTTTTCAGGGAGAAATATGTGGCCGAAGTAAGTCAGGTGAATGGTATCCCTGCCCACGGAAAGATCCTTTTATTGCAACCAAAAGACAGTACCGGAAAAAAAATTAAGGTTGGTGATGAATTACTACTGTCGTCAAACACCACCGCAATTCCCTCTCCCCTTAACCCGCATCAGTTCAATTATGCCCGATTTATGGAAAATCGTGGAATCTTAAGACAGGTTAATCTGGAAGCCGGGAACCATATTATGATCTCCGGAAAAAGATCAGGTATCCCGGCAATGGCAGAATTGTGGCGGAACAGGATCGTAGAAAATTTGAGAACAAACAGGATAGGCCATGAGGAACTTGCGATCGTACAGGCACTGTTACTTGGCCAGAAACAGGATATCTCAGCCGAAACCTACAATAACTATGCTTCGGCCGGTGCGATCCATATCCTGGCCGTATCGGGGCTGCACGTAGGAATACTGCTGCTCATCCTCAACAGGGTGCTCTCTCCGCTACTACGATTCAAAAAAGGGAAGATCCTTCGAACTTTCCTGGTAATACTACTCCTGTGGGGTTTCGCGATCCTGGCAGGATTATCACCTTCAGTCATTCGGGCAGTAACTATGTTCAGCTTTCTGGCTATAGGAATAGAAATGAAAAGACGCAGCAGCAGCGTAAATTCACTGTTCCTTTCCCTGTTATTTCTGATACTTATAAGACCGCAATGGATCTTTGAGGTGGGTTTCCAGTTAAGTTATGCTGCGGTACTGGCCATTCTTTTGCTTCAGCCTCTGCTCTACAATCTGTTCCCGACAAAAGGGAAATTTCAGAAATATTTTTGGGGCCTTCTCACAACCACCATTGCAGCCCAGGTAGGGGTTTTACCACTGGGCCTGTTCTATTTTCACCAATTTCCGGGACTGTTCTTTCTTTCCAACCTGGTGATCCTTCCTGTTCTGGGGTTCATTTTGAGCCTTGGTATCCTGGTAACGATACTGGCCTTACTTGGACAACTTCCCGCGTTTTTGGGTGAGGCCTTCGGCCACACCATTGCCTTACTTAATAAGTTCGTAGCAATGGTTGCAGGTCAGGAACGGTTCCTGTTTGAAGATGTTCCTTTCGGTATATCACAGGTGTGGTCATTTTATTTTTTGATCCTGACCTTGATTTTCTTCGGATATTCTCCCGGTTTTAAAAAAATGATCTTTGTACTGGCAGGAGTGATCGGGGTGCAGAGCGTTTTTCTCTTCAAAACGGTAACAGCTTCCGAGGAAAGCCTGCTAGTTTTCCATAAACACAGAAGCACTGTTCTGGCTTTACTAAAAAATGAAAAACTACTGGTGTACAATAATAACGATACAAACGTGGCTTCCTTACGACTTGTAAGGAACTATAAAGTGGGGCAGGCAGCAGAAGAGATAAGCTCAAAAGACCTTCAAAATTTCTATGCCGTGAACGATAAGCTGCTCTTCCTCCTCGATAGTACGGGAATATATTCAGGAGAAATGAAAAGACCTGATTATTTACTTCTTACGGGCTCCCCAAGGATAAATCTTGAGAGAATGATCGAAGAACTGCAACCTCAAATTGTTCTGGCAGATGGAAATAATTTTCGATCCTTCATATACCGCTGGAAACGCACCTGTATTAAAAAAGGAATCCCTTTTCATCATACGGGTGAAAAGGGAGCTTTTTATATAGAATGATCTTAGGTGTTATTCTATAAATTCGTTCTTGAAATTTTTAGAATATTCCTGAAAGGCTTCGGGGGTAGTGATTTCTTTATAATCTTCCTCCAAAAATAATTTAAGGAACAACTCGAGTTGGTGAGGGCTGCGATACCCGGCAATGGGACCAATTAGATTAGCTTCTTCATCAAAGAAAACCAGACTTGGATATCCGGTGATCTTCATTGCCCTGGCAAAATCATGTTGACTATTGCGACCCTTCCTGTTTGGATCATGGTTTGGATTTTCAAAGCTTCGGTCCTTATAGGTGATCTTTTCTGTACCCTCTGCATTGAATTTTACCGGATAATAGTTCTCATTAAGGAAACTGGCTACATCCTTATTGGAAAAAGTGTTCCTGTCAAGCAATTTACAAGGCCCGCACCACTCTGTATAGGCATCCATAAAGATCTTACGGGGTTCCTTTTTTTGAGCCTCAAGAGCTTCATTCATCGTCATCCACTTGATTTCCTGAGCATTTATACTCCCGGAAAAAACCGCCACCAATAACAAGAAAATAATTCTGTGCATATTTTTTCTTTTCCTTTCCTTTTTCCAACAACCGTTCCGAAATTAAAAAATGCGCCCTCCAAAGAAGGGCGCAACTAATTTTAAAGATACGAAAATTTTATTTTATTCCATGCATCAATCTCTTTAGTAAAGGGTTGAGGAGAGCCACTAATACCCCTGCGCCAACTGGTATAAAAGTAAAAATCAGGAAGAAAGTGGAAAGATCATATTTCTCGGTGATCTCTGTGATCATTCCTCCAAAGGAACCTGCAAGTTTGTTACCAATTGCAATGGCCAAATACCACATCCCGAACATGAAAGCGATCATTCGCGCCGGCACCAGCTTACTCACATAAGAAAGTCCAAGTGGCGACAGGCACAATTCTCCCAGTGTGTGGAAAAGATAAGCCAGGATCAACCAGATCATGCTCACTTTCGCCCCTTCGGCCAGGCCGCTTGAGCCAAACGCCAGCAATCCAAATCCGAAACCAAGCAGGATAAGGCCAAAGCTGTATTTCCATGCTGCGGAAGGATTGTATTTACTTTCCCACCATTTGGAAAAGAATGAAGCGAATACGATAATAAAGAACGAATTAAGTATACTGAACCAGGAAACGGTGATCTCGGTAACATCGGCTGAAAATTCCCTGTAAAGCATCCAAAGGACAATTCCCCAAACCCCGGAAAAACAAATGGCCAAAACCATATTTGAGCCCGGGATCTGTTTAAAGGTCTTTTTCCAAAGCAGGTATAAAACCCAGGTGATGATCATTAAAGGGACCACGGTGAGCAAGGCATTGACCGTATTGAAAACAGTTGCGCCAGTACCTATAAGTTCCCTGTCCACCGAGTCACGGGCAAAAACGATCAAAGAAGAAGCTCCCTGTTCAAAAGACATCCAGAAGAAGACGGTGAAAAAGGCAAAAATAACTACCGCTATCAGACGATCCCTTACTACTTTGGCATATCTCCGCAATCTGGAAATCACCAGGATCAGGAACAAAACCAAACCTACTATTGCCATCCCCAAGGGCCCTGAAAACGGCTCTCCCTGGAAGTCGAAAGGCATAACAACAGGCAAAAGGTTAAGATCGGCAATTCTTGACAGTGGGTCATTTATAAGATACAGAAACCCAATGGTAGAAGCTGCTACCACCAAAATTTTATCCATCAAAGTGAATGGATTGTGCTTGTGGTCTTTTACTCCTTTTCTTTCCTCTTCTTCAATTTCATGAGCCTCTTTGGCTTTATCGGGCACTCCGCCAATCTTTCCGAAGAGTGGTTTCGCCAGCCAGAACTGCAAAGTTCCTAAAAGCATGAAAATTCCCGCCAAACCAAAGCCCCAGCTCCAGCCTATTTTTTCGGCCAGGTAACCGCAGAGCATCATTCCGAAGAAAGCTCCGGCATTTACCCCCATATAAAAAATGGTGTACGCACCATCTTTTTTATCGGGTTTACCCTCATACATTTCAGAAATAATAGAGGTGATGCTTGGTTTAAAGAACCCAGTACCAATTACCAGAAGTCCAAGTCCGAAGTAAAGGGAAAATTCGGTTTCTACGGCCATGAAAGCGTGTCCCAGGGTCATAATAATAGAACCAATAATAACAGCCCATCTGTAACCGGTAAGTTTATCGGCTACAAGACCTCCAAGAATCGGAGTGAGATATAGCAGACCCGCGTATGTTCCAAAAAGAGCCCCTGCGTTTTCCATTGACCATCCCCAGCCGGGATTATCCACCCCAACGATGGCCATGGTTAAAAAGTTGACCAAAAGCACTCTCATTCCGTAGAATGAAAAGCGCTCCCACATTTCTGTGAAAAAGAGAACAAAGAGGCCGGCAGGGTGGCCTAAAACTTTGGATTTGAAAAAGTCATTCTCTGCCGTAGGAACCGTAGCTGCCATTATTTTTTCCTTTTAAGCTCCTCTCTTTCAATGATATCTTCATCACCTAATTCAAAATTCTCCTGCTGCGGAAGTTCTCTTTCCTCATCTTCCACTCCGTGAGTAAGACGTTTAAGGGGTTTCAGCATTAACAATACCAGAGTAGCAAAGGCTACGGTGAAAATGGTTATACCCATGAATATAGATTGATCTCCGGCTTCCGAAGATAATTCTCCCACGATCCCGGCAACTTTATTGCCAAGACCGGTCGCTGCAAAATAAACACCCATCATAAGAGAAGCGTATTTAACCGGTGCCAGTTTGGTGATGAATGAAAGTGCCACAGGTGAAGAACTCAGCTCCCCAATAGTGTGGAAGAGATAGGCCAATACTAACCAGTACATGGCTGAAGCTCCGTTTGTTTCAAACTGCATAGAAGCGAACACCATGAAAACGAATCCCAGTCCCATGATAATTACCCCTATAGCCATTTTAAAGATAGAAGAAGCTTCTTTGCTTTTCAGTTTTCTTTTGGCCCAGAAGTTTGCTACTATCACCCCAAAGATGATAATGAAAAGTGCATTTAAAGACTGAAACCAGGAAGCAGGCACTTCATTACCTATTAACGGCAGGCTAAAAGGCAAAGACCTGTTGGTTTTCTCAAGTGCATAAATATTCATTAATCCCCCGGCCTGTTCAAAAGCACCCCAGAATACGATCACCAGAATAAATGATAAAAGCATAACCACATACCTGTCTTTCATGACCTGGGTAGTAAGATCTTTATATACCATCAACATCATTGCGGTAACAAGGGTGAGGAAAATGAACAGGAACCCGTACGCTAAATCCTGCATAACAATCCAGTATAACGAAAATGCCATTAAAATCCCTGTAATAGTCAACTGCAGAGGAGATTTGAAAAGTTCTTTGAACATTCCCCCAAAAGAAGCTCCTTCATCACGTTCAGCTTTAGACAGTAGGTTTCCTACATTGGCAAGGTATTTTTGTCCCCATAGATAAACCAGAAGTCCAAAGGCCATGGCAATACCTGCAAGCCCAAAGCCCCAGTGCCATCCAATGTTCTCACCTACATAACCTACGATCAAACTGGAAAGGAAAGCTCCAAGGTTGATCCCGATATAAAATATAGTAAACCCTTTATCTCTCCTGATATCACCCTCTTTATAAAGGCCTCCTACCATGGTAGATATATTCGGCTTCAAAAGGCCAACCCCGGCGATGATCAATCCAAGACCGGTGTAGAATGCCCACATCTCCTCTACTGCCAGGATCCCGTGCCCGGCTACCAGGACAATACCCCCAATAAGGACTGCTTTCTTTTGTCCAAACACCTTATCTGCAAGGATACCCCCCGGAATGGAGGCTACGTAAACCAGCATGGTATACCAACCGTACAATGCAAGTGCTTCGGCATTAGTCCAACCCAGACCTGCGTTACCACCTGTAGTGGCACTTACAAGGTAAAGTACAAGGATGGCGCGCATTCCATAATATGAAAAGCGCTCCCACATTTCAGTGAAAAATAATACGTATAATCCTACCGGATGTCCAAATAGTTCTTTGTTTTTTGGAGCTACTGCCGCGTTTGCCATTACAGGGTTGATTTTGTGTTAGAATTAATTTTCAAAGTTTCTTCAATAAAATTGGTCATAAGTGTATATAGATGAAGACGGGTATTGCCTCCATAGATGCCGTGATTCTTATCTGGATAAATCGCCCAGTCAAACTGCTTATTTGCCTGCACAAGGGCTTCTATCATTCTCATGGTGTTTTGTACGTGCACATTATCGTCACCGGTACCATGTACCAGCAGATAATCCCCTTTCAGTTTTTCAACATGATTGATGGGAGAATTCTCATCATAGCCTGAGGGATTCTCCTGCGGAGTAGTCATATAACGTTCGGTATAAACCGTATCATAGAACCTCCAGCTGGTCACAGGGGCAACGGCAATAGCCATTGAAAAAGTATCATTACCCTGCAATAACGCATTAGATGACATGAAGCCTCCATAACTCCAGCCCCATATTCCGATGTTCTCTTCATCGATGTATTCTTTCTCTCCCAGCTTTCTTGCTACGGAAATTATATCCTCAACCTCAAATTTCCCAAGTTCCTTTTGGGTCACCTTTTTGAAATCTGCACCTTTGAATCCGGTACCGCGAGGATCAACTGCCACAATGATATAACCTTTACTTGCCAGAAGTTGATACCAGTAATCGTTGGTCCCGTTAAAGGTGTTGGATACGGTCTGCGATCCGGGTCCGGAATACTGCGTCATGAAAAGGGGATATTCAAGAGATGGATCGAAATGAGATGGTTTGATCATCCACATGTTAAGTTCTGCCCCATTCACTTCAATGGTGGAAAATTCTTTAGGTGAAAAACCATAATCGGCAATCTTTGCCAGCAGCTTTTTATTGTCTTTGATCTCCCTAACCAGCTTACCATTTTTGGCCAGGTGTAAGCTAAACTCATACGGAGTTTCAGCATTAGTATGGGTATTGATAAAATATGTGTAGTCTGCACTAAAATCAGCGCTGTTTTGTCCGGTTTTTTCTGTCAGCTGCTTCTTGTTCTTACCATTAATGCCAATTGAAAAAATATCGCGGTTGATACTTCCGTTTTCGGTACTTTGAAAAAATATTCTTTTTGATGAAGGATCGAATCCGTAGTAATTGGTCACCTCCCACAGTCCTTTAGTCACCTGGTTCAACAACTTCCCATTCTCATTGTAGTGGTAAATATGGTTCCAGCCGTCCTTTTCACTGGTCCAGAGAAAACTGTTATCATTTAAGAAAGTCAGGTTGTCTGTGATATCAACATAAGCAGCATCTGTCTCATTCAAAACTACCTCTGCGGAAAGATCATGGGTATCAATAAAAAGAAGGTCCAGTACATTTTGGTGACGGTTCAATACCTGTGCACTCAAAACAGCAGGATCATTGGTCCACTCAATACGAGGAATGTAGAAGTCATTATATTTCTCAAGATTTACTTCGGAAGTACTTTTTCCTGCCACATCATAAACCTGAAGTGTCACTTCAGAATTCCTCTCTCCTGCTTTTGGATATTTAAAAGTAGTTTTCGTCGGGTAGAGGTCCTGCCCGTATACGTCCATAGAAAATTCAGGAACTTCGGTCTCATCAAATCTTAAAAAAGCGATCTTATCGCCGGTCTTATTCCATTCATAGGCCTGCACAAAAGAGAATTCTTCTTCATATACCCAGTCTGCAATACCATTGATTATGCTATTGATCTCCCCGTCTGTAGTCACGGGAACAACTTCTTCTGAAGAAAGATCTTTTATATAAATATTATTTTCCTTTACAAAAGCCACTTTTGAACCGTCCGGGGACAAAGTCGGCTCCTGAATTTGGTCATCGCTTATCTTCTGAAGGGTTTTATCGGCCACGTCGTACACGTAAAAAATTCCGCGGAAAGAATGCCTGTAAATTGGCTCCCCTTCAGTCACAAGAATGATCTTACTTTCATCCTCATTGAATTCAAAGGCTCTGAAAGATTGAATTTCGTTAAGATCCGCACTGTTCAACAGTGTTCTTGTTTTCTCTCCGGTTTTATAAGAAAAAACTTCAATGGAAGAGGTCCCGGCTTTCCTGTCAAAATCCAGCACCACGTATTCCTGTCCGTTCTTAAGGGATTGCAGCGATTCCAGTCGCTCCTGGCTGAAGGTGCCATTCCAGATTTCCTCAAGTGTTATTTTTTTTTCCTGAGAAAACACCCAGGTAGCCGACATTAAGAAGAGGGCTAAAAGCCCGTTTTTCAAGTTCATTGTAGAGAATAAAAAATTTTGCTTGCCAAGTTTAGTAAAAAATCGGCTAAAAAACAGGTTTTTCAGTGTTAAATCCTAAGAAGATGTTAAAGAAATTACCCGGCTTTACTTTAGAAAAAGCCCTTACAGAACACTCCTTACAACCCAACCTACAGAAAACGCCGTATTTTATGTTAGAATTGACAGTAGTTGTATCTTTGGCAGCTCAAAATGACACTGATGACCAATCCAATTTCCGGATTTTCCAAACTCAAAAAAGAAGAGAAGATCAAATGGCTTAGCGGCACCTATTTAAAGGATTCTGAGAACGCTTCACACATACTGCAGCAGTACTGGAATCCAGATCCTGCCTTACAGCAGCTTCATGAAGAATTCACTGAAAACACCCTTTCTAATTACTATCTTCCATTTGGGGTAGCCCCTAACTTTCTCATCAATGAGTCTCTCTATGCCATCCCTATGGCGATAGAGGAAAGTTCTGTGATAGCAGCTGCCAGTAAAGCTGCCAAATTCTGGGGGAAACGTGGTGGGTTTAAGGCAGAGGTCCTGGGAACCAAAAAGATCGGTCAGGTACATTTTATGTATACGGGCGACAAAGTAAAATTGCAGGAGTTCTTTCTGCAGGTTAAGCCGGTGCTTCTGGAGGCAGTAGAGCCACTCGTAAAGAACATGAAGAAACGAGGCGGAGGTGTCCTGGATATTGAACTCAGGGATAAGACCGATCTTCTTCCCGATTATTACCAGCTTCACTGCACCTTTGAAACCAAAGATTCAATGGGAGCGAATTTCATTAATTCCTGCCTGGAACGATTTGCGGAAACTTTAAAACTTGCTGCCACTAATTATGATGATTTCAATTCAGCTGAAAAGGAGATGGAGATCGTAATGAGCATTCTCTCCAACTTCGTACCCGAATGCTTAGTAAGAGCCGAGGTTTCCTGCCCGGTGGAAGAACTTTCAGACCATGGGATGAGCGGAGAAGCTTTCGCGGCAAAATTCGTCAGGGCATTAAAAATAGCTGAAGTTGAGCCTTACAGAGCAGTGACCCACAACAAGGGTATCATGAATGGGATTGATGCGGTTGTTTTGGCTACAGGAAACGATTTTAGGGCGGTAGAAGCAGGTATCCATGCCTACGCTTCCCGGGAAGGACAATATACCAGCCTTACCCATGCCGAAGTATCAAACGATCAGTTCAGGTTCTGGATGGAGATCCCACTCGCTTTGGGAACGGTGGGCGGCCTTACAGGGCTGCATCCCCTTTCGAAGATCGCCCTGGAGATCCTTCAAAAACCTTCAGCCGAAAACTTAATGAAGATCGTTGCCGTTGCCGGACTCGCACAGAATTTTGCAGCCGTAAAATCACTTATCACCACAGGAATTCAGCAGGGACACATGAAAATGCACCTCATGAATATCCTGAACCAGCTGGAGGCGTCCCCCGAAGAAAAGGAGAGCCTGGTAAAGCATTTTAAAAAACATAACGTTTCCCATAGTGCGGTGGAAGAGGCGTTACAAAATATACGTTCTTAATGCATAAATTCTACAGTCACGGGAAACTGCTTATCACAGGGGAATATGTGGTACTTGACGGGGCCACAGCCCTGGCATTGCCTGCCAGGTTAGGACAAAGCCTCGAGGTGAAGAAGATCGAAAAGCAGGGAATCGAATGGACCAGCTACAACCATGAAGGAGAGATCTGGTTTGAGGCCAGAATATCTTCCGAAGAGATCCTGGGAAGTGAACAGCATGAGGTTAAGAATGAGGTAAGGAAAAGACTGGTTTCCCTGCTCAGGGAAGCAGCAAAGAAAAATCCGGAGAAACTTTCCTCAAAACATGGTTTTGAGATCATCACCAGAACGGAGTTTCCGTTGGACTGGGGTCTCGGGTCTTCCTCTTCCCTGGTGGCCAATATCGCTGCGTGGTTTGAAATAGATGCCTATGAGCTACAGGAAAAAATCTTTGGCGGCAGCGGATATGACATCGCCGTGGCACTGGAAAATAGTCCTGTAACTTATGAGCTTACCAAAAGTGGAAGGAGCGTTTTAACCACTTCCTTTGATCCTCCTTTTAGTGACCAACTCTTTTTTGTTCACCTTAACAGAAAACAGAACAGCCGGGAATCTATAGATCACTACAGGAAACAGCCGGGTGAGGACATCTCTGCCGCTGTAGAAAAAATAAGCATGCTTACTCACCAGGTGATCACCTGCACCAGTCTTACTGAATTTGAACTCTTAATAGAGATCCACGAGACCATAATTTCCAAACTGGTCAACTTGCCTAAAATAAAATCTGCGCTTTTTCCTGATTTTAAAGGAGCCATAAAAAGCCTTGGTGGCTGGGGAGGGGATTTCATTCTTGCTACAGGGGGAGAGGATGAAAAGAATTACTTCAGGGAAAAAGGGTACAAAACCATCCTTTCGTATTCTGAAATGATATTTTAAAATACTTTCCCCAGGTCAAAAACCAAAAAACCCTTCCGGTTATGGAAGGGTTTTTTTATAGTACTCTTTTATTTCTTAGTAGAACCTGGCTCTGTTGTCCTCTATTTCCGCAGCACTTTTCAAAGCTGAGAAAACATCTGTATTAATAGTGGTCCTTCTGGCAGCCGCTTCTCTTGAGGCATATGGACGGTAGGAGTCAAGTTTAGGAGCTTCAGTCTTCTTAAGTACTTTCACCACATAAACTCCTTTATCACCGGTCAAAGGCTTGCTTACTGCGCCTTCTTCCATGGCAAAAGCAGCACCAACAACAATTGGTTCGCTACCTACCCCGGGTAAAGTAGGGCTGTTACGGTTCACAGAACTGGCAGTGTTCACTTCCACTCCCTCTTTTTGAGCGATTGCTGATAGGTCATTACCTGAGATCCTCTTTTTGATGATCTCGGCCTTTTTCTGTTTTTGAAGGATAGGGATAACGGTTGAAGATGCAGCTTCAACAGATTTGGTTCCTTTAGGGTTAACCGCAGTAACCTGCGCCACTACGTAACCGTTGCTCACTTCAAATCTTCTAATATCACCTACCTCAGTGTCATCTTCAAATGCCCACTGGACTATGCGGCGCTGTGATCCAACCCCCGGGATGTTCTCATCCAGCTGTTGGATATCTTTTACAGGCCTTACTTCCTTATTGTTTTCTTTTGCCAACTGGACAAAGTCACCATCTCTGGCAGCAAGTTCAAATCTTGTTACCTCTGTAAAGAGATCGTTCATAGATTTTTCTGAAGCCTCAATTGGCCGGGTAATGGTGGCTAGTTTCACAGCCTTTTCTTTACCTGTTTGCTCCTGAATATCGATCACATGATAACCAAACTGGGTTTCTACCACCCCGATAGTACCTGTATTGTTTGTGAATACGAAGTCATTGAAAGCTGGCACCATGGTTCCAGGAACGAACCAGTCAAGTTCCCCAGCCTGTTCTTTGTTGGATGCATCTGCAGAAAACTCTGAAGCAAGTTCAGCGAATTTATCTTTATTGTTCCTGGCTACTGAAGCAATACTGTCTGCAAGAGCTTTAGCCTCTGTTTTTGACCTTGTTGTGCCGGCACCAACAGGAGATCCCTGCCAGGCAACCAGAATGTGACGTGCCTTTGCAGAATCAGGGATTTGGGTAACCTCAATTACTTTGGAGATCTTCCAGGAGTTGTCTTCTTTATAAGGACCGTAAGTTTCCCCTTCGGCTAAGTTGAATAATTTTTCAGCATGGTCTCCCCTAAGATCGTTACGGAACACAAATCTGTCCTGAAATTTCACATCAGAATTATTATTAACAAAATCTTCATTTTCGGTGGTGGAAGAGAATCCGGCGATGGTATCATTGGATTGGGTGACCGAATTGTATTCTACTCTGTTTTCCAGAAGGCTTTCAATCTCTGCTTTCACCTCAGCCTCATCTTCTGCCGAAGCAGTCTCGGTGTATTGAACGTACTGAATATCTCTCGCTTCTTCAGTTTTGAAAATTTCAGAATTCTTTTTTATGTAATCTTTGATCTCAGCTTTAGACACTTCAACTTCAGAATCTGGTACTGAAGTGAAAGGGATCTGTACGAACTCAAGATCAACATTGTCATTGGCATATTTATAAGCCAGTTCTCCCTCAGTCAGGGTAGCTCCCACACCTGCTTTGATCATATTGAAATAGATCTCCTCACGTGCAGATTCCCCCACTGAATTCTCATAATCCAACCATTGCTGGTATGCTTCAGGAGAAGTAGATTTTAAAGTGGCAATATATTCACGAAGTTTGTTCTCGTCAAAAACCCCGGCTTCATTAGTGAAATTAGGGTTATTCCCCATTTCCCTTCTAAGGATCTCCTTGACCTGTGCTTCTTCAACACGAATTCCAAGTTCTTCAAATTCCTGTTCAAGAACTGCACGACGCACATTTAGATCCCAAACCATATTCATGGCCTGAGCGGAAGAGGCATTAGGCCCCAGGTTGCGCTGATAGGCTTCAACCTGTCTAGCAAATTGCTCTCTTTCAATGTCTTCCCCGTTTATGGTCGCGATGGTGTTCTGCGATTTCTGGGAAACCATTCCCCCGTTTCTGATAACATCAGCCAAAACAAAAGAGAAAAGTGCCAAAGCGATAATTACGATCAGGAAAACCGAACGTTGCCTTATTTTATTTAATACTGCCATTTTATAATTGTGTTAATTCTAGAATATAGGGGGCGAAAATAACGTTTTTAAGATTATTAAAAAATTATAAATCCGCAAAATATAAGGAAAATTATTCCCGTGGAGTTATCTGTAGTTCAACCAGCTCTATCTTGGTTTTTGAGACCTCTTTTATATGGAAGGTATAATCGTCTATTTGAACAATACCATCCTTGGGCGGGATCTCCTCAGTATGATTAACGATGTAGCCGCCAAGAGTTTCATAATTTTCTCCAATAGGAATGTTGAGCCTGTAAGCTTCATTGAGGTAATCTACTTCAAGCCTTGCCGAAAACAGGAAATGACCCTCTTCCAGCTCTTCTTCTATAAGCACCACAGGATCGTGCTCATCTTCAATTTCCCCAAAAAGTTCTTCCACAATATCTTCCACGGTCATCATACCACTCGTGCCACCATATTCATCGATAACCACTGCAATACTCTTTCGTTTCTTGATAAGTATGTTGAGTACGTCTTTTACCAGCATGGTTTCAGGAACGAAGACCACCGGTAGCAAAATAGATTTTAAGGTTGGTGGTTTCTTGAATAGTTCAAAGGAATGGATGTATCCAATTATGTCATCTATATTTTCCCTGTACACCAGGATCTTTGATAAGCCTGTCTCGGTAAAGGTTTGTACGAGATCTTTAGGTTCGGTGGTCATTTCAACTGCCACGATCTCGGTACGGGGGATCATGACCTCTCTTGATTTTACTTCGGAAAATTCAAGTGCATTCTGAAAGATCTGTATTTCTGTGTCGATCTCCTGGTCACTTTCAACTTTTTCCATCTGCTCATTAATGTAGTTTCCCAGTTCTACTTTTGTAAAAGCAAGTTGTACTTCGTCGCCTTCGGTCTTGAAGAACCTCTTCAGCACGATATCTGAAATCCAGATAATAAAAGAAGAGATAAAACTGAAGAGGACGTAAAACAAATAGGCCGGAAGGGCGAAGAACTTCAGCAGAGAGTTAGCATAGATCTGGAAGAACACTTTGGGTAAAAATTCCGCAGTCAACAAGATAATAAGTGTAGAAATCACCGTTTGGGTCACCAGGCTAAGATCCATAACAATATATCTCCAGAATTCGCTCTGCAGATCCATATTTCCCAACCATGCCATTAAAAGATCACCCATAAAGAATCCATAGATCACCAGGGCTATATTATTGCCCACGAGCATGGAAGCAATGAACTTTGAAGGTTTACGGGTTAGGCGGGTGAGGATCTTGGCAAGAAAATCGTTCTGCTTCTTCTCTATTTCAACGTGGATCTTATTGGCAGATACATAGGCGATCTCCATTCCCGAGAAAAAAGCAGAAAGAATAAGGGAACAAATAATTATGACTATTTCATAGGTCATCCCGCTTAGTTCTTACGGTTACCGTACTTTTTCCTGAAATGTCTTCTAAAGAAGAACATGAAGATTCCTATGATCACAAATAGAAGAAAAAGATATGCTTTTGTCCTGTCTTCATCCCAAAAATTGATCGCTTCATAAAGAAAAAAGGCCGCAGCGGCCAGGTAGGCAAATTCAAAAAATTTGGAAAATTTCATCATTTCTTTTCTTCTTCTATAATTTGGACCCCAACGTTGGTCCTGGAGCGAAAATTACTGAATTCCTGATTACTATCAAAGCCCTGACCTTCATTAACGGCACCATTCTTAAACCTAATCGTATTCTCCCGGTCAGTAAAGACCCAATTATTGTTTTGGTCCCAGTAAAGCTGGTCTGCGGTTAACTCAGTACTGTCACTGGTGATCACCACGACATTTCCCTGCAGGTCGATCAATCCTGTTTGATCATAGATCACCCCATAATTTGCCGTAACGGTATTACTTTTCTTATTCTCGTCAAAAAATTCAACCTCCAGACCTTCCGGAAACTCCCGGTATGGGAAGCGTTTATTGGAAAAGTCTCTCATTCTGGCACTTTTCAGGGTGGCAACCACTTTTCCAGAGTCAGTGTATTTAAGATTGATACCGATTCCTATTGCCTGCGGAGCATCTTCGGGCATCTCCATCTCCCTCACTCCTTTCAGATTGCCTTCACATGAAAAAAGCATTGCCACAACAAACGTTGTGACAATGCTTCCAATTATTTTCCGGTATGTGAAATTCATATTACAAGTTAGGTACCCGTACGCTCTCACCTATCCAACATCCAATGTTGATAGTTTTACCCTGCATATCTTCCTGGAAGATATCAGCTCTCTGCGGTGCTCTACCTCTATATGCAGCTGCAGTTTCATTTGCAGTGCTGCTTATTGAAGGGTCTACCCTACCTGCTCTTGAAGCATAGTCGGCAGCCAACCAGTATACAGCTCTTTTTTCAAAAGCGGTGTTACCACAGTTGTTGGCACTTTGTGCAATCATATTCGCTATCTGAAGGTAAGCTCTACCATAAGATGGTCTTGACTGCAAAGCTTTACGGTACATAGTCCTGGCCTGAGAGAACTGACCTTTATCTTTCATGTTATTGGCGAGTCTGTAATAGATAGTCGCTCTAACAGAAGGGTCTTTTTGAAGTTCGGCAGCCTGGTTGTAATATTCCATGGCTTTAGACTGGTTACCTTTAGATTCAGCAAGCTGACCAAGGGAATAAGCTGAGCTGGCAGAAGGTTCAAGTTTGTGTAAAGCTTCAGATACTTTTACAAACAAAGGATCTTCAGTACAATCTTTAGCAGATAACCTGCTGTTTACACGCTTCAACCAATCAGTATCACCCTTTTTAGCATCAAAGTCTTTACTGTATAAAGGAATAAGGTTATCACAATCTGCACGCTGGCCTAACTTAGCATTAATACTACCTTTTACGGCACTATAGGCTTTCAGGTTGACCTCATAGGCATTCAGCCTCTTTTCTTCCTTACTTGTCAATTTCTCCCCGGCTTCCTGCTTCTCGATCAATTTTGCAAGACCCTCTGCAGTTTCGTTTTCCTGTTCCTCAAGCTTGGCAGTTACAGTATCGTAATTGTCAAAAACATCCTGAAGGGTTTTTTCCCCTGCATCCTGAAGTTCTACCAGAAGATAGAAATAGGTGTATAATGATTTCGGATTAAAAGCATCTTTATCTTCCTTAAAGGCTTTGTCAAAAGCTTCAAACTGCTCCTGAGTAGTTCCCAGTTTGTAATCATATTTGGTTTGCGCAATATCTGCCTTCACCTCACCGGCTTTGGTCTTTTCAGGAAAATGCTGAAGACGTTCCTGATATAATTTTACAAGGTCTTGAGCAAGAGCCTTTTTCTCTCCCTCAGGAGCTTTATCAAGTTTGTCTTTAAGTATTCTTTCACCATATTGATAGGTGACTACGCTATATGTTGGACAATCTTTCCTCAGGGTCTGAATTCTTGGGAAGGCAGCATCATAGTTCTTAGCCTTGGCATCACTGTATGCAAGTGATGCAGTTGTAGCACACTCTTGATTGTCCTGCGCCTGCAGGGCTCCCGTACCCAAAAGTACCCCGGAAAGAAATAATATTATTTTAGTTTTCATAGTATAGGGTTTTAAATCAATTAGTTGTGATTATTCAAATTTTCTTTTCATAAACCATCTATCGTTAAGAGAGAGGCTTATTTTGGCATTAAAAAAGTTTTCCTGAACTAGTCCAGAATCGGTCGTACCGCGCTGTCCATACTCAAATCCCAGATTCACGTTCGAGAAAAACCTTCCTGCTGGTAGTCCTACTCCAAAAGACATGCCAAACTCATCGATAGGCTCCCCCTGCAGGCTGAGTCCTGTTTCTTCCATGCGTACCCCTGCGCGATATACAATTCTGCTGAAGTAACTGGTCAAAGAATTATAATTTGGAATGAAAAAGCCACCTGCCCGATAGCTTGAGGAGCTTTCATAAGAAGCACCTTCAAGTTCAAAAGAACGGTTACTGAATGCACTTGCCTCACTTCCGGTATATTCAACACCCACAAACCATTTTCTGGGTTCCCCTATACCTGCACCAACAGAATAACTGGAAGGTAAGCTCAGGTCTGAATCAGGTATCTCTATATCGCGCTTTTCTACTCCCACATCGCGTCCTTCGGAATCAAAAATAATAGTAGCCAGCTCCCGTTGGTTTTCAGAGTTAAGATTTGTTTGAGGAGTGTAATGCGCTCCCAGCATAAACTGAAGGCTCTCGTTTAGCATACGCTCATAGGCCAGACCTATTTTATAGGTAAAGCCACTCAGGTCTGAGCGGTTAATTTCACGACTTCCATACTCCAGGCCTTCCCTTAAGAAAAGATTCCTGTTCTGAATATTTCCAAAGTTATAGTTCAGATCAACACCCACAGAAATATTGTCGGTAATGGCATACCCTCCGGAAAGAAAAACCTTGTTCAACCCACCTTTTCCCGAGAACCGGCTTGCAGCACCCGACTCATCGGCTCTTTCGATGACATTATAACCAACAGCCGTATAAGGAATAAGCCCAAAGGCAACCCCCAATTTACCTGCCGGGATACCTATTGCCAAATAATCAAATGATGTGGTATTGGTATTTCCTGTTTCCGAATCTGTTTTTAAGCTTACTGCCGAATGGCTTGCACCCAGGGTATAAGTCGTAAGGGCAAGTTTTCCATACGCAGCCGGATTTCTGAGGTTCAAGTGAATACTGTCTGAAAATATGCTAAGACCACCCATAGACTGGTTCTCTACGGTACCTTTAAATGTGTTCAACCCCACCCCATAAAAAGAATAAGGGGAAGAAGTTCGCTCCTGAGCGGTCGTAATCACTGTAAATAAGATGAATACGATTAGAATTAATCGTTTTGTCATTGACTGATATTAAATTCGAGAATGTAATTTAAGCCCTCCAACAAGAAATTGGAGTTGGCAAATATGCTATTTTTTAAGTTTATAGACAAAAAATGTGCGTCTCCACCTGTAATAATTGTCACCATTTTATCATATTGAGCGGCATATTCTTCTATTACCCCGTCAATTTCTTTTAGAATGCCGTAAACCACTCCCGAATTAATTGAGGTAATGGTACTATTTCCCGTCAATTTAAGATCTTTTTGCAGTTCAACCAAAGGGAGGTTCGCTGTGAATGCATTCAGTGCCCTGAACCTCATATGCAAACCGGGGGAAATTGCCCCTCCCAGGTACTGGTTTTCTTTGTTCTTAAAGTCATAAGTGATACAGGTACCGGCATCAATCACCAGTACGTTCCGGTCCCGGTACATTTTAGAAGCGGCCGCAGCCAGGGCAATGCGATCGTTTCCAAGGGTTTGGGGGGTTGCATACAGGTTTTCAAACGGAAGTACAATTCCAGGGGAAAGCTCAAGTATCTTTGCGTTACGCTGCAGGTGGGAAGGCCAAAGGAAATTCGCCGGTGAAACTCTGGAAACGATCACCCCGGATATCCCGGGATGGGTTTGAGAAATCTCGCTCAGTTTTTTTTCGAGGTCCCTTTTCTCCACTATTATTTTCCCGATAAGTTCAGCACCCTGAAAAACAGCAAGTTTAACAAGAGTATTTCCTACATCGATGATCAGGTTCATAGGCACGGGCTTGAAAAAGCTAAAATACGAAAGCATTTTTTTTAAAATTCCCTTGGGAGATATTAAATTTGAATCTATATTTGCACCCGCTTACTGTAACAAGGTAAGCTTGCTTTAAGTACTGGTGCCTTAGCTCAGTTGGTAGAGCAAAGGACTGAAAATCCTTGTGTCCCTGGTTCGATTCCTGGAGGCACCACCATCAAAGCAGAAGCCCCTTCTTGAAAAAGAGGGGGCTTTTTTATTTAACCACATCAGAAACAGAATTTCAGAAGAGAGTTTTTGGTGTCCCCTGGTTCCCCCGATGCTTCGGGGCTGGAGGCACCACCATCAAAGCAGAAGCCCCTTCTTGAAAAAGAGGGGGCTTTTTTATTTAACCACATCAGGAATAGAATTTCAGAAGAGAGTTTTTTGGGATCATGACCAAATGTTTTGGATTAGGCAAATATTGTTGTTAATCTAAACAGGAAGAATTCAATGTTTTTACTCCTCTAACCTGACTCCTAAAAGCCTTTATTTTTCATTACCTTTCTAGTATGCATTTCCTTTACATCATGTATAGTCCAACTGCCGATAAATATTTTGCGGGTGAAACGAATAATGTCCCTGAGAGAATTGAATCGCATAATAGCAATAAAAACTTAAAAGCCTTTACGGGAGCTGCTTCCGACTGGGAACTTAAGTTGATCTTTAACTGTAATTCCAGGGAAGAAGCAGTGTACCTACAGAAGTCTATTAATACCAAGAAAAGCAGGAAATTTGTTGAAAAGGTAATAGATCATCCTGAATTGCTCAAAGACCTACTCAGGGGTTTTAAATAACCTTCCTGCATCCCGTTTAATACCTCAAGATACACGATTTACAGGTCGAACATCACTCCAAAAGAGAACCTAAGGCCTTCCCCCCCGGTGAAAAAGTTGAATTTTCCGCTCACCGTTTCCGCACTGCTCACCCAAAATCCGCCTCCATAGCTGTCATGCCATTTATCGCTGTTCTCATTTTCTATCCACACCCGGCCTACATCATATCCTCCAAAGATCCCAATCTGGAAGGGAAGAAATCCTGTAGTGAACTTTTCAAAACTGTACCTGAGATCTGCACCGGCAGCAAAGGCTTCCTTTCCTGCAAATCGCTGGTGGCGGAATCCTCTTAATCCATTATCCCCACCCAGGGTTGCTGCGTGGTAAAACCGGAAATCATCCTGAAGATTGATCTCTGCCAGGGCACGGGAATTCAAAACCCATTTTCTGTTCCTGGTAAGGGCATGGTAAAATTCCACCGAAGGTTTTATATAAATAAAGGCGTTATGAGTATCCTGTACATCCATTTTTCCTCCAAGAGCAACCTCGAAATCCATCCCTTTAGTGGGGTTTAATACATCATCAAAACTCTCATAACCATAATTTCCCTCAAGGCCGATGTAGTATTTTCTTTCGAAAAATTCATCTTCTACAGCAAATTCCTCAGACAGATATCTGCCTTCGGTATCCTCAACCTCTACACCTTCAAAATTCACCGCATATTTAAAAAAACTTCCGTAAGGACTGTCTTTTATGATGCCTAACTCTACCCCAAGCCTGCTTATCCTTATGCGGTTATAATCTTTTGTTAGATCATCATCATAATTGACTGTCTCATTACCCAAACCAAAAAAATTGAGGGTATTTTTAGGACTGGAATAATAAGCCCCTACTCCAAGATTATACCTGCTAAAAGAATTCGCAAATTCCCCTTCATATGCCACCTCAAATCCCTGGGTTGCAAAAAAATATCCCGCACTAAATTTATGTCTTGCGGTAAATGGGTTTGTAATTAGTTTATTGATTGTATAGGCAGAGTGGACTCCCAGGATAACACCATCATCTGGATTATAACCTATTGAAGGTAAAATGCTGTTACTGTTAGATTTCTTACGGTCTTTATCAAACAGGTTCACTTCATAATTATCTGTAAAGGTGATCCTGGCCCCTTTATTCTTTTCTATCGTATTAGGTTTAGACTTGTGATCATATACCTTGATCTTTTTTCCGTTTTCAATATGGTATACATCATTGTTCTGACCTCCTATGATCCTAACCAGAATTTCATCATTCCCTTTTCCATCGACAAAGAATTGATCGTCATCATCTAGACCATATATCCAGATCTCCTCGGTCTCATCGGCGTAATAAATCTTTTCGCTTATTACATCATCCCGTTCCCCGTCTTTATTACGGGATAATGTCACCTTTGTCTTCCCCTCCCCCATACGGGTGACATCGATAAAATCATCCTTATCTGTACCGGTTATAATTGCCAGTTTTGCAAGAACCTCATAATACCTCATGGAGATATCCACCATTTTTGCACGTCTTGCCCTAACTTTTTCTTTCAACTCTTCTGTCTCCTGCCCCTGTACTTCTTCGGGTAAGCGCGCGAAAGCTTCATCAATCACCTCATCTGTAATTCTTGACTGAAGAAATTCTGCCTGTTCTTTCCATGTCTCTTTACCTGAATTTTGCAACAAAGCCCTGTCTTGTGCCGTAGCCGATTTATTGAACCATTCTATATCATCAATGTCTTCATCATATTGACCAAACTGGTTGGTGAAGCCAACCAACTTCCGAAGGGTATTGAAAAGGCTACCATCAAAATTTGAAAATACCTGATCCCGGTCCCGCGGAATTGGTAAAAAAGTGCGATTGTCATCCTCATCTTCTATTTCTGCCCAGCGCCACTGGTCACTATGCCTGTCCCAATCCCCGATTAACATATCAAAGAGCCTGGATCTAACATAGGCGGCTTCATCTAAACTGTATTTCTCATCCCTTCGAAGTCGCTCGAACATGCCTTCTGTACTCTCGAGATCATGATTGGGATTACCAAAACTGTCATACCCCAGCCAGTTTTCCTCTGGTCGCTCTTCCACCATATAAAGTGCCCCTCCATGATTGAAATTATAATCTCCCAGTTTGGGTTGTTTGGGCAGATAAAAGAGTTGAGGATTGGTATAAAGAACGTCTGCAGCCTCTGCAAGAACAGGAACCGCCAGAAAACCGTACGGATGGGAACCGGTGTAGAAATCCTCCAGCAGTTTTTCTGCAAGGGTATTCTTGAAATCTTCTGAGATTGGTTCATCCTTAAAACCTACTGCCTGGATGAACTGTACCGCATCCTTCCTCAGCATCCTGAAATTATATTCCCTGTCCAGACTGTCTTTTACTCTTAAAGAAGTGGTTTGGTGCCCTCCACCCTCGCGCATTGGTTCAAGACCTCCGTACAAAGTGTCGAGCAGGGCCACCCGTGCTTCGATTTTCCGGCTGTATAGCTCCCTGTACTTGTCTCCCCAAATAGACTTGTAAAGATCACTCTTTTGAGTCTCCTCGGGCTTATATACCGAAGCCTCTACTGTTTCAGGAAATTCCTGCGGAAGTGACTCCACATCAAATTTATCAGGCTGCCCAAAAACCTCTTTTTGGTACAGCAACTCCGGCTTACTGCCTTTACTTCCATAGAAACTAACCCGCGATGAGCCGTCTTTAAAGACATCAAATACAGCAAATCCTTGTCCTGTATAGGCAAAAAGTCCGTCAGTACCTTTTTCTGCATAGGCAGTGGTGGAACCTGCACCCGAAATTATTTGTTTTATATGTTCATTTTCCACGTACTGCAGAGAGTGATCGTGGCCCGAAGCAAATACGACGTTACCCCACTTATCGGCGATAGTCCTCAACCTGCTCACCATTTCACTGTAGCGCTCGTTTTGAAGGTCTTGTTTAGAAATGCCGCCACTGGCTCTAACGAAATTTACCACAGAACCAATTACCGGAGCCGGGATCCTCTTATGCGCCGGATCGAGGTACATGCTAAGACCTGATTTTCCTCCAAAGATCCCGTTGGAATTGAGTGGATGATGCATGGCAAACACCGTTGTCTTGTTCTGGTTCTTTTTAAGTTCGGTCTCAACCTCCAGGAACATTGCTTCCCGGGTCTTTATTTCAGGACAGTCATCATTGACAGTGGGATGGTCATCCCAGTGTTCCAGGTACCACTGCGAGTCGAGGATAATCAGGTGAGTGTCATCTGAAATATCCACGAATTGCAGGGGACATCCCGGTTTAGGAAAATATACTTCCTCACTGCCCAACATTTGTTCCAGGTATTCCTGTTGCCTTTGCAGGCCGTCAATTCCTTCCTTTTGCCAATCATGATTTCCGGGAAGAAAAACAACCTGTCCCTTAAAATTCTCAACAGCATCCAGCTGTGCATCGAGGAGATATTCCCTGCTTTCTCTTTTATCATCCTCTTTGGAAACCATGCCTCCGGGATAAAGGTTATCCCCCAGAAAGACCACAAAATCTTCAGAAGTATTTACAGAACCAAGATAAGTTTTCAAGGCCTGTAGTGCGTCAGAACTACCGCCGGGTTGGGAATATCCCGCGTCTCCGATCAGGTAAAAAGAGGTGATTTTTTCTTTATTTCCCGTGTAATTTTCAGCTGGTTCATTTTGCGATTTTTCGAAGGTGGGTTCTCCTGTTGCGCAACCCATTAGCAGGGTAAGAAACATCCAGAATAGAAGAGGGCTTTTTTTTGTCATTACTTTTCAAAAAACGGTGATAGAAAATAAAAATATCAAACAAATTTTCTAATATTCTCAATTTCCTGTTAAACCACCATCTGCCAATGACCATGGATACGGGGCTTTTACCTAAGTTTCTCTCCCATTTTTAAAGACAACTTGTTTCAAGTAATTAAAAACCAGCTACATAAAAACATTGATGAATATTCTTTCATACTATGGAAAATAGGTTCAAAAGAGTTACTACTTTAAAGACAGGAGCCTTTTTTTAAATAAATGACTAAATTTATTTTCCAGAATCCTCATTAAAAAAGGGAGTTTAAATTAAATTCAGAACTGCCTAAAGGATGAATTTAAGCTGTTATTTATCTTCGGTCCCGTGAAAGAAAAATACCACTCCTGCCATTGCTGCTGCTGCAGCCGTCTTAAGCACAAAATTTTTGCAGTTGTACTTCCATTCTGATCTAAGGCCTTTTTCAGCAAATATATTAGGAATGTGACCTTTCTTAAGGTCATCTATTATTCCTTCAACTACGCCATGCGATCGGCCAATATTAGTGGCAGCCAGTGTGCATAAGTACTTCCACTGTATTTAAAGGCTTCCCTTCTTATCATTCCACTAAGTCCCGAAGGTGGAACCGAAGTGCCAAAAACTGCAGTAATGTTTGGCCTTTCTATTAAATACAGTACTTCTATATTTACAGGTTGCTGTTCAGTACGCTCCCAGGAATAACCTTCGACCTCCTCATCTGTTCTTTTCTTTATAGGGAAAAGATCCCGGAATAAATCCGGGATCTCAAGTGATGGTTGTATCGGAAGAATTGTTTTATCCACCCGCCCTGTTCAATTCTTCCAGGTTTGTTGAGCGGGCATTCGCTTTAGATTTTGATCTGCTCAACCTGTACCGCAGGTTCACATTTATAGATCTTTCATCAAAATATTGATCGATATAAATAGTATTGCCTAGAAAAGCAGCGTTAATATCCATTCGCTTACCTTCAAAAATATCTGTAGCACTTACAGTGACGTTCAACCGGTCATTTAAAAATGATTTTTTGAGTCCGGCATCAATCCACCACTGCTGGTCTATATTATACACTCCATACGCCACCGGTCCTCTAAGAGTTCCGTTAAGCTCTAAGCTGATATCCCATGGCAGGTTTATCTGGTGGTTGGTCTGGAAAAGGTAAAAGAAGTTGTCGTTGCTTACCTTTTGATCGTCAAGCGTCAGATCAAAATACTGCTGATTCAGCACAAGGTTGTTATTTGTATTCCAAAAAGAAGCCAGTTCAACAGGTGCAACCAATGTCGCGGTAAAGCTTCTCGAGTTATCCAGGTTTCTGGTCGTGAAATTTGTTTCACCGGTTTCACTGTTGGTTGTTGGCACCTCTGCACTAAAATCCTTGACATGATCATAGCTCAACAAAAGATTATATTTTTTAAAGAAGGTTTGAGAGACTTTATAGCTGCTTGTGATCTCCGCTCTAAGGTCTGGGTTCCCCACCACATAACTATAAGGATCAAGATAGAATGCGACAGGATTGAAATAGCTGTAGTTGGGCCTGCTGATCCTTTTGCTGTAGGAGTAATTGAGTTTATAATTATCACTTACATTTTGTTCCAGCATGATGTTTGGAAAGAACTCCAGATAATCTCTACTACCAACCTCGTCAAGCCGGGCGGAATTACCTTCACCGACCGTCTGTTCTGCCCTAAGCCCCACCTGTAAATTCCAGGTATCGCTTAACCTGTTACTGTAGTTCACATAAGCCGCATAGATCTCCTCTGTATATTTGAAGCTATCACTTTTCCCGGGATCATACACATTGTCCCCTTCCTGCAACTCATAAAAATCCAGTTTGCTTTTGGAAACCACTTTACTTGTTTTCACTCCCACTTCAAAGCCGGAACTTTCTGAAAGAGGTTTTGCAAAATCGATGTTCGCGGCGTAGATATCAAAATCTGAAAAACTTTGGCTATTAAGGAATTCTGTATCCTGTTCTCCAATTTGAGAATAATCATACCTATTGGTAAAATCTGAATATTCTTCCCTGTTCAGTCTCGCAAAATCAACATTTGCAGAGATCTTTGTTCCCAATGTATCCAGTTTCCCGGTGTAGTGAACATTGAACTGTGCATTTCTATAGGTCTGGTCCAGGCCATTCTCTGCGACTATATTCAAATATTCTTCGGAAGGATTTCCAAGAACACTTTTTGTGTTCCAGTCCATTCTCCTGTCACGGTACATGATGTTAGCCATAGCACCTATGCTGTTCATTTCATCAATCTCATAATCTGTCCCCAGCTGGATCGAAGGGATAAAATCCTTTCTTTCCTGAAGGCCGGTTTGCTCATACCGGGTATATTCCACAGTTCCCGGAAAGGTCCTTATTGTATATTGATCTCTGTATACTCCACGCTCTGAAAGGTCAACGTTGACAAAAGAATTCCAGTCTCCGCTTTTATAACCAAGGTTAAGACCTCCGTTGAACAAGGTTTGATTTCTCATTTCCACTCCAGAGTAGATAGTGGCAGTGAATCCGCTCATGCTGTTCTTTTTCAGCTTAATGTTCAAAATTCCCGCAGCTCCTTCGGCATCATATTTTGCAGAAGGATTATTGATCACTTCGATCTCCTCAATATTTTCTGCCGGCATTCCGTCAAGCATGGCCTGCAGCTCTGATGGGGAAAGATAGCTCATTCTTCCATCGATCATAACCGCCACACCTTTTCTCCCGTTGATAGAAAAATTCCCACTCTGGTCAACAGACACGCCCGGAGCACGGCTAAGCATCTCGTAAGCCGTACTTCCTGCAGCAACAGCAGTTCCCTGCACCCTCATGACCATTTTACCGTTTTCGACTTTGACCCGGGGCCTCCAGGTTTTTATCATTACCTCATCCAGGGAAGTAACAGCTGTCTCCATGATCACAGTTCCGAAATTCTTTTTGAAATCGGGTGCAGAGATCCTGAAGGGGTCGGTAAAAGTAGATTGAAAACCTATGGCACTAAATCTTAGCAAATATTCCCCTTTTTGAGGAGTTTTCATTTCAAATCTTCCGTCTAACTCTGTAGTGGTTCCGGTCACCACGGTTGAATCGGGCAATTTGATGACCGCCACCGTGGCAAAAGGAATGGTCTCTTCCTTTTGATCCTGAAGGCTGCCGCTAAGGCTGCCTTCCTGGGACCAAAGAAAGGGACTTACTAAAAAGGCTAATCCAAATAAAAATTTTTGATACAACATCGCTTTTGTTTTTTAATTGATTTCTGAAGCAAATATGCTGTCAATCTGTGCCTTATAAAATCATATAATGAATCAAACCGGACAAAAGCACTATGAAATGGGATATAGACAGAATGAAACGGAAAAGAATTCTGTCCTTTTTAAAGATCTTGGACTGAAGTCATGAACCATCAATTGATAGACAATGAGAAGCAGGCAACTCAAAATTTTATATTTTTACCTTCAAGTAAAATTCAGGCAGATCAAAAAACAGATTTCAGAAAAAGATTCAGCTGAGGGAATCCAGGAACGGTCCCAGCTATCGGTAATTCTTGAAAAGATCAAGATTGCGGCTTTTTCGACTATTATCCTCTACACGATTTTCGGCTATCTCAATTTTGGGTTGAAGTTATTCACAAGAGAAGGGCTATCCGTCTTTAGCTTTTACAACCTGGTCGAAGTGGTTTTCGCTTTCTTCTTTTTTTTAACCATCTTTTGGTCGCATACCAGGATTTCTGATTTTGTTCATTCCACTGCTTTCACCAAAGCTTTCAGACATGTTAATCCCCTATGGAAACCGGTCGCAGAAGCTGTGCTGGTTTTATTCACAGCATTTATCGCTTTAAGCCTGGTAAATTTTCTCCCTTTATTTCTTTTGTACCCGGAAGTACATCCCAAACCTGAAAATCTGCGGGTAGGGTATATTTTAAGCGGAGTGATCTCTCTTTTTTTCTATTTCTATGTAGAAAAGAATCGCAATCAGAAGAAATTACAGGCAGAAATGTTACGCTCTGCCCAACTTCAAAAAGAGAATTTTGAAGCTGAATTACAGAACCTGAAGAACCAGGTAAGTCCGCATTTTCTCTTTAACAGCCTCAATGTCCTTGCCTCCCTGATACCCCTGAATCAGAAAAAAGCAGCTGAATTCACCCGTCGATTATCTGACCTTTACCGCTCACTCCTTGAAAACTCTTCACAGCAGCTAATTTCACTGCGGAAGGAGTTGGAGGTAATGAATGCCTATATATACCTATTGGAAACCAGGTTTGGCGAAGCCGTAAAATTTCATGTAGACATCCCTTCAGAAATGAAGGACCTGCACCTTCCTCCGGGCGCCATACAATTACTGCTGGAAAATGCCATTAAGCATAACGGCTCCACCCGAAAGAACCCGCTGAAAATATGGGTGTATACTGAAGAAGAAAAATTGATCGTTAGAAACAATCTGCAACCCCGAATGGATGAAATCTCTTCGACTAAAAAAGGATTGAAAAACATTAAGAGCAGATACAAATACTTTTCAGATGAAGAAATTGAGGTTATAGAAAGTGAGAGTGAATTTATAGTCAAACTGCCTTTACTTAAAAAAGCTGCACATGAAGACCTTGATTATTGAAGATGAAGCCTTGGCGGCCGATTCATTAGAAGCACAGATCAAAGACCTCAGGCCCGGTACAGAGGTATTGGGCAAAATTGGATCTGTGGAGGAAGCTGTGGAATGGTTTGGGGAAAATCTGCCCCCAGACCTGCTTTTTTGTGATATTCATCTTTCTGACGGGAGCTGTTTCGAAATCTTTAAACAGGTAGATGTAAAATGTCCCGTGATCTTCACAACTGCTTATAATGAATACGCAATCGAGGCCTTCAAGGTCAATAGTGTAGATTATCTGCTTAAACCTGTAAAGAAAGATGAGCTTGCTTTTGCGATAATGAAATATGAAGATCACAAAAGCGGAAGTCTCGATGGGGAAATGGAAAACCTGAAAGAACTCCTCAGACATTTCCCTGCTTCAACAGGGAATAAAAAGAAATCCCGGTTTATGGTCAAAAGTGGTCAGACCATAAAGGCCATAAATGGAGAGGCCGTCGCATATTTCTTAGCAGAAGAAGGGGTTGTGCTACTGGTAACTTTTGAAGGAAAAAGATATATTATTAATTACACTCTTGACCAATTGGAAGAACTGGTGGACGAGGAAATGTTCTTCAGGGTAAACCGCCAGTTAATTGCGAATATTGGTTCAATAAAAGAAGTACATCCCTATTTTAAAGGACGGCTGCACCTAACACTCGAACCCGGGGTAGCCGGGGAGCAGATCATTAGCAGCAGTAAGGCTTCTTCGTTCAAAGCGTGGCTCGACCTCTAACAAAAAAAAGCAGCTTTTTCAGCTGCTTTTTTTAATAAGTTTCATCCAGATTATCCTTGAAGTACGGCCTGCAATCTTTGTTGCAATTCAGGATCGTTCTGCAGTCCCATAGCAATCTGCTCATATCTTTCCAGGCTAAGACCTGCATCGGTAATAACTTTCTCCATTTGTTCCTGTAAAGATGCCTGCATCACTTCAAGTTTTGAAATGATCTCTTTATGCTGCGTCTTTTCTTCAGTGGTAGCCTCAACTTCTAAATTAGGGTTTAAGGTTGCTTCATGGATCTTGTTGAAACGTTCTATTTTCATTCCTCCATTTTGAACCACCTGTACCATTTCCTGCTGGCTTTGCTGACCAATTACACGAATACCCTGAAAAGCTTTTGCAAACTTATTCATTTCAGCATCTGTAACTTCCACTTTTTGCTGCTCCTGCTGTTGCGGCAACTGCGGAGTTTGAGCAAATACAGCAGTAGTACCCATCAAGGTAAGGGTTAAAAGAAAACCGGCTAATTTTTTTGATCTAAACATAATTTGAATTTTTTATTGAGTTCTTTCTCCTTTATGCAAGTAGTATGCCGCAAAACTATCTTGGGTATTGAGTCTCTTTATTCAAAGGATTAAAAGGTATCATAGACAACAATATCACAATAAAAGGTCAAGCAATCTTATCATTATTATTATGTGGTCTGTGGCAACTTATGCCCTGGATCCCCAAGGATAAGAGATAAATCTTTGTAAAATTGTATCTTCGGTTTCAAAAATCAAGCATGTCAAAAACATATTATGATCCCGCAGATCTTCGGAAATTTGGGGATATCACAGAATGGAGCGAAGAACTGGGGAATAAATTCTTTAATTACTATAATCAGGTCTTTGAAGAGGGAGCGCTTTCAGCTCGTGAAAAATCTCTTATTGCACTGGCAGTTTCTCACGTAGTACAATGTCCATATTGCATTGATGCGTACACCAAAGACGGACTGGAAAGAGGGATCGAAAAAGAGGAAATGATGGAAGCCGTACATGTGGGCGCCGCCATAAAAAGTGGAGCTACACTTGTTCACGGAGTACAGATGATGAATAAGTACAAAAAGTTATCTATGTAAGCAGATCCAGGGAAGGACGCAGTCCTGACCTAGGAGTCGCTTATCCCGAATAAAATGAGGGATCTCAGATCCAGGGAAGGACGCAGTCCTGACGTAGGAATCGCTTATCCCATAGGTAAGGACGGTCTAATAGAGCTCCCTTACTGTCTTCTATTAGCCCTCCATTAGAATCAAAAAAATGAAAAGGAAATCACTCTCGGCTCGAAAAAATGAGCTGGCCGACCCAACCAAACAACTGGAATTCCTGAGTAACGGAATCTTCGGAGATGGCGAGCTGCCACTTTTCAAGGAAAAGATAGGGCAAAGCGGAAATTTTCCGCTGAAACCAATAAAACTGGAGATCCTGCAGCTCAACCTGGGATACATGTGTAACCAGACTTGTTCCCACTGTCATGTAGATGCCGGCCCAGACCGGAAAGAGATCATGAGCCGGGAAACCATGCATCAGTGTCTGGAAGTGATAAAGACTTCCGGAGCAAAAACCCTTGACTTAACGGGAGGTGCGCCCGAAATGAACCCAAATTTCAGATGGTTCGTAGAACAGGCCTCACAGGCAGGAATAGAGGATTTCATTGTGCGGTCAAACCTCACTATAATCCTGGCCAATAAAAAGTATCACGACCTTCCGGAATTCTTTAAAAAACACAACATTCATGTGGTTTCCTCCCTGCCTTTTTACAAAAGGGAAAAAACCGACAGACAGCGTGGAAAAGGGGTTTTCACTAAATCTATCGAAGCCCTAAAAATGCTCAATGCTGTAGGGTACGGGAAAGAAGGTTCCCATCTGAAACTTGACCTGGTCTACAATCCTTCCGGAGCATTTTTGCCCACGAACCAGGAAGCCCTGGAAAAGGACTTCAAAAAGGCCCTTTTAGAAGATTTCGGCATAACTTTTAACCAACTTTTCAGTATTACTAACCTACCTATAAGTCGGTTTTTGGAATACCTTATAGCTTCAGAGAATTATGAAGATTATATGCACGAACTGGTTGGAGCTTACAATCCTTCCGCAGTGAAAAATGTGATGTGCACCAACACGCTTTCTGTTAGCTGGGACGGCTGGCTCTATGACTGTGATTTTAACCAGATGCTAAACCTGAAAGTAGCTTCAGAAGTAAAGCATATTAAAGATTTTAATGAAGAAAAGCTTGCCAATCGCGAGATCTGTATCTCCCAGCATTGCTACGGTTGTACTGCCGGAGCGGGAAGTAGCTGCCAGGGTAGCGTGGTCTAACTGAAAGAAATAGTAATGAAGAATCAAAAGGGCCTCCTAATCATTTTCACAAGAAATCCTGAACCTGGAAAAGTAAAAAAACGCCTCGCAGCAAGAATTGGGGACTCTGCAGCGCTGGAACTGTATAAATTTCTACTGAAGCACACTTTTGAAGTGACAAAGGATATGTCCTGTGACAAGGTGATATACTATTCTGAATCAATTGAAAAAGAGGATATTTGGGACCACAATATTTTTCAGAAGAAAAAACAAAGCGGTAAAGATCTCGGGGAACGAATGAAAAATGCTTTTACAGAAGGTTTTGAAGCAGGATATTCCAACATTGTGATCATTGGCAGTGATCTGTATGACCTCCAAAAAGAGGATCTTGAAAAAGCATTTTCAAGCCTTTATAATTATGACTATGCGGTGGGACCTGCACAAGACGGGGGGTACTATTTATTAGGAATGAAATCCTTAAATTCGAAGTTATTCAGAAATAAGAAATGGGGAACCGATACAGTGTTGCAGGAAACGCTACAGGACCTTAAAAATGAACAACTAAAACTGCTTGAAGAACGGAATGATATTGACACTTATGAAGATTTAATTGAGCACCCCGAACTTCATCGAATAATAAAATATCCATGATAAAGGCATTAAAGGAAACAACAGAATTTTTACAAGCCAGAGGGTTTGAGGATCCGGAAATTGGGATCATCCTGGGTACAGGCCTGGGAAAACTGGTAGATGAACTCGAAATAATCTCTGAAGTTAGTTACAACCACATTCCCGGCTTTCCAACCGCTACGGTAGAATTTCATAAAGGAAAGCTCATTTATGGGAAACTGGACGATAAAAAGGTAGTGGTTATGGAAGGTCGATTCCATATTTATGAGGGATATACGCTTTGGGATGTCACCTTCCCGGTACGGGTAATGAAAAGGCTCGGCATCAAAAAACTACTGGTATCGAACGCTGCCGGCGCCATCAATCCGGATTTTAAAACAGGAGAGATCATGCTCATTGATGACCATATAAATTTGCAGGGAGGATCTCCTTTGGCGTTCCGGGGGGTTGAGCACCTGGGAACAAGGTTCACAGATATGAGTGCTCCTTACGACCAGGAGAGCGGAAGGATAATGCAGGAGATCGCTAAGGAAAATGATATCATCCTGCGAAAAGGCGTATATGCTTCTGTTGTAGGGCCCCAACTGGAAACCCGTGCAGAATACCGCTATCTTAGGATCATTGGTGCAGATGCTGTAGGAATGAGTACAGTTCCAGAAGTGATCGTGGCCAATCACCTGGGAATTCCGGTTGCTGCTGTTTCTGTTTTGACCGATGAATGCGATCCTGATGATCTGCAGCCGGTAAATATCCAGGATATTATTGAGGCGGCCGGTAAGGCAGAGCCCCAAATGATCACCCTCTTCAGGGAATTAATTAAAAGAATTGAGCTAAAACCGGTTTCGTAATGCAGGAGCATGTGGTCATTGTTGGAAATGGAATTGCCGGCATCACTGCTGCAAGGCATATTCGTCGCCTTTCTGATAAAAAGATAACCGTTATCTCTGGGGAGAATAAATATTTCTTTTCCCGCACAGCCCTGATGTATGTCTATATGGGTCACATGAAGTGGGAACATCTTGAACCTTATGAAGACTGGTTCTGGGAAAAGAACAGGATTGAATTAAAGGAAGCTTTTGTCGAAAAAATAGAAATCCATTCCAAAACCCTGATCCTTGATGGCGGGGAGAAAATGGCTTTTGATAAATTGATCCTGGCTACAGGATCTGTTCCCCGGAAGCTGGGCTGGGAAGGTCAGGATCTTAATGGAGTGCAGGGACTGGTATCCAAACAGGACCTGGAACTGCTGGAAGAGAATACGAGAAATTGCCGGCATGCTACGATCGTGGGCGGTGGACTCATTGGGATAGAACTCGCTGAAATGCTCCACACCCGAAATATTCCCGTGACTATGTTGATCAGGGAAGATTCCTTTTGGCGCAATGTCCTTCCAAAACAGGATGCCGAATTCATTTCCAGACACATTGAGAGCCATGGAATAGAATTGCAATACAATACAGAACTGGAATCCATTTCCGGAAAGAAAAAAGTGGAGGCCGTCAAAACCAAAAATGAGGAGCAAATAAAGACCGATATTGTTGGTTTAACTATGGGAGTGCAGCCAAATATTTCAATTTTAAAGGATTCAGAAATTGAAACTGATGTGGGAATTCTGGTCGATCCTTTGTTGAAAACCAATATTCAGGATATTTTTGCCATTGGCGACTGCGCCCAGCACCGGGAACCTGCAGTCGGAAGACAACCCATTGAAGCCGTGTGGTACACCGCCAGGATGATGGGAGAAACCGTGGCCCAGACCATCTGCGGAAATCCCTTTAAATACAATCCAGGAAACTGGTTTAACAGTGCAAAATTCTTTGAGATCGAATACCAGACTTACGGCCGGGTGTCGGCAAACCCTCTTGAAAACGAACAGCATCTTCATTGGGAACACCGGGATGGAAAAAAAGCAGTTACTATTGCATTTGAAAAAGACTCAGGTAGATTTCTGGGAATTAACACCTATGGCATTCGCATGAAACACGAGGTATTTGACAGGTGGCTCACTGAAGACCGACCTATAGAATATGTTCTGAAACATTTCAGGGAAGCTAATTTTGATCCCGAATTTTACGACAGGTATCACAAGGAAATTTTAAGTAGTTTCAGGAACGAACTTTTAAAAACACAGAATTAAAAAATATGGCCGGCGTTCAACACAACATGTCCCTAACCGGGGAACCTCCCAAAGGTCTTTCTGCTATCCAAAAAATAGCTACCGGACTGGGTTGGACGGGGATTTTCTTTTTATTTCTGAGCATCCTCAATGTTCCCCTGCCTTCTTTTTTTCTCTGGCTTTCTCTTGGTTTGATCGCCGCCGGAGTGGTAATCTTTGCCAATGACCAGTACCGCGGAAAACCTGCCGGGATAAAAAATGACGGGGTTTGGTTCAAATCCATGACCTCCCGTGGCGTAATCGCCTGGGGAGCCGGGATCCTTCTCACCCTTTTTTATATTGTTCTTTACTGGTATCCTGAATATCTGGGTTATAACTCAGACGGGGAAAATACCGGAATCGTCACCCTTTTTGACCCTTTGAGTAAAATGATCAGTGGAAATCCCGCTAATCAGTGGTTCGTTTACGGGACCCTGTACACGCTGGCCATTCTGGCTTTTGGATACAAATTCCTGCTGAAGTACCGCCACAATAAGTACGAAAGATTACGGACTTTCTCGGTCATGTTCTTTCAACTAGGTTTTGCTTTTCTGATCCCCGAGATCCTGGTACGCCTTAATCAGCCTTATTACAATCCCAATGTGATCTGGCCTCTTAATTATGACCTTTTCGCCGGGTACAAGCTTAACGAATTCTTCTCGGCGGGGAATGTAGGGATGATCATGCTGGGCTTCGGGCTCGCCTCTATTTTCCTGATCACTCCCGTGCTTACCTATTTCTACGGAAAGCGATGGTACTGTTCCTGGGTTTGCGGGTGTGGCGGTCTTGCCGAAACTGCCGGGGACCCTTACCGACATCTTTCTGATAAAACCCGGAAGAGCTGGATGCTCGAAAGATGGTTGATCCACACGATCCTCGTCCTTGTTGTGATCATGACCATTGCAGTGGTCTACAGCTTCCTCAATGAGAACCCGGGTCGTTACTGGCTTACTAAAGATGTTTTTTTGATAGGGTCGGCAGGATTTCTAACGCTGCTCTTTTCAGGGATCATGATCTTTAAAAGAGAACAACTGGCCAAAGACGCGAAGTATGGTGCAGTTGGTTTTTTTGTGATCGTGCTGGCGATCATAGGGTTATATTACTCCAGTGGCTACACTTATGGAAATCTACTGCGCGAGTGGTACGGTTTCTTAATTGGCGCAGCATTTTCGGGGGTGATAGGAGTAGGTTTTTATCCCATTTTCGGGAACCGGGTCTGGTGCCGGTTCGGCTGCCCCATGGCTGCGGTTTTAGGAATGCAACAGCGGTTGTTTTCCCGGTTCAGGATAACGACCAACGGTGGCCAGTGTATCTCCTGCGGAAATTGCTCTACCTATTGTGAAATGGGAATTGACGTAAGGGCTTACGCCCAAAAAGGGGAAAATATCGTACGCTCAAGCTGCGTAGGCTGCGGAATTTGTTCTGCAGTATGCCCACGTGGAGTGCTGAAACTGGAAAACGGACCTCTGGACGGAAGGATCAATGGCGATGCAGTCCTCCTTGGAAACGATGTGGACCTGCTCGATCTCATTCAGCAGCAGAAGCGGGACGCCCGGAGAGATGCCTAATTTTAGTTGAAAATAAAACGGTGCAATAAGCACCAAATTACAAGTACTAAATTCCAATTCTTGAATTCATGGCTGGAATCTTTTCCCGCTGATTGCACAGATTTCCGCGGAAATCTTCAATTTTAAATTTTAAATCCCGATTTTTCGAACTGCTTTATTTTTCTTTGTTGAATGCCGCTTATTAAAGTAATTATTCCGGCCCATAACGAGGCCGATTCCATTGGTAAGGTCATCAAAGACATCCCACAAATCGTGAATGAGGTGATCGTTGTGAGCAATAATTCTTCCGACGAAACTGAAGAAAATGCCCGTCTAGCCGGCGCAACAGTACTTTCTGAAAGGAGAAAAGGTTATGGTTTTGCCTGCCTTAAAGGAATGGAGTACATCGCTGCACAGCAGAAAACCCCCGGAATTATCGTATTTTTAGATGGCGATTACAGCGATTATCCCGAAGAACTTGAAAAAATTGTGGAACCCATTCTAACGCGTGACATCGACATGGTAATAGGTGCCCGCGTAAAAAGGTGGCGGGAGAAAGGAGCAATGACCTTTCCGCAGATATTCGGGAATTGGCTGGCAACGACTTTAATGAAATTATTTTTTAACGCCCGTTTTACCGATCTGGGACCCTTCAGGACGATCAAATATGAAAAACTGCTGGCCCTGGAAATGGAAGACAAGACCTATGGCTGGACGGTGGAGATGCAACTAAAAGCTTTAAAGAAAAACTATTCCTATGAGGAAGTCCCGGTTCATTACCGAAACCGGATTGGGGTTTCAAAGGTTTCTGGGACAGTAAAAGGTGCTTTTATGGCCGGGGTAAAGATCCTGGGGTGGATCTTTAAATACAGTTTTAAATGATGGATACTGCGATCCTTGTCTTGTTCACCCTTCTGCTGTTCTTTATCTTTCTGTACAGCCTGGTACAGCTACAGCTGCTTTTTAACTACCGGAAAAGCCGAAAAAAACATAAGACCCCGGAAAATTTTGATTTTTCCGATCCTTCCCGGGTCCCGTTTGTCACCATTCAGTTACCTCTTTATAATGAAAAACCGGTGGTGGAACGGCTACTTAAAAATATTGCTGAAATAGATTACCCTCCGGAAAGACTCGAAATTCAGGTGCTCGATGACTCCACAGATGATTCATTAAAACTCACCGCCGGACTGGTGGCTGAAATAGAGAATCGTGGTATCGACATAATCCATCTCTGCCGTTCTAACCGTGAAGGTTTCAAGGCCGGCGCGTTAAAGGAAGGATTAAAGTCCGCAAAAGGGGAGTTTATTGCCATTTTTGATTCCGATTTTCTTCCGAAGCAAGATTGGTTGAGAAAGACAATTCAGTGGTTTCAGGATGAAAAGATCGGCGTGGTACAAACTCGGTGGGGTCACCTCAACCGAAATTATTCCCTACTCACTAAACTGCAGGCTTTTTTACTGGATTTCCATTTTATTTTGGAACAAACGGGCAGAAATTCCGGCAAACATTTTATCAACTTTAACGGAACGGCGGGTATCTGGCGTAAGACATGCATACTGGATGCAGGCAACTGGACAGGGGATACCCTCACCGAGGATCTTGACCTGAGTTACCGCGCACAGCTCAAAGGCTGGAAATTCAAATATCTGGAAGAGGTGGAAACCCCGGCAGAACTTCCCATCACCATTTCTGCTGCTCGTTCCCAGCAATTCAGATGGAACAAAGGAGCTGCAGAGAATTTTCAGAAGAACTACCGGAAGTTACTTTTTGATAACAGATTTTCTGTTAGCACAAAGATCCACAGTTTTTTTCACCTGTTGAACAGCAGTTTATTCCTCCTGGTACTGCTGCTATCGGTACTGAGCGTTCCTGTGCTTTTTATTACTACAGGGGCAGAATATGAATTTTTTACCGGGATCATGTTGTTCTTCAGCATTAGTACCGTGATCTTTTTTCTTTCCTACTGGGTGACTTTCGCAAAGATTAATGGAAGTAGTTTCAGATCATTTCTTGAATTTTCCCTCCTCTTTTTCACCTTTTTCTCTATCGCCATGGGGTTTTCTGTGCATAACTCGGGAGCGGTGCTTGAAGGACATTTTGGAAGAAGAAGTGAATTCATCAGGACCCCGAAATTCAATCTGAGCGAAAAAGAAAGATTCTTAAAAAAAGAGCCTTCGAAGATTACATTTCAGTTGCTGCTGGAGTTCTCTTTAATGTTACTGTTTGCCTTCGCGATCTTTTCAGCATTTACATTAGAAAATTACCGACTGCTCCTTTTTCACCTGATGTTATTTTTTGGGTTTTCTTACGTGGTTTTGACTTCTTTAAATATTGCGTTCTGGAGACTTGACAGGTTTTCAAAACCCGTTAGGTCTGGGGGAAAATGAAACAATTACTTACCCTTCATAAGATCCCGCTTCTTCTTTTCCTGGCGTCCTGCGCCTTTTACTGGGCATTCGCCTTCGATCTGGACCGCACAGACCTTATTAAACTCTTCGGTCTCTATGGTGCTCTTTTCTTTCTGAGCTGGAAGCTGTTGCAGCTTGAAAAGGACAATTTTAAGCTATTGTTTGGAGCAGCCATCGTTTTCCGGCTGATCTTTCTTTTTGCGATGCCCAACTTGTCGCAGGATTTCTATCGCTTCATCTGGGATGGGAAACTCATGCTGCAGGGCATCAACCCTTACCTGGTCACGCCTGATGAATTCATAACGAATCCTCCCATAGAAGGCGCGAAGACTTTGTACAATAGCATGGGAGAACTCAGTGCCGGCAACCCGACGAATTACCCACCATTGAATCAGCTCTTCTTTGCCCTGGCTGCTCTTCTGGGCGGCAACAGCATCATTGGAGCGGTGGTGAGTTTGCGCCTCTTCATCATTGCAGCAGATGTGGGTATCTATTACTTCGGAAGGAATCTGCTTAAAAAACTAAACCTGCCTGAAAACCGTATTTTCTGGTATCTTTTAAATCCCTTCATCATTATTGAACTGACCGGAAACCTGCACTTTGAAGGAGTGATGGTGTTATTCCTGCTGGCTTCCCTCTATTTCCTGCAAATGAAAAAATGGGTTTTAAGCTCAATTCTTTTTGCCTGTTCTGTTTCGGTCAAGCTGATCCCGCTTCTTTTTCTTCCGCTACTGTTCAGGTATCTGAAACTAAAAAAAGCCCTCGCGTTTTACGGACTCACTTCCTTTTTTGTTCTGCTCTTTTTTCTGCCGTTCCTTTCCGAAGCATTTTTTACAAATTACACAGCCAGTGTTGGGTTATGGTTTCAAAAATTTGAATTCAATGCAAGTATTTATTACCTCATCAGGTGGATTGGCTTCCGGCTTCAGGGTTATAACATAATACATTTAGCCGGACCTGTCCTGGGTATCATCGTATTCCTGTTTGTGATCCTTCTGTCCTTCCATCGAAGGAATAAAAGCCTTCCCGGCCTGCTAACCTCCATGTTATTCAGCATAAGTGTTTACCTTTTCCTGGCCACCACGGTGCATCCATGGTACCTGGTCACTCCCCTGCTCATTTCGATCTTTACCGGGTACAGGTTTGTGCCGGTTTGGAGCCTTCTCATCGTACTGAGTTATTCCGCCTACGCCCATCCGGCTTTTGAGGAGAACCTATGGCTGGTCGCGCTGGAATATCTTGTGGTTTTTGGATTCATGGGATATGAGGTGTTTAAAAGAACGAAAAATCCAATTTTTCAAGCACCAAATTCCAGGAAGATCTAATCTGAACCTGCGGGAAATTATTCAATCATTTATGAAAATAAAAACTCCGGAAACTTTGCAGCTTCCGGAGTCTTCAAAAAATGTTTTTATGCCTTTGCTCTACATTTCGAGCAGGTAAGCAAAAACAAGCGGCGCGACAATTGTTGCGTCACTTTCAATAATGAATTTCGGGGTTTTGATGTCCAGTTTACCCCAGGTGATCTTTTCATTAGGTACTGCCCCGGAATAACTTCCGTAGCTGGTTGTGGAATCTGAGATCTGGCAGAAATAGCTCCAGAAAGGCGTATCTGTTCTTTCCATATCCTGGTAAAGCATCGGCACTACGCAGATAGGAAAATCTCCCGCAATACCTCCTCCAATCTGGAAGAAGCCAATTCCGTTCTTGGAATTCTCAGTATACCAGTCAGCCAGGTAGGTCATGTATTCGATACCCGATTTCATGGTGCTCGCCTTTAGCTCTCCTTTCATCACATAGGACGCAAAGATATTCCCCATAGTGCTGTCTTCCCAACCGGGAACCACCATTGGCAAATTCTTTTCGGCTGCGGCATACATCCAGGAATCTTTCAGATCGATCTCATAATATTCTTCCAAAGCGCCCGAGAGAAGTAATTTATACATGAATTCATGGGGGAAATAACGTTCTCCACTGGCTTCAGCATCTTTCCAGATCTTTACGATGTGCTGCTGAATTCTTCGGAAAGCTTCTTCCTCGGGAATACAGGTATCGGTAACCCGGTTTAGTCCCTGTTCCAGAAGGTCCCATTCATCCTGAGGAGTAAGGTCTCTGTATTCAGGGATCCTTTTATAGTGAGTATGGGCTACAAGGTTCATTACATCTTCCTCCAGGTTGGCCCCGGTACAGGAAATGATATGTACTTTATCCTGCCGTATCATTTCAGCAAAGATCTTCCCAAGTTCTGCAGTACTCATGGCGCCTGCCAGAGAAACCAGCATTTTAGAACCCTTCTCTAACTGTTCCTGATATCCCTTTGAAGCATCTACAAGAGCCGCTGCATTAAAATGTTTGTAATATTTTTCAAGAAATTCTGTAATCGCTCCTTTACTCATCTTCTTCGTCTTCGTGGTTATGGTTAAGATATTTAAATTTGTAGCTCAACATCTTGTAATATAATTTTGCGGCTAAAAAGTCTGAGGACTTTTCATTCTTATTTGGATTCAATTCAACAATATCAAAACCAACCACATTCTTTTTCTTAAACATCAGCTTAAGGAATTCCAGGGTTTCATACCAGAACATTCCTCCCGGTTCGGGTGTTCCCGTTGAAGGTAAAATGGAAGGATCAAAAGCATCCAGGTCGATGGTGATAAATACATTCGGCGTCATTTGCCCTATGGCGTCATCCATCCAGTCTTCGTAAAGATCATGAGCCCAGTATACCCGGTTCTCATCCATATGATCAAGTTCAGAAACATCCATTGAGCGAATCCCTACCTGGATCAGGTTGGTCTTCTTACTGGCTTCATGAACGGCACAGGCGTGATTACAGGAAGTACCTTCATACTCCGGGCGAAGATCTGCATGAGCATCGATCTGCACTACGGTAAGGTCTTGAAAACTTTCATTGAAAGCCCTTATCGTTCCAATGGAAACAGAATGTTCTCCCCCAAAAATGGTCACGAACTTTTCCTGCTTGATGTAATTTTTAACGGTCTTATGAACCGCTTCCACCATTTTCTCGGGTGAAGAATTCTCGGACACCGGAGGAGCAAGGTAAATCCCTTTTTTATAAACTTCAGTACGGGTCTCGATATCGAAAAGTTCCATATTCTCTGAAGCTTCCAGGAAGGCTTCGGGACCTTTATCGGCACCTTTACCCCAGGTACTTGTTCCATCATAAGGTACCGGGATCAAAACTACTTTAGCATCATCTATGCGTGCATACTTATCCGGGATACCGGCGTAATTCTTTTTGTTCATGACTAACCGTAATAATTACTTATTCTTTAAAAAATGTTGATTCAGATATTTAAAAATAACAAAAATTATCTCCTATTTACTTATAGCCCAGGATCTTTAAAAAATCTTTGGGTTCCTGCTGCTCACTGAACAGACTGGTTTTGATCTCCCCCTTCTTATTTTTTGTAATAAGGATCTGCTTGGGTTGGGGGATCAAACAATGCTGTAATCCGCCAAACCCGCCAATGGTATCCTGGTAAGCTCCTGTGTTGAAAAAGCCTATATACAGAGGTTTTTCTTTTTTGTACTTAGGAAGGTAGATCGCATTGGTATTCTGCTCACTGTTGTAATAATCATCACTATCACAGGTCAAACCGCCCAAAAGCACCCTCTCATATTCATCGTTCCAGCGGTTCACGGCGAGCATTACGAATTTTTTGCTGATCGCCCAGGTATCCGGAAGAGTGGTTATAAAAGAAGAGTTGATCATATTCCACTTCTCGCGGTCATTCTGCTGCTTTTGATACAGGATCTCATAGATAGCACCTCCGCTCTCTCCTACAGTGAAAGACCCAAATTCAGTAAAGATATTTGGAACATCAACTTCAGCATCCTCGCATGCCAGCTTTATCTGGTTCACGATCTCATCAACCATATATTCATAATCATACTCAAAGTGCAGGGAATTCTTTACGGGAAACCCTCCTCCAATGTTCAGGCTGTCTAAAGTTGGACAGATCTTTTTCAGGCTGATGTATACCTTCAAACATTTTAAGAGTTCGTTCCAGTAATATGCAGTATCACGAATTCCGGTATTGATGAAAAAGTGAAGCATTTTCAGCTCTACCTGATCATTATCCTTGATCTGTTTATTGAAGAAAGGGACAATGTTCTTATACCCTATCCCCAGCCTGGAAGTGTAAAATTCAAATTTCGGTTCTTCTTCTGAAGCTATTCTTATCCCAATCTGGAATTTATCATCTATAGCCTCTGAAAGCAGGTCGATCTCTTCATAATTATCAATGATAGGAATGCAGTTCTTGTGACCGTTATTGATAAGACGGGCTATATTAGATATATATAGATCCCTTTTGAATCCGTTACAGATCACATAAGTATCATCTGTAATCTTGCCACTCTTTTTAAGGCTCTCCACAATATTGATATCTACTGCAGCCGAAGTCTCTATATGAATATCATTCTTTAATGCTTCGTTCAATACATGTTCAAAATGTGAGCTTTTAGTACAATAGCAGTAGTTGTATGATCCCTGGTAGTTGTGCTTTTCTATCGCCTCTGCAAACCACTTTTTGGCTCTATTGATATTCTCAGAGATTTTTGGCAGGTAGGTGAATTTGAGCGGCGCTCCATATTCCCTTACCAACTCCATTAGATCTATTCCGTGGAACTGCAGATCACCGTCTTCAACTTGAAATTCCTCCTGGGGAAAATAGTAGGTTTGGTCTATTAAATTGATGTACTTAGTATTCAATTTCTTTTGAATCAAATTTAAAGGTTAAAAAGTAGAAATTATCGTGCAATGCCAAAAGAATTAGGTGATAAAACTTTGTTAAGGCTACCGAAGGACCCGGGGCTGTTAAGTTTAGCAGAATATAACCGAACTATGACCGCCGGTTTAGTATTTATCATTGTTTTAGCTTAGCTAAAGCAAATGTATTAAAAAGCCGGAAAGTTGCCGCTTTTTTTTGAGCAAAGCAGCAACTTTCCGGCTTATAAAAGTCTCCGTTGTAAAAACTTATTCCTCAGCAGGTTGAACCCTTCAAAAGAGAAGGGAGTTGATCACATATTCCCAAGATTAATGAGCTCCTGTTTGGTAAGGACTCTCCAGTGACCTCTGGGCAGATCTTTTTTGGTCAATCCGCCGTATATTACACGGTCAAGTTTGACAATTTCATAGTTAAGGCTCTTAAAAATACGCTGCACAATATGACTTTTTGTACTGCGGATTTCCAGTCCTACTTCCCGCTTCGGTTTATTCTCAACATAACTGATATCAGTAACCTTGGCAGTCCCATCCTCCAGGTTTACCCCTTCTTTGATCTTTTGCAGGTCATCATAGGCAAGGTCCTTATCCAGCTCCAGATGATAGATCTGGCGGATACCATTCTTGGGATTAGCCAGCTTCTTGGCCATGGTCCCGTCATTGGTGAACAAGATTAGACCTGTAGCCTGAGTGTCGAGTTTTCCAACGGGATCCAATTTTGATTTTGAAGCATTCGCTATTAAGTCCATCACCGTACGGTTCTTTTTCTCCAGACTTCCGGTCACGAAATAACCTTTAGGTTTATTCAAAAGCACATATTCAGGTTTTTCGGGAAGGATCTTACGGCCATCAAATTTCACCTCATCAGTTAGTTTAACCTTATAACCCATTTCAGTGATCACTTTTCCGTTTACCGTCACACTTCCGGCAGATATATAAATATCGGCATCTCTTCGGGAGCAGATCCCGGAGTTGGCAATATATTTATTAAGACGCATGCCATCAGATTTTTTTTCGCTCTGCTTCGCCTTAGCAGGCGCATTCCCTTTTGACATCTCTTTAGGATCCTTTTCATTTCGGTTCACCGGGGCATTTCCGCGGGCATGGGATTTCTTACGATCTCCTCCACCTTGCCTTCCGCTGCTCGTCCTGCCGGAAGACTTGTCGCCTCTGCTCCCAGATGACCTGTCATTTCTACTCATAATACTATTTTATTTTGTGCAAAGATAAGAGTTTGTTCAACAATAAAGATTTTAAATGAATTATGCTGAAGGGCTGAAGAATAAAATGGAATTTTTCCGAAGAAAAATTTTAATACACCCTGCTAAGAAGAGCTTCAATATCGATCAAGAGAATACTGAAAACTCCGCCAACAATGATAAATTTCAACAGGTTGTGCAGTAGCAGGTATTGCCACTTCGCTTTGCTGAAGTAAAGAATTAGCAGAAAGATAAAAAGCAAAAAGAACACGCCGTAAAAGAAAATGTCCATCTTTCCAATTTCAAAGTATCTAATTAGCAGGTAAACCGGCACGAAAGATATCACAGAAAGTCCCGTAAGTAACCTCTTGCTCAGCTTTTCACCGTAAACTATTGGAATGGTGCGGTACCCCTGCACGAGATCTCCTTTCATATTTTCAAGATCTTTCACCAGTTCCCGCATCACGATAATGAGATAAAGAAAAGTAGCATGTACAAAGATTACGGTCTCAAAATTCTTGTAATAAACGAAAACGGCGAAAAAAGGAGTAATGGTAAGAACTGAGGCGACCAGATTATTGACGAAAAGTATCTTTTTAAGCCGGTGGGAATAGAACCAGATCACGAAGATATAGATCGAAAAAAACACAACGGCCCTAAAGGAAACGTAGCTGGCAAAAAAAATACCTGCCAGATTCAGGATAAAATAGACTGAAAGTTTGGTGCGCTGACTTACAAACCGGTCCAGCATAGTCTTCTGCGGACGGTTGATCAGATCTTTTTCGCTGTCGTAAAAATTATTGATAATGTACCCCGCTGCCACTACAGAGGCTGTGGATAGTACCAGGAAGAAAAGATTAGGATCGAACAAAACCTGTCCCAAAGGGTATTCGGGTGCAAGTATGAACATTGAGGTAAGATACTGGGCAATAACAAGCACAAGGATGTTATAGCCTCTTACAACCGATATAAAACTTAAGATCTTGAGTAGAAGTCGTTTTTTTGAAAGGGTGGCCATCGCTTTTTTAGAAGTTGTAGACCACTTCCAGACGATAATCCTTCAACGTTTTTCTTGCTTTATCAATGTCTTCGGTAAACCCCAATATATAACCGCCCCCGCCCGAGCCGCAAAGCTTGAGATAGTATTCATTGGTTTCGATTCCCTTCTGCCAAAGTTTGTGGAACTGGGCAGGTATCATAGGCTTAAAGTTATCGAGTACAACGTGAGACAGTTTCTTAATGTTCCCAAAAAGGGATTTCACGTCTCCTTTAAGGAAGTCATCCACACACGCATCTGTATGTTTTACGAACTGGTCTTTCAGCATTTTCCTGAAAGGCTCCTGTTTCATATTCTCCATAAAGATATTCACCATAGGTGCCGTCTCACCGACAGATCCGCTGTCAAGTAAAAATACAGCTCCCTTTCCGTTTCGGGTTTGTGAAGGGATCCCGGCAGGCTCAATATTGTCTTTCGAATTAATAAGTATCGGAATGCTTAAATAAGAGTTCAATGGGTCCAAACCAGAGGATTTTCCGTGGAAGAAAGATTCCATTTCCCCGAAAATCTCTTTGAGTTTAAGAAGTTTTTCACGGGTAAGGTTTTCAAGAACTGTGATCTTTTCCAGGGCGTACTCATCATAAATGGCCGCTACCAGGGCACCGCTGCTTCCCACTCCATATCCCTGCGGAATGCTGGAATCAAAATACATCCCTTTTTCAATATCCCTGTTAAGCTCTTCCATATTGAACTTTACAAGGGAAGGATTCCCTTCCTGCAAAGTTTGAAGGTAAGTGGCAAAACGCCTCAGACTGCTGTTGGATCTCCTGGCTTCTTCGGAAGGATCTTCGTCCACCTTCAAAGCACCGTTATAGAAGTTATAAGGTATAGATAAACCTTTGGAATCCTTGATGATTCCGTATTCTCCGAAAAGAAGGATTTTAGAATAAAATAAAGGTCCTTTCATAGCGATCTGCATTAGGCACAGTAAAGATAACAATTTTTCCTCACCAGGGGTTTCAATTAAGAATGCAAATATACAACTTCCTAATTACCAGAGATTATCAAATCAAATTTTAAGCCAATTGTTTGGCTCCTTTCCCAACCTTATCGGTAATATATTGCCCATTCTGGCAATACTGAAGCAATTCTGTTTGGATAAAATCCAGACTCTCTTTTTTCTCCTTTTCAGGGTACAATAAATGAACATTTGCTCCCGCATCAAGTGTGAAACAAAGATGCAGTCCTGTTCTCTCCCTGAAATCGAAAACTTTATTTATTATTTCAAGCGTATTTGGTTTCATTAGCAGGAAATACGGCTGACTCGTCATCATCATGGCGTGGAGGGTGAGGGCCTCACTTTCCACGGTTTTAATGAATGCGGAAAGATCCCCGGTCTCAAAGACCTCTTTCAGAAGATCAAGATTTTCATGAGCCTGTTGAAAACGTTTTTCAGCAAAGGGATGACCGTTCATAAGGTCGTGTCCCAGTGTACTGCTTACCTGTTTCTCTCCCTTGTCTACCATTAAAATGGTGTCCTGGTAATTTTTGAAGTTCTCATGGACCTGATGTGTATATTTCACACCATACAAATCACTGCTGCCCAAAATACCATTGTGTTCACCCCACGCTACCAGCTCACCTTCTATACTCCGACAGGCACTCCCCGATCCCAGTCGGGCCAGAAATGAGGCTTTTCGGGTGAAATATTCTTCAGGCATCGTTGGATCAAGTTTTTTTTCAAGGCTCATGAGGCACAGGGCCAAAGCACTCATCCCGCTAGCCGAAGACGCGATCCCGCTACTATGCGGAAAGGAATTGGAAGTTTCTATTTTGAAAGAGTAGTCTTTCAGAAAAGGCATATATTCTTCAATCCTTTCAAAGAACTTCTGGATCTTGGGCCTGAAGGATTCCTTCCTTTCCCCTTCAAAGAATAATTCGAATTCAAAACTATCTGATTTTTCCCTTTTTTGAAAGTGCAGGGTGGTGGTGGTCTGGCAGGAATCGAGTGTAAAACTGATAGAAGGATTTGCAGGTATCTGGTTTTCCTTTTTCCCCCAGTATTTTACCAGCGCAATATTACTTGGGCTCTGCCAGGTAACTTTTCCTTCCTCTACCACTGCGGAATACTCCTTCGGAATAAAATCTTTTTCGGTCATCCTTAAAGTTTGAGCAAAGATAGATTTTCTGTCTTATTCTGTCATCGCTCTGGCGGCAAGAAATCCTCCGGTCCAGGCATTCTGAAAATTGAAGCCGCCGGTAATGGCATCGATGTTCAGCACTTCTCCTGCCAGGAACAGGTTTTTACAGAGTTTGCTTTCAAAGGTTTTAAAGTTCACCTCCTTGAGCTCTACGCCCCCTGCGGTGACAAATTCTTCCTTAAAAGTACTTTTGCCGTGCACCTGAAAAATTCCGGAAGTGAGTTGTGAAGCCAGATTTTCCAGCTGTTGTTTGTTGAGATCGGCCCACTTTTCTTCTTCTGAAATGCCCGAAGCGGTCACCAGGCTCTGCCATAATCGTTTGGGAAGTCCGAATTGCGGATTTTTAAAAGGCTGCTGTTTCCTTTGTTCTTTTTTATTCTCCTGAAGGGTTTGGAAAACTTCTTCTGAAGCAAAATCCGGAATCCAGTTCACTTCGATCTCAAAATTCTTCCGGTTGCTCAATTCTCTGGCGCCCCATGCAGATAGTTTGAGAATGGCAGGCCCGCTCATTCCCCAATGAGTGATGAGAAGAGGTCCTTCAGTGGTCAGTTTTTCTTTCCTGATGTTGACACGAGCATGAGTCGCCACTCCCGGAAGGTCTTTGATCCTTTTATCGGTTATATTGAAGGTGAACAGCGAAGGAACCCCGGGAATTATGGTATGACCCAGATCTTCGAGTATCTTCCACATTTTTGGATTGCTGCCTGTGGCCACCAGCAATTTTTCTGCAGTGAATTTTTCCTGCGAAGTATTGATCTCCCAGCGACCACCTTTTCTTGTGATCTCCTGCACTGCCCGCTTGGTCAGGACTTTTATCCCCAGTCTTTGGGTTTCTTCCATAAAGAGATCGATGATGGTTTGGGAAGAGTTGGACTCGGGGAACATTCGTCCGTCCTCCTCGATCTTCAGCGGTACTCCCCTTTTTTCAAACCATTCTATGGTATCCCCGGTCATAAAGGAGTGGAAGGGTCCTCTGAGTTCTTTTTCACCCCGGGGATAGTTGCGGGTAAGTTCCTTCGGAAGGAATTCGGCATGGGTCACGTTGCACCGACCACCACCGGAGATGCGAACCTTAGTAAGCACCTCTTTTCCCCTTTCCAGAATAGTAATTCTTGCTGAAGTGTTCATTTCCGCAGCATTGATGGCCGTGAAGAATCCGGCGGCACCACCTCCTACAATAATAATATCCTGATCTATTCTCTTCTGCCCCTCCAAAAATGATGTTTTTTAATTCGGCTTCAAAGGTATTCAAAAATAGGAAAGCAGGCGCCCCCCTTAATCTTTGTAAAGACGACGCTAAATTCTTCTTAAACAGGGATTTCAAAAAGGATCACTTCAATAACTTTAAGTTTTAAAAAAGTGAATTATGGGCAAACCTAAGAACCTCCCGAAGCAGGAGCAGAAGAAACAACCGGGCAAGGAGCGAAAAATGCATCCTGAGCCTGAGGTAATACGAAAGAACTATAAGGGAAGTGGAAAATTAAAAGGTAAAATCGCCCTGATAACCGGCGGTGATAGCGGAATAGGCCGCAGTGTAGCCGTTCATTTCGCAAAAGAAGGCGCTAAAGTGGCGATCGTTTACCTCAACGAGGACGAAGATGCACTGGAGACGAAAAAGATGGTGGAAAAAGCAGGTTCAGAATGCCTCATTATTGAAGGCGACCTCAAGGAAGAGAAATTCTGCAGGAAGATCGTAAAAGATACCATTAAGAAGCTTGGAGGATTAAATATTCTTGTCAATAATGCCGCCATGCAATTCCCTAAGGAGAAACCGGAAGAGGTAACTTCCAGCCAGGTGAGAAAGACGTTCGAGACCAATATTTATCCTTATTTCTTTACGGTGAACGAAGCACTGAAACATTTGAAGGAGGAAGATACAATCATTAATACCACATCTGTAACCGCCTACCGTGGTAGTGAGCATCTACTGGATTATTCCAGCACCAAAGGGGCTATCACTTCTTTTACCCGTTCCCTTTCAAAAATGCTGGCCGAAAGGAACATCAGGGTAAATGGGGTGGCTCCGGGCCCAATCTGGACTCCGCTGATCCCCGCCTCTTTTGATGACCAACAGGTGGCCGAATTCGGGAAGAAAGTGCCCATGGGCCGGGCAGGACAACCCAGTGAAGTTGCACCGGCTTATGTTTTCCTTGCTTGTGAAGACAGCAGCTATATTACAGGACAGATCATCCACGTCAACGGTGGGGAAATAGTAGGAGCATAGATGCTGGGCTGGACAGAGATCCTGGGGCTGGTGGCCGGTATCTTTACCACGGCTGCGGTCACTCCGCAAATATGGAAAGCCTGGAAAACCAAAGAAGTGGAAGATGTTTCCATAGGAATGTATTTGGTGCTGATCACCGGACTGGCCTTGTGGCTGGTTTACGGGATCATCACCAGCGATATTCCCATCATCGCTACCAACGGAACAGCTTTCGCCCTCAATACCTTCATGTTGTACCTCATCTTCAGGTACCAAGAGAAAGATTAGCCTGAATTTTGGCGGGGTGTTAATCTTACCTAAATTTCAACTAAGGGAATCTTAAACTAATTGTTTTCAGAAGGTTCAGCCTTTATTTTTACCAAAAAGCAACAAATGCCACAAGTTAAAACCGCTGCAGATGCAGTCTCCTCCAAAGCTGATTTCAATGAATTCATACTGGGAAAAGACCATCCATGTATAATGGCCCAGACCGTCTTTAGTATGGATAAGGTGGATTTTCATGAGTACGAAGATTTCGGTTCAAGGGAAACCGCGAAGTTCATCCTGGAGGACCTCAAAAAATATATTTCCGGTTACGATTTTGAATCCAACGATTTCCTCACCTTTCTGGTTGCCTTCAAAGGTAGAAAAGATTATTCCGAAGAGGAATTTGAAAAACTTCTTTGGCAACAGCTTCAATATTTGCACGAGGAAGATGACTCCCCCTGGGATGAAGCGGTAGGCTCTGATCCCGAAAGCGGAAATTTCAGCTTTAGCCTTGGCGGACGGGCCTTCTATATGGTAGGGCTGCACCCCAACAGTTCGAGGAAGGCGAGGCAGGCACCCTACCCTGCGCTCGCTTTCAACCTGCACTGGCAATTCGAAAAGCTTCGGGAAATGGGAAGTTATGACACGGTAAGGAGCAAGATAAGGGAACGGGATATTGAACTGCAGGGAGAGATCAATCCTATGCTGGCCGATTTTGGAGAGAAATCTGAAGCCCGACAATACAGCGGCCGAAAAGTTGGAGAAGATTGGAAATGTCCTTTTCACAATAAGAAATAGTACATGTTCCAACCCGATAAATATCAGAAAAAAGACCGGCAGTATATTTTCGACTTTATCAAAGCTCATCCTTTTGCCACTTTTGTCATAAAAGGCAAGGAATTGCTCGCTACGCACATTCCCATTTTGCTTAAAGGCAATGCGGAAAATTTTATACTTTACGGACATATTGCCGAAGCCAACGAACAATACAGGCACCTCAAAAATGAGCTGGAAGGATTACTTATCTTTCACGGCGCACAGGGATATGTTTCTTCGTCCTGGTATAAAAACGTTGATATTAGTACCTGGGATTATTCGGCAGTACATGTGAATGTGAACCTGAAAATTCAGTCGCGGGAGGAACTGGTGGAATCTTTAAAGAACCTGGTACACCGGTTTGAAAAAGATCAGGACGATCCTGTTTATTATGAAGACCTTCCGGAGGAAATGATCGAAGATCACCTTCCTATGATCACGGGCTTTTGGTGTGAACCCACCAAAATTCAGGCTATTGCCAAATGGCACCAGGGGTATGACAAAGATGATATACATTCGGTTACCCGGCATCTCGAAATGCGCGGGGATCCCTTATCTTCGGAATTAAGTAAAAATATTAAAAAAGAACATGGAACAGGTAATTGAGAAGCAGACAGGCCGGGCTTTCAGGCTTCAAAAAGGACAAAAACTGAAGATTATTGATCCGCAGGGGGAACAGGTAAGCGATATGGTGCTTTTTAATGCTGAAGATCCCCGCGAGAAGATCTCCTCAGGAAAAACACTCGACTTTGAGGAATCCATCCTTATCACCAAAGGCAATTTTTTGTGGAGCAACCGCAGCCGTAGAATGATGGAGATCCTGGAGGACACGAATGGCCGAAATGATTTCTTACTGGCCCCTTGCAGTCCTGAGACCTTCCAGATCATGTACGACAATCCTGACTATCATCCCAGCTGCTTTGAAAATCTGTACACCAACCTAAAACCTTTTGGAATCGAACCAGATGACGTGCCCACGGCCTTCAATATTTTTATGAATGTGCAGTTTGATGAGAAAGGAAAATTAAGTGTGGATCCACCCCTGAGTAAAGCCGGGGACCATGTATTGTTTGAAGCGAAAATGGACCTTATTGTTGCCCTTACCGCCTGCTCTGCAGAAGACAGCAATAATGGCAGTTTTAAGCCCATTCACTATGAAATTATTGAATAGGCGAGGAAGATCAGATCTGAGAAAAAAGATATTGAAAGTATACCACGAACAGTACACAAAGGATTAAGACTGCCAAAATAACAATCTTGTTTGTTCTTGATTTCATGAACCATGGATTAATGAAATAAATGTATTGATTAAGCTATACCCTACAAGGAAATTAACAAAGGTTATAGATTTATTCCGGGAGCAAATCGATTAAATTCACTTTTTAACGACAAACAGCATCCAGGGATTCTAATTAAAGCTTTCTTCCTTAGATTTGGATCGCTTACTTCTAAACCTGATATTCAGCATTTCAATGATCAGGGAAAAGAATACAGCAAAGTAGATATAACCTTTAGGAACGTGATACTGCAAGCCTTCCATGACCAGCATGAACCCTATAAGAATAAGGAATGAAAGGGCAAGGATCTGTATGGTGGGATACCTGTTCACGAAATCGCCTATGGCTTTGGCAAAGATCATCATAACGATTATGGAAACGATAACCGCAATTACCATTAATATGATCTCATCTGTCAAACCTACTGCCGTTAGAATTGAATCAAAAGAAAAGATAAGATCGAGCATCACAATTTGCAGTATGGCATAACCAAAGGTGGTGACCTTTTTTATCTCCTGCTCATGTTCTGTTCCTTCTACTTTTGAATGTATCTCCAGAATAGATTTCACCAGCAGGAATATTCCTCCTGCGGCCAGAATGATATCCCTCCAGCTAAAATCGTAATTAAAAAGAGACATTACCGGCTGGGTCAGGCCAATGAGCCAGGTGATACTAAGGAGTAACAGAATACGCATCACCAAAGCCAGCGAAAGGCCTCCAATTCTTGCTTTTTTCTGCTGTTCTTCCGGTAGCTTTCCAGCGACAATAGAAATAAAAATGATGTTATCAATACCCAGAACGATCTCCATGAAAGTAAGGGTAAGAAGTGCGACCCAGGTGTCGACCTGCAGAAATATTTCCATATTACCGGTTGGTTTGGTAACCTGAAGGTAATATTTTAAATAAAAATCAAATTCCTTTCTTAGAAAAAATTAAGAGTAAGCTATTTTTTTAGGTCGTAGGTTCCGGCCGTTGTTCAACTTCTGCAAGCATGGGTTCGTTAACTTTCATCTGGCGAAGCTTTTTGATCTCTCTGATCATGAGAATCGAGATGAGCAGAGCCACCAACAGTAGTCCGGCAAAAAAATACAGGGTTCCGTTATAGTTGCTGGTCACCGTTCGGGCCCATGCTGCAAACAAAGGCCCTGCCATACCGGCGGCGGCCCAGGCTGTAAGGATATAACCGTGAATAGCCCCCAGTTGTTTGGTGCCGAAAACATCCCCAATATATGCCGGTACAGTGGCGAATCCTCCGCCGTAACAGGACATGATCACGAAAATAAGGACCTGGAAAAGGATTGCATTGGTTACTCCGGGAAGTAAAAAGAACGCGACGATCTGGATGGCAAAAAAGATGCTGTAAATAGCCGGCCGGCCAATCCTGTCTGATAATGATGCCCAACCTATGCGGCCTACGCCATTGAACAACCCCATTATTCCCACCATAGTGGCGGCGGCAACTACCGTAAGCCCGGCATATTCCTGGGCCATTGGGGAAGCTACAGAGATGATCGCTATTCCGCAGGAAATATTAATGAAAAGCATTAACCACAGGTACCAAAACCTCCGGGTCCTTACTGCCTCATTGGCCGTCAACTGTGACAGGTCCTGCCTAAACTTTCTCTTTCCGGAATCAATAGTAGCTTTAAAACCTTCCGGCAACCAATCCGCCAGAGGGGGAGCCAGATAAAGGGAAGAAAGAAGCATAATAATAAAATAAGCGCCTCCCATGATAAAAAACGTATTTGCTATACCTACAGTACCTATTAAATAAACGATAATCGGGCTGCTTAGCAGGGCGGCGAATCCAAAACCCATAATAGCCAGTCCGGTAGCTAACCCCCTCCTATCCGGAAACCATTTTACCAGGGTGGAGACCGGAGTAATGTAACCGAGCCCCAGGCCAATTCCTCCAAATACGCCATAAAAGAGATATAAGAGGTAAAGAGATTCCAGGTAGATGGCCAGGCCCGAGCCGGCGATCCCTATTCCGAAAAAGGTAGCTGCCAGTAATCCTGATCTTCGGGGGCCTTTTCTTTCAAGATAATGCCCTAAAAAGGCAGCCGAGATCCCGAGGAAAAAAATGGCAAGGCTAAAGGTGAACTGAGTGTCTTTAAGGTCCCAGCCAAACTGGTTAATGAGAGGTTTTGTGTATACACTCCAGGCGTAGACAGATCCTATAGAAAGGTGGATACCAACTGCAGAAGCGGCAATAAGCCAACGATTTTTTACTTTCTCCATGCCTTCAGATTTTGGCCTGTAAAGGAATGGTAAAAAGTACTATTAAAATATGACCGCAGTCACCTGTGAAAAATCAATGTGTTTTGGCAGGAGCCTTAAAAAGGTTCTTTTCCTTGATCATCGCTGTAGTCTTTGGCGGCAGCATATCTTCCCAGCCACTACGGCCCTCGGAGATCATTTCGTATACTTCCCGGGATTGAATATCAAGGATCGCGGGATCATAGTCTGTAATGTCTACCACGCGCCCGTTTTGTTTAAAGAACTTGTACAACTCTTTCATTCGTGGATGTACCTTAAGGTTCTCACTGGTAATTATTTCCCCGGTGTCAGGATCTTTAAGAGGCTGAAGATAGATCTTGAGGTCCTTAAAGAACAATTTCCCGAAGGCTTCTAGGATACCTCCGCTTAAATGCCTGTAATATTTTTCATCAAAAATATCCAGGAAGGTATTCACTCCCATGGTGAGGCCCATCCTTTCACTGGTATGTTGGGCAAAATATTCAACCACTTTATAGTATTCCTGAAAATTGGAGATCATTACCGTTTGTCCCAGGGAACCTAACAAGTCTGCACGGTCAAGGAAATCTTTTTCATCGATCTCTCCCTCTGCCCTTAAATTGGAAAGAGTGATCTCAAAGATCACCACTGCTCTCTCCTTTTCCACCTTCTTCTCTTTAAGGAACAGCTCAAGGGATTTTTCATACATGTTCATATGGACTTTGGTAACCGGCCTGAAGCTTCCCCGTAGGGTAAGGATGTTCTTTTTATAAAGTAAACTTGCCGGTAAAATATTATTCCCGTCCGGTGCGAACATTATGGCATCGGTCATGTCGTTCTTCACCAGCTGCAGACTCATTAGCCTGTTATCAACCTGCTCAAAAAGTGGCCCTTTGAAATTGATGGTATCTATTTCCAGCCTGTCTGTACTTATATGATCATAAAGACTTTTCAGAAGAAGTTTTGGATCATCATAAAAATAAAAGGCACCATAAATAAGGTTGACTCCCAAAACCCCAAGGGTCAACTGCTGATGCACTGCCGTGTTCTCGTGAAACTGAATATGGATCAGGATCTCACTGTATTCCTGCCTCGGCTCCACCTGAAACCTGATCCCTAGCCAGCCATGCCCCTTGTATTTCTTGGCAAAATCTATGGTAGCTACCGTATTGGCATAGGTAAAAAAAAGTTTATCGGGATGTTTCTCCCGGGAGATCCGTTCTTCAATAAGCTTGCTTTCAATATCAAGCATGCTCATCAATCGGGCCTCGGTTACATATCTTCCCTGGGGTTCGGGTCCATAGATCGCATCGCTAAAATCCTTGTCATAGGCACTAAGGGTTTTCGCGACCGTAGCCGAAGCATCTCCCGAACGAAAAAAATGCCGCACCGTCTCCTGTCCCGCTCCTATTTCAGCGAAGGTGCCGTAAATATTCTTGTTCAGGTTTAGTCTTAAAGCTTTGTTCTTTACCGAAGGAGGTCCTCCTTCAAACTCCTGCTCTTTTATAACCATACCAGCTGCAGATTTAAAACGATGAACTATAAAGATATACGTTTAATTACAAAGACAACGTTATGAGAATATTAAACTCCATTACGAAGCAATAAAACAATATTAGTTCAGCCTAGAGAGCATTCCGGGCACTTCAGATCAAAAGATAAATCAGCCGTAATTTCTACTTAAGCAGGCACCGCTTCGGGATAATATTTTTTCCGAAGCCAGAACGCGACTCTAACCAGTAAAATTAATGCAGGTACCTCTACCAACGGACCAATCACCCCGGCAAAAGCCTGCCCCGAATTTAACCCGAAAACAGCAATAGCTACCGCAATGGCCAGCTCGAAATTATTTCCGGCGGCAGTGAAAGCTACCGCCGCATTTTTGTCATAATCAGCCCCCATCATCTTTGTTACAAAAAATCCTATAAGGAACATAAGAGCGAAGTAAATGAGGAGTGGAATGGCTATGAGTACCACATCCATTGGTATTTCTACGATCATTTCTCCCTTTAGAGAAAACATCACGACTATTGTGAAAAGGAGCGCAATAAGCGTAAGCGGGGAAATAGCCGGAATAAAGGTTTCAGAATACCATTTTTCACCTTTGTATTTAACTACGAGCCAGCGGGTAAGGATCCCCATGAGGAAAGGGAGACCAAGATAAATGGCGACGCTTTCAGCAATTGTTGCTATAGAAATATCCACAATGGCACCTTCAAATCCGAAGTACGGGGGAAGGACGGTGATGAATAACCATGCATAGAAACTATAGGCGAAAACCTGGAAAATACTGTTAAGGGCGACAAGTCCTGCGCCGTATTCGCTGCTTCCTTCTGCCAGGTCATTCCACACCAGTACCATGGCGATACAGCGTGCAAGTCCTATAAGAATAAGACCTACCATATATTCCGGGTGATCCTGAAGGAAAGTTATGGCAAGAATGAACATCAGAACAGGACCAATGATCCAGTTTAGCACCAGGGAGATACTTAATATTTTCACATTTCTGAACACCTTTGGTAAAAGCGAATAATTCACTTTAGCCAGTGGAGGATACATCATTAGGATCAAACCGATAGCAATGGGAATATTTGTTGAGCCACTGCTCATCTCATTCAGCCTTACAGGAAAAGAAGGAACAAAGAAACCAATAGCGACTCCAACGGCCATCGCTATAAAGATCCAAAGGGTAAGATAACTGTCGAGAAAATTTAATTTTTTTTGTTTCAGTGTGCTCATTACTAATATCCGTTTCTTAGGTGTTCTGCGTAAGCATTGGGTAGTCTGCTTTCTTCCACGGCTTTTGCCGCTTTCTCTATGTCATATTCAAACCTGATAAATTGAGGTTTTATGCTGTCTTTGTCCAGTATCGAAGCGTTTTCGTTTATCTCCAGCAATACATAGCAGCCGCGGTTATCGCTGTCCTTTGGCTTTCCGATTGAACCCAGGTTGATCGCGTGCCTGTAATGCGGGTTTTCCTCTTCTCCGGAATTTAAAATTCGGTGATAAGGTTTATGCGTGTGACCAAAGCACATGATATCGGCATCAGCCTTTTCTAATATTCTTAAAAGGCATTTTTCATCCCTGTCTTCAAACAGGTATTCATTGATCTTGCGCGGACTTCCATGTACCAACAGCAGATTAAGCTTTTCCTCATTCAGCTTAAATTCTATCCTGATGTGTGCCGGAAGACTTCTGAGGTAGGCCCGGTTTTTTTCTGAGATCAAATCGTTGGTAAGGGAAATGGATATAGCCCCATTAGCTTTTTCCACATCGGTTTTGTAGGCGCAGCCACAGTCGTCGCTGTTTCTGCCAATTCCGAAATCGTAATTCCCTGCGATAGTAGGTATGTTTCTTTTTCTTATTTCTTCGCTAACTTCGTTTGGCCAGATATTATAACCCACGAGATCTCCCAGGCAATAAATTGAATCTACATCCCGCTTTTCCACATCAGTGAAAAATGCTTCCAAGGCAGGGAGGTTAGCGTGTACATCGCTGAATAGCGCAATTTTCATAAGGAAATACAAAATTGGTTAACAGCAATCCTTTGAAGAAGGATCCCTGAACTGGTTAAAGATCTTATTGAATTTTTCCTGAATTTCTGACCAACGCTTCGCATTGATACAGTAACTCACCCTCGTTCCTTCGATGGTCCCCTGTATGATCCCGATATCCTTAAGTTCCCGAAGATGCTGACTTATAGTCGCCTGGGCAAGCCCAAGTTCATTTACCAGGTCTCCATTGATACAGCTGTCAGATTTCAGCAGGAATTCAATTATCGCTACCCGTGCCGGGTGGGCCAGGGCTTTTGCGGCCAATGCCATGTCATTTTGAGAATCTGTGAAGAGGTCAGTTTTTGTTACTCCCATTTTAATTTGTTGTTACAGGTTTCTTATTATCATAAAATTCCAGCAGTGCCGGAAGTAAATTTTCTTCGGCCAGGAACGGAATGCCAAAAGTTTTCGCAGCATGTTTTTCTTTAATTATTTTTATGACGTCTCCTTCTGCCAGCGCCCGATTTTTCAAAAGCGGATCTTTAAGGTCCTTCTGCATGGATAGGCTTTGGTTCACTACCCAGGCATAGGTCCCAATCCCTGCGCGTTTCAGGTCTTCCTGTAAGGCCGCAGCTTCCCGCATGGGAGTCGTTTCAGGTAAAGAAACCAGGATCACTTTGGAAAGCGCCGAATCCTGCAGAGCCATATAGGGCGTCCTGATCTTCTCTGGGTCCATCCCGGTGGTTCGCAGCAGCTCGCGGTGATAACTGCCCGCGGTGTCCAGCAACAGGAGAGTATGTCCTGTAGGCGCAGTATCGATTACCACAAATTTTCGTTTAGCTTGTTGTATGGCCTTCGAAAAAGCGTGAAAAACCGCAACTTCTTCAGTACAGGGGGATTTGAGATCCTCCAGCAGCAACTGTTTCCCGGACTCATCGAGATCTTTTCCTTTTTGAGATAATACTTTCCTTGTATACCTCTGGGTTTCAAGTTTGGGATCAATTCGGTCTACGGTAAGATTCTTCGGAAGATCTTTAAGCTGATCCATAAAATCCTGTACATGGGCGGCAGGATCTGTAGTGGTCAAATGTACCTCAAAACCCTTTTTCGCGATCATTACAGCCAGGGCAGATGCGGTAAAGGTCTTTCCAACACCACCTTTTCCCATGGTCATGATGAGACCATTGGTTTTATCTGCGATAAGTTCCTCAACCAGTTTATCCATCCCGGCGAGAAGTTGTTCGGGTTCTTTTACATTTTGAACTTTTGCGCCCACCAGTTCCTTCTGAAGCTCGGTATTCAAAAGGGAACGTAGCTTTTCCACCCCAAGAATATTATAGGGCAGTAAAGGATAAGTTTGGAGGGGTAGCTCCTGAAGGTTTTTGGGAATTGACTTCAATTCTTTTTCCGTGAGGCTCTGCATCTTTCCCGCGAATTCATCCTGCGTGTCCAGAGCTTTAAAAAGTCCGTTTATCAGCAGTTTTTGGTTCTTCATTTCCAGTTCAGCCAGTTCATCGCTGGTCCTGGAAGCTTCTTTTAGGGAAGCTTTGTCTGCCCGGGCAACGAGGTAAAAAGTTCCCATTTCTGGATCCCGCAGACGATTTACTACCGTAGTATAGCGCTCCTGACTGCTTTTTAAGGCCGAAGTGGGGCCAAGACAGGAGGCGCCGTCGGGGTTTTCTTGAGTGAAAGAAGCCCAGGCGGCAGGTAATTCCAGTAACCGTAAGGTATGTCCCGTAGGGGCCGTGTCGAAAACCACTACATCAAATTTCCCACCTTCAGTTTCTCCCGAAATAAACCTGGAAAATTCGTCAAAAGCAGCGATCTCAGTTGTACAGGCACCCGAGAGTTCCTCATTCATTTTTTTAATGTCGGCTTCGCTTAAGATCTGCTTAAGCGGTTCTGTGACCCTGGAGCGGTATTCTTCCGCAGAAATTTCAGGATCAATATTGATCGCCCACAGCCTGTCAACCCCGTTAACAGGATTGATCTTATCATAGACCTCGCTCTGCAGGACATCCTGCAGGTTGGATGCGGGATCTGTACTTACCAGCAATACCTTTTTACCTTCGTCGGCAAGTTTTATAGCCGTAGCGCAGGAGAGGGATGTTTTCCCAACCCCGCCTTTCCCGGTGAAGAAAATGTATGGAGTTTCAGTATTTTTCATGGCCACAACGAATTAGATAATTTAGTTTGCTAACAGCAGCTGGTCCCGCCACAGCAGGAATTGTCTTGCGACTGTGCCACAGGAGCAGGATCTGTGGTCAACAAAGATTCCCATTCTGATTTTTCGGGATAGCGACCGCTCATAACAATTTTCCCGTCTTTCAGGATATAGGGAAGGGAATTAAGACCGTCCATTTTCAGTTTTTCAATGGCTTCGGGATACTGCTGAAAAGCTTCCCCGTCATTGGAAACGTTGTGCCTGGCGACCTCGACTCCCAAAGATTTCAGCCATTTCACATTGGCAGCGGTATGCACGAGACTGTCATCTACATCAGGCCCGCAGAGCCCGGTGCTGCAACATAATGCCGGATCAAGAATTGTGATTTTCATAGCTACAATGTTTTTTAATTATATATATTGCAATATTACGATAATTAAGAACATAAAAAAATGATGACTATCCTTTTAATGTAAAAAATTACTCTGGTCGTCGGAATACCAGGATTTGAGGGAGAAAAAAGGAATAAAACCAGATGAGCCCCACATGACGTGAGGCTTATCCATTTAGACCGATTTTGAGCTAGGTTCTTTCTGCAGCTTTCAAAAAATACAGCTATGGTCTATTTTTTAAACAGGAATTCCGCTTTTTTCAAATCCCGGGAATTAGGCCCTATATAGATTTCGAATTTCCCTTCTTCAGATTCCCATTTTCTGTTCGCGTTGTAAAATCTCAGCATCTTTTCAGTAATAGTAAATATTACCTCTTTTTCTTCACCGACTTCCAGCTGAATGGTCTCGAAACCTTTCAGTTCCTTCACCGGTCTGGTAGTACTGGCTACCATATCCCTTAGATAAAGCTGAACGATCTCGCTTCCCTTAAGGTCTCCGGTGTTCTTTACTTTAATTTTCACCTCCAAAGGTGCATTAGCGGTCATTTCTTCGGAAGAAATTTCTATCTCCCCAAATTCGAATGAAGTATAACTTAAACCGAAACCAAAAGGATACAAGGCATCCCTTCTTTCATCTGTATAGGCAGAATAGGTGACATGCTCTGCACTGAAAGGACGACCGGTGTTCTTCTGATTGTAATACAGAGGTTCCTGCCCGACTGCACGTGGGAAAGACACCGGAAGTTTTCCTGAAGGATTGTATTTTCCGAACAGAACATCGGCTATGGCATTCCCACTTTCGGTACCAAGCTGCCATGCTTCCACTATTGCGGGAATAGTTTCTGAAGCCCAGGATATTTCAAGAGGTCTCCCGTTTATGAGCACCAGGACAATATTTTGATTCACCTCATAGATCTTTTCAAGTAATTCCTGTTGTACCCCGGCAAGGCCAATATTGACCTGACTTCTTCCTTCTCCCGATTGAAAGGCATCTTCCCCCAGCACCATTACTACAAGGTCTGCAGAGGCTGCAGTTGAGATCGCCTTTTCAAACCCTGAAGTATCGGTTTTATTGATCTCAAGTGGCAGAAGGAAATTCCTTTCCCCCACTCCAAGGTCTGCACCTTTCGCGTAACTAATTTCTACGTTTTTCCCTACTGCATTGCGAATTCCTTCCAGGACTGAAACGGCTGAATTTGTTTCCCCCTGGGCTCTCCAGTTCCCAATGGGACTGTCCTTGTCGTCAGCAAGGGGACCAATAACAGCAATCTTTTTTCGCTCTTTATTCAGGGGAAGGGTATTATTTTCATTTTTAAGGAGAACGATAGATTTACGGGCAATATCCCTGGCAACCTCTCTATGGGCATCAAAATCTACGGTTACAGGTTTAGAGTAACGGTATGGATCTTCAAATAGCCCCAACTTGAACTTCACCCGAAGTATCCTTCTCACGGCATCATCAATGAACTCTTCTTTCACTTTCCCATCACCCACGAGTTTAACCAGACCTGCTTCGTAAGCACCACCTTCCATATCCATATCGCTACCTGCATTCATAGCGATCTGGGCTGCATGGATCTTGTCTTCGGCAAAACCATGTTCGATCATTTCAGCTATTGAACCCCAATCTGAAACAATAAATCCGTCCCAATTCCAGTCTCCTTTAAGGACATCCCTTTGAAGTACTTTATGACCTGTCGCAGGTGTCCCGTCAATATCATTAAAGGAATTCATGAAAGTCGCTACTCCGGCTTCAGCTGCGGCCTTGAAAGGCGGCAGGATGGTATTGTGCAACTCGTTCTCACCAATATGTACGGTATTGTAATCACGTCCCGCCTCCCCGAATCCGTAGCCGGCAAAGTGCTTGGCAGTAGCTGCAATGGTTTGAGCCCCTGAAAGATCATCTCCCTGGTACCCTTTTACTTTTGCCACGGCAACTTTGGAAGTCAGGTATGGATCTTCGCCTGAACCTTCCATTATTCGACCCCAACGTGCATCCCTGGAAATATCGATCATAGGGGAAAAGGTCCAGTTTATCCCTTCTGCTGAAGCCTCCACTGCGGAAATCCTTGCAGATTTTTCCATTGCCTCCAGATCCCAGCTTGCAGTTTCTGCCAAGGGTACCGGAAATATTGTTTTATAGCCGTGAATTACATCGTACCCGAACATCAAGGGTATCTTTAACCGGGAATTCTCCATTACCAGTCGCTGGGCTTCTGCAGTGGCTTCAGGAGAAAGCACATTCAGCATTGCCCCTACTCTTCCGTTCTTGAGGTTATCTTCCTTCTGTTTATTATCCATGCCCGAAGCAGGACCGGTTAGATCCCAGCTTCCGTTATACTGTACCAGCTGTCCAACTTTTTCCTCCAGGGTCATTAAACCCAGAACAGAATCAACTTTTGTCTCTACTTGCTGAACAGAGCTTTTTATTTCTGTCTTCTGTGCTGAAGCCGTAAGGCTTAAAGCAAGAAGCGCTATTATAGCGTGTATTTTTTTCATCTTTTTTATTTAAAGTTTTTCAAGTACCCTTTCAGGATAATCTGTAATTATACCATCCACCTCCAGTTTGATCATTCTTTCAATATCTTCAGGTTCATTCACCGTCCAGGGAATAAGTTTTATGTCCATATCCTGAATAGAATCCACGAATTCCCTTGATTTCACTAATCCGAGGTAAGGATTATAATAATCTGGCTTAAAATTCAGTTTATCGAGATTCTTTTTGATCCCGGTGGTGGTAACCAGGTACCCCGCTTCCACACCGGGATACGCAAGGTGAAGGTAATTAAGAACATTTACATCAAAAGACTGGATTTTGGTGTGGTCTTTTATCCTCTTTTCCTTAACCACATTCATTACAAGATCGAGAAATTCCTCAGGGTGCGGCTGGAAGGTCCCATATAACTTTTTTCCAGATTTAAGTTCGATATTATACCTGATCCTTCCCAGGTTGTATTTCTTTATAAAATTCTCGACGCTGTCGATCATTTCTCCTAATAATGGCTTATAGGTCTTTATCTTATGCTGATCGGGAAACATTTTATTGCCTTTTGAACCTGCATCAAATTTCCTGATACTGTCGTATGACATTTCATAAAAATTATATTTCCTCTGGTCTGCTTCAGCGATCGTATCTCCTTTAGGATCCAGCATGTAGAGAGAAAGCATAAAAGGTTCATGAGAAACCACAACCTTCCTGTCTCTGGATATCACTACATCTAACTCTAAAACCGACACCCCTTTTTCCAGGGCGCTGTAAAAAGAAGGCAGGGTATTTTCGGGGTAACTTCCCCGGTCCCCACGGTGACCCTGAACTTCTAATTTTTCTGGTCCAGGAGTAATTTCCTTTTTATCCATCTTTTCCCCGCAAGAAAACATTACTGTACAGGCCAGGAAAAGAATTACTACATTTTTCATTTTTTAATTATTATTTTTTTGGGAGCAGAGTATTCCGGCCTGAGGAGGTTAACAACAATGACTTCCTTCTTATTCGCTCAACACATCAAGTGGTTTGCCCGCTTTGCCATTACCGGTATACTCGAAACCAAGAATTCGGGCTACGGTTGCTGCGATTTGATTGGTATAGTATTGTCTCTCTTTTGACTGTTCTCCCTCTTTACTTATACCTTTTCCAAAAGCAACGATCCAGGTTTGACCAGAATTCTCAATCGAAGGTCCGTGATGTTTCCAGGTGCTTTTTTCGGTGGCCGACTCACCTCTCCCATGATCTGTGGTAATAATGAAAGTGGTCTGATCCTTATAAAAGGGGTCCCGTTGCACATATTCCCAAAGTTCCCTGATCATGTCATCGTTCTTTCGGGCAGATTTCAGGTAGTGGTCATAACGGCCTTCATGGGCAAAATCGTCTGTTTCCCCATAGCCTATATAAAGCAGCCGGGGTTTTTCAGTTTTAAGATATTCAAGAGCAAAATTGTGGGTGAATGTATCAAATCGTACAGTTTCCCATCTTCGGGGAGTTTCCTGCTGAATTTTCCCAAGGAGTATTTCCGCAGAGGAGGGTTCAGTTCTCAAACTATTCCGGTAACCCGCATTAATAAAAAGGGCGCTTCGTTGTTCGCTGAAGATGTAGGGAAAAATATCCCAGCTCCCGAAGAGCCCTATTTTATCTTTAAATTCCGGATCCCGGTTCAAAACCTCAGGGAGGGTTTGGTTAGGATTGTAGATCTTACTGTTATCAATAATACGCTCATCATCTGCATAACCGGTAAGGATCTCACTGTAACCTGCGTATGACATCACGACCGTATTGGTAAGGTCAACCTTACTTTTATTCCAGCGATTGCCCAGCATGATTCCCTCTTTTACTGCGACATCCCAAAAAAAGGGAAACAGGGTTTCCCTTCGTTCTTTTTTTGTGTCTTTCCAGAATTCCGCTGCAAGGCCACCAGGATTACTCACAAATTCCTTGTTCCCGATCAATAAACTGTCCGCACCCCCAAAAAGTTCCTGCCAACGCAATCCATCAATCGTTATCCATATCAATTTGCCATTCTCCTGTGAGAATCCCTGCAAAGAGAAAAATAGAAAAAGGATCAGCCATTTTAACTTCATAGGTATCGCCATTAATTCTTCTGATAAACCCTTACATAATCAATCTCGAAAGTATGGGGAAAGGCATCATTATCAATACCCTGTTGTCCTCCAAGGCCACCTCCAACCGCTAAATTCAGAAGCAGGAAAAATGGTTTATCAAAGGGCCAGGCTCCTGAGCCGCTATCCTCATTTTTATAGTTGAAGTATTCTTTCCCGTTTACATAAGAACGGATCTCATTTTCTTCCCATTCCATGGTATACACATGAAAATCTGAGGTAGCGGTGGGCAGGTGTATTTTCTCTCCTACCTGGGTACCCAGAATGTGATTGTAATCTTTTGTGTGCACGGTAGAAAATACAGTATCGGGTTCGAAACCTACATGTTCCATGATATCAATTTCCCCTCTGTCCGGCCACTTTATGGAAGCATCAGATGACAGCATCCATATCGCAGGCCAGGTGCCCCTTCCTTCCGGAAGTTTAGCCCTTACTTCAACCTTTCCGTATTTCCAGTCTCCTTTACCATTTGTAATAAGCCTGGCCGAAGTGTATTCCTTTCCTTCTTTTTCTTCTCTGACTGCGCGTATTTTAAGCGTTCCGTCATTTACATAGCTGTTAAGGCTATCTCTCTCAGTATAAAACTGGGCTTCGTTATTCCCCCAACCCCAGTCATTACCTGCGGTATCATAGCTCCATTTGCCTTCATCGGGTAAACCTTCATAGTCAAATTCATCACTCCAGACCAATTCCCACGGCTCCTTATCCTGCTCACAGGCAACCAGGCCTGTGAGCAATAAAAGAACAAGGGTTTTTCCAACTATCTTTTTGATTGTCATCTACAAAATCATTTTAGCAACCACATTTTTTTGTTGATCTCATCAAAACCGTCAAATTGGCGATCCAGAGCTGCTTCAAGGTTCTCCCTGTTATAAGTCGCCTCAGAACCCGGATATAACCATCTCAACGGAAGACCATTACGGTTGTTCTCGTTAAGACTTGTCTCAGGATTGATGGGAAATTCAGGATAATTCGTCCTGCGATACTCAAAGAAACTGGTCTGCCCGTCTACAAGGAAATTCAGAATATAACGCTGCATCCAGATCTGCTTAAGCTGCTCTTCCTCATTATCTGCAAAGGCTGCTTCACCTGTAAAATAATTATTGATATAATCCTGGTCGATAGGGTTACCATGAGCAAAATCTGCAGGAACATTCAGCATATAGCTTAAGGCCGCTTTCACTCCTTCTTCGTAATAATCTTCTGCAGTACCCTGGGTGATCCACCCTCTGATATTGGCTTCAGCAAGGATCAATTGTTGTTCAGCATAACTCAGTAATCTTCTGGGTTCACTGTTCTCAATAGTAAGGTATCTCAGATTGATCAGGGAAAACTCATCATTGCTATGCATCGCGTTCATCTGCGCATATTCCATAGAAACATCAACACCTACATAAGCAGCTTCATCAGATTCTGATTCTCCTTCTAGTAACTTAGCTCCTGCAGGTTCTGCAAAGTAAAATAACCTGTTATCATTAAGCCTCTTAAGATTATCTACAAGATGAGAGCTTAAAATAGTTTTACTCGTAAAGAGATCATTGGTGCTATACAGAGGATGTGGATTTTGAGTAGAATATTCAAGGCCCCAGTAATCGCCGGGATTTTCAAAAAGATATCCTTCATTTACTATTTCCTGAATTCTGGAGGGCACATTCAAAGCTTCAGCTTTAGGACTTAAGCTCATTAAAACTTTCACCCTTAAGGAATTGGTTGCCCTTCTCCACATATCAGGATCCCCATTGAAGGGTGTTGGATCACCCGCAAAGCTTTCACCAACGGCAAAATATTGATCTGCTTCTTCAAGCTCCTCAAGAATTCCTAAGAAGACATCCTCTTGTCGGTCATAAGCAGGTGTGTATTCTCCACTGGCTCCCTTTCCCGTTTCGCTATAAGGAATGTCTCCCATTTCCATGGTAAGATGGTAGAACATATAGGCCCTGGCAAACTTTGCCAATCCTTTATATGAATCTTCTGCCTGGCCACCTTCTGCATATTCTACCATCTTTTCAACATCGGGAAGAATGTTCATTCCTCCAAAACTTGAGCTCCCAATAGAATTATACTGGGTTCCCATCTGGCCTTCATTAGCATATCCTACATATTTGGGCAGGGCGCTGTTTGAGATAAAAGCCTTGGCATCTCCCTGAAAACGGGCAACACTAAGAATTATCTGGGTAGACAATAATGAGGCACTGGCTTGGGTGGTGGTATCGGGATTTGTATTTATCTCATCGAAATCATCGTCACATCCTGTGGCAAAAAGCAGCGAAAAAACCGCTATTCCACTGAAAAATATTTTAAATTTTTTCATCTTTTTAAAATTTTAAATTCTCTTCCTCTGTTATTTAGGTGTCCTTAAAAAGTAAGGTTCACATTCAATCCTATATAGCGTTGAGACGGATCACTGAAATTCTCAGAACCTCCATCGGGATCAGAATATTCAAAGTCCTTTGCCCAAAGCGCCAGGTTTTGTCCTATGGCTGAAACTGAGCCGGAGGAAGTGCCAATCACATTATTAAAAGAGTCTGGGAAATTGTAGGATAAGCTCATTTCCCGAAGCTTTACGAATGTAGTGCTGTAAGTCTCCAACGGTGAAGGTGGCCCCCACCATGCATTTCCTTTATGAGCTCTTTTTACCCAGTTCTCATAGGTTACCGCAACATCGTTTGGTGCAAATTCCCTCGTATCACTGGTCACGTTGCCATAGGTGTCATAAGTAACTTCTCCCGAGATCACCTTAACCCCGTCTCCAACATAATTGGCTGTACCGGTAGTTGCGTCAAGGTAACGTTCCTCTGTAACAGAATCTGGGTGGTTACCAGATTGCCACATATACATCTCTGTAGTCGTTTGAGCCAGACCGCCTACACGACCATCAACAGAAACATTCAGGGTGAAATCTTTATATCTCAAAGATGTGCCCAGCCCCCAGATCCAGTCAGGATCTGAATATCCATACAAGGAGTGGAACGGTTCATACTGCGGCAGCCCGTTCAAATGGATTATATTTCCTTCCTGATCTCTCTGGAAATCGTTCAAAGTGAAGTGATCAACACGTTCACCTTCTGCTACCCATTTTAGGTCAGGTGAAAATTCTTCATCTAACTGGGTATAGTAGCGAGCATATTTAGACCAGTTCACTGAAATGTCCCATCGCCAGTCATCTGTGCGGACCGGATTGAAACTGGCTGCAATTTCCAAACCTCTCCTGGTGATTTCCTCGTCTGTGTTCACGTAGTTCGCACTGTAACCTGATGCAGGACTTATGCTTGCAGACCTTAGAAAGTCATACATTTTTTTGGAATAGTAGGTAACATCAAATTTTGCACGATTATTAAGTACATTGAAAACGGTACCCACCTCAATTGTTGAGGAGGATTCCGGTCTTACGTCTGTACCACGTATCACGTTTGGAAAAGTGGCAGAACTCAGGTTACCCCATGCGTTGGTCGTAATGTTGTAAATGTTGTTAATCTCATAGATATTCGCAGGGGTCTTCGAAGTGGTCCAGGATCCGCGAAGTTTCCAGAAAGACAACCAGTTCATTTCCGGCAAAAGTTCAGAAACAATTAAACTGGAGGCTACAGAAGGATAAAGGTAAGATCGGGTAGACTCCGGCAAAGTAGAGCTCCAGTCGTTACGAAGGGTTCCTTCAACAAAAGCAAGATCCCTCCAGGAAGCAGAAAGTCTTCCGTAGACACTATTTACCTGTCTCTTATACAGACGGGAACTTACAGCCGGTGGATTAACAGAGGCTTTAAGGGAATAAAAGGCCGGAATGGATAGTCCCGCCTGAGTCCTTGATTCGATACCTTCATCCTGGGTATAAAAAATAGTTCCCCCGGCCAAACCATCAATGGTAAAGTCTCCAAAATCATGTTCAGCAGAAAGGATCAAATCATTATTTATACTGTATCCACGGCCAATACCCACATTGTAGGAACCTTTTTGAGATTCTCCCCAAATCTGGGTTCCGTTTTCAATTACAGTAGCAGTTCCTCCACCCTGGAAAGAACCTTTTGATATCCTTACCATCTGGCGGTTTGTATAGGTGTCATAACCAGAACGTAACGTGGCGCTTAGCCAGGGAGTAAATTCATATTGCGCAGAGATGAATCCGTTAAAGATATCTTTGTCAAGCTCATGGATTCTTTCGTACCTGTCAAAATACGGGTTATTATTAATAGAGGTGTAACTACTGTTCTGCACCTCATTTTCTACTAACCAGTAATCTTTATAATCTCTCACATCATAATCTGGTGAGGCCCAGACGAGTATGTTGTACATGGGGTCATACCCGGTATATCCACTGAAACCAATATTAGGGGAATTCTGTTTGTTGTAGGAAACCGAAGAAGAAAGGTTGAATTTATCAACTTTCATTTCCCCAGCCAGGGTATAGGTTAACTTATCGAATTGAGAGTTGGGATACTGCCCTTTATTATTAATCCAGGAGGCAGAAGATCGTAAATTTCCATTTTCTCCCTGTTGCACTACGCTAATATTGTTGTTAAGAATATGTCCCTGTTCCAGGTAGTTGCTGAAGTTATCTTTCCCCCTTGGAAGAAAAGGCATGGGCTGCATTGATTTAGTCACAGGATCCCACTGTATAACCTCCTGACCCTCCAAAGGAGGTCCCCACGACCCGTTCCCAGATCTCACATAAGTATTAGTACTGGTATTGATCTTTCTCCCGTAGGTAGACTGTGTCTCAGGAATAGCAAGGTAACCGGCAGTAAACATAGTACTACTGTTAAGGGAAACACTTAATCCTTCTCTGGAACTGCCTTTTTTGGTAGTGATCATGATCGCTCCGCTTTGCCCCCTGTAACCGTATAAGGCAGAAGCTGTAGCACCTTTAAGCACATCAATGGTCTCAATGTCATCTGAAGGGATATCCCTCAAACTCATATTCCCATAAGGAACTCCATCAATAACAAGGAGTGGTTTTTCTCCCCGTAACTGTATCTCGGGTTCTGCAGTGAACTCGGTACTGTTTTTTACTAATAAACCCGCGACCTTACCGGTTAGGGAAGTACCTACATCTACACCTTTCACGGTACTTAGTTCTTCCCCCTGTACTTTTTGAGTGGCATAACCCAAAGCTTTTTCTTCCCTTTTTATACCCAGGGCAGTGATAACCACCTCGTTAAGGGTGCTGGCGCTTTCCTGCAGGGTAATCGTTTGTGGGGTCACAGTATTGAAAACCACTTCTTGTGTCTCAAAACCTATATATGAGATGATAAGAGCAGCCTGAGACCCGGAAACTTCAATGGAGAAATTCCCATCAAAATCTGTAGTTACCCCATTTGAGGTGCCCTTTTCTATAACTGTTGCACCGGGAAGAGGCTTTCCATTCTGGTCAAGTATTGTTCCTCTAAGGGTTCCCTGCTCGTTTTGCTGAACAGGGTCCAGGGAGATGGTAATATTGTTTCCGACTCTGGAAAAAGTGTAAGCTGTTGCCGCAGAAAGTTGTTTTAAGACACCGGCCAGTTCCTCATTTTCAAACCTGAAAGAGCCCGGAAGCTGGGTTTTGGTGTCTATATTATTGGCAAAGGCAAATTTATAATCGGTTTTGTTTTCTATTTCAGCAATTATCTGGCTGAGGGTAGGATTTTGGAAAGAAACAGAGATTTCTTGCGAAATTCCCGTTAATGACCAACAAAAAAACAAGATAAAAATTAGTTTCTTCATTTCTAAATTCTTTAAATTTGGGATATAGAAAGCCCGTCGACTTTTAAGAAGTCGTTAGCTTTTTTACATTTTTTTAAAAAAGAGTTCTCTATTTGATCGTGGCGGACTCTTTTTTCTTTTTAAATAATTTTACTTTTTTCTCAGTAGGGTTCATTTCATAGTTGGTGTTGTTTATAATTGACAATACATTTAATATTTGTTCCAGAGAATCAGATTCATTGATCCTTAAGGTCACCCGTTTATTTACAGGAATGGTTTCCATATCGAATTCATACCCGTAGCGCTCTTCCAAAAAGTCAAGCACCTTATCAAGTTTCACATAATTCACGTCAATGAACTTATTGCCTGCTTCAAAGGAAAGTATGGTTTCAAACCGCTCTACAGAAGCTCGTCCTTTTTTATAAACGAAGCTTTCCCCAGGGATCAATGCCCAGGATTCTGCCCTGTCTTTTACTGATACAAGCACCCTTCCTGTAAAAAGGGTAACCTGGGTATCATCAAATCCTTCTTCTGCCTTTACATTAAATGATGTTCCCAGTACTGTAGTGGTGGTTGCTTCCGTTTTAACCTGAAATCTCCTTAGGGTGTCCCTCACCACATCAAAAAAGGCTTCCCCTGTAAGTTTCACGTCCCTGTTCCTAAAATTCTCGGGATAGGAAATGGAGGATTTATGTTTAAGAAGTACCAAAGTTCCGTCTGGCAGAATGATTTCTTTATCGGCTAATGCTTCATTATAAATGTGTGCCGTAGGATTGTACAGACTAAAGAAAAGGTACCCCGCTACTAAAGCGACGAAAACAGCGGCTGCACCATAAAATTTGTAGAGCTTTATTCTATCCTTCTTTCTGCGTTCTTGTGGCAGCTTACTTCGGAAGGTCGCCCAGGAGTCATCTATAGCTTTTTCTGAAACTTCCTTGTATTCGGAATCCCAGGCTTCTTCAATCGTTTTCGTGATTTCTTGATCAGAATTTCTCAACCTCTTAATGTAGTTATCTACTACTATAACAATTGAGAAATGGAAAGTTCCTAATGGAAAACGAAAAAAAATATTTAAACTCTTTCTTTTATAAAAACAGAGGCCAGATAAATATGGTTGGCAATAGTTTTCTTGGAGATCCCCAGGCTTTCCGAAATTTCTTCGTAGCTGAGATTATTTAGTTTGTGAAGTAGATAGACCTCTTTTCTTTTTTCCGGCAGTTGATCGATAAGGGAGGCTAATTTGTTCTTTTTCCAGTTATCTTCTTCGTTTGATCCTTCTAATGTGGATTGATCTTCCCCGGGGTAAGGCAGCACATCATCCAGATTGGAATAAGATTGCATTTTTTGCTCCCTTTTTATATGATTCAGGATGATATTTTTACATATCACATAGATCTGTTTCTCAAGAAGTATATTCTCATCCAGCAATTCTTTTTTCTCCCAGATGTTCATAAATGTTTGCTGCACAAAATCATCAGGCTCAGAAGAAGTAGATTGGAATTTACGGGCAAAGTTGAAAAGGCGGGAATAATAGGCTTTATATATTTTCTCATAAGCTGAAAGATCCCCATTCTTGAGAGCCTTGACAATAAAATATGTTGCCAGCTTATCCAATCCCGGATTCAATTAATAACCAGATTATTCACGGGGATAAACTTAAAATTTTGTTAAGCAAAAAGAAAGAAAAAGAAGTTATATTTTTTTCACCAAAGCACATTAATTTCTTAAAGTTCAGATCAAGAAGTCTATCATTTTTAAAGAGCTTCGCTGGGTGGCCTTCTCTATTATTCTGAGTGAACTGCCGGACTCAACATAAAGAAGAAGTTCACTATACCTTAAAAATTAGAACTGAAACCTAAAGGCATTAAAAAAGCCCCTCATTTCTGAAGAGCTTTTCTGTGCGGGCGAGAGGACTCGAACCTCCACACCTTGCGGCACTAGATCCTAAGTCTAGCGTGTCTACCAATTCCACCACGCCCGCCTGCGTTGGCATTTCAATATGTTTGCTTGTTGTAAGCGGATGCAAATATAAGTATAAGTTTGAATCTGCAAATGGAAAAATAAAATTTTTTCACCCAGACCGGAATAATTTTATTTTCAGAATTGAGATCTGATTGATGAGTATTGAGAAAAGTTTTCATCGGGTTCAGTCTCCATGGCCATCTTCACATTTATCCTCTGAATAGAATTACATTCTGGTCAGGTTTTCCCCTGTTACTCAATACACATTGCTCACTACTCAATAGTACATTCTAATTTTCTTACCTTTATGCAACTTCAAAAAGACCATTATGAAAGACACTAAAACATATGTAGAAGAAAATAAACAACGTTTCATTGACGAACTTATTGATCTTCTGAAGATACCTTCCATCAGCGCAAATTCCAAATACAAAAATGACATGCTGAAAACTGCTGAAGCTGTCAAAAAAAGTTTGCTCGAAGCCGGGTGTGACATGGCCGAGATCAACGAAACCCCAGGCCACCCTGTGGTTTATGGCGAAAAGATCATAGATCCTAATCTCCCTACTGTACTGGTGTACGGGCACTACGACGTGCAACCTCCAGATCCTGTCAATCTTTGGGACAGTCCGCCGTTTGAGCCGGTGATCAAGGAAACCAAAACACATCCCGATGGGGCCATTTTTGCAAGAGGGGCATGCGATGACAAAGGGCAAATGTATATGCATGTAAAGGCCCTGGAATATATGACCAAAAATGATTCCCTGCCCTGTAACGTCAAATTCATGATCGAAGGGGAAGAAGAAGTGGGAAGTGAAAATCTGGGCTGGTTCATTGAAAATAACAGGGATAAACTGAAAAATGATGTGATCCTCATCAGTGATACCGGTATGATCGCCAAGGATACCCCTTCCATTACCACCGGTCTTCGCGGACTCAGTTATATGGAAGTGGAAGTGACCGGACCAAACCGCGATCTTCACAGCGGACTCTACGGGGGTGCGGTGGCAAACCCAATAAACATCCTTTGTAAGATGATCTCTTCCCTGCAGGATGAGGATAACCGTATTACTATTCCCGGGTTTTATGATAAAGTAAAAGAATACAATGAAGACGAAAGAGCAAAAATGGCCGAGGCTCCTTTTGATCTTAAGGAATATAAAGAAAAACTGAATATTGAGGAGGTGCATGGGGAAGAAGGTTTTTCCACTTTAGAACGTGCTTCCATTCGGCCCACCCTTGATGTTAACGGGATATGGGGTGGTTATACCGGTGAAGGCGCCAAAACCGTACTTCCTTCCAAGGCCTACGCGAAGATATCGATGAGGCTGGTGTCAGATCAGGACTGGAAAGAGATCAGCGCCCTGTTCAAAGATTACTTCGAAAAGATCGCCCCAAAGAGCGTTAAGGTTAATGTGAGCACCCATCACGGCGGTCAGGCATATGTTACCCCAATAGATACCCTTGAATACCAGGCAGCCAATGATGCGTATACCGAAGCCTTTGGAAAGGCTCCAATTCCCCAGCACAGTGGGGGAAGCATTCCAATTGTTGCCCTTTTTGAGCAGGAACTAAAGAGTAAGACCATCCTGATGGGCTTCGGGTTGGATACAGATGCCATCCACTCCCCCAACGAGCACTTCGGAATATGGAACTATTTAAAAGGGATAGAGACTATACCATTGTTCTATAAGCATTTTACAAAGCTGAAGCTAGCGGAAAAAAGTGATCAGTGATCAGTAAAATTTGACTCAACCCTGTCAGCGGCTTAACCCCCTGACAGAGGCTGTCGAAAGTCAAACCTAACAGGTCTCTGAGACCTGTTAGGTTTTTTTATTTCAGCCGCCCGTGACAAATGGCAGATTCTCCCCATTTTGCATCGCACGTCATGTGCTGCCAAACCTGCAAGGTCTTTTTTGGTCCTTGCAGGTTTTTCAATTTTAGACCTACAAGGCTTTGAAAACCTTGCAGAAAAAAACATTTTTATCTTCTATGTTTGTAGAATTAAATATTTATTCTACATTTGTAGAGAACCAACTAAAGTTGTAGAACAATGCAGTTATCCAAAGCCGAAGAACAACTCATGCAGATCCTCTGGAAAAAGGATAAAGCCTTTATGAAGGACCTCATTGAGGCCTATCCAGATCCAAAGCCGGCACAAACTACGGTCGCCACGCTGCTCAAACGCATGCAGGACAAGAATTTTGTCGATTATAAACAATATGGAAGGTCACGGGAATATTTTCCGCTCGTAAGGAAGAAAGACTATTTTTCAAAACAGGTGAACGGACTCATAAAGAACTTTTTTAACGACTCAGCTTCACAGTTCGCTTCCTTTTTCACCAAGGAAGCCGACCTGAGCAAAGAGGAACTGGAGGACCTGAGGAATCTTATAGACAAGGAAATTAAAAACAAATAACCATGGAAATGTATCTCCTTAAATCGGCTGCCTGCCTTGCTTTTTTGCTGCTATTTTACAAGCTACTGCTTGAAAGGGAAAGCTTTCATGTCTTCAAAAGATACTATTTGTTAACTGCAGTAATAGTTTCAGGGTTCATTCCTTTGATCACGTTCCAGACCTATATCCAGAGTCCCATAGTTCCCATGGAAGAAAATTGGTTGATGATTTCTGAAGCTTCTTCTGAAAGTACCACGAATTGGATTTATTTGTTCCTTTTGAGCCTATATTTTTCCGGGGTAGTGCTCTTCGGGGGAAAATTCTTATGGAACCTCTCCAAAATCATCAATCGCATCAGGGAAAATAAAAAGTTCAGGACAGAGAAAGTTTCCGCAGTACTGCTTCCTGAAGATCTGCCCCCACACACGTTCTGGAACTATATATTTCTGAACAAACAGAAGTTCGAAAAAGGCCAGATTCCGAAGGAGGTTTTTGACCATGAAAAAGCACATGCAGTCCAAAAACATACCCTGGATATTCTCTTTTTGGAACTACTGCAAGTCTTCCTTTGGTTCAATCCGCTGATCTATTTACTGAAAAAATCGGTTAAACTCAACCATGAATTCCTGGCAGATCGTGCCGTTTTATCACGCGGAATCAATACTGCCTCTTACCAGGAACTCCTGCTTAGTTTTTCTTCCGGAAATCTACAAAGCAGCCTGGTCAACCCTATCAATTATTCATTAATCAAAAAAAGATTTACCGTTATGAAAACAAGAACAAGCAAGACAACCTCCGTTTTAAAGGGGTTTCTCCTTCTTCCGTTACTGGCTGGTTTACTCTATGGTTTCAGCAGTAAAGAAGTCCTGCTATTAGAAAATAATTCCGAAGAAACCAAAGACCTTCAGGAAAAAGCCACTCCAAAAATGCTTGCAGAATACAACAGGCTCGTTAAACATTATAATTCCATTCCCAGGGAAAAGCTCAGGATCAAAAAGGATGAGATAAACAGGATCATGTATATCCTCAGTCTCATGACTCCGGAACAAAAGGAAAAAGCTGAAAAAATAAAATTTGATGTACCTCCGCCGCCACCGCCTCTACCCACGATCAATAAAAACGAAAATGTACCGGCACCGCCTCCCCCACCACCGGCACCTCCAGTGACCAAAGACGGGAATATTCCGTCACCACCCCCGGCTCCACCGGTAGAAAAAGCAGGTGAAATGCAGGCTCCGCCGCCACCACCGCCACCTTCACCGGTAGAAGCCGTTCAAGGTTGGATAGAAGAAGGCGCAGAATTCTTCTATAATGGAAAGAAAATATCGGAGGAAGAAGCACTGAAGATTGTAAAGCAAAACAATGGTAAAAATCTGCGTGTGCAGGTGGAGGAAAATGAATCCGGAAAGACCGTAAGACTGTCAGAAAATAAAAGATGATTTACAAAACCTAACAGGTCTCAGAGACCTGTTAGGTTTTTGGCTTGAACCCATAGATCATCATCCTAACCAGCAAGATAGTTTTTCATCCTTGCAAACAAATTGTATAATGTCAAACCTGCAAGGTTCTTGAAAACCTTGCAGGTCATGTAAGGAGCAAAGGCGTGGATCTTCCCCGCCTTTTTTTTTATACCTTCTTCACAAACTTAGTCAGGATCACGATCTGCTGGCCATCCACCTTGCCTTCAATTTGCTCGGGGTTATCGTGAACCAGCGAAACTCTCCTTACCGAGGTTCCTCGCTTCGCCACCATGCTGGAACCCCGCACAGGAAGATCTTTAATTAGAACTACCGTGTCACCTGCCTCTATGGTTACACCATTGCTGTCTTTATGAATCACGCCACCGGCACTTTCTCCGGTAGATTGTCCGGCTTTTGCCCATGCGAGCTGGTCTTCCTCCATATACATCATATCCAGCAGATCTTGCGGCCAGCCTTCGCCACGCAGGCGGTTGAGCATTCTCCAGGCCATTACCTGCACGGCAGGCACCGGGCTCCACATACTGTCGTTTAATGAACGCCAGTGATTGGGCTCTGTTTTTTCAGGATCTTCGATCTGCTCCTTACAGGTTCCACATATGAGGATATGATGTTCTGCATCTGCAGGGGAATCTGGTACTGCATAAACCTGTAGGTCATCTTTGGATCCGCAAAGTTCACACTGGGATCCGCTTCTTTGAAATAATTCTTGCTCGAGGCTCATGGGGAGATTTTATTTGAGGGCAAATTTAACCTTTAATATCGTATTTATCCGCAGACATGTTCCACTCACCAAACCTGCAAGGTCTTTTTTTTGACCTTGTAGGTTTATTACTTATATCGAAGACCTACAAGGTTATGAAAACCTTGCAGGTCGGTCAGGTCTTAAATTATTTCCTGCTCCTTTCAATATAAGCCTCCACCCTCTTTTCCATAATGGGCAGGGTGACAGTTCCCTGTTCCAGGATGACCTCATGAAAGTCCCGAATATTAAAGTCGGCGCCAAGCGCCTCTTCCGCTTTTTTGCGAAATTCCCTGATCTTCATTTCCCCTATTTTATACGAAACAGCCTGTCCCGGCCAGGAAATATAGCGATCAACTTCAGTATTGATATTATGCAAAGACAAAGCTGTGTTGGAGCGAAGGAATTCCACCGCCTGCTCCCGGGTCCATCCCAGGGCATGGATCCCAGTATCTACCACTAATCTCCCGGCGCGCCATTGCTCATAAGTAAGCTTCCCGAAGCGTTCATAAGGAGTGGTATAAATTCCCATTTCCTCTGCTAAGGTCTCAGAATATAAACCCCAGCCTTCACCAAAAGCGGACAAATAGAATTTCCGGCGGAACTTAGGTATACTATCTCCCAGTTCCCCGTTAAGGGATATCTGCAGGTGATGACCAGGCACCGCTTCATGAGCGGTGAGCGCAGGGAGAACATATAATGGCCGGTTTGAGAGGTTGTAGGTATTCACCCAGTAATACCCGGGCTGGGTATCGTCTGAGGAGCCCACGTATCTTCCCGTGGTATATTTTGGAGCGATAGCATCGGGGACTGCCGCTACTCCATAAGGCTTTCGGGGCAGGGTCTTGAAGAATCCGGGGAGCTGCGCATCTATGCGTTTTGAAATATCCCTGGCTTCCTTCAGCAGCTCCTCTGCAGACTTTGCATAGAACTGCTCATCTGTACGAAGAAAATGGATGAAATCCTCAAAACTTCCCTCAAATTCCACTTCCTTAATGATCTTTTTCATTTCGGCATTTATCCTTGCTACCTCTTCAACGCCCATTTCGTGGATCTCTTCTGCGGAAAGGTTGAGTGTTGTATAGTAATTAAGCCGATTTTGATAGTATTCCCTTCCTCCCGGGATCTCTGAAACTCCAATGGTTTCACGTGCAACAGGAAGATATTCTTTTTCAAAAAACTGTTTAATACGTTTGAACTGTGGGATCACCTTTTCAGAAACTGCAATTTCTGCAGCTTTCAAAACTGAATCTTTTTGAGCGGCGGTCAGAGTAGCCGGCAAATCATTAAAAGGGGAATAGTAGAAACTTTCTTTCGGCTCCTCCAGGATCTGGTCATCATAGGTAGCTTCATAACCTTCAAAAATGATCTTTGGCTGCACAATCCCTTCGGAAATTCCTTTCCTCAGCAGGTCCAGGTGTTGGTCCACATAGAGTGGAACAGCGTTAAGTTTCTTCAGGTAATCTTTCACCTGTTGGTAGGTATTCAGGTCCCGCACATGATAAGGCAGACTCACATGGAAGCCGGCATCACTCAAAAGCGGATTCAAATAAGCTTTATAATCATAAAAATCTACCGTTTCCTGTAGCTTATACCTCAACAGCTCGTGGGAGATCTGGGCAGTTTCCGTAAGTTCCCTGGTATCGATCTTTTCCAGTTCCTTTAGCCGCTCCCGTGCAAATTCGGCTTCGTCATAATAATTTGCTTCGGTGAACAATCCCAGCGGAAATTCTTTGCTGTCAAAGTCCTCATGCTCATCCACTTTATGAATAACCTTCTTCAGGGCTTCGGAAGGATTCTGCGCTGAAACAACAGTCGATAAAAGGAAAAGCAACATCGGAATCAAGGAAAGGAAAGGTTTCATAAAATTTATTTTTAAGGTATAGTAAATATAAAAAAGGCCTTATCGGGTTGCACTGATGTTAATTCCCTTTGATCCTGTTCCAGAGATCTATCACGATCTTTCTGCCTTCATCAGGTACTTTCTCCACTTCTTCCGCTTTGACCGTACCATTTTCCGGAATTAGTTTATAGCTGAAAACAAAATCAGAATCCTGATCTGAAGGATTTAATTTTCCGAAGCGAAGATCATTGAAATACAGGTCGCCCTCCTTTTCAGATATGGTATACCAGCCTTTAGAGATCTTGATAAGACGCTGCACGTTTTGGTCATTTTTTAGATTCCCGAGATAATGATGGTTCTTGGGAACAGCTTCAAACCTGATCATGTCATCATCAAATAACGAATAATAACCTATAAGGTAAGCGTCCTCTGCCTCTACATTCGCCGTCCACAAAATGGTATTGAAAGGCGTAGGCCTGGTATCTATCCTTTCATAAAAGATCCCTTGCCGTTCAAGACTGTCAACGAATTTTTCGTAGGTTACAGCCTTGAGTACCAGGCTCAGGGCGAGGTAGCCGGTACTGATTATCAACCCCAGGTTATTGTAGTTACGTCGTTTCAGGGTACCCCGTTTTTGCCGCATAGCGAGGATAAGTAAGATAAGGAAGGGTAGTGTGTATAACGGGTCAATAACAAAGATGTTCTTAAAGGCCAGCCGGTTCTCCAGCGGCCAGAAAAGTTGCGTCCCCCAAGTGGTGAACGAATCAAGGATAGGATGGGTGAACAGCCCCCAGAACATGAGCAGTGACCATTCCTTCCAGGTCGCGGGTGACTTACTCTCCAGCAGGGAGATCAAATAGCCCAGAATGGGTGCGGCAAGAACAGAAAAAACAATAGAATGACTGAAGCCCCTGTGAACCTCAATAGCAGTGATGGTGTCTGTAAAATATCCGGCAAAAGCATCAAGGTCAGGAATGGTACCGGCGATGGCGCCATACATCATTGCTTTGTTGCCCACTTTCCGGCCAAGAACTGCCTCTCCTACTGCGGCGCCAAGTACTATTTGAGTTAAACTATCCATGTTGGGGGAAATTCCAATTTTTCAAATTCAAAATTCCAATTTTTTACTTCAGACCTAACAGGTTTTAAAAACCTGTTAGGTCTCTTTCGATCCTTTCCGCTGAATCAATCCACAATTTCCATCTTTTTAAGAAGGAAAGAGGCATTCATATTTTGACAGATACCGGTCTTGAAGCGGTAATCAAAGTTAAGTTCGTCGTTGATGATCTCGGCATCAAAATAATAGTTCTTTACCTGTGGAAGCTCTTTGGTTACCTCACAAAGACTGAGATCATGCGTGGCGATGATGCCGGTTGAACGGGACCCTACGAGCTTTTCGATGAACTTGCGGGAACCAATGGCTTTGTCTGTACTGTTCGTTCCTTTCAGGATCTCATCCAGGATAATGAAATATTTATCATTTTTGATCTCGTCGACTATATATTTTAAACGCTTGAGTTCTGAAAAGAAATAGGATTCATCATCTGTAAGGGAATCTGTAGTACGCATACTGGTAATGAGTTTAATGGGGGTGTACTCACAGGAAGCCGCGCAAACAGGAAGCCCTGTATTAGACATAAGGATCTGCAGACTAACCGTTCTCAAAAAGGTACTTTTTCCCGCCATGTTTGCGCCCGTTATAATAAAGAACTGCTCCTTTTCAATGGAAAAGTCGTTGGCTATCCTTTTTTCAGGATCCAGTAACGGGTGTGCCAGCTGCCTGGCTTCAGTAATGTGGGAATCATGATGCAACCCGGGAAAAACGTAGGCCGGGTGGTTAAAACTAAAATTTCCAAGGGAATTATAGGCATCCAGAAATTCAATTACTTCAAACCATTTCTCCACATTTTGACCGTTCTCTTTTATCCATTTTTCAAGTTTGTATGACTGGCGCAGGTCCCATAGCAGGAACCCATTTCCCAGTACTCCAAAGATCATGTTATTGCGCTGGTCAAGGGAATCAATGGCACGGGAGAATTTTTTCAGGATCAAGGAGGCTTTTTGCTTCTCACTATGAATCAACTCCTTCTTTGCCCTAAGTAATTCCGAAGAAAATGTGGTGGTTTCGATCAAACCAAGCAGCTGGTAGTATTGATGGAAAGTATCCTGCACCTTTCCCACACTTTCTGAAAGGAGGTTGACCCTTTTAAGGTAAATGCCGGTGATCATCAATCCTACAAAGAACCAGAGGCCCAGTTCAATTCCTCCAATGAGATCGAAAAAGAATGCCGTGATCGCAATTCCTGAAACTGCTGAAAAAGCTATGGGAAGCCATTTCATTATGGCGGGCACAAAAGGTATATACCCTTTTAGCCAGCTCAGGATGGTGCCGGTGCGGGTTTCGGTCTTGACTAATCTGGCCAGGGCAGAAAAGTTCTGACGCCAGTCGGCTTTCTCCTGAAGTTCCTTTACGGCCTCCTGCTTCAGGTCAATTTCACTTATATCGTTGCTCAGTAAGAGTTGTGCCAGTTTCCTCTGTCCTTCAGGTAATGCAGTGCGGTTTAAATATTGAAAAAAGGAACCTTTTCCGAAAAGATCCACATCCTGACTAAAGGGATGTTGAGGATCTTCGAACTCATCACCAGTAGGCAGGTGATGGAATTTCCTGTCCAACACTTCGATCTCTGACTCATTAAGTCTTATTAGCTCCCTGTACTTGTCCCTCTCATATTTCAGGTCTGAATGCCGGGATACCAGCACCACGAAAATGGTGATCCCTATGACCAGCACCGCGGTCACTGCACTGGTGTTTCCGAAGTAAAAATAAGTCAGGTATGCCGTCGCCAGAAAAACCACGAATCGTAAAAGGCTCGAAAAAGCCAGTTTTTTGGAGGCGGTATCGAGATGTGAGCGGTATTTATCTATCTGGGAGGTATAGAAGCTGCGGGGATCATGCATAGATCAGGATTCTAAATTTTTTAATTCTTGCTGTTGTCTTCCTGAAAGTCCGCTCACCACAAGATCGTAGGAATGATCAATAAGTTCTTTCACCAGCTGCGGCGGGAGGGTTTCGGGAATGATGGTATTCCAGTGTTTTTTGTTCATATGGTAGGCGCCGGTGATCCTGCCGTCAAATTCCTCCCTGAGGATCATCGACCTTTCAGGATCACATTTCAGGCTTATCTGGAAAGGAACATGCTCCAGGCCACTCAAAGCGAACATCTTTCCCATGACCTTGAACACCAGGGTTTCCTCATCAAAGGGGAATTCTTCGGTAACCCCTTTTTTGGAGAGGCAGTAATTCCTGAAAATTTCGACATTCATGCTATTGTTTTTCTTTCCTGGGTACTTTCTGCGGAAGGTTTTTTCAAAGATAGGAAGAAGTAGAAGAATTTAGCCGGGTTGGGCATTATTGGTATCCTGCTGCACACTTTGCTTCCCGATCTCTCCCGTATGGGTAAATTTAAAGCCTTTATTGTATTTCAAACCATACCCCAGGAGCCGGTCAAAGGAGGCGTGGGAGAAAAGAATGATACCTGCCAGTTGCATTTCGTCAATTCCATAGAACCTCCCCGCCAGCCAAATACCTATCGCGATGCCTTAATGATGCAGTAAGTTGTAGGTTAAAGCTCCTGCTTTATTTCCAAAAAGGTAACCCAACATCCCAAGATCGGGTGCAAAGAAAAGGACTAAAAATATCCCCCAATGAAAATCCAGTAGATTACAGGTGTAGATCCCCAGGAGTAACATTGCCAGTTCCTCAAGTTTTAAAGTTGTTTTCATCAGTTTTCGATTTGATATAGCACGGGTTTGCAGGGCGCGGCATCGTTCTCAAACGAAGCGGGCTGAAGGTTCAGGAAAAACATACCGTCCTCCACCTTTGAAGGCACGTAGACCAGTTCGGTAATGGTAGCTTCAAAGCGGGTGTTTTTAGGGTAATTCCAGAATGCTTTATGAGCCAGTAATTTTCCTTCATCTTTCTCCCTGTCTACAGAAGGCAGATCTACAAGTAAGTGGTTCACTCCGCACTCGCGAATATACAGTGCGGCAGCCTCCTCAAGGTACGGCCAGTTCGTATGGGAGTAGTGTTTACTGCGTTTGGAAAAGGTATTGGGAAGGGTGCGAATCACTAATGCTTCTGCTTCCTCTTTTTGGAATAGCTTCTGAATTTGCTCTTTTGTGATCACTTTATCTTCTCCCCGGGTCACCGGTTCCACTGAAATGAGCTTCGCCAAAAAGAAGAAATTTTTAAGACTTTCATTGATGCTGTGAAATTCGGGAGTGATGTGGCCTACACATTCGGTATGAGTAGCGTGCCCGTGCGGATTGAAATAAACATCATTAAAATTGGTGGAAGCCCCCAGGCTCACCTTGCCGACGAATTCCCCTTCCTTCACCGGTTTGATCTTTGGGGCACCCAAATACCAGGCGATGGGATTTTTATCATCGCCTCTCAAACTTAGAGAGATGTCCAGGGGTTTGGAAAGATCTGTTTTATAACTTTCATTATTATGTTGAATAGTTGCCTGCATGAAATAAGCTTTTTGATTTGAAGGTCAGATGTAAAAATAGAATCTTTTTTAAGACCAGAAATCTCTTTCCAGCTTCAAATTTTGAAATTAGTTTTAGAGAGATTTGTTTGTTCTTTAGACTCCTTTTCCGAAGAATAGGCGGCAAAACTTCGAAATCCAGGAGCACCTTTTTTGGTGCGACGCGAAGTTTTGTCCGCCGATTTTTGTGCCGCAGCAGCGGAACAAAAAATTCCCTGGAAAAGGCGTCCTTTTCTTTGCTTCGTTTCTTTTGGACGAGCAAAAGAAATGAAGGGCAAAGGGTAGAGAACAATGGTCCTGGTAATGGTGAGCAAAGAAGCATGAATTAGATTTCACTCTATCCAAAACAGCTCCGCCGCGATGCCGTCGCTAAGGAATTTGCCCTTTTTGGAAACCTGCAGTCTGCCTTCTTTCCACTCCAGCATTCCATCCCGGATCAATTTTGCAGCTTCAGCAAGCAGATAATCTTTATACTTTAATCCAAAACTCCTTTCTACCTCTTCTACAGAAACGCCCCATTTAGTGCGCAGGCGGGTCATAACCAGTTCATTGTAGCGGTCTGTAATTGAAAGCTTTTCAACCTCTGCCGGGATTTCCCCTTTTTCAAGGGACTTTATATAAAGTGTATTATTGCTAACGTTCCATTTTCTTTGAAAACCGTCAAAAGAATGTGCTGACGGACCGATCCCCAGGTACGGCTTACCAAACCAGTAAGCTGTATTGTTGCGGGAAAAATAACCCGATTTCCCGAAATTGGAAAATTCATAGTTCTCAAAACCTGCTCCTTCCAGTACTTCTATCGTGATCTCGTACTGCTCCCGTGCCGATTCTTCTTCCACGGGGGCGATCTTCCCTTTTTCGATCATGCTCTTTAGGGCTGTTCGGGGCTCAACGGTAAGGGCATAGCTGGAAATATGTGGCACCCCAAGATCGAGCGCTATTTGGAGGTTTTTCTTCCAGCGCTCATTGCTCATCCCGGGAATTCCGTAAATGAGATCAATAGAAATATTATCAAAATACTTTTTAGCAATTTGTATAGATTGCAGTGCCTCCTTCTCGTTGTGGGCCCGGTTCATGAGCTTCAGGTCCTCTTCAAAAAAGGACTGTACACCAATGCTTAGGCGGTTAACGGGAGAAGCAGCCAGCATCCTGATCTTTTCTTCGGTAAGATCATCGGGATTGGCTTCAAGGGTGACCTCTGCATCTTCGGCTATGGAGTAATTCTGCTGAATAACCTCAAAGATCTGCTGCAATTCTTCCGCAGAAAGCAAAGAAGGTGTTCCCCCACCAAAATAAATGGTTTCCACTGTCCCGGGCTCCTCATCCTTCCGAAGCAACAGCTCTTTGCAAATAGCTTCCACCATCTGTGGCTTCTTCTTTACCGAAGTCGAGAAATGGAAGTCACAGTAGTGACAGGCTTGTTTACAAAAAGGTATGTGAATGTACATCAATTAACAATTAGCAATGATCAATTATCAGTTCAGTTATCGATTACCAATAACCAATTATCAGTTTTTTACCATTAGTAATTACCGACTATCTGTTTATTTGCCCATTCTGGTCTTTTTTAAAATGCTGAACATGATCCTGGAAAGTTCATCTGCCTTACCGAACATTTCTTCAAACTCCTCAGTGGCTATATAATCAGTAGCTTCAAAAAGTCTCAACCAGAATTTTGTTTCCAGGCTTTCCTTATATGCTATAGAAACTTTTGAGGAAAAATCTGCCGTAGAAATTGCTCCATTGGCTTCGGCTACATTTGCTCCAATAGAAGTGCCCGATCTTAAAAATTGTTTTGGCAATACATATTCTTTTTCCTCCCGAACAATCTTCTTATATAATTTCACCGTTCTCACCGCAAAATCAAAAGATTTGTCATTCAATACATTCTCCTTTCTTTCCATAGCTCTCTTTTTTGTACAATTCGAACCTAAAAATTATTGATTTTAGTCAAGTGATCATTGTTTATTGATCATTGATCATTGAATTTTATTAGGATTTTGCTTTACAAACGCTTCCCAGCCTGTGTAGCTTTTTCCGGATTCTACTTTTCCGGCATTGTAGAAATGGCAAACCGCCGCTGCGAGTCCGTCTGTGGCATCGAGGTTCTTAGGTAAGGTTTTCAGGGAAAGCAGGCTTTGCAGCATTTTTGCCACCTGTTCCTTGCTGGCATTTCCGTTTCCGGTAATGGCCATTTTGATCTTTTTCGGGGAATATTCGGTTACCGGAACTTCCCTGCTCAATCCCGCTGCCATGGCTACTCCCTGTGCCCTGCCCAGCTTTAACATAGATTGCACGTTCTTTCCGAAGAAAGGGGCTTCAATAGCGATCTCATCTGGGTGCCAGGTATCGATCAATTCAATGGTTCGCTCAAAAATGAGCTTCAGTTTCACATAAGGATCTTCATATTTTTGCAGCTGCAGTTCATTGAGCTGTAAAAATGACATTTTTTTGTTCACGACCTTAATGAGACCAAATCCCATGATCGTGGTACCGGGATCAATCCCTAAAATGATTTTTTCGGTATTCAAAAGCTTCGTATTATTGCAGGGTAAATCCCTGTTACGCTAAAACCAGGAAGTAACTTCCCCCTAAAATAATTTATGCGTATTACCTCGTACAAAGCTAAACAATTCCTGTCACTAGTACTCAGGATCTTCGTGGTTACGGCTGCAGTATATTTTATATGGTACAAGCTCACCTCAGATGAACAAATGGACTTCCGGGACTTCCTGTCTGAATTGTCGCGTTACCGTGTCTTTTCAGTGACCAATATTGCGATCCTGGTGTTGCTTACTGTACTAAACTGGTATTTTGAGATCCTTAAATGGCAGACCCTGAGTAGCTATGTGCGGGATAATTCCTTTAAAAGTGCGACCAAAGAAAGCCTGGCTTCCTTTACGGCAGCTATTTTTACCCCCAGCCGAATCGGGGAGTACGGCGCCAAATGTTTGTATTATGTACGCAGTGCCTGGAGAAAAATCATTTTTCTTAACTTTATGGGGAACATGGCGCAGCTCTTCGTGACCTATTTCTTTGGAATTGCCGGACTCCTGTACCTCATCACCACCCTTGATCTGCCCCTGCCGTTGTTCAATCTTCTGCTGGTCTCAGGTTTGCTAATTTCTCCCTTTCTTATATACTGGCTCATGAAGAAGTTCAGGATACGTTTGAAAGGATACTCGGTACAACGCCTTGAAGATTCTTTCCATAATGTGCCCATAAAAATACGCTGGAAAACGCTGCTATTTTCTTCCATCAGATATCTGATTTTCACCCATCAGTTCTATTTTCTGCTACTCCTGTTCAAGGTAGATGTATCTTATCCCTTGTTGATCTCGGCCGTTTTCAGCACATTTATCCTTGCTTCTATCATTCCTACCATGATCATTTTTGATGCGCTTATTAAAGGAGGGTTCGCGGTGTGGGTATTCGGGTTTTTACAGGTTCCCCAAATCATTGTGCTGAGCGTAGTTCTGGCGGCCTGGATCCTTAATTTTGGGATACCTGCCGTAGCCGGCAGTTATTTTGTGCTTAAATACAAGAAAAATACACTTGCCACTCCATGATGCTGGTGGCGGGCATCATAACGTTCCTGTATGTTTTTGTCCTGCTTTTCCTGTTATATGGTTACCACCAGGTGCCGGAGTTCACCGGAAAAAATTCAGCTCCAAATACCCCTTTTTCAATCATCATTCCCTTTCGGGATGAAGCCGAAAACCTTCCGCAGTTACTGAAATCCCTTTCCCGCCTTCACTATCCTGCACACCTTTTCGAGATCCTCCTGGTCAATGATGCTTCTGAAGATGCTTCCGAAGAGATATGCAGCAGCTTCATCAGGGCCCACCCCCGAATGAAGATCAGATTGCTGCAGAACGAGCGCCACACCGGAAGCCCCAAAAAAGATGCGGTAAAAACCGCTATTTCTGAAGCTAATTTTGATCATATCCTTACTACAGATGCAGACTGCACCATGCCTGCCACCTGGCTTGAAGTTTTTGACAGTTTTATAGCCGAAAGTGGGGCAGATCTGGTTGCCGCTCCTGTAAGATTAAGGGAAGACACTGGTGAGAAAGGTTTCTGGAAAAGGTTCCAGGAACTCGATATTTTTAGTCTGCAAACCGCTACCGTGGGAGGTTTTGGGGTGAAAATTCCGTTTATGTGTAACGGCGCCAATCTCTGCTATTCAAAGAACGGCTTTTTAAAAGTCCAAGGATTTGAAGGAAATGAAAATATTGGGAGTGGTGACGATATCTTCCTGCTGGAGAAATTTAATCGTGAAGGATTGAAGACCCGGTTCTTAAAAAGCCAGGCAGCGGTTGTGACTACACATCCTCAGCCAGATCTGAAAAGCCTGGTTGCCCAGAGAATTCGATGGGCGGCAAAAACCTCAGCCTACAAGAGCCCCTTCGGAAAATTCGTAGGCCTCATCGTACTTTTAATGAATCTTACCCTGGTCACGGCTGTGGGAGGCTTTTTGCTGAACCAAACCGAACCCGAAACTTTGTTCCTGCTCTTTGTTTTCAAGTTCAATGCAGATTTTGCTTTGATCTATGCCAGCGCCAAACTCTTTGACAGGGAGAAGGTTTTGAAAAGTTATTTTCAGGCCAGTCTGGTCTATCCTTTCTTCAGCAGCTACGTTGCCATTCTCTCACTTTTTCGGGGCTATAACTGGAAAGGCAGACAGTTCAAAAAATAGGAGCACCTTTAATTATTTTACTATCTTTAATTTTCTACACCCAATAAAATGCAGAAATTAAAGCTACTTTTTATATTTATTTTACTCTTCGCAGGCTCCCGACTTTCAGCTCAGGAGATATACATTATTGAACAGGACACACTTGAGTTGCAAAGGGAGGTAAAAGGCCCTTTGAGCCTGTTCTGGAATGAAAAAGACCACAGCTACCGTTATTTTGTGCAGAAGGGAGACCGAATGGTTGAACTCAGGAACACCCGCGAAGGGGGTGCTTACCAGGAAGAGTACAAAGAGCAATTGAAAAATCTCACCACAGATGCTCAGGTGAAGACCGGTGATGTGCTTTTCGTTTTATACAGCCTTAAACATTTTGTGAACCGCTACAACGCCCAGGTGCAGGAAGATTATGAATATAATGCCTCTACCTCAAACATCAAGTACAGGTTAGGACTGTTTACGGGGATCTCAAACAATAAATACACAGAGAATCCTGATAACACCATAGCGCCGATACTGGGATTGGAATTCGAATTCTTTGACCCCAATCTCGCTCCGCGACATGCAGCATTTATTCAGCTGCGCCAGTCCTTCAAACGGGAAGATTACCGCTACAGCTCCACCCAGCTTTCCCTTAACTACAGGTTTCGTGCACTGTACTTCCCCGGGTTTGACCTGCACATCGACACAGAACTCGCCACGCTGTATTATTCTGAAGACAATGTGTATATAAGGAATGATGAAGGAGAGATCACGGCCATAAAAGAGGAGGACGGTTTTACCTTTACAGCGCCTTTTAGCTTTGGGGTGGGTACAGAAATAAAAATAACCGAAGCCAGCTTCATAACCCTTAGCTACAACGACATCGTTTCCATCGCGCTTGATGGTAACGGTTCTTTCCCTGTAGACTTCACGGTGGGGTATAAATTCAGGTTGTAATCCTTATTCGGCTTTAATAACTACCGGCATCTTAAAGGTGGTAATCACGGGAATCCCACGTTTCGTGGCGGGATAAATTTTCGGGAGAGAATCCACGCTCTGCCCCAGCCATGTCCTTATCTCAGGAAGTTGCTGCACAATAAGAGAATCCACTTCCATAGAATCAATGGCGGGAATGCCTTTTTCAGAGATCCTTAGGTACAAATAAAGAGTGTCATCCAGCGCTTCTGTTACCACCGGTTGTTTGGCTTCAAGCCGGGCATAGAAGTAACTGGCCACTTTATTACCAAAACAGGCCTTGGCAGCCTTTGACTCCATTACATTGCGGCACTCCTCGAAAGCGGGGTACTGGTCAACCTCATGCCAGTTAAGCTCCCGGGTTTCTTCGGAAAGGATCTCTTCTGAAGAGATCTTACGTTTTTCAAAGTAATCGCAGGAGGTGAAAGCTAAAAGACAAATGATAAGTAAAATTTTCTTCATGCAGGTACAGGCTCACTGTGAGCTTCAAAAATAGTGAATTTAAGCAGTTTACCGAAAAAATTCTACTTCGCGGCAGGGTTCATGTGAATTTCCTCCCGAAGATCCTTCACACGATATTGTGCCAGGAGGAGGAGATTGGGGCTTCCTGTTTCCCCGAATCGTTTGAGATAAGCCTGAAAATAATTCATTCTGGTTTCGAGATCCTTGAAATAGGAATCTGCAACAACGGCGCGTTCAAACATCGCCCGTTCATTGTCAGGATTTTCGGCCAGGGCTTTATTGAAGTATTCCATTGCCTTTTTGGGTTCATCTGAATATTTGTAGGTGAGCCCAAGACTGGTGAACTCTTCGTCAAGAATAACATCCTTGAGCAAAATTGCCTGCAACAAATGTCCTTCAGAATTTTTATACTCTCCCATGAGAGCATATAGTTTTCCCAGGCTGTAGTGAGTGGCGTGGTTCTCCTCTTCATAATTGAGCGCCGAATTAAAATTAGCAATGGCTTTCTCGTAATTCTCCAGATGAAAATACGCCGTGCCGATCTTAGTGTGGACGAATTCACTGCCGTGACCGAGATCTACCAGCTTTTCAAATTCAACTATGGCTTGCTTATATTCTTTTTGATAGTAATAAGCCTGGGCCAGGATAGAGAGTAAGGCAATATTTGCGGGATTGACCTCCAGCCCCTGCTTCGCAAGCCGCTCTGCCCGTGAGACCTTTCCTTTCACCAGGACATTTTTTGAAACCTTGATAAGGGCTTGTTGATGCGTCCTGTTTATTAGCACTGCAAGATTATAGTGCTTCATTGCAGTAGAATCTTTTCGCTTTTCCCTGATTAGTCCCAGCTGATAGTGAAATTCGGCATTGATGGGATATTTTTTCATGAGGTGCGTAAAGATGCTGTCGGCCATCTCGAGTTTTCCCGTAGATGACAGTAGTTTTCCATACTCTACTGTGGTAAGCACCCTGTTGGGATTTGATTCCAGGACGCCTTGGTAGTTGTGGAGAGCAGCATTTAAATTACCGTTTGCTTTCTGTGCCTGGGCGAGCTTCAGCAAAACAGCTTCAGATTTAGTCTCAGATTTTTCCAGGAGCTTAATTGCTTCTGAATAATTTCCCACGGCATAGAGACTGTCAGCAACGGCTAAAGCCGAAGTTTGAGCTTCGGCTGTAGTGGCTGCAAATAATAATAAAAGGAATATAAATTTATTCACCAACTCTAAATGTTATGGGGATAGTATACAGTACTCCAACTTCGTTTCCATTATGTTTTCCCGGAGTCATGTCGGGAATAAGGTTTACTACCCTCCTTGCTTCCTCTTCCAATTCAGGATGTGTTGCACGCACACCCATAACTTCCACAACTCCCTCTTTATTAATTTTAAACTGAACATAAACCCGGTTTATTCCGGTTAATCCCAATTGTTTTCCTAACGAGGTATCGAAATTCTGACTTACTATTTCAGTTATTTTTTCTGTCATACATTGTTTTCGACCCTCATTAGAATCCATAGATTCACATCCCGGGAAGACCGGTACTTCTTCTATGACCGCGAAAGGAACATCACCCATTCCGGAAGTTGCATTTTTCAGTTTCTGAGTCCTTACCTTATCAGATTCGTTAAGGGACTCCTCCATGTCTTCACTGCTGATGGTGCTGAGGATCTCTTTTATCTTTTCATTATCCTCTCCCGAAATAGGTGTTCCATCTTCAATGATGGCTTTGATCTGTTCAAGTTTTTCCTGAGCAGTAGCTTCCTGTTCTTCCTGAGTCGTTGCCGGTTCTTCAGAACACGAAACATACGTTAGCATCGCCAGCATAAGTGGCAGAATGATCAAAAATTTAATTTTTGAAAGATTTCCTGATTTGGTTTTTTGTAACATAACTATTCGTTTTTTGATGATTGAATGATTAAAAAATTGATTGATGAATGAAATATCTTCGGTATTAAAAGCGGTATTGAGCAGCTGTTCAAAATAGGTCCTCTTTTCCACATTTTTGACCACTCCGGCATCGGCAAGGAACTCATGACAAGCCGAAATTCTGGATTGATAGATGTAAATGAGCGGATTGAACCAGAAAACGATTCTCAGGACTTCAAAAAACAGCAGGTCAAGTGTATGTTTCTGCTTTACATGCACCAGTTCATGAGAAAGGATCTGTTCCCGTTCCTTTTCGGAAAGATCTGTTCCCAAAAAGATGGTGTTGTAGAAAGTACAGGCGAGCTTTGAACCGGGCACCTCCACGATCTTCATTTCAGCATTAATGAAAACAGGTTTGTGAGCGAACAATTGCCTGAGGTTCCTGAATTTATTAAAAAAGAAGCCCAGGCTAAAGAGGAATCCGCCGGCATAGGCAAGCAGCCACCAGTTGATGCTTTGAGCTGCTTCAGGAGCAATGGAATTTGAAGTAATGCTGTTTTGCACCTCACTGCCTCCTCCTATAAAAACTTCAGGCAGCATCACCAAGCCTTCCGCAGGAATAGCCTGTTGGAGAAACTCCAGCTTTAAAAGTGGTAAAACCATAGCAAGCACAGGCGTGATCAAAAGATAAGCACGGTTATAGGAGAAAAAGGTTTCTTTTTTGAGTAACAGCTCGTATACCAGAAGAAAGGCCAGCTGAAAAGCGATGATCTGTAAAATGTAGTGCAGCATTATTTCTCTTTTTTGTTGATCTCTTTCAGAATAGCCTCCAGGTCGGCAGAGTCCATTTTGTTCTTCTTCATAAAAAAGGACACCATACTTTTAAAAGACCCGTTGAAGTAACCGTCTATTAATTTATTCATGCTTTGGTTGGTATAAGTCTCCTTTTCCACCACAGGAAAATAGATATAGCCTTTCCCCACTTTTCGATGATCCACGAATTCTTTACTTTCCAGGATTCTCACGATAGTTGAAACGGTGTTATAGGCAGGTTTCGGCTGCGGCATCTCCTCTATGATTGAGGCCACATTGGCCTCTTTGAGGTCCCAAAGGATCTGCATAATTTCTTCTTCTGCTTTAGTGAGTTGTTTCATAACAGGTTTAAATTCTGATGCTAATATAAACTAAATATTTAGTTTAAACTAATCTTGTAGTTAAAAATAATTATTGAAGCTTTCTCTATCTTAGCCCAAAATAATTTTATGGATCTTCTTTTAATAGTTGTTGCCGCTGTTCTCATGCTCATTGGGATCCTGGGAAGTTTTCTTCCTATGCTCCCCGGCATACCGGTTAGTTGGGCAGGCCTGCTCCTTATACATTTTACCAAAGCCATTCCAATGAACTACACCTTCCTGGGAATTACCCTGGTGATCACTATAATCATCTTTGCTCTTCAATATGCCATCCCTGCCCTGGGTACCAAATACCTGGGAGGAAGCAGGCACGGGATGATTGGCGCCACCCTGGGATTGGTAGCCGGTATTTTTATTCCCATTCCATTTGCTATTCTTTTTGTTCCCTTTATTGGAGCTTTTATAGGAGAGATCATTAACAAGGCAGATTCCCGAACCGCTTTAAAAGCGGCTTCAGGTTCCTTTATAGGATTGCTCGCCTCTACTTTTATGGAATTCATTGTAACGGGGATCTTCCTGCTGCTCTTCATTTATAAAGTGTGGGAATATGCAGGAAGTCTTTTTAGTTAATCTTTGCTGCTAATTTTCTTTTTTTATCTTTAGAAGATCAAATATAAGGCAGATCCATGCCCCCGGTTCTGCAGACTTACCTACTCAGATGAAAGCAGACATTGTTATTGTAGATGACGATGCAGTGGTTTTGCTCCTGCACAAGATACTTGTGCAAAAAAGTTCCCTCACTTCTAATCCCATATGTTATGACAACGCCGTCGACACGCTTTCCTTTGTCTTAAACAGAAACCCGGCAATTCCTCTTTTGATTTTGTTAGATATCAATATGCCACAAATGAGTGGCTGGGATCTCCTTGACGAACTGAAACAACTGCCACCCTTCGAAAATGTTTTTGTTGTTATGGTGACTTCATCGATCAACGGAAGCGACCGGGATCGGGCCATACAATATGAAAAAGTGATTGATTACCGGGAAAAGCCACTTACGGATCAAGCCTGTGAGGAAATCTTCCTGAAACTCCTCCGGCTGGTCAAATCTTAAATAAGCTCCTTATTTTTAGCTATTTAAGGTATATTTTAATTTTATCTACATTAATTCCCACTGGACTTTTAGCACAGGAAGAAGAAGGTGCAGCCTATTTTCTGAAAGACACAGCTCTGGTCTTTTTTATTTCGACGGGAACATGATATACCACCAAACTCACTAACAGAAAACCTGCTATGATTTTAAATTAATCTAAAAATAATATGAAAATTACCTGATGTTTTTCCAAAAATTAAAAAATTCTTTACAAACACTGCTAAACATTTACTAAATACAGTTGTAGCAGGAAAGGTTTTCATACTTTGGTCGATTGAACCATTAAACCCAAATACTATGAGATCTGTAATAATGATCGCGTTAATTGCTATTACCAGTTTTACTTTCACTTCATGCCGGGAAACGGTTAGAGAAGAAACCGTAAGGGAAGTTGAAGTTGAAAGAAAAGAAGTCGAAATCGAAGAAGATGAAAAAGGTATCCTGGAGAGAACCGGGGAAAGGGTCGATGAAGAAGTCAACAAAGAAATTGACGAAGAGATCGATAAAATAGGAGATGACAACATCTAGTTGAGCACCTCTATTTTAGGAAAATTTTAGCAGTTAAAAGGTTAAAACCTAGATACTTTATCTAAATTTGTAAGAACTAACTTATAAAACCAACATCATGAAAAAATTAATTTTATTATTCGCCCTGCTGTTTACAGTGAGCACCTCTTTCATTTCTTGTAGAGAAACCAACGAAAGAGATTCTGATGATATCGAAGAAGGCATCGATGAAGCCGGCGATGAATTAGAAGAGGTAGGTGACGAAATGGAAGATGAAATGGATGATATGGATGACGACATGTAATGTCACCATATATCAATCTTTACCTTAGAACATAAATTATGAGAAAATATCTTTTCTTATTAATGTTCTCTTTTGCTCTTTCCACCTCTTTGGTTTCCTGCAGGGAAACTAAGAATGCGGCCGATGCCACCGGCGAAGCCATAGAAGAAGGAGTGAATGAAGCCGGCGAAAATACCGGTCTTGGAGGAGAAGACGATCTTTAAGATCTTTACTAACCAACCAAAAGTAACTTTTGATCTAGAAAACGGCCTGAAAATTCAGGCCGTTTTTTATTGTTTAAAAGTCCTGAAATCGCTTTTAAGTTCTTCCATTGACTGCTGCAGTTGCCTTAAAAGACCGCTTTCTGAAGGTGCATCAAGGTTGAAGGTAAGTTTACTGTTTACCTGCCACAACTCCTGAATGTCATTGATATTTATTTCAATAGGTAGATATTCCTCATTGAGGGAGATCAATAAAAGCTTTGAAGGATCGGGTAGCTTCTGAAGTTTCTTGACCAGGACAGAATCATATAATACCACTACATAGATCTTATTGTTACTGGCTTCCTCAATGGTTGGCACCGCCTTTCCCAGCACCCATTCCCCCGGCCTGAAGTTGGGAAGCATACTGTCTCCTTCTATCTGGAAACCACGGTGGGTGGCGTTGCGATATTCCGGAAGGGGCAGGTCAAAGGCAGGAAGCTGCTGGTACCATTCCACATCCTGCACGTTGTGCGGATAACCCGCCGCAGCCTTCACATTTACCAGCACTATATTCTCGTTTTCGGCACTGTTAAGACTAATTACTTTGGGACTAACATCCCCTTTAGTTACCTGCAGGAATTTTTGATTGCTTTCTCCAAACAACCACAGCGGATTGATCCCAAACTGGCGTAACAATTCTGCAACCACTTTCCCTGAAAGTTTGGTACGGCCCCTTTCGATATCTGCGGTGGAATTCTTTATTCCCAGCAGTTCGGCGAAAGCGGCCTGGGTGAATCCATGTTCATCCCTAACCTGTTTAAAGCGCTTTACATCTATAGACACATCTGTTCCCATACAACAAATATAGTTTTTTTGGGAAATTTTCCTCATGTTTACTAGGAAATACTCCAAAAATTATTCAAAAGAGTGAATTTGGATTCGATTTAACTTTCCCTTGTTCAGCAGCCTGCGCAAAATCCATTATTTTTATTTATCTATGAAAGACCACTACCTCATTCTGGCAGGTTTAGGGCTGGCTACTTTGGTCATGGCCTGGCTGCCTGCCTTTTCCAAAAAGCTAAGAGTAAGTTCTCCCATTCTCCTGCTTTTGGTAGGATTCCTTTTGTTCTGGGTAGATGTTCCCCTTTCCTGGCCAGACCCTTTATGGAATGATACATGGCTCATGTATTTTTCAGAAGCCATTGTCATCATTTCCCTTATGGGTGCAGGGCTTAAGATAGGTGCTAATTACAGCTGGAGCTCCTGGAAAAAGCCCCTTATGCTGGTCTTTCTCACCATGCCTCTGTGTATGATCTCTGCTTTTCTGCTAGGCCAATATTTTCTGGTGTTAAGCCTGCCCTCCAGCCTCCTTCTGGCAGCCGTTCTTGCACCTACAGATCCTGTGCTGGCTGCAGAGGTGCAGCTGGATGATCCAATGGATGAAAAAGAGTATGAGGGAAACATCAGGTTTACTCTAACTGCAGAAGCAGGTCTCAACGACGGTATCGCCTTTCCTTTCTCCTATCTTGCGGTCATGGTAGCGCAGGCCGGTACCTGGGCAGCTTTTAATTTTACCAACTGGTTTTGGGATAAGTTATTGCTCAAGATCATCATAGGGGTGGTTTTAGGGCTGTTGATAGGAAGACTTATAGGGCTGTTGATGGATAGGTTATACAAATATGCCGGTGTGGAAACCTTTGTAGGTTTTCTTGCCCTCTCCCTTACCTTCGCCACCTACGGGATCACAGAATTGCTTCATGGCTACGGATTCCTCGCGGTATTCTTTGCCGGTTTCAGTCTGCGCTATTATGAGAATGTAAGTGGTGATTACAAGAAAAAACTACACGATTTTGTGACCGAAATGGAGCATTTACTCCTGGTGGTGTGGATCATCCTCTTTGGAGGGTCTATCATGAACGGTATCCTCATGATCACCGACTGGAAAGGAATTCTTTTTGCCCTGATCTTTGTGATCGTTATAAGGCCTCTTTCCGGTCTTATCGCCCTGGCGGCGTCAAAAGAAAAGTTCAAAACAAAGCTCGCGATAAGTTTCTTCGGAATTCGGGGAATAGGATCAGTGTTTTACCTCTCATGGGCCTTTGTACAATTTGACCATTTTGCCTACAAACAAGAACTCTATTCCATCACGGCTTACATTATTCTTATTTCCATTATAATTCATGGGGTGACGGCTCCCACTGCTATTGAACACTTCCGGAGAAAAGGGTCGATAACTGAAGGGGATCGGGGATCGGCTACAGACACCTAACCCCATTATTAACAATTGTTTAGTAGCGATCTTCAGGGCGTTCGGCTGCTGTTTTTTATTTTTAAGGAAAGTCGGGCTTCCTGTTTTACTGCGGAAGCCTTGCCGGTAAATTCAAAAATCAAACTATGGCCGAAGAAATACGAATCAAAGAGATCAAAAAACCTTCGAATATTCCCTTTTCAGGATGGAAGACCATCTTTTTAAGAGTGAAGGATGAGATTGGGGAGAACAATGTCTCCATCGTTTCTGCCGGGGTGGCCTTTTACGCCTTCCTTGCAGTGTTTCCCGCCATAGGTGCAATGGTATCTATTTACGGTCTTGCTATGAATCCGCAGAGCATACAGAGCCAACTCTCCCAACTCGCTGCTGTTATGCCCCAACAAGCTTTTGAGATTATTAAGAGTCAATTGGAGAACCTGGTTTCCACATCAGGCAAGGCCCTTGGGTGGAGTATGGCCATTGGTATCCTGTTTAGTATCTGGAGTGCCAATAAAGGCACAAAATCCCTTTTTACGGGCATTGACATAGCCTATGATACAAAGAACACCCGGAATTTCTTTAAACAGAATGGCCTCACCCTGTTGTTCACTTTTGGTGCTATTGTCCTGGTGATCCTGAGCATGGCCCTTATAGTAGCCTTTCCGGCCTTTGTTGATGAACTGGGGCTGCCGGATAATATTGAAAGCCTTATTCGATGGTTGCGCTGGGTGGTACTTGCGGTGATCGTGATTTTTTTCTTAGGGATAGTCTATAAATATGCCCCCTCCAAAAGAACCCCGAAATTTTACCTTGTCCTTCCCGGCGCCTTGTTAGCCACCGTACTTTGGCTTCTTGCTTCCTGGGGTTTTTCCTTTTATGTGAGCAACTTTGGAAGCTATGGAGAGGTGTACGGTTCGATTTCTGCTGTGGTAGTACTATTGTTGTGGTTTTTCCTCACCAGTTTTATCATCCTGCTGGGAGCAGAGCTGAACTCAGAGATAGAGAAATATTTAAAGAAGAGATAGATCCCGGGGTCATTATTTTCCCACTATCAGGCCGGTAAGGCCTTCCAGGCTGAATTCACAAATCTGGGATCTCCCACGGTTTCCTGCCGTTCTATCCGGTTGATGGTGACAGAGAGGTATCCCAGTTCATTGACCACCTTGCCACGGCACAAATAAATGCCTTTGCTGTGCAGCGGAAATCTTTCTGCGGCACGGGGAAACTGCACGGTATCAAAAATATCTCCCGCAGGATCGAAGAAGGTTCCAAAGACCATGTACTCCCGGTTCACCGTAGCGGTCCGTTTGGCAGTAATGAGATTGCCATAGATCTCTATCTCCTTTCCCACAAAGTTTTGCAGGTCTGCGGCTTTTACGGCCGAGTTTTTCATCGGGTTCTTTAGCAGGCGAAAGTGGTCGTGCAGGGAAAAGCCCAGCAGCTCCATCTGGTCATAGGCATCTATGAGAAAAGAATGGGCCAGCTCCGGAAGTTCAAAATCCCGGTGCGGCGGCCTGAACAGCAGCTGTTGATCTGTCCTGGTCTTGCTTCTGCTAAGCTTGAAAAAAGCCTTCCACAGCAGGTGATGTTTGTCCACCCCGGTAAAGCGGAAGGCATCTATCTTCAGCAGGATGCTCAGCTGTTCAATGGAAACAGGTACCCGGTCAATAAAATCATCGAAAGAACTGAAAGGGCCGAAGAAATTACGGTTTTCAAGGATATGCTGCACCACCTTTATCTCTAGCTCCTTGATATAGCCCAGCCCCAGGTAAACATCTTTCCCATAGATGACAGTATGGTGATCACTTTTGTTAATACAAGGGGCATGCACGCGGCCGCCACACTTTCTTATCTCCTGGATGTAGGTTTCCACATCATAGAATCCGCCGCCGTTATTGAGACAGGCCACCATGAATTCCAGCGGAAAATAATATTTTAGGTACAGGCTCTGGTAGCTCTCTACCGCATACGAAGCCGAGTGCCCCTTGGGAAAGGCGTAGCCCGCAAACGAAAGCACCTGGTTCCACACCTCTTCCACAAGCTGTTCTGAATAACCTTTTTCCCGGCAGTTGCTCCTGAACTTGGCCTCCAACCGATCGAATTCCCCCTCGGCCAGTTTCTTTCCGCTCATCCCCCGCCGCAGTACATCAGCTTCTTCCAGGGAAAGTCCCGCGAAGAAATGCGCCACTTTGAGCACATCTTCCTGGTACACCATGATTCCGTAGGTGTCGGGCATGATCTCATACATCACGGGGTGCGCCTGCTTGCGACGCTCGGGGTCGCGATGGCGTTTGATGTACTCCTCCTTCATCCCGCCATTGGAGACCCCCGGCCGGATGATGGAACTGGCCGCTACAAGCCCCAGGTAATCCTCTGTCTGCAGCTTAATGAAAAGGCCGCGCATGGCAGGTGATTCCACGTAGAACACCCCCATGCAGTCGCCCGTGCGCAACAGATGGTTCACGTTGGGGTCGTTCTTGAAGACCGAAACATTCTCCATGTCTTCCACCACCGCACCGGGCTGATTCTGCTTAATGATCTCAATGGCATCGGTGATTTTGGAAAGTCCGCGCTGGGCCAGGATGTCAAACTTGAAGATCCCCACATCTTCGGCCACATGCATGTCAAACTGAATGGTCGCAAAACCCTTGGGCGGCAAAAAGGTAGCCGCATAATTATGTACCGGTTCCTGCAAGATCATGATCCCGCCGGCATGCACACTCAGGTAATTGGGAAAACCGGCAATAAGATAGCTGTAGCGAAAGACCAGTTTTTCCATCTCATCCAGGTCTTCGATCTTAAAGAAGCCCGCAGAGAGTTTGTCGATCTCGGCTTTAGGAAGCCCGAATACCTTTCCCAGCTCCCGTATTACCGCCCGGCGTTTAAAGGTGACATAGGTAGCCAGCAGGGCCGTATTCTCATATTTATTGAAGATGTAGGCCGTCACATCCTCCCGGTCCTTCCAGGAGAAGTCAATGTCAAAGTCGGGCGGGGAATGACGGTGGGCGTTGATAAAACGTTCAAAATACAGGTCGAGCTCAATGGGATCTACATTGGTAATGCCAATGATGTAGGCGACAACCGAGTTCGCGCCGCTGCCCCGGCCAATGAAAGGATAGTTCCTGGATCTCGCGTACTCCACGATATCGTGGTTGATGAGAAAATAGGAAACAAAGCCCAGGCTAATGATCGCTTCCAGCTCCTTGTTCACTCGTGCATAAACCGCTTCGGAAGCATTGGGATAGCGCCGCGGCAGATTCTTAATGCAAAGGGCCTTCAGGCTTTCGGCGTCTTCTTCCCTGCTGTTCCCAAAGACCTGCAAATTGCGGTTGAGACGGGCCTTTCCAAACCCAAAATACAGCTTACAGCCTGCGATCAGGTTTTGGGTGTTTTCAAGGATGTGCAGGTGATCTTCAAAAGCAGCCTCAATAGTTCCCGGCGGCAGCATTTGGTGCTCCACACAACCTTGCTCACTTTGAGACAACTTACTTAGCAGCACGTTATTGTCTATGGCCCGCAGCAGCCGGTGGGCATTGAAATCTTTTTTACTCCGGAAGCTAACCGTTTGCAGCAGCACCAGTTTTTCCCTGTACCGCAGGTAGCCCGAGAATTTGAGTTTCCGGAGGCTCTCTACAGATACCCCGATGAACTCATTCTCCCGGAAAGTGGTTTTTTTATCGGCTATCACCTTCTCCAGCGGATAGATGAGGTAACAGTCGGGTAACCCGGGGGCATCTTTTTTGAAGCTTTTTTCAGCATGCAAATGAGCCGATAAGTGGTCGTTGAGTTGTTTGAACCCTGCATTGTTCCTTGCCAGCCCCACGTACTGCTGCTGCACCCCGTTCCGGAAGTCTACCCCGGTAAGGGGCGTGAACTCATATTCCGCAGCCATTTTCAAAAAGCTAAGACAGGCCGAGGTATTATTGATATCTGTCAACGCAACGGCAGTAGCCTTATTCCGCCCCGCCAGCTCACAAAGCTCCTTCACAGAAAAGGTCCCGTAACGTAAAGAGTAGTATGTGTGGGTGTTTAGATACATGTTATGTTAGTGATAAGTTCTTTTAGCTGTTGGCTGTTGGCTGTTGACTGTTGGCTGTTGGCTCTTTTGTTTATTGATCATTGATAATTGTTAATTGAATTCCTCATCCCCCTGCTCCCTAAATCCCCCGGAAGGGGACCTTTTTTTGCTTCATTTTCAAATTCTTAAATCATCACAATTTGGAATTTGGAATTTGGTGCCTGGAATTTGGTGTTTGGTGCTTGGTGCTTGTTTATTGTTTGTGGTTCCTTTATTTGCGCGCTTTGCGGGAATCCTTTGCGCTCTCTGCGTGAAAAATAATTACCCATTCTCCTCATCCCCTAATTCCCCCTTCCCTCAAATCATCTCATTTTTAAATCATCTCATTCTCAAATTTATTTCTCGCAAAGGCCGCAGAGATTTCGCTAAGCCCGCAGAGAAATTGGATTATTGATAATTGTTAATTGATCATTGTTTATTGTTTTCAAATCCTCTCATCCTTAAATTCATTTTTGGAATTTGGAATTTGAAATTTGTTTATTGATCATTGCTAATTGATAATTGGATAATATTTCCCGCAGATCTCGCTGATCTTCACAGAATTCCTCATCCCCCTGCTCCCTAAATCCCCCGGAAGGGGACCTTTTTCTGCTCCATTTCAAATTATCTCATCCTCAAATCAATTTTGGAATTTGGAATTTGGTGCTTGGTGCTTGGTGCTTGGTGCTTGTTTGTGGTTCCTTTATTTGCGCGCTTTGCGGGAATCCTTTGCGCTCTCTGCGTGAAAAATAATTACCCATTCTCCTCATCCCCTAATTCCCCCTTCCCTCAAATCATCTCATTTTTAAATCATCTCATTCTCAAATTTATTTCTCGCAAAGGCCGCAGAGATTTCGCTAAGCCCGCAGAGAAATTGGATTATTGATCATTGTTTATTGATCATTGTTTATTGATCATTGATAATTGAAAACTAACTCTGCCTATGCGCATACAGCATTGGAGGTTCGCCGTTGAAGGGGTTCATCCTGCCGCCTATTTCGGTGCCGCCAATGGTGGAGGCGCGCATCACGCTGTTTTCCCCAAACCGGTTCCTTATCCTGTCTATAGAACTGTAAAGGCTCAGCATCTCCTCGCTGTCATCAAACAGGTTGATCTGGTAATGCCCCCCAACGAGTCCGCTGAACTTTACCCCCACCAGCCTTATGAGCAGCCGGCGGTTGTAGAGCTGACTAAAAAGCCCGGCTATTTTGGGGATAAGGATATGGTCTGCGCTGGTGTAGGGGATCTTCGCCTGTTTGGTGTAGGTGTTGAAATCTGAATACCTGATCTTCACACTTATCACCGAGGTAAGCTTGTCACCCCGCCGCAACTGGTAAGCCAGGCTTTCGGCCATGGCGGTGAGGGTGGCGTAGAGTTGTACCATGTTGATGGTATCGCGGTGAAAGGTGCGCTCTGCAGAGATCGATTTGCGTTCATGAAAGGGGATAATGGGACTGTCATCTATTCCATGCGCGCGTTTCCAGATGGTGCGCCCGTTCTTGCCCAGCACACTCTCCATCATCTCTACCGGCATCTCCTGGATGGTCTTTATCTCCCTCACCCCCAGCCCCAGCAAGGTCTGGAAGGTTTTGGACCCTATCATGGGGATCTTGCGCACAGAGAGCGGTGCCAGGAAACTTCGCTCCTGCCCGTTCTCAATGAGCAGCTGATTATTGGGCTTGGCCTCTCCCGTGGCTATCTTAGAAACGATCTTGTTCTGCGAGAGCCCAAACGAAATAGGGAGGCCGCTTTCTTTGATGATCTTCTGCCGCAGCTCACTGGCGAAACGGTAGGTGCCAAAGAACTTGTCCATCCCGGTGAGATCTGCATAGAACTCATCAATACTCGCTTTTTCAAAGGCGGGGACCGCCTGTTTGATAATCTCGGTTACCTCGTGGGAGTATTTGGTATAGGTGGAAGAATTCCCTTTTATTATCGTAGCCTGGGGGCAAAGCTGCCGCGCCACCTTCATAGACATGCCCGAATGTACCCCAAACCTGCGGGTCTCATAACTGCAGGCCGCCACTACCCCGCGGTCTCCCAGGCCACCCACCAGCAGCGGCTTGTTTGCCAGGTCTGGATGCAGCAGGCGTTCTACAGATACAAAGAAGGTATCCAGGTCCAGGTGTAAGATCGATTTACTCTTCATAAAATGGAATAATTCCGTGTTATTGGAAATATTCCAAAATTATAAAATAATTAGGTTCGGTCATGTGAGGAAGGCGTTAAATTCTGAAGAAATTTTTTCAGCAGCCGTTAAAACAAAGTCACACGCCTTCCGCAGAAAGAATTCACCCCAACAGGCAGACTTTCAGAAACTGTTAGAAATAAGTTAAAATAGCAGCATAAAAGGTAATCGCAACTTGCACAGCCTCAAAATTTTATTACATTCGTTACCCGTTTAAAATTCAAATTTTTCCGAAGTTATCAGGGTACCAGCCGGTGCCCCTTATGCAGTGTAAAAAATTGTAACAATTAAGGTAAAAATGTGTCTGTTATCAAAGAATGTTTTCGGCAAATAGAATTCCCCCCAAAATGAAGTATAACCGAAGAGTAGAACCCCAAACCCTGCCCCTTGACCAGCAGGGAATCCTCGGCCTTTCCCTTATGCTGCTCCTGGCTATCAATTTCACCATAAATTACCTGCTGTTCACCTACTATTCAGACAGTATTACCTCGGTTACCGGTACCGGGTTCTGGATGCTCATAGCCAACAATGCGCTTATGGCCGCGATCGTCTACATCAACAAACAGGAGATGAACTGGAGCTGGGAAGACCTGGGACTGGCCAAACCCACCAGCTGGTGGAAACCCCTTCTAATTACCATTGCCTTGTTCCTTACGCTCGTACTCTTTACACGCTACGTACAACCGCTTTGGGCAGATCTTATCAATACCAATGCGATTTCCATGCTTGATGACATTCAGGGAGACCTCAGCAAGCTCATCATCTCTCTCATTATACTCTGGATCACGGCCGGTTTCCTGGAAGAGCTCATCTTCAGGGCTTTTTTGATCAACGCCCTGGAACAGTTTCTGGGCAATTCTACCTGGTCTCTTTGGGGCGCGGTAGGCATAAGTTCTGTGATCTTCGGGTTGATACATGCCTACCAGGGCATAGGCGGGATCCTCACCACCACCGGACTGGGGCTTATTTTTGGAATCGCCTACGTGATCAATGGCCGCAGGATATGGCCGCTAATCTTCATTCACGGGCTTATAGATACCATTACCATGATCAACATCTATAATTCCTAAGCGAACGGCAGGTTTTACGGCAGCAGCTCCCAAATTTTTCCTTTTAATTATTTTACTATCTTCAAAAAGTAAAGCAAAGAACAGCTGTACCCCAAAACGCCCTGCTTATGGAAGAGTCTGCAAGAGAGACCGTTGCCCTTAATGAACTGGCGCCCCCAAAAAGTTTCCTGGGCCTTTCCCTTGTTTTGTTGCTCGCAGTGAGCTTCACCCTTGATTACCTTAGCTATAACTACTATTCCAATACCTTTCTTAATGTAGAAAGCATGGGCTTCTGGCTGTTGCTTTACAAAGTGGGTTTTATGGTTGCTGTTGTTTTGATCAATAAGAAGGCATCAGGCTGGTTATGGAGTGACCTTGGCTTTGCACGGCCACCCAACTGGTGGAATCCTGTTTTAACGGCTGTAGCCACCTTTACCGCTGTGATCCTGCTCTCTCTTTTCCTTAAACCCCTGCTGCTGGAAATTGGAGGGCCGCAAAACACCGCTCACCTGGCCGCTTTAAGGGGAAACCTCCCCTTACTGCTGTTCGCGCTCCTCCTGGTTTGGATCGCGGCCGCTTTTGTGCAGGAACTCGTTTTCAGGGCCTTTTTGATCAACACTTTAGACAGCATCTTTGGGAACAGCATCCGGTCTACCTGGTTTGCAGTATTGATTAGCGCCCTTCTTTTTGGGCTGGTGCATACCTGGCAGGGACTAAGCGGGATCCTGTTCACCGCCGCCATAGGCCTGGTCTTTGGGATCGTCTATATCCTTAACGGCCGCAGGATCTGGGCCCTCATTTTTGTGCACGGACTGCTGGACAGCATCACCCTGGTAAGCATCTATAACTCCTGAATCATTTTCACTCTTTTTTCTGCGGAAGGAATCTCTTCGGAAGTTTCTCTGCGGAAGGGAAGCCGAAAACCTGAATTTCTCAGGTCCTCACCCTTAATTTTTCCACGCCCGAAGTTCCACTACCGCCCCGCCTGAAGCTTCCTGAAATTGAATTTACCGGAGGACCTCCCTCCCATCACCACTTCATTTTCTATTCTCCCAGGCCGCCAACCAGAACCGGAACATTGAGCTCGGGATGTAACAGCCGTTCTCCGGATACGAAAAATGTATCAGGATCATAAGAAAAGCTTTTGAAACTGTTCCCCAGACACAATGATGAACTGTCAAAGTGAGGACAACAGGGTAATTGAGTACAGTAACTTCCTCAACCCCACATGAGCACTCCACATCAGCTTATAGGTTCTCTTTTTTGTTGGTTTTTTCAGAGAGTTTTTCGATAAGATCGGGTACCTTTTCAAAAACAGCAGCCAGGCCGGTCTTTGCACCTGTTCCTAAAAAGGAGATCTCATCCTCTTTAGTTACCAGGAATCCTATGGGCTGAATGTTCACTCCGGCGCCGGCACCGCCACCCTGTCCTTTGCCTTTTTTGGGATCCTCTCCCTCACCGCCACCAGAACCAAAACCCATCCCCACCTTAATAACAGGTACGCAGGTAAATTCTCCCAGTTTAAACTGTTGTCCAATGACAGTTTCTGTTTTCGCCTCCGATCTCATAAAATCGGTAATTCTGTCCAGTAATTCTTCAAATCTCAGTTCCATGATTAGTCTTATTTTAAAAGATTATTTGAAAAAGGCGAACAGCATCCTCATTAAGCTGTTTCCTACTCTAATGCGAATCCCGTTTCTTCCTAAAAAATTTATACCTGCCGAAGCATCCTGGAGGTTTAAAAGATAAAAGATGGGGTAAAGCAGTGCATTATGCCGGTAATTTCCGGTGTCAAGTTCCCATCTCAGCTCCCTCACCCTAAAAGATCGCAACACGTTAAAGATCCTCTCAGGCATCCGACTCATTTTTATTCCTCCTTCTTTTCTCTTCTTCCCGGGCTTCTCTTTCTTTTTTACTGATCTTCTTTCTCTAAGGGGATAAAAATTACCTTCAAAAAAAAAATTCTGTACCTCAAAAAGACCAGTTCCTCTGCATCGGGAATGAGGTTTACACCTCCCACTCCTCTATAAGTCAGGGAATACTCTGCTTTTTCAGTATCAATCACAAGAACGAGCGGTGTCAGCAATAAAAAGAACAGGAAAGTCAGCAAAAGCCCTAAAATAATGAGAAGCCAGATCATACATCCAAATTTGAGCATCTAAATCTCTGAATTAGTGACACTTAAAAGGATGACTTTTATCAGGATCGCAAGAGTTTAACAAAGAATTAAATAAATCCCTTTGGGGAATCTGCTACCTGCTGCTTGTTTATGAATACCCTAAATCTGGTAACCTTTAAACTGATGCCGCTGAATTTTTTATATTTGTACCACCGGCTCCAAAAGGGAACCGGGATTATTAACTTTTTCATGCATCAGGAATCCTTCTTTCAAGGTACCAACCGGGAGCAACACTCCACGGTGGTTTTAAGATGTGGACAGTCTGTCAAAAACAAATGGCCTCCATTATTCATTCCTGTTGTCTGGATCCAAAAGATCAGGAATCATGAGCTTTCATTTAACCGAGGGGGAAGATCAAACCGGTAAAATCGTTTTTCCCAAACACCTTTTAAAGCTGCCACTTCAGGAACATCAAACTATCATTCACGGCTTTGCCCCGGGCTTGCAGAAGATAAGCATTCACCCCGACACGTTTTTGATCTCACGTATAATGGGAGAGCGTTTAAAACTGCTGTTTGCCTTTGGCGTTCCCCTGCATCCACAGTGGATCGAGGGCACAGACCAATGTTTCACTCTTGTGTTTGAAAGCCTTCCCGAAGATTGCGAACACTTCCATTTCTCAGAAAGACCCGATGAAGCGGGAGGTTTACACATTTCAGCCATTCCCCGAAGTTTGAATGATGTGTATTGGTTGCCGTTTATATGGTGAGGTATAAAAATGGCATTTTTGGGAGGTGTTGCTGTGGAAAAGATTTTTATTCTTAATCCCTGAACTGCAGATTAGATTCTGAGTTTATTTTCCTACATTTATTTCTTCTGAAGCTGATGCTGAAGAGAACTTCCCTACTCAAAAAATCCAAGTTAATCCTTGCAATTTATTCTATGAGTATTCCAACAAATATTACACATGAACATCTTGAAAAAGCTGTCGAAAAAATAGACAAGGAAGGAATTCCTGCAAATGGTGATTCTCAGTACTATGACGCTAAATTTAATGAAAAGCTTTATCCTCCGAAGCTCCTAGTCTCTTACGCAAATTATTTTGCTAACGGAGAAGTTTTAGACCGCCGCACATTTAGAGGGGGATTAGATACTCCCTGCTTTCAACTTTTGGAAAGAAATAATTTTCAGATTATTCACAAAAATGGATCTCCTATGTCAGAGAATGATATATTTTACCCAGAGTTACTCAATTTTTTAGAACAGAGTAAAACTGGAAATTTAAAAACTAAGCATTATAGGGACCGCTTTAAAGGTCTTAAAGTGAAAGTTAGTTTTGGCCAAGGATTTCCTGCCCGCATACCCTGGATTTCTTTTCTTATGCCCCCGCATACAACTAGCGAAGGAATTTACCCGGGCCTTCTTTACTATAAGGACATAAACATGCTAATTCTCTCATATGGGATAAGTGAAACCAATGAACCTCCTATGTCCTGGCCCGAATTAGGTAGTAAAAAAACAATAAAACATTTTTTTAAGGAAAAGGGGTTAGGAGAACCAATGAGATATGGGGATTCTTATATATTTAAAGTCTACGACACAACTAATCTTCCGGATGCTGAGCAGTTTGAAAAAGATTTACAAGAAATTATCGGAATTTATAAAGATGTAAATTCAAAAAAAGAAATAATAGAAAACAATCTTTTCCAGAAGACTGAAGCAAAAGACACTTCCGCCAAAATTTATAATATACTTAAACAAGAAAAATTGAGGACCAGCAATTTTTTAGAAGACGCAAAAGCTGGAGGACTGACATTTTCCAAGAAGTTAATAGATCGTTTCGTCGCTTCACTAGTAACCAAACCATTTGTTATTCTTACAGGTCTTTCAGGCTCAGGTAAGACAAAATTAGCTCAGGCATTTGCCACTTGGATTTGCGATGACAAGGAACAGTTTTGTATAGTTCCGGTAGGTGCTGATTGGACAAATAGAGAACCGTTACTGGGATATTCTAATGCCATAGATCATGAAGAATATGTAAAGCCAGAGAATGGGATTCTGGACCTTCTAATAAAAGCTAAAGAAGAAGAAAGTAAACCTTATTTTATTATTCTGGATGAAATGAATCTTAGCCATGTAGAAAGATATTTTGCTGACTTTCTAAGTATCATGGAAAGTGGTCAAGATATTACTCTGTATGAGGATGATCAAGAGAAAAATGGAGCTCCTTCCAAGGTATCATGGCCTAAAAATGTTTTCATAGTGGGTACTGTCAACATTGATGAAACCACTTACATGTTCAGCCCAAAGGTTTTAGACAGAGCCAATACCATAGAATTCCGAATTACTGCTGAAGAAATGAAAACCTTTCTCAATAACAACAGCAAGCCAGATCTTTCAGTTCTACATGGAAAAGGAGCAAAAATGGTAGCCGATTTTCTGAGAATTTCGTCTAACACAGTTTATGAAAAGCCCAATAATTCTGTCAATGATACTTTGCTAAACTTCTTTATAGAATTAAAGAAGACTGGAGCTGAATTTGGTTATCGCAGTGGTGCAGAAATTCATCAACTACTGTACAATCTTTCTGTCATTAATATGGAGCTGCAAGAAGATGAAAAAGTAGATATCGCCATAATGCAAAAGTTACTACCAAAATTACATGGCTCCCGAAGAAAATTAGTACCCATTCTTAAAACCTTAGGTCAGTTTTGTTTAGCTTCCTCTAATGAAAATATTGAAAAAGAAGTCTTTCTGAAATCTGATTTTTCATTTATTAATAATGACTCCGTAAGATACCCGTTGACACTAGAAAAAATATCCAGAATGTACAATGGGGTTGTGGAAAATGGTTTTGCCAGTTATGCAGAAGCTTAATGGCTAAAATAGAACTTGAAATACCATTAGATTCAATTGAGAAAGGTCTCTTTTTAAAGATAAGAGCTAAAGCATCACAATCTATCTTCAAAGTTGAAGATGCAGAGGATTTTGGAGAAGCTACTTTTCAAATTAAAGAAGGTTATTTTTATCATTACCAGTTTTCAAATCCCTCATTCTATTTTGAAAACGATGAAATTATTGAAAAGGATCCCTTCGTTTCTTACCAGGGTAGAATTACACCAAATATTTATGTGGGGACCCTTAACATTCCTGTATTTCACAAGGAAACAGGTGAACAAATAGGAGCTGTTAGTCTTGAAGTTCAATCCTCCAAAACAAAATACCGGAACGACTATCGCTTCATGTTAGAGAGTATTACTGAACATTGCACAGATCTTCTAATGCAAGTCAACTCTCCTGTTTCACAAAATTTTGAACCGGATTTCACCAAAGGAAGCGAAACTCTGTATCAGAGGTTTACTTTTATAAAATCCGTCATAGACACAGAGGAGTTCAATGAAGCTGTTCACAGAATAATAACCTCACCTAATTCGGCCTGGTGCAGAATTTCTGAGGAAACTGATATTAGAAATATTGGCAAACTTAAAAATTATCATGTAAGACAGTTTTTGACCCGCTCTCAAAGAACTCATCTTGGAGAGAGTCATAGCCTCTACAGTAAGGGCCTGTCAAGTCTGCCTGCACGAATTCATTCAGACTTAAAAACAGAGACAGTAGATACTGCTGAGAACAGATTCATTAAACATGCTTTACAGAGCTTTTTGAAGTTGTGTAATGATATTAAAACTGCAGTTAAGCAAGGAACCAGAATTGATAAGGAAGTTACTGCTACCATTGAAAAACTGGAACAACATCTGCATCACACTTTTTTCGCAGAGATTTCCCGTGCTCAAATTTTAAAACTTAACAGTCCTATTCTTCAAAGAAAAGAAGGATACAGAGAAGTACTGAAAGCATGGCTAATGTTTGATCTTGCTGCCCGTCTAGTTTGGAAAGGAGGAGAAGATGTTTACTCCAGTGGTAAGAAAGACATAGCTACTCTATATGAATACTGGTTGTTTTTTACCTTATTAGATGTACTGAAGGAACTGTTCGAAATTTCTCCTAAGGACTTAGAGGATCTTATCAAACCTACCAATGATCACCTGAGTTTACAACTGGCCATGGGAGAAAAAAGATCTATTAGAGGAATATTTGATCAGGGAATAAGGAAACTTCGGGTAAATTTCTCCTTCAACAGAACCTTCTCAAATAATGGAGATCATCCAGCGCCCGGAAGCTGGACTAAATCCATGCGACCTGATTACACCCTATCATTCTGGCCAGCCGGTATATCTGAGGAAATGGCAGAAAAGGAAGAATTAATCGTCCATATCCACTTTGATGCAAAGTATAAAATTGACAATCTTGTTCAAATTATTGATCAGGATCAAGATCTTAACAAAGAAAAGAAAGAGCAAATTCAAGGCACTTACAAAAATGTCGATCTTCTAAAAATGCATGCCTATAAAGATGCTATTAGAAGAACGGGTGGAGCATACATTCTTTATCCTGGCACAGAGACTTCAGAAAGAAAAGGATTTCATGAAATTTTACCCGGTCTGGGTGCCTTTCCTGTTCGACCCTCGAGAACAAACAGTGGTATAGAAGATCTAAAAAGTTTTATTGTTCGGGTCATTGACCATTTTCTTAACAGAGCTTCACAAAGAGAACATTTAGCCTTTCGTATTTTTGACATACATAACACAGATCCAGAGGAATTAAAGGAACCATTGCCAGAGGCCTATGGAAGTAACAGATCTTTTATCCCAAGTGATATTAATGTTTTAGTTGGATACTATAAGGGAGATAATCATCTGAAATGGATAAAAAATAAGAAATACTATAACATCCGAATAGATGACCGTAAAGGAGCTATTCCTCTAACTGCCTCTGAACTCTCTGCCAAATACTTGCTTCTTCACACCAAAACTGAAGAATTATCTGGTCGGCTTTATAAAATAACCGGAAATGGACCTAAAGTCTTTTCTAAAGAAAAAATGGTTCAAGAAGGATATCCTACCAAAAACAGTTATCTCATATTTGAAGTCGAAGAAGATAACTCACCAGAATTTCAGAAAGTAAAATGGGATTTTAGAAGTCTTGAAAAATTTGAAGGGCCTAATCCGTTTACTGTCACTCTTACTGAATTAATGAACAGAGTAGTATAAAAGAAATTGTCAAAAATTCCACTTTTGAGAGGTAACCCAACTTCTTTTCATCAATTTAAAAACATAACTCACAGATTTTCATTAATTTACTTTTACAAAAGTTGAATTATGAAATCTCTTCTTCTATTAATCGCCCTCACTTTTTCTGCCTGCGCGAAGTCCCAGGAGGCAAGTCCGCAGTTGGTGGGTGGTAACTGTGAGGGTTGTGAGGCTGTGCTGGAGTATGGCGACCGGGAACTTATTGCCGTGGATACCCTTCCCGAATTTGAGTCGGCCGCAGAGAAGCTAAAGCTCAGCGGTACCATCTATGAACCCGACGGGAAAACCCCGGCAGAGGGAGTGATCCTATACATCCACCATACCAATGCAGAAGGTGTATACCCTACTAAGGGCGACGAGGAAGGCTGGGGGAAAAGGCACGGCTATTTAAGAGGTTGGGCAAAGACCGGAAAGGACGGAAAATTCACTTTTTATACACAGGTACCCAAATCATATCCCAGCCGCACCGAACCTGCCCACATCCACCCATACATTCTCGAACCTGACGGAAAATATTACTGGCTGGAAACCATCTATTTTAAGGGAGATGAACTGTTAAGCGACGACCATGTCTCTTCCAGTCCCCGCGGCGGAACCCCGGGCGTAGTGGAACTCAAAAAGCAAGATGATATTTACGTGATCAACAGGGATTTTATCCTGGGGAAGAATATTCCGGAATATTGAATATCACATTGAATAATAGAACTAACAGTTAATATAAAAAGCTGCCTCCGGGGCAGCTTTTTATATTAATACTAATTACAGGATCAATCATACCAAACCATTCCTGCCATCTCAATAATATATTCCTTGCGTTTAGAATCGTAATCCATACTGTAGGTTGTGGGATAATAGTAACCTTCCAGGGCGTGTTTTTCAGGTTGGGCGATGGGAAAAGGGGTGCCGTCTGCCTCGTTCACCAGGTAGTCAACAGTGACCATAGGTTCCATAAAGATAAAGCTGCCGTCATAACTTCCATAGATGAAGGTATGGGTAAAGGGCGGGGCTTCTGTCTCGTGCGTCCAGTGCACCCCCATATAAGGCACCAGTTGAACCGGCAGGAAGTCCGGAGGGTGTTGATAACCTTCGGGAATATATTCCGCTTCGGGATAGTTGGCCGCTTTTTCCAAATCTGTTATGCTCATCTTATACTCTTCAGAGACTGTGTAAAAATGCACATCAAAGTGAGGTACGGTAAAAAGCCCCTGTGGTTCATGCCCTTGAGGATTCCAGTCAAGGTCAATATGATCAAAGGCTAATCCTGCAGCTTTGTTGGGCAGAGTCAAGGTGAGAATAACGGGATGTTCCGGAAGCCTTTCCAGCACTTTTTCAGAAAGACGCACGCCTATAGACTCAGGAGTTCCATCCCTGTTCATGCGCACCGTGCTGCGAACCACCCCCAGGCCAAGATGTTGGGCAGGTCCGAAAAACTCGTTTAGTTTTTCAGTCTTGCCATCTACGGCCGACCTTAAGTCCAGGGTAGGATCATCAATAGAATTCACCGGTTCTTTTTCACAACCGGAAATAAAAACAAGCAGTAAAATAAGCAGTAGGTAAGGAAATCTTTGGGGCGACAGGAGAAAGTGAAATTTCTTCATGACGCTGATTTTTAAGTTAATAGATATAAAAATAAATAAAATAAAATAAAAAAGCCCCTCCAATTAAGGAAGGGCTTCTCATTTTTGGTTGGTATTTACGAATTATGAACTCATTGGTTAGAAATGCTATCCTTGTCTTTAACATCTGAGATGTTCAACACCTTCACCTGCCATTCACTGCCATCGCGCTCCCAGATAAAGGTATAGAAGCCTTTGTACTGAGTGCTGTCATTGGTATAGGTGTGGGTATAAGAGCCAACATCATAGGCCATCATGTCTCCTGTGCCCTTTTTTTGTGACTTCATGTTAAGGTCTTTCATGTACATGGAAGTTTTCTCCATCCAGCTCATGATACTGTCTTGCTGCTCAACATGCTGCCCATCCAGGATAAGTACCGCATCATCTGCGATCATATCATCTACCATCTGGGGATCGTTGCTGTTCCATGCGTCATTCCAGTCTGCGATCACCTGGTCAGGGTCGGCATATTCCTCTTCGGCCATCATGTCATCTGTTTCGGGTTCTTCCCTCTCTTTATCCTGGCATGCTCCAAAAGCGAGCAGCAGCGCCAGAAAAGGCAATAGTCTATACATTTTCATAGATTTTATTTTTAAAAATTCCTATCTAATTTATTAATAAACAGCGATATATTCATTTTTTTTAGCGGGTTTTAGATAAAATACCAATTTCAACGGTTTAAGAACGAAATACCTTCCGCAGAAAAGCTTAGCCGTTAAAAATCTGTTATTTAGCTCTGCCCCTACTGTTAATGGCCTTAAAAAATCCGATATTGTATAGGAACAAAATCAACTGAAAAATGCAGGTAAAAGACAAGGTAGCACTGGTCACCGGTGCCAGCAGCGGAATAGGACGGGCTATTGCCAAAAAGCTCTCTGAAGCGGGTTGCAGGGTAGCCCTGGCCAGCCGCAGTGTAGATAAAATGAGACAACTACAGGAAGAGCTGTCTAACGAGAGTATGGTAGTTGAAATGGATGTAAGGAACAGCGAAAGTGTGACCGAAGCCTTCAGGGATGTATGGGATAAATTCGGGCAGATAGACATCCTGGTGAATTCGGCCGGGGTGATGCCCCTCACCTATCTTAAGAACCGCCACCTCGAGGAGTGGCTGGAAACCATAGAAGTGAACGTAAAAGGCACCCTGAGGTGCATCAGCGAGGTGCTGCCCGCCATGAAGACCCAGAAGAACGGTCATATCATCAACATCGCCTCTGTAGACGGGAAAGAGGTCTTTGAAGGCGGCGCGGTGTACGGGGCTTCAAAAGCGGCGGTGATCGCACTCTCCAGGGCCATGCGCATGGAGCTCTCGCCCGAGTTCAATATAAGGGTCACTGCGATAGAACCCGGAACGGTGGCCACCAACCTTAGAGATGACATTACAGATAAGGAACTGCTGGATGATAAGGATTATGATGATGAAGATGAACCTAAACTCGACCCCATAAATATTGCCGATGCAGTGATGTATGCGATCACCCAACCCGATAAAGTAAATGTGAATGAAATCCTTATTAAGCCCACCGGAAAGGCCTGATTTTTATTAAATTTCCTCAAAATTGGTTAAAACCATGTTATTTCAAAAGTCTTTAACGCTTTGCCCGGTTATTGTTTTGCAATTTGGACAGGAATCTAAAAAACGAATCTAATGGACTTGAAGAGAAAGACTAAAGAAACAGGTGAAACAGTTGCAAAACTATGGGCTGCTAAAAAAGGCCTTCAATGGACAGGCAGTCTTCTTAAATGGGGAGCAATTGCCGGTGCAGGTTACCTGGGTTATAAATACTACCGAAATAACGAAAACACCATTAAAGAGAAACTGAACATGAGTTCGGTTCACTAAAAATTTAGTCCCCTACCCTAGGTATACCGTTCCCCCCAAGGTGTGCCGCATAATAAAAGGCTGATCAGGTTTTTCCCGATCAGTCTTCTTTATTTTAAGCCCGGATCACTTCAGGAAAGCTATCTCACACAACTTTTTCTATTCAGAATCAGATAATAATCGGATCCTTTTCAGATTCAAAATTTTCCTTTTTACCAAACATTCCGTTTATGAGTTTTATCATTCCATAATCTTATCTTCAAACTTACCTTTAGGTAAACCGAAAATACCATTAGAATCTGTAACATATGTTACATAAGGAGTGACGGGTATGTTTTAGGTTTATCGATTGGATTTTAGAGACCAGTTTCCTCTAATAATCAGGTGTAAAAGAAAAATAAATAAGCATATGAAAGACATTAGATCCCTTGCCACCCCTTTGTTTTACGCTTTTAGTGCGGTAATCGCAATGATCGTAGTCCTCTTTGCGGGGGTATATCTATATACTGTCAACCCATCGTTGTTCAGTTTCGGTAAGGATGAACCTGTAACTGCTACGGAAGAAGAAGGAGAGATCAAAGCAGAATGGGCCCCAAAAGATGTGCAGGCAGCCCTTGCTTCGGGCGAAATGGATGAGACCGTTGAATACGGGTACCGCCTGTTAGCAGAAAGTGCAAAATATATGGGTCCTAATGCTGAGGATCCTGAAATGCATTTTGCCGGCAACACCCTTTCCTGTACCAACTGTCATCTTGATTTTGGAACCCGCCCCGGTTCTGCCTCATGGGTAGGGGTGGTAGATCGTTTTCCGCAGTTCCGCGGAAGGGAGAACCGCGAAGGAACCATTGAAGACAGGATCAATGGTTGCATGGAGCGCAGTATGAACGGGAAAGCCTTACCCACAGACTCCAAAGAAATGGAAGCCATTGTAACTTATATGTCGTGGCTGGGAGAAGATCTTCCTGAAGAAAAAAAGAAGCACTACAAGGGGTTTGTATCTCTTGAGATCCCTGAGGAAGCCGTAGACCTGGAACGCGGAAAGGCGGTTTACACCAAAGATTGTATGATATGCCACGGGGAGAACGGGCAGGGAGTCGCGGCTGCAGATCCTGATAAAGGATGGCTGTACCCACCGCTTTGGGGCGATGATACATATAACGACGGGGCCGGGATGCACCGGGTGATCACTGCGGCACAGTTCATAAAAGGAAATATGCCCTTTGGTGTCGCTACCTGGGAAAACCCGCAACTCACCGATGAAGAGGCTTTCCATGTGGCAGGGTACATCAACAGTTTCTCCCGTCCCGAAAAGGCCAATAAAGAAGCCGATTTTCCCGACCTCAAGCTTAAACCCATGTCAACACCCTATGGCCCGTATGCAGACAATTTTTCGCCAGAGCAGCATAAGTACGGACCATACGGTCCCATTGCCGAATTCTACTTAAAAGAATACGGGATCAAGAAAGATAAATAATGCTGAAAAAGAGTTGCCTGTTTTTAATTTTCATACTCCCGTTTACGCTTTTCCCGCAAGACAGCCTGCAGGTGGAATCAAGAGGAGAACTTTCCGGCCAGTGGAGAAGCTATTATATGAACACCTTCAACAAAGATGAGCTGAAGGATTTTACGGCCCTGGCCACCGGGGGACATCTAAAATACAGTTACGCCTTCACCCCGAATTTTTCGGTAACAGGGGCAATGTATGTCTCGGTGAATACCTGGATACAGGACCTTAGCATTCCCGATGCCACCACCGGGAAATTAAGCAGGTATGAAGAAGGTCTTTTTAACCGGCTTGATCTTGATGAAAAATTCCTGTTCATTCCGGGGGAATTATTTGTACGCTATAAGGTGCAGGAACATGACCTGAAACTGGGAAGGATGAAGTTCGTTTCCCCGCTTATCAATCCGCAGGACGGCAGGATGATCCCTACCTTTGTACAGGGTTTACATTATTCCTGGAAGGCCCCGGAAAATGCCCTTTTTGAAGCCGGTGTTTTCAATGAGATCGCCCCCCGGTCTACCGGCGAATTCTATTCTATAGGAGAAAGTATTGGCACCTATGCGACAGGCAGGAACTGGAGTGGAGAAGCGGCCCAATATGCAGGCAACACAAAGTCTGATTTTCTCATCACAGCCCATGCAAATTTCAACCTGCATGAGCACCTCAACATTGATCTCTGGAACTATTATACAGACAATATTTTCAACACCTCATACCTGAACCCGGAGTGGAAATTCAGTAAGCAGGTATCGGTTGAACTGGAATGGCTTCACCAGCAGCGGGTAGGAGACGGCGGTAATGCCCGGGAAGAATTAAGATATTTTACGGAAAAATCATCTGATGTTCTGGGAGCACGCATCAATTATAAATGGGATCGTTCTTCCCTTGCATTCTCCTATGACCATATATTGCCGCACGGGCAGTTCATCTTCCCCAGGGAATGGGGCCGTGAGTTCCTGTTCAGCTTTCAGAAGAGGGAGCGCAGTGAGGGCTCGGGGGACAACCATGCGCTGGTGGCCTATTATAACACGGTGATCCCACTTGAAGGATTAAAGACAGAGGTGCGCAGCATATTGAGTGTGGGGCACCAGTGGAAACCTTCGGTGCTGGATCCCAGGCTCAACAAGTACGCTGTCCCCGATTACACCCAGGTAAATCTGGACCTGTTCTTCAATTTTGAGAAATGGAAGAACCTGAAACCTGAGATCCTGCTGGTAGGCAAATTCGCCTCGGGTGACTTTCCCGATAATCCTAATTTCTACTTCAACAAGACCGATCTATTCCACATAGATCTCATCCTGAACTATAACTTCTGAAAGGACGCTGAGCCTTTAAGGATTTCACTCATAAACTCTCCGGGGTATCAGCACTTGGCACAGTTTGCCTGCAAGGCAGCGCAGGAACCTTTGACCTGGAAAGCGGTAAGCTGACCGCTCTGATCCACCTCAACATGGAAACACTCGGTGATCTGATCTTTGAGCAGTTTTCTTCCGCGGTGGATGCGGGTCTTGACCGCGGTATGGCTCAGCCCCAGTTTTTCTGCCACGTCCTGCTGTTTCATGCCCCCAATGTCTGACAGCTGCAGGGGTTCAGCATATTTCTTCGGAAGCAGTTGCAACAGCGGCGCAATAAATTCGGCTGCCTCCCGGTACACCAGGTTCTCTTCATCTTCTACGATATCACTTTTTAATTCGGAGGTACGGCCGCTTTTTTTAAAGTGGTCCATACAGGTATTATAGGCGATCTGGAAGAGCCATGACCTGATATTCCTGATGGGTCTTCCCGAGCAACAGGAACTGTACACCTTCATCAGCACTTCGTGGGATAGTTCGTTAGCTGTATCCCCGTCCTTTACGATCTTATAGATATAATTCCGAAGAGCATCTTTATAACCGTCCCAGAAACCGGAGATCTGGTCATATTTTTTAAGTTCTGTCATGGCCGAAAAATTAAAATTAACGGGTTAATTTCAGAAATTTTTCAACACAAAATGAAATCTGTATAAAAATTTCCGTTCCACCTACTCCGGCTACATCTTGTAATGCAGCCATTCTTTGGTGATAGTTGGGTACGACCTGAAGAAGGCTATGACCCTTTTCTTCAGCGAGGGTTTTACATTCCCTTGTTTCGCCGCGGCAGAACATTCGCAGGTCCCTGCATTTATTGGAATACTGAAGTCTTTCATTTGTCAAGGTTTTTAAGTTGTTTAAACCAAGACTGCGTGGGGAGGAAAAGGATGCAAAAAAAATTATGGGATTGAGGGATTGGTTAATTCGCTGATTTGGGAAGCGGTGGTTTCGGGGAAGCGTTGATTAGTTGATTCGTTGATTCGAAATGTATTTAATTAATTCATTCTTAGGAAAACGTCTTTGCGATTTTGCCTGCCGGCAGGCAGGCAGTCTCCCACTTAATGAGCAGATGCTCAATCCTGGATTCAAAGAGTAAAATGCCCTCGCCGAGAGGGGGATTGCTTCAGTCGCCGAAAGGCTCCTTCGCAAAGACGGTGGCAAGGCCTGCTTAACAATGTATTCCATTCTTTTGAATACGTCTTTGCGAGCCTGCCTGCCGGCAGGCAGGGGAAGGGACAACCCGACCGCGGCCTGCCTGCCGGCAGGCAGGCAATCTCTAACTGTTTGGTACGTCTTTGCGAGCCTGCCTGACGGTAGGCAGGGGAGGGGACAACCCGACCGCGGCCTGCCTGCCGGCAGGCAGGCAATCTCCTTCTTAATTAGCAGGAAATCCCTCCAAGGTTCAAATTTGAAAACGTCTTCTCCGAGAGGGGGATTGCTTCAGTCGCCCACCAGGCTCCTTCGCAAAGACGGTGGCAAGGACGCATGAACAGGGTTAATTCATTCTTCTGGAAAACGTCTTTGCAATCTCCCACTGTTTGGTACGTCTTTGCGAGGGAGGGGACAACCCGACCGCGGCAATCTCCTTCTTCTTTAGAAAAAGTTACTCCAAGGTTCAAAGTGTAAAAAGACTGCTCCGAGAGTGGGATTGCTTCAGTCGCCCGCGCGGCTCCTTCGCAAAGACGGTAGCAAGAAAAAATTTTTTATCTTAAGATATGCTTTTTTCCTATACCTACATGATGAGCAATGTACATCACACCGTAATCTATACCGGCGTTACTTCTAATTTACTGAAAAGAGTTTATCAACACAAAACTAAGGCTTACAAAGGGTTTACTTCAAGGTACAGCTGTGACAAACTTGTTTTTTTCCAGGAATTCACCAATATTTCAGAAGCCATTGAATTTGAAAAGAAAATCAAAGCGGGCAGCAGAGCCAAAAAGGAAAAGCTTATTTCACAGCAAAATCCTGATTGGAATGATCTATCAGACGGTTGGGTGTTTACATTTTGATCCATTTTTCTAAATGTCTTTGTTAGCCTGCCGGCAGGCAGGCAATCTCCCACTTAATGAACAGATGCTCAATCCTGGATTCAAAGAGTAAAATGACCTCGCCGAGAGGGGGATTGCTTCAGTCGCCCACCGGGCTCCTTCGCAAAGACGGTGGCAGGAGAAAGATTACCCTACCACAAGACCAGCGTCAATCGCACCGATGGCTCTTCGCAAAGACGGCGGCAAAAAAAATCCTTCGCAAGGATTACTCTTTACGAAGGATAAATAAATTGAATATATCTAAAACCTACTTGGTATAAGGAATCCTCCTGGACACCTTTCTCATCAAGACATTAATAAGATCCTGCGCATCTGAACCAAGGGAACCTTTTACCTTTTTATTGTAGTTCACTACCAGTTCGTCATCTGTTACGTTGCTGATGTCCATATTCAAAGTAGCTGTACTTGTAGCGAACATCCCGCCGGTGAAGACAGCCAGCCCTATGGCAGCAGCATTAGACATTGGTTTTGAAGTTTCGAGCGTACCGGTGATCACGGCTTCCACTCCCAGGATCTTTCCGAGTTCGCTGGGCAGGTACTGGTCATAGTTATGGATATCTATGCCGTTTTGTTGCAGCAGAGCATTCGTTCTTGCCGGATTCTGCACTTCTACTAAAAGGCTACCTCTCTTCTTACGGGTTAAAAACCAGGTATACATCCCTTTTTGAACATCAAGAGCTTCATTCCTGTTCATCTCTGCTATCTGCTCAGAAGTGAAATCTTTTAATTCTTTTGGTCTCAGCTTCACCTGTACCCTTAGGGGCAGGATCGCGATAGTGGTGGTGTTCTCTACATATTCATCTGCATCGGGATGTACATAAAGCTTGGTTTGAGAAAATGCTGCCGTTGTAAAAAGGAATGACAGGACAAATACAAATGTTTTCATTCTTTGATGGTTTGATCTTCTACTCTTAAGGATTTTCGAATTACTCCCCGTTTTTTAAAGTGGGTTCTGGTCTCCACTCAAAAATGAAAGGCGATGGTCCCGGGTTAGGGTCCGGGACACGAGGGAGAATAGGTTGTAGGGAAGAGTTCTCCTCAAACGAAAATAAAACATTTTTTTTAACAAATATTTTGGAATTTTAAAAATAAATGTTAAAAAAAGGGAGGGGGTAGTTTTACAGATAAATTACGGAACCCGGGATTTCCGGATCATCATTACCCCCTGTTGGATATTTGACACCTGATGCAATAGGATACTGAAAGAATTGTCCCCCCACCTGAAATTTTTATCATTGCGGATAAACCTTTAAAACCCCGCTTTTAACCCCTGATTCCTGTATTCCAACGAAAAGATCTAATAATCAACATTTTACAAGCTACTGTTCATTATCTTTCGAATTGTACATCCTCCGGAGCAACGCTCCTGCATACCTTCCCTACATTCATTTAGCTTAAGAAATCAATAAGTAAATATATAGTTATGAAAAAGGTTCTGTTGTTTGTAGTAATGGTTTTGTTGTTTTGGATTATTCCGCAGGGATGCAGCAGCGATGATAAGGTCACTACTCCTGAGAAAGTCGTAATAGATGATGATACCGAAGATCCTGTGGAAGAAGATGAACCAAAGGCCCTTTTTAATCTGTTTATTGTGGATGCACCCGGCGACTATATATCTGTATATGTTGAGGTCTTAGGTGTTAACATAATTGTCGATAATGACACGATTCCTTTAGATCTTATCTGGGCCAATGCCGATCAACCCGGAGTTGAAAAGCTTGATCTTTTGGAATACACCGGAGGAGGGTATGATGTTCTGATAGGGGAACATGCTGTCCCGGCCGGAGAATTAAGTGAAATTATCCTCGTCCTGGGAAATGAAAACAGGGTAATAACAGCTGATGGCAGAACTAATTCCCTCACCCTGACAGACGACACCAAAAACGGAATATCGATACCTTTCAATTATTCATTTCAGGAAGGAGAACTGGCAACACTTACCATTGATTTTGATGTAGATGCTTCCCTCAGCAAGGTGGAAGGCGCATCCCGGGAGTTTATTCTGGATCCGCAAATAAGGGGATTTGACAATAATTCTACCGGGCATATCTACGGATATTTAGCCAGTGGTCTGGGGGCAAACCCGGCCAGGCTCACAGTTGAAGCAGGGGATATAACCTATTCCACCCAAACTTATGATAATGAATTCATGTTATGGGGACTTCCCCCCGGGAATCATGATCTCACCTTTTCCTTTTCTGAAGCATCGGGAATTGATGACCTGGTGGTAAATGACATTGAAGTAGTGGCCGGCGAAAATACTTCTATAGGACCGCTTGATCATTAGTAACCTTTAATGAGGGATTGGTTAATTGGTTGAATCGGGAATCGTTAATTCGTCGATTCGAAATGCGGAAGGCGGGTGCCGGGAGTCGTTGATGGGTTAATTACTTCCAAAATCCCGCTGACGGGGGACTTTTCGGCACTTTCATTTTTTAAATTTTCAAAATTTTCCCGCAGATTTCGCTGATTTTCGCAGAATCTCTTGTGCTTTGTGTGAAAAATGAACCACGAATCATTGTATAGTTCATTTTCAAATTTTCAAATCATCCCACTTTCACATCATCCCAGCTGCCTCTCTATTCTGCGGAGCAATTCGTCTACGTCAAAAGGTTTGGAAATAAAATCATCAGCGCCCTCCATGCTATTAATATCGGCGTGAGCCGACATAAGAACTACCGGAATTTTTCGGGTAGTTTCGTTATTTTTAAGTTCCCTGCATAGATCCAGTCCATTCCCGTCTGGCAACATGATATCCAATAAAAACACTGTTGCCCCTCTTCTCGCCTGACGGTTTCGTGGAGTAAGACTGTCCTTAACGTATCTAAGATTTCCTTCCTGGAATTCTGCAACGACATCAGCAGGCATAAGGGCGTCACGTTCTGCCTGTGTTAAAGTAATGTCAGCCTCCATTTGTGTTGTCTGGTCTGTCATTACTGTTTCATCTGTGCTGTCCACAGTTTCGTTCCTCTCTTCACCTTCCCCACAAGAGGACATAAGAAGTGGAAGTGATAAAATAAAGCTTAACTTAATAAGTTTTCTCATTGTCTGCATTTTTTAAAATTTCAGGCTAAATTACAGGAATAGCTAAAAATTATACATTTGAAGATTTTATAGCAGTCATAAGATTTTCTGAGCATACGGAGAGATGAATAAAGCTAATATTTTTTAGCCCATCCAAAGTTTTCATTGATAATCTTATTTTTTTCTTTTCTTAAGTAATCCAAATAGGCAATGGTAGCAGGAGAAAACTTTTTCCCTTTCATCCAGATCAATTGCCAATTGGATTTAATAGGAAATCCCCCAACAGGAATTATTTCCAGATCCCCATTTAGTAGTTCGTTTTTAATACCGATTATAGGCATAACAGAATAGCCCAAACCGGCTATTACTGCTTGTTTAACGGCCTCATTGGAAGTCAATTCCATTTCTTTAAGGATAGGGAGATTATGCTGTTTCATGAAACTTTCCATCACATGCCTGGTGCCTGACCCTGACTCCCTGTAGATCAAAGGAATTTCTTTAAAAATATCCTTGTTGTGGTATTTTAATTTTAGATCCTGGTCCCGCCCCCCAATAAGGAAGAGTTTATTTTCCATCAGCTCAATTTTTTCAATCTGCAAATGATCAGGTAGCACAGATACGAGGGCAAAATCTATTTCATTTCTTTCCAAATTTTCTATGACTGTTGTTTTATTGGTGACATCTAAAGAAAGATTTATCCCGGGGTTTTGTCGAATGAAAGCCGATAGGAAGTAAGGCATGACGTATTTACCCGTAGATACAACGGCGACATTCAAACGTCCTATCAGCTGTCCTTCATAAGCAAAAATCTTCATGTTCAATGCTTCGACTTCTTCTAAGATATTTTTGGAAGCAAGTGCTATTTCTTCGCCGAATGCGGTGAGGTGGATCCGTCTTCCTATGACCTCCAACAATGGTATTTTAAATTGCTCCTGAAAATTTTTGAGTTGAATGGAGACAGCTGGTTGAGACAAATGTAGTTCCTCTGATGCCTTTGTAACACTAAGGGTTTTAGCGACCGTAGAGAATATTTTGAGCTGATGCAGGGTGTAGTTCATAACGTTTTATTATACATTCCATCAAATATATATATAATTCTTTATAGTTGCATTTATTCATCTTTGCTGCGTCAAATTTTAAAATAATAGGTCTGATGAAAAGCATGGAAGAACTTAAACTAATTGAAGGACAATTTAGCCCGACAGATGCCAAAGAATTATTGTTGAATTTAATAGGTAGTAAAATCCAGTTTCACACAAATAAGAACTTCAGTACAGAAATTTGTACCGGTGCGCCGGACATTAAATCCCTTGAAAAAATTTTCTCTCTTCGAAGTACCAGAGAAAGATTGATCCTAATACTCAGGGAAGCTCAGAATGAAGATCTCTCAATTGAAATCAAGTCTACAGTGCAAATTTACTTTACTGACAAGGCTGGAGCCTATTAACCAAACAAGCTTAGAAGGTGAATTCAGGGCGGCTTGCAAAAAGTAGCCTCTTAATAATCAATTAACTGGTAAATAATAAAATACATGAATCTTAGTTTACTTCTGGAAAACTTAACCAGCCCGGCCTTACTCTTTTTTGCAATGGGAATTTTGGTCGTTCAATTAAAAAGTGATCTGGAAATCCCCAAAAGTTCCTCCAAATTTATTTCCCTTTATCTCCTGTTTTCTATTGGATTCAATGGGGGGCGCGAACTGGCCCATAGTGATTTTTCTGTTGAGATCATCTGGACCGTGTTATTCGGGTTAGTTAGTGCTGTTGTAATCCCTGTTTATACTTTTTTCTTTCTGAAAAAAAAGCTGAGTATTGAAAATTCAGGAGCCATAGCGGCAGCTTATGGTTCTATTAGTGCAGTGACCTTTGTAGCTGCTGTATCTTTTCTTGAAATTCAACAAATTAACTACAGCGGATATATGGTAGCCTTAATGGCCCTTATGGAAGCTCCCGCTATTGTTGTAGGGGTAACTTTGATATCCTTATATGGCAAAAAAGACGATGATTCACCAAAAATAAGCAGTTTAATTGGTCATTCATTTACTAATGGAAGTGTGCTAATGATCTTAGGAAGCCTGATCATAGGTTTATTGGCAAGTGAGAGCCAGGCACAGGGTATCGCTCCATTCACCAATGACATTTTTAAAGGTTTCCTGGCTATTTTCCTGCTGGACATGGGAATTATTAGTGGGAGAAAATTAAATGATTTTATAAAAAGCGGTTGGTTTACTACCCTTTTTGCCGTTGTGATCCCTTTAATAAATGGTTCTGCTGTAGCTTTGATAAGCACTCTTGTAACCAACAATGTTGGAGACAGGTTTATGCTGGCAATACTGGCGGCCAGTGCTTCATACATCGCAGTCCCCGCTGCGATGAAAATGGCAGTCCCTAAAGCAAATCCCGGTTTATACCTCCCAATGGCTCTGGCCGTTACTTTTCCATTTAATATAACCTTCGGCATGCCTGTTTATTTAACCATAATCGGCTCTTAAAAACTTAATCCACAAATTTTTGTTTCTGTACAATGATCATCTTTAAGTTATTGAAATTGTTTTAGAAAGAAAAAGCAAATTTGTAAAGAGAAAATTTTCTAACTTGAAATATTAAAAATAAAAATATGAAATGTCCAAATGATAATACCACATTGGTAATGACTGAACGGAGTGGGGTTGAAATTGATTATTGTCCCGAATGCCGCGGGGTTTGGCTCGACAGGGGAGAACTTGATAAGATCATTGAAAGGTCAGCACCTCAGGCTCAAAAAAATCAGGATTATCAGCCCCGTAGCGATAAGAATTATAATTCAAGAGAAGGTAGCTATCAAAAGCCCAGAAAAAAAGAATCTTTCCTTGGTGATCTTTTTGATTTCTAGTGTCATACTCAATTAAACAGGTCTCTAATCTGGTGAATAAAAAGTTGACGGTTTGCCTGAAAAAGAGAGATGGAGAAAACATGTACAAAACAAAAAAGCCCTTTTCCGAATAGAGTCGGAAAAAAGCTTCTCATTGGTTTACTTCTAAACCCAGGTAAGCCAGAGACTTACCACAAACAACACAACTAATGTTTAAGCGAAAAAAAGCTCCCCGTTTAGAGGAGCTTCTTTGCAATTTGCGGTCAATCTTGATTATAAGAGGGGTAGGTTTTATTGAAAGTTAAACAAATTTTATTTTATAATTTGACCATCACCTAAAACTATCGCTTTAATGTCAGCGACTAGCTTCACTGTATTACTATTAGCAAATATCTTTGCTGCATTATATTCATCAGACTTTTCATATCCATTACCATAAGTTAGTGCTCCGCCAACATTATGGTAGTTATACCCACCAACACTTTCTCCCATGGGCGTTGGCAATTCAAATATTGCATCTTCAAATCGAGCTAAAACTTCATCAAAAAGATTTTTTACAATAATATCATATTTTAATGCAGTGATATCTTTGAAACCACCAACCTGACTGGCTAATTTTGTACGATAGATATCTTTAATTCTGAACGAAAATATTGTGAAAGATTGATCCTCTTCCCAAATAGGACCATCTAAAGCAATTTCAACAATATCCTTTGCCTTCATTCCTTTTCGTATTGAATCCTTAATTTTTTTTAATTCTTTTTTATAATTGGTGATACTATATGTAATTGAAGCCCCTTTATAGGAGGGTATGTTACCAGTGTATTCATTGTCCTCATATTCTGGAAGATAAAATTCTATATTATAGTCCTGTTCATACCAAACATAAGTCCTATCTCTATTTTTCTGCCATTTCTCCTTTTCCTCTTCGCTCCAATCACGTTGACTATAAGCTCTTCCCCTATCAATCATTTTTTTTAAATCTTCTGGAAGTTTTGGTTTAGAAGGGTAAACAATGGTATCATATTGTCCATACCACTTCTGATAGGTGGATAGAATATGATCTCCTAATTTTTTAGACATTGGACCTGATCCTTTTAAAAAAAATGGTTGAGGACGGTAGATAGTATCTCCATATAAGTAAATCTTCAGTTGTCGAAATGTATTAACTTCAAAACCATCGGGATTAAATCTCACATCCAAGGGAACATTAATTGAATCCGTTGGTAGATTATAAGGATATTCTGAAAATTCAGTCTCCTCTCCTATTATATTATTTACTATTAAAGATTCTAATGTTTGATCTAATGGCTCATTTCTAAACTGCATAGTGCTAATAGGATCATGTGAATTCTGCGCGTATTGATTGCCACTATAAAAGGATGCAAGGGTAAAAAATAAATAGAGTAATCTTTTTTTCATTATTTGTTAGTTAAGGTTAATTATCTAAAGGAAAATAAGCAAAATTTTACTTATTAATTAAAAATAAAATTTTCATATCATATGTAGTTCGTTATTAATGATTACTTGATTTTAAAAGGTCGCTTTTAAATTGTAGGGGTCCCTTAAATGCTCCCTTTTGTAGAAGATAATTTGTATAATAAATAATGGAAGAGGAAAGAATTGTTCAGTATACTAAAAACAAAAAAGCCCTTTTCCGAATAGAATCGGAAAAAAGCTTCTCATTGGTTTACTTCTAAACCCAGGTAAGCCAGAGACTTACCACAAACAACACAACTAACGTTTAAGCGAAAAAAAGCTCCCCGTTTAGAGGAGCTTCTTTGCAATTTGCGGTCTGGACGAGACTCGAACTCGCGACCCCCTGCGTGACAGGCAGGTATTCTAACCAACTGAACTACCAGACCGTTGCTTTATTGCGAGGGCAAATATACAGCAGAATTTCACTTCCACAAACCTTTTTATAAAATAATTTTCATCTATTTTTTAGGGTCTATACAAACTTCTGCCTTTCAACCATATATGTGGTGAGAATTTTGTTGAAATTCTCATTGATATCTGCCATCACATATTTGATCCCATACTGGGCGCAGCGTAATTTTAAATTGTCGAAATATTCTGAGACCAGGCTCCTGTAGTTTTCCTTTACATTGTCTGCATACAAGTCAATTTTATCGCCTGTTTCAACATCAGTGAACCTACGCGGCTGATCCCCGAAATCAAAATTGAATTCCTTCTCCTTATCAACCACATGAAAAAGGATCAATTCATGCTTGTTATATTTTAAATGCCTGAGGGCTTCAAAAAGTTTGTCTTCCGCTACATCTGCCTGAAACATATCTGAGAATAGGAAAATGAGGGATCTCCTTTTAAGCTTCTCTGCAATTTGATGCAGGTATGTGAAGGTCTGGGTGCCCGAAGAAGGTTTAAGATCTGTAACGGCCTCTTCTAAGTGATGCAGCAACATTTGGCGATGCCTTTCACTACCTTTCTCAGGAGCATAGTATTCGTAGGAATCACTGTAGATACTTAATCCCACCGCATCCCGCTGTTTTTTGAGGATCTCCATTATACAGGCCGCGGCCAGGACAGAAAACCCTGTTTTATTTAAAGACTCCAGGCTCTGCCTCCTAATCTCGGGAAAATGCATGGAAGCTGAATTGTCAAGAATAATATGGCACCGCAAATTGGTTTCCTCTTCATAGCGTTTGGTATACAGCTTATCTGTACGGGCAAATAACTTCCAATCAATATGACGAGTACTTTCACCATTGTTGTAGACCTTGTGTTCGGCAAATTCCGCAGAAAAACCATGGAAGGGACTCTTATGAAGTCCCGAAATGAAACCTTCCACCACCTGGCTGGCCAGTAATTCAAGATTTATGAATCCCCCGGTTTTATGAACCTCCCTTTCTAATTTCATTTCTCAGTTGCGATTTCTACTCAAGTTAACAATTTCAGGTCATAAAAAAACCCGGCGTGCTGCCGGGTTTTTAATTATTGTCATTTAATATTATAACAGTTGATCTAAAGCTTCAGCATAAGTAGCCTTAGGCGCAACTCCAACTTGTCTTCCAACAACTTCTCCATTCTGGAAAATGAGGACGGTTGGGATGTTACGTACCCCGTACTTCGCAGCAAATTCCTGGTTAGCATCAACATCAAGTTTTCCAACTACTGCTTTACCTTCATATTCTTTGCTGATATCTTCAATGATAGGTCCTACCATTCTACAGGGGCCACACCATGCTGCCCAAAAATCAACCATTACCGGTTTGTCACTTTTCAATACTTTTTCTTCAAAAGTAGCGTCAGTTATCTCTAAAGCCATAATTTTATTTTTTTGTTCTTATTCTGATTTATATTGTAAAAATAGTCAATTATTCTGCCAAACCTTACAAAGTCAATATCAGAATTAATTATTCACACATTGCTATACCCTATTTCTCCCTTTTAATCCTACAAAATAATTGTAAGAAATTACTTACAAAAAAGGAATTGTCAGGATATTTCAACGAGTATAAAATTCCGTATAACGTTTTGTTAAAAAAAAGCTAATTTTTATGAAACTACTTTCCTAACTTTAACCATAAGTAATTATAAATCACAACAAATTCAAAGAATTTTACCCCCTAAAACCAATTACTATGACTGCACTAACACAACTCTGGAAAGAACAAACAACCGGATTTTCATTTGTTCAAAAAGCTATTATAGGAGTTACCCTTTCCTTCATTCTATTCACAGCATTATCAGCCCTTATTTTGGTCTATTTAGAGATCACCAAATAAGCTGAAAAATATCTTATTTTAACAAAAATTCCGGCCCACAGCCGGAATTTTTTTATTGTAACCCTTTCGCCTTCTGAAATCCCGGGACACATAATTTCAGAAACAGTTTGACCACTCCTTTAATTCAATTTATACAGTACCTGCTGTTCTTCAAGTGCGGCAAGCAACTCTTGCGAGATCCTTACTTTCTGTTTTCTGCTGGGCATGTGTAATTTGATCCTTTCCTTCATTTCATAGACCACGAAATTCAGGGTATTGCTTCCGGAATGCATTTTTATAAGGTCATGCAGCGCAGCGATCTTCTCTTCCTCCAGTTCGTCAATATTGAGTTGTATGGTTAATTTCTTAGCATAATTGTCCATCACATCATGCAGCAACTGTATACTGTTGAATTGCATACGTGGTTCACTTTTCTTACCGGTATCTTTATTGACCCAGCCTTCTTTAACGAAGACCTTTCCGTAGATAAAGGAATTAGGAACCAGGAAGTGACGGAATTTAAGGTATTCCTCCTTGAAAAGACGAAATTCATACGAATCTGTATAATCTTCCACTATAAAAGAAGCCCATCCCTGCCCGTTCTTGGACATTCTGTGTTGTACGTCGCTTATAACTCCCCCAAAGGAAAGTTCTTTATTGACCGCTTTTTCCATATCCTGGAAATCGGCAAGGACGGCATTGCAGAAACATTTAAGTTCTGTTCTGAAATCATCCAGGGGGTGCCCGGAAATGTATATCCCTACAACTTCCCTTTCACGCTTAAGTTTCTCCATGGTACCCCATTCCTCACAGGGAGGAACCACAGGTTCTGGTATCTGAACCTCACTGGCATCACCAAACAGGCTTACCTGGGCAGAATTCTCGTTTTCCTGGAACTTAGCCGCATATTTTACCACTTTCTCCAGGAAGGTAATTCCGTCTCCCTCATCGTGAAAATACTGGGCGCGGTGGGTGCTTCCAAAACTGTCAAAACCTCCTGCCAAAGCAAGATTTTCAAATGCTTTTTTATTCGCTGCTCTAAGGTCTATTCTTTTAGCCATGTCGAAAATGGACTTATAATGTCCTTTATCCTTACGACTCTCCACAATGGTTGCTACTGCGCCGGCTCCAACCCCTTTGATCGCTCCCATCCCAAACCGCACGGCATTCTCCTTATTTACCGAGAACTTGTAATAAGATTCATTGACATCCGGTCCCAGAACGTTTAATTTCATTCGCTTACACTCTTCCATAAAGAAGGTCACCTGCTTAATGTCGTTCATATTGTTTGACAATACAGCCGCCATATATTCCGCAGGGTAATGGGCTTTTAGATAGGCAGTCTGGTAAGCGATCCAGGCATAACAGGTGGAGTGCGATTTGTTGAAAGCATAAGCCGCAAAAGCTTCCCAGTCTTTCCATACTTTTTCAAGGATCTCCCTTGGATGCCCTTTCGCCTCTCCTCCATCAAGGAACTTCGGTTTTAATTCTTCCAGCAGGGAAAAGATCTTTTTACCCATCGCCTTCCGCAACACATCTGCCTCACCCTTGGTGAAGCCCGCAAGCTTCTGGGAAAGCAACATCACCTGCTCCTGGTAAACGGTTATTCCGTAGGTCTCCTTCAGGTACTCTTCCATATCCGGAAGGTCATAGGCGATCTCTTCATTCCCGTGTTTTCGCGCAATAAAACTCGGTATGTATTCCATAGGTCCCGGGCGGTAAAGGGCGTTCATGGCAATAAGATCATCAAAGACCGTAGGTTTCAGGTCTTTCATATGTTTCTGCATTCCGGGGGATTCATACTGAAAGATCCCTACTGTCTCTCCCTTTTGGAAAAGTTCATAGGTCTTCTCGTCATCAAGCGGAAAACTATCAGGGTCAAGGTCAATGTCATGTCGCCCTTTTACTATTTTAACCGTATCCTTGATCAGGGTAAGGGTCTTGAGACCCAAAAAGTCCATTTTCAGCAAGCCGGCACTTTCCACCACCGAGTTATCGAACTGGGTCACGTACAAATCTGAATCTTTGGCCACAGCCACGGGCACGAAATTGGTAATATCGCTCGGGGTAATGATCACCCCGCAGGCATGGATCCCGGTGTTCCTTACCGATCCTTCCAGGATGCGTGCCTGGTTGATCGTTTGAGCCTCCAGGTCATCCCCATCGGCTATATTCAGCAGCTCATTTATCTTATCTACTTCCTCACTCCTGAACTTGCTTTTAAGCTCCTTCTCATCCATTGCGAAGATCTTGCCCAGTTTGGCATTAGGGATCAACTTCGCGATCCTGTCAGCCTCATTCAACGGAAGGTCAAGCACCCGTGCAGTATCCCTAATGGAAGACTTGGCGGCCATGGTACCATAGGTAATGATCTGGGCTACCTGGTTGGCACCGTATTTCCTTATCACATAATCCATGACCCGGCTACGTCCTTCATCATCAAAGTCAATATCAATATCGGGCATACTCACCCTATCCGGATTCAAAAACCGCTCAAAAAGCAGATCATACTTGATAGGATCAATATTGGTGATCCCCAGGCAGTAAGCCACGGCACTTCCCGCAGCCGATCCCCGACCGGGACCTACCGATACGTCCATATTACGGGCTTCCCTGATGAAATCTTCCACGATAAGAAAATAACCGGGGTATCCGGTATTCTCAATAACCGACAGCTCAAAGTCGAGTCGTTCTTTTATTGCCGGAGAGATCTCACCGTAGCGCTTTTCAGCTCCTACAAAAGTGATGTGCTTTAAATAAGCATTCTCTCCCCTTTTTCCACCATCTACTGCATCTTCTTCAACGATGAATTTCTCAGGAATGGTAAAGGCAGGAAGCAAAACATCCCTTGCCAACTCGTAAGGTTCAATTTTATCGACAACTTCCTGCACGTTAGAAATTGCTTCCGGCAGGTCCTTGAAGAGCGCCTTCATTTCAGCACCGCTCTTAAAATAGTACTGATCATTAGGGAGACCATAGCGGTAACCCCGGCCCCGGCCTATTGGAGTAGCCTGCTTCTCCCCGTCTTTTACACACAACAGGATATCATGGGCATTAGCGTCTTCCTGTTCGCAATAATAGGTGTTATTGCTGGCCACCATCTTTACCTCATGCTTCCTGGCCAGCTCTACCAGAACAGGGTTCACCCTGTCTTCATCTTCCTGGTTATGACGCATCAATTCAACATAAAGATCTTCCCCAAACTCCTCTTTCCACCACAAAAGAGCCTCCTCTGCCTGATTCTCCCCCACATTCAGCACCTTCCCCGGCACTTCTCCATAAAGGTTCCCGGTGAGTACAATAATGTCTTCCTTATATTTTTTTATTACTTCCCTGTCTATCCGCGGCACGTAGTAAAAGCCTTCGGTATAGGCAAGAGACGACATCTTTGCCAGGTTGTGATATCCTTTTTTGTTCTTTGCCAGCAATACGATCTGGTAACCATTGTCTTTCCGCGATTTATCCTTGTGATTCTCGCATACAAAGAACTCACAGCCAATTATCGCCTTCAATTCCCGTGCTTCTGCAGGTTCATTTTTGGCCACTGCCTCAGCATTTCTGGCCTTCACTCCTTTATTATAGGCTCCCACCTCTTTCACGAAATGAAAAGCCCCCATCATGTTTGCATGATCTGTAAGAGCCACGGCAGGCATACTTTGTTTGGCTGCAGCATCTACCAGGTCTTTGATGCTAATGGTGGACTGCAGGATCGAGAACTGGCTGTGATTATGAAGATGTGAAAAGGCCACCTCATCAAGTTTCTCCAGGTTCTCTTCTATTTCTTCGGAAGAGATCCCCACCCCGCCTTGCTCCTTAGCAAGTTTTTTTCTTATTTCTTCGGAAGCTTTTTTAAGATTGATGTGTTTTAAGCCTATCAGCGCAATTGGCTGCGGATTGGCTTCGGAAAAATTACGGAAGTAATCCTCGTTCACATCAAGCTCTTCCCGCGAAAAAGCTTGTTTCCTTATCAATTCCAGAAAACAACGTGTGGTCGCTTCCACATCGGCAGTGGCGTTATGCGCTTCTGCAAAGGGTTCATGGAAGAGGAATTCATGAAGCTCTGTTAGTGTGGGAAGCTTGAACTTACCTCCTCGACCTCCGGGAATACAACAAAGTTGAGCGGTGGCCTCTGTACAGGTATCAAGTACGGGCAATTCATGCAGGGAAGTTCCCATTTCCAGACGGTGGAATTCAGCCCCCATTATGTTCAGGTCAAAACCTACATTCTGCCCTACCACAAATTTGGAGCGTGAGAGGGCGATATTGAATTTCTCAAGAACTTCCCTTAAAGTTATCCCCTGCTCCTGCGCCAGCTCTGTAGAGATCCCGTGAATCTGCTCTGCATCATACGGAATATTAAAACCCTCGGGCTGCACCAGGTAATCCTGGTGTTCAACCACCCTACCCATTTCATCATGCAATTGCCAGGCGATCTGAATACAGCGCGGCCAGTTATCTGAATCGGTTAGGGGGGCATCCCATCTCTTGGGAAGTCCGGTGGTTTCAGTATCGAAAATAAGGTACATAGATGCGGTATTTTTTTGAATTCCAGCAGGATAGTCGCTATAGAAAGAGACTTCTCAGGCAACAATGAAGGGGTAAAAATAAGGATATTTTCATGCCTTCTCCTTATTATTTTTCACGATTTATTAACCTCCTGAAATTAAAAAACTCCCGGTCAAAATTTTACCGGGAGTTCATTTATACCTGATCTTCAAAAAACCTTTCAGTCATAAATATCTTCCAGGTCTTTTACCTCTTTCAGGGTAGTTTCAATGGCATTTCGCTGTTTGATAAGGAGATTGGAAGTAGATGGAGGGAAACCGTCATCCCTGATGATCTCATTGTATTCGGCCACGGCCGCTTTCTCACCTTTTATCACTTCTTCAAGGACAGCCTCCTCCCTGTCTGTATTGAGGGCTGACTTAAGGTCCATCCAGGCCCGGTGAATACCAGATTTCATGCTGCTGCCTTTTTCAGGCTCCTCTCCAAAGGTTCTTATTTCAGCTTTAAGCTCGTGTCCAAAATTGTAACGTTGCTGGGCCTTCTCCTTGAAAAAGCTTATTAAACGTTCATTTTTTACAGCGTCAGCTGCAGTAAGAAATCCTTTTTCAGAATCGTAATTCTTTTCAAGCAGTTCATTTAGCTTTTCAGCCATTTCTTTTGTTGGTCTCATTATTTCCATTTTTATGTTCGCAATTTTTTTTTCGGATTCGATACAGCTTAAAGATAACAGACAAGCTTTAGAAAACCCTGCAGTTTAACAAGGTTTAGCACTCCTTAACTGCTTATTATAAGAGCTTTATATAACCACTTCGGGAAAATTGATCTCAAAATTTCCCCGAAATCCGGATGGAAGAAATTTTTCCGCAACCACTTAATTTACAATAAAAAAATATAGTATCTTTGCCCCCTCATTAATAACCGGGGTCGGGAACCCCACAAATTAATTTTTATGCCTGTTAAAATCAGATTACAAAGACACGGAAAAAAAGGAAAACCTTTTTTCTGGATCGTGGCTGCGGATGCACGCGCAAAGAGAGATGGTAGATTCCTTGAAAAATTAGGTATTTACAATCCAACTACTAATCCTGCAACTATTGAGCTTAATGTTGACAATTCTGTAAAATGGTTACAGAATGGGGCACAGCCTACAGAAACTGCAAGAGCTATACTTTCCTATAAAGGAGCCTTACTTAAGAATCACCTTGTTGGTGGTGTAAGAAAAGGTGCTTTGACTGAAGAACAAGCAGAGGAGAAATTCAATGCGTGGGTTGATGAAAAAGCAGGAAAAGTCGATGCTAAAAAAGAGGCTTTGACCAAAGAGCAGGAAGCTGAAAAAGCTAAAGCTCTTGAAGCTGAAAAAGAAGCTAACGCAAAACGTGAAGCTGAAGCTGCTGCCGCTGCACAGCCTGAAGTTGAAGAAACAACTGAGGTTGAAGAAACAACCACTGAGGATGCTGAAGCTGCCGCTGAAAACGAATCAGAAGACGCTTCTGCAGAAGAAGCAAAGGATGACGAAAAACAAGATCAGGCAGGATCTTAATTTTCTTACTAACGGGCAATGACAAAAGAAGAGTGTTTCTATCTTGGCAGGATCGTTAGTAAATTCAGTTTTAAGGGAGAGGTGTTGATCAAACTCGACACCGATGAACCCGAAACTTATTTGGAAATGGAATCAGTTTTTGTCGAATACGACAATAATCTGGTTCCATTTTTTATTGAAAGAAGTTCCCTGCAGAAAAGTAACCTGCTGCGGGTTAAATTTGAGGAGGTAGATTCTGAAGAAGACGCAGAAGATCTCATGAAATGTGATGTATACCTCCCGCTTACCATGCTGCCCGAACTAGACGATGACCAGTTCTATTTCCATGAAATTATAGGTTTCACGGTTGAAGACGAACTCTACGGAACCGTGGGTACTCTTACCGGTGTTAACGACACCACCACCCAGGCCCTCTTCGAGATCGAAAAGAACGGCAAACAGGTCCTTATTCCCATGAACGACCAGTTCCTTGTAAAGGTGGACAAGAAAAATAAAACCATTCACGTAAAGACCCCGGAAGGGCTTATCGATTTATATCTATAAATCGAAGCACCAACTCACAAATTCCAAATCCCAAAGGAACCTAAAATTCCAAATCCCAAAAATAACGGCCTTGCGAAAATGGTAAAACTAATTTCCAGGTACCAAGAGATCCTATTCAAAATTTAGAAGCAGGTATAGGTTTGGAATGTTTATCTTTATTTATAAAGGTTACGGAATGAAGCCATACGATTTGGAGGAAAGGACATTTGAATTTGCAAGAGATTGCAGATTATTAATTTCTAAACTCCCTAAATCTATTGCGAATAATGAAGATGGTAAGCAACTAGTTAGGTCATCGGGATCTGTTGGCGCGAATTATATTGAAGCGAATGAAAAACTCGGAGAGAAAGATTTTACATTTCGGCTGAAGATAGCCCGAAAAGAAGCAAAAGAATCTGCTTACTGGTTAAAGCTCTTGAAATCCACAAATTCCGACATGAATAAAGAAATAGAGGATAACCTACAGGAAGCCCAGGAACTTCGAAGAATCTTATCTGCAATAATCAATAAAATTTAATCCTCTCTATTGAATTTCCTTTTGTAAGATTACTTTTGCCTTCATACCTCTTACCTTAAACATCTTTGGAATTTGGTGCTTGTAATTTGGAATTAATGAATAAGCCTTTCGTATTTAAAAACTTTACAATTCACCAGGACCGAACTGCCATGAAAGTAGGCACAGACGGAGTGCTGCTGGGGGCATGGACTTCGATTGAACACCGGCCCTTTTCCATTCTCGATATTGGCACCGGTACAGGGTTGATAGCATTAATGATGGCACAGCGCAGTGCTGCGGAATTGATCGATGCTCTGGAGATCGATGAAGATGCCTATGAGCAGGCCGTAGAGAATTTCGAAAACAGCGACTGGGGAGACAGGCTGTTCTGCTACCATGCGGGTTTTGATGAATTTGTGGAAGAAATGCAGGATGAGGAAAAATATGAGCTTATAGTTTCCAACCCTCCATTCTATTCTGCCGATTATTCTTCGGGAGATGTGAAGCGGGACCAGGCGCGATTCGCGCAGGCTCTTCCGTTTGAAGAACTTTTAGAAGGGGTTTCCCTTCTGCTTTCAGAAAATGGAAAATTCAGTGCTATTATTCCGGCTTCCGAAGAGGAGCAATTCCTTAAAATTGCCAAACAGTTCAATCTTTACCCACAGCGCATCACCAGGGTAAAAGGAACTCCCGAATCTTTAGTAAAAAGAAGTCTGCTGGAAATGTCATTTTCAAATATTTCTCCCGCAGTAGATGAGCTCATAATTGAAACTGCACGGCATCAATACACGGCCGAATATATTGAGCTGGTGAAGGATTTCTATTTGAAGATGTAATATCTAAAAACTAAGCCTTTCAGGGTTTGGAACCCTTAAAGGCTTATAAGATTCGCAGACCTAACAGGTTTTGGAAACCTGGCAGATCTATTTATCCGCTCCTCATGAGAAAAACTGACTTTTAGTTTAACACACTTTGTAAAAATTGTCCTGATTCTTGGTTCTTGAAGCGAAGTGATTTTTAATCTTTTGTGACCAAACACAATCTTTTACTTCACCCCTAGTTAAATTGAATGATTTTCCCACTTGCCCCTAATTTCTGTTTGCTTAAATTTACTCTCCAGACAAATAGAAAATTACCAAACAATGAAAGATCAATTTCAAGCTCCCGATTACTATAATCTCGATGAATTACTTAGCGACGAACACAAAATGGTTCGTGATGCGGCCCGGGAATGGGTAAAAAGGGATGTCTCTCCAATAATCGAAGAAGCGGCTCAAAAAGCTGAATTTCCCAAACAATTAATAGACGGCCTTGCCGGAATAGGGGCGTTCGGTCCTTATATTCCGGAGGAATACGGCGGCGCAGGTCTTGACCAGATCTCCTACGGACTCATCATGCAGGAGATTGAACGTGGAGACAGTGGGGTTCGCTCCACTGCTTCTGTACAATCGTCTCTGGTGATGTACCCCATCTTCAAATACGGGACAGAAGAACAAAGGAAAAAATACCTTCCGAAGCTGGCCAGTGGCGAAATGATGGGCTGCTTCGGACTAACGGAACCTGATCATGGTTCGAACCCCGCCGGAATGACCACCAGTTTCAAGGATAAAGGTGATCATTACCTTCTCAACGGTGCAAAAATGTGGATCTCTAATGCCCCTTTTGCCGACATTGCCATAGTATGGGCTAAAAATGAAGAAGGAAGGATCCACGGACTCATAGTAGAAAGAGGAATGGAGGGTTTCACCACTCCCGAAACACATAATAAATGGTCACTGCGTGCCAGCGCGACCGGAGAGTTAATTTTTGACAATGTAAAAGTTCCGAAGGAAAACCTGATGCCCGAAAAAAGCGGATTAGGAGCGCCACTTGGCTGCCTCGACTCGGCCCGCTACGGGATCGCCTGGGGGGCAATTGGCGCAGCTATGGATTGTTATGATACTGCCTTGCGATATGCTAAAGAACGTACACAATTCGGAAAACCCATAGGTAGTTTCCAGCTGCAGCAAAAGAAGCTGGCAGAAATGATCACTGAGATCACCAAAGCCCAGCTTTTAGCCTGGAGACTGGGAGTAATGCGAAATGATGGAACGGCGACCTCTGCCCAGATCTCAATGGCCAAAAGGAACAACGTGGATATGGCGATCAAGATCGCCAGGGAAGCCAGGCAAATCTTAGGGGGAATGGGAATTACCGGCGAATATAGCATCATGCGACACATGATGAACCTGGAGAGTGTGATCACTTATGAGGGAACTCACGACATCCACCTTTTGATCACAGGAATGGATATTACCGGCCTACCGGCTTTTCAATAGAAAATAACGAAAGGTATAAAGAATGTCCTCCGGAAGCAGACTTAATCAGGTATACGAAAAAGCATTCCGGATCCCGTTTGATGATGAATCAAAGTTCATCATCTTTAGCGATTGTCACCGCGGCAACAACAGTTTTGCCGATGACTTTGCGAACAACCGCAACAGCTATTTTCATGCTCTTGCGCATTATTACAGAAATGGTTTCACCTACTGCGAACTGGGAGACGGGGATGAGCTGTGGGAAAACCTTACGTTTGAATCCATATTTGAAGCCCATAAGGATGTTTTCAAATTAATGCGGCTGTTCTTTACCGAAGGGAGGCTTTTTCGCATCGTGGGAAACCACGATATGGCCTACAGCGATCAGGATTATGTAGCTAAGCATCTTTATAAGTATTATGATACCGGGACAGAAAAGGAACTCCCACTCTTTCCCGGCATCACCTTTCCTGAAGCTCTTGTACTTGAACATCAAAAAACGGGTCAGGAGATCTTCATGGTCCACGGGCACCAGGTTGACTGGCTACATTATTACATGTGGAAAATTGATCGGTTCCTGGTCAGGGTGCTCTGGAGACAGTTACAGATCTTTGGTATTGGCGATCCCACAAGTCCGGCAAAGAACAATCTTGAACTGAATAAAATAGAACGAAGAACGAAGAAGTGGATCGTTGAAAACAACGATCAGTTCACAATTACGGGCCATACTCACAGACCGCGTTTTCCCAGACCGGGGGAGATCCCATACTTCAATGACGGTAGTTGTGTTCATCCACGTTCCATCACGGGACTTGAAATTGAGAATGGAGCTATCACTCTTGTGAAATGGCAAATAGCCACCACCGAAGAAGGTTTCCTGAAAGTTATAAGGATAATACTGGAGGGGCCGCAGAAACTAAGTGCTTACCAGAAGGCGAAGACTACATAAGATCAAAACAAGGGCAACGTTTACATCGCTTGCCCTTTTTATATTTCTCACAGCATTCTGTCTTTAACTCCACGGGCTTTTTGGGGATCACCCCATCCATTTGGAGATAATCCTTTGACTTATTGGAATAAAATACAATGACAGAAAATAACATAGCTTAAAACTTACACCATCTTTACAAAAACTGCTCCCATCTGCTCTCCCATCAATCTTCATTAAAGGGTGCAATCTTCACCTCCAGGCCTTCCATTTCCTTTTCAATATGGATCTGGCAACTTAGGCGGCTATTCTCTTCCACGAAAAAAGCCTGGTCAAGCATATCTTCTTCCTCATAGCTCTTCTCGGGCATGAGATGTCCTTTATTCTGAATATAGCACTGGCAGGAGGCGCACATAGCCATCCCCCCACATATCCCTATGGTACCTTCAGGAGCAAGTTCATGCAGCCTGATGACCTCCATAAGGTTCATGTTCATATCTGTTGGCGCTTCTACCACGTGTGCATGGCCTTCACGGTCAATTATGGTGATCTTGATATCTGACATGGGTATAATAAAAAGACCTCACAGCCCCGATAACTACCGCGGTTGTGAGGTCCCATCCTTTTTAATTAATACTTTTTACCACTTCTCTCTTAGCTTCCTTCCTGCTACCATCAAATCCACTCACTCCACTAACAGTAGTGTATTTCATCACATATTTTTTATCAGGGAAGATACGCTGGTAAGCGCTCTGGCACATAATGGCTGCTTCGTGGAAACCGCACAGGATAAGTTTTAGCTTTCCCGGGTAGGTGTTCACATCTCCAATAGCGTAAATACCGGGGATATTGGTTTGGTAATCGTAACTGTTGTCTACTTTGATGGCGTTCTTCTCTATCTCCAGCCCCCAATTTGCAATAGGTCCCAGTTTTGGTGAAAGTCCGAAAAGCGGTATAAAATGATCGGTTTCCCTGATCTCTTCTTCGGAAGCTTCCCCTTTATGCCGAATGACCACAGATTCCAACTTATTTTCACCCTCTAAGCCTACTACTTCAGCTTCGGTGATTAGAGTGATCTTTCCTTCTTTAGCCAGTTCAGACAATTTTTCTACGGAATCCAAAGCTCCGCGGAATTCATTCCTGCGGTGTACCAGACATACTTCCGAAGCAACTTCAGAAAGATAGATGGCCCAGTCAAGCGCCGAATCTCCGCCGCCTGCTATCACTACTTTCTTATCCCTGAAATCTTCCGGTTCCCTGATGATATAGGAAACCCCCTTATTTTCATATTTCCCAATGTTGGAAATAGGTGGCTTCCGTGGTTCAAAACTACCCAATCCTCCCGCGATCACTACCACGGGGGCATTGTGTTTTGTCCCTTCACTTGTGGTCACTACAAAAGAACCATCTTCCAGTTTCTCTATGGTCTCTGCCCTTTCTCCCAGGGTGAAACCGGGTTCAAAGGGGCTTATTTGTTCCATGAGGTTATCTACCAGGTCACCCGCAAGGATCTCCGGGAATGCCGGAATATCATAAATGGGTTTTTTAGGATAGATCTCAGAACATTGCCCACCGGGTTGCGGCAAAGCATCAATAAGGTGACATTTTAATTTTAATAATCCTGCTTCAAATACGGCAAAAAGGCCCGTAGGCCCGGCACCGATGATCAACATATCTGTTTTAATCATTACTTTCTCTTTAATACAACATCAAAAAGATCACTTTTCGATATTGAGTACTGTTTCAATTTGCGGAACGTATCTCTTAATGGTCATTTCCACCCCCGATTTCAAGGTCATAGTATTCACACTGCAACCTACACAGGCACCTTCCAACTGCACCTTCACATGGCGGTCATCTTCAATGGAGATAAGGGAAATATCCCCTCCATCACTTTTAAGGAACGGCCGGATCTCCTCCAGCGCCCTTTCCACATTAATTCTTACTTCTTCGCTTGTCATGACTACTTTTTAACTGCACTACAGCCCGCCATAGTGGTGATTTTAATTGCTTCGGTAGGAGGTAAACTGCTGTTACGTCTCACAGTTTCCTGTACCACATTTTGGGTGAGCTTTTCAAAAGCATCCGCCAGTGGGGTTCCATTCTGCAAAGCTGCAGGATGTCCTATATCTCCGGCTTCCCTTATACTCTGAACCAGCGGCAACTGCCCAAGGAAAGGAACATCAAGGTCTTCTGCCAGCATTTTCGCCCCTTCTTTTCCAAAGATATAATACTTATTATCTGGCAATTCTTCCGGAGTAAAATACGCCATATTCTCAACGATTCCCAGCACCGGTACATTGATGCTTTCCTGCTGGAACATTGCCACTCCTTTTTTCGCATCTGCAAGGGCAACATTTTGAGGTGTACTTACCACAACCGCGCCCGTAATAGGCATAGATTGCATAATGGAAAGATGGATATCACCGGTTCCCGGAGGCAGGTCTATTAAAAGGAAATCCAATTCTCCCCAGGCTGCATCAAAGATCATCTGGTTCAAAGCCTTGGCAGCCATAGGACCTCTCCAGATCACTGCCTGGTTTGGCTGGGTGAAGAATCCTATTGACAGCATTTTCACGCCGTAATTCTCTACCGGTTTCATTTTGGACTTTCCGTCGATGTTTACTGATAGTGGTTTTTCTGTTTGCACATCAAACATCATAGGCATGGAAGGTCCGTAAATATCGGCGTCCAAAAGACCGACTTTAAAACCCATTTTGGAAAGGTTAACGGCCAGGTTGGCAGTTACGGTAGATTTCCCTACTCCTCCCTTTCCGGAAGCTACAGCGATAATGTTCTTGATCCCAGGAATTGCTTTTCCTTTGATCTCCTGTTTTTCTGGTGCCTGTACTTTTATATTCACCTTAACCTTGGCTTTTTGGTAGACATGCTCATGAATGGCTTTCATAACATCAACCTCGGCTCTTTTCTTAATATGCAAAGCCGGGGTAGTTAGCAGCAGGTCTACCACCACCTCGTCACCAAAGGTCATAATATTCTGTACTGCACCACTTTCAACCATATTTTTACCCTCTCCGGAAACTGAAATAGTTTCGAGAGCATTCATTATTTCTTTTTTATCAAGTTTCATGCTGTGTCGTATGGATTTGGAATAGCTTATATAGATTCATTCTAAACGCAAATATAAGCCGAAAACCTAAGATAACGAAGTAATTACCAATTTTTGGAGCTTATATTTGAAGTATGTAAAATTCGGGCTTAAAGTTCTTCGGATGGATCCCAGAAATGCCGCTTAAAATCCACGATCTGGTCTTCTTTTACGTCCACACCTTCCTCTTCCAGCAGCTGCTGCATAACAAAGGTTCCGGGGAAATGATGTTTCCCGGTAAGAAGTCCGTTACGGTTCACCACCCGATGTGCCGGAACATCGTCAATTTTTGAAGCATTGTTCATCGCCCAGCCTACCATTCTTGAACTTCCGGTTGCACCCAGATACTTAGCAATAGCCCCATAACTGGTAACCCTTCCGGAAGGGATCATCTTTACCACTTCGTATACTTTTTCAAAAAAGCCGGTACCTTCTTTCATTATTGATAAAAGATCCTGATAAAGGTAATGACGACCAGCACGATCATAAGGCCGGCCATAAAATAATTTGAATACCTCGCAAAGAAATTCTCTTCGGCTTCGATCCTGGCAAAGAAAAGGGCGTAGAAATACAAGGTGGTAAATGTTCCCAGCGAAGCTGCCAGCACAAATACGGTATTGTTCAAAAGATGGTATTCCACATTCCCGTTCACATTAAGGGCAGCCCCCAGGGCAACGAAATAAGGAATAGGAAAGACATTAAGAGCTCCAATCATCATTCCCTTGAGAATACTGCGCACCCCGGAAGTCGGACTAACCTCAACCTCTTTACGCTTTCTGTTGGCCATAATAAAAAAATAGACTGCCATGATAATGAAGATCACAAGGCCTGCCCTTAGAAGAATATTATGGATATAAGGATTATTGAATATGTAACGGGCAAGCAGGATGGCGATAAGCGCCTGAATTAGGACAACAAAAGAGGCTCCAACAGCAACATATACCCCGTTTTTCTTCCCTCTTTTTACACAGGTCTTGGCCACGCTCATATTTACAAGTCCCGGGGGCACCACTCCAAGAAGGGCAGCAAAATAAGTAATAAGGAAAAGTTTGGTTTCCTCCAAAAGTGCTATTTTATTCTAAACTGAATGTAAGTTATTGGTTTTCCACGCTCAAGATACTGTTTTTCATAAAAAGTTTGTATCCCCACCACTTCTTTTGGAGAATATTCATTCTTATATACATCATGATTGGCCTGAAGGATCTCATGGCCTTCCCCGTGGAGCAGCCCCAGGGTGTAGCCATGCATGAATTCACTGTCTGTCTTAAGGTTAACCACCCCTTCTGGTTTCAGGACCTTTTTATATTTCTGAAGGAATTCAGAATTGGTCATTCTGTGCTTGGTGCGCTTATATTTTATTTGAGGATCGGGAAAAGTGATCCATATCTCGTCAACTTCATTCTCCGCAAAGAGCAGGTCTATGAGTTCTATCTGGCTTCTCAGGAATCCTACATTATCCAGTCCCTCTTCCAATGCGGTCTTGGCACCCCGCCAAAACCTGGCCCCTTTAATATCAATGCCTAAAAAATTCTTTTCAGGGTAGGCCTTTGCCAGGCCAACACTATACTCTCCCTTACCACATCCCAACTCCAGTACCAGCGGTTTATCATTCTTAAAGAAGTCCTTACGCCAGTTACCTTTGTAGGGGAATTCTCCTTCAACGACCTCTTCCCGTGTAGGTTGCACTACATTAGAAAAAGTTTCATTCTCTTTAAACCGCTTTAATTTATTCTTACTTCCCACCTGAAAATTTAATATTTTGGTAAAATTAAATAAATTCCAGCACAGGCCCGCCTTTTTATATTTGCAAATATGCGAAAGAAACGAATCCTTGTTGCTCCCATTAACTGGGGGCTTGGCCATGCCACCCGCTGCATTCCATTAATAAGGCAACTGGAAGGAAATGGTTTTGAACCGGTGCTGGCATCAGACGGGCCGGCTCTCTTCCTGCTGAAGAAGGAATTCCCACATCTCAGGAGTTATGAATTGCCCTCCTATAATATCACCTACACTACAAAAGGCAGTTTACTTAAATGGAAACTTTTGAGGGACACTCCTTCCATTCTTTCAAACATCAGAAAAGAAATAAAGGTAACCCGGACGATCGTGGAACAGGAAAATCTCTCCGGAATAATTTCTGACAGCCGTTTTGGGGTTAGGCACAAGCATGTGCGCTCAGCCTTCATTACCCATCAACTGAATGTCCTCTCTGGAAATACCACTTTTTTGAGCAGCAAACTTCATAGGAGGTACATAAGGAAATTTGATCAATGCTGGGTACCAGATGCGCCTGGAAAGAATAACCTCAGTGGTTTTCTGGGCCACCTCAAAAAATCACCGGCAGAAGAGATCAAATACCTGGGAATCCTCAGCAGGTTCCAAAAGAAGAATGTGCCAATTATCATCTATGACCGGATGATCTTGCTTTCGGGGCCTGAACCTCAGCGAACCCTGCTGGAAGAAAAGCTTCTTTCAGCTTTTAATGGCACCGGTGAAAAAATCATCTTTATACGCGGGGTGATGACAGAGGAACCTTTTCCTGTCACCAATCCTAACATTAAATTACATAATTATCTGTTTGGGGAGGAACTGGAAGATGCTATAAACAGCAGCAGGATGATCATCTCAAGATCTGGTTACACCACTCTTATGGACCTGGCAGTCCTTGAAAAAATGGCCTTTTTCATCCCCACCCCCGGTCAATTCGAACAGGAGTATCTTGCTAACCGCCTTATGAAACTGGGAATTACCCCTTTTTGCAAACAGGAGGAATTTGATCTCTCAAAATTGGCTACCACGGGAAAATTCTCAGGCCTGCGCGACCCTGGTTTCAGCTGTGACTCCCCCGGGCTTTTTGGCCTTTTTAAGGGTGAATGAGAATTCGCTTCCCAGGCCCGGTACACTTTCCACGAAGATCTTTTCCTTATGGGCTTCGATAAGATGTTTAACGATTGCCAAGCCAAGGCCTGAACCTCCCTCTTTGCGGGAACCGCTTTTATCGACCCTGTAAAAGCGCTCAAACAGCCGGGGAAGATGTACTTTTTCTATTCCCTCACCATTATCTGTGACCCGTACTACTACCCGCTTTTTGGAAAAGTTTTCGATGATCACCTCTGTTGTACCGTCATGCTTACCATATTTTATAGAATTGACCAGAAGATTTGTAAGGACCTGCTGTATCTTTTCCCTATCTGCTCTTACCCATACCGGTTCATAATCTGTATCAAAGATCAGGGTAATGTTCTTCTTTGCAGCCTTCATCTCCAGTAGATCGAATACATTCTGGACCACCTCTATCACGTCAAAATTCTCTTTTTTAAGCCGAAGTTCTCCCGTCTCCAGCCTGGTGATCATATCAAGGTCATTAACAATATAAATGAGTCGCTCCACTCCCTTTGCTGCCCGGGAGAGGTATTTTTTGCGCACGGTTTTATCTTTCATGGCCCCATCGAGAAGTGTGAGAATATAACCCTGTACCGTAAAGAGAGGGGTCTTTAATTCATGGGAGATATTTCCCATGAATTCTTTCCGGTAACTGTCCCTCATCTTTAAAGCTTCGATCTCCATTTTTTTACCTTCGGCGAATTTTTCAACCTCCCTGCTCAGGGTAGCCATATCTGTGGTTACCTGGCCCGGCTTGACTGAACTGGCGCTCAAAAGCCGCACATGTTCAAAGATCTTTTTGATCTTGGTATAGATAAAGACTTCGAGCCGGTACTGTATGATGAGAAAAGAGAACACGAAGCAGGAAATAGCATAGACGATCAACAAAGCCCAGGTAAAAACCCCCGCTATCAAAAGAAAACCTGCGGAAAGCACCGTCAGGAAAAGTGTTAGGTAAACCGATGTTTTTACCGCGAATTTGTATGAGCGCTTAAAGTCTTTTGCCATTAGGAAACAAACTTATATCCTACTCCTTTAATGGTCTGGAAACTTTCATCCCCTATCTTCTCCCGAAGCTTTCTTATATGTACATCAATGGTGCGCCCTCCTACTACCACATCGTTGCCCCATACTCTTTCCAGGATATCCTCACGTTTAAAGACCTTGCCGGGTTGGGAAGCCAGCAGGTATAGTAATTCGAACTCTTTTCTGGGCAGGCTGATCTCTTCCTCATCTTTAATTACCATGTATTTATCGCGGTTGATCATAAGGTCTCCTGCCTGCAAAACATCTGTATGGGGAGCAGGCTCTTCCCTGAATCTTCGAAGCAGTGCCTTCACTTTACTGGTAAGAACTTTAGGCTTAATGGGTTTAGTGATATAGTCATCTGCACCGGCATCAAATCCCGCCATTTGTGAATAATCTTCTCCCCTGGCGGTTAGGAAGGTGATCACTGTTTGATCAAGTTCAGGCTGTTTCCGCATTTGCGAACAGGTTTCGATCCCATCCATCTTTGGCATCATGACGTCAAGAATGATCAACTGTGGCTTTTCTTTTCTGGCGATCTCCAGGGCTTCCTTACCATTTTCTGCGGTTAGGATCCGGTATCCTTCCGCAGAAAGATTGTATCGAATGATCTCTATGATATCGGGTTCATCGTCAACCAATAATATACAGATGTCACTTTTTTCCATTGCTACCTATCTAAGTTAAGGTAAAAGTAAATATAATATTAATGATGGTCTTTCCTCCACCTCATTGTTAACCTTCTCATAACCTTTAATTAACTTCCCGGTAATTTTTTTGGGTGGAATCCTGATCTCCGTTTCCAGGGGAGACCGCATTAATCCTGAGAAATCCCGTGGTTGTAAAAATCAAAAAAGTGGCCCTAACGGCGTCTTTTCTTTTTTTATTGCGTGAAAAGTGATTTTAACTTATATTGAAGTTAGTTATGGTCTGATTTTTGAAATTTTATTTGTAATTTTGATAATATAGATTGCTGAAAATGAAACAACTCTACTTATTCCCCTTAATGATCATTGGCCTTTTGCTGTTCGCAAATCCGGCTCATGCACAGCTATCTACAGACACTTCAACTGTTAAGGAAGTTCCAATTGAAGACCTGTCGATATACCCCAATCCGGCCTCAGGTCAAAAGGTATATATTACCACCCGAAGCAATAAACCCAAGATTGTAGAGATCTATAATGTACTGGGCAAGAACATTCTTTCAGCTAACCTCACCGGCACAGAGTTAAATATATCCTCCTTAGAACCAGGGATTTATATCATGAAAATCCAGGAAGGAAAAAGTACGGCCACACGAAAACTGGTGGTTAGGTAAAACCACTTCCAACATTTTAGAAGCTATTCAGAAAAGTTCCTTTTCTGTACCTTTGTGCTGCTCAAAAATGATCATGCACACAAGGAACGACATCTTCAGCGTACAAGGCCCCGAAGAATTTAATGCCCTGGCATTAAAGATATTTCATTTTCAATATTCAGAGAATGAAGTATATCGCCGGTTCTGTGATCTTCTCCAAACAGATACTCAGAAGGTTGATTCCATTAAAAAAATCCCTTTCCTACCTATTGAATTCTTCAAATCTGAGAAGGTAATTAGTTCTTCGGAAGAAGCAGAGATCGTTTTCACAAGCAGCGGAACGACAGGACAGCAAAAAAGCAAGCATTTTGTTACAGATCTTGAAATTTATGTGGAAAGTTTCCGCAGAGGCTTTGAGTATTTCTACAATAATGTGGAAGACTATGCAGTCCTTGCACTACTCCCCTCCTACCTGGAGCGCGAAGGTTCTTCCCTGATCTTTATGGCAAAAGATTTGATAGAACGTAGTAGGAACCCTCACAGCGGATTCTACCTTAATGACCTGGAAGCTCTGAAGGATAAACTTCAACTTCTTGAGCAACAGCATCAAAAGGTATTGCTGATAGGAGTTTCATTTGCATTACTGGACCTGGCCGAAGGTTCCTCCTTCCATCTTAAAAATACTATTGTAATGGAAACAGGAGGTATGAAAGGCAGAAGAAAAGAGATGATCAGGGCTGAATTACATGAGGTTCTGAAAAATGGATTTGGTGTGGAAAAAATCCACAGTGAATATGGCATGACCGAACTTTTATCACAAGCCTATTCAACAGGAGATGGAGTTTTTGAATGTCCGCCGTGGATGAAGATATTAATACGTGATCCTGAAGATGCTCTAAGCCTTCTTCCACCCGGAAAAACAGGAGGATTAAATATTATCGATCTTGCCAATATTAATTCCTGTTCCTTTATCGCCACACAAGATCTTGGCAAGGACCTGGAAAACGGAAAAACAGAGATCCTGGGCCGTTTTGACAACAGTGATATCAGAGGTTGCAATCTCCTGATAATTTAAATAAAAATATTTAGGACAAAAGTGTAAGGATTTGATTTATAGACGACTTACCACTTGGTTAGATTATGTTTTCATAATTGGTTGGTTAGTTAGACGCCCCCTTAATACCTCTCGGTTGCAAGGGGGTTTCTTTATTCTACCCTAATGATATAGGTATTCCTTTTCCCTTTATTAATGATCACATATTTGTTGTTCAAAAGATCATTTTGGGTGATGATATAATCTTCTGTTACTTTTTCTTTATTAACTGAAACAGAATTTTCTTTTAAGGCCCTTCGGGCTTCCCCGTTAGACTTCAGGAAATCGGTCTTCGCCGAAAGTGCTGCGATCATGTCCAGCCCTGCTTCTACCTCTTCCCTGTCTATTTTAGCCTGTGGTACACCTTCAAAAACATCCAGGAAAGTTGCTTCATTAAGGCTCTTAAGGTCTTGTGCCGTGCTCTTTCCGAAGAGGACCTCAGAAGCCTTCACCGCATTATCGTAATCCTCTTTTGAATGGACCAGCACGGTGATCTCTTCGGCAAGCTTTCGTTGCAGTTTTCTCAAATGCGGTTCCTCCCGGTGGTCGGAAACCAGATTTTCAATTACCTCCCTGGGTAAAAAGGTGAAGATTTTAATGAATCTTTCTGCGTCTTCATCACTGGTGTTCAGCCAGTATTGATAGAATTTGTAGGGAGAAGTACGTTCAGGATCAAGCCAGATGTTTCCGGTTTCAGTCTTACCGAACTTGGTGCCGTCTGCCTTGGTAATTAAAGGACAGGTAAGAGCATAGCCTTTCCCATCCCCAATGCGACGTATCAATTCTGTACCGGTGGTGATATTACCCCACTGATCGCTACCGCCCATTTGCAGGGTACAATCCATTTCCCTGTAAAGGTGCAGGAAATCATACCCCTGGACCAGCTGATAGGTAAATTCTGTAAATGACATGCCCTCTGCAGATTCAGAAGACAAACGTTTCTTCACACTGTCTTTGGACATCATATAATTTACGGTGATGTGTTTTCCCACATCCCTGATGAATTCCAGGAAACTGAAATTTTTCATCCAGTCATAGTTATTCACCAGTACCGCAGCATTGTCAGAATCACTTCCGAAATCTAAAAATTTGGTGAGCTGTTTTTTAAGGGCATTCTGGTTGTGCAGCAAGGTTGCTTCATCAAGAAGATTGCGTTCGTCAGATTTCCCTGAAGGATCGCCTATCATTCCTGTAGCTCCACCAACCAGGGCCACCGGTTTGTGTCCGCACAACTGAAGATGTCTCAGCATCATCACCCCTACCATATGACCTATGTGCAGCGAATCTGCGGTGGGATCTATTCCTACATAGGCTGCACGCAGGCCTTCCTGCAGATGCTCCTCTGTACCGGGCATCACATCGTGCAACATTCCTCTCCACCTTAATTCTTCTACAAAATTCTTTTTCATGGTTACTCTTTTGAAATAAAAACAGCCGTAAAGATACCATAAACCTCCATTTTTCCTAAGCGGATTTACCTATATTTACGCGATGATTCTAGTTACCGGAGGCACAGGATTGGTAGGTTCACATTTGCTGCCTGATCTGATAAGATCGGGGGAAAAGGTGCGGGCCATTTACCGGAATGAAGACAAGTTAAGACAGGTTAAAAAGGTCTTTTCCTACAATTTTTCCGAAGAAGAAGCCGAAAACCTTTTTCAAAGCATTGAATGGGTTCCGGCAGATATCACAGATATCCCCTCACTCGAGAAAGTTTTTGAAGGGGTGCGGAAGGTTTACCACTGTGCAGCTTTAATTTCCTTTGATCCTTCCCGGGATTCCCAGCTTCGAAAAACCAATATTGAAGGCACTGCTAACGTGGTGAATTACTGCATCAAAAATAAGGTGGAGAAACTCGCTTTTGTAAGTTCTATCGCAACCCTTGATAAAAAACCGGAAGAAAATGTAGTTACCGAGGAGTCACACTGGAACAAGGAGAAACACCACAGCATGTATGCCATTACCAAATATGGGGCAGAAATGGAAGTTTGGCGGGCAAGCCAGGAAGGCATACCCGTAGTCATTGTCAATCCGGGTGTGATCATTGGCCCCGGATACTGGGACAGTGGGAGCGGGCAGATCTTTAAAAAGCTTCATAAAGGCCTGAAATACTATTTCCCAAAAACTACCGGGTTCGTTGGCGTGGAGGACGTGGTAAAGACCCTTCAAATTTTAATGGACTCGAAAATAGTAAATGATCAATTCATTGTAGTATCTGAAAACCTTTCGTTTCAAAAAGTACTGGGCACGGCGGCAGAGAGTATGGGAAAACCTGCTCCTAAGAAAGAGATTAAACCCTGGATGGTCAGGACCGGATGGTTTTTGCAGTCTCTTCAGAACCTGTTTACGGGAAAAGGAAAACAACTGGACAGCAAGTCGCACCGTACACTTTTTGAGAATACCTTTTACAGTAATGAAAAATTAATTTCCCGGCTAGGTTATTCTTTCTCACCTGTTAAAAGATCTGTAACATTTACAGGTAAGATTTTTAATAAGGAATTTAAAAAGTAATGTTCTCCCGGGATCTTGGCTGCGGAAGAGAACGGTCTTCCCTGGTCAGAGAATCGGGCGCAAAATTCCTTTGCCTTACCTTCTCATATTTTAGGGAATCGAGGTTAAGGGAGTCGAGTTCCAGGGAATCTTTGGGTTGAAGAGCTCTTATAGAATCCCTCTTTCTTTCCTCCCGGATTCTTATAGTATCATATTCCACTTTTAAAGCCTCGAGGCGCTCCTTCACCCTACCGTAGATATTTTGATACTGTTTGTAATTTTCAGCATAGTAGTTACTGCTTTTAAGGAACTGTAGGCTGTCAATACCGTGCTTCTCATAAATAAACTTCTCAGGCTTTATCCCTTTTTCCTCCATTAAGCTACGGTTATAACTCCTGGCCCCATGAAGCAGGGAGATATCTGTAAGAACCTCAACCATCTTATCTTCTGAAATGAGGTCCCCGGGCTTTTCAGATTTATGAATGTCCTGACAGCCGGAGAGAATAAGTAGAAATAAAAGCACAAACAAGTATCTCATTAACGCTCGAACTTTAAACGTTCTGCTTTCATGAATGGGGTAAACTGGAAATTCTTATATACCAGATTTCCATTGACGAAAGTATGGGTGACCCTTGATTTGAAAGTGACCCCTTCAAATGGGGACCATCCACATTTATAAAGGATATTCCCGGGCTGAACTGACCAGGGTGCATTCAGGTCAACCAGTACAAGATCTGCCTTATAACCTTCCCTTATAAATCCTCTTTTCTCGATCTGGAAAAGAATTGCGGGATTGTGACACATTTTCTCCACGATCTTTTCAAGGGATATCTTTCCCTGGTGATGGAATTGCAACATAGCCGGTAATGCGTGTTGCACCAATGGTCCTCCACTTGGAGCTTTCGTATAAACGTTGTTTTTCTCCTCCCTGGTGTGTGGAGCATGATCTGTAGCGATCACATCTATTTTATCATCAATGACAGCCTTTAGCAAAGCTTCCTGATCTTTCTGCGTTTTAACCGCCGGGTTCCATTTTATGAAAGTTCCTTTTCTGCCATAATCCTGATCATTGAACCACAGGTGATGGATACATACTTCTGCAGTGATCATTTTGTCTTTAAGTGGCTTCTTGTTCTCGAACAATTTTAGCTCCTTTGCTGTTGAGATATGAAAAACATGCAGTCTCGCACCTGTTTTTTTGGCAAGGGCCACAGCTTTGGAAGATGAAATATAGCAGGCTTCCTCACTTCTTATTTTTGGATGCAGTTCAATAGGAATATCATCACCATAACGTTCTACACACTCCTCCATGTTCTTGCGAATCGTGGCTTCATCCTCACAATGAGCAGCGATCAAAACGGGTGATTCCTTAAAGATCTTTTCCAGGATCTTTTCATCGTCTACCAGCATGTTACCCGTGGAGGAGCCCAGAAATAGTTTTAAGGCTGCAGTATTCTTAGGATCAATTTTTTTGATCTCTTCCAGGTTATCATTGGTGCCGCCAAACATAAAAGAATAGTTGGCGTATGAGGTTTTAGCTGCCAGACTGAACTTTTCTTCAAGCAACTCTATTGTAGTGGTCTGAGGATTGGTATTAGGCATTTCTATAAAGGAGGTGATCCCACCGGCGACAGCTGCCTTAGAGCCTGTTGCTATGGTTTCCTTATGGGTAAGTCCCGGCTCCCTGAAATGAACCTGATCATCAATAAGTCCCGGAAGCAGATAGTTCCCTTCAGCATCAATGATACTTAAGTTTGGAGATTTAGCACTGATACTTGATGCAATTTCAGTAATTATTCCGTCCTCAATAAAAACATCTCCTTCTATTATGGAGCCTTCATTTACAATACGCGCATTCTTGATTAGTACCTTCTTCATTATATCGTCATCTTATTAAACAGACTGTAAATTTTCATTTTCACTACACCAAATACGGCTTCCCATATTATTGAGCCACTCATTTTAGAAGTTCCCCGGGTCCTGTCAGTAAAGATCACCGGTACTTCCACAATATTGAATTTAGCCAGATACGCCTTAAATTTCATTTCGATCTGAAAAGCATAACCAACAAACTTGATACGATCCAGGTGGATGGTCTCCAGGACCTTTCTCCTGTAACACACGAACCCTGCCGTGGTATCCTCAACAGGCATGGCCGTTATTAACCTTACATACTTGGAGGCCAGCCATGACAGTAATACCCTGCTCATGGGCCAGTTCACAACGTTCACACCGGTTTTATAGCGGGAACCAATAGCTACATCTGCCCCCTCTCTTTTACAGGTGTTATACAACCTTATAAGATCATTGGGGTTATGGGAAAAATCTGCATCCATTTGAAAAATGAAAGTGTATTCCCTTTCAAGCACCCATTTAAATCCATGGATATAGGCAGTTCCCAGGCCTGATTTCCCTGTCCTTTTCAACAGAAAAAGTTTATCCCCATATTCTTCCTGCAACTGCTCTACAATTCCTGCAGTGCCATCTGGGGAGTTATCATCTACTACCAGGATATGAAATTTACGCTGCAGTGAAAAAACGTTCCTAACTATGCGCTCAATATTCTCCTTTTCGTTGTAGGTGGGTATTATAACAATCCCATCTGGCATAAAATTCTTTTGGACAAATGTAACTATTTTTAAGGTTTAGATTTTAGTTTTCAAGGGTCTTTTAATCGTATTAATTTTACCTTTGTAGAAAATTTTGCACTTGGAGGCACTAGAAAGATATGCAGTTTCACAAGATTGGATTACACTGCTCCTGTTACTCGTTTTTGTCATCCTGGTAATTACCAAATATGCTTTCCCTCAAAGATTCTCAGATTTCGTTATGTTGTTCGCTACAGACAAATACCTGCTTTTAAAAGGTAGGAAACCAAGTATTTTTCACCCTTTTAATCTCCTGCTGTTCGCTGTTAATGTAATCTCAGTAACCTTATTCATTTATCTAATCTACAAGACAGCGGTATCAGACACTATAAACCGGCCTAAAATCCTTTTTCTTAGACTGGCCACTGCTTACACTGCATTTGTCCTGTTCAAATTCGCGGTAGAGAAGATACTGGCTAACATCCTGAGTGTCGATAAAAAAATGAACTATTACCTCTTCTATAAATTAAGTTACCGCAATTTCATGGCCCTTATCCTGCTGCCGGTCAGCATGGCTTTTGTATATATTTGGGAACCTACTCTTACTGCTCTTTTTATCTTTCTGGGGATAACGGTGGTGATGAATTTCATAACAATTGCAAGCATCTATAAAAAAAATCAACAATATATAATAAGCCATTGGTTTTATTTTATTTTGTATCTTTGCGCTCTCGAAATTGGACCTTATTTTATTTTATATAAGCTATTTACAAACTTATAAGGTGAATAAAAGAAAACGTATATGAAAGTGAAAACAATTTTGGTTTCCCAACCAGAACCGAAGGTTGAAAATTCCCCTTATTTTGATCTTGAAGAAAAGCAAAAAGTAAAAATTGATTTCATTCCCTTTATCCATGTAGAAGGTGTATCCTCCAAAGATGTAAGACAACAAAAAGTTGATCTTTCCAAGTACACGGCTATCATCCTTACCAGTCGTAATTCGGTGGACCATTTTTTCCGCATAGCTGAAGAAATGAGATATAAGGTGCCAGATACCCTTAAGTATTTTTGCCAGAGTGAGGCGGTAGCCTATTATCTGCAGAAGTATGTAGTTTACAGAAAGAGAAAGATATATGTAGGGAAAAGGAATTTTGCTGAACTTTCCCCTCTTATCAAAAAATATAAAAATGAAAAGTTCCTGCTTCCGTCTTCAGACATGCTGAAACCAGATGTTCCGAAGACCCTTAACAAATTGGGAGTAGACTGGAAACAGGCAATATTTTACAAAACGGTGGTAAGTGACCTTTCTCACCTTAGAGAAGTATTTTATGACGTATTGGTTTTCTTTAGCCCCAGCGGAATCAAATCTCTTTTTGAGAACTTCCCTGATTTCAAACAAAATGATACAAGGATCGCTGTATTTGGAAATACCACGGTCAAGGCAGCAAAAGAGCATGGCCTAACTGTAAATATCCAGGCACCTACCCCTGAAACCCCTTCTATGACCATGGCGCTTGAAAAATATATCAAGGAACAGAACAAGAAGCATGCTTAATTATGTTCCTGTTTTAAATTAAAAAAACCGGCAATCTGAGATTGCCGGTTTTTTTATGGGTTTGTATAAAGATTATTCAGTTATAGGAGCTCCAGACATAATCTCGGAATTTGCCTGCTTCTCGAATTTTTCAAAATTCTTTTTGAAAGACTCTGCCAGAAGTTTTGCTTTCTTGTCATAGGCCTCTTTATCACTCCAGGTATTTCTCGGATTCAAAACTTCTGTAGGAACATTTTCACATTCTTTAGGCATTGCCAGTCCAAAGATTGGGTGCTGCTCAAATTCTACCTGGTCAAGTTTTCCTTCAAGAGCAGAAGAGATCATTTCACGAGTGTATCTCAGTTTCATTCTGGAACCAACCCCGTAAGGTCCTCCGGTCCATCCGGTATTTACCAGCCAAACATTCACGTCGTTCTCCTTCATTTTTGCACTTAACATTTCGGCATACTTCGTTGGGTGGAGCGGCATAAAAGGTGCTCCAAAACAAGCTGAAAAACTAGGTACAGGCTCATCTATTCCAGCTTCGGTACCCGCTACTTTGGCGGTGTAACCACTAATGAAATGGTAAGCAGCCTGTCCCGGTGTTAATTTACTGATGGGAGGCAATACCCCAAAAGCATCTGCGGTTAGGAAGAATATATTCTTTGGGTTCTCCCCAATGGAGGGAGTCTGGATATTATCAATATGGTGAATTGGATAACTTACTCTGGTGTTTTGGGTAATCACGGTATCTTCAAAATCAACCTCCCCGTTCTCATCCAGGATCACATTTTCAAGTATAGCTCCCGGTTTGATCGCTCTGAAGATATCTGGTTCGTTCTCTTCGGAAAGATTGATCACTTTTGCGTAACAGCCTCCTTCAAAATTGAAAACCTTGTTCTCTTTGGTCCAACCGTGTTCATCATCCCCAATCAATTTTCTTTCAGGATCTGCGGAAAGAGTGGTTTTTCCGGTTCCTGATAATCCGAAGAAAATAGCCGTGTCGTGGTCATCTCCCACATTGGCAGAACAGTGCATTGGCAAGGTATCCTTGTCTACTGGAAGTATAAAGTTAAGCGCGGAAAAGATGCCTTTTTTGATCTCTCCGGTATACCCGGTACCCCCAATAAGGGCGATCTTGCGGGTGAAATTCAGTATAGCGAAGTTATGCTGGCGGGTGCCGTCAATTTCAGGATCTGCTTCAAAGCCCGGTGCGTTGATAACCAACCAGTCTTCCTGAAAATTCTCAAGTTCCTCCCCGTGAGGTCTTAAGAACATGTTGTAGGCAAAAAGGTTAGACCAGGGATACTCGTTAACGACCCTTATATTCAAACGGTACTTCTCGTCAGAACAGGCATAGGAATCTCTTGCGAAAATTTCTTTACCGGAAAGGTAGTCGACCACCTTGTCATAAAGAGCATCAAATTTTTCAGGATCAAAAGGGATATTTATATCTCCCCACCACACTTTATCTTTCGTAATGTCATCTTCAACTATGAAGCGGTCCTTTGGAGAACGCCCGGTAAATTCCCCGGTATTAACCGCAAGAGCACCAGAGGCTGCTTCAACCCCCTGGCCTTTCTCAATGGTAAGAGTGTGTAACTCTTCCGGAGAAAGCTGGTAATGCACCTGTGCATCCCTAATTCCGTATTTATCTAGCGCAATCGTTTTCGTAAGTTGTTTTTTTGCCAACATAAAATATTTAGTTGTGGGTTTATCCTAGAGGACAAAAGTAGAAAATCTTATAATGATACAGTGGGAGAAACCCCTGATTTATTTCTTTTTTAACTTAATAAAACTAACCAGGAGCACTAACCAGGCCGCTATGAGCAGGGTTCCTCCAACAGGAGTGATAAGTGCTATTACCCGAAAATCAAATGAGGTGAGGGTATTTGTGGCTAAAAAATAAATTGAGCCCGAAAAAAACAGGATCCCAATAACTGTTAAATAGAAACAAATACTTTTAACTTTTTCCGAAGCAAGAGGAAGACCACCTACGATCAGCAAAAAAAGTGCACTGTACATTTGATATTTCACCCCGGTTTCAAAAGTGCTAATTGCCTCTGTGTTAAGGAGAGGCTTTAGGCCATGTGCAGCAAACGCTCCTAATATGATCCCTATAATCCCTAATAATGCTCCCGAAATAAGTATTCTTCTCTTCATTGTTGATTTTTAAAGACGCCTGCAATTAATTACATTCGTAGTCCAAACAAACAACAAAACTAATCAAAGTAATTTTTATGCGAAATATCCTGATTATTGGTGCCGGCAAATCTACTTCGGTACTCATTGAATACCTCCTGAAGAAATCTGATTCTGAAGATCTAAAAATAAAAATCGGCGACCTGGATTTAGAGAGCGCTAAAAAAATGGCCGGCACTCATCCCCGGGCAGAAGCCGTTGCCCTTGATGTTTTTAACCGCGATGAGCGGCAGGCAGCAGTAAACGAGGCAGATATTGTAATCTCCATGCTCCCCGCGAGATTCCACATAGAAGTAGCGAAAGATTGCCTGCATTTTGGTAAAAATATGGTTACTGCTTCCTATATAAGCGAAGAAATGGAGCTGCTGGACAAGGAAGTGAAGCAGAAAGGCCTGGTCTTTATGAATGAAATAGGCGTGGACCCTGGTATTGATCATATGAGTGCCATGCAGGTGATAGACCGCATACGGGATGAGGGCGGAAAATTGCTGCTTTTTGAATCATTTACCGGCGGATTGGTAGCTCCTGAAAGTGATACTAACCTCTGGAACTATAAATTCACCTGGAATCCACGAAACGTGGTAGTGGCCGGCCAGGGTGGTGTAGCCAAGTTCCTGCAGGAAGGTAAATTCAAATATATCCCTTATAACCGACTCTTCAGAAGAACGGAATTTATTGAGGTTAAAAACTATGGGAAATTTGAAGTTTACGCTAACAGGAATTCCCTTAAATACAAGAGCATCTATGGATTGGATGATGTTCTCACCCTTTACCGCGGAACCATAAGACGGGTTGGCTTCAGCAAAGCCTGGAACATGTTCGTGCAACTGGGTCTCACTGATGACAGCTACCTTATGGAAAATTCCGAAGAGATGAGCTACCGCGACTTTGTCAATTCATTTCTTCCCTACTCCCCTACCGATTCCGTAGAACTGAAATTCCGCCACAACCTGAAGATCGATCAGGATGATATCATGTGGGAAAAACTGCTCGAACTTGACATTTTCAACCCGAATAAAAAAGTGGGGCTTAAAAGGGCCACCCCCGCACAGATCCTTCAGAAGATTTTGATGGATAAATGGACCCTGGCTCCAGATGATAAGGATATGATCGTGATGTACCACAAATTTGGGTACGAACTTGACGGGGAAAGGAAACAAATAGATGCCACCATGGTAAATATAGGAAAAGACCAGACTCATACTGCGATGGCGCGAACGGTTGGACTTCCGGTTGCCATAGCGGCCCTAAAGATCCTTAACGGCAACATCTCCACCCCCGGAGTACAGCTGCCCATCACCCGGGAGGTTTATACTCCAATTCTCGAGGAACTCGCAGAGAACGGGATCCTTTTCAGGGAGGAGGAGAAGGAGTACCTTGGGTATAACCCCTTTGGAGAGGTCGGGAACTAGGACTAAACCACTTAACTTTACTGCCCCTGGTCAACCTAAGGGGCGGTATTTTTTATGAGAATAGTCATTTTTTAGTAATGTTCCTTGATATTATTTGGAACAATTCTGAATAAGGGTTACTTTTGCCCTCAATGAACCTGCTTTATAAGTCATATTATTTCGCTTCCTACCAGTGCGACAGCAACCGGTGCTTTTACCTCGACTTTGGTCATAAAAAGGTAAAACTTACCTTTTGCCAACTGCTTTCTATACGCCAGAAGGTGCAGGCCATCAATCTGGATTCTCACTTCGACAAAGATCTTAATTATAATGGCATTGAGATCCTAACGCTTTGCAATCGCGAACACCTCTTCATTCTTGACACCCTGCAGGTGATCGACCTAAAGCAGCTCATCAAAGCCACCTTCGGAATGATGGAACTCAACTCCCTCGTAACCCATTCCTGATTTACCTGATTTAGATTAATTATAAATACCATACTGCCTGCGGAAAGAAGACAGGATTTGCGTAATTTTAGGAAAAGGAAAAAATCATGAAAGACATAGTTCGACAAAAAATAGGAATAAACGTAGATATCATGGACATGCTCAATGAGCAGATCTCCAAGGAAGCACATTCTTCAGCAGCTTACCTGGCCATGGCTTCCTGGTGCGACCATAATGGTCTTACCGGAAGTGCCAGTTTCTTCTACAAACAATCTTTGGAAGAAAGGGAGCATATGATGAAGATCTTTAAGTTTATCAACGACAACGGTGGTACAGCTTATTCTCCTGAGGTCAGCAACATACTGCATGACTTCAATTCACTACAGGAGATCTTTGAAACGGCATTAGACCAGGAGATCGCGATTACCAAATCGATCAATAATATAGTTGCAAAATGCAGAAAAGTACAGGATTTTGCTTCTGAACAATTCCTGCATTGGTTCATTAATGAGCAAATGGAAGAAGAAAACCAGTTCAGGAGAATACTTGAAATGTTTGAGTTAATGGGTACAGACGGTATCGCCCTTAAACTTCTCGATGAAAGGATCAGCCATAACGGCTAATATTACAAACCTTCTAAAAAACAAAAAGGACACCAGTTGGTGTCCTTTTTGTTTAAATATACTTTTTGTCTTAGTCCCTTCCTCCAAGAAAGATACTCACGAAATAAAGCAAGGTTGCCAAAGAACCAACTGCTGCCACAACATAAGTCCGGGCTGCCCACTTCAGCGAATCTTCAGCAGCTTTGTGCTCCTGTGAGTTCAGCATGTTTCCAGTTTCCAACCACACCAGGGCACGCTTACTGGCGTCATATTCCACCGGCAGCGTAACAAAGCTGAATAAAGTACCCATTCCGTAGAGAATGATACCTATTAATAAGACCGTTTGCCCAACGCCAACAGAGACCATGGTCATAAGGATCAATCCACCAAAGATCGCCCACTGGGAGAACTTTGAGGCCACACTTACCACAGGTACCAGCTGGCTTCTCATCTGTAACCAGCTATATGCTTTTGCGTGTTGCACGGCATGCCCACATTCGTGCGCTGCAACAGCTGCTGCTGCCGCATTGCGTTGCGTATAAACCGCCTCACTTAAATTGATAGTCTTCTTTGCAGGGTTGTAATGGTCTGTTAGCATTCCCGGGGTAGAAATGACCTTTACGTCATAGATCCCGTTATCTGCCAGCATTTTTTCAGCGATCTCGCGACCACTCATCCCGTTTTGCAGGTGCACTTTTGAATAGTGCTTGAATTTACTTTTTAGTTTATTGCTCACATAAAGACTCACAACAAAAATGAGTCCCGCAATAATATAATATCCCATCATAGTTTCTAAGGTTATTTTTTTATTCTTATTATCAAATACCCAGCCAATTTACACTTTTAATTAAAACTGAAATTTTGTCTTATTCCACTGCTGCTGCGGAATCCCGAAATGATCTAACCCACAATATTGACGATCTTTCCTGGCACAACAATTACCTTTTTCGGTTCTCTGCCATTCAATTGTTGCTGAGTCTTTTCATGCTCCAGCACCGTTTTCTCGACCTCTTCTTTGCTCATATCAAGCGGAAGTTCCAGAGTAAACCTCATTTTCCCGTTAAAGGAAATTGGATACTCCTTCGTACTTTCAACAAGGAACTTTTCATTGAACACCGGATATTCCGCAGTAACTACAGAGGTGTCATGTCCTAACTTCTGCCAAAGCTCTTCGGCAATGTGTGGCGCATATGGTGCGATCAATACCGCCAAAGGTTCTAAAACCTCCCTGGAATTGCATTTTTGAGCGGTGAGTTCGTTCACGCAGATCATAAATGTGGAAACTGAAGTATTAAAACTGAAATTCTCAATATCCTCTGTCACCTTTTTGATGGTCTTGTGCAGGCTCTTTAAAGATTCTGCGGAAGCTTTTTCATCCAAAACTTCAAAGGTCTCGCCATTGTGGTACAGTTTCCATAATTTCTTCAGGAAATTGTGCACCCCGGTGATTCCCGCAGTGTTCCATGGCTTAGCCTGTTCCAGCGGACCAAGGAACATCTCGTACATTCTTAAAGTGTCGGCTCCAAAATCCTCACAAATATCATCAGGGTTCACAACGTTGTATTTGGATTTTGACATTTTTTCGACCTCTCTGTCTACTAAAAATTCTCCTTTTTCATTGGTAACAAAAGAAGCTTCTTTGTACAAATTTTCCTCCTCCTGCAGCTTGTCTGTATTCAATTTATTACCAAGCACAAATTGAACTGGAACATGAGTTTTATAGGTTCTAATAAGGAAACCGATCGGTTGAACCTTCCCCTTTAAACCATTATCTTCAATATCTTTCAAGATCTCTGTATAGAACGGGGAAAGAACTCTATCTTTCACTTCTTCCATTTTTATTTCTTCTTCACTTTCAGGGTTGGTAATGGAAACTTTAAGAAGTCCAACAATATCACTCGAAAAATATATATCCTTTACAATTTCATACTTCTCTTGAAGAATTCGGTATCTTCTCTCTTCATCCTTGCTCATCTTTTCTGAAAAGGATTTGGCAAAATTAAATCCAATCCTTTTGATAAATGCACTTTCTCCCAGGATCATTCCCTGGTTGATGAGTTTTTTGAAGGGTTCCTCAACAGTCAGCAAATCGCGGTCATAGAGGAATTTGGTCCAGAACCTGGAGTATAATAAGTGACCCGTGGCGTGTTCGCTTCCTCCAATATACAGGTCTACGTTTTCCCAGTATTTCTGAGCTTCCTTCGAAACAAACTCGGTTTCATTGCCGGCGTCCATATATCTGAACAGGTACCAGGAACTACCAGCCCACCCGGGCATAGTATTCAACTCCAGTGGAAAAACGGTTTTATGATCGATCTTTTCGTTCTTTACCACTTCGTTCTGTTTCGTGTCCCAGGCCCATTCCGTTGCGTTTCCTAAGGGAGGCTCTCCTGTTTCTGTGGGAAGGTATTTTTCAACCTCCGGAAGACGAAGCGGCAAATGCTCTTTTTCGATCATTTGCGGCATCCCGTTCACATAATAAGCCGGGAAGGGTTCCCCCCAGTATCTTTGCCGGCTAAACACTGCATCCCGCAGTCGGTAATTGGTTTTGCCTTTTCCCTGCCCTATTTTTTCAAGCTCTAAAATGGCTTTATTGAGGGCTTCTTTATATTCCAGTTCATTCAGGAAATCTGAATTAGTGATAACCGTGTCTTCTTTTCCCGAAAAAGCTTCTTCGGAAATATCCGCATCTTTAAATATGTTCCTGATTGGCAGGTCATAATGTTTTGCAAAATCATAATCCCGCTGGTCGCCACATGGAACGGCCATCACGGCACCTGTCCCGTAACCCGCTAAAACGTAATCTCCAATCCAGATAGGCACCGGCTCTTTGGTGAACGGATGCTCGGCATAAGCTCCGGTAAACACCCCGCTGATGGTCTTTACATCGGCCATTCGCTCGCGTTCACTTCTTTTGGCAGTAGCTTCAATATATGCATCTACCTCAGCTTTATGGTCTGGAGTTGTTATTTTCTGCACCAGGTCATGCTCGGGAGCCAGGGTCATAAAGGTAACTCCGTAAATGGTATCTGGTCGGGTAGTGAAAACATCAATCCAGTTTTCCTTTTCATCCTCTCCCCGGTCAGTGAGACGAGCCTGCTCCCTTCCCTCCGGGAAGGGCTGGGGATGGGATGAAGGCAATACCTTGAATTTGACAAGCGCTCCCACAGATTTCCCAATCCAGTTACGCTGACTTTCCTTCAGGCTTTCGGTCCAGTCTATTTTATTCAATCCCTGCAACAAACGTTCAGCGTAAGCAGAAATTCGCATGCTCCACTGGGTCATTTTCTTTCTGATCACCGGGTAACCGCCACGTTCTGATACGCCGTTCACGATCTCATCATTTGCCAGCACTGTACCCAATTGCGGACACCAGTTCACTTCGGTTTCAGCTAAATAGGTTAGACGATATTTTAGTAACTGCTCCTGTCTTTCTTCCGAAGAGAAATTATTCCAGTCGTTCGCGGTGAATTCCTCTACATCTTCATCACAGGCCGCGTTGACACCGGCGTTACCTTCCGCAGCAAGGATCTCCTCCAGGTCAGAAACAGGCCTGGCTTTATCTGCTTCATTGTCATACCAGGAATCAAAAAGCTGGATAAAGATCCACTGGGTCCATTTATAATAATCGGGTTCACTGGTGCGTACTTCACGGCTCCAGTCAAAAGAAAACCCAATCTGGTCCAGTTGTTCGCGGTAGCGGTTAATATTGGCCTCTGTAGTAATAGCGGGATGCTGTCCTGTTTGGATCGCATACTGCTCGGCGGGAAGACCAAAACTGTCATATCCCTGCGGATGCAGTACATTAAAGCCTTTATGCCTTTTGAAGCGGGCATAGATATCACTTGCGATGTACCCTAGCGGATGCCCCACGTGCAGCCCCGCCCCCGAAGGGTAAGGAAACATGTCTAGTACGTAATATTTAGGTTTTTCAGAATTATTTTCAGCTTTGAAGGTCTGGTTCTTTGCCCAGTACTCCTGCCACTTCTTTTCAATTTGATTGAAGTTGTACCTCATTTTTGTTCAGCATCACAATGTTAACAACGCCTGAAATCCTTCAGGAAGGGCAAAAATACGTTTAATGTACGAAAGTGAAAAGTTTGGACGTTTTAAAGAAAGGGATTGATTTACTTTCTTATTTTTACAAAAATTTACGCACCTGCTGTATGAGTTCATCTTTTGAAAGGTATCAAAAAAGGCGTCTTATTTCTTCTTATTTTTCGGTAGTCATCAGTATAGCACTCGTGCTTTTTCTGCTGGGGTTGTTGGGTCTTTTGGTATTGAATACCAAGAAAATAGCCGACCATTTCAAGGAGCAGATCGCCCTGACGATCTATCTAAAAGATACTGCTAAGGAAGTCGAGATCAACCAGCTCAACAAAAGTCTGGCACTGGCAGAGTATACCAAGACCACCACCTATGTTTCCAAAGAAGAGGCGGCTGAAGCTCACAGCAAGGAAATTGGTGAAGATTTTATGGATTTTCTGGGGTATAATCCGCTTCAAAATTCAATTGATGTTTACGTCAAGGCAGATTATATAAGCTCGGGTGAAATTGACCAGATCGCCGAAGAGATGGCGGCCAAAAGCTTTGTTGACGAAGTGGTGTATGACAGGCCCCTTATCTCCCTCCTGAACGAGAACGTTACCAAGATAAGTTTCTGGATCCTTGCCATTAGCGCGATATTTACTTTTATAGCGGTTCTCTTGATCAACAGCTCCATAAGGCTCTCGGTTTACTCCAAACGTTTTATCATCAAGACCATGCAAATGGTGGGAGCCACCAAACGGTTTATTCGGAAACCATTTATATGGAAAAGCGTAAAGCTGGGAATGATTGGAGCCGTGCTGGCACTTTTGGGAATGGGTGCCGTTTTGTATTATATGGACAGAAGTTTCCCAGAACTTGACCTTTTAGGGGATATAGGTCTTTTGGCCGCTTTATTTATCGGGGTGTTTGTATTGGGAATAATGATCACCTGGCTTAGCACGTTCTTTGCCACCCAGCGCTTCCTCAACCTAAAAACAGACGAGTTGTATTACTAAATTTTAAGGCCCTGATGCACGGATAATCCATGGAAAATCCTATTGAAAAACATTAGTGCATTTGTGGCTAAAATAAAATATAGAATCATTTAAAATGAAAAATAAAAGGCCTTTACATAAGCAAGATCTCAATTTTGTCTTTGAAAAGAAAAACTATATAGTAATGGGAATTGGCCTGGCTGTGATCGCCCTGGGCTTCCTGCTCATGGCAGGTGGAGGCAGCGATGACCCCAATGTTTTCAATGAAGAGATCTATAACTGGAGGAGAATTCGACTGGCACCTGCCCTGGTATTGTTAGGCTTTGGCATAGAAGTCTACGCTATTCTTCTTAACCCCCGAAAATAAATAATGGAAGTTGCTGATGCTGTTTTCCTGGGTATTGTCCAGGGTTTAACTGAATTTTTACCCGTTTCCTCCAGTGGTCACTTAGAAATCGCCAAGGCCATCCTTGGAGACACCAGTGTCCCCGAAGAATCCCTTATGATTACCGTGGTGCTCCACTTTGCCACGGCATTGAGTACCCTGGTTGTATTCAGAAAAGATGTGACCGAGATCTTTCGTGGGCTCTTCTCTTTCAAATGGAATGATGAATTTAAATTTTCTCTGAAAATTATCCTTTCTATGATCCCCGCAGCCGTTGTTGGGGTTCTATTTGAGGAAGAGCTGGAAGCCTTTTTCGGGGGAGCGCTTACCTTTGTAGGTTTTATGCTTCTTATCACTGCACTTCTTTTGTGGCTTGCAGACAAGGCTATAAGCACAGGAAAACCTGTGAGTTATAAAGATGCATTTGTTATTGGGGTTGCCCAGGCAATTGCCATTTTACCGGGGATATCCCGAAGCGGAGCCACCATTTCCACTTCTGTACTGTTGGGAAATGACAAGGCGAAAGCGGCACGTTTTTCCTTCTTAATGGTGGTGCCTTTGATCTTCGGAAAGATCGCAAAAGATCTCCTGAGTGGTGATCTTACGGATACAACCATAGAAGTCACGCCCCTTTTAGCCGGTTTTGTAGCCGCCTTTATAGCAGGCTATGCAGCCTGTAAATGGATGGTCGAACTTGTTAGAAAGAGTAAACTCTCTTACTTCGCGATCTATTGTTTCATTGTAGGAGTTATCGCCATCACTTATGAATATGCCTTTGCGTGATCATGACAGAAGAAGAATTTAAAGCAGGACAGGTACTTTTATTTGACAAACCGCTGGAATGGACCTCTTTTCAACTGGTCAATAAAGTACGCTGGCTCATAAGAAAGCATTACAAGATCAAAAAGATCAAAGTAGGTCATGCGGGCACACTTGATCCTCTGGCATCTGGCCTCCTCATCATTTGTACCGGCAAAGCCACAAAGACCATCGATATTCTCCAGGGGCAGGAAAAGGAATATACCGGCACCTTTACCCTCGGCGCTACCACCCCTTCCTATGACCTGGAAACTGAAGTTGATGAGACCTTTCCCGTGGGACACATTTCAGAGGAAGATATTCATAAGGCAACAGAAGCTTTTAAAGGGGATATTCAGCAGTTACCTCCAGTTTTTTCAGCTTTGAAAAAAGATGGAAAACGATTATATGAGTATGCCCGCAGCGGTGAAAATGTCGAAATTTCGGCACGAAACGTGCATATTTCTAAATTCGAAATAACCCAAATAACTTTACCGGCAGTAGAGTTTCGGGTGGTTTGTAGCAAAGGAACCTATATTAGAAGCCTGGCTCATGATTTCGGGAAAGAACTTGGGAGTGGCGCTCATTTATCTTCTCTTCGGCGCACCAGGATCGGGGAGCATGAAGTGACCAACGCACTTGATCTTGATTCCTTTGTAAATGATTATCTTTCTGCCGAAGATTGAAATGCATAAAAAATGGACTTTTACGAGGAACATAAGGCTCTTATAATTACCATTCTGCTTTTTTCTGTATTGTTCCTGGGGATGTATAACATCAACATTTTCAATTCAAATCAAAAAGTAAGGGAGACTCTTATTGAGCTTAATGACCTGCGCCCGCAGGAACCTCTTGAAAAACAGGAACAGGAAATGGAATCAGAACCTCCTTCACCCAAACCAGAACAATCAAATCTTAAAACCCATCAGGCATTCAATCAGAATCAGGAGGAGAGCAGGGAGGACATGCAGTCCCGCCTTGAGGAGATCTTCGAAAAGAACTCTGCCAGCCAGGAAGCTTCTGAAGAAGAAAATGCAACCTCAACACCCGGTGATTATAGTCTGAGCCCTAATAAGCGTGAAAAAACACGAAAAGCTTCAGAAGGTAAGAATACTTCAGAAAAGACTTCGGTTAAAGAAGGTACTTTAAAGAGCAGTTCTATTTCTTTCTCCCTTGTTGGCAGGTCTGCCATAGATATTCCAAATCCCGTCTACACCTGTGATGTTTCTGGAAAGGTGGTGGTGAATATCGTGGTGAATGCCACGGGAGAGGTGACTTCCACGTCAGTAAACAAGAATAGTTCCACCTCCACTAACGAATGTTTGATCGAGAATGCTTTGTTATATGCAGCAGGGGCACGTTTTTCCAGGCTGGCCGGCAGGAATGACCAACCCGGTACCATAACCTATAATTTCCAGGGATAAATGGAAGATATAAAGAGATGCGGCTGGTGTGTGGGCGATCCTTTGTATGAAGCCTACCACGATAACGAATGGGGAGTGCCATTATATGATGATGAGCAACTGTTCGAATTCCTCATCCTGGAGACCTTTCAGGCGGGATTAAGCTGGATCACCATACTTCGTAAAAGGGAAAATTTCAGGAAAGCTTTTGACAATTTCGATTACAGGATAGTGGCCAATTATTCCGAAGAGAAGATCCATAACCTCATGCAGGATGCAGGGATCATTAGAAATTTATTGAAAATAAAAGCCAGTGTGGCCAATGCCCGTGCCTTTATGGAAGTACAGCAGGAATTTGGATCTTTTAATGAATATATCTGGAATTTCGTGGATGGGAAACCGGTGCAAAATGAACTTCAAAGTTATAAGGAAGCACCTGCTCAAACTGAGCTTAGCGTGACCATAAGCAAAGACCTGAAGAAAAAGGGTTTTAAATTTGTTGGCCCAACCGTTATTTATGCTCATATGCAGGCAACCGGTATGGTGAATGACCATGAGGTGCACTGTTTTAGACACGGCCAGGTTAAAAAAATGAGCTAAACCATCTAATGATCCCAGAAAGGATTCTGTCTGTAGCTACCCGTATATTTTAATCATTTCAGATACTCAAGGAAAACCTCTCTCGGAATTTCCCCGGCACCCAGGCTGGCGAGGTGGTCTGTGTATATCTGGCAGTCGATCATTTGAACCCCTTCAGCGGCTAATTTTCTTACAAGATGGATAAATCCGTACTTAGAAGCATTGCTTTTTCGGGTGAACATACTTTCGCCGCAAAATACTCTCTTTTCCTGCAGATAGATACCGTACAAACCACCCACAAGTTCCTCTCCATCCCATACCTCTACGGAATGTGCGTACCCTAACCGATGCAATTCCAGGTATGCCTTTAACATTTCACCGGTGATCCAGGTTCCCTGCTGGCCTTCACGTCTTGCTTCTGCACAGTTCTTTATTACTGTCTTAAAATCTATATTATAAGTTACCCTGAAAGTTTCTTTTTTCAGAAGCTGCTGCATACTCCTTGAAACTTTCAGATTTTCAGGAAACAGGACCATTCTAGGGTCAGGACTCCACCACAAGACCGGTTGAGTACTGTCATACCAGGGAAATATACCCCGGGAATAGGCATCTATGAGCCGTTGAGGGGTCAGATCCCCGCCAAAGGCCAGTAACCCTACCTCATTGGTCATTTCAATGGGCGGAAAATCATCTTCTGGTCTTAAGAATATCAAATCCCTGATGTTTTTGTCAGTAATGCTAATTCATGAAAAATAAAAAAAAGCCCGGTACTTTTGCAGTATCGGGCTCTTACTTTTTTGAAATATTTTCCTAGAACGGAAGATCGTCAAAGTCTTCTTCGTTAAGATCATTGGCAGGTTCAAACTGGTCTGCAGGAGGCGTAGTAGCCTGCCCCTGGCCTTGCCCCGCTGCCAGATTTTCAATTCTCCATCCCTGTACAGAATTGAAGTATTTGGTTTCTCCCTGAGGATTAACCCATTCCCTTCCGCGAAGGTTAACTCCTATTTTTACCGGTTGCCCGGCCGCAAAATTATTCAACAGGTCACATTTATCCTGCACAAATTCAATTAAAATGTGCTGCGGATACTGCTCTTCTGTGGTTACAACCACCTCTCTTTTTCTAAAACCGTTGCTCCCAAACGTTTTAGTCTCTCCAATCATTTTGATCTTTCCTTGTACTTCCATATTACTTCTTTTTTGCTAGTAAGATTTTCCAGGCCTCGGCCGGTTTATTATTTTCAAGATATTCTTTCGCTTTCCGGTGGATCTTTTCCTTGCTATTTTCTTCAAATAGTTCAGCGATCTCAGGAGATTCCCTAAAAAGCTGTTTAATTTCTTCTCCCGAGGGAAATTTTTCCACATTTCCAAGTTTGCCCAGGTCATTACCGGTAAGAACATTGCTGTTCCTTACTTCCTCAGGAATGGCGTCCACACCTATCCCTCTGGTCTGCAAAGGTTTTGGCACCTCAAACATACCGGAGATCGCCCGGGTATACCAGTTACCGCCCATACGAGCTACCTGGTCAATTTTATGCTGATCAATATAACCATTTTCATCCAAAATTTCATCCTGGATATGCATTTTCAGGACCTCACAAATAACAAGGTTTCCGGCACCGCCTTCAGCACCAAGCTCTACCACCTCATTTATTCTGCACTCAAACTGAACTGGTGATTCTGCAACCCTGAAAGGTTTTACCACTTCAGAAGCCAGCATAGTAAATCCCGCTTTTTCAAATTCATTCACCCCCTCATCATATTCTGTACTGGAAAGGGATACCTGCTGTACCATTTCGTAATTTACAACGTTAATAACCACCTCCATGGTAGCTTTGCAGTTAGTATAGGTGTGTTTAACGGTATTATCACGACCCCTTCTCGCGGGAGAAAAGATCAAAACAGGCGGATTGGCACTAAATACATTGAAAAAACTAAAAGGGGACAAATTAGGTCGTCCCTCAGAATCTACGGTACTCGCAAAAGCAATTGGCCGGGGACCAACAGCTCCCAACAGCAACTGGTGCATTTGGGGAACAGGGATTTCTTTTGGATCTATACTGCGCATTTGTAAAATTTTGACAAAGGTAACGAAACCCTGCACTAATGAAAAACCGCTTGCCGCAATAATAATTTCATGAAAACACCTATATTTAAACGCATAAAAGAACTGCCTACATGAGGTTTTCAGACAAACGGAATTTTCGCCGCGGGTTCATCATTCTTACTTCTCTTATAATTGTCTCCCTCATTGTCTGGAACGCTATCGAATTTTTTCAAAGAATCAAGGAAGAGGAGAGGCGAAAAATGAATATCTGGGCCTCTGCGCAGGTTTACCTGGACCAGGTCGACACAGATACCGGGCTCGATCTTTACCTGGAGATCATCAACAGTAACTCAAGTATTCCCACCATTCTGGTAGATGACAGCGGCAACATTGTAGATGCCATGAATATTGAGGAGGAGATAAGGGAAGACGAGGAAAAACTTAAGGATTTCCTGGAATCGATAAGAGGGGAAAACCGGCCCATAAAAATGGATCTTGGAGAAGGAAGGGTAAACCAGGTGTATTATGGAAATTCCCCGTTACTCAACAGGTTGAAATATTATCCGCTGGCACTTATCCTGATCATTATCCTTTTTATCGCCGTGATATATTTCTTCTATACCACCACCAAGACAAGTGAACAAAATAAGCTGTGGGCGGGAATGGCCAAGGAAACGGCACACCAGATAGGCACCCCACTGTCTTCTCTTATTGGGTGGACAGAGATCCTCAAGGCTGAAAATGTCAATCCGGAATATCTGATTGAAATCGAAAAAGATGTGGACCGGTTAAAGACAATTACTGAAAGGTTTTCAAAAGTAGGTTCTGCCCCTACTCTTCAACCCGAAGATATCGTGGAGAAAACCAAAGATTCCTTTGATTATCTTAAAGCCAGAAGCTCCAAACTCATTGATTTTAAACTTCAACTGCCTGAAGAAAAGATCCTTGTCAATCTTAACCCTCAACTCTACAGCTGGACTATAGAAAACCTGGTAAGAAATGCCATAGATGCAATGAGAGGTAAAGGAACCCTGGAAATAAGCCTTACCCATGACTCAAAAAATGTGCACATCTTCGTAAAGGACACCGGAAAGGGTCTCTCAAAAAGTAAATTCAAACAAATATTTGAGCCCGGCTTTACTACCAAAAAAAGAGGCTGGGGATTGGGGCTTTCACTTGCCAAACGAATTATTGAGAGATATCACCGGGGCCGAATTCGGGTGTTGAAGAGTGAGATCAACAAAGGAACCACTATTGAAATAGTGCTTCACAAGGCAGATACCCGGCAGGCCGGTTAAAAAGATACTCCGTCGAGCTTTTTCTTGATATCTCCGGCTATCTGTTCGAATTCTTCATCAGAAAGAGGAATATTTCGGGAAAAATCCATGTCGCCCATTGAGTTGAGCGGAATAAGATGCACGTGTACGTGCGGAACCTCCAGGCCTACTACTGCCACACCCACTCTCTTGCAGGAAATTGCTTTTTCAAGGCCAATTGCCACCTTTCGGGAGAAAGCCATCAGTTCCATATAGGTGTCTTCGTCGAGGTCAAACAATTTGTTCACCTCTTCCTTTGGAATACAGAGAGTATGTCCTTTGGCATTGGGTCTAATGTCAAGGAAAGCAAGAAATTTATCAGTTTCGGCCACTTTATAGGCCGGGATCTCTCCGTTGATGATCTTGGTGAATATAGTTGGCATAACGTTCGAAATTTAAGTTAGACTAAAGTTAGGATATAAGACAGAGAATTTAAACTTCTTAAAACAAAAAATCCTTTCCGAAGAAAGGATTTTCATCATTGAATTCATTACTGTTACTCCCGGGTGATCTCCAGGATCTCAAATTTGAGGGTTCCGTTAGGCACTTCCACTTCGGCAATATCTCCCTCTTTTTTTCCCAGTAATCCTTTTCCTATTGGACTGTCAACAGAGATCTTGCCGGTCTTAAGGTCGGCTTCGCTCTGTGCTACCAGCTTATACTTAACTTCAGAACCATTGGTAAGGTTCTTTATTTTCACATTGGAGTGCACCAGCACTTTAGAGGTATCCAGTTGTGATTCATCAATAAGCCTTGCATTGGCATACACCTCCTCAAGTTTGGATATCTTTAGTTCAAGAAGGCCCTGGGCCTCTTTTGCAGCGTCATATTCTGCATTCTCGCTCAAATCCCCCTTATCACGGGCTTCAGCAATAGCCTGAGATGCACGTGGCCGCTCCACATCCCTCAACTGGTTGAGTTCATCTCTCAATTTTTTAAGTCCTTCTGCGGTATAATATGAAACTTTACTCATAACCTGGTCATTTATATAAATAGAAAAAATCCCATTCGGTGACGGGATTTCAAACAAATATACTAAATTAAAATCTCAGGAACAATATAATCTTGTAGCTTTGAAAAAACGTGAAATGAAGAGATCCTTATTGTGTATTGCCCTCAGCCTGATGTTCATGGGCTGCTCAGGAGATGATGAGATCAGGAATAATCCTTACCTCCCCAACCTTAATTTCACCCTAAGACTCGACCTCAGCCTACCTGAATATAATAATCTAAATTTTCCGGGAAACAGTTATACTACCTATAATTACGGCATCAATGGCATCGTGGTATATAACCTTAACAATGACCAGTATATGGCCTTTGAACTTACAGATCCCAATCATGTGATCCAGGAGTGCTCATGGCTGGAAGTAACACGTACTGAAGCGAAATGTTCCTGTAATGACGGTAATAAATATACGATCATTACGGGCCAGCGTCTGGAGGGACAAGGGGAATATTCCTTAAAACCTTACCGGGTAAGAAGAGCTGGAAACGTGCTGGAAATAACGAATTAAAAACCCGGAAAGAAGTCTTTCCGGGCATTAATATCTCCTTAAAATCTAAAATCTCAAGGTGATCCCGGCTAAAAAGTTTCGGGTTGCCTGCGGATAATATCCTGCTCCCTCATAAGTTACGTTTTCCCAGTCATAGGTATAATAGTAGCCATTTGAGACATATTCTTCATTGAAGATATTGTTTATTAAACCTGTAAAAACAATCTCTTCAAAAACCGGAGCATTTTTCCAGGTGTACTGAAGATTGAAATCATTAACGAAGTAACTTTCCAACTGTGCCGACTCATTCTCAAGATTTCTCATATACTGATCACCCACGAATTTAGACAGGAATTTTAGCTCCAGGTTTTTAACAGGCCTGTATTCCAAAATATTTCCCGCCACTATTTCCGGGGAATAAGAGATATCCGTCTTTCCGAAGTTGAGGAGTTCTCCGTCCCAGGGTGCAAACCATTCATCATTTTTGTTCCTGCTTATTGCCACATTAGGTCTCCAGCTGAATTTACTGCCCATCTGCACTACCGCATCTACTTCCAGACCAAGCCTGTAGCTGTTCCCACTGTTCCTTCTAATAGCAGCTCCTACATCATTGAGCTCTCCTGTTAGCACCAATTGGTTGCGGTAATCCATATAGTACAGGTTGGAATTTACCTGCACTCCTTTAGCTGTGAACCGCCAACCCAGCTCGTAATCATTCAACTCCTCGGGCTCGGGATTTCCATTTTCATAATCGGTACGGTTAGGTTCCCGGTGTGCCCTTGCAAATGAAAAATATAACTGGTTAGCATTAGAAAGTTCATAGGTCAAACCCGCCTTAGGATTAAAGAAGGTATGTGTATCATCAACAATAAAAGGCACCTCCTGTTCCTCCACCCCATCTACCTCATAATGTATCCTTCTAACCTGCAGGTCTGCGTACAATGATAAATTATCGGTAAGGGCAACGGTAGTTTTTGTAAAGAAATTAAGATCGCTCTTTTGAGAGTCATTGTCATAATACCGGTCAAGTGGCCCTGCAGTAGGAGCAAACCTCGCATAGATGATCTCTCCAAAATGGTCTCCCTCGTAATTATTCCAGGCTCCTCCAAAGACCAACTTCAGTCTTTCGCTCTCATAACGGGCATTGAAGGTGGTGCCGTAAAAATGGTTCACCAGCCATTTCTTTGTCACAAGATCGCTGTGCGTTACCTCTTCCCCATTGGTCGAAAATGACTCCAGGCCGTAATCTGTCAACCGTCTTTCGGCCCTGTATGATTCGTAAAATCCACGCCCGTAAGTATAATGTAGTGCCAGGTTTGAAGACCATCCGTTTCCGTAGCGTTCATTCCACAACAATTGGAAATGGTCCTGCTTGTAATTGTCAACGTGATTATCATAGAACTTTAGATTTCCCTGGTCATCTTCATAAGCTCCCGCCGGGTTGAACCTGCGGTTTTCCTGAAGGGTTTCCGAATCGATCCCGTCCCAGGCCTGGTAAGTAACCTCACTTCCCCCAAATGTCAAAGCTTTGATAAGGGTAGTACCTCCAACATAAGAACCTTGAAAAAAATAGGATTTAAGATCAGACGAGGCACGATCAATATAACCGTCACTCTTTATCACTGATGCTCTCCCTGAAAATTCCCAGTGTTTATCAAAAAGTCCGGTGCTGAATTTAACGGTATGTTTTCTGGTATTGTAAGACCCGAAACTATTGGCTATCTCTGCGGAAGGTTCTGTCTTGTACCTGTCTGTAAGGATGTTCAAACTCGCTCCAAAGGCACCTGCTCCGTTCGTAGAGGTTCCAACTCCACGCTGCAACTGAAGGTTCTCTACAGAAGAGGCAAAATCCCCCAGGTTGACCCAGAAGGTACCCTGACTTTCTGCATCGTTGTATGGCACCCCGTTGATAGTTACATTTATCCCCCGGGATTCGGTACCCCGCACCCGTATACTGCTGTAACCAATTCCGGCGCCTGCATCACTGGTGGTCACCACCCCAGGCATATATTGCATGAGACTTGGAATATCCTGTCCCAGGTTACGATCTTCTATCTCCTCATTGGAGAGGTTACTATAGGTTATTGGTGAATCTGCATCTACCCGTACTGCCGAAAGAAATACTTCTCCTAGTTCTTCCCGGGCATCACTCATATCAATATTCAGAATGATATCTTCAGAAAGATCGATCTCCACCTTTTTTTGATTTCCGTAGGAAAAAATAAGAGTATAATGCCCCTCATCAAGCAGAAGGGAATATTCTCCCCGGCTATTGGTTTGTGTACCCGTGGCAGCGCCTTCTACCCTGACAATTGCTGAATTTAATGGTTTGTCACCATCTGTTACTTTTCCCGAAACACTGAATTGCTGGGCAACTGAGGCCAGGGAGATAAAACTTAAACTGAAAAATAGAAAAAAAGTTTTCATTCGTAAAAAATTAGATCATTACGAATAAAAGGGGCGGTTATTCTTATTTTAAAAAAAAATCCTGAGAACCATTCAATAAAAATGGTTTTCAGGAGTGCGATAGTTTTGCGCTTTTAGCGCAGATCCCTTGGCAGCATTACCTGCCCAGGTTCTTTGGGTATGATCTCAGCTTTCTCCTGCACAAACAGAAGTAGGCACCCCTTTGAGATGTGGCAAATGTAATAGCTTTTTTTCGATTTAACCTAATTTTTGAGGGTTTCGAAGAAAAAGCAATTAATTTTATCGTTTTCAGGTTACTATGGCTAAAAAAAGTCCGTCCATTACTTTTACTGTCTTTGCCGGATACCTTTTACTGGCAGCACTTTCGGCCTTTGCGATCTGGTTTGTGTACGAACAGGTGGTAAGCTACACGCAGATGACTGACCGGAACAATACCGGGAACCAGAAGCTCCTTCTCGTAGGAGAGGCCGCTACCAAATTGTACGAAGCTGAAAGTCTCAGCAGGCAATTGATCCAAAGTGGCGACCTTGAAGGTCTGGAAATCTACACCGCAAAGATTGATTCTATTAAAATGACCTTGGCATCTTTACAACGGCCAGATTCAGAATATTCCCTGGAAAAAGAGGTTGACAGCATCAACATCCTTCTTTCCCAAAAATCTGAAAACCTTTCTGAACTTATAAAATTAAGGGCGCAGGGGGAAAGTGAAAGTTATTACAACAGGGTACTTAACGAACTTCGAAAAGTTGACGAAACCTTTGATATTCCAAACTATGAACAGCGGTTCAAAGACCTGGAGCCCCACCAAAGGAGCCTTTTGATAAAACTCCTGGACTATGCAAATGTTGAAAATGCAGAACCTGCAAATCTAACCGCCGATTCCCTGGTGAATGCCGTAAAATCTGTCCTTAGCGAACTGGAGATAAGGGACCGCCAATACCGCACGGAACTGAGGAACAAGGAAAATGCCCTTTTAGAGAACGAAATAGAACTCAATAGTAGGTTACGTATCCTCCTATCTACCATAGAATTTGAAGAAAGACAGAATTCCCTGCAACAGGTAGCCAACTGGCAGGATACGGTAGAAAGCACCTCCAAGACCATTGCCTTTCTTGGTGCAGTAAGTCTGCTAGTGATCCTTATTTTCGTTTTTTTGGTGACCAGGGATGTTTCGCGGAGTCAGCGCTATAGGAAACAACTTGAAAATGCCAAGATCTATGCCGAATCTTTACTGAAAAGCCGGGAGCAGTTCATGAATACCATCACGCACGACCTTCGCTCTCCTCTTAACTCGGTAGTAGGTTATACAGGATTATTGGAGAAAACAGATCTGGACAGATCACAGAACCGGTACCTGGACCAGTTAAAAAGATCTTCAGATTATTTGCTGCACCTGGTTAACGACCTGCTTGACTTGTCAAAGCTGGAGGCCGGAAAAATGTCTGTGGATGAATTGACTTTCAACCCCAAGAACCTCATCGAGGAAACCGTGGAGAATGCCATCCCTCCCGAAAAACCCGAAGAGGTAGAAGTGCTAATTGAAGTTGAGGAAGAACTCGACCGCCCGGTTATCACAGACCCATTCAGGATTAAACAAATAATCACCAATCTTGTAAGCAATGCATGTAAGTTCACCCAGGAAGGAAGTGTTGAAGTAAAGGCCTGGCTCGAAGAAAAGAAAAATAAAACGATATTGAACATCCAGGTTAAGGACACCGGCATTGGGATCTCGGCAGAGCAAAAGGAAAAGGTCTTTGAAGAATTCTCCCAGGAGGACAGTAGTATTGAAAAGCGCTATGGAGGATCAGGTCTGGGGTTGGCGATTAGTAAAAAACTTACTGACCTCCTTAAAGGAAATATTAGCCTGGAAAGCGAACCCGGGAAAGGCAGTACCTTTCTGATAGAGATTCCGGTAAAACTGGCTTCGCCGGTAACAGAAGTTGTGGAACCTTCCAAACCAACAGAAGACCTTCAGAACTATACGGTTCTTCTTGTTGATGACGAACCTGCACAACTGGGACTACTCAAAGAACTCATTCGTTTCACAGGTATGAAATTCTACACGGCCCGCAATGGAAAGGAAGCATTAAAAACATTGCAAAAAGAAAAAGCAGATCTTGTGCTTACCGATATACAAATGCCCGATATGAATGGGTTTCAACTACTCACCGAGATCAAAAAAATTTCACCCGAGCTTCAGGTTATTGCCCTCTCAGGACAGCCAAATGTGAGTCCTGCAGATTATCTCAAAAAAGGATTTAGTGGTAGCCTGTTAAAACCATACTCTTCAAAAAAGCTTTTAAAATTGATCGAGGATGTGCTCAAAATTGAGTTTGAAAAGCAAACAAAGAAAAAGGGTGTTAATGCAGGATCAAAAGGAAATTATACCCTGAATGAGATCAAAACTTTTGCAGGAGAGGATCAACAGGCATTGAATGCAATCCTTACGGCATTTATGGAAAGTACTGCAACCAATATCCAGGTACTTAAAATGGCATGGGCAAATGGTGATAGTCCCAAGGTTTCTGCTGTAGCCCACAAGATGTTGCCTATGATCAGGCAGTTAAGAGTAAAAGGTCTTGTGGTGGACCTCGAAAAATTGGAGATGGGAAAGGAAGAAGAAATCAAAAAAGTAGACGTGCCATTGCTTACCAAAAAGATCAGGTCGCTTCTGAACGAACTTCAACTGGAGATCAAAGATTGATCCCGTACTGTTTCAATTTATTATAAAGGGTTTTCCTGTCTATCGATAACAAACGTGCAGCCTTACTTTTATTCCCATGGGTTTTTTCAAGAGCATCCAGGATCAGTTCCTGCTCATTCTTATTCTTGAACAGGCTATAAGAAGCTTCGGGTTGCTCTTCCCGGCTTGACCTGCGTACTTCCTGTGGAAGAACAGCAGGGGTGATGTAATCCCCTTCAGAAAGTAAAACAGCTCTCTTAACCACATTTTTAAGTTCCCTTAAATTCCCCGGCCAGGTATAGGACTTAAAAGCTGAAACTGTTTCTTCTTCAAAACCCGCCACATCTCTCTCCAGTTCCTTATTTGCACTATCAAGAAAGTAGTTGGCAAAGATCATCAGGTCTTCCTGCCGGTCTTTTAAAGAAGGTACTTTTATCGTAAATTCATTAAGCCTGTGGTATAAATCTTCCCTGAACTCCCCTTTTTTTACCAGCTCAAAAAGGTCTTCATTAGTCGCAGCGATGACCCTGATATCAACATTGATTTCTTCATTGCTGCCCACAGGTTTTACCTTTCTTTCCTGCAAAGCACGTAACAGCTGCACTTGCAGCTCATAATTAAGGTTCCCAATTTCATCCAGGAAAAGTGTTCCCCCGTTAGCAGCTTCAAAATGCCCGGTTTTATTAGTCACCGCACCCGTAAAGGAGCCTTTAATATGGCCAAAGAACTCACTGGAGGCCAGTTCCCGCGGAATGGCACCACAATCAACGGCGACAAAAGGAGCCTGGTTCCTTTTACTTTTATCATGAATACTCCTGGCGATCTGTTCTTTTCCTGTACCACTTTCCCCCATGATAAGGACAGACATGCCGGTAGGAGCCACCAGTTCTATATAATTATTCAGTTTGGAAGAGGCCTCACTAACTCCTTTGATATAAGTATCATTGGAGAGGGGTTTTCCGGTAGGTTTGGTTTTGACGGCAGGCAGTGTTGGTTCACCGCTATTTCTATCAAGGGCGGCATTGATCGATTTTATTATTACTTCTGGATTAAAGGGTTTTGCTATGTAATCAAGAGCACCTTCTTTCATAGCGTTCACCGCCATGCTAATTTCAGCATAACTGGTCATCATGATAACACCCGTCGTCACTTTCTTCTGGTTTATCGCCCTGAGGATCTCTAAACCTTCTTTATCGGGAAGGCGAACATCAGAGATGATCACATCATAATCTTCTTTCCCAATAAGGTTAAGAGCTTCTGTTGCAGTGTATACGGCATCCACCTTGTATTCCTTTTTCAGTAAAAAGGTTTTTAACATGGTGCAGAACGCCACATCATCTTCAACTAAGAGAATTTTGACCATAGAATTGTGAATATTCACAAAATTATGATTTTAAAACCCCGAAAAACAAAAAATAAGCATAAAAAAAAGGAGCATTTTACTGCTCCTTTTTGAAAAAATTAACCTGTAAAGGTAAAATTAATCCTCCGTTTCTTCAGAATCCCTAAATAATTGTTTCCTCATCATATGTTGTCGCAGGTAGGGCTAACGACAATATCTCACGTTGTGAACAATTTCTTTTTCATGTGTGCCATTGGGAATCTGCCATCAAGAGTCGGTTTCTCTTATAACGATGGTAACACAATTACTCCTGGTCGTGATCTTTTTTAGCCTTGTCGATCCAGTTACCTTCAGCATCTGCATAAAGCTCTTTTTCTTCGCCTTCAGCAGTTGTCACTTTAAGTTTAAACTTTTGCTCACCTTCTTTTTCCTTAACGTAAGCTTCTGCGATCACAGCTCCGGCGAAATCACGCTCTACAGCCTGTTGAACTTCAGCAGGAAGATCTGCGATCTCAACCTGAGCCCAGTCAGCTTTTTGAACTGTTTGTTCAACTTGTTCTACTGCTACTTCTTCTGGTGCAGTTTCCTGAGCGGTAATTGTTTGAGCTGAAAAAAGCATTGCTGATGCAGCTACTACAGATAAAACTATCTTTTTCATAATTCAATTTTTTTTGTTGTTTCTATTTATGGTTATAACTCAATAAGCTATAAGTGTACCATCTTAGCCGGAAAGGCAAATAGCCCCCGAAAACAGGGCTTTTTGAGAGTTCTTTAGAGTAGAATATTTCTGGGGAACAGGGAATTTTCCCCAGTTTTTTGTAGAATTTTTCCCCATTTTTAACAACTTCGGGGGGAGCTACTAATCTTTTAAGGGATCCCTTCGGCCCGCTTTCTTTTCTGCCCTCATCTTCTTTTCCCGCAGTCTTTTTAATTTTGCCGCCTTGGGAGGACGGGTTTTTTTTCGGGGCTTGGGTTTTTTAAGCGACTCTTTTATCAGGGCAATAAACCGTTGGGTAACCAGCTCCTTGTTTTTGTGTTGGCTTCGGCTTTCATCGCACTGCAGTATCAACTCGTTCTCATTGGTGAGTTTAGAACTGAGTTTTACCTGGAGCCTTTCCTTCTCGGCTTCAGACAAAGCCCGTGAGTCTGGCAGGTGAAAGTGAAGTTCCACTTTTGAGGAGACCTTATTAACATTTTGGCCGCCAGCACCAGAGCTGCGTACCGCTTTATAGGTAAGTTCCTTTATTAGCTGTTCCTCGTTAGGCACTACTTGATGAGGTGAGAAGGTTTCAATAAGTCTGCGACCGTCTTTACCGGGTTGAAGGTTTCAACGGGCACCTCGACGAAAATACTTATCCAGTCAGACATTGCCCCGTTCCATAAGCCCGGAAGTTCAAGAGCTTTGAGTTCTTTCCCATCTCTGGTCTTGTTCGAAATAAAGCTGGTCTTTTCGTCCACGAATTGATGAAGATCGAATTTTTCTCCTTTAAAGTTCATAAAAGAACAAACAATATCAACGGGATTAAAATGAGTGGCCTCCTGGGCTATTTTACTTTGCTGGTAATTCTCATGATCAATTTGGGAACTCTCGACTATTTGAAGGGAGATATCCCCGTTCTCATGGGTTACCCAAAAAGGTCCCCCGCCCGGTTCACCTTCATTTCTAACCATGCCGCAAACTCTTACAGGGCGGTCCATTTTTCTTTTTAAAGCCGAAATTTTCTCCTCCTTTGATAGTTCGTCGAATTGTATGCTCAATCCCGAATTAAGTTTTTTCTGAAGAAAAGAAATCATTTCTTCCAACTCCTCTTCTGAAGGTTCTTTCTCGAGTTTCGTTAGAGATTCAAAGACCTTCGCCTGTAAGTCCAGGAGTTTCCCGGCAAGCATTTGTTTATTTTCAGCCAGTATCTTCCTGTTCTTTGGGATAACTACATTATCAATATTCTTAATAAATATAAGGTCTGCTTCCCGGTCATTCAGGTTTTCTATAAGGGCGCCGTGCCCACCGGGTCTAAAGAATATTTCGCCGTTCTCATCTCTAAACGGTTCGTTTTCTTTGGTAACCGCAATTGTATCTGTCTTAGAGTCCTGGAATGAATAGGTGATCTCAAAATCCTTTGAGCTTTCTTTCTCGACGATGGGAACGATCCTGGTAGCTTCTTCTTCAAACTTTGAAAGGTGTTCTTCTGCTACAGTAAAATGGATCCTGACCTTATTCCCTGCAACGGCGTAATCTACCGCCTCTCTTAAATGCTCTTCAAAAGCAGTGGCTAAATGGTCTTCATACTTATGAAAAGGTACCAGGCCTTTTGGATAATCCCCCAGGTTTAACCCCTCCTCTCCAAGCATCATTCTTACAAAGAGCAGCTTTTGTTCGTTTTCAGGAAGTGAATCGTAATCTCGCCCGTTCTCTTTTATCTGCTGAAGCACTGTTTCGTAAAAAGGAAGGTCTTTCATTCGGCTGAAGAACAACTCCAGTTTGGGATTATTCTTTCTTTCAATATAGTGATCCAGATCTTCTTCATTTGGATCAAATTCTTTAAGGAAGTTATAAAAGGCCTTAAACATTCTTGTAGCGGCCCCCGAGGCCGGAACGAACTTCAGAATTTTCAGATCATCTTTTCTTGAATTATATAAGGCTATGAGATCTTCTTTTTCATTTTCATCGATAGCCAGAATGCCATTTCTCAAAGTGGCCGCCTCTCGAATATTGACTGAAACATTACCCTTTTTAAAAATCGAAATTTGTTCCTCTACCTTCTGGAAACTGATCCCTTTTTTTTCAATCTGTGAAATATCTTGTGTGCTAAAGCCCAACTTCGTTCTTTTTTAAAAGTTCTTCAATCATTTTTACTGCCGTTTCAAATCGCTCCTGAAAATTTCCTTCCAAAATGTGATACGGCTTGTTGTAATCATCCAATGGTTTTTTGAATTTTTCGAACATTAGCTCCCTTTCAAAGGGCCTGTCGCGCAAATCATCTTTAACCCATGGAATGTCAATATACATTAAAAAATAAAGATCGTAATGTGCCTTTAACGCATGTTTAAGAAGTCCAGGGTCGCAGTGTCCTTCATAATAAGCCTGTGAATAAACAACAGTTTCAAGGAGATTTGTGTCACAGAAAAGTACCCGGTTAGCCTCTGCAGCTTTTTGGTTTTCGAGTTCCATTTGGCCGTGTGCAATTGGCAGAATATCTTCGGGAGCACATGCCTTTTGCTCCTCATCCCACTTTTGCTGAAGATAATCCCTTGAAAATTCGGGCACCCATTCAGTTTCAAAATGAGCCGCCAGCATTTGTGCCAGGGTAGTCTTTCCTGTAGACTCAGGCCCGTAAAAAACTACTTTCAGGATGTCACATGTCCTTTGCTCAAGCTTCTTTTCCATGTTTTGTAACCGTAATAGGCAATGATGGTAAATAATAAATATTGAAGGCTGGTAAAGGTAAGGCCTTTATAGAAATACAGGGGTACAGAGATTATATCGCCTACGATCCAGTAGATCCAGTTCTCGAGCTTTTTGCGTGCCATGAGCCACATCCCTACAAAAAATATGGCGGTGGTAATCGTATCTACATAGGCTGTCCAGCTGTTCCATTTGTCAAACCAGGTGTAGATCCCGAATGTGAACAACCAGGTCGCTATGAAGATCAAAATACTCCACAGATGTTCTTTTTTAGTGGCTTTAGTAATAGGAATATAATGAACGGCATCAACTTTACGGGTCCATACATACCAGCCGTAAATACTCATGGTAGAGTAGTAAAAATTGATCATCATGTCGCCCAGTAACCCCCATTGCCAAAGCAGGTAGACAAAAATTACCGTGCTAACGATCCCGGTTGGATAAACAAGAATATTCTCCTGTTTAGAGAACCATACCGAAAGGAAACCGAAGATAACCGCGATGATCTCTAAAACAATAAAAAGGGTTGGATAATCCTGGTACTGCTGAAAAAAGAAATCAAAAATCGGCTGCATAGTCGCTTCTGTTGCTCTTAACGAGCTTCATGGTCAATATCACATGATCAAGAGCCTGGAAAGTCTCCTTCACCTCTTCTGTCATGAATTCCATGATCTTATCATAATCCCCATATATTTGAGTGCTTAGCGGATTTTCAAGAACGGTGAATCCCGAAGTTCTTAATTTTTTAATGAATTCTTTTATCGGGGCTTCAAAGTCATCCTGAAGTGGAGTCAGGGCAAGTTCTAATGAAATTTGCATAGGTGTGGTTTTAAGGATTAAAAAAAGTCCTTCAGTCTTCGGTACAATTTCAAAATTAGGAAGAATAGTACATCCTGCCTGAATTTTCTATGATTAATTAATTTTTCAAGAGAGGAAGAAATCCTCATTTTCAAAGGCAGTACCCACCACGACCATATCTGCACCCGCAGTATAGGCTTCTGAAAGTGCTTCGGCAGAACGAATTCCCCCGCCAACAATTAGCGGCACAGAAATGGCTTTTTTCACCAGGGAAATAATTTGGGCCGAAACAGGGAATTTTGCCCCGCTACCCGCTTCCAGATATACAAGTCCCTTCCCTGAATATTCTCCGGCTAAAGCAGTGTTCACTATAGTTTCAGGGTCTTTGGGAGAGAGCGGACTGGTTTGACTTACGTGATGAACCGCACATTCCTTCCCTCCATCAACAAGGATGTACCCGGTGGGAATGATCTCCAGTTGTGTTTGTCTAATCTTATTTACAGATCTTACCTGTTGCCCGATCAGGAACTCAGGATTCCTTCCTGAAAGCAGGCTTAGGAAAAATAAGGCATCTGCTGCACCTGTTATATGGGAGTGATCACCCGGGAACAAAATTACGGGAAGTTGGGTTTCAGCTTTCAAAGCCTTAACGCAAGCCTCGGTCCTGCCATTTTCAACCCTGCTGCCTCCCACCAGGATGTGAGTAGCCTGCCGAGGTATCTTCCGAAGAAATTCTGAAGCTGAATCTGTTTTAAATTTATCGGGATCAATGAGGACGGCAAGTAATTTTTCTTCAGCCGCAGCGGACTTAAGGATATTAGTTAATACCTGGCTCATGAATTATGAAGGTTTTTCTTCCTTGGGTACCGCGAAAACACAGGTAAAACCTTCGAATTCCAGGAATTGAAAATTGAACCAGGAAGTGGAGCCATTAAAAAATACCTTCCCGGTGGTTTTCTGATCATCAAAATCAAAATCGGTGATATTAATGTGTTGCAAAAAACTCACTTTTCGTTTGGCATAGAGTTTATAAACCGCTTCTTTGGCCCCCCATACAATAGTTAGTTTCCTTATCAAAGCCTCAGCATTGGCCAAAGTACGGTATTCTTCAATAGGGGTGAATTTGTGTGCAATAAGAAGGATCTTGTCCCGCTGTTTCTCAATGTCTATCCCTACCTCCCGGTCTCCGATTATAATTGCCGAAAAGATAAAAGAATGGGTAATAGAGATGTGTTTGCCATCCCTAAGGTGCGGTTTACCTTCCTCATCATAGAAGAGATCATGATCTGTGTAGCCTTCGGCGGCCAGTAAATGCCTCACACTCATGAATCCACGCTTGTGCAGGTCGCTTTTCATCCCATCTACGCGCTCCCGGCAATGAGTGGTAAGATCAATTCCACGGTTAAGGTCCTCATAAGGCTCTTCTATCTTCCAAATGAGCACTTTAGTGCCTGGATTTATTGTTATCGTTTTGTAAAGGGGCATAAAAAACTGTTAGATATTCTGTATCTTTGCCATTCTGAAAATGCAAAATCAAATATAATAATATGTCAACGAAAACAGTACCTTATACAGCGTATAAAGTAAAAGATATTTCCCTGGCCGATTGGGGGAGAAAAGAAATAGAGCTTGCCGAAGCAGAGATGCCGGGACTAATGTCTCTCAGGGAAGAATTCAAGGATGAACAGCCATTAAAAGGCGCACGTATCGCAGGATGTCTTCACATGACCATCCAGACAGCCGTACTTATTGAAACTTTAGTGGCTTTAGGCGCAGAGGTGACCTGGAGTTCATGCAATATATTCTCTACTCAGGATCAGGCTGCAGCAGCCATCGCTGCTGCCGGGATACCGGTATATGCCTGGAAAGGAATGACCGCGGAAGAATTTGACTGGTGTATCGAACAAACCCTTTTCTTTGGGGAAGACCGTAAGCCACTTAATATGATCCTTGATGATGGAGGGGACCTTACCAATATGGTTCTGGATCAATACCCTGAGCTGGCTGAAGGTATTAAAGGTCTTTCTGAAGAAACAACCACGGGAGTACACAGACTCTATGAGCGCATGAAGAACGGAACACTTCCCATGCCTGCGATCAATGTTAATGACTCGGTTACCAAATCTAAGTTTGATAACAAGTATGGATGTAGGGAAAGTGCTGTAGACGCCATTCGTCGCGCCACAGATGTGATGCTTGCCGGTAAAAGAGTTGTGGTATGTGGGTACGGGGATGTAGGTAAAGGTACCGCCGCTTCCTTTCGAGGAGCAGGTTCAATCGTAACCGTTACCGAGATCGACCCTATTTGTGCATTGCAGGCCGCAATGGACGGATTTGAGGTGAAGAAACTGGAAACTGTTGCCCCAAAAGCAGATATAGTGATCACCACTACCGGGAACAAAGATATCGTGCGTGCTGAGCATTTCAAAGCAATGAAAGACAAAACCATTGTATGTAACATTGGTCATTTTGACAATGAGATCCAGGTATCCTGGCTAAATGACAACTTTGGAGATACTAAGGTAGAGATCAAACCACAGGTTGATAAATATACCATTGACGGGAAAGACATCATTCTTTTAGCTGAAGGTCGTTTGGTGAACCTTGGATGTGCTACCGGTCACCCAAGCTTCGTAATGAGTAACTCATTTACGAATCAGACCCTTGCTCAAATAGAATTGTGGAAGAATACAGATAAGTACAAGAATGAAGTTTATATGCTACCAAAGCATCTGGATGAAAAGGTTGCCAAGCTTCATCTTGAAAAGATAGGAGTTGAATTGACGGAACTAAATGAGGACCAGGCCAAATATATTGGCGTAACCGTAGAAGGTCCATTCAAACCTGAATATTACAGATATTAATTCTTAAGATAATTCAGGATCTCTAAACCTCCTCCTTGTTAAACAGGGAGGATTTTTTTTGACCGGTTTTAAAGGCCACTCATTATAAGGAGTGTAGTTATTATAATTACTAAAACTGCCAGCAAAAACCAGGTTCGGGTAGAGATTATGGAGGTTTTCCTACCCTGCGCTGATTTCTCCTCTATGAGACCATTCTCACGCAATATCTCCCGGGCTTCACCTTCCTGCTTTTCAGCTACCTGCACCCTTACTCCCACCAGGAAGTTAGTATTGACATTTTCATCAAAGATCTTATAATCTATTTTGTGTTGTTCAAAAAGATTCCGTAGCAGGACGAGCTCATTTTGCTGAGTGGTTTCAAGAATAGTGATGTAATTCATTGTTGGCCAGTTTTCCGGAAAATTAGTAAAATGAATTTAAAAACCATTTACAGGAAAGAAGTTGAGGCTTTTTCAAATCATGGAGCGCTCATGAACCACCATACAATAATGGCAACCACTACAAGGACAAGGGCCGCAAGGAAAAGGAACATCCACCGCTTCATGGGCCTGCGGGGTGTCCTTCTTTCGTGAGGAAATTCTTTAACAAATCCCGTTTGATGAAGCAGCTCCCTTGCTAGTTTCCGGTCTTTTTCGGCAACCATAAAACGCTTATCGCTCACGGGAGGATCTCCCATAGCAGTACCTTCATCCTCTATTCTGAAATCGATCTTTTCTTCAGCAAAAAGGTTCTTTAATACAGATACCTCACTTTTGTCCCTGGTACTATAAACGGAAATATAATTCATGGCTTGAATTTTAAAGAACGCCTATTAAAGATACAAAAAAACCCTTTCTGAAATTCAGAAAGGGTTCATATCTTAAAAGAAAAAATTGATTAAGCCTGGAACGGTTCGATAGAAACGTAAGACTTGTTGTTTTTCTTTTTAGTGAATTTTACAACACCATCAACTCTGGCATGTAAAGTATGGTCTTTTCCTGCATACACATTCTCTCCCGGATTGTGGGCAGTACCTCTTTGTCTAACGATGATATTTCCTGCTATGGCAGCTTGTCCTCCAAAGATCTTAACACCTAGGCGTTTTGATTCTGATTCCCTACCGTTCTTGGAACTACCAACTCCTTTTTTGTGAGCCATTTTGTTTCGTTTTTACTGTTAAACTTTTAGCTTAAAGCAGCTATTAATTCAGCTTTTTTCATTGAAGAGTAACCTTCAATTCCTTTTTCTTTAGCCATTTCTCTTAATTCGACAACTGTGTTTGAACTAAGGTCATTCTTTGGAGCCTCATCCTTTTTAGAAGATTTTGTCTCTTCTTTTGAAGATTTTGGTTCTTCTTTTTTAGCCGAAGCGGCTTTTTTAGAACCTGACACAGAAATTCCTTCAATAGAAATTTCAGTAAGAGATTGACGGTGACCATTCTTTACACGGTAACCTTTTCTCCTCTTCTTCTTGAAAACAATAACTTTGTCTCCTTTTAGGTGCCTGGTGATCTTAGCATCTACCAAAGCTCCTTCTATAGCTGGGGCGCCTAAAGTAATGTTATCACCGTCTCCTGTCAAAAGAATTTTGTCGAAAGAAACACTGTCTCCTTCTTCTCCTGAAAGACGATTAACAAATACTTTTTGGTCTTTTGCAACTTTAAATTGCTGCCCTGCTATCTCTACAATTGCGTACATAGCGACTTTAATTAAGGGTTTATTATACTCACCTGCTTATTTTCAGGCGGGTGCAAATATACTCCTAATTAATTAATTTGCAAAGGCATTATATTAATAGGTATGTTTTTTTCCTTCCTTGGTATTCCAGGAAGGTTTGTATCGCTGCATGATGGCCAGGGCCATTACGAAAGATGTAGCCAGCCCCATAAGAGCAACAGTAAATACCAGCATTCCCAGGTTTACAAACCAATCGGTTTCCCACATGGTTATAAGCTCCTCAGAAAAATTTGGATTGAGTTCACTGGCATAAATGGCAAAAAATCCCGTAAAAATTAAAGTGGCAATAAATCCTGTGGCTAAAGCCGTTGTAAAACCTTTCTCATAAATGAACTTCGCTCCTTTTTTGGACCGGTACTTTTTAATGGCTAAAAACATACCTATGCCGGTTATAGCAATATTGACAACACTGAAAGCCGGATTAGTATGCAGGCCGAACAGTGATAACAACAAAAAATAAGCAATTAGCCCAACGGCCACAAAGATTCCATACATCAATGAAATTGAAGATCCCTTCATAAGAGTGATTTTTTATAGCGTTTTGTATAAATTTCCAAAAATTCTCCCGAATTATGCCTTAATAGCTTGTTAATTTAGGAAACACACTTTTTTGACCCTTCTTTTCTTTCTAAAAAAAATGTAACAAACCCCCACTTTCTCCTACTTATTCATTGTTATACTTTAAAACTTAATAATAAAATGATCAACAAACTAAAATTAGCCACCTTTGCTCTATTCGTGGGTGTGACCGCGACAGCACAGGAAGTTGAATTTGAGCAGTACACGCTCGACAACGGGCTGGATGTGATTCTTCACCAAGATAATTCAGCGCCGGTTGTAACCACAGCCGTTATGTACGACGTAGGTGGAAAAGACAGAATTAATAATAAAACCGGTTTTGCCCATTTCTTTGAGCATCTTCTTTTTGAGGGCACAGAGAATATTGGTCAGGGAGATTGGTTCAAGATGGTATCGTCCAACGGAGGATCAAATAATGCCAACACTTCAAACGATCGTACTTATTACTACGAGATCTTCCCGTCCAACAATCTTGAGCTTGGATTATGGATGGAATCTGAAAGAATGTTGCACCCTGTTATAAAACAATCGGGAGTAGACACTCAGAATGAAGTTGTTAAAGAAGAAAAGAGAATGCGTTACGACAATGCTGCCTACGGGAACTGGATTAATGAGATCTCTTCCAATCTTTTCGAGAAACATCCCTACAAAGATCCCAACGTAGGTTACATGGAAGATCTTGATGCAGCAACTCTTGAAGAGTTTAAGCAGTATTTCGATATCTATTACAAGCCTAACAACGCAACTTTGGTTGTGGCAGGTGACATCGACATTGCAAAGACCAAGAAAATGATCCAGGATTATTTTGGCCCTATTCCGGCCGGAGAAGAGGTTACCAGAAACTTCCCTAAAGAAGAGCCTATTACTGAAACCATTGAGGCAACAGCTTACGATTCAAACATTCAGATCCCTGCGATAATGCTGGGTTACAGAACTCCGGGAATGACCGAGAGAGATGCCTACGTTCTTGACATGGTTTCTTCAGTTCTTTCTGACGGAAAATCTTCCCGACTTTACAAGAAACTGGTTGATGATCAAAAACAGGCACTTCAGGTTGCAGCACTCAACATTGGTCAAAAAGATTACGGTCAGTACGTTGTGCTTGCCCTTCCCCTGGGGGAAACTCCTTTGGATACTCTTGTTACTGAAATTGATGAAGAGATCCTGAAGTTGCAAACCGAACTTATCAGCCAGAGAGAATACGAAAAACTTCAGAATAAATTTGAGAACAGATTTGTAAACTCCAATAGTAGCGTTGCAGGTATTGCCAGCTCTTTAGCCACTTACCAGATGCTTTATGGAAACACTGACCTTATTAACGAGGAGATCGATATCTACCGTTCTATTACAAGGGAAGAAATTAGGGACGTAGCCAAGAAATATCTTAACCCAAATCAGCGTGTCGAACTGGAATATCTTCCGAAGAAAGATTCTGAATAACAAAATTTTAAAATGTACAAAATGAAGAATAAAATATTAGCATTAGCAGTCTTGTTCCTGACAACCACAGGAATTCATGCTCAAATTGACCGCAGCACGCCACCTGAAGCAGGACCTGCACCTGAGATCAATCTGGGCAAGCCCGAAACTTTCACCTTAAAAAACGGGCTAAAAGTACTTGTTGTTGAAAACCACAAGTTGCCAAGGGTTTCTATGACCCTTACTATGGATAACCCGCCCCATGCAGAAGGCGATAAGGCCGGAGTTCCGGCACTTATGGGATCCATACTTGGGGAAGGAACCAAGGATATTCCTAAGGAAAAATTCAATGAGGAAATTGATTACCTCGGAGCAAATGTAAATTTCTTTTCAAGTGGAGCCTCGGCTAACTCACTTTCAAAGTATTTCCCAAGGATTCTTGAACTGGTGGCCCAGGGATCATTAAACCCCAACTTTACTGAGGAGCAATTTGAAATTGAAAAAGAGCGGGCTCTTGAAAACCTTAAAGCTTCAGAAAAAGACGTGGCTTCAAACGCCCAAAGAATAGCTGCAGCTTTAAGCTACGGAAAAGACCATCCCTACGGAGAGTTCTCTACTGAAGAAACTATCAAGAACCTTACTCTGGAAGATGTAAAAAAATATTACCAGGATTTCTATGTGCCTCAAAATGCATATTTGGTAGTTGTTGGTGATGTAAAGACAAAAGAAGTAAAGAAACTTGTAGAGAAGAATTTCAAGAACTGGAAGAAAAGTGAACTTCCGGCTTTAAATCTTCCCAAAGTTGATAATGTTGCTGAAACACAGGTGAATTTTGTTGATTTCCCAAATGCTGTTCAAAGCGAAGTTCAGGTAACAAACACTATTCAGCTTAAAAAAGGAGATCCAGACTATTTTCCTCTTCTAATGGCCAACAAAATCCTTGGAGGCGGTGGAGAAGCCCGTTTGTTCCTTAACCTTCGTGAAGACAAAGGATATACTTACGGCGCTTATTCAAGCACCGGAGATGATAAATATGTTTCACGTTTTGTTGCCAGCGCAAGCGTTCGTAACGCAGTCACAGATTCTGCTGTTGTAGCATTCCTTGATGAGTTGCACAGAATAAGAAACGAGAAAGTATCTCAGGAAGAACTTGAAAACGCCAAGGCAAAATACACAGGAGATTTTGTTCTTGCACTTGAACGTCCTTCTACAATTGCACAGTACGCTTTAAACATTGAAACTGACAAACTTCCAAAAGATTTTTATCAGACTTACCTTAAGAAGATCAATGCAGTTACAGCAGAGGACATTCAAAGAGTTGCTAAAAAATACTACCTGGCAGATAATGCGAGGATTGTAGTAGTTGGTAAAGGAAGCGAAGTAATTGAGAATCTTGAAAAACTTTCTTATAACGGAAAATCCATACCGGTAAAGTATTTTGATAAAAATGCAAATCCAATTGAAAAACCTGAATTCAAAAAAGAGGTTTCCCCTGATGTTACGGTTGAAAAAGTATACAACAGCTATATAGAGGCTATAGGTGGAAAAGAAGCTGTAGATAAAGTGAACTCTGTTTATCTTACTGCTCACGCTTCAGTACAGGGTCAAAAAATGGACCTGGAAACCAAAACCACTACCGCTGGAAAATCATCTACTTCCATAGGAATGGGAGGCACGGTAATGCAGCAACAGATCTTTAATGGAGAAGAAGGTTTTGTAGTTGCCAGAGGTCAGAAAATACCTTTTACAGAAGAGCAGCTAACTGCAGCTAAGGCAGAATCTCATCCTTTCCCCGAACTAAAGGAGAAAAACGGTACTATTACAGGTATCGAACCGGTGAATGGTGAGGATGCTTATGTAATTAAAGTTGATGAAACTAAACATTACTATAGTATGGAAACCGGATTGAAACTCCAGACCATAAAAACCCTTAACCAGGGAGGGCAAACAATGACCATCCCTATCGTTTATTCAGATTACAGGGAGGTTGATGGAGTTAAATTCCCATTCTCAATTGCACAGACTATGGGCGCCATGACGCTCGATTTTGAAGTTACAGATGTAAAGATCAATGAGGGTGTAACAGATGCCGACTTTGAATGATAAGACTTTTTATCCTAACAGAAAATGCCAACCTTAAAGGGTTGGCATTTTTTATTTCCTTAAAAACGATATTTAGAGTTGAATTGCAACGGAAGCACACCTCACCCTGTCGCACCGAAAATGCTAAATTCTTTAAGATTTAACCAACAGTTGCACAGACCGGAAAGCCTACAAAAATTATAGACTTATCCAGTTCATTCTACGCTATCTCAGATGTTTGATTTTTCATATTTGACCTCGGTTCATCCTGAAGCTCAGCAAGTTCCGCCGCCGCAAACTGCCAGACCACCATTGTAAACAAAAACACGAAAAACGAAAATCCGTAAAAAATCTTTTTCTTCATATCGGGTAGGGTTTAGTTCGATACTGAAAAGTAAAGTTAATAAAAGGTTAAAAAAATAGCAAATGGATTTAAACTTTTCTTTTAGTGTTATTAACAATTAACACTCCCAGCAGGATTACCAATCCGGAAACCAGCTGAATGACAGTGAATTTTTCTCCGTCCAATGCGCCCCACCCCAAGGCCACAAGGGGCACCAGGTAAGTAACAGAGGTAGAAAACACAGGATCTGAAATCTGGATAAGTTTGTTGAACATGATTAGGGCTGCTCCTGTACCTATAACTCCTAAAACGGCAACATAGAGAAGGGAAAGAGGAACTTCAGGCGCTGAAAGTACTTCAGTTGAGAAGAATCCGGTTGTTGACAGAACGATCAATGCCGGAATAGCGATCACCATAAAATTACCTGTGGTGATGGCCAGGGCCGGAATGGTTTGCAGGTGCCTTTTGATCACATTGGCATTGAATCCGTAGAAAAGCGAAGCTAGAATGACCAGCAGCGAGTACCAGTAATTCTGATCGGGATTGACGGCTGCCCCACTTAAGATGAGAGCAGTGGTTCCGGCAAGCCCGACCATAACCCCAATAAATTTCTTTTTTATAAAAGCTGCCTCAAAAATAAAGATGCCCAGCAACATGGAGAGCAGCGGTGTGGTAGAGTTGAGAATGGAAACTATGGCGCTGTCAATTTCAGTTTCTGCAAACGAAAAGAGATAAGCAGGAAAAAAGGTCCCGAAGAAACCTGAAAAAATGATCCATTTCCATTGACCTCCCTTTATGTGCCTGAGGCTTCTAAGACCAATGATGACCATGAACAATGAAGCAAAAACCGTGCGCAGGGAACCCACTTGTAGTGCCGTGAGCCCAACCAGCCCTTTTTTTATAAGTATGAAGGAACTACCCCAAATGATGGCAAGCAGCCCCAGAAAGATCCACTTCAGATTCTTATTGGGCATTACATCAAATTAAGCCTCAAAAATGGGAATAATTTTTTAACCTAAAAGAAGTACCTGCTTTATTCAAGATTCTTCCATTGCACCGTTTCCATAAGGTGCCGCATATCCTGTTTCAAATAGGCAGCAGCAGGAAGAATGGAATCAAAGTTGGGCTGTGCCCTGAAATAAACAGAACCTGTTAGGAAATGTTCTGTACTGTCAGTTAAATAGAACTGGGCCTGGGAAGCAGCATTTCCTGAAACCTCATAGAACATTCCGTAGGTTTTGTTGTACTCATTGGTATAGATATCACCCTGAATAGCGTCTGCTTTAATGGTGTGCTGCAGAGGCAGTTTCTGCGCGTCACGTAACAGGGAATCCAGATTATTCGTAACGGGTTGATAAGTGATAAAGATCGTTCCTTTTAAATGCTCATACTCCAGGTTAAGCCAGCAATTGTTTCCTCCCTTAGGGTTTGTGGCCGTTGCCCACTTGTTCTTTTCGAATATATAAGGACATTTCTTCTCCAGCAGTTCATATTTGGGTTGAGGATATTCCATTGCCAAAAACCCCATGGGTTTTGGCTGTGGATCATCTCCACAAGAGATGGCCAGAGCAGCAAAAATTATAAGAATTACCCACTTTTTCATACTCCCGTGATACTCACCTTTATTTGTTTGATCCTTTTATTGTCTATCACCTCGATCTTAAAACTGAAACGATCAAAAAAGATCACATCATTCTTTTTGGGAAAGCTACCTGAAATTTCCAGCAGGAATCCTGCCAGGGTCTCTGCCTCTCCTTTATTATCTTCAAAAAGGGAAGGATCGTCCAACTTAAGCACGCGGTAGAAATCCTTTAAAGGGGTCTTCCCTTCAAACACATAGTTGTTTTCATCCAATTTGGAAAAGATGAGATCCTCATCATCAAATTCATCGCTAATATCCCCTACTATTTCCTCAATAATATCTTCCAGAGATATAAGCCCGCTGGTTCCGCCGTATTCGTCAACTACAATGGCAAGGTGGTTCTTTTTGGTCTTAAAATCGTTCAAAAGATCATCCAGTTTCTTATTCTCAGGTACAAAATAAGGTTCCCGCAACAATGATTTCCAGTCATAATCGTCCTGCTCCAGGTAAGGCAACAAGTCTTTCACATATAAGATCCCGGTAACAGAATCTATATTGTCTTTATAAACAGGGATTCGGGAATATCCGTTTTCTATGATCTGCGGAATGATAGTTTTATATTGTTCGGTCTCATTGAGCGCAAAAATGTCCATACGAGGGCGCATCACCTGCTTGGTGTCAGTATTCCCAAAGGAGACGATCCCCCGCAAGATCTTTTGCTCTTCTTTGGTTGTATCGTGTTTGCTGGTAAGTTCCAGGGCCTGTGACAATTGATCTACACTTAATCCTGTACGTTGATTACCCAGTCGTTCATGAATAAGAACGGTAACAGCCCGCATGGGGATACTTAAAGGAGAAAAAACCCTGTCAAGCACATTAATTGGATAAGCCATAAAATGTGAAAAAGCTACTTTGTTCCTGCTGGCGTAAACTTTGGGAAGGATCTCCCCGAATAACAGGATAAGGAAGGTCACCACTACCACCTCCATGATGAATTGGAGGTCAATTCCAAAATACACCGTCTGTATGTTCTCAAAGGCTGTATCTGTAAGAGAATCGAACAGCAGAATAATGGCAATATTTATCATATTATTAGCCACGAGAATAGTGGCCAATAATTTTTTAGGTCTGTCTAAAAGGCTGATGACGACCTGTTCTTTAGCCGTCCTCCTGGTCTGGTCTGCTTCAAAATCGGCCGGGGTGAGGGAAAAGAAAGCCACTTCTGCGCCCGAAATAAGTGCAGATGAGATCAGTAATAAAAAGGCCCCGACCACACCAAAAAGCTGCGATAGATCAACGGCAAGAATAGATGAAAACAAACTGGCAGGATCAGGATCCAAATGTGTAGTTTTAAATTAAACTTAGAACGGCAAATCGTCCTCGTCTTCCTGTTGGATTCCGGGAGCCTGATTTTGCGGCGTATTTTGCCGGGGTTGGTTCTGAGATTGGTTTGTTGACTGGGATTGGCCCTGTGAATCGCCGGGTCCACTTTCTCCTTTAGGGGTTAGAAAGGTAAAATCTGTACAATGGATCTCAGTAGAATATCTTTCATTCCCTTTGTCATCCTGCCATTTTCTGGTCTTTATCCTTCCTTCAATATAAACTTTATCCCCTTTCTTAAGGTACTTTTCACAGATCTCTGCTGCTTTGTTCCTTACCACAATATTATGCCACTCGGTATTGGTAACCCGCTCTCCGCTGGTCTTGTTGGTATAAACTTCATTAGTGGCTAAAGGGAAACGACCTAATGACCCGCCGCCTTCAAAATAGTGCATTTTTACGTCATCTCCTGTGTGGCCAATTAGCATTACTTTATTCAAAGTTCCGGTCATTTTGTTCGGGTTTATTTAAATGAATTAATTTCTAAAATAAGTAAATTTATGGTTCATTTTCAACTTCCTCTTTCTTTTTGTTCGCTTCGGAAAACCATCCGATGAAATTACAAAAAGCAGGAAGGTTAAAAGTCAAAGGTATCAATAAATTTTTCTATCAGGACCGGTACCGGAAGTTTCCCGGCTTCAGTGAAAGAGATACCCTGCTGCGGAAGCTCTTCACAGTTGACGATCCAGAATTTTGTGAAGATGTGCTGGTGTGAAAGTTTATGCACAACCGGTTCAATATTGAAGAGATCGACCTTTGAGGAAGAAGGAACAGAATAATACCCGTACGCCTCTTCCTGCACAAGATTTTCGGCTGTGGCTTCAGAATAGGTCTCCACCAGGGGGAATTCATACAATCCCTGCCAAATCCCCTTTCCTTTGCGCTGCTGTAATATGGTCTTATTCTCTTCGGAAATAAATACGAGGTAATTAAAGTGCCTTTTTCGAACCTTTTGTTTTTTTAGCTTTACCGGTAGATACGCAATTTGGATACGATTGAAGGCGACACATTCCGAAGAAAAAGGGCAATTATCACAGAGAGGGCGTCGGGGAGTACAATGCAGAGCCCCAAATTCCATGAGGCCCTGGTTAAAATCGGCCGGATTTTTCCTGTCTAACAACCGGTTTGCCTTTTCTTTAAACTGTTTTTGCCCTTCGGTACTGTTAATAGGAGTATCAATTCCAAAAATACGTGACAATACGCGGTAGACATTCCCGTCAACCACCGCAACCGGCTCCTTAAAGCAAATTGAAGCAATGGCACTCGCGGTATATTCTCCCACTCCTTTTAGCTTGATAAGATCCTTATAATTATCGGGGAATTTTCCATCCAAATCCTCAACTACAAATTGGGCAGCAGTTTGCAGGTTACGGGCACGGGAATAATATCCCAATCCCTGCCACAGCTTAAGCACTTCTTCTTCGGAAGCCTCTGCAAGATCAAACACGGTAGGAAAGGCTTCAATAAACTTATAATAATAAGGTGTTCCCTGTGCTACCCTTGTTTGCTGAAGGATTATTTCACTGAGCCATATGCGGTAAGGATCACCTGTGGAGCGCCAGGGCAGATCTCTCTTATTTTCCAAATACCACGAAATCAGATTTTTAGAAAAAAGCATTGAATAAAATTCTTTGGTGCAATGATAATTCTTTATTCTCTTACTATTTAATGGTTTAGGATTGAAAAGTTGCAGATTTAATTCATATATTTGCACCTCGAAAATTTACAAACCCCAATTTAATAAATCATACGACAATGACGAAAGCAGATATCGTAGCAAAGATCTCCGAGAAGTTAGGAATGGAAAAAGGAGACGTTCAGGCTACTGTTGAAACCTTTATGGAAGAGGTAAAAACTTCATTAGAAGCCGGCGATAATGTTTACTTAAGAGGATTTGGAAGCTTTATCATTAAGACAAGAGCAGAAAAAACCGGAAGAAACATTTCCAAGAACACAACCATTAAGATCCCCGCACATAATATTCCGGCTTTTAAACCAGCCAAGGTATTTGTTGAAGGTGTGAAAACCAATGTTGAAGTAAAATAGAACTTCTTGCCCCCGGGCTGAAACAAATAAATTAATAATTAAAAAATCACACTATGCCAAGTGGTAAAAAGAGAAAAAGACATAAGGTAGCGACGCACAAGCGTAAAAAAAGAGCAAGAGCTAACCGTCACAAGAAAAAGAAGTAGTTTTTTCAAACTACTTTTTTCAGTTAAAACGTTCTTTGAAATCGAAATTTACCCTCCGGCATATACCGGAAAGTAAATTTCACCAGGATTTTAAAAACCCTGTGAATTTTATTGTTTAATCCATCCCGAAATCCCGGGATAAAAATCGTTAAGAGTGAACAAAGAGTTAATTATTAGAACCAGTTCCTCTGCTGTCGATTTTGCCTTATTAAAAGATGGAAAACTAGTAGAACTCAACAAGGAAGAAGACGACAGTAACTTCGCCGTAGGTGATATATTTCTTGCCAAGGTAAGAAAGGCTGTCCCCGGATTAAATGCCGGCTTTGTAAATGTGGGCTACACCAAAGATGCATTCTTGCATTATCATGATTTGGGCCCACAGGTACTTTCTTTGCTGAAGTTCATAAAACGTGTAAGCACAGGTAAATTAAAGGACTATTCCCTCAAGGATTTTCCTTTAGAAAAGGATATTGATAAAGACGGCAGCATCGTTGACGTCTTAAAATCAAATCAATCGCTACTGGTACAGGTAGTAAAAGAGCCTATTTCAACCAAAGGCCCAAGGATAAGTTCTGAACTTTCCCTCCCGGGCCGGTATATTGTTCTGGTACCTTTTTCAAACCGGGTTTCTGTTTCTCAAAAAATAGAAAGCAAGGAAGAAAAAGACCGTCTCAAAAGACTGGTTAAAAGTATCAAACCAAAAGGCTTTGGAATTATCGTACGTACCGTAGCAGAAGGCAGAAAAGTAGCAGAACTGGACAACGATCTTCAAAATTTAATGAACCGTTGGACAGGTATGTGCAAAAAACTGTATAAAGCACCGCATCCTTCAAAAGTATTAGGAGAATTAAACAGAGCCTCTTCCATTTTAAGAGATGTGTTTAACGACACCTTTACTTCAATATGTGTTGATGACGAAACTTTATACACCCAATTAAAAGATTATGTGGGCGAGATTGCCCCTAAAAAAGAATCAATTGTGAAACTGTACGACTCCAACATCCCGATTTTCGAAAAGTATGGCGTTGAGAGACAGATCAAAACTACTTTCGGCCGCACCGTATCAATGAATAAAGGAGCTTATCTGGTAATTGAACACACAGAAGCCATGCACGTCATTGACGTCAATAGTGGTAACCGTTCAAACAAATCAAAAAACCAGGAAGACACTGCTCTTGAGGTAAACCTCATTAGTGCCACAGAAATTGCCCGACAGTTGCGTCTTCGCGACATGGGAGGGATAATCGTAGTGGATTTCATCGATATGAACTCGGCTGATAACCGGAAAAAGCTTTATGACCATCTAAGAGATGAGATGAGCGATGACCGGGCTAAACACAAAATTTTGCCTCCCAGCAAGTTTGGATTAGTACAAATCACAAGACAAAGGGTTCGGCCCGAAATGAATATCAAAACAAGAGAAGTAAACCCTAACAAACAGGGGGAAGAAATAGAAGCTCCTATAGTTTTGGTGAACAAGATAACTACCGAACTCGAAAAACTTATCAAAAAAGACTATAAAAAGATCACTTTAAGTACACATCCTTTTATAGCAGCCTTTCTAACCAAAGGTTTTCCATCGCCCCGCTCAAAATGGTTCTTTGACCATAAACGCTGGGTAAAAATAGTGCCTAGAGATGCTTACACGTATCTTGAATATCATTTCCACGACAAAGACGGGGAAATAATTCAATAACATTGGAACGCCTTTCATTAATTTGGGAGGCGTTTTTTTTGTTTGGTATTGAGAAGTATTTGAGTATTGAGATTTTTAAAAGACTTCTGACCGCTTCGTTGCCAGAGTCTGCCAATCAACCTAAGTTTTCATGAGCTATTATTAAATAAAAACGGTGCTGTCTGCTCCCGAAAAATTGTATTTTTAATCCTGCATTTTTAATCTTAAATCTTGAATTCCGACTCGGGAAAATCCTATACCATCAAAGAAGCCACGTTAAAGCTCATGCAGTATTGCGCCTATCGTGATCGTTCCCAAAAGGAAGTGGAGGACAAACTGCTGGAGATGCGTATGATCCCGGAAGCAAGGGAGCTGATCATAATTCAGCTGATGCGGGAGGATTTTTTGAATGAAGAGCGTTTTGCACGGAGTTTTGTTCGTGGAAAGTTCCGTATAAAAAGATGGGGCAGGATAAAAATCAAACAGGAACTCAAGTTTAAGGAGATCTCTTCACCAATCGTTAAGATCGCACTGACGGAAATCGACGAAAAAGAGTACCTGGACACCCTTCACCTCCTGGCACAGAAAAAAATCGAGCTTCTAAAAGAACCTAATAAACTGAAACGCCGGAAGAAGCTAACAGACCACCTGCTTCAAAAAGGTTATGAATCAAACCTGGTTTTCGAGGTCGTCGGTGATCTATTCAACTGATTTCGTTCTTCCTGTGGGTACGGATTATAGCTTGCTCATTTTTCTGATCTATCCACTTCTGACCCTTTATTTTTCGCATATAATTGTCAAAATGCCTCATGACAAAAAGGTTGTACACTGCCTTACCTAAGTTTTTTAAACCTCGTGGTGCAGCGCGCAGGCTCATAGAGAAACCGGGCGTTAAGTAAGTCATTTGGTGCCAGTAGCCTTCAGGCATATACAAAGTATCGCCATGTCCCAGCTCTGTGATCATTCCCTTTGCCTCTCTTAGAGCAGGGAATTTATCGTAGTCAGGGTTGAGGAAATCAATATCTTCCCTGGTTATTAAGGCATGTGGCACCTTGTACAAATACATGGTTTGAGACGGCGGAAACAGTATACAGCATTTTTTCCCGACGAAATGGAAATGGAGAATATTGGCAAGGTCAATATCATAATGCATGAAGACTTTCGAGTTCTCACCCCCAAAGAAGAGCATGGGAACCTCCTTGAATAGTTTCAGGCCAATATCAGGATATTTAAAATCCTTCTGCAAAGCGGGTACTTCCTTCAGCAGATGATAAAGAAAAATACGGTAATTTGTTGGTCCTTTTTTCAAAAGATCAATGTAATCCTTCATTTTCATCCTTTCATGAGGCTCATTGAACTTGTATTTTGCAGAAATAGGCCGATTATCAAACAATGGCACTTCTTTCTCGCCGGCCATTTCTTTTATATGATCAAGTGACCATTTCTCATAGGCCGGCCAGTCCTTGGTAAGATCTTCTATCACTACCGGCCGTTGTGGTCTCACATAGTTTTCAAGAAACTCTTTTTTGGACAGCCTCTTTACCCGTGGGATCTCTGTTAATTGCAGTTCGTCTTTCATTCTTCATCTTCTTTCTTCTCAGAAATAACTTAATTCTTTTGTTTATTCTGCGCCGCCAGGTTGCGTTCTATTTTATGTCCCGGTCTGGACCATTTTGGTTTTTCTCCGAGGTTTTGGAATTTCGAATTCTCTGCCGGCACACTTTCAGGCTGGGATTTTTTCACAAAAGGTTTCTGTGGAATAAGTCCAAGCATTTTGAACATTTCCATATCCTCATTGACGTCAGGGTTGGGAGTAGTCAATAATTTATCTCCCGCAAAAATGGAATTCGCACCTGCGAAAAAGCACATGGCCTGTCCCTCACGGGTCATTTGAGTTCTTCCCGCAGAAAGTCTCACCTGAGTTTCAGGCATTACAATTCGCGTAGTAGCCACCATTCTAACCATATCCCAGATTGGAACCTGCTGCTGTTCTGCCAGCGGTGTACCCTCCACAGGAACAAGCGCATTAATAGGCACAGATTCCGGCTGAGGATTTAATGTTGACAACGCGACCAGCATCCCTGCCCTGTCCTCAATGGTCTCTCCCATTCCAATGATCCCTCCGCTGCAAACCGTAACATTGGTTTTGCGTACATTATCAATGGTCTTTAAACGATCTTCAAATCCACGGGTGGAAATAACTTCTTTATAATATTCTTCAGATGAATCAAGGTTATGGTTATAGGCATATAACCCTGCTTCTGCAAGGCGCTGCGCCTGATTTTCGGTTAACATCCCAAGGGTACAGCAAACTTCCATTTCAAGTTTATTGATCGTTCGTACCATCTCAAGTACATTATCGAACTCTTCACCATCCTTTACGTTTCTCCATGCAGCTCCCATACATACCCTGGAACTTCCTGATTCTTTTGCACGCAGGGCCTGAGCTTTTACCTGTGGAACACTCATGAGATCATTCCCTTCCAGGTCTGTGTGATATCGGGCCGCCTGAGGGCAGTAACCGCAATCTTCAGGACATCCTCCCGTTTTGATGGACAATAAAGTTGATACCTGGACAGTATTAGGATCATGATGTTCCCTGTGTACAGATGCAGCTTCATACATCAGGTCCATGAACGGTTTATTGTAAATTTTCAGTATCTCTTCCTTCGTCCAGTTGTGCTTGATCATAAAAATTGATTTAAATTCAAAAATAAAAGAAAATCTTAGTTATCCCTTAAAGGGCAGTATGTTTTTATAGGTGCTGTTTCTTCGGAAGGCTTACCAGTAATGATACTGCATTCCCTCCAAAGCCTACTGCATTGACTAAAATATTGTGGAGTTTTCCCGGAACACTTCCCGATGAAGCGTAGGGCACCGGAATAAATTCCTGGTACTGAAGCATCATAATTGCCAGTTCAAGGCTTAAAGTACCGGAAGCGCCGAAGGTATGGCCTATTTTCCATTTATTGGAAGTTAGGGCCGGCAAGTCTTCTCCAAAAATTGATCTTATAGCATTAAATTCTGACTGGTCTCCCTTTAGGGTGCCGGGAGCATGCATCACAATGGCATCGATCTCACAGGCAGGCAAAGATCCCAAGACCATTTTCATTGATTTTTGAAATGCGGTTCCATTGGCGGAAATTGAAACGGGGTTTTTAACCCCTTCTGTAGCGTAACCCAATCCGGTGATCATTGCAAGTGCATCAGGGTGGTGACCCTTTTCCAAACAGGCAACGGCTGCCCCCTCACCCAAAACCATGGTATTCTTCTTCTTTTGAAGATCAAGTGCCCTGCAAGGATATTCTCCATCTTCAGAAGCTATGATCTTCATGGCCTGCATTTGAGCCATGGTAAAAGGTGTTAGAGCTGCTTCACTTCCTCCTGCAAGAAATTTCCCTGCCATACCTGCATTTATCCAGGCCACCCCGTTTAAAATAGCATGTAAACCGGTGGAACAGGTAACCGAGTGGGAGATATCAGGACCCGTACTCTGAAGATCCTGCGCCACCCAGGAGGAAATATTTCCTAAAGTTGTAGCGGGTGAGGAAAGGGTCGCTGCTTTTCCATTTTTCAGGAATTCACTGTGGAATTTTTCAAAGAGTCGGGTGGCCCCACGTGAGCTTCCAATATTGATCCCAACATCCTCGCCTTTTTCCCATCCTGCTCTATCCACAGCTATCCTGGCAGCCTTTACAGCATAAAGAACCGAATCATCAACCTTGCTAAGATTACCCCTTGACGACCGAAGCTCTGAGATCTCATTCTTCAGGTCTGGCGAAAGAGAAGCAGCGAAAGCCTCTTTGCCGGCAAAATCGTGAAGTTTAATGTAATGGACGGGGTCTGTATATCTCTGCCAGATCTCCTTAGCAGAAGATCCTAACGGAGAAACAGAAGCCATAGCCGTAACCGAAACCGGATTTTCCAAAAGATCAATTTTTCGGTAAAAATAAGGGCTAAGAAGAGAATTCGTGTGTAAATCTTAATTATTTTCCCGGTAATATAAATTAAGAATAGAATCCAGAGGGGCTTTTCTTCTTAGGCGGGTTCTAATCATTTCCATTGTCTCGTTTGGCACAAATCCCATTAGAGGCTGCGATACCCTTTCAAAAACCTTAAAAGCCCCCTCCAATTGCTCGTCCCATTCCTTGTGGTACTTAAGGAGATCATCGGGATAAACGGTTTTTCTTTCTGTTCCTTCATCCTGTGGTTCAAAAGGTTCTGAAATGTTCAAATATCCATAATCATCTGTTAGCTGCTCCCCGGGTTGTATGTCGCGAACCGCAAGTTCGAAATCATAGGCTGAAGAAAGACAATTAGCCTTGAAACTATGGTTCACATATTTTGCCAGATCCCAGCATAACACGAATTCCCCTTTGTTATTTCTGAAAGAATATTTATCAATAAGATTCTGAGTTTCGGGAAGCATTTTTTCGACTTGTGAAACCGAAAACATTTGGTCAAGCTCATCCTGTACCCACGTAATGGTTCCCCTGGGAATAAATTTTTTCGCCACCACTCCATAGCCAATTTCCTCATTTATAAAACGCAATTCGGTATCAGGATGCATCATGGTTTGCTGGTTTTCAAACTAAAATACAAAATAAGACAATTCCTTTACCGGAAAGAATGTGCCTCTATCTAAAATTTTTCAAGGGCAGATTCAATGCTATTGTACACCTTTTTAAGCTGCTCATCTGTGATCACATAAGGTGCGAGTATGTAGATAGTGTTGCCCAGGGGTCGCAGAAAAACTCCGGCTTCCATGAAATGGGAAAATAACCGGTTTCTAAGGTCTCCATAACGTTCCATTTCAACATCAAGCTCAAAAGCAAGTATGACACCCAATTGTCGCAGATCTCTAACTTTGGGGTGCTTCCTGATCTTTTCTGAAAACTCTTCGTGGGATCTTATAACCCGCTTAAGATCCTGCTGTATCTTTTCAGACCTTAAAAGTTCTATCCCTGCCAGGGCAGCGGTACAGGCAAGAGGATTGGCGGTATAGGTATGACCGTGAAAAAGGCCTTTTGAGATCTCATTTGAATAGAAAGCTTCATAGATCTTTTGAGTGCAGGAAGTTACAGCCATGGGTAGCAGACCGGCGGTAAGCGCTTTAGAAAGGCATATAATATCCGGTTGGGTTTTCAGGTACTGGGAGGCAAAATTCATTCCGGTCTTGCCAAAGCCGGTCATTACTTCATCTGCAATGGTCACAATTTCGTTTTCCTTACAAATTTTAAGGATCTCCTCCAGTCCTTCCGGGTCGTGCATTTTCATGGCAGCCGCACCCTGCACCAGTGGCTCATAGATGAACCCTGCGATCTTATTGGAAACTATAAGATCACGGAGTTTCTGCAGCACTTCTGCATTGTTTGGACCGGTAGGGACCGGAAGTCTAAGAACCTCCAGGAAATGGTCTTTAAAAGCCCCGTTATAGACAGATAAACCAGAAACAGACATCGCGCCAAATGTATCTCCATGAAAACCCTCTTCAAAGGCCAGCAGGACCTTGCGATCATTCCCCAGATTGTGATGGTATTGCAAGGCCATTTTAATACCCACCTCTGTCGCGGTAGAGCCATTATCGCTAAAGAATAGTTTTTCCTGATTCGGGGGCAGGATCTTAATGAGCTCTTCGGAAAGTTTTACTGCAGGCTCATGAGTAAAACCACTGAAGACTACCTGGTCCAGCTCCTGCATCTGCCGGGACACCCTGGAGGTGATCTCTTCGTTACAGTGCCCGTACATAGCCGTATACCAACTAGAGATCCCGTCTATATATTCCTTGCCGTTTTCATCATAAAGAACGGCTTCCTTAGCTCTGACAATTGCCAGCATCTCACCTGCAATTTTGTGCTGGGTAAGGGGATGCCAAAGATGTTTTTGATCACGTTGAGAAAGGCTTTGGATTTCGGTTTTTTCGGGCATTGGGTATGATTTTTCCTGAACATCAGGATCATGTGAGAAATTGTTTAAAAATTCGGGCGTAGTGGGTTATGGTCTCCTTATCAAAAAATGGTTCTTCCTCTATCCTTCCAATCATGGGCACACCGGTCATTTCCTGAATGATACTTTCAGTAGAAGGATTTAAATTTCCGCTGAAAATAATTCCGAAGCAATTAAGACCTCTGTCCCTTAAAGCTTCTATGGTCAACAGAGTATGGTTGATACTGCCCAGGTAATGCCTGGAGACGACAATCACTCTGTACTCAGGTTTTATAAGATCAAGGATAGTTTCTTTCTTATTGAGAGGCACCAGCAGTCCGCCGGCTCCTTCTATCACCAGATCATTATTGGTTTGCGGCTCTACGATCTCCTGTATAACAATCTCCACTTCGTCAAGTTCTGCAGAAGCATGCGGACTCACAGGATTTTTGAGTGCATAGCTATTTGGATGAAAAAATGAGCTCTCATTGGAGATAAGCGATTGCACCTTATGGGTATCTGAATGTTCAAGATCACCGGCCTGGATGGGTTTCCAATAATCGGCTTCCAGAGCCTCAGTAATAATAGCCGAAGCAATTGTCTTACCTACCTCTGTACCTATCCCGGTAATAAAATATCTGTTTTTTGCCATTATTGAAGACTTATCATATTTTTTGCGACCAAAGATAATACGCTTTTAATATCTACCTGGGAATTATAGCTATGGAGGCAGAACCGCAGCCTTTCCTTACCAGCAGGAACTGTAGGTGACAAAATAGGCTTAACGTCAAAACCCGTCCGCTTTAGTTGTGCGGCAAGGTTCTTTACCCGCGCATTACCGGGAATGAGGCAGCATTGAATGGCTGAGGGGCCTGTGATGAAATACTGCTGCAGTTCAAGGTCCTTTACCACCTGCAGGAAGTAATCAATATTGTTTTTAAGTTTTTCCACCTCTTTTTTTCCCTCTGTGTGCAAGTTTCGGCTAACCGCAATGATTGTCGCGACGGAATGTGGCGGTAAAGCCGTGGTATAAATGAAGCTTCGGGAGAAATTCACCAAATATTGCTTCAGATTCTCTGATCCAAGGATGGCTGCACCATGGCTGCCAAGCGCTTTTCCAAAGGTAAGGATACGGGCAAACACCTTATCCTGCAGTTGCATTCCGGCCACTATACCCCTTCCTTCTTCCCCCATAACGCCTGTTGCATGTGCCTCGTCTAAAATGAGAAAAAAACCATACTTTTCTTCCAGATCGATCAGACCTTTGATATCGGGGGAATCCCCGTCCATGGAAAAAACGCTTTCAGTAACCACAAATATTTCACCGTTTCCTGAAGATCCAATGTGTCGTATTAACTTTTTTTCCAGGTCCTCCAGATCGTTGTGAGAGAACTTTATGGAACGTGCATCACTTAACCGTATCCCGTCCCTGATGGACGCATGGGCGTGCTCGTCATAAAGGATCATATCTCCACGCTGCGGAATGCTGGAAAAGAATCCCAGGTTGGCATCATATCCCGAATTAAAGATGAGGGCCGCTTCAGATCTGAAAACCGTGCATATCTCTTTTTCGGCTATTGCAAAAAGATCATGGTTTCCCGAAAGGAGACGCGATCCTGTTGCTCCATTTAACAACTTCCCTGATTCCAGGATTCGGGCGGCTTCTTCTGAAATGTCCCTGCATGATGCAAAACCTAAATAATCATTGGAAGAAAAATCCACAAGACCGGTACTGTCGCATAATTTCCTGACCGCATCCTGCTGCTTCCTCTTCTCAAGACTTTTTTCTAACTTTATTGGAAACTTCTGCATGGAGGTAAAAATATAATTTAATCTATGGAATTACTGGAATTCACCCTGCGTATTGGAGCCGCGCTGCTCGCGGGCCTCTTTATAGGCATAGAACGGGAACTAAGGAACAAAAATGCCGGTTTGAAGACCAATGCACTTGTGGCACTTGGTGCGGCCGTATTTGTTATAATTTCCCTGCATTTTGAAGGAGATAAATACGTAGATACTACAAGGGTCCTGGGACAGGTGGTGACCGGAATTGGATTCATTGGTGCGGGGGTAATACTCCATAGAGGAACAACTGTTAGAGGATTAACCACGGCTGCCACGGTATGGTGTAGTGCAGCCGCAGGTTGCCTGGCCGCAGTAGGACAATTCATGGAACTTATCGTTCTAACGGTGGTAATAGTATTCGTAAATGTATTTTTTGGAGCACTTGACCATTATATTGACAAAAGGCTGCAGCGGGATCCTGAGCACAAAAACGAAGATTAGATCAGTCGGCCGGTTCGGATTTTTCTCCCCCGTCGAGATTACGCGGCTGCCCAATATTTTTTCCGGTTTTACGATACTTACCCTCCAGATCGTCCATTAGGGTTTTTTCCCATAATTTATTCCCTGCAATATATGATGCTCTTCCAATAAGATGGGCACCCACAGGCGCAGTAAGGAATATGAAAAGAATGATCGCCAGTACCCTGGTAGTGGTCGAAAGATCTGAAAAGAAAACCGCCGTTGCCAGCAATATAAGGCCTACACCCAAAGTTGCTGCTTTGGTGGTGACCGCCATTCTCAGATAGGTATCAGGCATTCTTAAAATCCCTACAGCTGCCAGGAGCACGAACAATGCGCCCAGAGTTGCAAGTATGGAAATTGCTATGTTAATCATCATCTTTCTCTTTTTTCTTTTTTCTCTTTTGAATATAGGAAGAATAGGCTACAGTAGCTAAAAATCCTATGAGTCCCACAATAAGGGCAATATCCAGGAAAGTGGGCTGTGCGGTGAGGATGCTGTAAACAGCAATAATTCCAATACCTGAGGTCACCAGAAGATCTACCGCCACGATCCTGTCTGAAATCGTTGGTCCTTTAAAGAACCTAAAGAACATGAGCAGGATAGAGAACGTTAGTACCGGCAGGATTATATAATATAGATAGTCGTATAAGGTCATGAAGTAATTTCAATTATTCGTTTCTCAAACCCATCTTTAATCCCCCTGATAAATTCTTCCTTGTCTTTTATATACATGGAATGTACGTACAGAACCTTTTTATCTTCAGAAATATCCAGGCTAAGGGTTCCGGGAGTAAGAGTGATAAGATTTGCCAGCATAGTGATCTCAGCATCTGATGTGATGTCAAGCGGGATACCTACTATCCCGGGTGTCATATGTAGTTTAGGGGTCGCAACTTCCCATGCGACCTGTATATTGGCTTTCAATAATTCTTTGATAAAATATAAAAAGAAAAGGATGACCTTAGGAACTAACCTGAAATATTTAGCTCGTCTCCTTCCGCGGGTAATAATATATAACAGAAAATAACTCAGGAAAAACCCAAAGATCATATTTGGGAAGGTAAAAGTCCCCGTAAGGGCCACCCAGATAAATGTGAGGATCAAGTTAGCTAAAAATCTGTTTTTCATCTTCCTGTTATTTTATGATCGCTTTAGAACTGCTTCAACGTACTCCTGATTATCCATTAGTTCAAAGGCGATCCGGGAAGCCAACTGCTGAATATTTTCGGCTCCAAACCCAATGTATAAGCTTACAAAAGCCAGCATTACGATTGGCAATATCATTTGCATCTTCTGTACAGGCTTTAGCTTTTTAAAATAAGGAAAATTTCGCAGTTCGGGCAATTTTTCGCCACTCTTCCAAAAAACCTCACCCCATAATTTTACAATCACGAACAGGGTAATGAAACTGGCAAAGAGAATGCTGGCAATAAGAAAATAATTTTCTGTCGCCCAACCTGCACTTATAAGTGATAATTTAGGCCAGAACCCTGACAATGGCGGAATACCCACCAAAGAGAACAAGGGGATCACGAACAGTAAACTCAGTTTCGGGGAATCTGCATAAAGGTCTCCCAGCTTCTTAATATTGTGATTTGCCTTTATCTTATAAATTACCCCGCTTACCATGAAAAGGTTGGTCTTTACAATGATGTCATGGATAAGATAGAAAATAGCCCCGGCAAGAGCAACTTCTGTCATCATTCCAAGACCCGCGATCATATATCCAATATGACATATTACCAGGTACGAAAATATTTTTCTAATGTTATTCTGAACGATAGCACCAATCGCACCACTGAACAAGGTCAAAGCTGCTATCACCAGAAGTACGTTCTCTATTAACCCATCTACTTCGAAAATAAGGGTAAATATCCTTATAAGGGCATACACCCCTACCTTGGTCAACAGCCCACCGAAAATGGAGGACACTGCCGAGGGCGGAGTGTGGTAGGAGGCCGGCAACCAGAAATACAGGGGGAACACAGCAGATTTTATTCCGAAGCCCACAAGGAACAGCAGAGCGTTCACCTGTACCAGCGTCCTGTTCTCTACGGCAGCAACCTTGTCAACAAGATCGGCCATATTAAGGCTCCCGGTGAGTCCGTACAGAACAGCAATCGCTGTAAGGAAAATGATCGAAGCCAGGATATTGAGGGTGAAATATTTAACAGCTCCTTCGAGCTGGGCTTTTTCTCCTCCTATGGTCAATAAAACGAAAGAAGTGATAATGATGATCTCAAACCACACATAAAGGTTAAAGATATCACCGGTGAGAAATGCACCGTACAAGCCCATAAGTAAAAAATGAAAAATAGGGAAAAATCCGAATTTTAAACGGGCAGGGATCACAGATCCCGATGAAAAACTCGAAACTGCAAGACCCGCAATAGACGTTAGCAGCACAAGGGTAGCTGCCAGGGTATCTGCCACAAAACTGATCCCGAAAGGGGGTGCCCAGTTTCCAGACTGTACGGTTTGGGTACCGTTGTCCCAAACGTCCATAAGTAACCAAACAGAGAATCCAAGGCTCAGGGTATTTCCAAGAATACTAATGGTTTTCTGCCAGCCAATCCTGTTCCAGGAGAACATGAGCACAATAGCCAGAAACATTTGAAGAAGTATAGGGTACATTAATAAATGTTCGGTCATGAGAATTCGTCTGTTGCGTTCATTTCATCCAGGTCATCTGTTTTGACAACCTTGTGGGCCCTTTTTACCAGAATAATGGCAAAAGACTGCAGCCCAAAGCTTATAACAATTGCGGTAAGGATCAAGGCCTGAGGAAGCGGATCTGTAAAGGCTTCCACAAAGACTTTAGAGTCTGCCGGAATTATAGGAGGACTTCCTTTAGTGATCCTACCTAGCAGGAATATTAGCAGATTAGCCCCGTTACCCAGTAGAATGATCCCAATGATCAATTTCACCAGGCTGCGCCGTAGGATCATATAAATACCTGCTGCATACAGAGTCCCAATCATTATTGCCAGAAGAATTTCCATAGTTTAGGTTGATTCTGAAATTGTAAATATGATGGTTAATGTTACTCCCAGCACAACGAGATAAACTCCAATATCAAAGAAAAGGGCCGACCCCAGACTTCCTATTACTTCTACGTAATTGGGATACCACAACCCTGTCATAAAGGGTTTTCCCGCAAAGAAAAGTGGAGCCATTCCACTTAAAAAAGCCAGTCCCAATCCTGCAGGCATCAGGAAGCCGGGATGGATCTTGATAAGGTCTTTAGTATTGCCCAGGCCATTAGCAAAAGCATGCAGTACGAAGGCGATAGAAGCGATAAGGCCACCTACAAATCCTCCGCCAGGTAAATAATGGCCCCGTAGCAGGATGAACACCGAAAATACCAGCAACAACGGGAGCATGTAGTTCGAGGCGGTCCTTAGTATTATAGTTTTCATCTGGTTCCTTTTTCTTTTTAATCTTTTAATTCCCTGTCATCCCTCTTAAGCCTTAATTTAAGAAGACTGAATACACCTAAAGCCGCAACCGTAAGTACAGAGATCTCAATCAAAGTATCCACCCCCCTGAAATCTACCAGGATCACATTCACTACATTCTTACCTTTCGCCAGGATGTAGGCATTATCTGCATAAAAATTACTTACCTCCTTGTTGACCGGTTGATGGAGTACCTCAAGGGCGATAAGGGTTATCAACAAACCAAAAGAAAGGGAAAGAATGCCGTCAATGACCTTCATCTTGTAATCTGAAATAGATAAATATTTTGGAAGACTCGAAAGCACCAGTACAAACAGAATAACAGTGAGGGTATCAATAGAAAACTGGGTCATTGCAAGATCTGGTGCACTGTAGATCACGAACATCAAACAAATCGCATAGCCTACAACCCCCATTGCCACCACAGCTGTTAAACGTGAACGTGCCCCTACCACAAAGAGTACCGAAAGGAACATTATTCCCATTATGATCATTTCATAGTAGGTCATTCTTGAAAATGACGAAAGATCTAATGGAAAACCACTTTTCCCGGAGAACAGTGAATAACCTACCAATACCACCAGGAACAGGACAATGGTCGAAACATAGTTTCTTAAAAAACCGTTCTGGAAGATCCTTGTCCACATGTTTGAGAAATGCCAAACTCCCGAACCAAATTTCAACGCGAGATTTTTAGGTGCAATACCTTCGAATCTTTCAGCTTTTGACTCTCTTTCTTCGGAAGGTTTTAGGAAGAAATAGAGGGCAATACCCAATGCCAGCGTTATCGCGCTCAAGGCCAGTACAAGATTAAAGCCGTGCCATAACTTTAAATAGACTTCCTGCCCGTTCATGCCCACGGAATCCAGGACGGGACGCACCAGCGGAGCATCTATAAAAGCCGGATAAATCCCTATGAGAATACCCAGAACAGCAAGGATCACCGGCGGCATCCACATAAGAAAACTGGGTAATTGTACCTGGGAATAGTCTTCCGGTAATTTTCCTGTAAAGGGTTTAATTCCGGCCAGAAATCCTGCATACAGCAACAAGACATTAGTAGCAATGGCAAGAATAGTAAGAACTATTGACCAGTCCCCCATCCCAAGAGTTGATTCATAAACGAGATCCTTCCCCACAAAACCTATTGTAGGGGGCATTCCTGCACTGGAGATGGCTGCAAGAAAACCAGCAATCGCAACAGGGAGCATCACCTTCCGCAGTCCTGAAAGGAGAGTAACATTCCGGGTACCTGTTTCGTGGTCTATAATACCGGTTATCAGGAAAAGGGTTGCTTTATAAAGGGCATGTACTAATATATAAACAGCAGCGGCGGTAAGGGCATATTGGGTACCTAAACCAATGAGAAACACCAGGAGTCCCAGCACGGAAATAGTAGAGTAGGCCAGGATCCCTTTAAGATCTGTCCTGAACAAAGTATGTACTGCCGCATAGAACATAGTGATCCCTCCAATAATTATTAGAGTGGTATTCCAGAATGTTTGATCTCCCAGAACCGGAGTAAATCGTAATAAAAGATAAATTCCGGCTTTCACCATAGTTGCAGAATGCAGGTAGGTAGAAACAGGAGTGGGTGCTTTCATCGCACCCGGCAGCCAGAAATGGAAAGGAAATTGGGCAGATTTTGTGAAAGCTGCCCCAAAAATGAACAATACGATCCATATATAATATTCGCTTCCCACGAGAACATCGCTCATACCTACCATTTCAGAAATGCTGTAAGTACCGGCAACACTTCCCAGCAGCAGTGACCCCGCCAGTAATAAGAAACCACCGGAACCTGTAATGGCAAGAGCGAGTATGGCAGACTTTCTTGATGCCTTACTGGTGTTGTTGAACCCAATTAGAAAAAAAGAACTTATACTCGTTAACTCCCAGAATACGAACATCGAAAGCAGGTTGTCACTTAAGACCAGACCTAACATGGCACCCATGAACATTCCCAGGTAGCCGTAAAACCGGTCGAGATATTCATGTCCTTTCAGGTAGGCTGCGGTATAGGCAAAAACCAGAAATCCTATCCCGGTGATCAACAGAGCGAACAAAAGGGATAACCCGTCAAGGGTGAAATTGAGGTTGAGACCAAAGGAAGGTACCCATTCGTAGCTACGGGTAATCACATTTCCTTCAGAAATTTGACCTATAAAGGATAAAAAATAGATGAATAATCCAAGAGGAACAACGGCAGAAAGTATCGCAAGTTTACCTTTTATAAATTTCCCAACGAAGACCAATAGGAGAGAAAAGATAAATCCTGAAAGTATAGCTGCCAGCATAGGGAACTTCAAAAATTCGGTTAAATGCAAATATAGCAGGAAAAAATGAGGTTTTAAACTCACCCTTTGTTTTTAGCAATCAGCTTTATTTATTCTTATATAGAGAATAAAACGATTTATTTGGTGCTAAAGAATTTAACTAAAATAATAGAAGCTACTCAAGTCTTGTCCTGCTGCAGAAGAGAATTTATCGGGTTTTTCCAGATATAAACCTTAAAGCGAAATTTCTTTCGGAAGATGGACAGGCTTGTTATATTTTTCTATTTTACCGGCCTAAAATTATTTAAAATGCGAATCCTGTTTATTTTGCTTCTAGTCCCTTTTTTAGGTTTCAGTCAAATCAATACCTACAATATCTCATTTGAGGATGCGGTACATCACGAGGCGAACATCCGGGTTACTTTTCCTGATCTGGACTCCGATAAGCTTAGTGTCAGGATGAGCCGTACTTCCCCCGGTCGCTATGCCTTGCATGAATTTGCGAAGAATGTTTACGGGGTGACGGCCACCAGCGGCAAGGGAGATACCCTGGAGATCAGCAGGCCCGATCCCTATTCGTGGGAAATCGCAGGTCATGATGGCACGGTTAACCTTGAATATACCCTTTTCGCAAATCGGGCTGACGGCACATATTCGCAAATCGATGAATCGCATGCCCATCTCAATATTCCGGCTACTTTTATGTATGCTGAAACTCTACAGGATCGTCCGGTAGAGGTCACTTTTGATACCAGACAATTTCCTAAATGGCGAGTAGCCACCCAGCTGAAACATGAGCATGGTAACACCTATTCGGCACCAAATCTATATTACTTCATGGACAGTCCTACAGAGGTGAGCGACCATGAGCTAAGGGAATTTGAACTGGACGGGCAAACCATAAATTTTTCATTACATGGTCCCACTACAAAAGAGGAATTTGACGAGTATTTCGAAAAGGTAAAAAGTATTGTAGGACAGCAAAAAGCTGTTTACGGGGAACTTCCAAAATTTGATTTTGGAGAATATATTTTCATAGCCTGTTATCTTCCTCATGCTTCCGGAGACGGAATGGAACACCGCAACAGTACAATCCTCACCAGCAGCAGGCCGCTCGGTGAAGGCGGAATGGAAAGAAATATAGGAACAGTTGCCCATGAATTCTTTCACGCCTGGAATGTAGAACGCATTCGTCCGCAGGACCTGAAGCCTTTTGATTTTACTGAAGCCAATATGAGCGGATTACTTTGGTTTGCTGAAGGCTTTACCAGCTACTACACGCCCCTCACCCTCGTACGCGGCGGGATCATCACTTCTGAAGCTTATGCAGAAGGTCTTAACGGCACTTTTAACTATGTGTGGAACTCTCCCGGCCGCGAATATTTCAACCCTATAGAAATGAGCTACCAGGCACCTTTTGTAGATGCCGCCACATCGGTAGATCCGGTTAACCGGGAAAACACCTTTATATCCTATTATTCCTACGGAAGCATGCTGGGACTGGCTCTCGATTTACAGCTGCGTCAAAAAGGGCAAAATCTGGATGATTTCATGAAGCTAATATGGAAGGAATACGGAAAACAGGAAAAGCCATATACACTGCAAAGCCTTGATTCAAGCCTTGCACAATATGCAGGAAAGGATTTTGCCAGGGAGTATTTTTCCAAATATATCTATGACAGCAAAATGCCAGATTATGAAGGGCTTTTCAAAACGGTAGGTATAAAAATAGAAAGAACCTCTGAAAATCCTTTTTTTGGAGCCACAGTTCGTAAGACTGAAGAAGGATTTGTTATCACCGGAAATCCCCGGAAGAACACTCCTGCTTATAAAGCCAGACTAGCTGAGGGCGACAAGATAATTTCAGTAAATGGGACCAATTTAGATTCTGATGACTCCTGGGAAGATGAATTTGCGAAGCATAAAGCAGGTGACATCCTGAATTTGGAGATCGAACGCTTTGGGAAAAACATGAAAAGATCTGTAAAGCTGGAGAAAGATCCGGCTTATACCATTTCTATTGATGATAATGCCGGGAAAAAGGCTGTGAAGGCGAGAAAAGAATGGTTGGAAGCAAAATAGGTTCAAGGTTCAAAATTAAACAAATTATTGTTTATCGATAATTTGCCTATATTTGGTATTGAAAAACGATAACAAATGAAACAACCGGTTCTTTTAAAAACTATTCTGGATATCTGCTTTATACTTCTTGCCCTGACATTTTTTAGTGCTCTTGTTATTTTTATAATCACACTTAGTCATGGAGAGAGTCTTTATCCTATTACCATAAATGGAAATATACTTACGGAAATTACTCCCCCTACTATATTCCTCATTTCAGCAGAATTAGTAATTGGAGGATTGATATTATATACGGTTTATATTCTGAGGAAACTGATAAGGAACTTTTTAAAAGGAAAATTATACACCAGTTTCCAGATCACGACTTTAAATCTGGTGGGACAACTCATTATACTCATTACCCTTGCCAAAGGATTCATTGATTTTTTAGGAAAAATTCTGTTTGAATCGAGAGTGGGAGTTGATTTAGGTATGGAATTATCCTTTGGTTCATTTTGGTTTATTCTGGCAATTGGCTTATTCTTTATTTATCTCAGCAAGATCTTCAGGAATGCAAAAGATTTAAAAGAAGAAAACGAATTAACCGTTTAGCTATGCCCATCATTATCAATCTGGATGTAATACTGGCTCGAAAAGAAATGAAGAGTACAGAACTCGCTGAGAAGGTAGGGATCACCACGGCAAATCTTTCCATCCTTAAAACAGGAAAAGCTAAAGCTGTACGGTTTTCAACCCTGGAGGCAATTTGTCGGGAACTGGATTGTCAACCGGGGGATATTCTTAAATATCAGAAAGAACAGGTCTAGGGGCCTCCTTGTTATTAATCCAAGAACTGGTCTGTTAACTTCGTCCACAAAAAAACCTGTTGCTTTCACAACAGGCTTTCAGTATAAATATTTTGTTCAGCTTAATCGGCCAGAACGATGACTTTATTGTCCTTCATTTCTACTACTCCGCCGGCAACAGGAAGGATGAGGATCTTACTGTCGGTCGCATCTCTTTTGAATTCCGTAGAAAGATCATCAGCACTTACGGCATGAGAATGTGTAAAAACTTTGATCTCTCCTTTTGTAAGTACCGAAACAATGGGAGCGTGATTGTTCAACATCTGAAACTGTCCCTGGATTCCCGGTACACTTACAGAATCTACTTCTGCACTTAGCAGAACGGCTTCCGGAGTAACTATTTCTAAATACATATGTTTAGTATTGAGTATTAAGTAATGAGTATTGAGTAGTTAGTTTAGAAAATCTCAATACTAACTACTCAGTACTCAATACTATTTTTAAGCTTCAGCTAACATTTTCTCACCGGCTTCGATAGCTTCTTCAATGGTACCTTTAAGGTTGAAGGCAGCTTCCGGAAGGTGATCCAACTCTCCATCCATGATCATGTTGAATCCTTTGATGGTTTCTTTAATATCAACCAACACTCCTTTAAGTCCTGTAAACTGTTCGGCTACATGGAAAGGCTGAGAAAGGAAACGTTGTACACGTCTTGCACGTGATACAGCCAGTTTATCTTCTTCGGAAAGTTCTTCCATACCAAGGATGGCGATAATATCCTGAAGTTCTTTATATCTCTGTAGTAACTCTTTTACTCTTTGCGCACAGTTATAGTGATCATCACCAAGAATATCGGCAGTAAGGATCCTGGAAGTTGAATCAAGAGGATCTACCGCAGGATAAATACCAAGCTCGGCGATCTTACGTGAAAGTACGGTTGTAGCATCAAGGTGGGCGAAAGTTGTCGCAGGCGCCGGATCTGTCAAGTCATCTGCAGGTACGTAAACCGCCTGTACAGATGTAATAGATCCATTCTTGGTAGAAGTAATACGCTCCTGCATCGCACCCATCTCTGTTGCCAAAGTTGGCTGGTAACCTACCGCAGATGGCATACGTCCAAGAAGTGCTGACACCTCAGAACCTGCCTGGGTGAATCGGAAGATATTATCTACGAAGAAAAGTACATCTTTCCCCTGGCCTTCACCTGCTCCGTCACGGAAATATTCAGCAATGGTAAGACCTGATAGCGCAACACGGGCACGTGCTCCGGGAGGTTCGTTCATCTGCCCGAATACGAAAGTAGCTTTAGAGTCTCTTAAAGCAGCTTTATCCACTTTTTGAAGATCCCATCCGCCTTCTTCCATAGAATGCATAAAATCGTCTCCGTATTTTATAATACCAGATTCAAGCATCTCTCTCAAAAGGTCATTTCCTTCACGGGTTCTTTCCCCTACTCCTGCGAATACAGAAAGACCACCGTGACCTTTTGCAATGTTGTTGATCAATTCCTGGATCAATACGGTTTTACCAACCCCTGCACCTCCAAAAAGGCCAATTTTACCTCCTTTTGCGTAAGGCTCAATAAGGTCAATTACCTTGATCCCGGTAAATAATACTTCTGTAGATACAGATAAATCTTCAAATTTTGGTGCATCCCGGTGAATGGGCAATCCGTCTTCGTTGGCTTTAGGTAAATTCCCAAGACCGTCAATAGCATCCCCAATAACGTTGAATAATCGACCGTACACGTCTTTTCCAATTGGCATTTGAATAGGTGCTCCTGTAGCAACTACTTCCACCCCTCTGCTCAGACCATCGGTTGAATCCATGGAAACGGTTCTTACCGTATCTTCTCCAATGTGAGACTGAACCTCAAGAACCAATATAGATCCATCCTGTCTGGTAATCTCCAAAGAATCAAAGATTCTCGGTAATTCAGCATTCTCTGTGTTAAACGCTACGTCAACCACAGGGCCGATAACTTGTGCAACTTTACCTGTATTTTTAGACATTATCTAATCCTTTAATGTTTTGATTTTATAAATACTTAAAAAAGAACCATTAACAGCTTTAAAATTTCTTCTGAAAGCCATTCGCTTTTTCAGGCTGCAAAGATAGTTTTTTTGTAATAAAAGCCTATAAGAGAATCAACAACTTTTTTACCTTTTCAAAAAAGCGGGATCTAAAATGACATTTTAGAGTCTCCTGTAAAAAGAAACAACCCAAAGCCGTATGACTTTGGGTTGTTATATTAATGTGTTTATAAATTTATTCTACCGTTACAGATTTTGCAAGGTTCCTTGGCTGGTCCACATTCTTTCCAAGCATTACTGCAATATGATAGGATAGCAACTGTAAAGGTATAGTGGTCACCAGGGGAGTTAGCGCTTCGATCGTATCGGGCACCTCTATTACGAAATCTGCAAGATCACGTACACTGGTGTCTCCTTCGGTCACAATCCCGATTATTTTCCCTTGTCTGGACTTTATTTCCTGAATGTTACTAACCACCTTCTCGTAATGCCCTTTTCGGGTGGCGATAACAACAACCGGCATTTCTTCATCGATCAAAGCGATAGGTCCGTGCTTCATTTCGGCAGCAGGATAACCTTCCGCATGAATATAAGAGATTTCCTTTAACTTCAATGCTCCTTCCAGAGCTACCGGGAAATTAAAACCTCTTCCCAGGTAAAGGCAGTTTCTTACATCCTTATATTTGAAAGCTATTTTTTTAATGTGCTCGTTTGAATTTAAAGCTATTTCGATTTTGCCAGGGATGGTTTCCAGTTCACGCAAATGCATGTGAAAATCTGTATTTGAAATACTTCCTTTGGCTTTGGCCAGCTTTAGAGCAATAAGTGTAAGGACCGTGATCTGGGTGGTGAATGCTTTTGTAGAAGCCACTCCAATCTCAGGACCTGCATGGGTATAAGCCCCTGCATTGGTCTCTCTTGAAATAGAAGAACCTACCACGTTACACACTCCAAACACGAAAGCTCCTTTTTCTTTTGCCAGTTTTATAGCTGCCATAGTATCGGCAGTTTCCCCACTTTGGGAAATTGCGATTACCACATCATCTGAATTGATGATAGGATTCCTGTACCTGAATTCTGAAGCATATTCCACCTCCACCGGAATTCGTGCAAGGTCCTCAAAGATATATTCAGCGACCAGTCCGGCATGCCAGGAAGTTCCGCAGGCAACAATAACAATTCGTTTTGCGTTTAGAAAACGCTCCAGGTTGTCATCAACTCCTGCCATTCTTATTATTCCGTCATCAACCAGTAAACGTCCTCTGTAAGTATCGGTAATAGCGCTTGGCTGTTCGTAGATCTCCTTCAGCATAAAATGGTCAAATCCATTCTTTTCGATCTGGTCCAGATTAAGCTGCAATTCCTGTATATAAGGATCAACCAGGGAGTCATCCTTGATCTTTCTTACCTTAACACCTTTTTCCCGTCTTACCACAGCCATCTCTCCATCTTCAAGATAGATCGCATTATTGGTGAATTCAATGAAAGGAGAAGCATCTGAAGCAATGAAATATTCTTCTTTACCCACACCTATAGCCAGAGGACTACCAAGTCTCGCAACCACGATCTCATTCGGTTTATTCTTGTCAAACACCGCGATCGCATATGCACCTACAGTTTGATTCAGAGCGATCTGTACCGCTTTTCCAAGTTTAACCTTTTCCTTCTTAATAACATCTTCAATAAGGTTTACCAGAACCTCGGTATCTGTATCTGATGTAAAGGTATAACCCCTGCTGGTAAGCTCTTTTTTAAGGGTTTCATAATTCTCAATGATCCCGTTGTGAATGATCACAAGGTTTCCTGAATTGGAAACATGAGGGTGTGAGTTCACATCATTTGGCACCCCGTGGGTAGCCCACCTGGTGTGCCCAAGTCCCAGGGTACCGGAAGTATCTATTTCATTTTCAAGTCTTGCCTGAAGGTCTGCAACCTTTCCTTTTGTCTTCGATATCTTAAGTTCTTTATCTTCATCGTTAAACAATGCGATTCCAGCACTGTCATAACCCCTGTACTCTAACCTTTTCAGGCCCTTCAAAACTATAGGATAAGCTTCCCTATAGCCAATGTATCCAACAATTCCACACATAGCTTAATTCTTTGGTTCTGTATAATAAATCTTTAACTTCAGTCGCTTTTCCTCATCCTCTGCTTCAGGGCCGTAGAGCACGGTAGCTTCCGGTGTGATCACCGAATTGGAAGGTACACGTGTTACTTCTGCCTCTCCATTACCGGATTGAAGTACCGCTGAATTAGTAACTAAATTAACGTTCTGGGAAACCACCAGTCCCAGGCGGACGTTGGTGGAATCTTTATTCAAAATATTGTTTATATGATCGGTCACCCTTATCTTATAACTTACCCCTCTGCCGTCTTCGGTTCTGGTAAGCGGTGCCAGGTGACGGTTGTTTGAAGTTGATGTCATCTCATTCACCTGCCCCGGCATATCAAGCCTATAATCTTTCAGGAAGACATTATTATTAATGTCATAAATATAAAGCCTCTCAGGCTCAGCTAAATTAGCAGTATGGTCACGGTTCACAAAGAACTCCAGGTTGGCCTCATTTATAAGCCAGTTGTTTTCCCTCAATGCCTCTAACTCATCAGAAACACCATCACCATCAGAATCGGGACCGCTAAAAAGATCTATGATAGCCATTGATCCCTCTCCTCCTTTTAAGAAAAGATTTTCTTCATTACTGAAATCGGGAACGTCCTGTTCAAAAGTATTGACTTTTGCCGGGCCCAATGGGAGCCTGTACTGACTTTGAACCTCAACCAATTCTTCTGTATCCTCATCTTCATCCTCATCACCAACATCAGGTTTTTTTGAGGTGTAGTAAAGGGTGATCCCTGCCCCTTCGTTAAAGTTAAGCAACATCATTACTCCATCATCACCCACCTGTTCGGCGTTGATGTAAATACTTCTGAAATAATTCCTGAAATTATTTACACTGGATAGTTCCGCAGACCCTGCTTTATCCAAAATTTTTGTCTGAAAAAATTGCTTAGAGAGCTGAATTTTCAATGCCGGGGGAAGATTCAAAGTATCTGCCTCTCCTTCAGCATTAGTTATATATTCAACAATCCCCTCAGAAGAGGGTAAAAAACTGTTGTTTTCGTATAACACACCGGAAGTAAGATTATTCTGGATCTGGTCTCCCAGATTTGAATAATATTTCTGGGCCTGCTGAAAATTGGTTTCAGGATCAAAAGCGTTCAGGAAAAAAATAGTCTCCTGTATGCTCAGCTTTATGGGAGAATTCCCATAAATGGAATCCAGAGCGTAAACAGTAGTTTCATTATCCTCGGTTTCCACTTCTCTTGAAAAATAAGGAATGCGTAACACCACACTGTCCAGAACCGGCTCAGTACCAAAATCCGGATCAGGTAAAGACAATGATACCTGAGAAAGGATATTCGCTGTTTGCTTTCCAAAAACGGGATCATTAAATACACCTAACAGGTTTGCAGGTAAGTTATTGGTTTGCACCGGCGGCAATTTATAGGTAGTGGCAGAGACCTCTGCTTCATCATACAGGTCTGCATTAAAACCCGGTTCCCCAATTACGCTGCCTCCAATGGTCTCAAAATCATCTTCGCATGCTAAAAAAGAAAAAACAACAGCAATAACTGTTGTTATCTTCAACATAGTGTTCTTTATATTCATTCGGTTATTTTCTTGAATTATCTGATTAAGCCAGGACTTTATTGGTGTAAAACTCCTGGTATGCCTGAGAAAATTCCTCGCGGTTCTTGTACTCAAGTACAGGTTTTTCCAATTTTGATAGATATTTTTTAAGATCATCTGGAATATTGTCACCCGCAATAATAACCGCATCAGAATTATCAATAGCGGTTTTCATGAGGTTTACGTAGGTAGGCTTTTTAATATGTTTAACCTGTTCATCTTCCAGGCCGTCAAACAATACTTTTTTATACATGTCCTTGTCTAACGTACCATCGAAGTCCTGATTGTATACAGAGGTCACTATTTTTGCAGAACTGAACAAAGGTTCATTTCCGTAGTAATTCCGCAGATACAATGGCAGCAATGAAGAAAGCCAGCCATTCACATGAATAATATCAGGTGCCCAGTTCAACTTCTTCACGGTCTCGATTACCCCTTTGGCAAAAAATATTGCCCTTTCATCATTATCGGGAAACAGATTCCCTTCTTCATCAGTAAGGGTTGCCTTACGCTTAAAGTAATCTTCATTATCTATAAAATAAACCTGCATCCTTTCCTTCGGAATAGAGGCCACTTTAATAATGAGCGGCATGTCCAGGTCATTGATGACCAGATTCATTCCAGAAAGCCTTATCACCTCATGAAGCTGATGTCTTCTCTCATTAATGTTACCGAAGCGAGGCATGAAAATACGAATCTGCCCTCCCTGGTTATTAACCATTCTGGGAGCTTCGAACGACATTGACGAGATTTCAGTTTCGGGTAAATAGGGTATAACTTCAGATGATACGTACAATATCCTCTTATCTTTCATAGGATCACTTTAAACTGTTGCGAATAAAAACCACGCAAAATTACAAAATTTTATGCAGATTGCCAGTATTATATTAAGTTTGCACGCTGTTAATTTTACAATAAGATGCAGATTTTAAAGGAGAAGCAGTCTCTAAAAAAGCAGATAAGGGCTTATAAACAACAGGGACTCACAGTGGGATTCGTTCCCACTATGGGGGCGCTTCACGAAGGCCATATCTCCCTGATAAAAAAGGCGTTATCTGCCTGTGACAAGGTAGTGGTAAGCATCTTTGTAAATCCAACTCAATTCGATAATCCCTCAGACCTGGAAAAGTATCCCAGAACCCTGGAAAAGGATGTGGCGCGTATAATGGAGGTAAGTGATAAGGTACTCATTTTCTCTCCTGCTGCCAATGAGATCTACGGAAATAACATCGTTTCAGAAAACTTCTCCTTCGACGGACTCGAACATGAGATGGAAGGTAAATTCCGTACCGGGCATTTTGACGGGGTAGGAACCATAGTGAAGAAGCTCTTTGAAATGGTTGAGCCTCATAAAGCTTACTTTGGAGAAAAAGATTACCAGCAACTGCAAATAATCAAAAAACTCGTGGAGAAACTTCAACTTCCTGTGGAAGTAGTGGGTTGTCCCATTGACAGGGAAATATCAGGACTGGCCCGTAGTTCCCGGAATGAAAGGTTAAGCAGTGAGCAACGACAGAATGCAGCGTTGATCTATAGGATCCTGCAACAGGTTCAAAATGATTTTGGCATAAAAAGTGCATCAGAGATCGCAACCTGGGTACATAACGAATTCAGGAACAACCCTGCGCTGGAACTGGAGTACTTTGAAATCGCCAATGCAGATGATCTCAAGACAGCTACAGACAAAAAGGAGGGGCAGAAATACAGGGCTTTTATTGCCGCATATTCCGGTGATATTAGGTTAATTGATAACATAGCTTTAAATTGAGCAGGAATGCAAATACACGTTGTTAAATCAAAAATTCACCGCGTAAAAGTAACCGGTGCCGATCTTAATTACATTGGGAGCATTACCATAGATGAAGATCTTATGGATGCTGCTAATATTATTGAAGGAGAGAAGGTGCAGATCGTTAACAACAATAATGGCGAACGCCTGGAGACTTATGCCATTCCCGGAACCCGTGCCAGTGGAGAGATCACCCTCAACGGTGCAGCAGCCAGAAAGGTAGCCAAGGGAGATATCCTTATCCTTATCACCTACGCGATCATGGATATTGAGGAGGCAAAAGCTTTCAAACCCGCCCTGGTATTTCCTAATGAAGACAACAACCTCTTAACATAGTGCTGAAGAAGAAAAAGCTTATACAATTTACCAAAAATATACTCCCACTCCTGTTGGGAGTTTTTTTAATTTGGTATTCCTTAAGCAGCGCCACACCTGTTGAAAGAAAAGATCTTTGGAACAATATCCTCCTGGCAGATATTAAATGGGTAATTCTTTCCCTTTTCTTCGGAATTCTTTCCCATGCCTCCCGTGCATACAGATGGAAATTCTTACTGGAACCCCTGGGATACAAGCCGCTGTTTGCCAACAGCTTTATGGCAGTTATGGGTGGCTACCTGGCCAATCTTGGTGTTCCCCGGTCGGGCGAAGTGTTACGCGGGGCAACCATTTCAACATACGAAAACATCCCTTTTGATAAAGCTTTTGGAACCATTGTTTCGGAAAGAATAGCAGATCTTTTCATGCTCCTGCTTATTGCAATTGGAGGGCTCCTGCTGCAAACAGAAGGCTTGTTGGCCTATTTCGATGACCATCAGATCAATCCTTTTATTTCTATTGGAGTACTACTAACCGCTGTGCTTGCCGGCACCTTCGTACTTAAATTGATAAAAAATTCAGAACACTCCTTCATGGTTAAGATCAGGAATTTTGCAAGGGGATTACTTGAAGGCATGAAGAGTATCCTGAAAATGAAGAGGAAAAAAGAATTCATTTTCCATACCGTATTCATCTGGTTCATGTATGTCATGATGTTCTATGTTATAAAATTTGCCCTGCCGGAAACTACATTTCTATCTATTACCGGGATCATGGCAGCTTTTATCGTAGGCACTTTCGCGATCTCTACCACTAACGGAGGCATTGGTGTTTACCCTATCGCAATGGGTGCAGTCCTGCTTTTTTTTGGGATCAACCAACAAGCCGGTGAAGCTTTCGGATGGATACTTTGGGGATCCCAGACCCTGCTGGTAATCATTCTGGGGGGTTTTTCCCTCTTATTCCTCCCCGTATTCAATCAAAGAAAATAATTATATATATTGCTTGAAGTTAAACACTTAGAGCGTATGAATAAATATTACTTTATTTACCTTTTCTTCTTCTCACAAATTATCTACTCCCAGGCAATCTACAAGACCTTTCCTTCTAAGAAATTGGGAACCGAAAGAGAGCTTAAAATTCAATTGCCGCGAAATTATGAGAACAGTGAAAACAAGACCTATCCGCTTATAATAGTTTTAGACGGGGATTACCTGTTTGAACCCATGGCAGGAAATGTTGATTACTACTCCTACTGGGATGATATTCCTGAATCTATAGTGGTAGGGGTAAACCAGTTAAGGACCAGGGATGCAGATTCCTTTTATGATGAAACAGCTCTCCCTGCCAAAGATGGAGCCAAATTTTTTGAATTTCTGGGCATGGAGCTTTTAAAACACCTCGAAACCAATTACAGAACTTCCGGTTTTGTCGCTATCGCGGGTCATGATCTCACTGCCAATTTTCTGAATTATTATCTCTTAAAGGAAAATCCTCTCTTTGATGCCTATATCAACCTTAGCCCCGATTATGCTCCGGGAGTACCCGAGTGGTTAATTGAATCCCTGAAGACCTCCTCTACTCCAAAATGGTTTTTTCTGGCTACTTCAACCAATGATATAAAAGATCTGCAAACTTCCATTAGACAATTCCACCAGGGCTTAAACTCCATAGAGAACGAGAACCTTCATTACTTTTTCGAGGATTTTGACGGGGCTACACATTATTCTCTGGTAGGTCGCGCTATTCCTTTAGCCCTGGAATCTATTTTTGAAACTTACCGCCCCATTGGTATTAAGGAATATGACCAGATAGTACTGGAAAGCTCTCCTTATGATTATCTCATAAATAAATACGAAACCATTCAGAATAATTTCGGCATGGACATGCCTATAAGATTCAATGATTTTTTCGCAGTTGGAAAAGCTCTTGAAGCCAACCAGAATTGGGATGAAATGGAAAAACTGGGTGACCTGGCCAGGAAACAATATCCTACATCTGCTTTGGGAATTTATTATCAGGCACGTTCCTACGAAGAGACCGGGCGATCAAAAAAAGCGATGAAGACCTATCAAAGTGCTTACGGGCAGGAGGAGGCGGGATTCGTCACTGTTAATTTTATGCTGGATAAAGCCGAAAAAATCAAACAAGATTTCGGTTATTAGCGGCATCAAAATTTAAGTTTCAAAAACCCTATGGCCAAAACCAAAACAACTTTTTTTTGCCAGAATTGCGGTACTCAACACTCCAAGTGGCAGGGCCAATGTACTTCCTGCAGGGAATGGAATACCCTGGTAGAGGAGGTGATAGAAAAGGAACAGAAAAAATCCTGGCAACCGGCCGGCACGACAGCTGTAAAAAAAATGGTCAAACCCCTCAAGATCTCAGAAATAGAGATCTCAAAGGAAGAAAGATTCAATACCAATAACCACGAATTAAACCGTGTGCTGGGGGGCGGACTTGTTCCCGGGTCTCTCACACTTCTGGGAGGAGAACCCGGAATAGGGAAAAGTACATTGTTGCTCCAAATATCATTGCACCTTAACTACAAAACCTTATACGTTTCAGGAGAGGAAAGCCAGCAACAGATCAAAATGAGGGCAGAAAGGATCAATCCAGCTTCAGCTAATTGTTATATCCTTACCGAAACCAGGACCCAAAATATATTTCAGCAAATAGAAAAACTGGAGCCCGAGATCGTGATCATTGATTCTATACAGACTCTACACAGCGACTATATCGAAAGCAGCCCGGGCAGCATCTCCCAGATAAGGGAATGTACGGCCGAGCTCATTAAATATGCGAAAGAGTCTGCTGTACCGGTTATCCTGATAGGTCATATCACCAAAGAAGGAAGTATAGCCGGCCCGAAAGTGCTTGAACATATGGTAGACACTGTTCTCCAGTTTGAAGGCGATCGCAACCATGTATACCGGATCCTTAGAGCCCATAAGAACAGGTTTGGTTCTACCAACGAATTGGGTATTTATGAAATGCAGGGAAATGGTTTAAGGGAGGTAAGCAATCCTTCAGAAATTTTGATCTCCAGGAATGATGAAGACCTCAGCGGAACGGCTATAGCTGCAACGTTGGAAGGGATGAGACCTTTAATGATAGAGATACAGGCTTTGGTGAGTTCTGCGGTGTATGGCACCCCACAGCGATCTGCAACGGGTTATAATGCCAAAAGGCTGAATATGCTGCTGGCAGTACTTGAAAAACGAGCAGGTTTCAGGCTTGGTGCAAAAGACGTTTTCCTCAACATTACCGGGGGGATAAGTGTGGATGATCCTGCGCTTGATCTTGCCGTTGTGGCCGCTATCCTGTCTTCTAACGAAGATATTCCCGTACCCAAAGATATCTGTTTTGCTGCGGAAGTTGGACTGGCAGGGGAAGTAAGGCCGGTAACCCGGGTGGAACAGCGTATCATTGAAGCCGAAAAACTCGGTTTCAGCAGCATAATGGTCTCTTCACAAAGTAAGATCCCAAAGAATAATTTTAGCATTAGTATTCAGAAAGTTTCAAAGATCGAGGACGTGGTGAGCTTCCTGTTCGGGTAATCTTGTGGCACAGTTTCTGCATTTTCAGGAATGTGAAAAGGAAAAGACTATTTTTTAAGATCCCATTTTTAATACTACTTCTGGCCTTAACAGGTGTGTCCTGTTCCAGGCTTACAAAGGTTAAGGACCTGGTGACCCAACCTACAGCCAGGGAAAAATATCAGCGCGACTTCGAAAAAAATTCTCCGCTGCTTTCCAGGTGGGAAGAAGAATCTGAAAAAGCACTTTTAGACAGCGTCCTCATTACCTTGCCATATTCTGAAGCAGGTTATTTCTCTCCACGCACCTATCCCGTCTATTCCTATGACATAACACTTGACCAGGGAGAGCGGTTGCAGGTAAAAACAGTTACCGACTCTTCCCATATACTGGTTTTTCTGGATCTTTTCCAACAGAAGAAAACCGATTCAACGTCTGAATATGAACTGATAAAAAGTGCTGAATATGAGTCTGTCGGTTTTCAGGAAGAAATATCTGAGGCCGGTATTTACAAGCTTTTGATACAACCGGAAATTGAAGCCGATACCCCTTTCTCAATAGAAATTTACAAAGAACCCACTTACCTTTTTCCTGTAGTCTCTGCCGGAAATTCGGCAATTCAAAGTTATTGGGGAGCAGACAGGGATGCAGGACGGCGAAGCCATGAAGGGATCGACATTTTTGCGTCGCGGGGCACCCCCGTCATAGCTGTAACTGCAGGTAGAGTATCCTCCACCGCTAACAAAGGCCTTGGAGGAAAACAGGTATGGTTAAGGGATTCTAAACGTGGCCATTCCCTGTACTATGCCCACCTTGACAGTATTATTGCAGTGAGGGGAATGAGGGTTTTTCCCGGTGATACGCTGGGATTGGTTGGTAATACCGGAAATGCGAGAACCACAGCACCCCACCTTCATTTTGGGATCTATAATGGTTACCGCGGCGCCAGGAATCCGTTGCCATTTGTTTTCCAGATCCAAAAGCCGGAAAGCATCGCTGCTTTAGAAGTTCTGAAATCAGATATCCTGATTAGTTCTGTAGCCGCAAATATGAGGAAAGGTCCTTCAACGGCTTCGCAAATTGGGGGAAAAACAAAGCCGAAGGATACCCTCAAATTATTAGGGAGAACCTCCGGCTGGTACCATGTAAGGCAAAATGAAGAGAATTTCTTTATTCATCAGAGTCTCGCCAGCCCTCTGTAATAACTATTCTATCTCCTGTAAAAGTTTATTGATCTCGTCAAGTTTTGGGGTAAGAATCACTTCGATTCTCCTGTTCTTCGCTCTTCCCTCAGCAGTATCATTACTTGCCATGGGAGCGTATTCCCCTCTTCCGGCAGCCGTCAGGTTCTGAGGATCTATCTCACGGTTCTCCCTTAAAAGCTGGACGATGGCGGTTGCCCGCTTTGTAGAAAGATCCCAGTTGTCTGTTAACTGTCCGCTTCCGGTGTAGGGTACATTATCTGTATGGCCTTCTATGAGCACGGCGATATCCTGATTTTGTGCCAGCACAGAGGCCAGCTGCTCCACTGCCTTTCTTCCCTCTGCCCCCACTGCCCAGCTACCCGAGCTGAACAAAAGTTTGTTTTCCATGGAAACGTATACTTTTCCATCCCTTTGTTCCACCGTAAGTCCTTTTCCTTCAAAGTTTGTAAGGGCTTTTGAAAGTGAATTTTTGAGGGCTTTCATTTTTGCGTCTTTTGCTGCAATCATACTTTCCAGCTCATTTACCCTTTGGGAACGGGCAGCAAGATCTTTTTCAAGCTTTTCCAGCCTTGCCTTTTCTGTAGTCAGGGCTTTTTCTTTTGCTTCCAGCTCTGTCAATAATTCCCGGTTTCTTTTTGAATTTTCGGCTAAGGCAGAGGAACTGTTGGCTTCAAGTGCATCATATGAACTTTTCAGTTTTTCATATTGCTGACTGGTTTGGGTATGTTCCTGCTGAAGTTTATCCCGCTCCGCCCTCAGGCTTTCCAATTCATTTTTTAAGCGTGCGAGTTCTGCTTCATTTTCCCGGTTGCGAACGCTCAATTCCTGAAATTCTTCAGAAAGTTCAGTGTTCTTCTGCTGGAGATCAGCATGTTTTCCTTCCAGGTCTTTATAAACTTTGGAGGAAACACAGGAGGTTAAAAACAGGCTGCTGCTTAAAAAAGCTAAAAGGAGGGTCTTTTTCATTTTATTTATTTAGAATTGAACAGGATCTAATCTTCTATCTCTACCAGTACAGGACAGTGGTCACTGTGTTTGGCTTCAGGTAATATAACGGCCCGTTTGATCTTTTCTTGTAAAGGTTCACTTACCATGCTGTAATCAATGCGCCAGCCTTTATTGTTCCCACGCGCACCGGCCCTGTAGCTCCACCAGGAATAATGATGGGGTTCCTCATTAAGATGCCTGAAAGCGTCAATAAAACCGCTGTCAATGAAATTCCCGATCCATTCGCGTTCCACCGGTAAAAATCCTGAGGTGTTTTTCAACCTTACAGGATCATGTATGTCGATCTCCTGGTGGCAAATATTATAATCACCACAGATCACCAGGTGCGGAACTTCCTCTTTAATTTCATTAATGTATTCCTGAAAATCGGCCATATACTGCAGTTTGTGATCCAGTCTGGCCAAATTGGTTCCTGAAGGTAAATACAGGCTCATAACTGACAAATCATCAAAATCTGCCCTGATATTTCGACCCTCAAAATCCATATAGTCTATACCTGTTCCAAAAGTCACATTTTTCGGTTCAGTTTTGCTCAGGATCGCGACTCCGCTATACCCCTTTTTCATGGCAGGAAACCAGGAATTGAACCTGTAGCCTATATCCTCAAAAACGCTCTGGTCAAATTGGTCTGGATTTGCTTTTATCTCCTGAAGGCAAACAACATCTGCATTTACCTGCTCAAGCCACTCTACAAAACCTTTTTTTATTGCTGCTCTTATTCCGTTTACGTTATAAGAAATTATTTTCATTTTTATGCCTTTTCAATGTGTCTCAAAAATAACATTTTCATGCAGTTTCTGAAGTTTTGAAACAGGTTTTTAAAAGATTTTTTCTTAGGAAGAAAATAAAAATTTTAAGGCATTGATGATATAAATGGGAGGTTCAGAGATTGAATTTATCTCTTAGTGCCTTCACATTTTCCGAAGATTTCCGAAGCATTAATGCACGATGATGCGCTGCACCCGGCCTTCTTCCCGTGTACCCACCCTTACCAGGTAAACCCCGGTGGCTACATAAGACATATCAAGAGTATAAGAATAGCTGCCAAGAGATTTCCTTATCATGTTTTCGACGAGTTTTCTGCCAAGCATGTCATGAACTGTAATCCAAACCGGATTCTGATAGCTGCTGGTCATATTGACCTCAAAAACGGTTCCCTGCATGGAACTTACGATCAACTCTGCGTCTCCCAGGACCGAATCTTCAATGCTGCTAACCACCACCACAGAATAATCGTGGGTAGTCCCGTATTCCATCACATCACAGGGATTATTCAGGTCACCCGCGAAAGATGTATCACCGGCACGTACCCTCAAAATGTGTTCTCCCAGAGGTGCATCCTCAGGAATTGAAAACTGGAAGGTATGAATGGTTCCGGCTGAAGGAATAACTTCTGAAGTAATAAGTCGTTCCTCCTCCTCAAAAGCCCCGTTGTCATTGAAATCTATCCACAAAGAGAACTGGTTACCACTGAAACCGGTAGAAACCCCGACCTGAAAAGTGCCTTTTGAACGATCGAGCAGCGTAGAATAACTCAAAAAGTCGTTATAACCGTTAGTGCAAAAAATATTTTCATTTCCTATGTCTTCCAGGTAAAAATCCCTTATCCCGTCCCCCAGAAAGCATTCAGAACCTTCGGGGATACAATTTAAATTGGCAATGGTCTTCTCTGTGCTGTCGTTCTCAGGATTGGAATCGTCAGGAAGATTTGTAGTTGCGAATAATTGATAAACTTTTGGTGCCGAGAGATCTACCAGTCTTCCAAAGGTATAGGAGATCTGCTCTTGTACCCCTATGGTGCCGGTAAAGGTTTCGGTCACGGTTTCCCCCTCGTCAAGCTTGTAAGAAACCGGAAAATTGCTCTGAGGTTCCCCTCCAAAATTCTCTACAGTGATCACCACTTCTTCCATTCCAAGTCTCTCACCGGTTTCAGGGGAATGAATAGCGGTCACTCCTACATCATCTGGAGGAAGATTCTTGATAATTTCCTCATAGATATCATTCTCCGTATTTTCATCTGAAGATAGATGTGTGCTCGCAACAATGGTATAGTCTTTTCCTATTTCTGAAAGATTGACATTGGTGCTAAAGGTAAAATCTGTTTGAGAGGTAGGTGCGATGGTACCGGTAAAGGTTTGGGTGACTTCCTGTCCTCCGTCTACTGAATAAGACACCTGAAAATTACTTTGAGGCAACCTTCCAAAGTTACGAATGGTCACCGTGATTTGTTCATTTGCACCAAGTGTACTGTTACTGGGAGAGGTGATATCAACCACCCCTACATCATTATCGAACTCAGGTGCGATCTTAAATACCCCTACTTTATTCCTGCGGGCACCGGGCGTAAAATATTCCCCAATGAACCAGAAGGTTTCCCCGTCTACAGGATCAATGGTCATATGGGAGTAATCGCCATACCGGTTGCTGGGATTCGCACTTGTACCTTCTGCAATAGACTCCTCCTTCAAGGTCATTATTCCCGGAGGATCTGTGGCATACCTCCCAGTATACCTTAGGGAGGGATAGATAGGATTTTCAGGATTATCATTCAAAACTGTAAAACCAAGGCCTATATTCCCATTTTTGTCTATTCCAATACTTCCACACCAGCGATCGCTGTAATCTGGCGCATAGGTACCTTCCTGAAAAACACTCCATGGCCCTCCCTGCGGATCCTGTCTTAGCTCGTACCATCTAATTCCGGCATGTTCTACCCTTGAAGGATCAACGTCTACCACGAAATTGAATACTACCGAATTATGGGTAGGAAAACGCCTGTAAGCCGTAGGATACATCACTGCTCCCTGTAACGCATCAACATCTGGCGCGTCCCCGGGCTGAGAAAGGTTCTCAAAAGACCCCCCATCAAAAGTGGAATGGAATGGGCTCACCCCTTCCTCAGGTCCCAATTCCTGAGATTCTGAAATACTGGAATTATCAACATTTTCCCAATCAACATTTACTTCCCACATCTTTAGGTGATCCTGGGTCACTCCCAGCCAGGCATCATCCTGAAAATAGATAATGGGTGCGTTCCCTTTTGGGGGCAGTTCATCACCAACGGCAAAGAAACCTGCCGGACTGTAAAAGCCATTAACTGTTATTCCCGGCAGCGGAAAACCCAGGTGTTTGGCTTCTTCTCCCTGCAGCATCTTGTCCCTTTCAAGCACGTACACCACCTCACTCAATCCATCCTCCCCATCCTGGATAGCCCTTATCTCCTCGGGGTCCTGATTGGTCGTGACATAATACCCGTCGCTCCATACAAAGAATTTAGGATAATCGGGGAGGGTTCCGGTAAGGAACCGGTAAGTATACCAGCCGTCATTCACAGGATCGGGACCCTGTGAAACAGCTACCAAAAGGCTGTTTGGAGAATCACTGAATTGGGTAATAATGAAACGATCAGCAAACTGGTCGTAAAACACAATGGGATCTCCCAGATCTTCATCTTCAAAAGTTCCGCCTATGGTCTGGAGATCAGCCGGGGGAGATAAAATATTTCCTTGTTTATCATAAATAGCGAAGGCCGAGTTCCAGGCGTTCAGGTAGTGGTTGGGACCAACCGCTCCCGTAGGATCTGTAGGTGTAGAACCAGAACTGGCTGCATCAAATACAAGTTCAGGTTTTTTGGAAGGGATCTCTCCTGCCTCCTTTTGCCACGCCGCATCCTGAGTTTTAGGATAACCTTTTCCCGGCACTACCCTGTTGGCGCTCCTGTTCTTTGGATTATAGATCTTAAATTTTCCTCCGGGAGGCAGCAGCTCTTTGTCAGCCAACGGTCCGCTGTGCAAAGCTTTGGCAGATCCTGAAAGGACCGGGCCCGCTTTCTCATTGACCTGCGAATATAAGTTAAGGTGCCCCAGTAAAATCAGGAGGAGAAAATAAAAGTATTTTTTTAGCATGAAAGGGAGCTTTTTTTAAAACCCCTAAATTTACAGATTTTAAAAAGAGTTGGAAGAAAAAAAGCGCAATTCGAATCGAATTGCGCTTTTTTAACTTAAATTTAGAAGAAAGGTCCTACTTATTTAACCAGTGCTTGAAATTCACTTCCGCTGCAATAACCTCTGCCAGTTTTGAGACATGAACACGTTTTTGTTCCATAGTATCCCGCCACCTAATGGTTACGGTCTGGTCTTCCAGCGAATCATGATCTACAGTGATACAAAGGGGAGTTCCCGCGGCATCCTGTCTGCGATATCTCCGTCCAATAGCATCTTTTTCATCATATTGAATATTGAAATCCCATTTTAGCTCATCAATTATTTCCCGGGCCAGTTCAGGCAGACCATCTTTCTTTACCAGAGGCAATACCGCCGCTTTATAAGGCGCAAGAATTGCAGGTAATTTAAGAACAGTTCTGGAACTACCGTCTTCGAGCTCCTCCTCCTTCAGGGATGCTGAAAGCACTGCCAGGAACATCCTGTCAAGCCCTATAGAGGTTTCAATAACGTAGGGTACATAATTCTCCTTAAGTTCGGGATCGTAAAACCTTAATTTTTTACCTGAATGTTCTTCATGAGCTTTAAGGTCAAAATCTGTTCTGGAATGGATCCCTTCCAGTTCCTTGAACCCAAATGGATAATTAAACTCTATATCTGCCGCTGCATTGGCATAATGAGCAAGCTTATCATGGTCATGAAAACGGTAATTCTCTTTGCCCAATCCAAGCGATAAATGCCATTTTAGCCTGATCTCTTTCCAGTGCTCATACCATTTCAATTCCTCTCCCGGCCGAACAAAATACTGCATTTCCATTTGCTCGAATTCCCTCATCCTGAAAATGAATTGTCGGGCTACGATCTCATTTCTAAATGCTTTTCCGGTTTGGGCGATCCCAAATGGAATTTTCATTCTCCCGGTCTTCTGCACATTGGAGAAATTCACAAAAATACCCTGCGCGGTTTCGGGCCTTAGGTAAAGATTGGTAGCCGTTTCGGCTGAAGCTCCCAGTTTTGTTCCAAACATAAGGTTGAATTGTCTCACCTCTGTCCAGTTCTTTGAACCGGTCTCAGGATCGGCTATCCCCAACTCTTCGATAAGGTCCTTTACATCTTTAAGATCTTCATTGGTCAAAGAACTTCCCAATCTTTCCAGGATCTCTTTTCTCTCTCCCAGGTATCTCTGCACCCTATCATTGGTCGTGACAAATTGTTCCTCATCAAAGGAATCCCCAAACCTTTTCCGGGCTTTTTCTATTTCTTTCTGTGCTTTTTGATAGATCTTTTCAGCGTAATCTTCGACCAGGACATCTGCACGATACCGCTTTTTTGAATCTTTATTATCAATAAGTGGATCGTTAAAAGCATCTACGTGACCTGAGGCCTTCCAGGTGGCGGGATGCATAAGGATAGCAGCATCTATACCCACTATTTCCTGGTGCAGCTGCACCATGCTTTTCCACCAGTACTCCCGGATATTCTTTTTTAATTCGGCACCATTTTGTCCATAATCATATACAGCACTGAGGCCATCATAGATTTCACTTGATGCGAAAATATACCCATACTCTTTGGCATGGGAAATAACATTTTTGAAAAGATCTTCTTGTTTTGCCATAGCGCAAAAATAAAAAAACCGCCCCGATTCCCATCAAGGCGGCTGTATAATTTAAAATTAGTTTTTCTAACGTAAACTAAAGGATGTTGCCCCAATTAGCTCAGGCCCGTTGTACACGTAAACCTTATATTCTCCCTCAATGAGATTTTCCTCAAGAGTATTGGCCAGTATACACACATCCAGGTCTTCATTTTCATAGAAGACTTTGGTTGCAGCACTGTAGACCATTACACCCCCTTCATGCTGTACAGCAATCTGGTCTCCCACAAGGTTATTGTTTGGATTGTAGACCTGCACGTAAAGTTCCTTATCACCGGCTTCTGCAAGTGAATTAGGCGTTATTGTGAAACAGGTTCTTATCTTGTCAACTCTTCTTGTGCGATCGTTTTCTACCAAACGTCCGCTATTCCTCTCTATGACCCCTTCACCTCGAAGTCCGCTCACTTTAAGTTGGGCAGCCCGGTCTATTTTGGTAGCCATTGCCTGGGTTTGGCTCTTTAAAGAGTCTGAGACCCTTGTCCTTTCCAAAAGGATATTGTTGGTACTGTCGATCTCTGTGATCAACCTCTGGTTCTGGTTGCTTAGACTGTCTACTACCCTAAAAAGTTGTTCCTTTTCAGCCTTTAGACTGCTTACCTCCCTTCGATAACGGGAAACAAGGGCCAAATTGGCTTCCATGTCCTGTACCGAGTCACGAAGCACCACGATCCTTTCCCTGGCAGCTACCAATTCACTGTCAAGGCCCTGGTTTTCAGCGATGGCTTCATCATATTTTACAATAAGATCATTCAATTCACTTTCAATTACTGCCTTCTCCTTCTGCAGCAATTCCTTATTTTCTTTTTCCTCATTATAGAATTTTACTGTGTAAATACCTAATGCCACTAATGCCACGGCTAGAACTGCGGTTAAGATCTTAAGGGCATTACTGCTTTTTTGTTCAGTCATAATTCCGGTGTTTTTCAGATTACTTTGTAAATTTATAGGTTTTAAGTATGGTTTTACTAATTCCTTAACAAATGTTTCACGATTTAATCGAATTATTATATCCGCGCATTTGTAACGGGTGTGAAGCCGTTTTGCTTCAGAATGAAAAAGTGCTCTGCACCCCCTGTTTACACAGCTTACCGGTTACCAATTACCATCTTGAAAAAGACAATCCCGTCGAGAAGATTTTCTTCGGAAGGATTCCTGTGGAAAATGCTACTTCCCTCTTACTTTTTGAGAAGAAAGGGATCGTACAGAAGTTGATACATAACCTCAAATACAGGGGTCAGGAGGAGATCGGCTCTTGGCTTGGCAGCTGGATGGGAACAGAGTTAAAGGAGCAGAAAAAATTTAAGAAAATCACGGCGGTTATTCCTGTACCACTTCATAAAAATAAGTTAAAGAAACGCGGGTTCAACCAGGTAGAAAAATTCGGGATTGAAATTGCCAACTCTTTAGAAGTACCTTATTACAACAATATTCTTCTAAAAAAGACCGCCTCGAAGACGCAAACCATTAAAAAACGATTCGCCCGGTGGGGAAGTATAGAGGAAACCTTTGTATTAGAAAATCCTGAAACCCTGGAGAATGCACACGTGCTGCTGGTAGATGACCTTGTCACCACCGGCGCCACCCTTGAAGCCTGTACCGCCAAACTACTTAAGGTGCCGGGAATTAAAGTTAGCATAGTAACCATGGCTGTGACTCATTAGTGCACATCAGAAATAAAAGAAATATCGTTTCTTTGTAAAAATTCTCATTTCATGAAAAGAACGGGGTTTAGGGTACTCTTAGTGATCACTTTAATTCTTACGCTCGCCAGTTGTGCAAAACGGGGAACGCCCGACGGAGGACCCGAAGATACCGACCCGCCTCAATACGTTAGGGCCCGGCCTGAGAATTTCACCACTAATTTTAAGTCAAATGAGATTAGGATCTATTTTGATGAATATATCAAGATGAACGATCCACAACGCCAAATTATCATTTCTCCTCCCATGGATCCGCGGCCGGAGATCACTCCTCTGGGTACGGCAAGCAAATCTATTCGTATACGCATCAATGATACTTTGCAGCCTAATACCACTTACACCATTAACTTCGGAAGAAGTATTACCGACAATAATGAAGGGAATCCGCTTGATTTTTTCACTTATGCTTTTTCTACGGGACCTTATATAGATTCCCTTACCGTAACCGGAAATGTTTCCGATGCACTTTTGAAAGCCCCCGATCCTTTTATTTCTGTAATGTTGTACGAGGTAGATTCCACCTATACAGATTCGGTTATCTATAACAGGACCCCCCGGTACATCACCAATACCCTAGACAGTGCGACAACCTTTCAACTTAATAACCTGAAGGAAGGAACTTATCAACTGGTTGGAATGAGAGATGTGAACAATAATTACCTTTTTGATGCGGGTACAGATAAGGTAGCTTTTGCAGATAAGTATATCAATATTCCTACAGATTCGGTTTTTGATCTGAGTCTGTTCAGGGAGATCGCTCCGTTCAGGTTTTTAAGGCCTCAGCAAAAAGCCCAACAGCATCTAATTATGGGATATGAAGGCCTTGTAATACCTGATAGCCTACAGATCAACATGATCTCTCCGGCACCCGGAGCCTTTGAATCCAGACTCACTAAGGAACCTGAAAAAGATACCTTACATTTTTGGTATAAACCTGCTACAGAAAGGGACACAATTAAATTTGTGGCTCAGATGAGGGTTTACAGCGATACTCTCATTACCCGCCTGAAAGAAATGAAGTCCGATTCCCTGCAGTTCAGTTTCGAGCCAAAATCCCCCATCAATTTTGATCAGGACCTCAGGATTCTTCCCACGATCCCACTTGCCAGCACTAATGATTCCCTAATCAGGATCACAGACAAGGATACCCTGCCGGTGGTTTTCTCTGCCGTTTATGATGAGTGGAGAAATGAGTACAAAATGTCCTTTGATAAGCAGGAAGACCAGGCATACACTATTACTGCTCTACCGGGAGCATTTACAGATTTCTTCGGAAAGAAAAATGACACCATAAGCACACGTATACGCACCCAGTCTTTTGCAGACTACGGGAATTTAAGCCTCATTTTACAGGGAGTGCAAAATTTTCCTGTGATCATACAGTTAACCGATGAAAAGGGCAAGGTACAGGCAGAAAGATACAGCTCCGGCGGCACAACAGCAGACTTCCGGAACCTTAAACCCGGGAAATACCTTCTGAGACTTATTTATGACTCTAATGAGAACAGGATATGGGACACCGGAAGTTTTCTGCAGAGAAGGCAACCCGAAAAAGTAGTTTACTTTCCTGATGTTCTGGATGTGCGGGCAAATTGGGATGTTTCCCAGCCCTTTAATGTACGGTAAAGGAATCCCGGTCTTGTAAAAATCTCAGCTGGGTCCGGGTTTGTTTAAGATGATCCTTTTCGAGGACCACTTCTTTTGTAAAAACAGTTTCAAATTGTTTGGGGGAAACCTGTTTTCCAAGGCTGTCATAAACGGCAGAATGGCCCACATAATCCAGATCTTTTCCGTCCCTGCCAACCCGGTTCACGCCAATGCAGTAGCTCATATTCTCAATAGCACGGGCTTGTAATAGAACATCCCAGGCATGCACCCTGGGCGCAGGCCAGTTGGCAACGAACAGGAGCAGGTCATAATCTTCAGTATTTCTTGACCAAACCGGGAATCGAAGATCATAACAAACCAGAGGACAGATCTTCCAGTCTTTATAGGTAACTATGAGTTTCGCACTTCCGGAGGCATACACCTCATTTTCCCCTGCCAGGGTAAAGGTGTGTCTTTTATCATATTTTTGAGAGGTGCCGTCAGGAAATACAAAATATAAACGGTTATAAAAATGACCTTTTTCAGAGGTAATGATCGAACCGGTTATAGCCGCATCTTTTTCCGAAGCCATTTTTTGCATCCACCTGAACGATGGTCCCTGGTGCTCCTCGGCCAATTTTTCCGCGTTCATGGAAAATCCGGTGGTGAACATCTCGGGGAGAATGATGAGATCTACATCTTGCGAGAGCGAATTTATCTCTTTCTGAAAATATTCCTTGTTGGCTTCAGGATCCTCCCAAACCAGTTCTGCCTGAAGCAATGCTGTCTTTAATTTTTCTGCCATACGTAAATTTATCAAAAATGAGCGAGACGCTGCTAAATACATGTTAAATGGTTGTTTCCCTGTAGCAGTTTAAATAGCTTTATTCGAGAAAAAATTGATGTTATGAACTTAAATACTTTTTTTGAAAAAGATAATTTTCCTTCTAATGCTTCCCGCGGAATTCTTGCAGGTTTCATAGGTGGCCTTGCCGGTAGCGCGTTGAAATCTACCGTTGAACGTTTTTTACAGGTGAGGAAGATCGATGAAAAATCTGCACAGATAAAAATGGTTGACCAGCTTTCAATGAAACTTACCGGTACCCCTATAAAGATCGAGAACGAAGGAATTGCAGAACAATTGGTGAACATTCCTCTTGGAGCCACCGTTGGGGCCGCTTATGGCTACGGGAAAAGGGATTCAGATGAGATAAATATCCTTGACGGGTTCATTCTGGGAGGAACCACATGGGCTTCAACCCACGAGACCAGTTTGCCCCTTATGGGTCTGGAAAAAAGTCCGGAGAAAATTCCATTGAAAACCCAGGCCCACGAATTGCTGGCTCACGTAATTTTTGGTGTTACCACCGAAATTGTCAGAGGCTTTGTAAATGACAAACTGAGACAACAGCAGGAAAACCGTTGATCAGGTTATCTTCTTAAGGATCTCTGCGGCTTTTACTAATGTTTCCTCTGTCTTTGCAAAACAGAACCTGAGTTGTTTTTGGTCGAGGCCGTTTTTGTTAAAAACCGAGACGGGAATACTCGCCAGCCCATACTGCTTTATTAGTCTTTTGGAAAAATCAACGTCCGGCTCGTCTGTGATAGAAGAATAATCCAGGAGCTGAAAGTACGTACCCTTTGCCGGAATAGCCTTAAAGGCTGTATCTTTGACCAGTTCAAGAAACCTGTCCCGCTTCTCCTGGTAGAATTTCCCCAGTTGCAGATAATGTTCAGGGTTTTTAAGGTATTCGGCAAAGGCACGCTGGGTAGGGTGATGCACGCAGAATACATTTACCTCCATCACCTTCCATATTTCCGCCATTAATTCTGAAGGCGCAACACAATAACCCATTTTCCAGCCGGTATTGTGAAAGGTTTTCCCGAAGGAGGCGCAAACTACAGCTCTTTCTGCAAGTGCCGGGAATGCCGAGGCACTGTGATGCTGCGTCTCGTCAAAAATTATATGTTCATACACCTCGTCACTTAAAAGGATGATGTTGGTTTCACGCAGCAGGTTTTCAAGTTCCTGCATATCGTTTTCGGAAAAGACCTTGCCGCTTGGATTATGAGGGGTATTGATGATGATCATACTCGTTCTGGAAGAGATCTTTTGCTTCACTTCATTCCAGTCCACTTCGTAATTCTTTCCTTTCATCTGCACCAGCACCGGTTTCCCACCATTAAGTTCTATTGCCGGTTCATAGCTGTCGTAGGCGGGTTTCAATACGATCACCTCATCACCCTGCTGCACAAAGGCAGTAATGGCAAGAAACAAGGCCTGGGTCGCTCCGTTCGTCACAGTGATTTCTTTGTTGGTATCATATTTTTTATGATGCAGGGATTCGATCTTGTTAACTATCTGTTCCCTTAACTGCGGAATACCGGCCAAAGGAGCGTACTGATTATATCCGTCTTTCATGGCCTTTGTTACCAGGTCCTTCAGGCGTTCATCGGTCTCAAAGTTTGGATATCCCTGCGACATATTCACCGCCCCGTGATCACGGGCCATTTTTCCCATGACTGAAAAGATGCTGGTTTGATGTTTCGGAAGTTTGGAGGAAATATTAGTGACTGCTGACATTGGATTTTTTATTTAAGGTGCAAAAAAAATCCCGGACTGCAAAGTCCGGGATCTGTCATTATTGATAGTTAAAAAATGTTATTTTACGCTGGCTCTCAGGTATTCCCTGTTCATTCTCGCGATATTCTCAAGAGAAATCCCTTTAGGACATTCTATTTCACAAGCTCCGGTGTTGGTACAGTTTCCAAAACCTTCTTTATCCATTTGTTCTACCATCGCAAGAACACGTCTGTCTGCCTCAATTTCCCCCTGCGGAAGCAAAGCCATCTGGCTTATTTTCGCAGAAGTAAACAACATCGCACTGGCGTTTTTACAGGCAGCCACACAGGCTCCACAACCAATACAGGTGGCCGCATCAAAAGCAGTATCTGCCTTATCTTTTGGCACAAGTATAGCATTGGCGTCCTGGGTATTTCCTGAAGTGTTCACAGAAATATAACCTCCTGCCTGCTGAATTCTTTCAAAGGAAGATCGGTCTACGATCAAATCTTTGATCACCGGGAATGCCTTGGCCCTGAATGGCTCAATAACGATAGTGTCTCCGTCGTTGAACATTCTCATGTGCAATTGACAGGTCGTAATTCCGCGATCGGGACCATGTGGCTCTCCATTGATCTGAAGGCTACAGGTTCCACAAATTCCTTCACGGCAATCATGATCAAATACCACGGGTTCTTCTCCTTTGTCTATCAAATCCTGGTTAAGAACATCCAGCATCTCAAGAAAAGACATATCAGCCTCGACCCCTCCTAATTGGTAGGTCTCGATGCCTCCTTTGGCGTTGGCATCTTTTTGACGCCATATTTTTAGTGTAAGATTCATTTTTTATAGTATTGAGTATTGAGTATGGAGTATTGAGTTGGTGACAAATATCTCACTTCTCAATACTAACTTCTCAATTCTATTTATAGCTTCTAGTTTTAACTTCAATGTTCTCGTAATTGAGCTCTTCCTTATGCAAAATCGCATTGGCGGGTTCTCCCGTAAATTCCCAGGCTGCTACATACATAAAGTTCTCATCATCCCTAAGGGCTTCCCCTTCATCGGTTTGATACTCTTCTCTAAAGTGACCCCCACAGGATTCTTCCCTGTGAAGCGCATCTTTAGCGAATAACTCACCCAATTCAAGGAAATCTGCTACTCTACCCGCTTTTTCAAGCTCAGTATTCATTGCATTCATTTCTCCGGGAACACGAACATCATTCCAGAATTCTTCCCTCAACTGCTTGATCTCAACGATCGCTTCCTTCAGGTGAACAGCGTTTCTGGACATTCCTACCTTGTTCCACATGATCTTACCTAAGCGTTTGTGGAAGTGATCAACAGATTTGGTTCCTTTGGCGTTCATCAGTTTCTCAAGTTGTCCTCGTACTTTTTGTTCTGCTTCATCAAACTCAGGACTATCTGTAGGGATAGCGCCGGTCCTGATATCTGCTGCAAGGTAATCTCCCATGGTATAAGGAAGTACGAAATAACCATCGGCAAGACCTTGCATCAATGCAGAAGCTCCAAGACGGTTAGCACCGTGATCTGAGAAGTTAGCTTCACCGGCGGCATATAATCCAGGGACAGTAGTTTGAAGGTTATAATCAACCCAAAGTCCGCCCATGGTATAGTGAACCGCAGGATATATTTTCATTGGAGTCTCATACGGGTTCTCATCAACGATCTTTTCATACATCTGGAAAAGGTTTCCGTATTTGGCTTCAACAACTTTTTGACCCAGTTTTTTGATCTGAGCTTCGGACGCATTTTCAATTTTTTGAGTGGAAACCGCTTCCTTTCCGTAGCGCATAAAAGCACTTCCGAAGTCAAGGTAAACAGCTTCCCCGGTTTTATTCACTCCATAACCGGCATCGCAACGCTCTTTTGCAGCTCTGGAGGCAACATCACGTGGTACGAGGTTACCGAATGCAGGGTATCTTCTTTCCAGGTAGTAATCCCGGTCTTCTTCAGCAAGTTCTATGGGTTTCAATTTGCCTTCACGAATTGCCTTGGCATCTTCCAGTTTCTTCGGAACCCAGATTCTACCATCATTACGTAGGGATTCAGACATCAACGTCAATTTAGACTGGTGATCTCCGGAAACCGGAATACAGGTTGGGTGAATTTGAGTAAAACATGGGTTAGCGAAAAAGGCTCCTTTTTTATGGACTTTCCAGGCTGCGGTCGCGTTACTACCCATTGCATTGGTTGAAAGATAAAAGACATTTCCATATCCTCCCGAAGCGATCACAACGGCATGTGCACTGTGTCTTTCAATTTCTCCGGTCACAAGATCCCTGGCAATGATCCCACGGGCTTTTCCGCCAACGAGAACCACATCAAGCATTTCATGACGGGTATAAGACTGGATCTTACCACGGTTGATCTGCCTGTTCATGGCAGAATAACAACCTAAAAGCAATTGCTGCCCGGTTTGACCCTTAGCGTAGAACGTACGGGAAACCAAAACCCCTCCAAAAGAGCGGTTATCAAGTTGCCCACCATAATCACGTGCAAAAGGAACTCCCTGAGCCACACACTGATCGATAATATTACCAGACACCTCGGCAAGACGGTACACGTTTCCTTCACGGGCGCGGTAGTCACCTCCTTTTACGGTATCGTAGAAAAGACGGTAATCTGAATCTCCGTCCCCCTGGTAATTCTTTGAAGCGTTGATACCTCCCTGCGCGGCAATCGAGTGCGCCCGTCGCGGAGAATCCTGGTAGCAAAAGGTCTTTACATTGTAACCAAGTTCAGCAAGAGTGGCTGCGGCACTACCGCCGGCCAAACCTGTACCCACCAGGATAATATCTATATTACGTTTGTTGGCTGGGTTAACAAGGTTAATACTGTTCTTATAATTGGTCCACTTATCTTCAAGCGGCCCTTTTGGTATTTTTGAATCTAAAACTGACATACACCTTCCCTTTTAAACTTGATTAATGTAATGATAAACGGCAATAAAAATAAACCCTAGGGGGATTAGTATTGAAAAGGCTACAGTTGCTCCTCTCATTCCCTTATAGAACTTTTTGTGCCATCCCACAGACTGAAAAGACGATGAAAAACCGTGCAGCAAGTGAAGACTTAAGAAAACAAAGGAGATAACATATAATCCTGTTCTCACAGGATCGTTAAATTTCGAAACTGTTTCAATATAATACCGCGTAGGATCTTCCGGATGTACCTGAACGTATTTGTGTACGATCTCCGGAAACCAAAAATCATAAAAATGCAGCCCTAAAAAAGCCAGTACCACAAGTCCGGTCCAGATCATGTTTCTGGACATCCACGAAGAGTTGGCACTTCCGTTAAAACGAACATAACTTTTTACTCTGGCCTTTCTGTTATTATATTCCAGAACAATACCGAGCACGAAATGTAAAATTACCCCCAGGATCAAGACCGGCTGTAACAAAAACTGCACAAAAAAATTGGTCCCCATGAAATGAGAAACTTCATTAAATGCGTCCGCACTTAAAACAGAAGTAAAATTAATAAGAAAATGCTGGAGTAAGAACAAGACTAGAAAGAGTCCTGACAATGCCATAACAAATTTTCTTGCTATGGATGATTTGAGGATTCCACTCATTGATTAGAATGTTTTAATGAATATTTAACACAAAAATACTCCCTTTCCTATCATTACCAAAGATTAATACTTTAATTCCCCGTTATTTAGAATGGGTTTAAAGTAAGCATTTTTACCGGAATTATATCCCCCTCAAACCTTTGAAATAAGGAAACATTTCAGTTATAGTTTCCGTTGGATTTTCGCCTCGATTTCCGCACTACTCGCCTTTAATTTTCTAAATTTGTGGCACACACTAAAATTTCATTCATGAAATATCATCCAATTGACAAAAATCTCTTTATAAAGAACCGTAAAAATTTCACGGCCCAAATGGAGCCTAAAAGTTTAGCAGTATTCAACTCAAACGATATTTATCCCATTGGGGCCGATAGTACCATTCCTTTTGAACAGGCTCGCGACCTCTTTTATTTGAGCGGAGTAGACCAGGAGAAAAGCATACTTGTCCTTTTTCCCGATGCCCCAAATGAAAAACACCGGGAAATGCTGTTTTTGACTGAAACCAATGACCACATAGCCGTTTGGGAAGGAGAAAAACTCACCAAGGAAAAAGCTCTTGAAGTATCGGGCATTAAAAATGTGTTTTGGCTGAAAGATTTCGAAAAAGTGTTTTTTGAAGTAATGACCCAGTGCGAGACAATTTATTTCAACACAAATGAACATTATCGCGCTAATGTAGAGACCGAAACCCGTGAAGCCAGATTCATCAAATGGTGTAAGGAACAATATCCGGCTCACAGGGCAGCAAAGAGCAATCCTATCCTGCAGCGCCTGCGTTCCATAAAAGATCCAATAGAACTGGATCTTATGCAGCAGGCCTGTGACATAACCGAAAAAGCCTTTCGAAGAGCATTAAAATTCGTACAGCCGGGTGTCTGGGAATATGAGATCGAGGCCGAGTACTGGCATGAAATGATTCGTAACCGCTCCCGTGGATTCGCCTACACACCAATAATAGCCAGCGGAAAAAATGCGAATGTATTGCACTACATTGAGAACAATCAGCAGTGTAAGGAAGGGGAATTGATCCTGCTGGATACCGGAGCGGAATATGCCAATTATTCCAGTGACCTTTCCAGGACCATTCCAGTCTCAGGAAAATACACCGAACGCCAGAAAGAAGTATACAATGCTGTAAACCGGGTGAAAAACGATGCCACTAAGATGTTGGTACCGGGAACCCTTTGGGCGGAGTATCATGTGGAAGTTGGAAAACTGATGACTTCAGAATTACTTGGACTGGGATTGCTGGATAAAGCTGATGTTCAAAATGAGAATCCTGACTGGCCGGCGTACAAAAAATATTTTATGCATGGTACCTCGCATCATATTGGATTGGATACTCATGATTACGGATTACTGTACGAACCAATGCAGGCAAATATGGTATTCACTGTTGAACCGGGAATCTATTTGCCTGATGAAGGCTTCGGAATTCGTCTTGAAGATGATGTGGTTATCCAGGAAAAAGGAGAACCTTTCAACCTGATGCGTAATATCCCCATTGAAGCAGATGAGATCGAAGATATTATGAACTCTTAAAACTACGCATTATTATAAAGAAAGCCACAGATCACTTTTCAAAAAAGGGTTTTGTGGCTTTCTTTTTTTGCTGAAGAAAAATGCCTGAAAATGAAGATCAAATTTCAAACCAAGGAAATCCACTACACTTCAGAAGGTACAGGAGAAACCCTCGTATTGCTACATGGATTTCTTGAATCCAAAGAAATCTGGACAGAATTTATCCCTGAATTTTCAAAATATGGCAGGGTCATCACCATTGATCTGCCCGGCCATGGAGTTTCTGAGGTCATCGATGAGATCCATTCTATGGAACTAATGGCAGAGAGTGTAAAGACTGTCCTGGATCACCTCAAGATCGAAAAATCCAATTTCATTGGCCATTCAATGGGAGGATATGTAACCCTTGCCTTTATGGAAAGGTATCCCGAAATGTCCGGGGAAATAATGCTGTTGAATTCCACCCCGCAGGAGGATGATGAGGAGAAGAAAACTATTCGGGAACGTTCTGTTGCTTTGGCGGAAAAAAACAAGAAAGCATATGTAAGTATGGCCATCTCCAATTTACTCCCTCCTGAAAACCAAAAGAAATACCAAAAGGAAGTTAATGTATTGAAAGAAAGAGCCTACAATTTCTCTGTAAAGGGCATTACGGCCGCATTAAAAGGTATGAAAATTCGTACAAATAAATTTGAAACATTAAAGAATTACAAGGGTGTAAAAGCTATTGTGGCGGGAGAATTAGATCCTATTATGAACTATCATGACATCAAGAAGTTAGCAAATCGCAGTAACTGTAGATTTTATGGGGTTCCGGGAGGACATTTGACCTATATGGAAGCCCGACAAGATTTCATAAATTTGTGTATTTCATCGAAAAAATAGGTATTTTATCGTTTTGTGACAAAATTTTGATACTTTTAACATACCAAACCATCGAAAAATACCTTATGGAAACCCTAAAATCCCTAATGATGTTTTTACCTGGAAAATTATTATGTCCATTTCTGGGCCACCGCCTGCAAGTATCCAAATTGATCACAGATCATATTAAGGAGTACAAATGTTGCAGATGTGGAGAGGAAATGACCGACACTGCACAAGGTCTTTTGGAAAAACTTACACCAAAGTTCCGTGAAACAAATGCCTTCCTGGCCAACTATTATGAACGCCGAAGGAACCGAAAAGTTTTTTCTGAAGCTTCTTAATCCTCCTCCTTCATTGCATTCCATCCACGTGCGATCAAAGGGACCTTTTGGTCTCCCCTGGTGATCAAGTGCATGCCCTCTCCTTCTTCGGCCATATGCCCTATTACCGTAAAATTAGGATTCGCCTTGATTTTTTCGAAATCTGCCTGAGCGATCGTGAACAAAAGTTCGTAATCCTCTCCTCCGCTTAACGCGATAGTAGTACTGTCCAGCTTGAATTCTTCACAAACAGAGATCACTGCAGGATCCAGAGGAATTTTTTCCTCGTAAAGGTATACCCCTTTTTTAGAGTTCTTACAAAGATGGATGGTTTCCGAGGAAAGTCCGTCACTAATATCGATCATAGAAGTGGGTTTGACATCAAGCGCCTTGAAAAGGGGCGGAATATCCTTTCTGGCCTCGGGTTTTAGCTGCCGCTCGATAAGATAAGTATAAGCATCAAGGTCTGGTTGAGACCGGGGATTGACCTTAAAAACCTCTTTTTCTCTTTCCAGCACCTGGAGCCCCATGTATGCAGCCCCAAGGTCTCCGGTCACCACGAGAAGGTCATTAGTCTGAGCCCCGCTTCGGTAGACGATATCCTCTTCCCTGGCTGCACCCAGAGCGGTAATGCTGATGACCAAACCCGTTTTTGAGGAACAGGTGTCCCCTCCTACCACGTCAACCTTGTAAAGTTTTGCAGCTAGTTCTATCCCTGCATAAAGCTCCTCTAAAGCCTCAACCGGGAACCGGTTAGAAACCGCGAAGGAAACAGTGATCTGAGTTGGGGTGGCGTTCATGGCATAAACGTCAGACAAATTCGCCATCACTGCTTTATATCCCAGGTGCTTTAGCGGCATATAGGAAAGGTCAAAATGAACCCCTTCCAAAAGCATATCTGTTGTAACCACTGCTTTATTGTCCTTGAAATCTAATATAGCAGCATCATCCCCTATTCCCTTTATGGTTGCCTCACTGGTAACCAAAAAATTCTTCGTAAGATGGTCTATCAATCCAAACTCTCCATATTCTGAAAGGCTTGTTCTGCTCTCCCGACTATTTTCAAACATAATCTTAAATTGTTGTGAACTGCAAAATTACAGGTAAATAATTCAAAATAAGGGCCGGGAGAGGAAAATTAAGGAAAACACCGTGCAATGGAATCTTCAGCACACTTAGCTCTCTGTAAACCAGACGCTAAAAACAACTTCACATAAAAAAAACATCCTTTTACCCCATAGCAGCAGTCGATATTAATATTCCTTTTTCTGATGCATTTTACCATGGTTAAACCTATAGTTTGTATTATATTTGCAACGTAATTTAGAATTAATCTTTATAAGCGTATGATCAAGGTAAGCGAAGGCGCCAAGAAAAGGATATCAGACCTCATGAGCGAAGACGGTTTCGACGCCCTGCAGGACTTCGTTCGTGTGGGGGTAAAGAGCGGTGGTTGTTCAGGACTTTCATATGAGCTAAAGTTCGACAAAGTGAAGGCCGATGAAGACCGCCTTATAGAAGATAACGAGATCAAGATTGTGATCGACAAGAAAAGCGTGCTCTACCTGGCCGGAACCATTTTGGAGTACTCGGGGGGCTTAAATGGCAAAGGTTTTGTATTCAATAACCCCAATGCACAAAGAACCTGCGGTTGCGGTGAGAGTTTCTCTCTGTGATCTGCTAATACCGGCAATAAGGATTCAGTCCTTTTGCCTTAAACCTTAAATTAACAACATGGCATATACTGAAGACGACTTAAAAAAGGAACTCGACAATAAAGAATATAAATACGGTTTTTACACTGATATTGAATCTGATACTTTTCCCGTCGGTCTGAACGAGGATATTGTAAGGGCGATCTCTAAGAAAAAGAACGAACCCGAGTGGATGACCAACTGGAGACTCGAGGCCTACAGAGCCTGGGAAAAAATGACCGAACCAGACTGGGCAAATGTTCGTTACGAAAAACCTAATTTTCAGAATATCTCCTATTATTCGGCTCCCAGCAAAAAACCAAAATATGACAGTCTTGATGAAGTAGATCCCGAATTACTGGACACCTTCAAGAGACTTGGTATCTCACTTGATGAGCAAAAGAAGCTGGCAGGAGTTGCGGTTGATGTGGTTATGGATTCGGTTTCGGTTACCACCACCTTTAAAAAGACCCTGGCTGAAAAAGGAATCATTTTCTGCTCAATGTCTGAAGCCATTCAGGAACATCCTGAGTTGGTCAAAAAATATCTTGGGACCGTGGTTCCTCAAAAAGATAATTTCTATGCCGCATTGAATTCAGCAGTATTCAGTGACGGATCATTCTGTTATATCCCTAAAGGCGTGAGATGTCCCATGGAACTCTCCACCTATTTCAGGATCAATCAGGCAGGTACCGGGCAATTTGAACGTACCCTGGTGGTGGCAGATGCAGGCAGTTATGTGAGTTATCTTGAAGGATGTACAGCTCCTTCGCGTGATGAAAACCAGTTACACGCGGCGGTAGTTGAACTTATTGCCCTTGATGATTCGGAGATCAAATATTCTACAGTTCAGAATTGGTATCCCGGAAATAAAGAAGGAAAAGGCGGGGTTTATAATTTTGTTACAAAACGAGGTATTTGTGAAACCGGTGCCAAGATCAGCTGGACCCAGGTAGAAACAGGATCTGCCGTGACCTGGAAATATCCTTCCTGTATATTGAAAGGGGACAATTCGGTAGGGGAATTCTATTCTATAGCCGTTACCAACAACTTTCAGCAGGCAGATACCGGAACAAAAATGATCCATATTGGGAAAAACACCAGGAGCACGATCATTTCCAAAGGTATTTCCGCAGGCGAAAGCCAGAACAGTTATCGCGGACTGGTACAGATCAACAGCAGGGCAGAAAATGCCCGTAACTTCTCCCAATGTGATTCCCTTTTAATGGGGAACAAATGTGGTGCACATACCTTCCCCTACATAGAGGCTAAAAACAAGTCGGCTAAAGTGGAACATGAAGCCACGACCAGTAAGATTGGTGAAGACCAGATCTTTTACTGTAACCAGAGGGGTATTGATACCGAAAAAGCCATCGCGTTGATCGTGAATGGGTTTAGCAAGGAAGTGCTTAACAAACTACCCATGGAATTTGCCGTAGAGGCGCAAAAATTATTGGAAATATCCCTTGAAGGGTCTGTAGGATAAAGAAATGAAAGCAAAGCTTTTAGCAATATTTATTGGAATATTCATAATGTCTTCCTGCGGAAATGACTCCCGGGAAGAAATCAATGAAGCGATCCCTGAAGTTGCGAAAGACAGCCTAACCACTATAGAAGGAGAATTCATATACCTGGCTGATGCCGCCGTTCTTAAAGGAAGAAATTTCATTTACGGGGTAGAACTTGATTCGGTAGCCCTGGATCTTGTCAAAAAGGTGGAGCCTCTAAAAAGAGACGATTTTGATATGGTGCCAATAGTGGTAAAAGCCAAGATCATTAAAAACCCCCGGCAAGAGGGGTGGGATGAGCTCGTACAGATAAGAGAAATTCTGGAGATCCCCGAACGCAAACCAGACAGTGGCAGTGTACCTGCCCTCAATAACAATTAGAAAAACCCTGCAGTGCAGGAAATTCAATAGAAACTATGCTTAAAATAAAGAATTTACACGCCAAAGTAGAAGGTCTTAAAATATTGAAAGGCATCGACCTGGAAATAAACGCAGGAGAAGTACATGCCATTATGGGGCCTAACGGTTCAGGTAAAAGTACCTTATCCTCTGTTATAGCCGGGAAGGAAGAATATGAAGTAACCCGTGGTGAGATCATTATGGAAGGGGAAGATCTTCTGGAGCTTGCTCCGGAAGAAAGAGCTCATAAAGGAGTATTCCTTTCTTTCCAGTATCCGGTTGAGATTCCAGGGGTGTCTGTTACCAACTTTATGAGAACGGTTATCAACGCAAACAGAAAGGCAAAAGGAGAGCCTGATATGCCGGCAAATGAAATGCTGAAAAAGATCCGGGAAAAATCTGAACTTTTGGAAATTGATCGCAAATTCCTTTCCCGCTCCCTTAATGAAGGTTTTTCGGGAGGAGAGAAGAAGAGAAATGAGATCTTCCAGATGGCAATGCTTGAACCTAAGCTGGCCATTCTTGATGAAACAGATTCTGGTCTTGATATAGATGCTCTGCGCATCGTGGCCAAAGGAGTTAACAAACTGAGACGCCCAGATAATGCCACTTTGGTAATTACCCATTACCAGAGACTTCTTGATCATATTGTGCCAGACTTTGTACATGTGATGTATGACGGTAGGATCGTAAAATCTGGAGGTAAAGAACTTGCCCTCGAACTTGAAGAAAAAGGTTACGACTGGATCAAGGAAGAAGTGAGCGCGCAGTAAACAGGAATTCCGTATCCCGGATTGACTGCTGTGACACCGTAAATTTCCCATTTGGGGAAAGAAAAAATTTATAAAATGGAATTAAAAGATAAATTATTATCCTCTTTTCTGGCTTTTGAAGAGAACGTCGACATGAATACAGACATTCACGAGATAAGGAGCCGCGCTATAAAAGATTTTGAAGCTTTCGGTTTTCCCTCAAAAAAACAGGAAGCCTGGAAATATACTTCCCTCAACAAGATCCTGAAGCACGATTATACTGTATTTCCGAAGAAAGAGGAGACTATTGAATACAGGGATGTTGAGAAATATTTCATCGATGATATAGACACTTATAAAATAGTGTTCATTGACGGGATCTATTCTTCCCATCTATCATCTACCACACATGAGAAGATCGATGCCTGTCTCATGTCATCGGCGATGAACAGTTCAAAATACAAGCCGGTAATTGATAATTATTTTAGTAAGGTTGCCCCTCAGGAAAGCCTTACCTCTCTTAATACTGCTTTCTCTCACGAAGGTGCTTATATCAATATCCCGAAAAACACGATGGCAGATAAACCTATCCAGATCATCAATTTTTCAACAGGAAATGAATCTGCACTTCTTGTACAACCGAGAAACCTCATTGTAGTTGGAGAGAATTCACACGTGCAGATCATAGAAAGGCACCAGAGCCTTACAGATCATCCCGTGCTTACCAATTCTGTGACAGAGGTCTTTGCCGACAAGCGTGCAATTGTGGATTACTATAAGATCCAGAATGACAATACTTCTGCATCTCTTATAGACAACACTTATATAGAACAGCAACGTGAAAGTTTTTGCTCTGTGCACACTTTTTCTTTCGGCGGAAATATTACGCGTAACAACCTTAATTTCTACCAGAAAGGAGAAAGGATCGATTCCACCCTTAAAGGGGTTACCGTGATCCAGGGGTCACAACATGTTGATCACAACACCCTGGTACACCATGCACAACCTAATTGCGAAAGTCATCAGGATTATAAAGGTGTTTTCGGGGAAAGTTCGACAGGGGTCTTCAATGGAAAGATCGTAGTTGAAAAGGAAGCTCAGAAGACCAATGCTTTCCAGTCTAACAACAACATTCTACTGGATGACAAGGCGACTATCAACTCAAAACCTCAGTTAGAGATCTTTGCAGATGATGTAAAATGTAGCCACGGTTGTACCATAGGACAGCTTGACGACGATGCACTTTTCTATCTGCAATCACGGGGAGTTCCCGCAATTGAGGCAAGAGCGCTGCTAATGTATGCCTTTGCCAATAACGTGCTGGAAAGTGTAAAGATCCCCGAACTTAAGAAAAGGATCAATAATATTATTGCTGAAAAACTCGGGGTAAACGTGGGTTTTAATATCTAATCTACCTCCCGACTCTATTTACCTTATATGAAAGTTGCTGCAAAAAGACCGCATTTTGATTTTGATGTTGAATCCATCAGGAAGGATTTTCCAATCCTGTCCCGGAAGGTCAACGGCTATCCGCTGGTGTATTTTGACAATGCTGCAACTTCCCAAACCCCGCAGCAAGTAATAGACAGTATTGTTGATTATTATTCACGTTACAATGCAAACATTCACCGTGGGGTTCACAGTCTTTCGCAAGAAGCTACAGATGCCTATGAACAGGCAAGGATAAAAATACAGAAGCATTTCAATGCAGCCCGGTCACACGAGATAATTTTTACAGCAGGGACCACTCATGCTATTAATTTAGTTGCCAATGGCTTCGCCTCCCTGCTTCAAAAGGGAGATGAGATCATTGTTTCTGCTCTTGAACACCATTCTAATATTGTGCCGTGGCAAATGATGTGCGAACGCACAGGAGCCCTCCTCAAAGTGATCCCAATGCTTGAGAACGGCACACTTGACATGCAGGCATTTTATAACTTACTTTCAGACCAAACTAAACTGGTCTTCGTCAACCATGTGTCTAACGCTTTGGGAACCGTGAATCCTGTAGAAGAGATCATTGAGAAAACCCATGAAGCAGGAGCGGCTGTTCTTTTAGACGGAGCGCAGGCCGCACCCCATATTAAGGCCGATGTACAGGCTCTGGATGTAGATTTCTATGTAGCCTCTGCTCACAAAATGTGTGGACCCACCGGGGTTGGGGTTCTCTACGGAAAGGAAGAATGGTTGAAAAAACTACCTCCGTATCAGGGAGGTGGGGAAATGATCGAGACGGTTAGCTTTGAAAAAACAACTTATGCCGGTTTGCCCCATAAATTTGAGGCAGGAACACCAAATATCTGTGGCGGAATTGCTTTTGGAGCAGCTATAGATTATATGAACAGCATCGGTTTCGAGAAGATCGCAGCTTATGAGCACGAACTGTTGGAATATGCTACCCAAAAACTTCTGGAGATAGAAGATCTTAGGATCTATGGTCTTTCCGAAGAAAAAACGGCAGTGATCTCCTTCAATATAGGCAGCATTCACCCTTATGATATTGGTTCAATAATAGACAAACTGGGTATAGCAGTTCGCACCGGTCATCATTGTGCACAACCTGTAATGGATTATTACAAGATACCGGGAACCGTACGCGCCTCTTTTTCTTTTTACAATACGAAGGAAGAGATTGATGTTTTTGTAGAGGCAGTAAAAAGGGCAAAGAATATGTTATCTTAAATCCCGGAAGCTGTAAAGAATTGCAGCCCATCCGCAGAAAAAAAGAAAAAGTGAGTACTATTAAAGAAATACAGGAAGAAATCATAGAAGAATTCGAGATCTTCGATGACTGGATGCAGCGTTACGAGCACATGATCGAACTCGGTAAATCCCTTCCACTGATTGAAGAAAAATATAAAACCGATGATAACCTTATTAAAGGCTGTCAAAGCAAGGTATGGGTTCATGCAGAAATGAAAGGTGATAAACTGGTATTTACGGCAGATAGTGATGCGATCATCACTAAAGGTATCATTGCTGTTTTGGTCAGGGTATTTTCAAATCAGCACCCAAAAGATATTATCGAAGCTGACACTAAATTCATCGACGAGATAGGTTTGAAGGAACATCTATCGCCCACCCGTGCCAACGGACTTGTTAGCATGATCAAACAATTAAAGATGTATGCTTTGGCATACCAAACACAATTAAAATAAAATGGAACACGCAAAAAACTCTGAAGTTTTAGGAGAAAAGATCGTGAGGGTCCTAAAGACCATTTACGATCCTGAAATTCCTGTTGACATATACGAATTGGGACTCATTTATGACGTAATGGTCAATACAGATGACGAGGTTAAGATCCTTATGACCCTGACCACCCCCAATTGCCCCGTAGCAGAATCCATGCCCATGGAGGTTGAGGAAAAGGTAAAATCTATGGACGAGGTTAAGGACTGCGAGGTAGAGATAACCTTTGATCCGCCATGGACGCAGGAGCTTATGAGTGAGGAAGCAAAACTGGAACTGGGAATGCTTTAATTACCATCTTCCCTCCTCACCGGAGGGATTTTTGGTTAAATCAATTTGCGAAAACCATGAAAGAGGAAATAGTAAACAGGGTAGCCAATAGCAAACTCATTACTTTTGATCTGGAGGATCTTTATCCTGAAGGAAAGAGAATTGTATTTGATATTAAGGACTGGTTACTGGAAGGACTTGTACTGAGGGAAAAAGATTTCCGGGAGACAGCCAAAGCACATGACTGGTCAGGATATGAAGACTGTTATGTTGCTCTTACCTGCTCCTCTGATGCTATTGTACCCGGGTGGGCATATATGCTGTTAAGTACCTATTTGGCCCCTGTTGCCAAAAAAGTTGTTGTGGGAGACCTGGAAATGCTTGAAACAATCCTTTATACTGAAGCACTGCTGCACCTTGACGAGACGAAGTACAGGGATTTGCCTGTTATAATTAAGGGTTGTTCGCGGAAGCCTGTTCCGAAAAATGCCTATCTTCAGGTAACAAATAAATTACAAACTGTAGCCAAAAGTATAATGTATGGAGAGGCCTGCTCCTCTGTGCCTCTTTTTAAAAGGTAAATTATGAGGAAACTTTTACTTTCTGCTTTTATTTTATTCGGTTTAATGGCTTCTGCACAGGAAGCTGAAGAAGATGCACCACCTCCGGAAGGATGGAATTCTGAAGGAAAATTCCAGCTTCTGTTCAATCAGTCTGCCTTTAACAAGGAATGGACCGGGGGAGGAACTTCAAGTATTGCCGGAAACCTCCTCCTTGATTACGATCTTCACTATCGTGAAGGTAATTTCACATGGGATAATAAATTCCTGGCGAATTACGGACTTACAAAACTAAATGGAGACGAATTCTACAGAAAGACCAGTGACCGGATGGAGATCAATTCGATTGCAGGGAAACAGCTGCCAGATTCAAACTGGTATTATTCCGTTTTTGCCAATTTCAGAACCCAATTTACAAAGGGCTATGAATATTTTGAAGATCCTGTGACAGGTGAAAAATTAAGGACCGAAACCACTCATTTCCTTTCTCCGGCATACCTCCAGTTTGGACCCGGTATGATGTGGAAAAAGAGTGATGACCTCTGGTTCAATATTGCACCTGCAACGGCACGATTCATCTTTGTCGATAAAGATTTCACCACCGTTCCGGGATATGTAGATGAAAGTTACTATGGAGTTGAAGAAGGGGAAAGTTCCAGGTTTGAACTAGGGGCTTCCTTTACTGGTTACGCAAAATTTGCGCTCATTGAAAATGTCTCTATGGAAAATTCAGTGAATCTATATTCCAATTACCTGGATAAACCGGGCAATATTGATATTGATTATCTCATGAACCTGGAGATGACCATTAATAAGTTCCTGTCTGCCAATCTTGTTTTCCAGGCAATCTATGATGACAATATCGTTGGCGCCTTCCAGATAAGAGAAGTTTTTGGAGCGGCTTTTAACGTCACCTTCTAAGTGTTTCCCGGAAAAATTATACGATATCCTTTACCTAAAACATTAGGGAATGTTTAAGATAGGGAAGCTCTAAACGGCTTAAGGTATCCCTCCCAAATGGTTAACTTTGTAGGTACACTCAAATACATTTATGTTAGAAAAGAGCAATTTAGAATACGAAAAAGTTGTGTTGATTGGGATCGTCACCCGGGAACAGAACGAGGAAAAACTCACCGAATATCTTGACGAGCTGGAGTTTCTTACCTATACTGCAGGTGGGGAGGTCGTAAAGCGATTTTCCCAAAAAATGGACATGCCAAATCCCAAGACCTTCATAGGTACAGGAAAAATGGATGAGGTAAGGCATTTTGTACAGGAAAATGAAATAGGAACTGCCATTTTTGACGATGAACTATCACCGGCTCAGCAAAAGAACATAGAGAAGATCCTCAACTGCAAGGTTCTGGACAGAACCAATCTTATCCTCGATATTTTTGCCCAGCGTGCCACTACCAGTTATGCACGTACCCAGGTTGAGCTTGCTCAATATCAATACCTGCTGCCACGCCTTGCGGGAATGTGGACCCACCTTGAAAGACAGCGTGGTGGTATAGGAATGCGCGGACCAGGGGAAACGGAGATAGAGACTGACCGTCGTATCGTACGGGATAAGATCGCTCTCCTAAAGAAAAAACTTGAAACCATTGACCGGCAAATGGAAGTGCAGCGTGGAAATCGCGGACAGCTGGTTCGGGTTGCACTTGTAGGATACACCAACGTTGGGAAGTCCACCTTGATGAACGTGATCAGTAAAAGTGAGGTCTTTGCGGAAAACAAACTTTTCGCTACACTTGACACCACAGTGAGAAAAGTGGTAATACGCAACCTGCCCTTTCTGCTTACAGATACCGTTGGATTTATAAGAAAGCTACCCACCCAGCTGGTGGAATCTTTTAAGTCTACCCTTGATGAAGTTAGGGAGGCAGACCTGCTGCTTCATGTGGTAGATATCGCTCATCCCAATTTTGAGGACCATATTGCATCGGTAAACCAGATCCTTGCAGAGATAAAAAGTGGTGACAAACCAACTCTTATGGTTTTCAATAAGATCGATGCCTATAAAGCAGAAAAGATCGAAGAGGATGACCTGATGACCGAAAAGACTACTTCGCATTATACTTTAGCCGAATGGAGGAAGACCTGGATGAACCGCCTGGGAGACAATGTGCTTTTCATTTCAGCCCTTAATAAGGAGAACCTTGAGGAATTCAAGAAAAAAGTGTACGAAGCGGTAAGAAAGATCCATATTACCAGGTTCCCCTACAACAACTTCCTTTATCCTGAATATGACGCTTATGTGGATAACGGAGAAGAAGAATAAAAAAGTATAAAAATGATATTTCTGACCCCTGAGCTTTTCAGGGGTTTTTTATTGAAAATCATTAACTTTAAAAGACACAAAATTTAAAGGACATGAAAAAGCTGTTGATTCTACCTTTGTTGTTTTTCTTCGGAATGCTTTCTGCTCAGGATCTTCAGGGATCCTGGGAAATGATTGAAAAAAATGGTGAACCGGTGACAGATCAGGAAACCGTTAAGATCTACCAGGACGGCTATTTTGCCTTCGGAACCAAAGAGACTGGCACCAATAAATTCCTCTCGGCAGGAGGCGGGGAATACTCGGCCGAAGGTTTAAATTATATAGAGGCCTTTGATTTTTATACTGCAGACCCTGAAATGGTTGGAAGAAAAAAAACCTATGTGCTTGAGCTGGAAGATGACTTATTGACCCTTAAAAAAGAGGATGAAACAGAAGTTTGGCAAAAGATCTCAGACAGCAGGAATTCCCTTTCGGGCAACTGGGTGATCACCGGAAGAAAAAGGGATGGAGAAATGAAAAGAAGTACGCCCGGCGCAAGAAGAACGATCAAGATACTTGGTGGTGATCGTTTTCAATGGGTAGCATTTAATTCTGATACCCGTGAATTTTCCGGAACCGGAGGCGGAACCTATACTGCCACAGACGGGGTCTATACCGAAAATATCGAATTCTTCTCCCGGGACGACAGCCGGGTAGGAGCAGAATTGTCTTTTGATTTTGAAGTAGTTGATGATGAATGGCACCATACAGGATCAAGTTCCAAAGGAGATCCTATTTACGAGATCTGGTCTCCCTATAACAAAGCATACACAAAAAAGTAGTTTTAGAAGCTCAGATTTTTAACCCATTGCCAGAACTGCTTTTTCCGCACACTTTTCACCATCAATTGCTGCGGAAATGATTCCCCCGGCATAACCCGCCCCTTCTCCGCAGGGATACAGCCCCTTTATCTGCACATGCTCCAGGGTGGCAGGATCACGTGGAATACGCACCGGGGAGGATGTCCTCGACTCTGTGGCGTGTACTATAGCCTCATTGGTAAAATAACCTTTCATGCTCTTCCCGAATTCCCTGAAACCTATTTGAAGGCTTCTGTAAATAAAATCAGGTAGGACATATCCCAGTTCAACAGAAGCTATTCCGGGTTTGTAAGAGGTAACCGGAAGACTGGATGAAAGTTTCCCGTTGGAGAAATCTACCAGGCGTTGTGCAGGTGCGGTTTGGGTTCTCCCACCTGCCTCCCATGCTTTTTGTTCTACTTCCTGCTGAAAATACATCGCAGCAAGAGGAGTAGTCCCGAACCTTTTATAATCTTCGGGCCGCACCTCTACGACAATCCCTGAATTAGCAGTGGGTTGATCCCGTTTACTGGGTGACCAGCCGTTGGTAACGATCTCTCCCGGCGCTGTAGCACATGGCGCGATGATACCCCCGGGGCACATACAAAAGGAATACACTCCCCGGCCCTCAACCTGTTTCACAATACTGTATGAAGAAGGCGGCAGGCATTCTCCCCTGTTTTCGGTGTGGTACTGGATCTTATCGATCAAAGCCTGCGGATGCTCCACCCTCACCCCTAATGCGAAAGGTTTTGCTTCAATCCTTATTTTCTTATTGTATAGTAAGGTGAAAATATCCCTGGCGGAATGTCCCGTAGCTAAAATGACTTTTTCTGCACCTATTCTCCGGCCATCCATTAAGGTCACTCCTTTGATTTCTTCATCCTGGACCAGAAGGTCGACAACACGGGAATTGAAAAGCACCTCACCACCATGTTCAATGATGGTTTTGGTTATATCCTGGATTATGGCCGGTAATTTATTTGTTCCAATATGGGGGTGCGCCTCTACCAGGATCTGGTCTGTGGCGCCAAAACCAACCAGGAGTTCTAGAATACGGTTAACATCACCACGTTTTTTACTTCGGGTATAAAGTTTCCCGTCAGAATATGTTCCGGCACCACCTTCCCCGAAACAGTAATTGGAATCTTCATTAACGACATGTTCAATATTCAGCCTTTTAAGGTCTCTTCTTCTTGCCCTAACATCTTTACCCCGTTCTATTACAATAGGACGCACCCCAAGCTCAATACAACGAAGGGCTGCGAACAATCCTGCAGGACCGGCCCCAATAATGATAACTTCCCGGGCGTTCGTCACGTCTTTATACTCCGGAAGTTTTACTTCTCTTTCGTGAAAATCCTCATTGATATAGATCTCCAGCTTCAGATTAATTTTGACCTTTTTCTGGCGGGCGTCAATACTCCGTTTAAGCACTTCAATATGTCTTATTTCAGCCAACGGAATTCCCTCTTCCCGGGAAATAAAGTATTTTAAAGCCTCTGCATTAACGGCAGTTTCAGGAGTAACCTGTATGGAAAGTTCACGTTGCACTGGAAATTAATTTTTTGGCAAAGATAAGTATTAAGCATTGGGAAAGCATAATCGCAGGAACTGGAAAAATATTCCCGACATTTTCATTTTTTGAGTATCTTAAAAAAAATTTTAACAGGAAGGTCCTTTAAGGATATTCTTTTTTATACTTCTTAAAATTATAATCTCATGAAGCATTTATTATACGCTGCAATTCTTGCATTTTTTGTCTCCACTCCGGCTGCATGGTCTCAAACCGAACAGTTAGAAAAGGTAACCGCATCTTCTTATCAGGAAGCGCCCGATGTGATGCAAAAAGATTCCGTTTTGACCATTCACGGCCACAGCCGTACAGATCCTTATTTCTGGATGCGTCTTACAGATGAACAAAAAATGGCGGCTGAGCCCGATGAACAAACGCAAAGGGTTCTGGATTATTTGAATGCAGAAAACGCGTATACCAAGACGGTCATGAAGGATACCGATTCCCTTCAGCAGGAACTTTATGAAGAGATCGTTGGCCGCATCAAACAAACTGATGAATCTGTTCCGTATTTTAAGAATGGTTATTGGTACTACACCCGTTATGAAGAGGGAAAAGAATATCCCATTTACGCCCGGAAAAAGGGAAAAATGGAGGCAGAGGAGGAAATAATGCTCAATGTCAATGAAATGGCAGAAGGTCATGATTATTTCTCTGTTGCAGGATTACAAGTGAGTCCTGACAACAAACTACTTGCCTTCGGAACCGACACTTTGAGCAGGAGAGTTTATCACATAAAGTTCAAGAACCTGGAAACAGGAGAAATTTTGAAGGATAAGCTGGAGAATACAACAGGAGGCGGGGCATGGGCGAATGACAATCAAACCTACTTCTACGCAACCAAGAACAAAGTTTCCCTGCTTGCAGAGAAGATACACCGTCACACCCTTGGTGAGGACACTAAACAGGATGAACTGGTGTACGAAGAGAAAGATCCTTCTTTCTATATAGGAGTTTACAAATCCAAATCTGATGATTACATAATTATCGGAATGGGCAGTACCGTGAGCAGTGATTATTATATTCTTGACGCTGATGATCCTAATGGAAACTTTCGTCAATTTGCTTCAAGGGAAAGGGACCATGAATACAGCATTGAACATTTTGAAGATAAATTTTACGTGATGACCAACTGGAATGCTCGAAATTTCAGGCTGATGGAAACTCCTAAAAATTCGACTTCCAAAGATAACTGGACAGAAGTGATCCCGCACCGGGAAGATGTCCTGCTAAGCGGAATAGAGGTTTTTAACGATCACCTGGTGGTGAGCGAAAGAAGCAATGCCCTAACGCACCTGCGAATAATGAATCAGAAAAATGAGGAGGAACATTATCTGGAATTCGAAGAACCTGCCTATGTTGCCTACACCTCCTATAACCCGGAATTCAACACTACCAAGCTCAGGTACATCTACTCTTCACTAACTACCCCAATGTCTACCATTGAATATGATATGGAGACAAAATCTCGAAAGGTTTTAAAGCAACAGGAGGTAGTTGGCGGTCACAACTCTGACGATTATATCACAGAAAGGATCTTTGCAGAAGCACGTGACGGGGTGAAAATCCCGGTTACGCTGGTTTACCGGAAAACAACGAAAAAATCTGCAGATACACCAATGCTGCTGTATGCCTACGGTTCTTATGGATCTTCTACAGATCCCTGGTTCAGTTCAGAACGCTTAAGTTTACTCGACCGTGGTTTTGTCTATGCCATAGCTCATATTCGGGGAGGACAGGAAATGGGACGTAAGTGGTATGACGAAGGAAAAATGTTCAAGAAGATCAACACTTTTACCGATTTTATAGACTCTGCGGAATACCTTATTGAGAAGCAATACACCTCTGAAGATCACCTGTATGCGAAAGGTGGCAGTGCCGGAGGGTTACTTATGGGTGCAATTGTGAACATGGCTCCTGAAAAATTCAACGGTATTATCGCAGGTGTACCTTTTGTCGATGTTGTCTCCACTATGCTTGATGAGACCATCCCGCTTACGACAAATGAATTTGATGAATGGGGGAATCCCAAGAACAAGGATAGCTATGATTACATGTTGTCTTATTCCCCTTATGATAATGTGACCGAACAGGATTATCCTCATATGCTGGTCACAACCGGACTCTTCGATTCCCAGGTGCAATACTGGGAACCGGCCAAATGGGTAGCCAAATTGAGGGATAAAAAGACAGATGACAATCTACTCCTATTGCACACCAATATGGAAGCAGGTCATGGAGGAGCGTCTGGAAGATTTGAACGCTATAAAGTAACTGCCCTGGAATTCGCCTTTCTTTTAAAGTTGGAAGGTATGCTGGAAGATGAATTTTAATCTGCCCCGATAATAATATCATCCAGTTCGTAAACTCCGTTGTAGTTGGCGAGATCACTTCCGGTGTATCTAAAGGCGATATGGCCCTCTCCTTCCACACAGGAGAGATCGACATATCCCGAGGAGATCCAGTCCCCGAAGTAGTCTGAGTTTTGTGCAAGATAAGCAGCAGAAAGGATCTTCCAGGAGGCCAGACGGAAGTTTTCTTCATTGCCATCCCAATTGGTAGAGATCAAAACGTCCAGCAGGCTTCCATTGGCAAAACTGGTGGAGGACTTAAAATTTAAAAATTCTCCGGTATTTTTCGCAAAATTGATTTTTGGAGAGATAAGCCAGCTAACGCTTTTATAATCTCCGGATCCTCCTGGCCGCATTCTGGCCGATCTTCCCAGAGACGCATTGGCTCCTGTTGCCGTAAATGCTTCCCAGGGTTTGGAACCTTCCTCTATATAATTCGTCCAACCATTCCCTTTTACCGGTTTATTATTGGTTTGGGAAGTAAAATCTTCAGAAAAAAGAATTTTCGAACCCACGGTTTCCGCTATACCGCAATTTAGGATTGCTGGATCACACCTTTTATTATTGGAAAAATCAAGATCGTCTGGGGAATTTAAATAGATGGTATAGAATTCGTCATAATAATCACGCGTAAGCACTCCCTGTATGGACCCGCTTCCCGATGGAAGGGGAAATCCTTTAAAATCGGCATAGGTACTGGTGCTGAGCACAAAAGGAAAATCTCCGTTACAACTTTCTATCAGCCGTTCTCCATCAAACTCGTCATTGCCGGCACTGGCGTAGGTGAAGGGCTCCTGAGGGTTCACTAAAAATGAGGAAAACTGAACATTTTCCACCTTCACAAAGAGGTTTTCAAGCCTGTCGCTAAATTCAAGTGCCTCCACCGTTAAAGGAACTATTTCTGCTACTTCTCCAGATCGCACAACATGATCTGTGATCTTTGACTGCGGAATATTGTCAATTTTTCTTCCATTGGCAATTCCCATGGTAGGCACTCCATTCATATTGGTAATACTCAGGCCTTTTGCTTTAATGTATACCTTTCTTCCGAAGTTGAAATACTGAAAATAGGAATTCATATTGAGCTTAATGTTTATTCCTGCCACAGGGTTCTGCGGTCTATCCTGGATGACCAACTCCTTATAAAAATTGCCGGCTTCATCACTGGAAACCACATAGGCCTCAAAAATGTAATCTTGCTCTATGGTTACCAGCCCATCAGGGTTTTGATAAAAAGCTCCCAAAATCGCATTTAAGGAAGTATTTGTTTCAGGAACAACTGTATCCTCTGCCGCAGGCAGTCCAAATTCTTCATCGGGAACGCAGGAAAGGAATAAAAGGGTGAACCCCAAAAGGAAGGTACTTGTTCTTTTCATCTAAAAACGGAAATAAACGTGAGTATAATAAGTGGTACCGGGACCGAACCAGTATTTAGGACCAAAAATTGGTTGTTCCCGCTCCTTGTCGGTTTTAAGCAAATGATAGTTAACATTCCGGGATTGTTCGAATCCTCCTGTTCGATAATCGGCATTCAGGATATTATTGAGGCTGGCAAAAATTCCGAAGAACTTATTCCTGATCTTCCAGGACTTTCCACCCACGATATTGACAAGGGTATAGCCTTCCAGTTCTTCCTGTTTTAGCACCTCTTTCGCCACGTCTTCATCATAACCAACAATAGGGAGTCCGTCAGAATCTGTGAAAAAATTCTTCGACCGGCTTAGAGGAGCAAAATCTACGAAAGCTTTGGAAAAGAAGTTAGCCGTCGCAGAAAACCACCAGAAGTCGGGGTCCCGATATTCGAACCCAATCTGTGCTGCCTGCTGAGGTCCTCCGGGCAACCTGTAATTTTTAATATAAGATCTTCCCATATCAAGGGAATTGGTGAAATCATCTGAAGTGAGATACAGATGAGGATTATTACTGTATAGATACTCCCCGAAAGCACCTGCTGCTTTTAATTTAATGGTGGCAGTAACCTTCACCTCCACCCCGGCTTCCAATCCCAGATGTTTTTTGTTGATGCCGGTAAGGACCTCCTGCACGAAGGCAGTAGTGGAATTCCTGCCCAGGCCAGAAAGACCATCCGCATAGTAGAAGGAAATCTCTGTGCCATTTAGAAACTGGCCATAGAAACCGGTGATCCTACCTGTGATTACAGGAGATCTCAGGATGTAACCTACATCTGCCGTAAATATACTCTCGTTATTTAAACCCCTCACCGTCTCATTGTTCTGCCGGGAATTGGAAAAGGAATTGCGGAGAGTGGGAGGTTTTGTGAAGTGTGAAAGATTGGCATTGAAGAGATGCCTCCCTGAATATTTGTAGGTAACACCTCCTTTGAAACCATAATTCTGAAACTGCAGATGATCACTCTTCCCTAAAGAATTATTCGGGAAATTTCCATTTTTGAAATATCCCGTTCTTTGATAACCAGTCGAGGAAAGATCAACGGCGGCATAAAGATCGAACTTTGGAAGGAAAGCCTGCATCTGAGCAAATCCTGAAACAGTTGAGGCATCCATATCAAAATCATATTTGAATGCATCCCCCTTCGCAACCAGGCGATTGGGGTTCAAAAGGTCATTTTGTGCTTCTTCTCCTTCAGAGAAGGAATCGACATCAAGAAAACTATTTCCGCCTAAAAGATCCAGGACTGCAGCATAATTATGGCTTGTTAAATTCCGGAAATTAAGTGCAGCGTTAAGCGTTAGCCTGTCAGATAAGGCTTTTCGCAATATGGTATTGGCTGAAATCTGCTTGTCATCATTCCGGTCGTCATAAAGAACATAAAGGGAATTACCCCCCATCGAAGTGGCAGTCTCATTGGCAAGATACATCGCCGGCCAGTCGATCTGACCGTCATTCTCAAATTCCTCTCTTGCCAGGTAGGCAGCACGATAATCCGGTACATCTTCAAAGCGCAGAAAGTAAGAAGGCATTTTTTGATAATAGGAAGGATCAGGGTTACTCCCGCCCCCAATAAAGATCTCTTCCCCATTTGGACCTGTAACCAGCCTGCTGCCGCCATAATCGATCCGGCTATTGCCCACTTTACCAAACTGGTAGGCAACATTGGTGTTAAGCTCTGTCTTTTCTGAAAGATCCCAGTAATGATTCAGCATAAATACAGGTTCCTGAATAATACGCTCACGTGAATTCCTAATTTCCCCGTCCTGATATCCCCAATATGAATTATAACGGTTACCCCTAAGATCATAAACTTCGCTCGTGTTGGGAGAATTTTTCCCTCTGCGGTTAGGAGTATAAAAAGTGGTGAAATTAAGACTGTGTTGTTCGTTTATTTTTTTCTCTACGGAAGTAAAAAAAGAGTTGGCATCATAGATCGAACCATCGATATAACTTTCTTCAGCAAAACGACGGGAAAGGGAAACGGAAAAAGCCCAACCCTCCTCAGTGAGTCCTGAATGGTAACTGCCCATGAGCCTTCCGGTATAGGTTCTGTTTGCAAGGGCATATGAGAATCTTCCTCCCCTGGTATATTTCGAAGCTCTCATGCTAATATTGGTAGTGCCGGCAAGACTCCCGAAGGAAACATCTGAAGGACCTGATCCCATAGAAAAATCCTGATCTCTTTGCACATCATTAAGACCACCCCAGTTGCTCCATTGCGGCCTGCCGTTAAAGAATTTGTTCATTTCCACCCCGTTGATGAGGAGCTTCCCGAATTCACTGTCGTATCCACGAGGCCGGAAAAAGGTCTGGCTGAAATCAAAGGCAGCGGCATTAAGAAAAACGTCTTTAGTAGCCTGCAGTAGTCCCGAAATATTGGCGTAGCCACCATCTTCTTCATCAAGTTCACTTTCAGACAAGCTAATAGTTCCGGTTTGCTGCCTGTCACCAATATCGGGTCTTAAATATATGATCTCAAGATCGATAGGATTTCCGGAAAGCATTATTGGAAAACGCTTTTCCAAAAAAACATTTTTGGAGAATATTAGAATATGTTCTCCCGGTAAAGAAACATCAGGAAACACGAAATCCCCTTCCTCGTTTGTTTCCTCCTTAAAAGACGTTCCGGAGAGAGTCACGGTTACTCCGGGAAGAGGCCGGGAGGTAATTTCATCTACCACCTTTCCTTTGATCAAAGTTTTTTGTGCAGCCACAGAATAGGAGCAAAACGATAATACCAGTAGTATTTTTCTACTACGGGAGTAAATTTTTTTCATAAAATGTTCAGGGGGAGGCAATTAGGGAGCAATATTACATTTTTATTTTTATCTTTGACGCGCTCCCTCACAAATTTAACATATTAATATTCAGAACGTTATACCCTATGAGGAGCATAACTATAACAGGATTTTTTCTGTTTCTTTTTTATCTATCCCTCCCTATATCAGCCCAGGAAAAAAAGGATTATAAAATCCTGAGTGTGGCCTTTTATAACCTGGAAAATCTTTTCGATATACATGACGATCCTGCCACATTTGACAATGAACGTACTCCTCATGGAAAAGATCGCTGGACAGAAGCAGTTTACAATGATAAGGTGAAGAAGATGGCTGAGGCCATAAGTACTATCGGGAGAAAGGAAACAGGGACACCCCCGGCGCTAATAGGAGTCTGCGAAATTGAGAACCAGAGCGTCCTCGAAGATGTGGTCTCCCATAATTTATTGGAATCTGCCAATTACGGGATCATTCATTACGACTCTCCAGATCAAAGAGGAATAGATGTAGGTCTGTTGTACAATAAAAACTTATTTTACCCGGAACATTCCTACAGTCATGAACTTGTTCTTTATGACAGGAAGTACCCCGGGAAAAGGGTCTTCACCAGAGACCAACTCGTTGTCACAGGTTTACTGGAAGGGGAAAGAATAAATATTATAGTGAACCATTGGCCATCCAGAAGCGGTGGGGAGAAGGCCAGTAGTTACAAACGTGAGAATGCAGCCCTTTTGAATAAAAAGATCATTGATTCCCTTCACCGCATCGATCCTTATGCCAGGATCATCGTAATGGGAGATTTCAATGATGATCCACACGACAAGAGCCTTAGAAACATCCTGGGAGCAAAAACAGAAAGATCAGATACAGGGTTCAGGGAACTTTATAATCCAATGGCCGGTCTCTTCAAAAAAGGCATTGGCAGCTCTGCCTACAGAGACGGGTGGAACCTCTTTGACCAGATACTACTATCGCAGCCATTCCTGGAGCAGGAGCATTCAGGTTACAAATATTTCAGGGCAATGATCTTTAACGAACCTTTCCTGGTGACCCAGGTTGGGCAATATAAAGGATACCCCTTCCGCAGCTTTGGCAGCAGTGGTTACATAGGGGGTTACAGTGATCACTTCCCGGTATATGTGCTATTGATTAAGGAAGCACCCTAAAACCAGGCGCTCCACGGGATCCTTGACAAAAGGAATACCAGCCCAAGGGTATAAAAAATAGCGAGGGACTTGAATTTAGGATGAGAAGTAAGTTTCTTTTTATGCCTGGAATATCCTATGGTCACGAAAACAACCGCCAGGATCATCATAAGAGGGTGCTCAACAAGATATAACCTCAAAGTGGAGTCTTTCATTATCTCCCCCATTCCAAGGTTAGAAAAGGCGCTAAAATATTTAGCATTCTGTAAAATTCCAACAATATATAGCACAATACCTATGAGTAATTGTATATGCGAAACAATTAAGGTGAATAATGAAATTCTGAAGTCGTTGGCCCCATATTCCTTTTTGGTAAAGAAACCAATAAGGGAATTAACGGCTGCGATCACTAAAATAAGAAGCACTAAATACGCCCACCAGGAGTGGATAAAAAATAAAGTTGAGTACATATAGTTAAGTTTTACGGGTAAAGGTAACTTTTTTGCATAAAAAAACCGCCACTTTTTCAAGTGGCGGCCTTTTCATCATTTATTGTTCATCGAACAAAGAAAGTGGATTAGTTTCTAACCCAAACTCCTCCTTGTTTAATAAGGCTCAATTGTTCGGTTCCTGCCGTACCGTTATAGATAGCGAAAACCATAACGTATTTCTGACCTTCTTCTGCGTTTGGAGCAACTTTCTCATTTAAAAGAATGTTCATTGCTTCAACCAGCATATCATCACTCCAGTAGTTAGGGTTTCCAAACCTTCTGTCGAAGTTGTTGTAGTTACCTGCACTCCAGGCCGGATCATCATAGGTATCACCCAATTCATCACTGATAAAAGTGAAATCTGCAGGTCCTAAAATGTAAACCACAGTATTGTCTGGTTCCCAGGCAGTACCGTCATGTCCAAACTGAAGGGTAGTTTCAACTACAGATCCCGGAGAACCCCATGCAGCACCGTCATAAGTAAAGATCTCAACCTGCTTTACGGTTTTACCACCTCCAATATGAAGGGCATAAATTACTGCTTTGGTATCCTCAGCTTCCGCATAAGGATATTCTAACTTTAAGAAAGTAGAAAGATCTTCAATAGCATCATTCCTGCTTGAGAAGTTAGGGTAAGATTCACCCATAGCAGTATAATCTGCTCTTTCCAAAGTCACTGCTTCTTCCCAGGCACCGTTCATAAAAACGTAAGTTGTTGTTCTGGTACTGGTACTTCCTGCATAATATTCGTAAGTTAACTCAACTGCATCTCCTGTTTTAGCTTCAGGATATTTGTGGTTAAGGAACTTGATCATATCATCTGCACTGTCAAAGTTTCCATATTTGAAACCAAGTTCTTTGTACTCCTCCTCTGTTACTTCATAAGAAACAAAGCTTCCAACTTTAACAGCCGGGTTGTACACGTCAAAAGTAACTGTGGCTAAGGAACCTTTACCCCAAACCGGATATTTATTCTTTAAAAGCCGTGGAATAGAATCTCCTGCCTGTTCGGGTGAATCAAAATTTCCGTAATCGCGGTTAAGGAATTCATAATCTTCATCTGTAAGAGTGAATTCTGCTGTTCCTACTGTTGGTCTTGCGTCCAATTCAGCATCAACTTCATCATGGATGTCATCCAAAGGTTCGCAGCTGGTAAATACCAGGCCGGCAAACATCATTAATAAATAGATTGACTTCTTCATCTTAGTATTTTTTTAAAAATTAATTTTTGCTCCAACAGTATACGTTCTTCCGAAGCCGTAGTATACGGTAGCGGTGCGGGCACTTGACATTCCTCCATCACGGGCATCTGCAATATACTCTGTTCCTAATATGTTATTTACGTTACCCAGGAACATTGCATCAAAACCACCGATAGTGAAATCGTGAGTTAAACCAAAATCAAGGATCCCGTAAGCAGGAACTTCCCATGCCTGTCCAACACCTTCAGTATTTCTGAAGTTAGGATCGAAATCTGCGAACAAGTTATCAAAATAATTGAAATCAAGACGCACATTTGTTCCTTCAAATGCTTCATAATCTGCACCTAAGGCAAAAGTTGTCTGTGCAGCATCACCAACTTTCAGGTCAGCGATGAAAAGGTCAATTGTTCTTATCAATTGCTGCTCTTCGTTGAAGATCTGTACATCTGTCACATCATTAACCCAGGTCCAATCTCCTATAGAAGCCATACCTGTAAGGGTAAGTTTGTCAAAGGGACGGTAGTTAAGGTCTACTTCAATACCCTGGTGAAGTGCATTAACCCCAAGAATGTTCGCAGATCCAAAAGTACCGTCAGCATTTCTAAAACTCTGGGTTAAGGTTCTGTCATTCCACTCTGTACGGTAAATATTCACATTAGCCCTGAAATTAGCGCTACGGTATCCATATCCAAGTTCTGCACTAAAGATCTTCTGGTTTTCAGCGTCATCATTGATGTCATTCTGGTAGTTAAGGAAAACCGCATCAAATCCAGGAGCTTTTTCAAAGTAACCTATGTTTGCAAAGATATTGTTGTTAGCATCAAGGTTGAAGTTTGCCCCACCTTTTGCGCTATACCCGAAGAAATGCTGGTAATCTGTCTCTCTTAAAGGGTTGTTATCTTTATAGTTGAAGTAATCCTTTCTCTTATAAGAAGTATTGGAGGCAGCTACAGAGATGAAAGCAGAAAGTTCATTTCTTGAGTACTCGGCCTGGGCGAATGCACCTTCCCAAAGTACAAATCCTTCATCATAATAATCGATCTTATCCCCTACCTGAACCTGCTTTAATTTGTTGTTCTCATCATCTGTATCCAAAAGGTATTGTCCACCTAACAAATTGGTAAGCTCAGTAAAATGTTCTCCTTTATAGTAACGAAGGTCAACACCACCCATGAACTCAATATCTTCAGTAACCTCTGTTGAAAGTGTAGATAGAACCCCATACCAGTTGTGGTTATTTCTTGAAGCACGAAGGTAGGTTTCAGCACCTAAAGCTCCACGCTCAATATTCTCGTCCACGATCTTGTCAAGGTTCAAAGGCTGCAGATAACCGTTACGGTATGGAGAAGGAGCGCTCTCAGTTCCAAGTCCGAACTTGTTAACTCCACCGTATCCTCCACCACCACCGGTTCCAAAGGAAGCGTAAGCAGCTGTAGAAAGGTTTGTAGCGTCTGAAATATTCCAGTAGTGGTTAAGGGACATTTGAGGCTTGTGGTAGAAGTTATCTTCAACGTGCGTTACCTCTCCGTTCAAATAACCCCAGTCACGGTTGAATTTAATACCTCTGTCGCTTTCTCTGAAAGTCTCGATCAATTCAGAATTCTGACGTTGACCGTGCCATTGCGGTGCACCAAAAGCGGTAAAGGAAAGCTGGTGGTCTTCACCAAATTCCTTTGCAAGGTTTATAAAGTAGGAATACCCTTCGAATTCAGTACCGTCTACAAAACCGTTACCGGTAGTTCTTGAAGCTGCAATAGTAGCTGCAAACCCATTATCGAATTTTCCTGTAGAAAGAGTGAATCCGAATTTTTGATACCCGTCATTTCCGGTTCTCATCATTACGTTACCACCTTCTTCCATATCTGTGGTCTTGGTCACAATATTCACAGTACCTCCAATAGATGGCACTGCAACTTTAGAAGCTCCAAGTCCTCTCTGTACCTGCATTGAACGGGTAACATCAGAAAGTCCGGCCCAGTTAGACCAGTATACCCGACCATTTTCCATGTCATTTACAGGAATACCGTTGATCATAACGGCGATATTTTCAGAGTTAAAACCTCTAAGCCTTAACTCAGCGTCTCCAAATCCTCCTCCATTTTTAGTAGCGTATACCCCAGGTGTTGATTTCAGGATCTCAGGAAATTCCTGGCTTCCAAGTTTAGTTTCAATATCTCTTGCCTGAATGGTTGAAACAGCGACAGGAGTTTTCCTGTCTATGGCTAAAGAAAAGCTGGTAACTACAACTTCATCCAAACCAAAAGCACTTGGTTCCATGGAGAGAGTTCCAAGATCTGCAGAACCGGTAAAAGGTACCTCAATAGAGGTGAACCCTACGTAGGAAAGAACAAGCACTCCCTGAGTTCTTGCTGTTTCAATAGTGAAATTACCATCAAAATCTGTCACCGTCCCCACGGTGGTTTGTTTAATACCAATGTTTACACCCGGTATTGGAGTGTTTGTTTCTGCTTCTACTACCTTACCTGTTAAAGTAGTCTGAGCAAAAATAGTAGCGGACGTTAAGAAAAACGCTAATGCTAAAAATTTCCTCATTGTGTAATTTGTTTGTTGTTTAAATTGATGGTGCAAAAGAAAGCATTTTCTAAAATATATCCTTTAACTTAAGGTTAAGAATTTTTCACAAAAACGATAACGTTTTCAACAATGGCAAAATGAAACAACCTCTTGGAATACAAGAGGTTGTAAAAAAAGGTTAATGAAAAGCTAATTTGCTGTTATTCTTGTAGATAAAATTTTAACAGTTTTGAAGTCGAGGAATCATGACCACGAACGTCATTTTCCTCAATTTCAGACAAAATATTGTCCGCTAGCTGTTTTCCTAATTCCACTCCCCATTGGTCATAACTGTATACATTCCAGATGATTCCCTGCACAAAGATCTGGTGCTCGTAGAGAGCTATGAGTTTCCCGAGGCTTGCGGGAGTTAGTTTCTCAATAAGGATAGTAGTAGTGGGCCTGTTGCCGGGAAAAGTCTTGAAGGGAAGCAATTTTTCAAGTTCTTCTTCACTAAGACCTTTCGAAGTAAGTTCCTTTCTAACTTCTTCGGAATTTTTTCCTGCCAGCAAAGCTTCGGTCTGGGCAAAGAAATTGGCCATTAGCTTGTTATGATGAGCTTTGTCATCGAAAAGGGATTTTTTGAATCCGATGAAATCTGCAGGAATGAGTTTTGTACCCTGGTGAATAAGCTGAAAGAACGCATGCTGGGAATTTGTTCCCGGCTCCCCCCAGATAATATTTCCGGTTTGATAAGTCACCTCTTTTCCTGAACGATCTACCCCTTTCCCATTGCTTTCCATGATCGCCTGCTGAAGATAAGCAGAAAATCTGTGCAGGTATTGAGTATAGGGAATGATAGCCTGGGTTTCGGCTTGATGGAAATTATTATACCATACCGTCAACAATGCCAATTGAACAGGAATGTTCTTTTCAAACGGGGTCTCCCTGAAGTGTTGGTCCATAGCGTATGCCCCGTCAAGTAGTTTCTCGAAGCTATTAGGTCCTATCGATAAAGCAATAGAAAGGCCAACGGCACTCCAAAGGGAGAAACGGCCGCCCACCCAGTCCCACATAGGGAAAATGTTTTCGGCTTCAATTCCAAATTCCTTTACTGCCTTAACATTGCTGGAAACGGCGACAAAGTGTTTGGCAACAGCTTCTGCAGGCGCTCTTTTGGTAAACCACTTTCTGATGGTGGTTGAATTTGCAAGTGTCTCCTGGGTTGAAAAGGATTTGGAAACGATTACAAACAATGTGGTTTCGGGGTCAAGGTCCTGAATGGTTTCATGAACATGATCCCCGTCTACGTTAGAAACAAAATGTACTTTAAGATGATTTGTATAGTTCTTCAGGGCTTCTGTAACCATTACCGGACCCAGATCAGAACCACCTATCCCGATATTTACAATATCTGAAAAAGGTTTGCCTGTAAATCCTTTTCGGGAACCATCAATGACAGAGTTACTAAAACTGCGTATTTTTTCTTTTACCTTGAAAACTTCAGGGATCACATTTTCCCCATCCACCTCAACTTCAGTAGTATTTTTTTCCCGCAATGCGGTGTGCAAAACGGCGCGACCTTCTGTCCTGTTAATACGCCCGCCACCAAAATAATCGAAAATGGCCTCTTCCAGGCCAACTTCCTCTGCCAATTCTATCAACAGGTCCCGGGTTTCTTTTGTGATAAGATTTTTACTGTAATCTACATAGAAATCCTCCCACCGCAGGGTAAATTCATCTGCCCTACCGGGATGGGATTCAAATTCACTTTTTAGCTTCAGGTCCTTAACAGCTTTAAAATGGTCTTCTAATTTTTTCCAGGCCTTGGTTTGGGTTGGGTTAGTGCTTTTCATTGTCAATTAGATCTCTTTAAATTCAATATTCCCTAATTCGGCCTTTAAGGGTTCAATCGCTGCAAAATAGGACGGAATATATTTTTCTTCAATAGGCTCAGCGGAAGGTAAATTTTGCCGGAAGGGATCCACCTGCACCCCGTTCTTCCAGAAACGATAGCACACGTGTGGCCCTGTGGCAAGACCTGTACTGCCCACATATCCTATGATATCCCCCTGCTTCACTCTTTGCCCCTGCTTCACTGCTCGTTTGGACATATGCAGGTATTGGGTAGTGTAGGTATCATTGTGTTTCACTTTCACGTAATTCCCGTTTCCTGCGGTGTAGGAAGAAGCGATGATCACGCCATTGGCAGTACTCTTGATCGGCGTCCCATGGGCAGCGGCATAATCTGTTCCTTTATGGGCTTTCCAGCGTTTTTGCACGGGATGGAACCTGTTAGGACTAAAGCGGGATGAAATCCTAAAAAAATCTAATGGTGCTTTTAGGAAAAAACTCTGTAAAGGACGGGCCTTCTCATCATAGTAATCCCGGCCTCCGGCAACCGAATCTACCATAAAATTAAAGGCGTAATATGGTTTATCCTGGTGATAAAAAACAGCAGCTTCAATACTCTCTATACCTGCATAAATACTGTCATTAATATATCTTTCGTGGTAAACCAGCTTAAACCTGTCCCCTTTCTGAAGCCTGAAAAAATCAATACTCCATTGATATATATTGCTCATTTCAAGAGCCAGTAAGTTACTAAGCCCTTCTTCCTGCATGGTTTCAGAGAGATTGGAATTGATCACTCCGGCTACAGTTCTCTTGGAGATAGTTACAGGTTTCTTTGCAGTGTAGGCATTGATAGTGTCCTTGATATCGACCACAGTATAGTTTACCAGATCATTTTCGTAAATAAAAGCTTTCGGGGTTTTAGCAGAATCCCTGTCCTTCAGGATCACGTATGGTTTTCCTGTTCGCATCTTTCGGGGATTAAAAGTATCCCTGGATTTTTCTACGATTTCAAAGATCTTTCCGGGGTCTACTCCGTGGGTCCCAAGAATGATCCCAAAAGTATCTCCAGATCTTATGGTGTCACGCACCACTTCATAATCGTTAAAAATAAACCCATACTCCTCCACTACCGGAGCGGCAGGTTCTTTAACAGTGTTATCGGCTATTTCCTCATTTTTGTGTTGGTCATTACAGGCCGTCAAGACCATCATCAACATTAGCAGGTAACTTAATCTTTTCAATTCGAATGCATTTTTTTGTTAAACGTTTCATCTACCCATTCCTTGCCCCATTCTTTCATCTCCTCCTCATTCCAAAGTTCAGGAAAAAAGGAAATGCGTTGGAAACTCGGTGGAAGAAAATCCTTCCAGTTCGTGCCTCCGGTAGCCGCAACAGCACCTTTCTTGCTCATTAGATAACGATGAGCAGCTCCAATATGCATTAGCAGCCAGTTAACGTTGACTGTTACGTCCAATGTACGCAACGCCTCAATTAAATTTTTATTGTTTTTTTCTTCGGAAGAAAGTTGCTGATATATCTGATAGAGGGTTTTACTTTTTACCCTGTTGGCGAGTGCCAGGAATTTAGGATCATATTCTTCCTCGAACTGTTTAAGGGTGAGGGTTTTTTCTCCCGAAGAAAGGTCGGTAGCACCCCTTTTCCAATAAATATTTTCATAAAGGTCTTCTATGGAAGCCTCTGGCGGCATGTTCTTCCGAATCTCCATGTGCACCAGGTTTTCCAGAGGAGTGGAGTATATTTCAATCATCCTGAATTGCCCTGATTGGAAACCACTGGCAGGTAAAAGGGCCATCCTGAACTTCAGGAACTGCTCCCTCTCCATACCGCGAATCATGATATCAAAAGAACCCGTAAGCACTCTGAAATACCGAATAATTCGATTCAATTTTTCAGTAAAGAAAGGAACCGTAAGGTTTTCAGCTTCTACTATTTGTTTCTGTTCATGAATGATCAGCTTAAAGAAAAGCTCGGTGATCTGGTGGTACCCAATGAAGATCTCCTCATCAGGAAAATGTGTTTTTGTTTTCTGAAGGCTTAAAAGCGTATCCAGACTTATGTAATCCCAATAGGTTAAGTAGCGGTCGTGAAGAAGGCCATCGAGATAGGAACCAAGGTCCTGACCGGAATTTTTAAATTTCTCTTCCAGTTGCCGGACTTTTTGGGCAATCTCGGGTGTAATTTCTTCCATTTTATTTCATTATAATTTTCAACGGATGTTTTAAGCCTTTAAAAGCATCCAAACTGGCATCCAGAGAACCTACTGCCAGATCTGCTTTTATTTTTACCGGCATCCTGTTACCATCATCGCTTACCCAAATAGTCAGGCTTTCTTTTTCCTTGAAAACCCTGCCTGCCAGCACATAAGGTTTGAACTTAAGCGCAGCAATATTACCCATTTTTGTTTTTACGACCTCCCTTCCGAGGAATTTTAACTTAAAATCGTGGTTCTCATTGTCGAAAAACATATTGAGTGTCATCATCTCTCCAGGGGAAATATCGTCTACATTGAGATTGTTCCGAAGATAATAGAAGGAGGATAACATATCATGCACATTCTCCTGTACCGTAAAGGATTCATGTGTGTTATGCTTACGGTTAAAAACATGAGCCGTGTTGGAGCTATGGTCAAAATCTATCTGGATATCTTTGGTGTGGCCACCTTCATCAATTTGCCTGATGAACCTTAGGGGAGATCCCGTATTTTTATCTACAAAGGTCTCATAATTATCATCAACCTTAAAAAATAAATGTAGAAGGCCTGTAGATTTGCCTTTTCCCACCACATGATAAACAGGTTTATTTTTAAAAGTGGTTTCCTTTACTTCAAGGGTTGCAAAACTCGCATTGAAGACCCCGTAATGGATCCTGAACCTAAACCATTCACCATCAGCGAATGCCTGATGGGATTGGGCTGTCACATTTAAGACAACCAGGGAAATTATAATCGTAAATATCTTTTTCATGTAGGTATAGCTTAGTTTTCTTTATTTGGGTTACAATTACAATTTCTATTCCAAATGTATTAAAACAAAAAAACCCCGTCAAGGATGACGGGGTTTTAATCTTCTTTAACCAACTAAAACTTAAATTATGAAAAAAATATTATTTTTTTCCAATTCTGGTAACCACTCCAAAATTGCGGTGCAAAAGTCCTTTAAATTTACATTAATCGCAATAGCAAAATGAACTTTAACTCAGAAGCTTATAAAAAGTGATATTTTTAAGTTTTATATTGGTTTGTATTTATAAATAACAATAAAATTACAGAGTTCCCCTCAAAGTTTGCTCCCTCTCGATAGCTTCAAAAAGAGCTTTAAAATTACCTTTCCCGAAAGATTGGGCTCCTTTTCGCTGAATGATCTCAAAGAACATGGTTGGCCTGTCCAAAACCGGCTTTGTAAAGATCTGAAGTAAATAACCTTCATCATCACGGTCAATTAAGACTCCGAGTTCCTTTAAAGGGGCAAGATCTTCATCGATCTCTCCCACTCTGTCCAAAACATCGTCATAATATGCCTCAGGAACATAAAGGAATTCAACTCCGCGGTCCCTTAATTGGGTAACAGTCTCGATAATATTATCTGTAGCAACAGCGATATGCTGTACTCCGGCTCCGTTATAGAAATCAATATATTCTTCGATCTGTGATTTTTTCTTTCCTTCTGCTGGTTCATTAATAGGAAACTTTATCCTACCATTACCGTTACTCATTACCTTACTCATTAAAGCGGTATATTCTGTAGAAATATCTTTATCATCAAAAGATACCAGCTGTGCGAATCCCATAACCTTGGCATAGAATTCACACCACTTGTTCATTTCGTTCCACCCAACATTACCCACCATGTGGTCAATATATTTAAGGCCTACTTCATCTGCCTTAAAATGGGGTTTGTATGGTTTGTACCCGGGCAGGAATGGTCCCGAATAATTCTTTCTCTCCACAAAAAGGTGAACAGTTTCTCCATAGGTATGGATTCCGGAGATCACAACATGACCATTATCGTCCTTTAGTTCATATGGCTCCTTATATGACTTTGCGCCACGCTTTGTGGTTTCTTCGTAACTTTTACGTGCATCATCCACCCACAGGGCAACTACTTTTACTCCATCCCCATGTTTATTGATATGTTCATTGATCTCCCCTCCGGGTTTAATTGGAGAAGTCAACACTAACCTTATCTTGTCTTGTTGAAGAACATAAGATACCTGATCTTTGTTGCCGGTTTCAAGCCCTGAATATGCGACGGGTTGAAACCCCCATGCCTGCTGGTAATAGAATGCAGCCTGCTTGGCGTTTCCAACATAAAGTTCAACGAAGTCTGTACCTAACAACGGGAGGAAATCCTCTGCCTGGGGTACTGTTTTTTTTATTTCTGCTGTGTTCTCTGTAGCCATAATATTTTTTTTAAGGTTTTAAAAAAACCATACTTAATTTTCTGTTTCTAATTTTCCTGCCCAAACTTAAGAAAGATATGGGAAGTGGGTTCGGGTTAATGATCCAGCCAGGATTTGTGGTAACTATCATCTGCAATTTCCATTGCGTCCTCAGTAATTTGCAGGGGTTTGAAAGTATCAACCATTACCGCCAGTTCCTCTGTCTCTGTCTGCCCAATGCTGCGCTCAACCGCTCCCGGGTGCGGGCCATGTGGAATCCCTGCAGGATGTAGGGAGATATGCCCTTTTTCAATATCATTCCTGCTCATAAAATCTCCGTCTACGTAATAGAGTACCTCATCACTGTCAATATTACTGTGGTTGTAAGGCGCCGGAATACTATCGGGATGGTAATCATACAACCTCGGCACAAAGGAACACACCACAAAAGCATCTGTCTCGAAAGTTTGGTGTACCGGTGGGGGTTGGTGTATCCTACCTGTTATAGGTTCGAAATCATGAATAGAAAAGGCATAAGGGTAATTGTAACCGTCATATCCAACTACATCAAAAGGATGTGAAGCATAGATCATGTCATAGATCTGTCCCTGTTTTTTGACCTTCATAAGAAATTCCCCATTCTCGTCGTTTGTTTCCAGTTCGTAAGGTTGACGAAGGTCACGCTCGCAGAAGGGAGAATGCTCCAGCAGCTGCCCGAAATAGTTCCGGTAACGCTTTGGAGTATAAATAGGTCTTCTGGATTCCACGATGAACAACCTGTTAACCTCATCATCAAAATCTATTTTATAGATAGTCCCACGGGGGATGACCAGGTAATCTCCATATTTGAAATCGAGGTTACCCAGATGGGTCCTGAGTTTTCCGGTACCCTGATGTATGAACAAAAGTTCGTCTGAATCTGAGTTTTTATAAAAATAATCCTTTGTAGATTGTTGCGGGGATGCCAGTACAATATCGACATCTGAATTGGTGAGTACGGTCTTTCTGCTCTGCAGATAATCTGGTTCAGGTTTTATATGGAATCCCTTAAATCTATAGGATTTGATATTGTGCTCTGCTGCTATTTTAGGTCTGGCATTGTAGCTGCCTTTTATTTCTTTCACCTGTGTAGGCCGCTGCTCATGGTACATATTTGTTGACATTCCGTCGAAACCAATAGTACCGAACAATTGTTCATAATAAAGGCTGCCATCCGGTTTTTTGAACACCGTATGCCTTTTATGAGGTATTTTTCCGAGTTTATGATAAAATGGCATGTTCTGAAATTTTAATTAAGAAAACGTTTGCGACAGCCAATAATATCAGCAAGTGTCACAAAAAATTCGATTAATTACAAATATCTGAAATATTTACGGGAATTCCAGTTAAAGGAGGTTTAAAACCAAAAGCCGAGATTAAAAAACCAATGACTCTCTTTCAATTCAGGGGAAATGGAATATTTGATCTCTATAGGGCCAATAAAGGTGTCAAGGCTGTAACCCAAAGCATACCCCGAAAACTCCGGTGAGCTGAACCATTCCCCGGTCCCGTAGAGTTCATTTCCAACATTGGCATAGTTTGCACTAAAGATCAAATGGTGCTTCCGGTAAAACTCATAATCCAGTTCAACCAGACCTTTAATATAACTGTCTCCCGAAAGTCCAATAAAATCATACCCATAGAAAGGAACGAAATTGTTGATGAAATCATTTCCGTAGCCACCAAGGAAGAAGTCAAAAATATTATTCCTGCTACTTCCTACCCGAAAGCCTGCTTCAGAAAAAATGCGGGTGGTAAAATCAGGTAGCGGAGTGAGGGCAAAACCCGTCGTTCCTTTAATTACAGAAAAGGAGGAAAAATTACCCAGGTAATCTGAGGAAAAAAGGTACCAATGGATATCCCCGTCAAAATACAAACCCCGGGTGGGGAAATATTTATTGTCAAAACTGTCCAGCTTTAAATATCCAAAACCACTGTAATAATTAGATTTGTCAAAAACACCCCTGTTCTCCTCTTCAGGAGTACTAACCCCAAGTGTCTTGGACTCAATATCCAGGAATTTATGTTCGGCACCCAGTCCAAATGAAAATATCTGACCAAAGAGGGTCTCGGCATATAGTTGGTTCGTGTAATCCTCGTAATCAACCTGTAGTTGATTTATCCCGCTTCCATCCAGCCTGGCATTTTCTTTCGCGAAATCAAATGACACCCCTTTGCTGAAGCTGTTGTAACGACTTCTAAGTCCTACACTCCAATAATAACCTTTATCGAGATAGTAATGGAAATTGTACCTGAAATTATCTCCCAGCACCACATCAAGCGAAGTTACATCATTGGTTGCTAAAAGACTCTTTTGTGTAAGATTTACTAAAGCCCCGCTTTTATACAGTTGATCATAATGAACAGCCAGACGCAGAAGGGTCTTGCCCATGTTTTCCTCAAGCTGAAGGACCAGGACATAACTTTCATTAAGAGGTACCAGTTGATAATTCACACGATTGAAGTTCCTCGTGGCAGAAAGGTTGTTTATCCCCAATCTAAGTTCTTTATAGGAAACGGTAGAGGGATATTTTAATTTCAGTTTACCCAGTATGTAATCCCTGGGATAAGAAGAATTTCCCTCAATCCGAACATCTGAGATCCGAAGTGTCTCCACCGCCGGGATGGGTGCACGAACTTCTCTGGTACGGGTTTGCAAAGCAGCAATAGCTTTAAGTTCCTCCATATGAACAGCTGCGGCGTCCTCTCCTGCTTTTATGATCTCTTTCCCCTTATCAAAAGACATAACACTGAAAGGCAAAATATCAGGATCTATATAAACATCTGTCTTTTTGATCTTTTCTTTCATGTCCTGAATAGTCCTGAAATTACTGATCTGGGTAAGTATGGAGAAGACAGATTTCATTTCATCCCGCGTGGCAAGGGTATCCTGCACATCAACACCAATAATAATTTCAGCCCCTCTTTTGAGAAGTTCTTCAACCGGGTAATTATTGACTACGCCCCCGTCTGTCAACACCCTGCCATCTATCATCACAGGGCTAAAAAGCGTGGGAATTGAGGCACTCGCCGAAACCGCCTGAGGTAAATGGCCTTTATCCAGTATAACTTCCTCTCCGGTCTCAACATCTGTCGCTACACAAAAGAAGGGGATAGGCAGCTTACTGAAATCCTTTTTATCCTGCAGGTGAAGGGTAAGCTTGGAAATGAGGTTATACACGTTCTGCCCTTTGGAATATGCCGCGGGAAAAGAAACATTAAAATTGTCAAAAGGCAGGGTAATGGCATATTTTTCGGCATCCTTTTTCTCGTAGAAGGTCATGGCACTTCGCGGCAGCTCATCCTGGATAAGAATATTGAAATTGGTCTCCCTGATGATGCTGTCCAGTTGGGTCGCCGAATATCCCGAAGAATATAATGCACCAATGATAGCCCCCATACTTGTTCCGCCAATATAATCGATCTTCACCCCTGCTTCTTCGATAACCTTCAGCACTCCAATATGAGCAAGCCCTTTTGCTCCGCCACCACTCAGGACAAGACCCACTTTTGGATCTTCTTCCTGCGCATAGCCTGTGAGACAGACTGAAAAGAGTAACAGCAAAAGGATTTTTTTCATTTATCAGGTATGATAGTGTTTGTAAATAATGGAAGCCTTTGATTTCCCGATAACCCCTGCAAGAGTTTCTTCGGAAGCTTCTTTGACCCGTTTCAGGGAACGAAAGTGTTTTAATAGTTCAACCACCGTCTTTTCCCCTATTCCCGCTATATTATCCAACTCGGTATTTAATGCCACACTGCTGCGTTTGTTCCTGTGAAAGGTAATTCCGAAGCGGTGGGCTTCATTTCTTAGCTGCTGAATGATCTTCAGGGTTTCAGACTTTTTGTCCAGGTACAACGGTATCGAATCTCCGGGATAGAATAATTCCTCAAGTCTTTTAGCGATACCAATGATCGCTATTTTCCCCCTCAAACCCAGAGTGTCCAGAGCCTTTACCCCTGAAGATAACTGGCCTTTTCCTCCATCAACTATCACAAGTTGAGGCAACGATTCTCCCTCTTCCAACAAGCGCCTGTACCTTCTGAAAACCACTTCTTCCATGGATGCGAAATCGTTAGGACCTTCTACCGTTTTAATATTGAATTTCCGGTAATCCTTTTTGCTCGGTTTTCCATCTTTAAATACCACACAGGCAGCCACAGGATTGCTTCCCTGGATGTTTGAGTTATCAAAGCATTCGATGTGTCGAGGTTCTTCCTTAAGCCGCAGATCCTGTTTCATTTGCGCCATGATCCTGTTCACATGCCTGTCAGGGTCCACGATCATCATTTGCTTGAACCTTTCCTGCCTGAAATATTTCGCATTCCGTGTAGACAACTCCACGATCTGTTTTTTATCTCCCAATTGGGGAACGGTAACTTTGATCTCCTCACCCACATCTACTTTGAAAGGCACATATATTTCGCGGGTCTCTGAGTTAAAACGCTGGCGTATCTCGGTTATTCCCAACTCTAGCAATTCCTTATCTGTCTCTTCCAGCTTCTTCTTTAGTTCAATGGTATGGGAGCGAATAATTGCCCCGTGAGACAACTGCAGGAAATTCACATACCCGTACCCCTCATCGCTTACAATGGAGAAAACATCAACATTGTTGATCCTGGGATTAACCACGGTAGACCTCGCCTGATAATTTTCAAGCACTTCTATTTTGGTTTTTATCCTTTGTGCCTCTTCAAATTCCATTTTATCGGCATGGGTTTTCATTTGTTGTTTGAACTCCTGCAGGGAGTCTTTGAAATTCCCCTTTAAGATTTGTCTTATAGCCTCAATTTTCTTAAGGTATTCTGCTTCACTTTCAAGGGCCTCACATGGTCCTTTGCAGTTCCCCAGGTGATATTCCAGACAAACTTTATATTTGCCGTTCCTTATCTTTTCCTCGGAAAGATCATAGTTACAGGTGCGAAGCTGGAAAACACCTTTTATGAGGTCAAGCAGAGTATTCACTGTCCTGAAACTAGTATAGGGACCATAATATTCGCTGCCGTCCTTTACCAATTTTCGCGTAGGGAAAACTCTTGAAAATCGTTCATTTTTGATGCAGATCCAGGGATAGGTCTTATCATCCTTCAACATCACATTGAAGCGAGGCTGGTGTTTTTTGATAAGATTGTTCTCCAGTAAAAGGGCATCTGTTTCCGAAGAAACCACGATATGCCTTATTTCGTGGATCTTTTTCACCATCACCCGAATGCGGTGGCTGTCATTATTCCTGGTAAAATAAGAGGCAACCCGCTTCTTCAGGTTTTTCGCCTTGCCAACATATAATATCCTTCCGTTCTTATCGTAATACTGATAGACGCCGGGGCTTTCTGGAAGGGTTTTTATCTGTAGTTCGACCGTATTCTTCTCCATTGTTCCAAAGGTAAAATATTAACACACGGAAGAGCGGCGCAGCACCCCTGTAATCTGTTAAATTTTTCCTAATTGCATCTCCCCTAATTTGTTATCTGCTCTGGAGAGGTCGAAGTTTTTAATTTAGAAAATATCCCATAAGGCTTTGCAGCAGCAGCAGGTTGGTTTGACCAAGTTGCATAAGAAGACAGGGTATAATCCGGAAAAATGGAATTTCAGAATTTGTTAAGAATAGACAATTCATCTTTTAGTACCTTGCATTCATGGAAAAAATTACCATCGGGCGGTTTGACAAAGCAGATTTTCCCGATCTGCACCTGGAAAATATTTCGGTGAAAGTAGATACGGGTGCCTACACCTCCTCGATTCACTGCGATAACATAGTTGAGGAAAAAGGCATCCTTAGATGTACCTTCCTGGACGAAGAACATCCCCTTTACAATGGAAAGGAATTTCGCTTTTCAGATTATGACATAGTGTTCGTAAAGAGCAGTAACGGCATTGTACAGAAGCGATACCAGATACAAACCACCATCACTTTATTCGGAAAAACACACCGAATTTCTCTTTCATTAACCGCACGGCAGGAAATGAGATTTCCCGTACTTTTGGGCCGGAAGTTCATCACCAAGAAATTTGTAGTGGACACTGAATTTTTCGACCTATCTTACAATAAGAAACAAAAATGAACATAAAGATCTTATCCAGGAATAGCAATTTGTATTCCACCCAACGCTTAGTGGAGGCCGCTAAAAAGCGAAATCATAATGTAGAGGTAATAGACCCCCTTAAGTGTGACCTTATAATAGAGAAGAAACACCCAAGTATCTATTACAGAGGCCGCCACATAGAAGATGCAGATGCGGTGATTCCGAGAATTGGAGCTTCGGTAACTTTCTACGGTACTGCGGTAGTACGACAGTTTGAAATGATGGGCGTTTTTACCACCACCGAATCTCAGTCACTTGTAAGAAGCCGCGACAAATTGCGAAGCCTTCAGGTACTTTCAAGAGCCAGGCTGGGTCTTCCAAAAACAGTTTTCACTAACTATTCAAAAGACGTGGGAGAAGTGATCGACCATGTGGGGGGAGCGCCATTGATCATCAAATTACTGGAAGGTACCCAGGGTCTTGGAGTGGTTCTCGCCGAGACCAAAAATGCGGCCGAATCGGTCATTGAAGCCTTCAACGGATTGCAGGCAAGGGTGATCGTACAGGAATTCATTAAAGAAGCCGGCGGAGCCGATATCAGGGCGCTGGTTGTTGACGGCCACGTGGTAGGAGCTATGAAAAGACAGGGAAAGGAAGGGGAATTCAGGTCTAACCTTCACAGGGGTGGATCCGCTTCTGTTATTCAGCTTTCCGATGAGGAAGAGATCGCAGCCATTAAGGCGGCTAAGGCAATGGGTCTTGGAGTAGCGGGGGTTGATATGCTGCAAAGTTCCCGCGGGCCACTTATCCTCGAAGTTAACTCCTCGCCGGGCCTTGAAGGAATTGAACATGCCACAGGCAAAGACATTGCCAAAACTATAATACGGTATATTGAAAGAAATCTGTAGTTCATGGCTTATATAGACGAGCACAATGTTCTGGATATCTTAGGTAAGAAAATACACCCGGGTAAAAGCGCGACCATTAACTTTAATATGGCCAAGCTTTATACAACCACTTCGGTCGATGTTCCAATCATTATTGAGCGTTCCAAAAAACCGGGACCGGTCATTTTAATAACCGCAGGTATTCATGGAGATGAGATAAACGGGGTGGAGGTTGTGAGACAGATCATTGTAAAAGAAATCAACAAACCGGCTAAAGGAACCGTTATCTGTATTCCAATTATCAATGTTTTCGGGTTCCTGAACATGGCGCGAGAATTCCCTGATGGACGGGACCTTAACAGGGTTTTCCCCGGAACAAAGAACGGTTCGCTAGCCAGCAGGTTCGCTTATCAATTCGTACAGAAAATTCTTCCTGTAGCCGATTTTTGTATGGATTTCCATACCGGAGGGGCAAGCCGATTCAATGCTCCTCAAATTAGGATCAAAAAAGGAGAAGATATGGCTATGCACTACGCCCGTATCTTCAATGCTCCTTTTACGATTATTTCAAAGACCATTGTAAAATCGTACCGCGAGACCTGTGCGAAACGAGGTATCCCCGTATTGCTTTTTGAAGGGGGAAAGTCCAGGGACAGCAACAAGACTGTGGCAAAACATGGAGTGGAAGGGATCATGAGGATCCTGGCCCACTTTGAGATGCTGAAACCAAAATTTGAAGTCCCCGATCCATCAGGAGAGACGATTTTTATTGAGTACAGTAGCTGGATGCGGGCTAAATACAGTGGACTCCTCCATATAAAGATCCCTTTTGGAAAGCATGTCGAAAAAGGAGAATATATTGCGACCATCACAGACCCATACGGGAAACTCCGCCATAAGGTTAAAGCCCCTAATACCGGTTATATCATTAATGTGAATGAATCCCCCATTGTATATCAGGGAGATGCCATTTTTCATATTTCAGTTTCCAAAGAGACTTATGAACAAGAACCAGCTTCGCAACAAATATAGAGATCTGCGGGAAACCCTTTCTTCCGAAGAGGTAGAAAAACGAAGCCTTAAGATCGCAAACCAGCTTCTTGAGCTTCCGGTATGGGAGCTATCTTTCTACCACATTTTCCTGAGTATTAAGGAAAAAAAAGAAGTCGATACAGAAGCTATTCTTCATGTATTGCAGGGGAAGGATAAAAATGTGGTGCTCTCAAAAGCTGATTTCAAAACCGGTTCCCTCACAAATTATCTGCTCACAGATAACACAAAGATCAACGTGAATTCCTGGGGGATACCTGAACCCGAAGGCGGCATAGAAATTAAGCCGGAACAAATTGAAGTGGTTTTCGTTCCATTACTTGCTTTTGACCAAAAAGGTAGCCGTGTGGGCTACGGAAAGGGCTTTTATGACCGTTTCCTTTCCCATTGCTCAATAGATGTGATCAAAATAGGGCTTTCCCTTTTTGAGGTTGAAGAGGAGATCTCAGATGTTACCAAAAACGATGTTCCCCTGGATTATTGTGTGACTCCCGAAAAAATATATAATTTCAAAAATTTGTAAAGCTTTAGGTTTTCAGTTACTTTTAAACCAACCAATTAGGAAATCTTAATGCTCAACGACCTCCAGTTAAACAGTATTCTGGAAGATTTTGATGTCGCTTACTGGAAAATCAACCTTTTGACAAAAGAGATTTCCTGGTCTGAACATTTCACCCATTTAACCGGTAATCCAGATCCCGGGGGAGACAAGTTCGGGTACTTCTTAAATCATATTCTTCACAAGGACTACCGCTACGACTTCAGGCAGCATTTCGAAGATTTCACTTCCCTCCAAAAACCTTTCAATATTGAGTTGCGGCTAAAACTTGGAAACGGAAAGTACCGTTGGTTTGAATGCAGGAACCTTAATAGAAGGGACAAAGGCCTGGCAGATACTGCTGTTCTTCTTTTCGTCAACATCCATCAGGCAAAACGTGACCAGTACACCATAGAAGAGAACTTTTTCTATTATAGGGAGACTGCAGAAATGACCTCTACGGGCGGCTGGTACCTGGATGTCAAGACCAATGCAGTTTATTGGGACAACGTCACCAAAAAGATCCTGGACTGCCCTATGGACTATGAACCCAATCCCGATGACAAACTAAGGTTCTATGCTCCCGAAAATCATGAGAAGGTAGCAGCGATGTTCAAAAAATGCTCCCACTACGGCATTCCCTTTAAAGTAGAGATCAAAATGCGCACCCTGCACAACAGGGAGTTCTGGGTGAGAACCACAGGAAAACCCGTATATAACAATGAGCAGGAGATCATAGGGATCCGCGGGGTATACCAGGATATTGATGAACAAAAGACCAATGAACTCAACCTTCAGAATTCTCTGGACATAATAGCCTCCCAGAATTCCAAACTCTTTAATTTCGCCCATATAGTTTCCCACCAATTGCGTTCCCACAGCAGCAACCTTAGTCTTATTAGTCAGTTGCTCAGAGAAGCCCGAAGCAGCCAGGATAAACTCGATCTGCTAGCCAACGTAGAGGACATTTCAGAGAACCTGGAACTGGCAATAAAAGATCTTAATGAGATAGTTACACGTCAAAACACTTTAAAAAAAGAACCCCAGGTAGTAAAGTTCAAAGACTCCCTTGAAGTGGTTATCGCCTCAACTTCTTCTCTGATCAAAAGGGAAAATGCGGAGATCATCGCCGATTTCGATAAGTTGAACGAAATAAATTACATTTCTGAGTATCTGGAGAGTATTTTACTAAATTTGATTACAAACGCCATTAAATACAAGCAAAAATCCAGAAAACCCATCATTTACATTCAGACTTACAGAGAAAAAGGAGAATGTTTCCTGGAAGTAAGTGACAATGGGATGGGAATTGATCTGGATGAGCATGGAGACAAAATGTTTGGCATGTATAAAACCTTCCACAGGCACCCTGAAGCAAACGGTATTGGGCTGTTCATAACCAAGAACCAGGTGGAAGCAATGGGAGGAAGTATTTCTGTCACCAGTACGGTAAACATTGGCACCACATTTAAAATCAAATTTTAGAAGATATGGAACACCCAATAGAGCTTGCCTGCATCATTGATGACGATAAGATCTATGTGAATTTGGTTAAGAAGATCATTGAGATCAAAAAACTATCCCGCAACCTTATCATTTTTAAGAACGGTAAAGAAGCCCTTGACTATTTCAGGCCTATCCTGGAAAATCTGAGCGAAGACCATTTGCCCGACATCATCTTTTTGGATCTTAACATGCCCGTTATGGATGGTTGGGAATTTCTGAGTGAATTTATTAAGATCAAGAACAATTTCAATAAGAAGATAACGCTGTACGTGGTTAGTTCCTCCATTGATCCCCGTGATCTCGAAAGAGCCAAGTCCTTCAATATGGTTACAGATTATCTCATTAAACCTATTGAGCTTAAAAGATTCGAAAAAATCTTTGACAGGAGTGTGGCCTAATATACCGCTTCGGTTTTCTTTTTTCCGCTCTCTTTCTCCTCCTGGGGAAAAGCTTTTTTATTAAAGAGAAGCAGTAGGAAGACCCCGGTAGTTATAGCCGAATCTGCTATATTGAAAACCGGTTCAAAAAAGGTGAAATACTGTCCGCCCCAGAAAGGGATCCACTCCGGAAGGTATCCAGACCATAAAGGAAAATAAAGCATATCTACCACCTTCCCGTGCAGTAAAGTCCCATATCCTCCCTCCTCGGGAAGAAATGTTGCAACCTGGTTGTAACTGTGATTAAAGATCTCTCCATAAAAAACAGAATCAATGATATTACCGAAAGCTCCTGCAAAGATCATTGATATAGCAACGATCAATATTTTAGATCCATTTTTACGCACCGAATCCCAAAGCCAGTAAGCGATCCCTACAATAGCCACCAGCCTGAAACTTGTAAGCAACAATTTTCCGTATTCGCCGGGTATTTTAGCTCCCCAGGCCATGCCTTCGTTCTCCACGAATAAGATCCTGAACCATTCAAATACCTTTATCTCATCTCCCAGGGCAAAATTGGTCTTAATATAGAATTTAGAGATCTGATCGATTAACAGGATCAAAATGATAATAAGGGAAGCTTTCTTTAACGACATCGATTTTTTTTTGGATCGCTCAAAAATACTAATATTATTTAGTTTCCTGAACCTTAATGTTCCCATTGATACTATTAAGGAATATCCTGTGAATTTCCCGTCATTTCATGAGGCAACAGCAATTTTCCATGTCGGGATTTGGCCTCTATGATCGCATTTGAGGTAAAGACCTCAATATTGCCGTCATAGGTATTCACAACCGCATTCCCGCTGAAATCACTCATATAACAGGAACCCGATTTTAACTGAATCAGCACCTCCTCATAACCTCCTTCCATATAAACTGATGCAAGATTGGAAAGTATTTCCACCTTCATGCCGGGAGGGGTCTCAAGCTCAACCTCCATAGCGAATACCTTATGGGCGCTTAATTTATCAAAACCTCCCTGGAAACTTTTTCTGTAGCGGGAATTAAGGTACAGGGTTCCCTGTCTTACTTCTGAGTCAAGGCTGATATCATTGAAGTATTCCCCGTCAGATTTAGATTTGACAGAAATAAACTCTCCAGGTTTAGTGGTAATATGTATCCTGAAGATCTCATCACTTGACAAGACCAGCTTGTTAATACCTCGCGCATCAATTACTCCTGAAGTTTCCTTCTGGGCAAAAACGACAGAATTCAGCAAAAGAATAAATAGCAGTAAGATGCTTCTCATGATTTATACAAAACAAAAAGCGCTCCAAACCAGTGAAGGTTGGGAGCGCTTCATTACAATTAAAAGTATTTATTTCTGCATATTTTTTGCTTCAATGCTTAGGGTGGCATGAGGAACAAGTTTAAGCCGTTCTTTTGCAATCAATTTACCTGTCACACGGCAGATACCGTATGTTTTACTTTCAATTCGCACCAGCGCATTTTTCAGGTCACGAATGAACTTCTCCTGGCGAATAGCTAATTGTGAATTAGCTTCTTTGCTCATGGTTTCACTTCCTTCTTCAAAAGCTTTGAATGTAGGTGAGGTATCATCTGTACCGTTGTTCCCGTCATTCATGTAAGCACTTTTGTAAAGCTCCAGCTGCTCCTTCGCCTTTTCGATCTTGGCGAGGATCAACGTCTTAAATTCTGCCAGCTCTGCATCACTGTAGCGTTCTTTTACTTCTGTTGACATAGTTCTAATGTTTTTTAATAAACAGCCTGGTGACTACCTCATCGAACGAGATCTCCATTCCGTTGTTAACTTCTTCTGCAAGGTCGAGATTTGCAGTTAAAGTCTCCGTTTTTATATATTCAATATTTTGTTGAACGGCCTCCTCGACAGTACCGTCCTTTTGTAGGGTCACATCAATTTTGTCTGTCACTTCAAAACCGGAATCTTTACGAATATTCTGGATCCTGTTCACCAGTTCTCTCGCAATTCCTTCTTTTTTCAGATCTTCGGAAATGGTAATATCCAAAGCCACTGTGATATTCCCTGAGTTGGCTACCAGCCAACCTTCAATATCCTGTGAAGTGATCTCGACATCTTCAGATTCTAATGTAAGCAATTTCCCATTAACCTCAACTTCGATTTTTCCTTCCCGCTCAATTTTTTGAATATCGTTTGCAGAAAAACCACTGATAGCCTGGGTTACAGCCTTCATATCCTTTCCAAACCGGGGTCCAAGAACCTTGAAATTCGGTTTGATTTGTTTAACAAGAATGCCCGAAGCATCATCTATTAATTCCAGCTCCTTTACATTCACTTCAGACTTGATAAGTTCGGCCACTGCTTCAATCTCCTTGCGTTGCTGCTCATGGAGCACAGGGATCATGATCCTTTGTAAAGGCTGTCTTACCTTGATCATTTCTTTCTTTCTCAATGAAAGCACTAAGGACGACACCGTTTGTGCCTTTTCCATCTGTCTTTCAAGCACTTTGTCGATAAAATCTGTCTGGGCTTTCGGAAATTCTGACAAATGTACAGATTCAAAGTCTTCTTTTCCGGTTCCTGTATTGAGGTCTTTGTATAGCCGATCCATAAAGAACGGTGCAACGGGAGCCCCCAATTTGGCCACAGTTTCAAGACAGGTATAGAGAGTTTGGTAGGCAGAGATCTTGTCTTGTCCGTATTCTCCCTTCCAGAATCTCCTTCTGCAGAGTCTCACATACCAGTTACTCAGGTTTTCCTGGACAAATTCTGAAATCGCCCTGGTGGCCTTGGTAGGTTCATATTCTGAATAGAAACCGTCTACTTTTGCTATTAATGTATGTAATTCTGATAATATCCACCTGTCTATTTCGGGTCGCTTTGCCAGGGGAACATTAGGTTCAGAATAAACGAAATTATCAATGTTGGCATATAACGAAAAGAAGGAATAAGTGTTGTAGAGTGTACCAAAAAATTTACGTCGTACCTCTGAAATTCCTTCAATATCAAATTTCAAATTATCCCATGGATTGGCGTTGGAGATCATGTACCAACGGGTAGCATCGGGACCGAAAGCGGCAAGGGTTTCAAAAGGATCTACAGCATTCCCCAAACGTTTGGACATTTTCTGTCCGTTTTTGTCCAGAACGAGTCCGTTCGAAACTACATTCTTATAGGCCACATCATCAAAGACCATGGTGGCAATGGCATGCAGCGTATAGAACCAGCCACGGGTCTGGTCAACACCCTCGGCTATAAAATCGGCTTTTCGCCATGTTTTTTCTACTTTTTCGGCATTTTCCATTGGGTAGTGCCACTGGGCGTAGGGCATGGAACCGGAATCAAACCAAACATCGATAAGGTCTGCTTCCCGTTTCATTGGTTTCCCTGAATCTGAGACCAAGGTGATCTTATCAACAACATTTTTATGAAGATCTACCTTGTCATAATTTTCATCGCTCAGGTTCCCTGTTTCAAATTCGGCAAAAAGGTCTTTTTTCATCAAGCCGGCTGCCACCGCCTTGTTCATTTCAACTTTCAATTCTTCAATAGTGCCAATGATGATCTCTTCTTTCCCGTCTTCTGTCCGCCAGATAGGTAATGGAATTCCCCAATATCTTGACCTTGATAGGTTCCAGTCGTTGGCATTGGCCAGCCAGTTACCAAATCTTCCTTCCCCGGTAGATTTTGGTTTCCAGTTTATTTGCTGATTTAGTTCATACATCCTGTCCTTAAAATCTGTCACCTTAATGAACCAGGAATCCAGCGGATAATACAAAATAGGTTTATCTGTTCTCCAGCAGTTAGGATAGCTGTGAACATATTTTTCAACTTTAAATGCGCGGTTCTCTTCCTTTAGCTTAATTGCCAGTTCAACATCCACAGATTTTTCAGGAGCCTCACCCTCATCGTAGTATTCGCTCTTCACATACTTCCCGGCAAATTCCCCCATTTCTTCACGGAATTTACCCTGCAGGTCCACCAGCGGTACAAGATTATCATTCTCATCTTTCACGAGAAGCGGCGGCACTTCCGGAGTAGCTTGTTTCGCTACCATAGCATCATCTGCACCAAAGGTAGGAGCGGTATGAACAATACCAGTACCATCTTCGGTGGTAACAAAATCCCCGGAAATTATTCTGAAAGCATTTTCAGGATTCTCATATGGTTTCGCATAAGGCAGTAACTGCTCATATCTTATTTCCAAAAGGTCTTTTCCGGTGAAGCTTTCTTCAATAAAGAAAGGAATTTTATCTCCCTGTTTGAAAGGATGCAAAGCCTCTTCATTTTCAACTTTTCTAAACTTCTTATCAAACTGCTTTTCTGCAAGGTTTTTGGCGACTATGATCGTTATGGGCTGAAAGGTATACTGGTTGTAAGTCCTCACCGTCACATATTCGATCGCAGGACCTACAGTTAAGGCTGTATTTGAAGGAAGGGTCCATGGGGTGGTGGTCCAGGCTATAAAAAATAGCTCTCCTTCTTTTTCTGCAAGAAAATCGGGCAGAGTTTCCTTTTTAGCCTTGAACATGGCCGTCACGGTGGTATCAGTCACGTCCCTGTAAGTCCCTGGCTGGTTTAGTTCATGAGAACTTAAACCCGTACCGGCTTTGGGGGAATACGGCTGAATAGTGTAACCCTTGTAAATTAGGCCTTTGTTATATATCTGGGAAAGCAGCCACCAGACCGTTTCCATGTATTTTGATTTATAGGTGACATAAGGATCATCCATATCCACCCAGTAACCCATTTTTTCGGTTAGGTCATTCCATACATCTGTATAGCGCATTACCGCGCTTTTACAGGCTTCATTATACTCTTCAACACTAATTTTTGTACCAATATCCTCTTTGGTAATTCCCAGCTCCTTTTCCACTCCAAGTTCTATAGGGAGACCATGTGTGTCCCACCCGGCTTTACGTTTCACCTGGTAACCTTTCTGGGTCTTGAAACGGCAAAAAATATCTTTAATGGCACGGGCCATAACATGATGGATTCCCGGCAATCCGTTAGCTGAAGGAGGTCCTTCAAAAAACACGAAGGGCTCATTACCTTCACGGGAGGATATACTTTTTTCAAAAACATCATTCTCCTTCCAAAAATCCAGAATTTCTTCTGCGACTTTCGGTAAGTCAAGTCCTTTATATTCAGGGAACTGTACGCTCATTAGTTCGTTCTTTCAAATAGTTGCGCGAAAATAACGAATTTTGATAAATAGACGGGGTTAATTTGGGAAAACCTGTTGAGGAACAACTAATTTGGCCTGCTGCCGCACCAGCAGGTATTTTTTAAAAGGAATATTGCAGGGCGAGGATAAGATTTCTACCTGCTGCCGCAATTCCGGAAGAATAGGTCCTGTAACGTTGATCGGTAATATTTTCAAGTGTGACGGTTGCCAACCAACTTTTGCCCAGTTGGTACTGGGAAGTGAAATTAAGGGTGTACCATTCAGGGGAATATGGATCTCCGTTGAGATCGATGGCATAGAGATAAGGTTTGTCCTGTTCTGTTGGAGCAAGTTCATCAAAGCTGAATTCGCCGTTATACTCGGCAAAAATATCAAATCTTAGATTATCATTTTCCCATATCAGGTGTAAATTTCCGAAGAACGGAGCGGCATGCCTTAAGGGAGCTTCGGTACCGTCCTCCTGCTCTTCCTCACCTTTGGTAAGGCTTACCTGAGAAGTCACCTTAAGTTTTTCAGATAATTTTACCTTTCCTCCGGCTTCGAAACCATATACATACGCACTGGCAGCGTTCATAATGGCCTGTACCCTGCTGGGCTCCCCCTGGTAATCAATGGTCTTCTGACCGTTAAGATCAAAATCCCGCCGCACCATCGCATCATCCAGATAGGTATAATATCCCGAGACCTCCAGCTGTACGATCCGGTTAAAATTAAGCCGCATTCCTAGCTCAGCATTATAAGCAGTTTCAGGTTTTAATCCGGGATTGGGGACCACTACAGATCCAGGTTCAGAATCAAAGATCTTCCCTACATCGTCAATGTTTGGTGCGCGAAAAGCGGTCGAAAAATTAAGCTGCCAACCCAGAACCTTGCTCTGTTGCCAGTTCAACCCTGCACTTCCGGTGAGGGCCCCGGTATTTATGTTTGCTTCGGAAAAAGGAAAATCATAAATCTTATTCTCAAAAGTAGCATCCAAAAGAAGGTGGTTATAACGGACTCCACTTTGTAGCGTAAGATCCCTGTTTATCTTCCAGAGAAAGCTTGTATAGGCAGCCAAAGATTGCCAGGAAGAATCATCGGGATACCTTGAAGATCCGGGAACCGAATTGCCGGCCACTATGTTCCTAACCTTACCGGAAGAACTTACATTGTTCAACACATATTCCAGCCCATAGAATAATGAACTGCCAAAGAATTCTTTTTCAAAATCGAGATTTGCAGACCAGGCATCCACCCGCTCATCATTCTCATATAACAACTCTTTCCCAAAGTCACGGTCATTACGGCCTTCTTCAAAAATTTGGTAAGCAGCTGTGAATTTTGCCTCATCATAAATGATCCCATTCCCAACTTTTTTGATATTAAAATTTGTCTGCAGCCATCGCTGAGGGCCATAATACCATTCTGCTGCCCTTAATTGCCCATCCTTTTTGCGATAGAGCCGGTCGTAACGAGGATAATCTGAGGTAGTGGAATAGATGACCCCCAGATTAAAATCCCAGTCATGGCTGGGCCTGTATCGTACCTTTTGAAGAAAACTTATTTGGTCGTAGCCCGTTGGCACCTGCACTTCGGGATCGTCGTTGGGAACAACCACATCCCGGCCGTCTACCCTTTTTACATATTCGTGACGCAGGTATTCCGGTGGCCCATAGCTTCCCATCCTCATATCACCGAAATCTGAATAGCTTACACTGGTCAATAATGCCCACTTCTCCCTTCCGAAGGAGAGATCGACGTGACCCGTTTTTTCCTCATTAGCCGTTGCATAGCGGGCGTAAGATTTGCCTGAGAAAGATCCTCCCTTGGCCACCGAAAATCCGGGAGAAAGCGTTGAAAAGTTCATGACCCCGCCTATTGCATCACTCCCATAGATCACAGATCCCGGCCCAAGAATCACTTCTGTTCGCTCTACTGCCAGAGGATCCATAGAAACCACGTTCTGTACGTTCCCGCCGCGAAAAATTGCGGTATTCATCCTTACCCCGTCTACGGTGATCAAAAGGCGGTTCGTTGAGAAGCCTCTTATCATGGGACTTCCACCGCCCAACTGGCTTTTTTGGACAAAAACCTGGCCCGAACTCTCCAAAAGATCTGCGGCCGTTTGAGGACTCGCTGCTATTATATCCTTTTGATTCAAGCTCACCACCCGCTGAGGAACGTCCCTCTTACGCTGGTCAAATTTCGAGGCGGAGATAACGACCTCTTCAAGTTGATTCTGGTTTGGTTCCATTACTACCCTGTTCCCCCGCTGAATGATCTGGCGCCGGGTAGTATGATATTCCATGTGAGAGACATGCCTGAAGAAAATGATCTCAGATGGAGAGAATTTGGAAAGGTCTGCCTTGCCGTCAAAGTCAGTTAATGAGTTCTTGGATTTGTCTTTATTGAAAATAGCTACATTAAAGATGGGCTCCCCGGTAACTTTGTCGATCACGGTCACCTCCTGTGACCAGGAACACACAAAGAACAAAAAGAAGGCAAAACTTATAAAGAACCGCATTAACTGTATATCTCATTAAGGACCGCCAGGGATTTCGGTCTTCTGAAACCCTGCAGATGTATTTCGTAATAATTGAGCAGTAAAAACAAAAATCCCGTACGGGATATCTGGTTCATTTTCACGTTCGATAGAGTATCAAAGTCTGTGCCCAACAGCTGCCTTAAAACAGGAACATTTTCATCGGTTACACATTCATTGTTAGTCTTGATGGTTTGAAAAGTGCCGTCTATTAGATTAAAAACAGGCTCATCCCCCTGACTTTCATCAGGATAGAAACCAAGATAACTGGTAAGCTTCAGTAGAAAAAGTAAGTGAAAATTAGCCGCACTTCCTGTTGCATCAAACCACCCGAGGCTGTTTTCAAGAAAACCATATAATGGCAAGTTAGGTTCTTCCTCTTTGATAGTATTCCGCAGTACTTCTGCAAGAAACATCACTACGGTAGATTTAAGAATATCTGTATGAAGACTTTGATAAGGTGTCAAAAGTTTTGCCTCCCGCATGTATTCCAGGGTTCCCTTGTCTTTATGGTTGGCCACTAATTCCACTTGGGTCAAAGGCTGAAAAAGAGAGGCTTTAATTTTCCCTTTTCGAGACTTTAGCACCCCCCTGACCAGATAGGTCTTTAAACCACTTTTTTCTGTGAAGCATTTCACGATAAGATCGGCTTCACCATATTTCAGGGAACTCAGAACGATACCTTTAGTTGTGATCAGCATTTAAAAGATGTATTTCCGGGGTCTTCCGCCAGTTCTATTTTCGATTTCTACTGAAGGAATTTGGGAACGATCAAAAATAACAATAAATCTTCAGAAGCATTAAAAAAGAAAAAGCCGCAAATGCGGCTTTTTCAGTAGTTTATTTAAGAATATTACACTGCTCCCTGAGCAAGCATAGCATCTGCAACTTTTACGAATCCGGCAATGTTGGCTCCTTTAACGTAGTCCACATATCCTTCTTCTTCAGTACCATATTTCACACATTGAGCGTGAATATCATTCATGATCTGCTTAAGTTTAGTATCAACCTCTTCGGAGGTCCAGTTAAACCTTAGAGAGTTTTGAGACATTTCCAAACCTGAAGTGGCAACACCTCCTGCGTTTGAAGCTTTCCCCGGAGAGAAAAGGATCTTCGCATCCTGGAAAACAGCGATTGCTTCAGGAGTACAAGGCATGTTCGCGCCCTCTCCTACACAGATAGTACCATTACCAACAAGGGTTTTGGCATCTTTCTCGTGAAGTTCGTTCTGAGTGGCACATGGCAAAGCAATATCACATTTGATACCCCATGGAGTCTCACCCTCAAAGTATTTTGCTTTTGGATACTGGTCAACATATTCTTTGATCCTTCCACGCTTCACGTTCTTAAGGTCCATGATAAAAGCAAGTTTTTCTGCATAGATACCTTCTTCATCATAGATATATCCTGAAGAATCTGACATGGTTACTACTTTCCCGCCAAGTTGGGTAGCTTTTTCTGCCGCAAATTGAGCAACATTTCCAGAGCCTGAAACCACAATGGTCTTTCCTTTAATAGAATCTCCTTTGGTCTTCAACATATTTTCAGTGAAGTAGACATTCCCGTAACCTGTAGCTTCAGGACGAATTAAAGATCCGCCGTAAGAAAGGCCTTTTCCGGTCAATACTCCGGTGAATTCATTTCTAAGTCTCTTGTACTGCCCAAAAAGATATCCTACTTCCCGGCCTCCAACTCCAATGTCACCCGCAGGCACATCTGTATTGGCACCAATATGACGTTGAAGTTCGGTCATAAAGCTCTGGCAGAATTTCATAACTTCGTTATCAGATTTACCTTTTGGGTCAAAATCTGAACCTCCTTTTCCTCCACCCATTGGTAAGGTGGTAAGACTATTCTTGAATACCTGCTCAAATGCAAGGAATTTAAGTATGCTCAGGTTTACTGAAGGGTGAAAACGAAGTCCTCCCTTATAAGGCCCAATGGCAGAGTTCATCTGTATCCTGAACCCTCTGTTCACCTGGATATTTCCTTGGTCATCTGTCCATGGCACACGAAACATGATCACCCGTTCAGGTTCCACCATACGCTCCAACAACATTTTGTTCTGGTATTTTTTATTCTTTTCAATGAACGGAATAACTGTTTCTGCTACTTCATGAACGGCTTGTAAAAACTCCGGTTCATTACTATTTCTCTTAGATACGATATCTAGAAAATCTTGTACATTTTTTTCCATAGTTTAGGCTAAATTATCATTAACGAAAACGTTTTTTACGATTCCGTGCAAATATACATTTTCTTCAAAAAACTGGCTTTATAATTTTGATATTCCTGATGAATATCATCTATTTCTGAAGCCCTAATAATTCCTGCTTTCTTTGCACATAATTTATATATTTGCTTAGACGCGATATTTTCTTATGATCAACATTTCCAAATCCTTACTTCTGGGTTTCCTTCTTTTTTTCTTCGGAAAAGCAGGCGCACTCGCACAGGTTGGGATCCTGGGACAGGAAATAGGGATCGTCGCCGGACCGGTCGCCTATTATACAGATTATGGATTAAGGTATAATATGGAAACCAATACCTCCAATACCGGAATTGGGGTTGGCCTGGTCTATTACCTCAATTTTGCCTATCGTGCCGATTGTGATTGCTATACCAGGGACACGTATTTCAACGATCACTTCAGAATAAGGGCAGAGATCGACTATCATGAGGGAGAATTGCACCATTTTGGGGAAACTGCCAGAAGGGATAATCCGGGAGGCAGGCAACTACGCGCTATGATAGGGAACACCAAGGTGTTTGAAATGGGGGCACACCTGGAATACTTTCCTTTCAGCATTAGGGACTATACCGCGTTCGCCTATCCCATTGCACCCTTCATAAGTCTTGGATTCAACTTTGTAAGTTATGATCCTTACACCTATTCTGAACTGGGACCACTTGAAGATAACCTTTTTCACACTTTCCAGGGCTACGTGCAGCAGGAACCGGGAAGTACCTGGGGGATAACCGCCGGTGCAGGTATGCGGTATAAACTAAATGTGGTAAGTGATCTGGTTATGAACATGCAGGTGCGGTATTACGACACTGACTGGATCGACGGCCTTGATCATGACAATCCGCAGAACAAGTTCAACGACATGATGTTCTGGCTGAATGTGGGCTATATCTACTACCTCAACTTCTAGGATCTTTGAAAATGAAAAAGCCGCCTCGATAATGAAGCGGCTCTAAAAATGCTTTTTGAAGGATTATCCTAAAGCCTGTTTAAGGTCATTGATAAGGTCTTCTTCATCCTCAATACCTACACTCAACCTGATCAAAGAATCTACTACTCCAGTTTTCGCTCTTTCTTCCTGCGGAATAGAAGCATGGGTCATACTTGCAGGATGTCCTGCCAAAGATTCTACTCCTCCCAGGGACTCTGCAAGGGTGAAAACCTTAAGATTCTCAACCACTTTTACGGCGCTCTTCAAAGTTCCGTCTGAAGTTGTAAAGGAGATCATACCCCCAAAACCTTTCATTTGTTCTTTGGCTATCTCATGGTTAGGATGATCTTCAAACCCGGGCCAGTATACCTTGTCAACTTTTGGATGTGACTTCAGGAATTTGGCTATTGCAGCACCGTTCTCACAGTGGCGTTGCATTCTAATGTGCAGGGTCTTGATACCTCTTAAGACCAGGAAGCTATCCATTGGTCCGCAGACCGCACCGCTGGCATTTTGAATGAAGTATAATTTCTCTGCCAGTTTCTGGTCATTCACTACCAGGCTACCCAACACCACATCACTGTGACCGCCCAGGTACTTTGTTGCACTGTGCATAACGATATCGGCACCCAAATCAAGAGGCTGCTGCAAGTAGGCGGTAGCAAAAGTGTTATCTACTGCTAAAAGAAGATCGTGCTTTTTTGCTATTTTAGAGACTGCTGCAATATCAATGATGTTCATCATTGGATTGGTTGGGGTCTCCACCCAAATAAGTCTTGTATTTTCATTAATATGGTCCTCGATCCTTGCAGCATCATGCATTCCAATGAAATGGAATTTGATCCCAAGGTTTTCAAATATCTTAGTGAACAATCTGTAGGAACCACCATAAAGATCACTGGTTGAAATGATCTCATCGCCGGGTTTGAACAATTTGATGACCGCGTCAATTGCAGCGAGACCAGATCCAAATGCAAGCCCGTATTTCCCGTTCTCGATGCTTGCGAGAGCATTCTCCAGGGCGGTACGGGTAGGATTCCCGCTTCGCGAATACTCAAAGCCCTTATGCCCTCCGGGAGTTGTTTGCTTGTAGGTACTGGTTTGATATATAGGCGGCATAACAGAGCCGTATGCGGGATCTGTGTTCTCCTGACCACCGTGTATGGTTTTAGTATTGAATTTCATAAATTAGAATATATTTAAGAGACAAATGTAGCATTCGCTTTGGGCATTCCCAAAATAGCCCGTACCTTTCAAATCAGTTTAACATTCAACTTCCATGAACCATAAATTTTTCGGGATCCTGGGGATAATTCTCCTTTTATCTGCATGTCAGGACGAAAAAGAAACTCCGGAAAAACCTTTGAGATTTGATCAGGAAACTATCGTAAAGAAAGCCGGGGAAAACTGCGATACCGCCGATTATGACTGTGCCGTGATCTCCCTTGAGATCCTGAAAGCCAAAGGACCGGAAGAAATTGCATCCAGGATCAATAATTCTCTTGAGGCACATGTGATAAAACTTATCTCTTCCGAAGAAAATCCGCTGGCTAAAGACCTGAAAGAGCTAACCAATACTTTTATTTCAGACTACCAGAAGGCAGCCGAAAGTTTTTCGGAAGAACCACCCTGGGAAGCCTATGTCAATCAAAGCATTTACCTTCAGGACCACAAGATGATCTCCATTGGGATCACCACCGAGATCTTTAGCGGTGGAGCCCATGGATATAAGAACCTCACTTTTCTGAACTTTGATCCTTCTTCCGGGAAAACCTATTCCTGGAGAAATATCTTTAAACCCGAATTCAAAGATCTGGTAGAGGAGAAATTCCGGGGTAAACAGGGAATTCCTCCTGAAGATAACATAAACAGCACCGGATTCTGGTTTGAAAATGATGTTTTTCACCTGCCGGTAAATATTGGATTTTCAGATGATAAGGTTATTCTTATCTATAATTCCTATGAAATCGCGCCGTATGCTTCGGGGGATTTTCTTCTGGAATTATCCCGGGATGAGGTGGAGCCATTCTTAAAGATTCAATAGTTTTGTGAAAAAACTCATGAAGAAGATCTACCATCTATCCAGCTGTGATACCTGCAGAAGGATCCTAAAAGAACTTGATGCGCCCGCTTCCTTTTCGCTGCAGGACATAAAAACCGAACCTTTGACAGAAGAGCAATTGGATGACCTGAAACTTCTTTCAGGGAATTATGAAGCCCTCTTCAACAAAAGGGCGAGGCTGTACAAAGAAAGGGACCTGAAGAATAAACAACTTTCTGAAGATGATTACAGGGAGCTGTTACTCGACCATTATACATTCCTAAAAAGGCCGGTTATCATCAACGGGAACAAGACCTTTATTGGGAATTCAAAAAAAACCGTAGAGGAAGCAAAAGAATCGCTCCATGAATAAACGGCTGCCGGCAATCCTGGCAGCGATAGGGGCGAGTACTATTTACGGTATAAATCATACCGTAGCCAAAGACCTAATGCCCGAGTTCATACAACCGTACGGTTTCATTTTTTTAAGGGTGACGGGGGCTGCGATCCTCTTCTGGCTCATTAGTTTCTGGGGACCAAAGGAAAAGGTTGCCACCGGCGACTGGCCCCGCATAATTACCTGTACGGTGTTGGGAATGGTGATCAACATGTTGCTGTTCTTCAAAGGTCTTAGCCTTACCACTCCAATCAACAGTTCGGTCATCACCACCATTACCCCCATCATGGTGTTAATACTCGCATCGATCCTCATTAAGGAAAAGATCACCCTGCTGAAAACGGCCGGGATCTTTACCGGGCTCGCAGGAGCAGTGATGTTGATCTTCTTTAGTGCTGGCTCAACAGTCAACGCCCCAAATATTCCTTTGGGAAACCTGTTTGTCATCATTAATGCCCTTTCATACGGCCTTTACCTTATTATGGTAAAACCGCTAACTGCCAAATACCACCCTTTTACCCTCATGAAGTGGTTGTTCCTGTTTGCGGTGTTCATTAACCTGCCTCTTACCATCCATGAATTCCTGGAGGTGCAATGGACCTCCCTGCCCTCACACGCGATCATTAAAATGTCTTTTGTCGTAGTGGGAACCACTTTCCTCACCTATTTACTAAATGTTTATGCTCTAAAGCAACTCAGTGCCTCCACAATAAGCGCATTTGTGTACCTGCAGCCTTTGATCGCTATCATATATGCGGTAAGTATGGGCGCAGACAGCCTGAACCTTATTAAGGTAGTAGCTGCAATACTGGTCTTTAGCGGAGTTTATATGGTGACCAAAAAAAAGACTGAAACAAGAAGTTAAAGTTATAACTGGTGCGGTTCGATATGCCTTGGATGTTTTCCGAATTTGCGGGTATCTTCTTTTGTTAAGATCCTGAAATCTTCGGTATGGGAAAGGCTGTCGAGCTTTTTAAAAAGCTCAGGAGGTAAGCCTGTTAGTTTTCTTTCCTTAAGATCAATCCAGCCTCCCATCATTTCGCAGGCCGCAAAGTTTCGGCCTTTATGATCAAAGAAATCATGTACGAATTCAAAATACATTCCGTCTTTAGAAAGTCCTTTTAACTTAAGGGTTACTGTTACAGGTTTACCTGCAAAGACTTCCTTGAAATAATAAATATGTTCATAGAAGACCACGGGTCCAAGACCGAAACGGGCCATTTCCTTTTGACCGAACCCATTGTCCATCAAAAATCCCATGCGTGTATGGCTCATAAAATTTACGTAGGCCGTATTCGCCAGGTGACGGTTCGCATCAATGTCACTCCATCTTATCTCGAACTCTTTCTTGTACATATTGTAATTTTGGGATAAAATTACATAAATTTTATTATGCACGCATAATTGTTTTTTGTTCATTAGCCCCTAAGACTAAATAAGTTACAAAAAATGCCTGTGATAGAAAGTAGTTATCGGCCACCCGCGGTTTTCAGGAATTACCACATCTCCACGATCTATGCGGCCACCTTGCGATCAATTGAAGTGGAGCAGGAAAGGGAAAGGATCGAACTGTTGGACGATGATTTTCTGGATATAGACTGGAGCTTTTCAGCAAAAGGAAGTGCAGATAAAGTACTGGTGGTAATGCACGGCCTGGAAGGAAGTTCCAAGAGGCCCTATATGAAAGGGCTTGCAAAGCATTTTTCCAGGAACGGCTGGGATGTCGCAGCAGTTAACCTTCGAGGTTGTAGCGGCGAACTCAACAGGAAATTCAAGTCCTACCATGCAGGCGCAACCGAAGACCTGGAACAGGTTATTAACCACCTCCTTTCCAAAAATAAGTACAACAGCATCTGTCTTAAAGGATACAGTCTTGGGGGAAATCTCGTATTGAAATATTTAGGGGAAGAACGGGAAATTCCTTTCCAAATAAAGGCCGCAGTAGTAGTTTCAGTACCATGCGATCTATATGGATCACTTAAAAAGCTTCAGGAGACCAGAAATATTCTCTATGCCAGGCGCTTCTTAGGAAAGTTGAAAACCCATTTACTGGCGAGAGCAGATAAATTCCCCCAGCAGATCTCGAGGGAAGAAATAACCGCCTGTAAATCCCTTCTCGATATTGACGATCTGTACACCAGTAAAGCTCATGAATTTGAAAACGCGCTCACCTATTATCGGGAGAACAGTTCCCGACAGTTCCTTACTAATATTAAGCACCCCACCCTTATCATCAACGCGAAGAATGACGGTTTCCTTTCGGTTAATTCCTATCCAATAAAGATCGCAGAGGAAATGGAAAATCTATTCCTGGAGATGCCATCTTATGGAGGGCATGTAGGATTCCTCCAAAATAAGGAGGTGACCTATAACGAAGCCCGCGCACTGGAGTTTTTGGAATCTCGATTAAAACTCTAACTCATATTTAAAAAGCTAAATACAGGTTAAAAATCTCTTTCTGCTTCTCAAGTAGATCAATTTCAATTTAAATTAGTAGAAAAATTTCATGAATCTTGATCCTGATAAGGGACATGTAGCCAAAATAAGATCTGCCGGCTTCTTTACCAAGGGTATGGTCTATGTGCTCATTGGCAGCCTTACTTTAATGGCGACCTTCCAACTCGGTGGGGACATAACCAGCACAGACGGGGTGGTGAAATTCCTGCTCACCCTTCCCTTCGGAAAAGTAATTGGAGCAGTCGTAGCTCTGGGTTTGACCGCCTATATTTTATGGCGTTTGTACCAAATGCTCTTTCTCCCGGGCACCTACGGGCCCAAGAATGTAAAAAACACTTTTAAGAGGTTCAGGTTCCTCTATTCAGGGATCTTTTACGGAATTATCGCCTATTCATTTGCAGAACCCTTGCTCACCGAGTTCTCGGATTTAGGCAGTACCGGCAGTAGCTCCTCCTCGAATGAAGAAAAGGCTGCTCTTTGGGAACTGCTTTCAACAGACTGGGGAAAGATCGCTCTTTGGCTTCTGGCTGCCGTTGTCGCAGGACAGGCCCTTTGGCAATTCCAGCTGGCCCGTAGCGGAAAATTCATGAAGAAGATCGACAACTATCCGGACATTCGACATGAATACGACTTTATTAAAAAAACGGGGAAATTAGGATATTCGGCCAGGGGAGTGGTGTTTGGAATTATTTCATTTTTCCTGGTAAGGGTGATCCTGGAACATAATGCCAGTATTTACAAAGGTACCGAAGCAGCCCTGCAGTACCTGCTCAGCTTTTCCTACGGCTCTTACCTGTTGGGAGCTACTGCGCTGGGTTTGATAGCCTATGGCATCTTCAATGTCATGGTGGCCCGTCATGCAGATCTTACTACCATCAATTAGATCCCAGAAGTTCTATGCCGCATAAACACAATTGAAGGCTCCTGACTTTGCACTGCTACATAATTCATTATCTTTGCGCAATCATTAAAAACCAAGCATGATTCAGTCAATGACAGGCTTTGGAAAGAGCATTCTGCAACTGCCTTCCAAAAAGATCACCGTAGAGATCAAATCTCTTAACAGCAAGAACATGGACCTCAACGCACGTATTCCTTCGCAATACCGCGAAAAGGAATTACAACTGCGCAACAGGATCTCCCGTGAACTTACCCGCGGAAAAGTGGATTTTTCGGTCTTCGTTGAAGTAAGCGGGGAAGAAACTACGGCAGCCGTTAACCCTGCGGTAGTAAGAAAATATATGGACCAGCTAAGATCTATTGTTCCCGGAGACGATACTGAATTGCTTAAAATGGCCGTTCGTATGCCCGATGCTCTTAAGACGGAAAGGGAAGAGATCAATGAAGAAGAGTTCAAAGCCATCGAAAAAGCTGTAATAGAGGCATTGAAAGAGATCAATGACTTTCGCTCTGCCGAAGGAAAAGCCCTGGAAGATGAACTTTTTCAACGAGCAAAGAATATTCAGGACCTGCTTTCGCGTGTGATGTCTATGGACCCCGAAAGAATAGCATCGGTAAGGGAACGTCTTCATAAAGGAGTAGCCGAACTCAAAGAAGAGGTTGATGAGAACCGTTTTGAACAGGAATTAGTCTACTACATCGAAAAATTTGATATCACCGAAGAAAAAGTGCGACTGGAAAACCATATGAACTATTTCCTCGAAACGCTGAATTCAACAGATTCGAATGGGAAAAAACTCGCTTTCATTTCCCAGGAGATGGGTCGGGAGATCAATACCATTGGCAGCAAGTCCAATTACGCACCTATGCAACAACTGGTCGTACAAATGAAGGATGAGCTCGAAAAGATCAAGGAACAACTATTAAACGTATTGTAATGTCAGACGGAAAACTGATCGTATTTTCGGCACCTTCAGGATCGGGGAAGACCACTATCGTACGTTACCTGCTGGCACAGGAGGAACTCGATCTCGAATTCTCCATCTCAGCTACTTCCAGAGAACCCAGGGGTCATGAAGTTGATGGTAAGGATTACTATTTTTTGAACCTTAAGGAATTCAAGAATAAGATCAAGAATGACGAATTCCTGGAATGGGAGGAAGTTTACCGGGACAATTTCTACGGCACCTTAAAGAGCGAAGTTGAACGTATTTGGTCTCATGGTAAAAATGTCATTTTTGACATCGATGTGGTGGGCGGTCTGGACATTAAGAATATTTATCCAGAAAAAACCCTGGCTGTTTTTGTAAAACCTCCCAGTATAGAAGAGCTCAAAATACGGCTTAAAAAGAGACAGACAGAGTCACCAGATAAGATCAATATGCGCATAGCGAAGGCTTCCATTGAATTAGCCACCGCACCTCAATTTGATCATATTATTATCAACAACGACCTTAGTACTGCGCTGGAAGAAGCTTACACCCTCGTATCTGAATTTGTGGGAGCTGAAAAAAAGATCAAAAAGTGAAAAAGAAAGTCGGGCTTTTCTTCGGAACTTTTAATCCTGTACACATAGGCCATCTTATTCTTGCCAATCACCTTTTGCAGTATTCAGACCTGGATGAACTTTGGCTGGTGGTCACTCCCCATAATCCCTTAAAGAAGAAAAACAGTCTCCTAAATAATCACCACCGTTATGAAATGGTTTGGCGTCTCTGTGAAGATTATCCCGGACTAAAACCAAGTGACGTGGAATTCAACCTTCCGCAGCCAAACTACACAGTCTTTACCCTTGCCCACCTGGAAGAGAAATATCCTGAAATAGATTTTTCCCTGATCATGGGAGAAGACAACCTGAAGAGTTTTCCGAAGTGGAAAAACTACGAGGTCATACTGGAGCGTTATAATGTGATAGTTTATCCGCGTTTTTCAGAAGGTGCTATTGATCCCGTTTTTGAAGACCATCCAAAGATCACAAGGATCAAAGCCCCAAGAATGGAAATATCTTCGACTTTCATTAGAAAAGCAATTAAAGAAGGCAAGGATGTAAGGCCGTTGCTGCCAAACGTGGTGTGGAAGTATATTGAAGAAATGAACTTTTACAGATAAAAAAAATTGCCCCCGGGTTTTGGACCACGACGGCAATTCTTCACTAACTAACCAACCAAAAAAGATTAAACTCTTCTAAAAAATAATCTTTCTAATGGTATAACGTACATTTATTTTCTATCGTACATATTTTTATTGTTTTGAGTGTTAAAGTTTTAGACTGTTTGTTTTACTTTTAATTTTATCTTCAGAAGCAGCTTTCATCAAAGCCTTTTTATTTTCCTTATTTTTGGGGGCAGAAAAAAAAACCTTTATGGAGTCATCACCAAAATTTGCCGTTTTAGGTGGAGGGAGCTGGGCCACAGCCATAGTTAAAATGTTATGTGAGAATCTGGATGAGGTGAGTTGGTATATGCGTAGCGTATATGCCATAGAACACATCAAGAAGCAGGAACACAACCCAAATTACCTTAGTTCTGTTGAGTTTGATATCAACCAGCTTCACCTCAGCAATGACATCAACAAGATCGTAAAGGAGGCAGATGTACTGATTTTCGCAATCCCTTCAGCTTTTCTAAAAAGGGAGCTTGATAATCTTACCGAATCCCTTGACGGGAAGATCATTTTCTCTGCCATTAAAGGTATAGTCCCCGAGACCAGCCTTATCGTAGGAGAACATTTCCACAAAACCTATAACATCCCTTATGACAACATTGGGGTGATCACGGGACCTTGCCATGCAGAAGAGGTAGCCCTTGAACGTTTGTCTTATCTAACCATTGCTTGCGCAGATGAGGAGAAGGCAAAACTGGTAGCCAAAAACCTTAGCAGCGACTATATTACCTGTAAGACCAGTGATGACATCATAGGAACTGAATATGCCGCGATGCTGAAGAATATTTATGCTATTGCAGCGGGAATCGCTCACGGGCTGGGCTATGGTGATAATTTCCAGAGTGTCCTAATGAGCAATGCTATCAGGGAGATGAAGAAATTCATTAAGAAGGTGCATAAGATGAAGCGAAATATCAATGATTCGGCTTATTTGGGTGACCTTTTAGTGACGGGGTATTCTGTCTTTAGCAGGAACAGGATGTTCGGAAACATGATTGGGAAAGGTTATACCGTGAAAAGTGCGCAAATGGAAATGAGTATGGTGGCAGAAGGTTACTATGCAACAGATAGCGCGTTCAAGATCGCAACAGACACGGGCGCAAAAACTCCTATTATCAAGGCTGTTTACGCTATTCTTTACGAAGGGAAAGAACCTAAAAAGGTGTTCGCAAAGCTGGCAGAAAAACTGGATTAATCAGTGCTTCGGAAAGGCAGTATCACCAAAAATATTTATCTTTTCAGAAGAAGTTTAATATCAGCGACATGCAGTCCTCAGCACAAACTCCTGAAGAATATCTCCATTCCCTTCCTGCGGAAAGAAAAGAGGCTGTAATAAGAATACGCACAGAATTACTGAATAATTTACCGGAAGGATTCGAAGAAGGCATAAATTACGGTATGCTCAGCTATCATGTACCGCACTCCCTTTACCCTTCAGGGTATCACGCAGCTCCTGAAAAACCACTTCCGTTCATCAATCTTGCCAACCAAAAGAATTTTATCGCCCTGTATCATATGGGGCTGTATTCAGATCCCAAATTGCTGCAGTGGTTTAAAGAAGAATTCGTGGAACATTCTTCAAAAGAGCTTGATATGGGAAAAAGCTGTATCAGGTTCAAAAGTATGAAAGACATCCCCTTCGAACTCATTGGAGAACTGGCTTCAAAAATAACTCCCAAAGAGTGGATGGACACCTATAATAAGGTGATAAAAAGATAGACTTACTTTAGCAGTACACCTCTTTTCTTCATCACCGGGAGGTCTCTTAAAGCCTTTTCGTTGACTGTATTCTTTCTGAAAATGTATTTTTTGTGGTACATCTTTCCTTCAGCAAAAAACGAGACCGAGAATTCATTGTTCAGTTTTAAAACTTCCTCCTGCAAAAATTCAATTTTCGCATAAGATTTTGGAGGCAAATTATCCAGGCTATGGCGCATGGTTGAAGTCTGATGGTCCCCGTCAAAGCCTTTGCTTACGATCAACACCCCCTCAACTGCGTGGTCCCGGTCATTGATAAGATAAGCGTTCCAGTCCATGCTGCCATATTCTTCATGCTTTTCACGCACGGCGGCAACATAAAGGTTTGTTACCTCTGGAATGTCGATGTCTGTTTTCACTAATCGGTGACTTTGCCTTTAATCCATTTATAAAGTCCCCATAAGATTAGTGCGGCAACTCCCAGAAGGATAGCCCCTATAGTGAATTCAATGATCTCGATGGCTACTAAAAGAATAATAACCCCTAGAGCAATAATTCCGAATATTATAAGGCCTGCTGTTTTCATATAGATGATTTAAACTGTTCCAGAAATCTCATGTCATTCTCATAGAACATGCGAATATCTCCTATCTGGTAAAGCAGCATGGCAATTCTTTCTATCCCCATTCCAAAAGCAAAACCTGAATATTCTGCTGGATCTATGTTACAGTTGCGAAGTACGTTTGGATCTACCATTCCGCAGCCCATGATCTCAAGCCAGCCGGTACCTTTTGTGATACGGTAATCTGTCTCGGTTTCAAGGCCCCAGTAAATATCTACTTCTGCACTTGGCTCGGTGAACGGAAAATAAGATGGACGTAAACGTATCTTGGATTTTCCGAACAACTGCTTTGTAAAATACAATAAAGTTTGCTTCAAATCTGCGAAAGAGACATTTTTATCAATGTACAGGCCTTCTACCTGGTGAAAGATACAATGCGAACGTGCTGAAATAGCTTCATTCCTGAAAACTCTCCCCGGGGAGATTGTCCTGATAGGTGGCTGATTGTTCTCCATGTACCGCACTTGTACAGATGAGGTGTGGGTACGCAGCAAGACATCAGGGTTAGTTTGGATAAAAAAGGTATCCTGCATATCACGGGCAGGATGATATTCGGGTAAATTAAGCGCTGTAAAGTTATGCCAGTCATCTTCAATTTCAGGACCTTCAGAAACATTGAAACCTATATTAGTGAAGATCTCGATGATCTGGTTCTTTACAATGGAGATAGGATGCCGGGCTCCAATTTCAATGGGTTCTCCTGGACGGGAAAGGTCTCCGTAGATACCTTTTTCCTCCTCCTTGCTTTCCAGTTCATCTTTTAATTGCTGAACTTTATCCTGCGCAGCATTCTTAAGGTTATTGACCGCCTGCCCAAATTCCTTTTTTTGCTCGTTAGGAACATTTTTGAACTCGGCAAAATAGTGGTTCAAAATGCCTTTTTTTCCAAGGTATTTTATACGGAAATCTTCTACTTCCTGTTTGGTAGAAGCTTTGAAGGCCTCAATTTCAGAAATATAGTCCTGAATTTTATCTGTCATAATCCCTTTATTTAGGAAGCGCAAATTTAAAAAAATAATACGGTATTCTCTCCCGATCTCCGTTGTGTTTTGGAGCAGGAGGTAAGATTGCCCTCAGGGCTGAGCAAAAGTTATTTTATATAATCCTTTTCCATGAAATACTGCACAATGGCTTCTTTCATAAGAACGCTTTGTTCCCCCGCCTTTAGAACGGGAAGTTCCTCCAGTACTTTATAGTGCGGCCAGCCGTCATCATCGAAGAATTCAAATTCATAATACCCATATGGCTCCAGCAAACGGCAAATTGCTATATGCATAAGATCCAGCTTATGGTCCTTTTTGAATTTTCTGTGCACCTGGCCCAGCTCCTGAAGACCTATAAGGTATATAATAGCATCCAGCTCAAGCTTTTCCCCATCAGCGAATTGCGAAGAAAGCTTCTCTTCCACCTGGGTCCAGCGTTGTTTTAATTGTTCATCTCTTGACATATTGCAAAGGTAATTACTAGGAACGGGATTTTACTATCTTTGAGAACATGAATATAATTGATATTATTCTCAGCATCCTTCTTCTGTTAGGAATTGTAAGAGGACTGTACAAAGGATTTCTGGCAGAACTTGCCGGACTCATTGCCTTAATTGCGGGTATTTATGCAGCTATACATTTTTCGGGTTTTACCTACGCCTTCTTCTCAGGTTTTCTTGACTGGGATGAAAAATTCCTCATCATTCTTGCATTTGCCACCACCTTTTTCGTAGTTGCAATATTGATTACCCTTGCCGGGGGAATACTCACCCGTATGGCCAATCTACTGATGTTGGGAATTTTAAACCGACTCCTGGGAGCTGTTTTCGGATTTATTAAAATGGCATTTCTGGCCAGCCTCTTCTTTATGTTCGTTGATTACTTCGATGTTTTTGAAGTGGAAGAGGAAACCAAAGAAACCTCTGTGCTTTATGCACCCGTAAGGAAAATTGCCCCGTTATTACTACCTACACTTATTGAAGAAATAAAGGAAGGTGAGCTTTTTGAGAGCCCGTCAAATGAAGAAGGAACTGAGAACGAAAGCAAGTGCCTAAAAGTTTAGCTGGTAGATCTCATCAAGCTGTGAATCATTGCTCACGTTCACATTAAGGTCTTTGATGATACCCGAACTTACCCCGTAAACCCAACCATGCAGATTGAGGTCCTGTTCGTTCTTCCATGCATTCTGAACAATTGAAGTCTTGGCCAGGTCAAAAACCTGTTCCACAACATTTAGTTCCACGAATCTGTCGAACCTTTGGCCTTCATCTTCGATCTTATCGAGTTCAGGTTTATGCAGCCGGTAGATATTTTTAATATGTCTTATCCAGTTATCAATGAGCCCTATAGACTGGTTACCCATAGCTGCCTGTACCCCGCCACAACCATAATGGCCACATACAATAACATGTTTCACCTTTAAAACATTGACCGCGTAATCAAGGACACTCAACATGTTCATATCTGTGTGCACCACCATATTGGCAATATTTCGGTGAACAAAGACCTCCCCCGGTTGGGCTCCAATGATCTGGTTTGCGGGTACCCTGCTGTCTGCACAACCAATCCATAATAAGGGTGGCTGCTGCCCGTGGGCAAGATTTTCGAAATATTTTGGATCGGCCCTAAGATTTTCCTCAACCCACTCTTTGTTATTCTGGATGATCTTTTTATAGAAATCGTTCATAGCAATGGTTTTTTATTGATCGGGCAGCAATTTACAATCTTTTTACATCTTCGCGAAGTAACCAACCCTGGCTTCCGTTGGGGAGTTCTATCTCAAACCAATCCTGGTAATCTTCGGTGATCTTTACTTTAGCGCCCTCATGCAATACAAAAACTTCTGAACTTCTTGAGTTGGGCTCACCTTTTACTTCTACTTCTTCGGAAAAAACAATAGCATAGGTACTGCTTTCCACGGCACTTTGTTTAATGAGACCTATTCCTGCGGAAAACACCGAGAATAACAGAAAGAACATTCCTGCAATGAAAAATATCCTTTTGAACAGCGATCTTCTGCTGAAGTAGTATGCAAGGAAAAAAGATACAAATACCATCATACCTATAATGGCCAACCAGCCCCAGCCTGATGGGGAAAGAGCCGAAGTAGCCGAATTAAAGAAACCTGAAAAACCTTCCTCAGCAGGTTCTTCTATGGCATCAAGGGCCATATTCTTTGCAAAGGTCAGGTTATTCTTTACATCCTCATCTTTGGGCTTCAGCAGTAAGGCCTTTTCATAGTGATAGATACTGGGAGCTATGTGATTGAGTTTATAATGAGCGTTCCCGAGATTATAATGCACAGCCACCGAGGTTTCCCCATTCTGTAAGATCTGGTCATAAGCTTCAATAGCTTCTTCATACCTTCCGTCTGCATAGGCAGAATTGGCATTTTCAAACAATTCCTGATTTTGACCGTTGCCGGCCATGCCCATCAAAAAGAAAACTATATAAAAAACCTTTTTCATACCTGTTTGTCTATTTCTGAAATTACCTCAACTGCCTTGTCATAGTCCTGGCGCATGGCCACACTAGATGAAGGGGTATATCGGGCAAATTCACAGCTTTCAAGCAATTTAATAAAATCTGTCACCGTACCTGCGGCCACCCCTCTGCTCGTCAACAGATCCCTGATATGTTCCTTGCTCATTTCACTGGTCTGTATGTGCAGTTTAGCCTTCAGGTAATTGTGAAGTGCCCTTTCCAGGGAGTCATAGAATTTTTTCTGGTCACCCAGGTTTCTTTTTGCTTCAGAAAGGTATTTACGTGCAAGCCGGTCAGCTTTTCTCACCCTGTTCCCCCGGAGGTCACCTGCCTTTGCCTCACGCCTTTTCCCGAAGAAAATGGCCAGAGGAATTAATACCAGGGGAAGTGCGAAAAGGCTCCAGAATAGTGGAGACCCAATAAAAGCGCTTTCTCCTATGGGTTTTAGGTTTGCATTTAATTTAATATACCTGAACTGGCTACCAGTTACCGGAGCCTGTTGCGCCACACTACCTGAAACTGAGGAAGCTCGTCCTGCAGGAGCACTTCCCACGTCAATAAGTATTTCGTCTGATGTAAGGGTCCTGTATGACTCTGAGTCCAGGTCAAAATAGGAAAAAGAGAGTGGCGGGATGGGATATTTCCCCTTTGCCTGCGGCACCAAGGTATAGGTGTTGAAGATGCTTCCATACATTCCGCTAAGGTTTGTATTCACATGCTCCACATACTCAGGTTCATATTGCTCCATAGTTGCAGGAACATTTAAGGGAGGCAGGTCAAACAGCTTCATATTTCCCTGGCCGGTAACCTGGACTTTTGCCTGCAGCGATTCGGTTGCCCGCAGTTCATTTTTATCGACCGTGACCTTTAACTTCAGGTTCTTTCCAACTGCACCCGTAAATCCCGGGGGTTTTCCTTCTTCAGGAAGCGGTTTCACCTCAATGGTACGGTTTCCGGCAGCAATGGTTTTATCCACAGTTTCATAAAAACGGTTTCCAAAGATGTCCCTTCGGTCACCGGGTACTTCAACAGAAACTGAAAGGGTAAGGGGCTCAATGTTAAGTTTTCCCGTTTTTTGTGGATATAAGACGGTCTTCCGCAGTATCACATAACGATAGGGTTCCCCCTGGTACTCGCCATTTTCCACCTGGAGGCGCTGCATATCTATATTCTGGCTCCAGAAGTCACTAAATTTTGGATTATCAATTTGTCTCCAGTCGCTTACATTGATACGAGGGCTAACATACAACTTGTATACTACGGTAATGGCCTCATTAAGATAGGGATTGGTATTGGAGATCTCTGCTACCAAATGAAGATTTTCTGAAGCAATATAGGTTGAATTATTACCATCTGTAGGCTCATCAACCGCTGCGGTCACCTCGACCTCAAAGGGCAGTGTTTTATAAACCTCTCCCTCTATAGTGATCTCTGCCTGCCCTATCCTGAATTTCCCGGTTTTTTTAGGAGCAAGGAAATAGCTGTAGGTTTTGGAATAGCTCCTTTTCCCATTGATCCAACTGTTGCTCACAGCCTGGTTTGGCCCACCTACTACCGTAAAATCTGAAAAAGAAGGCGGTTCAAAATTATCCCCGTCTTCATTCATGATAAAATCAACACGCAAACGTTCATTCACTCCCAGCTTCTTCTTACTGGGCTTGGCATCGAACTGCACCTGCGCCATTGCAAATCCCGAAACCAAAAAAACCACTATAAAAAGGATCCTGTTCTTCATTTTTCTTACCAGTCTTTTTCAGTTTTTGTTTTAGCGCCTTTTACTTTTTCCGCATTCACTTTTTCCTGTACTTTTTTCTCTTCGTTGCCCATAGCTTCCAAAAGGTTTTTCACCTGTTGAGGAGATAGCTGGCCGGGTCTGGGCTGAGGCTGTTTTTGCTGCTCCTCTTCAGAGCCTTCCTGCGGCTGCTGTTTATCCTGGTCCTGCGGTTTGCCTTCATCATCTTTCTTATCTTCTCCTTCTTTCTTGTCCTGCTTATCTTCTTCTCCTCCCTCACTATCATCCTGAGGCTTCCCTTCATCGTTCTTTTCTTTTTCGCCCTCGTCACCCTGCTGGTCTTTTTGATCCTGCTTTTGCTCCTGGTCCTGATCCTGCTGATCTTTGTCCTGCTGGTTGTCATCCTCGCCGCCGCCTTTCTTTTCTTCCTCGAGCATTTTCTTCGCCAGTGCATAATTGTACCTGGTCTCTTCATCCCCGGGATCGTTGCGCAAAGCATTTTTATAGGCTTCCACGGCTTCCTTGTATTTCTTTTGCTTCATGAACGCGTTCCCCTGGTTATGAAAGGAATTGTGCTTAAGAGGTTTTTCTTCGGCTACTTTAGCCGACTGGGAATGCCTTTGTACGGCTTCACCGGTAATTTCGTTGTTGTAGTAAAGGTTTCCGAGATTGTAACGGGCCTCAGCATTTTCGGGGTCTTTGGCAATTGCCTGCCTGTAATATGCCTCGGCAGTCGCCATATCATTCTCAGCAAGGGCGGCTTCTGCCTCCTGCATGTACTTTTTGGCTGCTTTTGCTGCTTTTTCAGGATCTTCCTGAGCAGAAAGTGATATTTGAAGCATCGGGAAGATGCTCAAAAAAGTGAATAGGAAAAGAACTGTTCTTTTTTTCATCGTCATCGTCTATTCCTCATTAAACAAATTTAATCTTTTTAACCATGAAGTCCGGCGTTCCAAAAGAAGGATATCCAGCAACAGAAATAGAACTCCTAAAGCAAGGAACCATTGGAACTGGCTCTTATATTCGGCTACCTGTCTTGCCTCGAACTCCTTTTTATCCAGATTCTGAAGAACCTCAGTTACCTCATTCACCACCTCATTTGTAACCCTGCCGTCAACATAAATTCCGTTAGCTGCAGCGGCGATATTCTTCAGAGTCTCTTCGTTCAATCTGGTGATCACGGTTTCCCCATTACTATCCTTTTTATAACTCTGAACAACCCCCCTGTGTTTTTCAGGAATAGGTCCCCCTTTAAGGGTACCCACCCCAATGGTCACAATTCTAATGCCCTTTTTGGCAGCTTCCTGCGCGATCTTGTCTATCTCCCCTTCATGATCTTCCCCATCACTAATGAGAAAGAGCACACGACTGGTTTGATCTGCATCATTAAAATAAGTAGTTGCCAGCTCAATAGCTTCTTTAATTGCAGTTCCCTGAGATGAGACCATATCTGTATTCATGGACTGCAGGAACATCTTGGCAGCTGAATAATCTGTGGTTATGGGCAACTGCGGAAAAGCACTTCCTGCATAAGCAATTATTCCCACCCTGTCACTCGCCAGATTGTTGATGATCTGAGTAACCAGTTGTTTTGATTTTTCCAGCCTGTTTGGAGCGATGTCTTCAGCCAGCATACTTTTAGAAACATCAATAGCAAAAACAAGATCAACACCTTCCCTTTTAACGGTTTCCAGTTTTGTGCCAAACTGGGGATTCACCAGTGCGATCACGAAACTCAGAAAAGCAAAGGATAATACCACCACCTTTAATATAGATTTCCCTAAAGACCGCTCCGGAGCCAGTTTTTTAAGCAGTTCCTTATCTGCGAATTTATTCTGGGTACGTCGCTGCCAAAAGATCACCACGGCAAATGCAAGCAGGATCACCGGGATTACCAAAAGGTACCAGAAATATGTCTTTTCTTCGAACAGGAACACTTCAAACATAATTATACAAAGCTTCTAAAAACGGTGAACTTCAGCAAGAGCTCGAAAAGAAGTAAACCTATGGCCAGCAAGACCAGGGGACGGAACTTCTCTTCGTAGTTGTAAAATTTCAATTCATCGATCTCTGTCTTTTCAAGAGCATCAATCTCCTCATAAATAGCCTCCAATTTTTCATTATTGGTCGCCCTGAAGTACTTTCCGCCGGTGGCATCGGCGATCTCTTTTAACAGCTGCTCATCGATCTCTACCGGGACCCGCCCGTACTGAAAAGAGCCATCGGGACGAATTGCCACGGGAGACATGGCAGTTCCGTTACTTCCCACACCTATGGTATAAGTCTTTATCCCAAATTCCACAGCCAGTTCACTGGCGATCTTGGGGTCAATAAAGCCCGCATTATTTACTCCGTCGGTCAACAGAATGATCACCTTACTCTCGGCCTTACTGTCTTTTAACCTGTTAACGGCAGTCGCAAGTCCCATTCCAATGGCTGTTCCGTTTTCAAGGACATTATTATAAGAAACATCTTCAAGAGCAGCAAGGACAATGTTCTTATCACTGGTTATAGGTGTTTTGGTGAAACTCTCCCCGGCATAAACCACCAACCCAATCCTGTCTCCCGGACGGTTCCTTATAAATTCTGCAGCCACTTCTTTTGTCGCATCCAGGCGGTTTGGCTCGAGGTCTCGTGCCAGCATACTGGCGGAAACATCAATTGCCATCACGATGTCAATTCCCAGGGTGGAACTGCTCCTTGTAGATACATCTACAGAGCGTGGCCTGGCAAGGGCCGTGATCACCAGGGTGAGGACCAGTAACCGCAATATAAAAAGCACCGGTTTTAGTTTACTGAGAATTCCTGGTTTGTTTTCAAAAGCTTTGGTACTTGAGATCCTGAGTTCTGCAGTTTGCTGTTTTCGCTTCCAGACATACCAGCCCAGGGCCAGCGGCAAAAGCAACAGTAACCAGAAAAATTGCGGATTTTCAAAGTTGAAATTGTCAAACATCAATTTTCGGGATTTCTTAGTTCAACAGAAGTGGTGATACGCTGTGCGATCTCTTCGGCGTAAGTATCACCTGCATTAAAGATCACTACGATTTGCTGGTAACCTCCGCCTTCCCCAAAATTAAGGATGGTGTACTCTTTTTGGAGTGGTTTATCGTCCTCTTCAGGCTGCATGACCAGACTTCCGAAGATCTTTATTCCCTCAGCCCCATTAAGAGTAGTGATCTTTTCATCTTTGGTAATGATATTGCGGGCTCCTCTTTTCTCGAGATAGGTGTAAACTTCTTCCACCGCCGAATTCAGATCAAATTCCTGGCCTGCAGGCCTGGTGTTGAGCTCTACAAATAAGATTCCTTCAGGATCACCTTTCCTGAAAGTCTCTTTGTCACCTGCCCTTTCCAATGAATCTGCAACCACACGTTTAAGAACATCTAGAGTGGTTATACTTACCGGCGGGGTTCCATATTCACTTTGAATCCATTCCCCTTCCAGCAAATCTTTGCTCTGATTCCCCAGATAAGTGTCCCTGTAAAATTCGAAACCTTTGGTCGAAATGATGTAGGCGGTTATTCCGCTGAAAACTATTGCAAAAAGAAGTATCCCTACAAGTAACTTCCTGATCTTCTTTTTTCTTTCGAGTTTCTCACGATATTCGATATCACGCAGAAGATCTTCCTCGCTAGGTTGCGGAATGGAGGCCTTGGTATCTTTTATCACATGTTCTACGCTGTTCCTGTCCTCTTTCGCAGTGATCACATCGGGCCGGGAATTTGCGAATTTTGCCAAATCTGCCCTTTCAAGGATCTGCCTTAGACGCTGAATGGTACTTTCCTCCAGCTTCAATTTCCCTTTGGCACGCTCAGCTTCAAGATAGAGAATAAGTTCTCCTGTAGTACTTTCAAGAGCATGATCATAGATCTCCCCATCAAGATACCTTCGCACAGCTGCTGAAAGCTGGGAATAATATTCCTTAATTTCCCGTTGTTCCAGCAGATGTGAATTATCAAGCTGCTGCAGTTCAAAAATTGCCTGTTCATATGGCGGCAACTTTTTTGCAGCTTCTTCTTTCTTTCTTTTTCTGCGGAAGAATAGATAGACTAGAATTCCACCCACCACTAATATGCCCAACAACCACCAAAACCAGTCAGGTACGGTAAATCCTGAAGAAACCTCAACGGAAGGTTTTATGGGAAACATTTTTTGTTTGGTAGTATCTACCACGACATCTGCCACTACCACTGTCATGGAATCTGTATAGTAGGGCCGGTCATTGATCAATACCTGTTGTCGAGGAATGGTATAGCTTCCCGAATCCCACTGGGTAAGTGTATATTCTTTAATAAGCATGAAACGATCACTTATTTTGTTGGTATCGGCGGTAAAGGATTCCACCATCTCAAGCGGTGAAAAAGTTTGCCCTTCAGGAAATACTACAAGATCTGTTGAATCTGTCTCTACCTGAATGTTATACAGGATCTGTTCCCCCAATTTAATGGAAGCGGTGTCAATTGAAGCCGATACCTCCTGTGCTTCCCCGGATAAAGAAAAAAGAAAGATGATCATTAAAATAAAAGATCGGCATACCATGATCTCACCATCTTTAAATTTTATCATTTTCAATTTCCTGTTATTCATCACTTTACCGCTAAGCATTTTTCTAAGCCCTCATTTTAAAGTAGCCCAGTAATTTTTTTACGTAACTTTCATCAACCCGGGTACTGATGACACCGGCGCCGCTTTTTCTAAAACTTTCCCTAAAATACTCCACTTTATCACGGTTATACTTCGCGTAATTGTTCCTGACACTTTTAGAAGAGGTGTCTGTTAGGATCCTCCTTCCTGTTTCCTCATCGAGTAGGTGGATCACCCCGAGATCCGGGATTTCTTCTTCTTTGGCATCAAACACCCTTATACCGGTTACATCATGCCTGCCACTCGTAATCTTAAGTGTTCGCTGATAATCTTCAGCAATAAAATCAGACAAGACAAAAACGATCGCCTTTTTCTTCATTACCCTCGAAAGGTAGCTTAAGGCATTTGAAATATCAGTTTTTTGACTCTTTGGGTGAAACTCCAGCAATTCCCTGATGATCCTCAAAACATGGGAGCGTCCTTTTTTTGGAGGAATATAAAGTTCTATGATATCTGTGAACAGGATCAGTCCTATTTTGTCATTGTTCTGGGTGGCCGAAAATGCGAGGGTTGCTGCAATTTCCGTAATAATATCCTTTTTAAAGCTGTTGCGGGTACCAAATAATCCTGAGCCGGAAACATCTACCACCAGCATCATGGTAAGTTCCCTTTCCTCCTCGAAAACCTTTACAAAAGGTTCAGAATAGCGGGCAGTGACATTCCAGTCTATATTCCTTACATCATCACCAAACTGGTACTGTCGCACCTCACTAAAGGTCATTCCCCGTCCCTTAAAAGTAGAATGGTATTCCCCGCCAAAAATGTGATCACTCAAACGGCGGGTCTTGATCTCTATTTTCCGGACTTTTTTGAGTAGTTCCTTAGTATCCATTTCTTCAATTAGCAATGATCATTAAACAATTTACAAGGAACAATTACCATTTTTCAAGTTCATCCAAAACCTGATCATTGATAATTGTCAATTGCTCATTGATTAAGGTACTTCGATCTCGTTAACGATCTTGTTGATGATATCTTCGGAAGTAACATTTTCGGCTTCGGCTTCATAGGTGATTCCTATTCTGTGGCGAAGTACGTCGTGTACCACTGCCCTTACATCTTCAGGCACTACATAACCCCTGCGCCTAATAAAGGCATAGCATTTTGCGGCAGTGGCAAGATTGATACTTCCACGGGGAGAAGCTCCAAAATTGATGAGAGGTTTAAGATTTTCCAGATTGTACTTTTCGGGAAAACGGGTGGCAAAAACAATGTCCAGAATATACTTTTCGATCTTCTCATCCATATAAACCTCCCTAACCGCCTGCTGTGCGCGGGCGATCTGTTCCAGTGACACCACCGGATTCACCTGCTCAAAACTTCCTTTAAGATTGGATCTTATGATCAACTGTTCCTCGCTCATTTCGGGATACTTGATCACCGTCTTCAACATGAAACGGTCAACCTGGGCTTCGGGTAAAGGATAAGTTCCTTCCTGCTCCACGGGGTTTTGGGTTGCCATTACCAGGAAAGGTCTGTCAAGACGAAAGGTTTCTTCACCAATGGTCACCTGCTTTTCCTGCATGGCTTCGAGTAAAGCAGACTGAACCTTGGCGGGCGCCCGGTTGATCTCATCTGCCAATACAAAATTCGCGAAAATAGGACCTTTCTTGATACTGAAATCGTTCAGTTTCATATTGTAGATAAGGGTTCCCACAACATCTGCCGGTAAAAGATCGGGGGTAAATTGAATTCTACTAAAGCTTCCATGTACTGCCTGGGAAAGGGTATTTATGGCGAGGGTCTTTGCCAGCCCCGGCACCCCTTCAAGTAAAATATGGCCCTGACCCAATAAACCTATTAAAAGTCGTTCGACCATGTGCTTTTGGCCTACAATGACTTTCTTCATTTCGGAGGTCAAAATATCCACAAAGGCACTTTCTCTTTCTATCTTTTCATTGATACTGGCTATGTCTATTGCGCTGTTGTTTTCCTGCATTTAAGATAATTTTTTGAATGGTGAAGATAATCACATATGCTGAACGGCACAAGTGACACAAATATTCAACCAATTTTTCTTAAAATTTTGTTAAAACAAAAAAGCAGCGGAGTTATCGCTGCTTTTTTCCAATATAATTAATTTAGTTCTTCGGGGCTTATTCGCCATCCAGGTATAAAGGATCAAGGTTCACAGAGGATCCTTGTTCTACCTTTACGTTGTTAACAACGACAGGATTAAGACCCACACCTGCCGCAGGAGTGGCTGTCACTTTGTACGTTCCTGCCGACAGCCCGTGTACCATGAAATTCCCTTCTGCATTGGTATAGGCAGAAGCTGAAGTATTGGCATTTTCAACGGTAATCAATACCTGCTCTGTAGTTGGATGAACAGATCCTACAATTGCACCTGAATTTTCTTCCACAGATACCCGAATTACCGGTTTAAGGTTAAAACCTCCAGCACCGGTAGTCACAATAGATTTATCAACATCAAAATCCATGATGAAGGTATACTCTGCATCTGCTTCAAGTTCCTGGTTCACCTGTAATTTAAGACCAGATTCCTGGCCGCTTGGGATCTTCAGAAGTAGTGGTTGCTCTGTACCGTTAAGCACAACAGAGTTTTTATCTCCAAGAACCAGCCTTATCTGGTGCAGGTAACCTGCAGGAATTTCGGTATCTACCAATAATTCGGTCATACCGCCCGTCAAGGTAAGTAGATCGTATTCTCCGGTCCTTACCCCTTCCAGACTTTCCCATCCTTCTTCATCAGTACCCTCGGTTGAAGTCTTGATCATTACGTCCTCAACTTCAACATACACATGGGCATAATCTCCGGGAGCATCGGTAAGCTCAATCCTTACTCTGGCATTCCCTTCCGCAGATTCTGAAGAATCGTCATCTGAACTACAACTAACAAAACCTATTGCAAGAGCAAACAGGAATAAAAATAAATGGTACTTTTTCATAAATAGGTTTTTTAGATTTAGACATTGTTAACGGGGGAAAAGCTGGAATAATCTGTCACCGGTCTCACTTTAACTTTTTTTAACTTTACCCCGGCTTGCTTTAACAACCGGTCTTCGGCTTAAAAAGTAATAGTTTACTACATTTAAAAAATGAGGCAAAGAAATTCATATTCCCGTATAATTCAGGACATCACAGACTGGGAGCAGGCACCAAAAGGTGAAATAATCAGGCTGTACCATCATTGTGTTGAAAAGAACATCACTTCGTTTATGATCACCGGCTCCAACAGGCAGATTCCCAAAACAGAATTGCCGGGAATAGCCCTCAGTGAAAGTGGTCTGAGCAGGGATGAGATACAGCTTTTAGGTGGTATGAGCAGAATCCCGGGGGATTCTGATGAGCTGGTGCTCCAGGTGGAGAATTTACTCCTAAAACTGGACACAGATTACCTGGATCTTTTCTTTCTGGACCTTAACACTCCCACAGAAGTAATTATGCCTGCAATAGAACGATTATTTTCCCAGGGAAAGATCGTGGAGACCGGGGTTTATGATCTTCACCGGCCGGGTAGTAATTTCACCCCCCATAAAAACACAGTTAAGGCAAATATTTCGAAATGGGATTTTACTCCTGCCGCTGTTAAAAGCCTTTTATTGAAAGAACCTTTTTCAGAAGAGATCGAAGAAATGCTCTGGATACATATAAGTGACCCAAATAATTTAAAACCTTTGGAACAAATGGCCCAAAAATATAGCCTTTCAGAACAAGAGCTTCTGTTTGCATGGCTATTACACCATGAGGTACCCTTTCACCTGGTCCTGGGCGGCAGGGATAAAGAACTTATCAATTCGGCATCAAAAGCCCTGCATACAACATTGATCCAGGAAGACTGGCAAAACCTTCCGAAGAAATTATAGAATAAAAACAATTTATAAAAAATGAGTAGGATAGCATTGATCACAGGAGCCAGCAGCGGAATTGGAAAAGCCACCGCAATGGCCCTGGCAGAAGAAGGTTATGACCTGATCATCTGCGGAAGGCGAAAAGACGCCCTCAAAGAACTTCAGGACAGGCTGCACAAACAGGTAAAGGTACATGTACTGCGATTTGATGTACGCGACAAGAAAGAAGTCAAGGAAGCCATTCACAGCCTTCCGGAAGATCTTAAAAAGATCGATATCCTGGTTAATAATGCCGGGAACGCTCACGGCATGGACCCCATTCACTCGGGAAGTCTGGAAGACTGGGACGCCATGATCGACATAAATATAAAAGGACTGCTATATGTTAGTAAAGCGATCATTCCGCAGATGACCGAAAGAAGGCATGGCCATATTATCAATATTGGTTCTATTGCCGGAAAAGAAGTTTATCCTAACGGCAATGTGTACAGCGCGACCAAACATGCCGTAGATGCGATAAATAAAGGAATGCGCATGGATCTTAATGATTATGGGATTAAGGTTGGTGCTATAAATCCGGGGCTGGTAGAGACCGGTTTCAGTGAAGTACGCTTTAAAGGAGATTCAGAAAGGGCACGTTCTGTTTACGAGGGATATCAACCTTTAAAAGCTGAAGATATCGCTGAAATCATCAGGTTCATGGTCACCCGCCCGCCGCACGTCAATATTGCCGATTTAATGGTATTACCTACTGCCCAGGCCAGTTCCACTATTCTGAAAAAAGACTAAAAAGGATCAATCCCCATGATCAACAAACGCCTGCTTATTAAAAACCTGCTGGCTCACAATAGTGAGAACAGTTTCTACGATAAGAAACGGCAGATCAATCTTGGGGGAAAAGAAGGCAAGGCGAAATTCCTGAAACACATCTGCGCCCTGGCCAATTCAAATCCACAGAACAATTCCTACATGGTAATTGGGGTAGAAGATGAAGATAACAGGATTCAGGGAGTAGATTTCTTTGATGACAGTAAGATCCAGAATTTAATCAATGCTTATCTAAATAATCCTCCTCTGGTCTCTTATGAAAATATCCCTTTTCCACACCTACAGGATGACCTGGTGGTAGGGCTGGTGACTATAAGAACCAATAAGAAAGAATTTTGTTCCCTGCGGAAAAATATATGGAAATATAAAGCGGGAATGGCTTTTTACAGGGAAGGCAGTATAAGTATGCCCGCCGGGCCTGCAGGAATTCCCATAACCGACAACCGGGATATTGTAGCTTCCATTGAATTACATTCACAGAACAACATCGAACTGACCCTGGGAGGGGTTTTCGATTTTTACAGGAAACATGAAGACCTGGATCCAACTTACCGGGTATTCAAGGAATATTTCGTGATTTGCTGGAGCGGTAAAAAAAATTTGGTTAAAGATAAAGTCTTTTACTCCCGTCTGGACATAGAACTAATAAATGAACAGGTAAAGCTTTTTTATTCTGAACTTGATGAAGTAAGCATAACCATCACTGCAAATCATTTTACGATCCTGGAATTCGTAAGACTGGGGCTCAATGAGCAATTTCACTATTATCCTTTGGAAGAAGTAGGAATACATTTTAAGGATAATGCTACCTACGAGATTACCACTAAACTTCTTTTTGAACCTCCGCAGTTTGAAAAAAAGAACCTTTACCACATTTATAACACCAACAATGCTTTGATCAAAAAGCTTAAAAACAGGAGAGTATTGAGCCCCCATGAAGAAAAAGATTTGCAGAACCTGCCGGCCACTTATCTTATTTGTTACTTTAACGGCTTTTTAGACGCCATCGAAAGGATGGAAGACGCCAGGGAAGAATTGAAAAACTATAGTCACAAGGTCTATCAGCAATATAAAGACAGTATAAGGATATTGCGAAAAGTCAAATACAATTAGAAAATGAACCGCACCCTGGTAATAGGAGATATACATGGAGGGCTTAAAGCCCTCGTTCAGCTTTTGGAACGCGCTAAAGTTACTCCCGACGATGAACTGATCTTTCTGGGAGATTATGTAGACGGCTGGAGCGATTCTGCCAATGTGGTAAGTTATCTTATAGAACTAGCCAAACAAAACACTTGTATCTTCCTGCGCGGGAATCACGATGATCTTACCCATAAATGGTTGAAAGACGGTGAACTTAACGACCAATGGCTGCAACATGGAGGCCAAACAAGTATTGATGCCTACAGGAAGTTTTCCAAGGAAGAGAAGGAAAAGCATACCGCGTTTTTTGAAGAAATGGTGAACTATTATATTATCAAGGAGGAAAAATTGTTTGTGCATGCGGGCTTCACCAATCAAAAAGGACCTACCCAGGAATATACCCCAATACCCTTCTATTGGGACCGAACCCTCTGGGAAATGGCATTATGTATCGATCCTGCGCTACAGCCCGGTGATATAGGTTATCCTAAAAGACTTGAACTTTTCAAAGAGATCTTCATTGGTCACACTCCTGTTACACGAGTTGGACGGGATAAACCATTTAAGGCTGCAAATGTTTACAACCTCGATACAGGCGCCGCATTTAAAGGGAAATTATCATTGATGGATGTGAACAGTAAAGAAGTTTATCAAAGTGATGAAGTCTGGACCCTTTACCCTGAGGAGAACGGCAGAAATTAAGAAGATTTTTAATTTTACCCTTTTCAAACTTCTTACCTTTGTAGATTACCATAACAAAAAGTGGTTTGATTCTTGAACTAAAGAATAATATTAATACAGAAGTATGGCCTTAGAGAATATTAGACTTGAAGTAATGAAGACAGTAGAGAAGTCAATTGACGCCTACGTGGATAAATATCTTATTCCTGTAGAAGAAATATGGCAACCTACAGATCTTCTCCCCAATTCTCAGGATGAGGGATTCTTCGAAGAAGTCAGGCAAATTAGAGAGGAAGCAACAGAATTAGGTTACGATTTCTGGGTGGTGCTTGTGGCCGATATGGTTACTGAGGAAGCACTGCCTACCTATGAATCGTGGTTAATGGATATGGAAGGGGTTGAGCAGCACGGCCAGCAAAAAGGATTGCAGAACGGTTGGGCAAAATGGATACGCCACTGGACGGGAGAAGAGAACCGTCATGGGGATACCCTCAATAAATACTTATACCTCTCCGGAAGGGTGAATATGAAAGAGGTCGAAAAAACCACCCAATACCTCATCAACGACGGCTTTGACATTGGTACCGGAAGAGACCCGTACCGTAACTTCGTCTACACTAGTTTTCAGGAACTGGCGACCAATATTTCGCATAAACGTGTTGGGCAATTGGCTAAGAAGAAAGGAAACAAGATGCTTGCAAAGATGTGTAACATCATTGCCGGTGATGAAATGCGTCACCACCTTGCTTACAGGGAATTCGTGAAGACCATTTTTGAATATGATCCAAGTGAAATGATGCTTGCTTTTGAGGACATGATGAAGAAAAAGATCGTGATGCCTGCACAGTTCATCAGGGAATCAGGTCAGGGAATTGGGGAAGCTTTCGAAAATTTCTCCAATGCCGCGCAACGTCTTGGAGTATATACCACGCAGGATTATATTGAAATCCTTCAGAAGCTAAATGAATACTGGGAAATCGATAAGATGACCTCTTTAACTGATCAAGCTGAAAAAGCACGCGACTACTTAATGAAACTTCCGGACAGGATGACAAGGATCGCCGAAAGGATCAAAGTGCCGCAAGACCCGCATCAATTTGCCTGGGTGGCACCTAACGGAACACTATAATATTTGAAAACCCGCTAAAAAGCGGGTTTTTTGTTACTCTTTATTTTTATCCCCATTTTAATTTATCCTTCTAGGGGTTGGGCTTTTTGAACTCACCTGCCAACGTTCTCCATACACAGATTCATATTCTACAACAAATTCAAGACTGTCATTGTAAATAAGCCCGTGAAGCTTTTCAAGGCCCGACCTGCTGGTATTGGGCTCGAGAACTACCAGGTCAATCCCTTCTTTTTCAGAAATCAAATTCCCTTTCCTAATGTTAGTGATATTAAAGTATGCAGTGTCCCCGCTAACCAGGTTTTCTTCAAGATACATTCCCAAATCAAGATCATAGGTTTTTCCTTTTATTACTATGTTCCTGGAGGTAATTAAAGCCGGTCCAATTCCTTTGTTCTTTAACACCAGCTTGTAATTTGGTGAGAGGACGGAATGGTTCTGAAACTCCAGATAAGGAAAAACAGACATATACTGCTGCTTCCTGACAAGGTTCGTTTGATAGACAAAAACCAAAAGGGTTCCAATACTGATTAAAACTGCAGTTATACTTAAGAGTTTCTGATTTTCCCAAAATGAAGTTTTTTCCCGCCGCCTTACCTTGTTCCTAGCCATTTTTTAGGATTTATGTTTCACCTCTTCTGCATGTTCATATGAAAAAACAAGTAAAAATATGCCTGTGGAACTTTTTTTAACTATCTAAATTTAAGCTATTTATAAACACGAAAAACAAAAAAATCAAAGTTCTTCTTACCTGAATTCCTCTAATTTCAAATTTAAGTTTTTTATATCAGGAAGAATTATTCCCACTTTAGCCGTAATGCCTGTTTCTCACTAATAACTGCTGTACCCAGTTTTCCACCTTCTCTGTTCAGAACCCTTTGAAGCCATAAGACATCCCTTTCATTAGCCTGGCGCAACCTGAACTTTTTGATCTGCATTGGTACCATTTTCAACTTTACCACCCGGCCGGTAGCCATATCAATTTCGGGGAAATACATCAGACTAAGGTAGGGGCGATATTCCTCATGGCCACTAATGCCTTCATAGTCATTCATGAAATCCCCGGCGCCGTATATGATCAGTTTTTCTTTGTAAACTTCAATTCCTATGGGATGATGAGAAGAATGACCAAATACCAGGTCAACACCGGCTTCATCTATAAGTTTATGGGCAAAGACCTTATGCCTTTCGGGAATTTCATACCCCCAGTTACCGCCCCAGTGTATTGAAAAAATGACCAGGTCCCCCTCCTTTTTTACCGCATCTATACTATGAGTGATCTCCCGGACCTCTTTTTTACCGAGCCCGGTTAAAAGATTTACTCCTGAAATATCTTTTCCGGCTTCCCAGGACCTGGGAATACCGCTGGTTCGGGCTCCATAGGAAAAGACAAGTATTCTACCTGCTTCCGTGGTAATTACGGCTGGTTTTATGGCAGCCTGGGTATCCTTTCCCGCTCCCGAGTATTGTATTCCTGCTTTTTTCAGTGTTTTTAAGGTCTCTTTCAATCCTTCCCTGCTCCAGTCCATCACATGATTGTTCGCAAGACTTACATGATCTATCCTTGCAGCAGTCAAAACTTGTACATTTTTTGGATGCATCCGGTATTGGATACCTTTTCCCGGCCAGGGTTCGTTATGTGTGGTAACGCTGGTTTCCAGGTTGATCAGCTTCAGGTGGGGCTCCTCCAGTTTCCAAATCTTAAGCGCATCGCCCCAGATGTAGCTGTAGCTTACCGGAACTTCAATTCTTCCATTCTCTTTTTCCGCTAGTTGAAGATATCCGCGGGCATCCTTTACATAAGATTCATAAATAACGGGATCTACAGAAACAGGCAATGCCTGATCGATCCCACGTCCTGTCATTACATCCCCGCCAAGAAATAATTTGATCCTTTGTTCTTCCATGGGTTTATCCTTTCCCTGTGCACCTGCATTGAACCAAAAACCAATGAATATAGCCAGCAAAATAATTATTCTCCATTTCGGCATGCCACTCGTTTTAGACCACCATATAAGTTATAAAAAATTTACAAGTGATTTAATCCTTCTTCTCAGATTAGAGGAAGTTTTATTCCTAATTTTACTGCTTCTAAAAAGCTGAATTAATGATCCAGGCCCGGAGTCCTTTATTGATCATCATGGCCTTTTTTGCCATTTATGTGATCTGGGGTTCAACTTATGTACTGAATAAAATCGCGGTAACCGAATTGCCTCCGTTTATGCTGGCAGCTATCAGGTTTAGTACCGCCGGCATCCTGATCTTTATTATCGCTAAGTTTTCAGGTAAAAGCCTTCGCATTACCCGAAAACAATTTATAAATACGGTCATCGCCGGATTCCTGTTCCTTAGTTTCGGAAACGGGGTGGTAGTTTGGGCCCTTAGGTTTGTAGACAGCGGATTCGCTGCCCTGGTGATTTCTGCGCAACCTTTGATGGTACTGCTTTTAATGCTTATCCTGGATGGTAAAAGGATCCAACCCATGTCAATGGTAGGAGTTTTTCTGGGCCTGTTGGGAATATACTTATTGGTTAGTCAGAAGCAGGTGACTTCCCAGGAGAATTCACTTTTAGGTATCTCCATGATATTCGCATGTCTTATAAGCTGGTCCTACGGAAGTCTTTTTGTAAGTAAGGCCAATTTACCCACCAATCATTTTGTCAATACCGGTTATCAAATGTTTACTGCCGGAATTCTCCTGATGCTGGCGAGTTACCTTTTTCAGGAAGAGTGGAGCTATCCCACCACCTGGAGCACACCCACCCAATTTTCAATGCTGCTCCTCATTTTCTTCGGAAGTATTGTGGCCTTCACAGCCTTCAACTACCTTTTAAAGGTAGTCTCACCAGAAAAGGTAGCTACCTCAACTTATGTCAATCCCATTATTGCAATGATCCTTGGATGGTATTTCCTGAATGAGCAAATCACTGCCCAGTCTGGTATGGCGGCAGCTGTTCTGCTCACCGGTGTTTACTTCATCAACACAAAGAAAAAGCTGGTGATGTTTTCAAGGTTTACCAGTAAACTTCCCGAGAAAATTAATAAGGAATAAGAGTTTCTAATATCAATCCTATTTAAAAATATGGATAGAGGTAGCTTTCTCAATGCACAAATTTTATTTAATGGAATCTTTTTTAACCACTATTTCCAGCACATTTGCATTGACCACATTTAAGATGGGAGTCCTGTCGTAGTAGGTATAAAACCTGTCGATAAGGCTGTCTTCTGTATAATGAACGGCTACATTTGTCCTTACCTGGGCCGGTTGCCCGTTATAGATCATTTCATTTGAAAAATAAGAGATCACGATCACTCCTGTAAGACCCGAGTAATTCAGTTTTTGATTCGCTTTTATGGGAATATGGACACGATCTGTGAATTTCATGGTGTCAATCCCGGTAGACTCTTTCCAGTTCTTCCACCAGTTTATCACTTCTTTTTTGCCTTTCAGGATGGTTCTGGTTTCTGCATCTCCGTCGGGAAAATAATATTCCACATTATCTGCCAATAATTCCCCCCAGGAGTCAAAATCAAGACTTGACATACGATCTAATGCTTCATCATTCAGATCTGAGAATTTATCTGAAGCGACCTGGTAATTAGATTGATCTCCAGATGTACCGGTATCCTCTGCTTCTTTTTCACGGTCCTTACATGAAAACAGGACCAGGAACAAGGCTGCAAAAAACAATATGTTCTTTTTCATGGTTCTTCAATTTTAGTTAATCATTTATCGACCGGAACACTATTAAAGATACTGCTTAAATTTCTAAAAGTAAAATTAAGTTACTGACAATCAATTTTTTAAAAAAATTATTCTCACAAACCTAATTCTCGATTTTAACTTTTGTTACCTACTGTCATAATCTATTAGATTTGTATTTTCACAGCCGGCTTCAACCTCAATTTTATAATCGTGTACGCTGAGATCTTAAACCATATATCAAACGACATCGACCTGACTTCATCAGAAAAAGAGGAGTTCACAGGATTATTATCTGTTGAAAGAATTCCAAAAGGTATGTATTTAGTGAAACCGGGAGATATTGTCACTTCTGAATATTATGTGGTAAAGGGATGTCTTAGGGCATTTTACCTGGACGAAGCCGGGCAGGAACACATCATTCAATTTGCAATTGAAGACTGGTGGATAAGTGATTTTGAAGCATTTTTCAGCGAAAGTGTGGCTGAACTTCATGTTGAAGCTATTGAAGATTCTGTATTGTTGGGTTTGGATAAAACCGCACTGGAAGCACTGTATCAAAGGATTCCAAAGTTCGAACGCTTTTTCAGAATTAAAACCACCGGGGCTTTTGTCGCCCTTAGGTCCAGGGTACTTTCTTCTCTGCAGAAAACAGGAAAACAGCGATACCTTGAATTTTGCGCAACATACCCTAAAATTGAAAAAAGGATCGCTAATTATCATATAGCAAACTACCTGGGATTGAAACCTGAAAGTTTGAGCAGAATTCGGAAAGAAATACCATAGTTTAACCCTTTTTAACCCTTTTACTTAACATAGATCAAGGAAACTTAGCAGGCTTCTTCCTTAAGTTTGCCATGTTAAATCTTGAGGTGACAGTTAGAAGATTAATACTAATAAAAAGGAAAAAATGAGCAATAAGCAAGCATTATTAAAACCATATAAGAAAGGAAATTTAATCCTGTCCAACCGTGTAGCCATGGCCCCTATGACTCGTAGCAGGGCGAATAACCCAGAGAATAAAGCTACGGGGGAACTACAGGGAGAATATTACCAACAAAGAGCCAGCGCAGGCCTGATCATTACAGAAGGATCTCAGATCTCCAGGCAAGCCGTAGGTTATATCAATACCCCCGGAATTTATTCAAAAGAACAGGTTCAAGGATGGAAAGAGGTTACCCAAAAAGTACATGAGGCCAATGGAAAAATTTTCATTCAATTATGGCATGTTGGCAGAATGTCTCACCCAGATTTTCACAACGGGGAATTACCGGTGGCGCCTTCTGCTATAAATCCCAATGAAAAGTCTTATACCCCTGAAGGTTTTAAAGATACGGTAACCCCAAGGGAAATGAGCCTGAAAGAGATCAAACAAACGATTGAAGATTATAAAAACGCTGCCAAAAATTCTATGGAAGCAGGTTTTGACGGAGTGGAGATTCATTCATCCAATGGATATCTTTTACATCAATTCTTCAATGGCACCTCCAATCACCGAACCGATGAATATGGCGGAAGCATCGAAAACCGGGCTAAGATACTTTTTGAAATAATAGATGCCATTAAAGAGGTTATGCCCGAGCAGAAAATAGGACTTCGCCTGAATCCTTCCTTAAACGGTATTTTCGGAATGACCATGGACGAAGAAACTATCCCTACTTTTGATTATATCATCAAAAAACTGAACGGGTATGATCTGGCCTATCTGCATCTTTCAGAGCCATTCAATGACGTTTCAGATATTCCTTATGCCGAAACCGAAATCGCAAAAAGATACAGACCCATCTACAACGGCACCTTGATAATTAATGCCGGATTTGATCAGGAAACTGGAAATAAGGTTCTGGAAGAAGGAAATGCTGACCTTGTAGCCTTTGGAAAACCTTTTATTTCCAATCCAGACCTGGTAGTACGTTTTGAACAAGATGTTCCTTTAACTAAGTGGGATCAGGACACATTTTACACTCCCGGAAAAGAAGGATATCTTGATTATGAAATCAAAACTGAAAGATCTGAAGTTCTTCAGAGTTAATTTTCACAAACAACCTTGAAAGTCCATCACCCTACTGGTGGGCTTTTTTTATAAAAAAACCCGCTTCTCCTGAAGCGGGTTTTTCATTTTCTATATTAACTACTCAATATTACAAATCAAACTTGATCCCCTGTGCCAAGGGCAACTCGGTTGTATAGTTTATAGTATTTGTTTGTCGGCGCATATAGATCTTCCAGGCATCAGAACCTGATTCTCTACCGCCACCGGTCTCTTTTTCGCCTCCAAAGGCTCCGCCTATCTCAGCTCCTGAAGTTCCTATATTCACATTGGCGATCCCACAATCAGACCCTTCTACAGAAAGGAATCTCTCTGCTTCCCGCAGGTTGTTCGTCATAATGGCCGAAGAAAGCCCTTGCACTACTCCGTTCTGAAGTTCAAGAGCATCCATTACGTCCCCGGAATATTTCATGACGTAAAGTACAGGTGCAAAAGTCTCGTGCTGTACGATCTCGTAATGATTTTTCGCTTCAGCAATGGCCGGCTTCACATAACAGCCGCTTTCATAACCTTCGCCTTCAAGTACCCCGCCTTCCACCAGGATATTACCGCCTTCTTCCACTACCTTAGTAAGCGCGTTCTGGTAATTCTTTACGGCATCTTTGTCAATAAGTGGCCCTACATGATTATTTTCATCAAGAGGATTCCCAATCCTTAATTGCTTATAGGCATCAACGATGGCATCTCTCACCTGATCGTATATAGATTCGTGAATAATCAGTCTCCTGGTCGAGGTACAACGCTGTCCGCAGGTTCCCACAGCACCAAAAACTGCCCCTATAACTGTATTTTTAATATCTGCATCTGGAGTTACGATGATCGCATTGTTCCCACCAAGTTCCAACAAAGATTTTCCAAGTCGTGCCGCCACAGCCTGGGCAACTATTTTACCCATTTTGATAGATCCCGTGGCAGAGATCAAAGGTACCCGTTTGTCATTGGTGAGCATTTCACCTACTCTGTAATCCCCGGTGATCAAACAGGAAATTCCTTCCGGAAGACCGTTTTCTGAGAATACCCGGGCAGCAATATTCTGGCAGGCAACAGAGGTTAGCGGCGTTTTTTCTGAACCTTTCCACACGGTCACATCTCCGCAAACCCAGGCAAGGGCAGTATTCCATGACCAAACAGCAACAGGAAAGTTAAATGCAGAGATCACTCCCACGATGCCCAGTGGGTGGTACTGTTCGTACATTCTGTGCCCGGGTCGTTCTGAGTGCATGGTGAGACCGTGCAATTGTCTTGAAAGACCTACTGCAAAGTCACAGATATCGATCATTTCCTGCACTTCCCCAAGTCCTTCCTGGTAAGATTTACCCATTTCATAGGAAACCAATTTTCCAAGTGGCTCCTTCAATCTTCTCAACTCATCATTGAACTTTCTAACGATCTCCCCACGTTGTGGTGAAGGCATTGTTCTCCAGGTCTTAAATGCTTTTGAAGCTGTCTCTATTACTTTTTCATAATCTTCTTTTGTGGTGGCCTTTACTTTACCAATAAACGCACCGTCTACCGGAGAATAAGATTCGATCTCTTCTCCCGAAGAAAACCAGTCCTTCCCGGTGGAGGTTCCATTATTTACTTCATTTACGCCCAATTCCTTAAGCGCTTTATCAATTCCGAATTTTTCAGCTACTGAATTCATTTGTTGTTGTTGTTTTAATATGTATTTGTTTGGATGTTTGCGAATATAAAAAATTAAACACGGAAAGCCTTCCGAACCTGGCCTGAATCCCTGTAAGGGTGGAATCCCCTATTTCTTCTCCATCACCGTACCGCATTTATCGCAGGTTCGGAGTTCTTCACTGTTATAAAAATGGTCAAAATGCTTTTGGAAATCATTCTCGATATCATTCAGTGAAAAATAGACCTCATAAAGCTTGTTGTTGCAGTTGTCGCAGAACCACAAGAGCCCATCCTTAGCATCCAGGTCTGTTCTTTTTCGTTCTACCACGATGCCTATTGATCCTGCAGTTCTTTCAGGAGAATGAGGAATTTTTCCCGGGTGAAGGTACATATCCCCCGGCCCCAGTTCCATGGTCTTTTTTTCCCCCTCAACCTGGACATGGATTTTTATGTTCCCCTCCAACTGATAGAATAGTTCTTCGGTCTCATTGTAATGATAATCCTTGCGGTCATTGGGACCCCCTACGACCATAACTATGTAATCTTCGGCTTCAGGATAAAGGCTTTTGTTGCTTACCGGGGGTTTAAGCAGGTCCCGGTTTTGTTCGATCCATTTATTCAGGTTGAACGGTTTTGGTATCGGCATTTTTCAGTTTTTAAAAGCTTAAATTTACGGAATCTTTTTACTTCCCCCACGGTTTCCTTTCTGAAAGAACTTCTGCAGAAAATCTTAACTCATTTTTTTTCCTAACTTTCGAAGCTAAACCCTTAAACCATGAAAAAATTACTATTCCTTATATCCGTTTTTTGCCTTATTGGGTGCAACAACAAACCGGATGAGCAATCCACTGAAACAACTGAAACCTCAACTGTTTCCGAAGAAAAAGATACCATCCCCAACTTTGGGATCGTGATACATGGTGGCGCCGGTACTATTCTCAAGGAGAACATGTCAGATTCCCTTGAACAGGAATATCGTGCAAAAATGGAAGAAGCAATCCGCACCGGGCACCAGATCCTGGCCAACGGGGGCACTGCCCTGGAAGCTGTGCAAAGGACCATAAATATAATGGAAGATTCTCCGCTTTTCAATGCCGGGAAAGGTGCTGTTTTTACTAATGCAGGCACCAATGAACTTGATGCATCAATTATGGATGGAGAAACTCTTAACGCAGGTGCCGTTGCCGGGGTAACTACTATCAAAAACCCAATAAATCTTGCCTACGAGGTGATGGTGAATTCTGAACACGTGATGTTGGGAGGTAAAGGCGCTGAGGAATTTGGACAACAACAAGGAATAGAAACAGTAGATCCACAGTATTTCTTTACAGAGAACCGGTACAAAAGCCTGCAACGCATCAGGGATAAAGAAAAAACTGAATTGGATCATGACGGAAAAACCGCTTTTGCAGACCCCTTTATCAAGGACTCAAAATTTGGTACTGTAGGATGTGCCGCACTTGATAAAAACGGAAACCTTGCCGCTGGAACTTCAACAGGCGGAATGACCAACAAAAGATGGGGCCGAATTGGTGATGCTCCTATCATTGGCGCGGGCACCTATGCCAATAATGCGACCTGCGCGGTCTCCAGTACCGGTTGGGGGGAATTCTTTATCCGCGGAATGGTGGCGCATGATATTTCAGCTTTAATGGAATACAAAGGCCTTAGCCTGCAAGAGGCAGCAAGAGTGGTCATTCAGGAAAAGATCCCGGCGCTTGGCGGAGACGGTGGAATTGTAGCGATAGACCACGAAGGAAATGTCGCGATGGAATTTAATACTGCGGGGATGTACCGTGCAAAAATGAATAAAAACGGAGAACTTGAAATAGGGATCTACGGAGAGTAAACTCTTAATTCCACTTTATAAATGATCTTCAAAAAACAGCTTTTTCGGAAGCTGTTTTTTTGTTGCATAAAATTTAAGTTTGGAAGGTTCGGTTACATCCGAACTAATTATGTAAATTTGCAGTTCAATTTTTCAGAAGAATGAAGGAAGAAGAACTGAATAAAGAGAAAAACCGGTTAACGGAACAGTTGGGGGTGATCATGGAAAAGAAATACAAACTGGCGCCAATAGCTGCCCGTATTCTTTCCACTTTAATACTTAGCGGAAAGCAGGGTCTAACCTTTGATGAGCTGGTACAGCAATTGAATGCAAGCAAAAGCACCGTTTCGACCAACCTGGAAATTCTTCAAAACCACCGACGGATAGAATATTTCACAAAACCCGGGGATCGAAAAAGGTATTTTACCCTCAATGCGAATTTCACGCTTGAAGTCTTTGATGAAATGATCAATTCCTGGGAAGCAGAAAAGAATGTTCACAAGGAGATCCTTCAGTATAAAGAAAAAAGAAACTCGTATAACGAGGATCATGACCTGCCGCTCTTTGATCTCGAATTCCAAAAGAATTTACTTGTTTTCCTGGAGGAGACAACGGCAGGCATTAAAAAACTAAAATCGAACTTTATCAATAAAAAAGGCTTATAAGCCACGAGACCGTATGAAAAAGATCAGTTTCATAACTATTGTACTGGGAATTCTCCTTTTGGTTTCCTGCAAAAATGAAGAGCAACAGGCCCAGCAACAGGGTGCAATGCCCCTTCCCGTAGTTGAAGTACCGGTGAGAACTGTAACAGGATTCACTTCTTACCCGGTGAGCATTGAAGGGACTGTCAACAGTGCAGTAAGGGCAAAGGTTCCCGGCTACATTACCGATGTACTTGTTGATGCCGGGGAAAAGGTAAGTAAGGGCCAGGTACTGTTTAAACTGGAAACCGAGGCCTTGTCTCAGGATGCGGGGGCAGCCCGTGCAAACGTCAGTGCTGCACAGGTTGAAGTAGATAAACTAAAACCCCTGGTGGAAAAAGGGATCATAAGCAATGTACAGCTGGAGACGGCAAAGGCGAGGCTGGAGCAGGCTAAAGCCAATTACAATAGCGTTGCTGCCAGTATTGGTTATGCCCAGATCAAAAGTCCGGTGGATGGTTACGTAAGTTCCATTAATTACAGGGAAGGAGCATTGGTAAGTCCGGGGGATCCTAACCCCCTGACCAGAGTATCAGATATCGAGGAAGTATATGCTTTTTTCTCTATGAATGAGAGGGAATATCTCAATTTCGTTCAGAATACCCCGGGGTCGAACCTGGTAGAAAAAATAGAGAACTTTCCGCCGGTCTCCCTGGAACTGGTGAATGGACAGATCTATGATCATGAAGGAAAAATGGAAACGGTTACGGGACAGATCGACCCCTCCACGGGTACGGTAACTTTCCGCGCAATCTTCCCAAACCCCAACGAGATCCTTACCAGTGGGAACAGCGGAAAAATACTAATCCCCCGAACCTATGAGAACGTACCGGTGGTACCGGAATCTGCATCTTACGAGCAGCAGGGAAGAGTTTACGTTTATAGGGTACAGGGAGATTCAATGGCAGTATCTACGATCATTGAAGTACGGGACAGGGTTGAAGGCGTTATTGTGGTTGGCGCAGGAGTTGCAGAGGGTGACTGGATCGTGGCGCAGGGTGTTGGAAAATTACGCAATAATACTCCTATAACTCCGCAACCCATTCCTTTTGACAGTATTGCCGGTTCCTTAAAACCAATTTTTAAATAAGTCCAGAAGATGCTGAAAGTTTTTATAGAGAGGCCGGTATTATCTACAGTGGTTTCCATAGTAATTGTAATGTTGGGGATTCTCGCCATCACCACCCTCCCGGTGACACAGTATCCTGATATCGCTCCGCCTACGGTGCAGGTATCGGCAAATTATCCCGGAGCCAATGCGGCGACAGTACTCGAAAGTGTGATCATTCCTATTGAAGAACAGATCAACGGAGTGGAGGGAATGGATTATATTACCTCTACCGCCAGTAACAACGGGAGCGCCAGCATCCAGGTATTCTTCAAACAGGGAATTGATCCCGATATAGCTTCGGTGAACGTGCAGAACAGGGTAGCCCGGGCCACACCCCTGTTGCCCAGGGAAGTTACCCAGAGCGGGGTCACCACGCAAAAGCAGCAAACCAGTGCATTGATGTTCTTTACCGTACTCTCTGAAAATGATGAGTACGACGCAACATTTATTCAGAACTACCTCAACATCAACGTGATCCCGGAACTTAAGAGGGTCAATGGCGTGGGTGATGTGAATGTATTTGGAGCAAAGACCTATGCCATGCGTATCTGGTTAAAGCCTGAAAAACTGGCGGCATATAATCTTATTCCTACAGATATTATAGGTGCTATCAATGAACAAAGTCAGGAAGCTGCCGCAGGATCTTTGGGACAGAATAATGCCGAAGCATTCGAATACGTGATTCGTTACAGCGGGCGCTACAGCAAAGAGTCTGAATACCGGAATATCGTGATCAAAGCCCTGGATAACGGCCGATTTTTAAAATTAGAGGATGTTGCCGAAGTAGAACTTGACGCCCAGGGTTATAATGTTATTTCGTTCACGAACGGAAAACCCGGGGTAAGTATGGGTGTTTATCAAACTCCGGGTTCAAATGCGCAGGAGATCATCGAAGAAGTCCACGAGAAACTAGACCAACTAGAAAGCAATTTCCCCACCGGACTCTCGGTAAGGGTTAATTTTGATACCAACGAATTCCTAAACGCCTCCATCAATAAAGTGGTTATGACCATTTTGGAGGCTTTTCTCCTGGTATTCCTGGTAGTATTCATTTTCCTTCAGGATTTCAAATCAACACTTATCCCTGCTATAGCAGTACCGGTTTCTATCATTGGTACTTTCTTCTTCCTGAATCTCTTCGGCTATTCAATTAATCTCTTAACCCTGTTCGCGTTGGTTCTTGCAATAGGGATCGTAGTAGATGATGCCATTGTGGTAGTGGAGGCAGTTCATGCCAAGCTGGAACAGGGAGCAGAAAGTGCTAAAAAAGCTACCCATGCAGCTATGGAGGAAATAGCCGGGGCAATTGTATCCATTACCCTTGTCATGGGTGCGGTATTCATTCCTGTGACCTTTATCACCGGCCCCACCGGGGTTTTCTACGAACAATTTGGGGTTACCCTTATGGTGGCCATAGCCATCTCAGCAGTGAACGCTTTAACGCTGAGCCCAGCCCTATGCGCGCTGTTCCTGAAACCTCAACATGAAAAAGAAGGAAAACGAAAAGGCTTTTTAAAGAGGTTCTTTGCCGCCTTTAACGTTGCTTTCGATGCCAGCACGAGAAAATATGTGCATTCGGTTTCATACCTGTACAAACACAAATGGATCACCGGGGTGATCATCCTTGCAGCCATAGGTGCGATTTTCTGGGCATCTTCCAATACTCCTACAGGTTTTGTTCCTGATGAGGACCGGGGAATGATCTTCGCCAATATTGAACTGCCGGCCGGCGCTTCTCTGGATAGAACAGTGGAAGTTACTGCGGAACTCAACCGAAGGATCCAAAAGATCCCCGGAATCAACACGGCCTCCCTCGTTAACGGTTTCAGCTTCATGGGAGGTGCAGGAAGTAACTATGGCCTTGGGTTTATTAAACTCGATCCCTGGGATGAACGTACAGAAGAAGGGACTTCTTCCGAAGACATCATTGGGAAGCTCTTCCAGGTAACAGCCGGGATAAGCGATGCAAATATTTTGTTCTTCCAACCACCCAGTGTCCCCGGTTTTGGAGCCTCTTCAGGATTTGAAATGAAGATCCTTGACCGCACCGGCGGAAGTTTTGAAGATCTTGATATGGCCACCCGGGAATATCTTGCAGATCTTTCCCAACAGCCGGAGATCCTGTATGCAAGGAGTTCTTTTAACACTAATTACCCCCAGTATGAGATCGATCTCAATGTTCCAAGAGCCAAAGAAGCAGGGGTGGATATTGGAAGTATTTTCAGTACCCTTCAATCCTATATAGGAAGTGTCTATGCCGCCGATTTTGCCCGGTTTGGAAAACAATACAGGGTCTTCGTTCAGGCCTTACCCGAGGATAGAGCTACAGTAGATGACCTTAATTCTCTTTTTGTGCGCAACGCCCAGGGGGAGATGACACCCATCACTGAATTCGTATCCCTTAGCAGGGTATACGGACCACAGTCGGTTACCAGGTTCAACCTGTTCAACTCGGCCAGTGTGAACGGTGCAGCCGCACCAGGGTATTCTTCGGGAGATGCGATAGCAGCTGTTCAAAAGGTTGGAACAGGATCGTTGCCGCAAGGTTTTGATATTGGATTTTCAGGATTAACAAGAGAAGAGATCTCCGCAGGAAATCAAACTACCTTTATCTTCCTGCTGAGTATTCTGTTCGTGTTCTTTATCCTGGCGGCGCAATATGAAAGTTATTTACTGCCGCTGGCCGTATTGTTCTCACTACCTGTTGGAGTAATGGGTGCGTATGTCACCACCAGCCTTACCGGACTAGAGAATAATATCTATTTCCAGATCGCACTTATCATGCTACTGGGTCTACTGGCCAAAAATGCCATTTTGATCGTCGAATTTGCCATACAGCGGCGTAATGCGGGAATGACCATAGTAGATGCTGCACTTGATGCCGCAAAAGCCCGTTTAAGGCCTATTCTCATGACCTCCTTCGCCTTTATCATTGGATTACTGCCACTGGTGTTCTCAAGCGGAATTGGTGCAGTAGGAAATCGTTCAATTGGTACGGGAGCAGTGGGTGGATTACTCATAGGGACCATTTTAGGAGTTTTCATCATTCCTATCCTGTTCATCCTCTTCCAGTGGTTACACGAAAAATTTGCGGGCAGGCCTGAAGTTTTATCTGAAAGTGAAGAAATTTAATATGAAAAGATCCATTTTATATAAGGTAGTTCTTGTCCCCGCCATTATGGTATCCTTCCAGTCATGTTTTGTGGCCCGGGATTATGAACGTCCTGCAGAGGTCCTTGAAGAAGCAAACTTCAGGACAGATAATTTGCCCCAGGACACCACAACTATGGCCGGGGTATCCTGGAGGGAATTATTCACAGACCCTTACCTGACAGGACATATTGAAGAAGCGCTGCAAAACAATATTGATATACGAATAGCCCTGCAGCAGATAAATGCTGCGCAGGCCTATCTTAGGCAGGGAAAGGCATCTTATTTTCCCTCGGTAAGTGCGGGAGTAGGCGTTGTACACCAGGAACTCGCCGGAAATAACCAATCTCTCTACGGAAGGAGCTCCATTGACCAGTTCGACCTCTCTGCAGACCTGTCCTGGGAAGCAGACATCTGGGGGAAAATAAGGAGCAATGAGTTGGCCATGCAGGCATCATACCTCCAATCTGTAGCTGCCCATAAAGCCGTAAAAACAGAGTTGATCTCCAATATTGCTTCCCTTTACTACCAGTTACTCGCCCTTGATGACCAACTTTCGATTACACGTGAAACCATCGGGAATCGCGAGCGAAGCCTGGAGACCATGAGAGCATTAAAAGACGCCGGCAACGTGACCGAAGTTGGAGTACAACAAACCGAAGCCCAGTTATACCGTGCACAGGCCGTAATGATCGATCTTAAAAATGATATAAGACTTTTGGAAAATACCTTTTCGATCTTACTGGGGGATGCTCCACACAAGATCGAAAGAAGTGATCTTGAGCAACAAATCATTAATACTCCCTTACGAACGGGAGTACCTTTACAGCTTCTGCGAAACCGTCCTGATGTGGTCGCCGCGGAATATAATCTGGTCAATGCTTTTCAACTGACCAATGTGGCCCGCAGTATGTTTTATCCTTCTCTTCGTATCAACGCCACCGCAGGCTTTCAAAGCCTGAACCTTAGCCATCTTCTGGATGCCAATTCTTTCTTTTCAAGCATAGCAGGTTCTTTGACGCAGCCAATCTTTAACCGGCGGCAGATTCGAACCGAATTTGAGGTAGCCGAAGCACGGCAGGAAATTGCTTTCCTGACTTTCAGGGAAACTTTGCTTATCGCCACCCGCGAAGTTTCTGATGCGCTTTATAATTATCAGGCGGCAGAAGAGAAAATGGAAGTAAAATTAAAAGAATCTGAAGCATATGATCTTGCCACCTTCTATTCCGAAGAACTACTCAATAACGGGTTTGCAAATTACCTGGAGGTTCTAACGGCAAGGGAAAATTATCTGAACGCGCAGCTTGAACTGGTGAATATACGCTTCAACGAACTTAACGCAATAGTAAACCTGTACCAGGCGCTGGGGGGCGGCTGGCAATAGAGATTTGCATAACCGGTTAAATGTGGAAAGGCTACCTGACGTATAAGGCAGCCTTTTTCTTTACTTAAGGGATCCGGCTTTTTCTGCCCACCAGGGATGGATCTCCACTTCAAGCCTACCTGCTTTGACCATAGGATCAAGATTAGCCAGGCTATCGGCCATTTTTTGGGTAGGAGTATTATAAACCGCAATTCCCCGTATCTCTCCGTCATCACCGAAGGGTCCGGCGAGACTTAAATAACCTTCCTTTGCCATACGGTTCAAATGTGCGAGGTGCTGTTTTTGAAGTGCAGCGGCTTCAGTGGAATCCTGGCTCCTGTTAGAACCTCTTTTCAGAAAAACCATGTAATATTGCTGCATCAGGTATTTTTGTCCTTCCTCCTCATAGAAGAAAGTTTCATAACCCTTACTCTGCAGATCCTTTGCCTGCTGTTCCACATCGGGGATAGTGTCAGGTTTTTTTGCTTCTACCTGCTCAGGTCCGGGGATTCCTCTGGGGTTATTCTTCTGGTTACACCCTATTAACAATAATAGAGCAAAGAGGGTTAAAATCGTTTTTTTCATAGGTTATAATTTTGCCAGGCCTTATATGGAAACTTACTAAGATAGGAATTATAGTACATTTTGTTCCCGGTTACTTCCTCCCCCAGCCACTCCGGTCTTTCATAGATCTCATCTTCTGAAGTAAGTTCTACTTCAGCCATTACCAGACCAGCATTTTCACCGAAGAATTCATCCACCTCAAAAAGATGATTTCCTACCTTAATTTCATATCGGTCTTTCTCAATAGTTCCCGGCTCACAAATTTTGAGCAGGTCTCCAGCTTCAGCAGCAGAAATCTCCTTTTCCCATTCAAACCTGCTTAGACCGCTGTGGTTGGATATTCCTTTAATGGTCAAAAATCCCTTTTCCCCTCTTAATCGCACCCGCACGGTTCTTTCGGGAGCCGAGTTTAAATATCCCTGTACGATCCTGGTCACTTTCGAGGCATTTTTCTTGAATCCTTCTATTGATGACACCAGGAATTTACGTTCTATTTCCTGCATTGAATTATTTTAATTATTCCCGAACGATCTTTTTGATCTTATGCGATTCGATCCTTTTCTTTTTATAGCCTTTATTGGCAACTTTGATCATTGCCGCGGCAATGGTTTTAGGATGTATACTCCTGTATTTCCTGAACTTTCCTATCAGTAAATGATTCCCTAACTTCATTACTTTCTTCCAGAGTGCTTCGAAAGTACGTTTTTCCTCCCTGTGGCCGCCAATTAATGAAGGCTGAAATATATAAGTTTCGGGGATATCCTGTTCCAGCACCTCCCTTTCCATTTCTCCTTTGATCCTGTTGTAGAAAAATTTGCTTTCAGGATCTGCTCCCAGGGCAGAGATCACCAGGAACTTTTCAATATCATTCTTTTTTGCCAGTCGGGCAGCTGTCACAGGAATTCCATAGTCAACCTTTTTATAGACCTCTTCATTGGGAGTCTTCTTTTTTGTAGTTCCAATACAAACGAAAACCTCGTCTCCCGTAAACATTTCAGCGTATTTCTCCAGTTCAAAAAGGTCAATAAGGTGTTCTTCCAACTTTGGGTGCTGAAATCCTACAGACCGTCTGGAGAATAATTTGATCCTGGAGTATCTGACATCGCGCAGCAACCGGTCAAGCAATATACTTCCCGTTAGGCCGGTCGCACCAAGAATTATGGCTGTCTTCATCTTTTTATAATTGTAATGTTAAATTAATCGTTTTAGAGAAGAAAACAAATGATTTTCCCGTCTGGTTCTTCGGAAGGTCAAAAGGAAGGATTCACTAAATTTGCCAGATGGAAAAGGGGAAACAGCGCAAGATCATACACGTAGACATGGATGCCTTCTATGCCTCTGTAGAGCAGCTGGATAATCCTGAACTGCAGGGAAAAGCCCTTGCTGTGGGCGGAAGTTCTCAAAGGGGTGTTGTGGCGGCAGCCAGTTATGAAGCCCGGAAATTTGGTGTGAAGAGCGCCATGAGCAGTGTTATCGCTAAGCGCAACTGCCCGCACCTCATCTTTGTTAAACCCCGGTTTGACCGGTATAAGGAGCTCTCAAACCGCATAAGAAATATATTTTTTGAATTTACAGATTTGGTTGAACCCTTATCTTTAGATGAGGCCTATCTCGACGTGACCGAAAATAAAAAAGGAAACCCCAGCGCCTCTTTGATCGCCAGGGAGATAAGGCAGAAGATCTTCGAAAAAACCGGTTTAACAGCTTCTGCAGGTATCTCTGTAAACAAATTCATAGCTAAAGTTGCCAGCGATTATAATAAACCCAACGGACAAAAAACCGTAAATCCCGAGGAGGTAGAGAATTTTCTGGAGCAGCTGGAGATCAGGAAATTCCATGGAGTTGGTAAAGTAACCGCCGACAAAATGTATCGCCTGGGTATTTTTACGGGGAAAGACCTGAAAGAAAAGACGCTTGACTTTCTTAACGAACATTTCGGGAAGAGTGGAAAATATTATTATCAGGTGGTACGGGGAGTTCACCACAGCGAGGTAAAACCATCACGCATCAGGAAATCCCTGGGAGCAGAGCGCACTTTTGAAGAGAATATCTCTTCTGAAGTATTCATGCACGACCGGCTTCAAAATATTTCCGAAGAAATAGAAAAAAGGCTCACAAGGAGCAAGGTAGCCGGCAGGACTATAACCCTGAAGATAAAGTACAGTGATTTTACCCTGCAAACGCGCAGTAAGACCCTGCAGTATTATATTTCGTCGCAGGAATTGATCCTGGAAGCAGCAAAGGAACTTCTCTACCAGGAAAAAATGAAGGAATCTGTAAGGCTGTTGGGAATCTCTCTTTCAAACCTCAATACAGATAATGAGGAGGAAAAAGAAGTAAAAAAGGAGGTCGCAGTGCAACTGAAGTTCGATTTCTAGAAAAAGAAAAGCCACCCTAACCGGGTGGCTTATTATAGATAGAAATTAAGTTTTTAGACTATTTCTGAAACCCTTAAAGTGTTTACCATCCCTTTTTCACTAATTGGCATTGCGGCAAGATTGATAATGAAATCCCCCAGTTCTGCATAATTAGATTCATAAGCGATACGGTTCACGTCTTCAATGGTCTCATCTGTACTCACCATTTTATCATAATAGAATGCCCGCACACCCCATAACAGACTCAGTTGGTTCACGATCCTTTTGTTGGAGGTAAATACCAGGATATGGGATTCAGGTCTCCAGGCAGAGATCTGGAAGGCGGTATAACCACTGTTGGTAAGGGTGCAAATAGCCTGTGCTTTGATCTCGTTGGCCATGTGAGCCGCGTGAAAACAAATCGCTTTAGTGATATAGCGTTTGGTCCTTACATGAGGCGGATCATGGGGTACTTTTATAAGTGGAGAATTCTCCACGCTAAAAATTATCTGTGACATTTTTTCGATCACCTGCACTGGATAATTCCCTACCGAGGTTTCTCCACTTAACATTACCGCGTCTGCACCATCCATTACAGAATTGGCCACATCATTCACCTCTGCCCGTGTTGGGGTAAGGCTGGTGATCATGGTTTCCATCATTTGAGTCGCAATAATTACCGGGATTCTTGCTTTTTTGGCCTTTAACACCAGTTGCTTCTGAATAAGAGGCACCTCATGCGCAGGGATCTCAACGCCCAGGTCGCCCCGTGCTACCATCAATCCGTCACAATAAGCTACGATCTTATCTATATTTTCTACGCCTTCAGGCTTTTCGATCTTGGCAATGATGGGGATCTTGTGATCTGTATGTTCTTTGATGAGGTTTTGCAGCTCAATGAGGTCTTCGCTGTGGCGAACAAAAGACAGTGCGATCCAGTCAACTTCCTGACCTACTGCAAAAATGGCATCTTCTACATCTTTTTCGGTAAGGGCGGGTAATGAAATACTCGTATTCGGAAGGTTAACTCCCTTCTTGGATCTAAGGGGTCCTCCCTGAATAACCCTGGTTAAAACCTCATCTTCTCTGTTGGTTTCCACAACTTCAAAAATCAGTTTCCCGTCATCAAGAAGAATTCGTTCCCCTGGATTAACATCCTTTGGGAACTGGTCATAATTCATGAAGACCCTTTTTGCGGTACCTTCAAATTCCTGACCGGTAGCAAAGATAATTTCGTCCCCCGTTGAAACCACTACCTCTTCCTTCATCTTACCCACTCTTAGCTTGGGCCCTTGAAGGTCCCCCAGGATAGCTGCAGAAAAACCTTCTTCCTCATTCAGCTCCCGAATCATCTTGATACGTTCTCTTACATCATCATAGTTAGCATGAGAGAAGTTGATCCTGAAGACATTCACTCCCGCTTTCAACATATTTCTAAGTACATCCTTACTACTGGTGGCGGGGCCGAGAGTGGCTACTATTTTCGTTTTCTTTGTTTTCGGCATCTAGTCAAAAATTAAATTTTCCTTTGATTTTATTTGATGAATATCTATAAAATATGCAGTGGATACCTGCGGGATCTCTTTGATCTTGTCCACAAGTAATTTTTCTGAAACTTCATTTCCTTCTTCTTCTATTTTCAGAAAAAAATCCACCTGCCTGAACTCGGGTAAAAGATGAGTTTTCTTTACGGTCATTTCTGTCTCCCCGAAAAGGGAATTTTCGCCCGGTGTTGTTCTGTACTCTCCTTTGGAAAAATTGCTGACCAGGTAGAAGTTGCAATACTTCTGTTGATCTTCGAAGGTGTATAGGGCAAAAAGCACTCTGGAAGCCCTAATCTGAAAATCAATATCTCTGCGTGATCTGGACAGCCTTAGGTCTAAATGTTTATTTAAAAGGAAAGCCAGCTTGTATTCCTCTACAGAACAATGTATGGCTACAAGCTTGAAAGACTCGTCAATTACCTCATCTAAAACCAGTTTATGGGCCGGCATATCTTATTTTCATCGAAGGTTAAAGGTAAAAATTGTAAAGAAGATAATTAAGCTTTTGGGAATGAATCTTCAGAAGTTTCTACGAAAACGTTGTAGTTTCTGATTATTCTTCTAAACAAGATCGATCCTGTTTTGTAATGCGTAATAAGCCCTTTTTGATGCCTTTTCTTCTGCTTTTTTCTTGGAAGTTGCCCTGGCCTTTGCAACAACCCGGTCTTCAATTCTAAGTTTGACCGCAAAATGTTTCAGCTCATCTATACCGGTATCCTCATAAACCTCAAAACTGAATTCCTTTTTCTCTTTTTGACACCATTCGATCAAAAGCCCTTTATAACTTATCACCTGCCCTTCCAACTGTTCAATGTCTACATAAGGATCAATAACTCTTTCATAAATGAACTTTCTGCAGTAGCGATATCCCCGGTCCAGATAGATCGCCCCTATTAAAGCTTCAAAAAGGTTTCCGTGAATGTTGGTGCCAAATTGATCTGTGGAGATATTAGTCTGTATGTACTTTATAAGATTAAGGTCTTTTCCAAGTTCATTCAGGTGCTTTCTGCTCACGATCTTTGACCGCATTTTGGTAAGATAACCTTCATTGCCCGAGGGAACTTCCCTGAACAGATGAGATGCAATAACCGCACTTAGCATAGCGTCGCCCAGGAACTCCATGCGTTCAAAATTGATGGCATTACCCAGTTCGTCCTTTTTATTAAGGGAGCGGTGGGTGAAAGCCTTCTTGTAATAACCTATATTACGTGGTTTGAACCCCATGATCTTGGTGAGCTCCATAAAAAAATTCCCGCCTCTGAAAGAACGGGAATTTAATATGTTTCTAATAACACTCATGGAAAGATCCTATTCCTCCAAATTCTTGAACAGTACGCAGGCGTTGTGTCCTCCAAATCCAAAGGTGTTGCTCATTGCGACCTTGACATCCCGATTTTGGGCCTTGTTCAGAGTCAGGTTTAATTCTGGGTCAATATTCTCGTCTGGTGTTTCATGGTTGATGGTAGGTGGTACAATTCCATGCTTCATGGCAAGTATTGAGGCAATGGCCTCAATAGCTCCTGCAGCTCCCAGAAGGTGACCTGTCATTGATTTAGTCGAATTGATGTTGATATTTTTCGCATGTTCCCCAAAAACCTTTTTAATAGCCTTCAGTTCGGCTACATCTCCTAACGGGGTAGAAGTACCATGGGTATTGATTGCATCAACATCCTCGGGCTTCATTCCGGCGTTTTTAAGACAATTCTCCATCACGGCAACCACACCTATTCCTTCAGGGTGAGGGGCTGTCATGTGATAAGCGTCTGAAGATAATCCTCCTCCAACAACTTCTGCATAGATCTTGGCACCACGTGCTTTTGCATGTTCATATTCTTCAAGAATAAGGGCTCCTGCTCCTTCTCCCAAAACAAATCCGTCGCGGGTAGCATCGAAAGGCCTTGAAGCGGTTTCGGGGCTCTCATTACGGGTAGAAAGGGCATGCATTGCATTAAAACCTCCCATTCCTGCAGGGGCAACTGCTGCTTCAGATCCTCCCGTCACGATCACGTCACTTAATCCTAAGCGAATGGTGTTAAGGGAATCAATAATAGCATTGGCTGCCGATGCACAGGCGGAAACAGTGGTGTAGTTTGGACCCATGAAACCGTGGCGGATAGAAATATGCCCGGGGGCAATATCAGCGATCATCTTTGGGATAAAAAAAGGATTGAAACGAGGCGTTCCGTCTCCTTTTCCGAAAGCGAGGACCTCATCCTGGAAAGTTTCCAGACCTCCAATCCCTGCTCCCCAGATCACTCCAACCCTAAGTTTATCAACAGAATCAAGATCAATCCCCGAGTCTTTAATAGCTTCATCTGAAGCTACAATGGCATACTGCGCGAATTTATCAAGTTTCCTGGCCTCTTTACGGTCAAAGAAGTCTTCAACCTTAAAGTCTTTGAGTTCACAAGCGAATTTAGTTTTGAACTTTTCAGTATCGAAATAAGTAATAGGTGCAGACCCACTTTTACCGCTTTTTAAGCCTTCCCAATATTCTTCAATATTGTTTCCAATGGGGGTAAGTGCACCTAATCCAGTTACTACAACTCGCTTTAACTCCATAAGGGTCTTTTACTTTTTATTTCTTTGCGTCTTCAATGTAGGAAATTGCCTGACCAACAGTAGCAATATTCTCTGCCTGATCGTCTGGGATTTGAATGTCGAATTCTTTTTCAAATTCCATGATCAATTCTACTGTGTCTAATGAATCAGCGCCCAAGTCGTTGGTGAAGCTAGCTTCGTTTACTACTTCGTTCTCGTCAACGCCTAATTTGTCAACGATAATCGCTTTTACTCGTGATGCAATGTCTGACATAACTTGTGTTTTTAATTTTAAATTAAGTGGCAAAAATAAAAAACTTTATTTTAAAACCTGTTTTTACTTTAAAAATGTGACGGGAAATTACGTAATTTTCAGGTAAAGCAATTATTTTTACCTCCTAATAATTGTTAAGACTTCACTATTGCTGAGCTCCGGAAAAATACCAAAAAAGAAAATCGTCATCTTCGCTTCCGGAAACGGGTCGAATGCTGAAAACATAATCAGGTACTTTAATAAAACCGATAATGCAGAAGTATTGGCGGTTTTTTCAAACAAAAGATCAGCCAAAGTATTAAAAAGGGCACACGAACTGAAGGTCAAGGCCCTGCATTTTGACCGGGAAGCGCTTTATGAAACAAACGAGGTGCTCAACGTGCTGAAAGATCTTGAACCCGATCTCATAGTTCTGGCAGGTTTCTTATGGGTTTTTCCCGCCAAGATCCTCAAAAATTTCCCGAACCGGGTGATCAACCTTCATCCGGCACTGCTTCCGAAGTTTGGAGGCAAGGGAATGTATGGCATGAACGTCCATCGGGCTGTCATAGAACAAAAAGAACTGGAAACAGGTATCAGTATTCATTATGTGAATGAGAAATACGACGAGGGTGAAATAATATTTCAGGCCACCACCCCCGTCAAACCAGGAGATTCTGCCGAAGATATTGCTGAAAAGATACATGAGCTGGAATACGAACATTTTCCGCAGGTGATCGAAAAATTATTATTCCCTTCAAAAAATGACTAAACCACAGGTACATATCTTCACAGACGGAGCAGCAAGAGGAAACCCCGGTCCCGGTGGCTACGGAATAGTGATGGAATGGGTGGGGAAACCTTACCGGAAAGAATTTTCCAAAGGTTACAAACACACTACCAATAACCGTATGGAACTGCTGGCAGTGATCGAGGCTCTAAAAAAGCTCAAAAATCCCGAAACTACTGCCGTAGTATTCACAGATTCCAAATATGTGGCAGACGCAGTCGAAAAAGGCTGGGTATTCAATTGGGAGAAAAAAGGATTTAAGGACCGAAAAAATGTAGACCTCTGGATCGAATTCCTGAAAGAATACCGAAAGCATAAAGTGAAGTTCAAATGGATAAGGGGACACAATGACCACCCCCAGAATGAGCGTTGCGACCAGCTGGCGGTAGAAGCCTCCAAAGCATCCCGTCTGCTAATTGATTCAGGTTTTGAAGGAGCATCGAACGGTCTTTTTTAAGTACCTTTTTTTGCTGCGCATCCTTTATGGCTTGAAAAACAAAAACGTATATTTGCACCTCATTCTTAAAAAATTCTATGAGTAAGTTATTAATAGTGGGTACAGTAGCTTTTGACGCCATTGAAACCCCTTTTGGTAAAACAGATAAGATACTTGGTGGTGCAGCAACCTACATAGGCCTTTCTGCAGCACAATTTGATATAGACAGCGCCATCGTTTCTGTAGTGGGAGAAGACTTTCCACAGGAGTACCTGGATCTGTTAAAAGAACGAAATATAGATATCACCGGGACCGAGATAGTAAAAGGTGGAAAAACCTTCTTTTGGAGTGGGAAATATCACAATGACCTTAACTCCAGAGATACTTTGGACACCCAGCTTAATGTGCTGGCAAACTTCCAACCGGTCGTTCCCGAGGATTTCAAGTCACCCGATATAGTAATGCTTGGCAACCTGCATCCGCTGGTTCAGCTTAGTGTGCTGGAGCAACTGGAGCGCCCAAAACTGGTGGTGCTTGACACCATGAACTTCTGGATGGACAATACATGGGATGATCTCATGACGGTCATAGGTAAAGTTGACGCTCTTACTATTAATGATGAAGAAGCCAGACAGCTTACAGACGAATATTCTTTAGTGAAAGCAGCCCGTAAGATCGCAGAAATGGGTCCTAAATATGTAGTTATTAAGAAAGGGGAACACGGAGCCCTATTATTCCATGACGAACAGATCTTTTTTGCACCGGCCTTACCGCTTGAGGAAGTTTTTGACCCAACGGGAGCAGGGGACACTTTTGCCGGAGGTTTTACCGGATATCTGGCCCACACCGGCGACATCTCTTTTAAAAATATGAAGAATGCCGTAATTTACGGTTCCAACCTCGCATCCTTCTGCGTCGAAAAATTCGGAACAGAACGAATGCAAGATCTAAAGAAAGAAGAAGTGCATCAACGGCTGGAAGAGTTTAAGGCTTTAACCCAGTTCCAGATCAATTTAACCTGATAATATAACGCCCTGTAATTTCAGGGCTTTTTTTGTGACTAATTTTTTTCACGGGAGATCCCAACTTAAGGAAGTTTTTTATGAGTGACGCTTTAAAACATGAATGTGGAATTGCCCAGATAAGGCTGCTGAAACCTCTCGAATACTATAAAGAGAAATATGGCACTGCTTTTTACGGGGTGAACAAGATGTACCTGATGATGGAGAAACAGCACAACCGCGGCCAGGACGGCGCCGGTTTTGCCAGTATAAAGCTCAATACTCAGCCCGGAGACCGCTACATTAGCAGAATACGCTCCAATGCCGCTCAACCTATTCAGGATATTTTTGACCAGATCAACCAACGCATAAATAACGCGATAAAGGAGAACCCTGACTATGCCGATGATGTGGCCCTTCAGAAAAAACATATCCCCTACATTGGGGAACTCTTCCTGGGGCATGTTAGATATGGAACCTTCGGAAAAAATGACGTGGAAAGCGTTCATCCGTTCCTGCGGCAAAATAACTGGATGCACAGAAATTTAATAGTTGCAGGAAACTTCAACATGACCAATGTTCATCAGCTTTTCAATAATCTTGTGGAGCTAGGCCAGCACCCCAAAGAAAAAGCTGATACCGTTACAGTTATGGAGAAGATTGGTCACTTCCTGGATGATGAAGTGCGCAAATTGTACAAAAAATTAAAGAAAGAAGGCTACAGCAAAGTTGAAGCCTCTCCAATTATTGCCGAACAACTTAACATAACCAAGATCCTGAGAAAATCTTCCAAGAACTGGGATGGAGGTTATGCTATGGCAGGTTTACTGGGTCACGGGGATTCTTTTGTACTTCGTGATCCTGCGGGGATCAGACCGGCGTATTATTACCAGGATGAGGAAGTGGTTGTAGTTGCTTCGGAAAGGCCTGTAATTCAAACAGTATTCAACGTCGATTTTGAGAACGTTAAAGAATTACCACCGGGTCATGCCATTATCACCAAAAAAAGCGGTGAGGTACGCATCAAACAGATCCTGGAACCGCTCGAAAGAAAAGCTTGTTCATTTGAGCGAATTTATTTTTCCCGCGGAAGTGATGCCGAAATATATAACGAGCGAAAAATGCTGGGAAAACTGCTGATGCCTGAGGTGCTGAAGGCAATAGATCATGACACGGTCAATACAGTTTTCTCATTTATTCCCAATACCGCTGAAACCTCTTTCTACGGAATGGTAGAAGCAGCGCAGGATGAGCTGAACAAACAAAAGAACGAGGCTATTCTTTCTGAAAGAGAAACTCTTACAGATGCACGCCTTGAGGAGATCCTTGCCCACCGGTTGAGGACAGAAAAGATCGCCATCAAAGATGCCAAACTACGTACTTTTATCACCGAGGACAGTAGTCGGGATGACCTTGTAGCCCACGTTTACGATGTCACTTACGGAGTGGTTAAGCCCGAAGATAATCTGGTTATCATTGATGACAGTATCGTACGCGGTACTACCTTAAAGAAAAGTATCATTAAGATGATGGACCGTCTTAATCCTAAAAAGATAATTGTGGTCTCCTCTGCCCCGCAGATCCGCTATCCAGACTGTTACGGGATAGATATGGCAAGGCTCGAGAACCTGGTAGCTTTCCAGGCTGCTCTTGAGTTACTGAAAGAGACCGGAAAATATGATATCGTTGAGGAGGTTTATGAAAAATGCAGAAAACAGGTCGATCTTGAAGACAGTGAAGTCCGCAATTTTGTGAAAGAGATCTATGATCCTTTTACAAATGAGGAGATCTCAGATAAGATCTCAGAGCTCTTAAGCGAAGAGAGCGTTAAAGCTGAAGTAAAGATCATTTATCAAACCGTGGAAAACCTTCACCAGGCTTGTCCTCTCAATCTGGGCGACTGGTATTTTACGGGTAATTATCCCACCCACGGAGGTAACAGGGTGGTTAACAGGGCATTTATGAACTTTTACGAAGGAAATACAGACCGCGCCTATTGATATAACACTGATTTTCTGACAGTTATATTTGGCTGCGTGTATTATAACTAATATTTAGGTAGTTCATCTAAAAATATCGTAGAAGACACACAATATGTCTTATCTTAGCAGAGCCATAACATAAGTAGGTTAAGTTCATGGTAGATTTGGGGCAAAAAAGGTGGAGCTATCCACCTTTTTTATTTTGTATAAACCCATAAAAATCTCAGCAATTCACTTTTACTTCTTTAGAAAGTAATTCCCGAAAAGGCATTTTAAAAGACCACCTTTGAAGCCATGGCTTGCATGAGCAGATGGTTTGATGGATCACTTTTATTACCTTCCTGTTGAACCACCCTTGCAATACCGTACAGGCAGAAATCCCCGGCACCTGTTAACAGGTTCTAAGACTCAGGATCCTTCCACTCTTTAAGCAGTAGTTCTTTCCCGTCATAAACCCCGTAAGTATAAAAATTGATCCAGTCTCCCAGATTCATATAGGTGGAATCCTCCTGTAATTTGATATCTAGTGGAAGATGCCTGTGTCCGAAGATAAAGTAGTCGTAATGTTGGGTCTCCAGCTTTTTGCGGCAGTATTGGATAAGCCATTCATTTTCTTCTCCCAGGAATTTCACATCTTCATCTCCCGAGATCATTTTGTTCTTTACAGAAAAATATTGTGCCAGGGGAACACCCAGGTCGGGGTGCAACCAGCGGTAGAGCCATTTGGCGAAAGGATTGGTAAATACCTTTTTCATCCTTTTAAAGCCTTTATCTCCCGGTCCCAGGCCATCACCGTGACCTATCAGGAATTTTTTATTATTGAAGTTGAATTCCTTCGGTTTATGAAATACAGGAATACCAAGCTCCTTTTCAAAATAATCATCCATCCACAGATCATGATTCCCAACAAAGAAGTAAACAGGAGTGCCACTGTCCCTTATCTCTGCAAGTTTCCCCAGCACCCGCACAAATCCCTTTGGGACCACATATTTATATTCAAACCAAAAATCGAAAAGATCTCCCAGCAAAAAGATCGCTGCAGCGTCTTCGCTCACCTTTTCGAGCCATGCCACGAATTTCTCTTCACGGCGACGACTTTCTTCCGCAGTAGGTGCTCCAAGATGGTTATCACTTGAAAAATAGATCTTTTTACCTGTGGGGATTTCCATTTAAAATATTTTCAGTTGTAAATATATAGTTAAAAACTGCTAAGATAAAAGCAAAAGCAGAAATCGGCTTCCTTGCAACATCCCCCTTCTTTGTTTTTCAGGTAAAGAATATTAACTTTAGGAAAAACAGGCCATGAAGAAAAACATCACCGGGATCCACCACGTCACCGCCCTCGCCGGAGATCCGCAGCGTAACCTCGACTTCTATACAGGTATCCTGGGTTTGAGAATGGTGAAAAAGACGGTGAATTTTGATGCACCCGATGTTTACCATTTTTACTACGGCAATGAAACCGGGGAGCCGGGAACGATAATGACGTTCTTTCCTTATGAAGGAATTCAAAAAGGCAGGCATGGGAAAGGGATGCTGAATGTTACCACTTTTTCGGTTCCCACCACCTCCATGAGCTTTTGGGAAAACAGGTTCAAACAATACAATGTTAAGTTCACACCGGCACAGGACAGGTTTGAAGGGGAGGCTACCATTTACTTTGAAGACCCCGATGGTCTTGGTCTTGAACTGGTCTTCAATGACAAAGATTCCCGGCCTGGATTCACCTACGGAAACATTCCCTCAGAATATGCTGTCAAAGGTTTCCATAATGTAGAGATATGGCAGGAAGGTTATGAGCGCACTGCAGGATTACTGACTGGAGTTTTGGACCATAAGCTTATTGCCGAAAAGGGTAACAGGTTCAGGTTTGCTGCAACAGATGCACCGGGAAATTATGTTGATATCCTCTGTTCGCCTGATAGTCTTCGCGGACTAGGAGGTGGGGGGACCGTTCACCACCTCGCCTTTTCTACAGCCAATAAGGAAAGTCAGCTCCTCACCAGGGAGAAACTTTTGAATGCAGGATTTAACCCTACTCCCGTTCTTGACCGGCAGTATTTTGAATCTATTTACTTCCGGGAGCCGGGTGGGGTCCTGTTTGAAGTCGCTACAGCTGAACCCGGATTTGCCATAGATGAAACTCTCGAAAATCTGGGGGAAGGGCTAATGCTTCCGCAGCAGTATGAATCCAAAAGAGCCATAATTGAAAAGGCGATAAAACCCGTCAAACCAGATCCAAAAAAATTCAAATAATGTTACACAAGAAAGATTTTAAATACAGCGGAACACCCATAGAAAATGCAAAAAAAGTACTGGTAATGATCCACGGTCGGGGAGGCACGGCCGAAGATATCATGGAGGTAGCCACTCATTTGAAAATAGAGAACTTTGCCATTGTGGCTCCACAGGCTTATAACAACAGCTGGTACCCGCTCTCATTCATGGCTCCCGTAGAACAAAATCAGCCCTGGCTGGATTCAGCCCTGGAGTTGCTCGGGGAACTGGAAATTGAACTCAATTCAAAAGGGATCCCTTCTGAAAACATCTACTTCTTCGGATTTTCTCAAGGGGCTTGTCTTACCCTGGAATATGTCACCAGGAACGCAAAGAAATACGGTGGCGTAATTGCCATAATAGGCGGACTTATAGGAAAGAACATCAACACCGGGGATTACCTCACCAATTTTGAGCAAACACCGGTTTATTTAGCTACAAGTGATCCGGATGCCCATGTTCCTGTTGAGAGAGTTAACAGAACAGCAGAGATACTTGAAAATAAAAATGCCAGGGTGAAACTGGCGATATATAAAGATGGTGGCCATGCAATTCTCCCTGAAGAATTAGGGGTAGCAAATAATTTTATTTTCGGATATCCCGGGCCGTCGTAACAGGATCAGGCATTATCTGAAGCATACCATTCTGCATAAGAAGTCTCTGTCTCCTGAAGGCGCAGAGAGAACAACTTGATATGGTGGGGAAGACGGGATTTGATCTTTGTGGCGAAATCCTGTATCATATTTTCGCTGGTAGGCTGATAATCCACAAGGATCACATTATGGTCCCTTTCTTCCAGTTCTTTCGCCAGCTCTACATGCGGAGTGTTTTGGTTGAAAACGGTCGCATGGTCAAAAACATCGACCACCTCCTGCTTAACGATCTTTTTAAGGTCGCCAAAATCAATCACCATCCCCAGTTTTACGTTCTTTGTATCCCGAATAGGCTCTCCAATAACAGTCACCGCCAGTTTATAACTGTGCCCGTGAACGTTCTTGCATTTGCCGTCGTAACCATAAAGCGCGTGTCCTGTTTCAAATGAGAACTGTTTTGTGATCCTTATCAAACCCATGAAAATATTTTTTGCAAAGATAATGCTTTTTTACCGCCCCTATATCGACTCGAATTTAAGCTTACTCCCTTAGAATATATTTTCAAAAATGTTTTTCTGCTGGATATTATATTTACAAATACCTTTGCAGGCCCAAAAATTTAAGCAATGCAGATAATAGAAGAAAATCCGCTTTACGAAAAGATAATTTCAGACCTCCTGGAACAGAAATATTCTATTATTGAAAACTTCTTTGATCCTGTCCAGGTGGAACAGCTAAGGAATTCTCTGATGGAGAAATATGAAGAGGATAATTTCAAGAAGGCTGCAATAGGGAACAGAACGAATGAAGTGATCGCAAGGTCTATTCGGGGTGATTTTATTCTTTGGCTAAATGAGGCTAAGGCAGAGGAGGCAGAAAAGATATTTTTCAGTAAGATCAACAATTTTGTTGAATACCTGAATAAGACCTGTTACCTTGGGATCCTCCACAAGGAATTCCACTATGCCCTTTATCCTGAAGGAACTTTCTACAAAAGACATCTGGATACTTTTCAGAATGATGACAGGAGGAAGCTTTCCCTGGTATGTTATTTAAATGAGCAGGACTGGAAACCCGAATATGGCGGGGAATTAGTGATCTATCTTAATGACCACGGAAAAGAGATCGAGAAGATTATCTACCCGTTTCCGGGAAGAGTGGTGATCTTTGAAAGCCAGATTCTGGAGCATGAGGTGAAACCCGTAAAAACAGAGCGCCTCAGTATTACCGGATGGTTAAAGACGCGGTAACCTACTTTTTCTTCTTCAACTTTTTATAAAGCACTACCCCAATAAGGGCCAGGGCAATAAGGAGCCAAAAACCGGTTCCGCTTAAAAAGGTTAAGATGTCAAAGGTTTCCTCGTTAACGGGAACATCATTTTGATCCATTTTCATGTCGTTTACGCCAGCTGTACCGGGCATAATAAAATATGCCCAGCAAAAAAATAATTGCCAGCAGATAGAGCCAGTTGTCCTCCAGGAACGTCTCTACAGAAAATCCCCATTCCTGGTCTTCAGTTGCGGGTTTGTCCTTAGGTAAATGTTCTTGCTGAATATTCATATTTTAAGGATTTAATGGAAAATCACACGCGGGTTTTCCTGTTCTTTTTGCTGCGGAAAAAAGAAAAATATACCACAGTCGCAATAATTAAAACCAGTGCTGTAATTGTTTCGAAAAGATGACTTCCAACTAAATGGCCTATGGTATAACCTATTTGGTAAGGAATGCTTTTTGAAGTCTCTTCTGCGGCCTGGATTAATAAGGAGCTCATATTCATTTTTTAAATTTTGAAAGTGCATTTCTGGTAAATTCTGAAAGGACCAATTCGCCCGAAATAGCAGCCCTCTCAGGTAGCAACGAATCCCACTTGGAAGTTCCATCCCACAACACCTGCTTCATTTCATTTAGAGCTGCCGGATTATATCCTGCGAGTCTTTCAGTGAAGAATTCAAGTTCTTTATCCATTTCAGGAATTGATTCAAAAACCCTTGCATACAACCCCTTTTCTTTCGCCCAATAAGCATTTTTCCACTCATGTGCAGCCAGGGAAAGTTCTGCCAGGGCAGCGATTCCCATTTTGCGTTCTATAGCAGGTGCGATCACAAAAGGACCAATTCCTATACTTAGTTCAGACAACTTAATAGCCGCCTGTTCAGTAGCAAAACAATAGTCACAGGCTGCCGCAAGACCAACGCCACCTCCCACTGTCTTACCGTGTATCCTTCCAATAACAAGTTTTTTACATGTCCTCATCGCGTTGATCACATTTGCAAAGCCGGAAAAAAAGATCTTCCCCTGCTGCATATTTTCAACTGCCATAAGCTCGTCAAAAGATGCCCCCGCACAAAAAGCCTTTTCTCCCTCAGACCTGAGTACAATAAGCTTTACCTGCTCATCATCTGACAATTCTTTAAAAGCTTTCTCCAGTCTTTCAAGTAATTCTGAAGGAAAGGAATTACCCGCCGGGTGACCGAATTCTATAGTGGCGATCCCGTGGGTAATATGGGTATAGAGGCTTCCGTTCTCTCGGTTGGTGGTCATAGAAATTCTGCTTTACCTGTAAAGGTACACTTTACGAAATAAAATCAAAGAGCAGATGTTGGGCTAAGCCTCCTTTTTAAGATATTTCCTGCGAAATTTTATCACGAGTGCACTGCTTCGGATAATCATCCACACAAAAAAGGCGAACCAGATGGCGTACAGTTTCATTCCGAAGTAGTCGCCGAGTAAAAGCACAGGAGTGAATCCCAGGAAAGTGGCAAAAAGAAGTACATTCCGTAGATATTTCGCTTCCCCCAGGCCTTTAAAGATACCGTCGAACATGAAAGCCACAGCATTGACGGGCTGCATGAATAAGACCATCCAAAAGACCGATGAGAATAATACCAGCACAGATTCCTCTTTGGTGAACAGTCTGCCAATCTCGTCGTAAAACAGGCTACAGATCCCAATAAGGGTTATGGCAATAATTATGGAGTATTTACTTATGTCTATACTCAGGTTCCAAAGTCGCTTATAATCTTTCGCTCCCAATAACCTTCCCGAAATGGCATTTCCGGCATTGGCATACCCATCAATGAAAAAACTAAAGAATAACCAGATGTTCATCAGGATACTCTGCGCAGCAATGTAGTTCTTCCCGTATCCTGTGGCGTATGCATTCGCCAGATAAATGGCGAAATTAAGAGCAGCGGTACGAACAAACAGGTTGGCACTCATAAGCAGCAGGCCCCGCATCTGCGGATTGATCCTGGTACTTAGCCGCAGCCCGAATGGAGTTTTGCTGAAAAAGAAGTATAAGGCCATGACAAGCATCACCGCCTGTGAGATCACACTGGCTATTGCCGCACCCTGCAGGTGCATAGCAGGGAGGTAACCGTCTATTCCGTAAACCAGTAAATAATCCAATCCAACATTCAGAAAGGCTCCTGTAAGACTACATTTCATAGCCCATAGTGTATTCTGCAAACCCCTGAACACCCCAAAAAGTGCAAAGGTCACAAGGGTGAGTGGATATCCCAGTGCCCTTATCTGGTAATAGTCGGCCGCATAATTCAATACCAGGCCTTGCGCGTTGTATGCCCTGAAAATGGCACCTGCAAAATAAGCGGTTACCACATAGATAAATAGACTTAGCAGGAAGTTGAAAAAGATAGCCTGCGGCACCAGGGTCTTGACCGCATGCAGGCGGTTTGCCCCAAGGTGCTGAGATACGAGGGCAGAAATCGAGGTTTTGGTCTGGGCTACGATCCAAATGATCGCTGAAAGAAAGGAACCTACTAAACCCGCGGCGGCAAGCGCTTCTACAGGGTCGCGATCCACATTTCCTATTATGGCTATGTCTGTAAGGGAGATCAGTGGTTCAGCGATCCCGGCAATTATGGCCGGTATAGCAAGTCGGTTTATTTCCTTGAAGGAGACCCTACTCATTATTCCAGGATCTTTTCATAGCAGAAAAACGGATCATCACTTTGTTCCGGAAAGAAAACATTTTCCAATCTTATATATCCCCTGCTCTCATAAAATTTCTGATTTCGCTTGTTTCTGCTGAAGGTATCCAGCCTTACCGACAGGTATCCTTCTTCCAGAGCCGTTTTTTCAGCAAATTCCATCAGTTTTTGCCCGTACCCGGCTCCCCAAACCGAAGGGTGCGTTGCCAAACGGTGTACATAAAGGTTCTTCCCATTTGGGGTAAGCCATTTTACAGGAATATATTCTTCGTCCATAACGGGAGTCAAAGCGATGATCCCAAGGATCCTCCCTTTCTCCTCCAGGACAAAAAGTTCCTCCCGATCGATGTCTTTTCCCAGTATAGCCCTGGACGGGTAATGATCATTCCACTGAAAAATTCCATTTTTCTGCATGACCTGGGCACAAGACCCGGTCAAAGTTTTTACGGTGTTGAGATCAGAAAGTGTAGCTTTTCGTATCATGAAATTATATCAGGAATCACAAAAATAATTTTTATCATAAAGAAATAAACCCTTTACTCGTATAAATAATTTAATTACATTTGCCCTCAATATTAGTCGGGGGATTAGCTCAGCTGGCTAGAGCGTTTGGCTGGCAGCCAAAAGGTCATCGGTTCGACTCCGATATTCTCCACCAAAAACCACTGTGAAAGCAGTGGTTTTTTTGTTTCCCCTTATTTCTCTTCAAAAAGGCCATAGGTTCCCCCGAAGCATCGGGGCGGTATTTTAGAGCTGCCTCAGGTTAGTTTTCTTCCACAAACCCTGCTACCTTTTCGACGATCTTTTTCATAGCGTCTGAAAGGTGACTTTGATTCCAGGGGTGGGAAGACTCAAAAACATGATCACTCCCTTCCAGAAGGAACATTTCTGAACCCCTTATCCAATTATGGAGTTGATTAGCATCCTTAAGTTCCACCGTGGGATCTGCGGTACCGTGAATGATTAACACCGGGATCTGCAGTTCTTTTGCAGCACGGGAGATGGTTAACCTTTCTTCGTTTTTAATGAAATCTTCATAGAACTCAAACAGGTGAGGCATTTGCTGTTTAGTGCGGGTATTTTCAATATAGGCGATTCCTTTTTGTTCCCAGGCCCTCAATTCTTCCCCTTGAGGAAACCGGTCGCCAAAATCACTCACTGCAGCCAGGGTGATTAGTTTCTTGATCCTTCTATCTTCGGCGGCTTTTATGACCACAACCCCTCCTCCCCGGGAGTGTCCCATTAAAGTAATATCTGAGGTATTCGCCATTTCAGGATAAGGAAATTCGGGGCTACACAACCAGTCTAGGAGCACTTCCAGGTCATCCAGTTCCTTGGTGTAGGTATTCTCTCCAAATGCATCCAGATCGGGGAAATCAATGGGTTGCTCCAGCGTACCGCCATTGAAAGCAAAATTGAATTTAATGAACATATTGCCTTTTTTTGCAAATTCTTCTGCCATCAAGTTCCAGGCTCCCCAATCTTTAAATCCTTTATATCCATGACAAAAGATCACCACCGGTTTATTTCCGCCTTCTTCGGTGAAAAATAGATCAGTAATGACCGGCCGGCCATGTTTTCCCTGAAGTGCGATATTTTTATGCTTTTTGATTACCATGATTTTTGTTTTATTTCTTTTTCAGTAAAAGGAATATTAGGATCGCAGATCTCAAGGATCAGTTTTTCCAGTTGCTCTTTAAAGGCGCTGAGGGTTTCCCGAGTAATATCCTGATCTTTTACCGCTCCCCGGCCATTCTTGTCTTTTTTGGAGAATTTCAGGAATCCGTTCTGCAGGTTCTTGAAGGAAATGATCCCTGCCTCCACCGATTCTGTGATGGGATTTTGAGCATCCAGCAGACAAGCATACATTAAGATCTGAAAAGGTTTTGAATATTTATCGTAGTCACTGCTTATGTCCTCCCAGTCTACAATTTCCACCTTATTCTGATCTACTTTCCCGGTCTTATAATCAATGATCCTCAGCTTCCCGTTAAATTCATCCACCCGGTCAACAGTTCCCTTCAGGTTCACCGGGAAATCAAGTGCCGCGATGGAAAAACCTGAATTAAGCTTGTTTTCCACCTGCATGATCTTTATGCTGTTCCCTTCTTTTAAAGTTTTTATTTCACTCTTCAGAAAATTAATTACATAGCGTTTGGCTACCTCGAAAATAAGAAGGTTCTTCCCCCGGTTTAAAGGACCTGAACTGTAGTGTTCCCTAAACTGTTTCTCGATCTCCTGCGGAGTTGCTTTTATAGCTGCTTCGAGTTTGTCCACCGTTAGTTCCCGGTTTTCCCAGGCCATGTAAAATTCCTCCAGTGTATCGTGAACTACGGTTCCCAGGGTGTTAAAGGCTACGGTCTCTTCTACTTCCTCTCTTTCTCTAATGTTAAGAATGTATTGTTTATAAAAATCCAGGGGATTCCTAATATAGGTTGTAAGAGCAGATGGAGAAAAACCTCTTTGGGCGAGCTCCCTGATCCTGTTCATTATATCCTTATTCTTCTTAACGATTTTAAGGTCGTTTTGAATGGCTGGCACTTCGGGGGCAACTGTGTAGGCTGAGATCCTGTGATTTACCAGGGGCTCAATCTCCAGCTGTAGCAGGAACCTGCTTTTTTCCCCTGCGTTTAGTCCGTCAGTTTCTGTATTATACAACAGTCTCAGGTTTTCTGCCCTTTGCATTAAATGGTAAAAATGATAAGCATATACTGCATCTTTCTCCTTGTAGGTGGGTAGGTTGTAAGCGCATTTCAGGTCATAGGGAATAAAGGAATTACTGCTTTTTCCGGCGGGAAGCACCCCCTCATTGACCGAAAGAAGGATGACATTCTTGAAGTCGAGCACCCGTGACTCCAGCATTCCCATAACTTGCAGTCCTGTAAAGGGTTTTCCACGGAAATCCACGCTCTGACCTGAAACAAGATCTTTGTAGATCGAAAAAAGGGTTTTTAAAGAGGTAATGTGGGTGTATTCCAGCAGCAGGTTATTAAGCTTATTGATTAGTATATGGAATTGATACAGGAATTCTAATGTAAGTTTATCCTTTCCGGGATCCAACCCTTGCTTTATCTCATAAATGAGTTGCCTAATCCTGGTAATTGCTTCCCCGGGTTTCTCTCCCCATGAGGTAAAACACAATTCATGAATTTTCCGGCTTTTTTCGGGAGCAAGGTTGAGAATAAAGTCTGAGGATACATAGACCAGGTTCTGTTTCCTGATCTCTTCGGAAAGCAGTCCCGAAGCGCCACCGGTTATCCTTAAAAGAAGAGGGTGATTACTAATAGACAACAGGTCCTTATAATACCAGTCGTCCTTCCCGGTGGAATGCATTTTCAACAGGTCTTCAAAAAGAAAAGCTACAGGTGCATTCTTCAAAGAGAATCCCATCGTAACATTTACCTCAACTATATTAGGAGGAAGGGAATTCAATACCGGAAGCAACAGGCTTTCATCTCCCAACACCACGGCAGTATTCCTTACTTCTTCCGGAGGTAATTTTGCAAGGATCTCCCCCACGAATTTTGCCTGACCAATATTTTTGGGAATCCCAATGATCTCGATCTCTTTTTTCTTGCTAAAATCTAAGGAAACCGTTCTGAATTCTTTATCCCGGTAAAAAGGCCAGTTCTTGAGGTACTGCCTCATAAACAGCGAAACGTCATGTTGTTCGTCCTTAAGAAATACCTCATCTATATCCCAAAATACTTCTGCGGCCCCGGCCCTGAGCATTTGTTGAAAGATTTCCTGTTCAGCATTATTCAGGGCGTTGAACCCGGCAAAAATATGCAGGGAAGTATTGTTTTGAATATATTCATCGATCTTTTCGGAAGCTCTCCTGTAAACCATGCCCTGGTAGGCCATATCCTTTTCCTGAAGCTGCTTTTTTAACTGTTGATAATACACCGGTAATTTATTCCAGAAGGAAAGATAGTTCTCCATTAGTGGAGTTCGTTCCTCCTGCAGATACCAGTGGCTCATTTCCTGAATGTTCGCCAGGTACCCAAAAAAAGGATCGGGATCAATAAGGTAGCGGTCTATCTCATTGAAGTCATATAATAAAGTTTGTGCCCAGGAGGAAAAGGTGTCGAAGTTCTCCACTTCCTCTTTAGGGGTACACGTCACATATGCACTGTAAAATTCAAAAAGCGCAGTAATATTATCTACAGATTTAAGTCCCGCCACTTCCTGGGCAAAATCTTCAATACTCAGGATTTTAGGAGAAAAAACGGGTGCCCCGGTGAGGTTTCCTAACTCATGGACCAAATAGGATCCCGCCCTTTTGCCCGGTAAGATGAAGGTATATTCAGAAATGGGAATGTCTCGTGAAAGTAGCTCTTTCAGGGTTTGAGTAAGGAATGGAATCATGCCTAAAAATAAAAAAACGCCCCGATTAAATCGAGGCGTTTTTCAAAAGAATTTTTATTTCTTACTATTCTCCATCAGTATCAGTTGTATCCTGCTCCTGACCTTCAGCAGGTTCTTTCATCTGTCTTTCTTTGTCAAGAGAGATCTCTACCCTTCTGTTTTCCTGTCTTCCTTTAGCTGTATTGTTGGAAGCGATAGGCTGGCTTTCACCGTAACCTTCAGAAGTCATTCTGCTTTCAGGTATACCGGCTCCAATCAGGAATTGTCTAACAGAAGCAGCTCTTTCTCTTGATAGCTTCTCATTATAAGATTCACTACCTGTACTATCTGTATGTCCTTCAATGTGGAAGATAGTTTGTGGGTATTCTTTCATTATATCTGCGATAGACTGTAAAGTCTCTTCAGATTCAGAACGAATAGAAGACTTATTAAGGTCGAACAAGATCGTTCTTGAATATTCATTAAGTTCCTCGATAACTTCTACCGTTGGCTCAGGACATCCGTTGTTTTCAACAGTTCCGGCCACTTCAGGACATTCATCATCTTTGTCTAGAACTCCGTCGTTATCTTTATCTTCCCAAGGACAACCGTTGTTTTCAGCAGGACCGGCCTCATTTGGACACTCATCGTCGCTGTCTTTTATTCCGTCACCATCAGCATCAGGACAACCGTTCATTTCGGCAAGACCTGCAACAGTAGGACATTCATCCTTGTTATCAGAGATACCATCCCCGTCTGTATCAGGACATCCATTGAATTCAGCAGTACCTGCCTCCATAGGACATTCGTCATTACGGTCTTCAATCCCATCCCCGTCAGAATCAGGACATCCATTGAATTCAGCAAGACCGGGCTCCTCAGGACATTCGTCATCCTTGTCATAAACACCGTCGCCATCAGTATCTTTTCCACCCATAGCGAATTTGATACCGGCAGCATGTTGCCAGTGTGAATTGTAATCATCATCAAAGGCGTGCTTGTACATGGTTTGTACGGTAAGTGCAAAGAAATCTGAGAACCAGAAATTAATTCCACCGGTTCCGTCAAAAGTAGCATGACCATTGTCATCTACCCAGGTATAACCTGCACCGGCACCTAATACCGGATCAAACCAGCCGTCTTCACCACGGAAGCTGTAGTTAAATGTTCCATCTAAAGCATAATAAGTAAGATCATCCCATCTGTCATCTCCAAATTTAGTTAATTGGTTCACAGAACCGGCAGCTTCAAAATAGAAACCTGCTCCAATGTTTCTCGCTACAGAAAGTCTAGAGATCCCGGGAAGAACGTTCCAGTGGTCTCCTGTATTGAAAAATTCGTCAAAATACTCACCCAAGGGTGCATCTTCACCGGTGGGATAGAAATCCACCGCATTAATACCCAAACCTACGGCCCAGGGATTATTTTCATTCTGAGCCTGCATAGCGCCAAAACTCAAAATGCATAATGAAGCCAATAAAAATCTACTTAGATGTTTCATATTGAAGAGTTTAATTTTTTATTAGTTAGTTAAAACAAAAGTAGGCTGATTAACATTATTAACAAAGCCCGATATAATAAAGTTTTCTTAATAAACCCTTGAATACTGGTGTTCTGGCGGATTTTATCCGAATAAAATTTAGCGATTTATCTAAATTTTTGATAAAAACTTACAAAAACCCAGAACCTCATAAAGGTGAAAAAGAAGGGGTTAGCCCTTGGCTTCCTCTGCTGCTCTATGTTCTTAAAAGAGGAAATTTCCTCTCAATTTTTTTAACTAATAAGCCTCTTCAAAGTGAAGAGGCTTATATCATGAGTCGGGAACATCAGATCACTTTGAGTTCATTACCCACCTTTTTAAAGGCTGAAATAGCTTTATCGAGGTGTTCCCGGGTGTGTGCCGCCGAAAGTTGAACCCTTATCCTGGCTTTTCCTTTGGGTACTACGGGGTAAAAGAATCCAATTACATAGATGCCTTCTTCCAGCAGTTTGTCTGCCATGGTTTGAGATAATTTGGCATCATACAACATAACAGGAACAATGGCTGCCTCTCCGTCAATAATATCAAATCCCGCATCCACTATTCCTTTTTTGAAGTAAGCTGTATTTTCTTTTACTTTATTCCGAAGGGAGTCATCTTTCGAGAGCATATCAAAAACTTTGATCGATGCTCCTACAATTGCCGGGGCAAGTGAGTTCGAGAAAAGATAGGGCCGTGATCTTTGGCGCAGCATTTCTATGATCTCCTTTTTTCCTGTAGTATATCCCCCCATGGCGCCTCCCAGGGCTTTTCCAAGGGTTCCGGTAATAATATCGATGCGGTCCAGTACTCCTTTCTCCTCCAGTGTTCCAATACCATGATCACCTATAAAACCTGCGGCATGTGCCTCGTCAATCATCACCAGGGCGTCATATTTCTCTGCCAGGTCACAAATTTTGTCAAGAGGTGCAACCAATCCGTCCATCGAGAAAACCCCATCTGTTACCACGATCTTAAAGCGGGCACCATCTTCATTGGCCTGCTTCAGCTGAGTCTCCAGATCTTCCATGTTGCTGTTTTCATACCTGTACCTCGCAGCTTTACACAGTCTCACCCCGTCTATAATAGACGCGTGGTTCAGGGAATCTGAAATGATGGCATCCTCCTTTGAGAACAAAGGTTCAAAAACACCACCGTTGGCATCAAAAGCAGCTGCATAGAGAATGGTGTCCTCGGTTTTATAGAAATCGGCGATCTTTTTTTCAAGTTCTTTATGTATATCCTGGGTTCCGCAAATGAACCTTACACTTGACATTCCAAATCCGTGGGTGTCCATGGTATCTTTTGCAGCCTGGATAACTTCAGGATGAGAAGACAGACCAAGGTAATTGTTTGCGCAAAAATTGATCACTTGTTTACCACCTTCAATGGTGATTTCAGCTCCCTGGGGAGAGGTAATGATCCTTTCTTTTTTGAACAGACCTTCTTCCTTTATCTGTTCTAATTCGTCCTTTAAGTAGTCCTTTAAACCTCCGTACATATGATTATTTTTTACAAAATTACATTTCTTTTTAAACAACAGTCACCGCAGCCCCTTCATTTAAGTAGACCAGCAGTTTTTTATCAATTTGGTATCCCATTTCCTCCAGGACCTCAGCATATGAATTTATCTGATAACGGTGCTTATGGTCTTCTGCGCCTGTTTTATAGTCAATGATACTCACCAATTTTCCTGAAAAATTCAGCCTGTCCGGCCGCAGGATCTCACCTCTTCCGGTAACTATATCCCTTTCATTATAATTCTGGCTGCTTTCAGAATAATACTCCTTCAGTTGCGGATGATGCACCACCTGAAAGATGGTGTTCTTCACCTCTCCTTCATCCTGATCAATAAAAATCCCTTCTTCCCTGGCATTGAGCAGTACCCTGTCAATGTCTTTTTCAGAATTGATACGTGCGAAAAGATCATGAATGAGTTTACCTTTTTCAATGGCAGCTTCCTGGCGGGAATCCCATAACATTCCTGCTCTGGTGACAATTGATAGTCCATTACTTTCTGTAGGCGACGAATAAAAGAACTCCTGCTTTACAGATCTGCACGGTTCTTTCTCCCCGACAATTTCTTCATCAGGTTTGCCGAATTCATATTCAAGGCCTCCATCCCACTTCCCAATTTCCCGGAGATAAGAAATGAACAGACCCGAGAACTTATTGAGATTCTCATTGCCTTTCCTATCGATCTCCATTTTCGAGATCACATACAGCTGTTGTTCTGGCCGGGTGAGCGCTACATAAAGCACATTCAGGGCATCCAGCTGACTGTTAAAACAAAGCTCCTCATACAGTCTGCAGGCGTCATCACCCCAGTTCTTCATTTTTTCTGAAGCTCCTAAATAAGCTATGCCAATTTCATTCCCCAGCTTCTCCGGAAGGTTCATCCACACTGATTCCCTTGCCGTATCCTTTATTTGAGTGTTGGCAAAAGGGTATATCACCACAGGAAATTCGAGACCTTTTGCTTTATGTATGGTCAGGATCTGTACAGCAGCCTCGCCTTTAGGCACCACTATGCTCAGGGTGTCTTTTTTGCGCTCCCATTGTTCCAGAAATCCAAAAATTCCTGCTCCGGAAGAATGTGCGGTCTCATATACAAAATCCAGGTAAAACTGCAGGTAGGCATTGGTTTTCCCGGCGAGTTTAAAGCTCCTTATAATATACTCCACACCTTCATAGACTGAAAGGGAATCAAGGGTATCCAGTGAGAAATGGATATCAAAGGGTTTCAGTGCATCAAAGAAGGACTGCCCCTCCATGTTAAGTTTGCTCATGAGGAACAAAAATTCGTTTTCCACAGATACGGAATGCTTCAGCAAGAAATCCAGAATCCTCGATTTCAGGTCCCTGTCACGGGTATCCAGACTGAAATTAAGAATATCATTCACGAACATTACTTCAGGAGACCTTGATAGTAAAAGACTTTCCGCAGAAATAACGGGGATCCCGTGCTCACTCAGGAAATTGGCGATAACTATACTTTCTTTTCTTCTCCTGGTAAGAATGCACACGCTGCTTTTAGGCACTTGTCTTGCCTCCAGGTCTTGCAGGATCTCAAGCACCCGCTTCGGATAGGCTTCCATTTCTGCCTCGGCATTCTCTGCTTCCACGAAGGATATATTCAGGTAACCTTCCTGTGAACTCACTGGTTCCTGTGCGCTTGCCGTAAAAAGGTCCCGATGCTCCCCTTTCTCAAAACATGCCGCAGAAAAATTAAAGAACTCATTATTGAACTTTACAATGTTTTTTGCACTCCTGTAATTCTTTGGCAGCACCACCACTTTTTTGTGTTCCAGGCTAAACGGGTTCTTGTCACCGCACAACTCCATGAATTGCTCGGCCTTCCCGCCCCGCCATCTGTAGATTGATTGTTTGGCATCTCCTACCAGGGTAAGGCTCCCATGCTGGTTAAGAGTATGCTCCATAGTAAGAGTATGGTCAACCAGCGGAATAAGGTTCTCCCATTGCAACTGGGAAGTGTCCTGGAATTCATCAATGAAATAGTGCCGGTAACGTTCTCCCAGACGTTCATAAATAAAAGGAGCCGGCTGATCTTTGACAGCTTTACCAATAGTTGCATTGAACTCAGAGATCAATACCACCGCATTTTCTTTTTTGATAGCCTCGATCTCTTGCTGAATAGCACTGAGCAAGGAAATTGGCACCAGGTTTTTTTCTACCGCCTCCAGTAGTTGTAAGGTAGTGATCCTACTTTGGGCCTTTTTATAAATTTCAACTATCTGAGGCTGGATTTCATCCAGGATCTCCTTTTTTCCATCTGACAACTTATTGGCGTAAAGTGGCTTTTCGGCAAGATTCAATTGCCACGTAGCAGTAAAATTTACGTTAAGATCCCCTTTTTGAAGCTTCAGAAAAAATTTAGGGCAATATCCGCCGCTAAAATCTGTCATCTCAACCGCATTATTACTCAACAGTTCAAAAAAGGAATTAGCCAGATCATTTATAGCGAGTTGCAAATCCTTTTGCTGTTGTTTGATCGTCTTCCGAAGCTTTTCAAAATCTGAAATACTCTTGGTTTTCAACACCTCAAGGAAATCCCTGCTGGTTTCCTGGGTAAGGAGTCGAGCAATTTTTAAAAGATCCCGGGAGATATCCCAGCTTTTATCATCATCGGTCTTTCCTAAAACAAAATTAACCAGAATACGGGTGAGGGCAGAATCCTCTCCTGCCTTGCTTACCAGCCTGTCAACAGCCTCACTCAATACTTCTTCGGTATTGAGTTCCACCTCAAAATTAAGCGGCAGGTCCAGATCTCTTGCGAAGGTACGCAGAACCCGGTGGGTAAAGCCGTCAATGGTTGAAACCTCAAATGCGGCATAATTATTAATAATACTTTTGAGAAGTTGATAGCTTCTTTTCCCAATTTCTTCGGAAGATAGTCCGGTCTCTTCACACAGAAGTTTAATAAGGTTCTCCCCGCCGGAACTTCTCTCTGCCGCCGATAGGGAAAAAAGACTTTCGATGATCCTGCTTTTCATTTCTGCAACGGCCTTATTGGTAAAGGTTATCGCGAGAATGTTCCTGTAACTGTCACGCTGTCCTGATGTTAACAGTAAGACCAGGTATTCTTTTACCAGGGTAAAGGTCTTCCCTGAGCCTGCTGAAGCATTGTAAATAGTGAATGAATTGGGTGCTTTCAAAAATTTTTTTACTAAAGTATAAAATGCATTTCAGAATCCTGAGATCCAAATCCCCGGAACTTGGAAATTACTTAATTTTCAATGACTTCTGGTTTTATTAATTAATCAATGATAAAAAATACTAAAACTGCCAAAGCTTTAAGGATATTATAACGTTTTATAATTCGGTTTAAAATCCCTAATTCTTAAATTTGGGGTTGATCAGATTAATAACAATTAAAACAGAAATAATTATGGCTTTTGAGTTACCAAAATTAAAATATGCATTTGATGCACTGGAGCCTCACATTGACGCCAGAACAATGGAGATCCACCACGACAAACACCATGCCGGCTATACCAGCAAATTGAATGCTGCTATCGAAGGAACAGACCATGAAGGGAAGACCATCGAGAATATTTTAAATAATCTCGACATGGAAAACAAGGCGGTGCGTAATAACGGAGGTGGTTACTACAATCACAATCTTTACTGGGAGATTATGTCTCCTGATGGTGGCGGAAAACCGGAAGGTGATCTGGCAGCAGCTATTGAAAAGACCTACGGTTCATTTGACGCCTTCAAGGAAGAATTTTCAAAAGCCGGGGCAGGTCAATTTGGTTCCGGATGGGCATGGTTATGCGTGAAGGAAGGTGGAAATCTTGAGATCTGCTCAACTGCAAACCAGGATAATCCCTTAATGCCCGGGATAGGTTGTGGAGGAACTCCCATCCTTGGAATGGACGTATGGGAACATGCTTATTATCTTAAATATCAAAATCAGCGTCCCGCCTATATCGATGCCTTCTTCAATGTGATCAACTGGGAAGAGGTATCAAGAAGATATGCCCAGCAAAAATAATTAGTTAGTTAATTAAGTTGGACACTGCCGGGAAGAAATTTTCCGGCAGTTTTTTTGCTGAACCGGGAAGTATTAAAATAAAAAAAGGTGGAAAGATCCACCTTTTTTTGCCCCAAATCTACCATGAACTTAACCTACTTATGTTATGGCTCTGCTAAGATATGTAAACCCCTGATTATCAAAAACTTTTTTAGATAAACTACAGGGAAATTAGTTGAAGAACCTCAGCAAAATTTTAGTGTAAGAAATAGAAAACAGATATTAGCTAAAAGGTGAAAAATTACCCCCGTATCAATCGGGATTTATATCCTTTATTTTCAATTGGATACTTATATTCCCGTTGAACTCATTTTCTTCTATAGCATAAACCGCTTTTACTTTTGCTCCATCAGTCAATAATTCGCATTTTTCACCAATTCCGAAGCCAATCCCATCGAAACTTACAGGAGATGTTCCCTGTTTCAACCTGCATTTAAGGTGAGAAGCATCTGCTCCTACGCATTTTGCAAAACCGGTGTCTTTTAGACCACGCGTCATAAATACCGGACTCATATTGCCCGGGCCAAAAGGAGCGAACTGTTTGAGGATGCGATAGAATTTCGGGGTAATCTCCTTCAGGTCAAGCTCTGCATCTATAGCTATTTCAGGGATCAAAAGGTTCCTGTCAATGCTTGCAGCAACTACTTCTTCAAACTTCCTTTTAAAATTTTCATACTGTTCAGACAGCATAGTTAGCCCGGCAGCATATTTATGTCCTCCAAATTGTTCTATGTATTCACTGCAGCTTTCAAGTGCATCATATACATCAAAGCCTTTCACAGATCTTGCTGATGCCGCCAGTCTATCACCGCTACGAGTAAAAACCAGCGTTGGCCGGTAATAGGTTTCGGTAAGTCTTGAGGCGACGATCCCTATCACTCCTTTATGCCAGTTGTCGCGGTAAACTACAGTTGTGAGTCGTTCCTGCTCCTTTAGCTCGTCAATTTGCGCAAGTGCCTCCACGGTAATTGTCTTATCTGTTTCCCGGCGGTGCTGATTATAAGTTTCAATTTCGGCGGCAAAGATCCCGGCCCGGTCTTCATCTTGTTCGGTAAGCAGGTTCACAGCGTGCAGCCCGTGTTTCATTCGTCCGGCCGCATTGATACGCGGGGCAATGATGAAAACAACATCTGTTATGGTGAGCTGCTGCTTTTTCACCTGTTCCAGGATGGCCTGAAAACCTGCCCGCGGGGCGGTATTTATAACATTTAATCCGTGGTAAGCCAGGATCCTGTTTTCCCCGGTAATCGGCACGATGTCTGCTCCAATGGCTGTGGCCACAAGATCAAGGTAAGGGATAAGAAGTTCAAAAGGCTCCCCCCGTTTTTCATTCAGAGCCTGTAGAAGCTTGAATCCAACCCCGCAGCCACATAATTCTTTATAGGGGTACTCACAATCTTCCCTTTTTGGATCAAGGACCGCAACAGCATCAGGGATCTGCTTTCCGGGGCGGTGATGGTCACATATAATGAAATCAATTTTCTTCTCTGAAGCATACGCCACCTTTTCGATTGCCTTAATTCCGCAGTCGAGAGCAATAATGAGCGAAATATCGTTATCTGCCGCGAAATCAATTCCCTTATATGAAACCCCATATCCTTCGTCGTAACGGTCTGGTATATACGTTGCTACATTTGGATAGAAACTTTTTAGATAAGAAGAAACGAGGGCGACGCTGGTTGTCCCGTCAACATCATAATCTCCGTAAACCATGATATTTTCGCCGTTTGAAATTGCCTGCAGTATTCGCATAACAGCCGGTTCCATATCCTTCATCAGGAAAGGGTCGTGAAGGTCCTCAAGCGAAGGCCTGAAGAATTTCCTTGCTTCCTCATAGGTATTTATTCCCCGCTGAACCAACAGTGATGCTATAGGTTTACCCACCCCCAGTTCTTTGGTTAGTCGAATTACCGTCTCCGGGTCAGGTTTAGGTTTAAGGGTCCAGCGCATGTATTATTTTTTTCAAAAGTACAGATTGTTTCAATTTATACGTTCTTACAATGTTCTCAAAAAGGTAAGAAATGAAGAAAATTCTTTCTGTAAGATGTGCTAAAATGAATTTTTCACAAGCTTCTTATTTTTTTATAAATTAGTGTCAAATTATTTCAGAATGAGAAGATTAAGCTTAATAGCAATTGCAGTTTTTTTCTATGCTTGCAATAATCTGCAGACTCTGGGGAAGTAGTTTCTATTTCAAATACTGAGACCATGGAATTTTTTCTTGCCAGCGCCAGGCCTGTTGAAGGCAGATTCAGCATCACAACTCAGGCAGAACATTTTACTGTTAGTGAGATCCAGCATCGGGATCAGGGTGTCTGTTACGTTTATAAACCTGAAGAAGGATATACTGGCGCCGATCTTGTAGAGATAAAAAGAGCTGATTCAGACGGAGCAAATATCTATTCGGAAACGATCACCACCTTCACTATTAAAGTGACTAATTGATTTATTTCCTTCCTCCTACAATAACCACAATTTCCCCTTTAGGTGGCTTTTGCTCGTAATGCTTTAATACTTCCTCAGCAGTGCCTCGTATGGTCTCCTCATGCAGTTTGGTGATCTCACGGGAAACCGATACCGGTCTCTCTGCCCCAAAATATTCCACAAATTGTGATAGGGTCTTCAGGAGTTTATGCGGGGATTCATAGAGAATGATGGTGCGGGTCTCTTCGGCCAGAACCTGTAGCCGTGTCTGGCGACCTTTCTTAACAGGTAGAAAACCTTCAAAAACAAATTTATCATTGGGCAGGCCGCTGTTTACCAAAGCCGGTACAAAGGCTGTGGCTCCCGGCAGGCAATCAACTTCTATTCCTGCCTCCACACAGGCACGGGTTAACAAGAATCCGGGGTCACTTATTGCCGGGGTACCGGCATCACTTATAAGGGCAACGGTTTTCCCGTTTTGTATTTGTCTTACCACGTTCTCCACGGTCTTATGCTCGTTGTGCATATGATGGCTCTGCATGGGGGTATTGATGTCATAATGCTTGAGAAGTTTCCCGCTGGTACGGGTATCTTCGGCGAGAATAAGATCAACTTCCTTGAGTACCCTGAGGGCTCTCAGTGTAATATCCTCCAGATTTCCTATAGGAGTAGGTACCAGAAAAAGTTTAGACATAATTTACCTTTTCCCGCTTATTCAAATCTGCTTTCAATGATGGTAAGGAAACGGGTCTCGTAATCCTCTTTGCCTTCCCAGTTGTTATAATCGGGTTTCACCATATTGGCAACAAAGTTAAGGGCTTCCTCTTTGGATTTTATGGTATTCAACTGTGACAGAACACGGTTATAATCTGTTGTGCTACCATCAAAAAGATGCCTTACGAACGCGTGCCTGTCGTTCACCCCAATATTGATCCCTTTTTTAAGGCGTTCGTTAAGTGACCTTGGTTTTTCAGACGGCGATTGCCCCGTGCCTACCGGTTCAAACTTTGGCAGGTTATCGTAGTGTACCCCGCCAATGTCTTCCATATCGTTCTTTTGGTATTTCCTGGGTTGGATGCTTTCAAAAAGATCATCCAGGTCCTGGGTTTCGGCGGGCATCTGGGCCACAATATCCTTTATCTTTTCGGTATTAGGTTCGGTGATGGCTTCAGAGTCATTAAATTCAAGGCCCGAGGGGGCATATTCCTCATCTGAAGCAGTGAATAAGTCCTCCTCCTGTTCAGAAGGAGCCTTAACCGATTGGGCCGTTTTTACAACTCCGGAAGTTTCCTCTTTCTTTTTGGCAGGAGCCTTAACTTCCTGTGAGGTCTTTACAATTTCAGCTTTCTCTTCCTTCTTCTCTTCAGAAGCAAAAAGGTTGGATTGGGTGAAATCAAGCACCGTCAATTTCTCGTAAAGCTGCCTGGTAAGTTCCTTCAAATGAGCTGTAGAGATATCCTCGCGTTTACTCCTGGAAATTATTTTTTCGGCTAAAGTTACCAGTTCCTCTTGCAATTGCTTCTTCATAACTTTCCTCCTTATGAATTAAATACGGTTGTATTTTTAATAAATTTGTATCACCTTTATAAAAAAGCGAAGTTCGTTTTTTGGACTTGAAAAATACAAAATGTTTCTCGAAAATACAGTAAATCACAAGGAGCAATTTGGGTGGATTGAAGTAATATGCGGTTCAATGTTCTCGGGGAAGACAGAAGAGCTGATTCGCAGGCTCAAGCGCGCAAAATTTGCCAAACAAAAAGTGGAGATCTTTAAACCGGCAATAGACACCCGTTACAATGAAGAAATGGTAGTGTCACATGATTCCAATGAAATAAGATCTACCCCGGTTCCGGCTGCAGCAAACATTCGTTTGCTGGCAGATGACTGCGATGTGGTAGGGATCGATGAGGCCCAGTTCTTTGATGATGAGATCGTTTCAGTGTGTAATGACCTTGCCAACAAAGGGATAAGGGTGATCGTGGCAGGGCTGGACATGGATTTTAAAGGCAATCCTTTTGGGCCTATGCCCAATCTTATGGCTACTGCAGAATATGTCACCAAAGTACACGCTGTATGCACCCGCACCGGTAATCTGGCTCAATACAGTTATAGAAAAACGGCCAATGAAGACCTGGTGATGCTGGGGGAGACCCAGGAATATGAACCTCTAAGCCGTGCCGCATATTATAAAGCCCGCTTACAGGAAAAATTGAAGAACTTTGAGGTACACGACCCTGAAGAAGTGAACGACAACAAAAGAAGTGAACATGCCGAAAGCCAGGGAGACCGTACTTGAGATAGATCTGAATGCCCTTGAACATAATTACCGCTATTTACGGTCTAAAGTAGACCAGACCGTTAAAATGATGGCTGTGGTAAAAGCTTTTGGCTACGGAAGTGATGTGGTGGCAATTGCAAAAAAACTTACCGGTCTTGGAGTAGATTATCTGGCTGTAGCTTATACCTCTGAAGGGGTTTCCCTCCGAAAAGCCGGGATCGAGCTGCCCATTATGGTGCTACACCCACAGTCCTATAATTTTGAGGAGATCATAAACAACTGTCTGGAACCAAGCCTTTACAGCGAATTTGTGCTAAAGGAGTTCATCGCTACCGCCAAAAAACTCAAACAAAAACATTATCCCGTTCATATCAAGTTCAATACCGGACTTAACCGACTGGGCTTTTCAGAAAAAGAAACCGGGACCCTGAAGGAACTCCTTACCGGCACAGATGCGGTAAAAGCAGCATCCTTTTTTTCTCATCTGGCTGCAAGTGAGGACTGGAAAGAAAGGGAATTTACTTTGGAACAGATCTATACCTTTAAAAGGATCGCCTCCCAATTGGTGGATGCGTTGGGATACCGACCCCTTCTCCATATTTGTAATACCTCAGGGATCCTCAACTATCCCGAAGCTGCTTTTGATATGGTGCGAACCGGAATTGGTTTGTACGGCTTCGGAAATGAACAGCAGGAAGACCAGAGACTACAACCTATCGGGACACTTAAAACCATCATTTCCCAGATCCATGAGCTCCAAAAAGGCGATTCTGTGGGCTATAACCGTGCCTTTATTGCTTCTAAACCCACAAAGACAGCTACCTTGCCCATTGGTCACGCAGACGGGATCAACAGGCAGTACGGCAACGGCCGGGCCGGGGTAATTGTGAACGGGAATTATGCTCCCATCATTGGAAATGTCTGCATGGATATGCTCATGATAGACATTACAGGAATTGAATGTGAAGAAGGGGATGAAGTGATCATCTTTGGGGGACCTCAACATGCAACCGCTTTTGCAGAAAAAGGGAATACTATTTCCTATGAACTCATTACCGGCATTTCCCAAAGGGTTAAGCGTGTTATAGTTGAAAAATAATTCCTACATTTAAGGAACCAACCAATCTTTAATCCAATGCCGTTTTTAAAAGATTTCAAGGCTTTCCTCCTGAAAGGGGATATCATTGCCCTTGCTACTGCAGTAGTTATAGGCGCAGCATTTAACAAGATCGTTTCTTCTGCCGTAGAAGATATCATTATGCCAGTCATAGGGGTGATGACCGGAGGGGTAGATTTCTCTGCACAATTCATTTCCCTGGACGGGAACAATTATGAATCGCTTGAAGCAGCCCGGGAAGTTGAAGCCGCTGTCATTACCTATGGCAATGTGATACAGGCCGTCATTTATTTCGTGATCGTCGCTTTTTTCATCTTTCTTGTACTTAGAGCATATGAACGTACTAAAACTAAAAAAGAAGCCCCAAAGGTAACAGAACCCAAAGGGCCTTCTCAGGAGGAATTGCTTACCGAGATCAGGGACGAACTGAGAAAGAAGAATAGTTGAAAAACCTGATCCTTCACCATATTCCCACTCTTCTCACGAGGTCATGAAATTTAATTTTCGGGAGGTGGTATTGCTACCACTGAGTGGGGTACAGGTGTTTCGGGAGGAAATGGAAGAAAATATTTTTAAAACCAATACCCAGAGAACCTCTGGGTCCTAATTTAAATAGATAAAATGAATAGGTTAATTGTTTATGTTATTATGGTTTTTAGTCTGATTTCCTGTGAAAAGGAGGAGCCTGAAACTTTTTCCACTCATTTGGAAGGAGATCTAAGGATTCAATCGAGTGCAGATTTAGATGATCCTCAAATACGATCATATGAGACCATCACCGGGAATCTTGTCATAGTAGATACCTATGACACTGATGATTTAAAAAAACTTCAGAAATTAAAAGAGGTGAACGGAATAATTATTAAAGACAATCAAAGCCTGAAAACATTAGAAGGTCTGGAGCAAATTGAAAGTCTGGAATTTTTAGAAATTGAAAATAACCCAGCTCTAAGATCTTTATCGGGGCTGGAAAATTTACAGGAAATTTCGGAATCTTTAAGGATAGTAAATAATGATTCCCTGGAAGGTTTGGGAAGTCTAAAAAAATTAACTACAATTGGGAATCAATTTTTTCTCTACGACAATTTTTCTTTAACGAATCTGAATGGTTTGGAAAGTTTAGAGGGAGTTACCCAGCTCCTTATTTTAAATAATATTAATTTGATCAATATTAATTCATTGGAAAATTTGTCTTCCTCTTTAGATGTAAGAATTGATTCCAATGATTCATTAAACAATTTCTGCGGAATTCTGAATTTAATGCAGGCTGATAATCCGGCTATGTATTTCATTGCCAGAAATAATCTTTATAATCCCAGCCTGGAAGATCTAAAGAATGGGGATTGCCAGTTATAACTTAGGAGAACAATGAAAAACCTCATCCTTCACCTTTTTGCAATTTTCACCCCTGCCGTCCTTCTGGCAGTAACATGGAAATTAATGATCCCCGAAGTAGCCCTGGCTCTGTTGTTTGCCTATGTATTTGTTTACCGGACATGGCTTGATGGCTCCAGGTTGTACCAAAAAGGACTGATCCCCAAAAGAGACATCTGGAAAATTGTTTACAACGGGGACCGTGCAAATCATTTTAAAGAATTATATTTACGTAAGTAGAAGAAAGCTCGTAGTAACCGCTACACTGCATATATTTAAAACCCTAAACCACGCCCGTAAAGCGTGGTTCTTTTTTGAAACAACTTTCATATTTAACTATTTGTGAAAAGTGGTTATAAAAATTTGTTTTTTAGCTTTTTATGGCCTCAGGATTCTTTTAATAATCAGGAGTGCAATATCTTTGCCGCCAAACAGAGAGATAATATTTCCCTCTTCTTTCTTCGGAAGAAAAAGAGGATAAAATAAAGAACACATTAATATGAAAGTAGCAGTAATAGGCGCCACCGGGATGGTGGGTCAGGTTATGTTAAAAGTGCTTGCAGAAAGGGATTTCCCGGTCACTGAATTACTTCCGGTCGCTTCAGAAAGATCGATAGGTTCAAAAATCAATTTCCGCGGGAAAGAAGTTGAAGTAATAGGTCTGGAAGAAGCCGTAAATCAAAAACCGGATCTCGCTTTATTTTCGGCAGGTGGCGAAACTTCCCTGGAATGGGCTCCAAAATTTGCAGCCGCCGGCACCACAGTGATCGACAATTCTTCTGCATGGAGAATGAATCCGAAGCACAAACTTATCGTTCCCGAGATCAATGCTTCAGAATTGACTAAAGAAGACAAGATCATTGCAAACCCTAATTGCTCCACCATTCAACTGGTAATGGCTCTGGCTCCGCTTCATAAAAAATACACCATTAAAAGAGTAGTGGTTTCCACTTACCAGTCCATTACCGGGACAGGTGTCAAGGCTGTGCAGCAACTGGAGAATGAATATAAAGGAGAACAGGGGGAAATGGCCTATCCATACCCTATTCACCGCAATGCCATACCACAGTGTGATGTTTTTGAAGAGAATGGATACACCAAGGAAGAAATGAAGCTTACCAATGAGACCAAAAAGATCCTTCAGGATGATACTGTTGCGGTTACCGCTACCGCAATCAGGATCCCTGTAGTGGGAGGTCACAGTGAGTCGGTGAACATCACTTTTGAAAAGGACTTTGAGGTGAACGAGGTGCGGCGTGACCTGAAAGAATTTCCGGGGATCACAGTGCAGGACAACCTTGATGTAAACACCTACCCTATGCCTATCTATGCCGAAGGTAAAGATGATGTGTTCGTGGGCAGGATACGCAGGGACCTTTCGCAGCCAAATTCACTCAACCTTTGGATCGTTGCAGATAACCTACGGAAAGGAGCTGCCACCAACGCCATACAGATCGCAGAATACCTGGTTGCCATTCAATTAGTCTAGTCTTTAAAAAGGATATTCCAGACATAATTTTAAGGCCTTCCGGTTAACCTGGAGGGCCTTATAATTTTTTGGGTGCAGGCAGAATTGAAGGAAATTAATTACTTTAGACTTTCCAAATATTTTAAAAGATGAAAAAAGTTATAATGAGCGTTTTTGCAGCGGGTTTACTCCTCTCCTGCGGAACGACCAAACAGGAAACTCCTGTTATCCAGGAACAAGAACCCGAACAAACTGAAACTAAAATTGTATTGAATTATCCAGAGACTAAAAAAGTCGACACCGTTTCCACTTACTTCGGAACAGAGGTAAAAGACCCTTACAGATGGCTGGAGGATGATCGTAGTCCTGAAACCGAAGCCTGGGTAGAAGCCCAGAACAAGGTCACTTTCGGATATCTCGACCAGATCCCTTTTAGAGAGAACCTTAAAAACCGTCTTTCTGAACTATGGAACTATGAAAAGATAGGCGCTCCTTTCAAGGAAGGAGATTACATCTATTTTGCCAAAAATGACGGACTCCAGGACCAATATGTGATCTATCGCAAAAAAAGCGAGAACGATGCCGCTGAAGTTTTTCTTGATCCAAACAAATTCAGTGAGGATGGAACTACTTCCCTGGGAGGAATGAATTTCTCCGAGGACGGAAAAATCCTGGCCTACAGTATTTCTGAAGGCGGTAGCGACTGGAGAAAGATCATCGTAATGGATGCCGAGACCAGGGAAATTAAAGAAGATACCCTGAAAAATGTAAAATTCAGCGGGGTTTCCTGGAAAGGAAATGAAGGCTTCTACTACTCCAGCTACGACAAACCTGAAGGGAGCGAACTTTCAGCAAAAACAGATCAGCATAAACTGTATTACCACAAACTGGGTACCAGCCAGGAGAACGATAAATTGATCTTTGGTGGAACCGAAGATCAAAAGCACCGTTATGTAGGCGGTAGTGTGACAGAGGATAATAAATACCTCTTCATCTCTGCAAGGAATTCTACTTCCGGCGGAAAAATGTTCATGATGGACCTTTCCGAAGAAAACCCTGAACTGGTGACGGTAATTGGTAATGAAGAAACAGACAGTTACGTGATCGAGAATATGGGCAGTAAACTTTATATCGTTACCAACCTAGAAGCTCCCAACAGAAGGATCGTAACCGTTGACGCTTCTCACCCCACCCCCGAACACTGGGAAGATTTCATCCCCGAGACAGAGAATGTGCTCAGCCCTTCTACTGCCGGTGGATATTTCTTCACAGAGTATATGCAGGACGCCGTTTCTAACGTAAAACAATACGATTATGAGGGTAACCTGGTAAGAGAGGTCGAATTACCCGGAGTAGGTTCAGCGGGCGGATTCAATGCCAAGAAAGAGGAAAAGGTATTGTATTACAGCTTTACCAATTACGTGACCCCGGGAAGTATCTACAAGTATGATATCGAGGCGGGTACTTCAGAACTGTACAACAAACCTGATATTGACTTCAATCCAGATGATTTCACCAGCGAACAGGTGTTCTATACTTCAAAGGACGGAACAAAAATCCCAATGATCATTACCTATAAAAAAGGACTTGAAAGAAACGGAAAAAACCCTACTATCCTTTACGGTTACGGTGGTTTCAACATCAGTCTCACCCCTTCTTTCAGTATCGCAAATGCGGTTTGGATGGAACAGGGAGGTATCTATGCGGTTCCCAACCTTCGTGGAGGGGGTGAATACGGGAGAAGCTGGCATGATGCCGGAACTAAACTTCAGAAACAAAACGTTTTTGACGATTTCATCGCAGCAGCCGAATATCTAATTGACAACAACTATACTTCCAGCGATTACCTCGCCATAAGAGGTGGATCTAACGGAGGATTGCTTGTGGGAGCAACCATGACCCAAAGACCAGACCTTGTAAAGGTTGCACTTCCTGCAGTTGGTGTACTTGATATGTTACGTTACCATACCTTCACTGCCGGTGCGGGTTGGGCCTATGACTACGGAACTTCTGAAGAAAGTGAAGAAATGTTCAGGTATCTTAAGGGATATTCTCCCGTACATAATGTGAAGAAAGGAGTATCTTATCCTGCTACCATGATCACTACCGGTGACCATGATGACCGGGTTGTACCTGCCCATTCTTTTAAGTTTGCGGCAGAATTACAGGAAAAGCATGCAGGTGAAGCTCCCGTTCTTATTCGCATTGAAACTAACGCAGGTCACGGTGCCGGTACTCCGGTGAGCAAGACCATTGAGCAGTATGCAGACATCTTTGGATTCACGCTTTACAACATGGGGTTTAAGGAACTTCCGACTCCGGTTAAGTAGCGTTTAAAAAACTTCAGATCTTATTGCTAAAAAGCCTTCTTCGGAAGGCTTTTTCATTTTGCAAAAGCGTAATTTTGTAGGAGAAAATCACCTACGTATGTTACGGGTCAGGAACCTCTCCTTCGGGTATACGAATAAACCCTTTTTAAAGAATCTCAGCTTTAATATTGACAGGGGTGAAAATGTATCGGTCATTGGGGCGAGTGGCTGCGGAAAAAGTACACTTCTCCAATCAATATACGGACTCCATCACGTGGATGGGAAGATTTTCTGGGAGGACAAACAACTCCTGGGACCCAACTTCAATATCGTTCCCGGCGAAGATTTCATGAAGTACCTTACACAGGATTTTGACCTTATGCCCTCTCTTAGCGCAGCTGATAATGTGGGAAAATTTTTGTCCAATATGTATCCCCGAAAGAAACAGCAGCGGGTGAACGAACTTCTGGAGCTTGTAGAAATGAAAGAATTCGGTCGTGTAAAGGCCAAACATCTGAGTGGCGGCCAACAACAAAGGGTTGCCCTGGCTCGTGTCCTGGCGAAACCTCCCGAAGTTTTGTTGCTTGATGAACCTTTCAGCCATATTGATCATTTCAGGAAGAATAGGCTGCGAAGGAACCTTTTTTCCCATTTAAAAAAGAACAATATCACGGTAATGGTGGCGACCCATGACAGTACAGATGCCCTGTCTTTTGCAGATTCTACCCTGGTAATGAAAGCCGGAAGAATCATTGCAAAAGGAAGTCCTGAGGAGCTGTACCAGGATCCTAAAAATGCCTATGTGGGTTCTCTTTTCGGGGAGATAAACGAATTACCGGCAGAAATTTTCCTTCCGAAGCAAACCAAAAGGAAAAAAATAGTGTTGTATCCACATGAGATCAGGTTGACCACAGAGGAAGGTTATAAAGCAATCGTGAAAAATACCTTTTTCAAAGGCAGTCATTTCCTTACAGAGGTAGCCCTACCGGGCGATATAAGGGTTTTCCTGGAAACCAGTATAAAATTACCCCGGGAGAGTACTGTACACCTGGAAATTTCGGAAAAACTGCTTCAGAAACGACTTAGGTAAATCAAATTGTTAGAATTTGTAACCTATTGAGAACTGCAGGGTTTGGGTCCAGGCTTTAATACCACTTATCATATATCCCATTCCGGAATCTATACGGAAGTCTTTGTCAATGATACTGGTGATTCCCTGAACAAACCGGGTATCAAACATAAAACCTCCGGGTGTTTCGTAACCCAGTCCCACAAGACCTGAAAAGTTAAGGTTATTAAGACCGGTGGTTCCGCCTTCGGCATCGACTACAATCCCAAGTTGGGGGCCGGCATTCAGATGAATACCTTCGGCAAAATACCATTTCAGGGCAACGGGGATGTTCAGAAAATCTATGCTGCCATCCCTTATTCCTTCACGGGAGTAACTCAACTCAGGCTGCAAAGAAAACCTTTCAGAAAGATAGAAATCAACGACAGATCCAAAGAAAAGGCCCGGTCTGCCTTCAGGATTAGCATCCCGGATATTATAATCTGCCCGGGCAATATTCAGCCCGGCCTTTATGCCAAAATCAACCTGGGAATAGGCAATTGAACCAAGACTCAGAAAAAACAGGAGAAGTAATTTTTTAATCATTTTAAAGGGGCTCAAATTATTTGCCCTATAAGTAGCTCCTTCCCGTTAAATGTTACAGCTTCACCTTCCTTTTTGCCTGAGAGGGCACGCGCAATAGGCGCATTTGTTCCTACGGCATAATATTTTTCCTTCTCAACCATAAGTTCACCTGCAGGGATGGAGATAAAATAACTCCCTGCATTCGTTTTTATAATCGCACCAAAACCTGCTTGTTGCGCAGTCTGTGCCGGGTGGATCATGCTCAAGGTTTTACGGAGTTTTCTAAGCTCCTCATGTTGTCCCGCAAGCTTTTCAAACTCAAGATGAAGCATTGCCCTTCCTGTTTCATATTTGTCCCCCATGGAACATTTGGTTTCCAGTTTCAGGGCAGCCTCTAGGTCCTTAACGGCCAAATCGACCCTGCTAATCCTTTCCTCTACATACTTACTGCAGGCGGTTACCAGCTTCTGTTTTAAGGCACTTTCCATGGTTTTAAAAGGTAATGGATTCAATATTGTACATCTGTCGTACGATCCAATTCTTCCGTTGCTGGATAAAATTACTGGCAGGGTTGGCATTATACCTCCGGGGATTGGGAAGAATTGCTGCAATGGCTGCAGCTTCAGAGGCAGTAAGATCTGCTGCGCTTTTCCCAAACCAGGCCTGTGCAGCAGCCTCTGCGCCATAAATGCCTTTGCCCATCTCGATGCTGTTAAGGTAGACTTCCAGAATACGTTCCTTGCTCCACACCAGTTCGATCATGAAAGTAAAATATACCTCCAGACCTTTCCTGAACCAGGTGCTTTGCGGCCAAAGAAAAACATTTTTTGCGGTTTGCTGCGATATAGTACTTGCACCCCGGGCACGTTTTCGGGTCTTATTTTCTTCAATGGCCTTTTGGATGGCCTGGTAATCAAAGCCACTATGATTGATGAAATTCTGGTCTTCGCTGGCAATGACCGCCATTTGAAGATTAGGGGAGATCTTTTCCCGGGGCACCCATTCATGGTGAATATCTTCTGCCGGATTTTCAAAATACCTTATAGCCATTAGCGGTGTAAAAGGCACCGGCACCCATTTGAACAGCACCACGAAGAAAATACTCAGCAGGAATAAACCGGCTATAACTTTGAGTAGAAATCGAAAAAATCTTTTCATTTAATTTATTTAATTAATTCTGCCAGCTCCTTGCCTACCAGGCTACCAATGGCAACTCCCATTCCACCAAGGCGCACCCCGCAAAATACATTTTCAGAGACTTGTTTTACCACGGGTTTTTTCTTGTCTCCCACGCCCATTACCCCGCTCCACCGCCTTTCTATTTCGAAAGCTTTCCCAGGCAGGATGGTGTTCTTCAGAAGTTCTTCAAGTCGGTTCTGGATAAGGGCTGTCTGGACCATTTCTGTTGTCTCTTCCCCTTTAAGATCAAGATTTCTTCCCCCTCCAAAAAGAATGCGGTCTCTCACGTTTCGGAAATAATAATACCCCCTGTCCAGATGAAAAGTACCTTTCAAATTAAGGTTTTTGATGGGTTTGGTGATCAAAACCTGTGCCCTTGCCGGTCTAACTTCTGAAAGACCCAACTGCGAGGCAAAGCCGTTAGTTGCAATGAATAATTTACGGGTTTTGAAGCTGAAGTTCTCAGTCACTACTTCCACGGAAGCAGGTCCTCCTTCAAAACTCTTAACGGGAAGGTTATTGAGTACCTTCACTCCTGCCGCCTGCACTTTATGAAGCAGGCTTGTCATCATCCTGCCGGTATCCAGCTGTCCTTCATATTTATTGTAAACCAGGCGTGGGTTTATATTTTTGAAACCATGGTTGTTATCTTCAATGGTGAAGATATTTTCACCAAAAACAGGTTTTAAAAGCCGGTTAATTTCGGGCATTTTTGAGGCGCAATTTTCAAATAGTTCCTTATCCTCAGCTGTGAACAGTTCATAACCACCGTGGGCTTCGTAACCAATATTTTCATCCCCGAGATTCTTCCGCAGCAATTCGAGACCACTGACCCGTTTCTTTATGAGCTCTACCACCTCATCTTCAGTATGAGTATTCAGATCATCAAGGATCTCACTAAGGCTTCCGAAGCAGGCAAAACCGGCATTCCTGGTACTGGCCCCATAGGGAAGCAGTCCTCGTTCCACGACCAGGATCCTGGCATTGGGGTACTGCTGCCTTAGGTTCAAAGCACAGTTAAGACCGGTGATCCCACTGCCAACGACCGTGAAATCTATATAAGAAAACCAGGAATCATATTCCCAAAAGGAAAAATTCATGAGAAGCTGTTTTGGTGGTTAATTTGATTTATTCCCCGCTTACTTTCAGGATCCAGATAGTAATATCTTCCAAAACTTCAGGAGAAATGGTTTGTTCAATACCTGCGTATTCCTTGGGTGAACCGGTTTCACTTTCCTGGAACAAGTGGTTGAGCCCCGGATATTCTTTGATCGTCACCTTTTGGTTTCCGCCTTTCGTCAGCGCCCGTTCTATGGCCTCCAGATTTTCCTTTGAAGCAACCTGCAGGTCATTTTCTCCATTGATGGCCAGCACAGGAACCTTTACCTTTTGTAGAGTTTCAGCAGGATCATGGGTAATAAAAAACCTGAACCAGGGTGTAAGTAAACTCTCCACCTGCTTTTCCAGAATTTTCTCTTTATCCATACCTTCAGGAAAATCAGTTATGATCTCTTTATCCATTTGTTGTTCAAGGTATTCCCTGAAGTTTGCCTCGAGCTCCTGGGGAGGGGAGTTGCGTATAATATCGAAAGCACCCTGCGAAGTCGCGATCGTTTCCCTGATCTTCTCTTCACTTTCCCCGCTTTCTGTATAGATCAATTCCTGCTGCAATAAAAGCACCTTATCCCCTCTTAAGCCGGGACCTGCCAGAAGCACCAGAAAGGAAACATCTTCATTCTCTGCAGCTACAATTGGTGCAATAAGACCGCCTTCACTATGGCCAACCAAACCTATATCATCATGGTCAATTTCTTTTCTTGATTTAAGGTATTCTATGCCCGCCTTCACATCTTCAGCAAAATCCTCACTGGTAGCACTTGAAAAATCGCCGGTTGACTTTGCTACCCCCCGGTCATCATACCTAAGCACAGCGATCCCGTTACGAGTCAAATGGTCTGCTATGACCAGAAAGGGTTTATGATTGAGGATGGCTTCATTTCTATCTTGTGGGCCACTGCCGCTGATAAGGATCACTGCCGGATATTTTCCTTCCTGCTTCGGAAGTGTTAAGGTTCCGGAAAGGCTTACAGAATCTTTCATATTATGGAAGATCACCTCTTCTTCCAGGTAGGGATATGGTTTTTTTGGTTCCTGGGGCCTGACGATCTTCTTCTCTTCCCATTTCTCCTTCGAAAGTTCAAGGGGCAACTGCATGCCCCCCTGTGAGAAAATCCCGGAAACCAATGTATCCTTCAACGTTCCTTGATATTGCAGCCCTAACTGCGGTGCTTTTAGCTGAAGAACATTTTCTTTAAATTGGGTATCAGAAATTGGAATTCCGAAAGCATTTTGCTGCGGACTATCCATAGTGGCCGTATATCCCTCCTCAGTTTCAGAAATGTGAAAAGCGACCTTTAGTTCCATCCCTTGTACATTGAGGATGCCATACCAATCACCGGTAATTCCCTGGGCAGTTGCCGCCGTGGTCATGAATAGAAAAATCAGGAGTGGGGTCAAAAATTTCATCTCTACAGGCGTTTAGGAGGGAAAATTAAATAATCCTTGCGTATTTCTCATAGTTATTAAGAAGAAATACTGAAGATAACTCCATGGGATGAAACATTCGGAATATATAATTATTTGAAGCAACAAAAAAGCCCCTTAAAAGGGGCCTTTAGTAGTCGCTTGGATCTTATTGTTCGATAGGTTTCATTTTGAAATCTTCCATGAACTTGGTAGTGTAATTACCCGCTACATAATCGGGTTCTTCCATCAACTGCCTGTGGAATGGAATGGTGGTTTTGACCCCTTCTATCACGAATTCGTCAAGTGCCCGCTTCATTTTACTAATGGCTTCCTCACGGGTTTGAGCCGTGGTGATCAACTTAGCGATCATGGAATCATAGTTAGGCGGAATCACATATCCGCTGTACACGTGGGTGTCTATACGCACCCCATGTCCTCCCGGAGCATGAAGGTTGGTGATCTTTCCAGGCGACGGCCTGAAGTCGTTGTAGGGATCTTCGGCATTGATTCGGCACTCTATAGAATGCAACTGCGGGAAATAGTTCTTTCCTGAAATTGGAATTCCTGCAGCTACCAGGATTTGTTCCCTGATAAGGTCGTAGTCAATAACCTGCTCGGTAATTGGGTGCTCCACCTGGATACGGGTATTCATTTCCATGAAATAGAAATTCCTGTGTTTGTCTACAAGGAATTCTACGGTTCCGGCACCTTCGTATTTTATGTATTCGGCTGCTTTAACGGCAGCGTCTCCCATTTGTTTCCGAAGTTTATCGGTCATAAAAGGAGATGGGGTTTCTTCAGTTAATTTTTGGTGACGACGTTGCACAGAGCAGTCCCTTTCTGAAAGGTGACATGCTTTTCCTGAGCTGTCTCCCACTATCTGGATCTCGATATGGCGCGGCTCTTCGATAAGCTTCTCCATGTACATACCATCGTTCCCGAAGGCAGCAGCTGCTTCCTGACGGGCAGAATCCCAGGCAGCGCGAAGGTTTTCCTTTTTCCAAACGGCACGCATTCCTTTTCCTCCACCCCCGGCGGTTGCCTTCAGCATTACAGGGAAGCCCATGTCTACCGCTATTCTTTCTGCTTCCTCATAAGATTCAAGGATACCTTCAGACCCCGGAACACAAGGCACTCCTGCTTCTTTCATGGTAGCCTTGGCAGTTGCCTTATCTCCCATTTTGTCGATCATATCAGGACTGGCACCAATGAACTTGATGTCGTGTTCAGCACAGATCTTGGAAAACTTAGCATTTTCTGCCAGGAAACCGTAACCGGGATGAATAGCATCTGCATTGGTGATCTCTGCAGCTGCAATGATATTTGATATTTTAAGGTAAGAAAGGTTGCTGGGAGGGGGGCCAATACACACTGCTTCATCAGCAAAGCGTACGTGCAGACTTTCAGCGTCGGCTGTAGAATACACAGCGACTGTCTTTATGCCCATTTCCTTACAGGTGCGAATAACGCGCAAGGCGATCTCTCCCCTGTTGGCAATTAATATTTTTTTAAACATACCTGTATAGTTTTGGCTGCAGGGTACAAATACTTACAGCAGATGGGTATTTTATTAAGATGGATCTACGATGAATAAAGGCTGATCAAACTCTACAGGAGAAGAATCATCTACCAGTACTTTTACGATCTTTCCTGAAACCTCACTCTCAATCTCGTTGAAAAGCTTCATGGCTTCGATCACACAAAGTACGTCACCTTCCTTAATGGAATCCCCTATCTCTACGAAAGGACCTTTATCTGGTGAAGGTTTTCTGTAGAAGGTACCAATGATGGGCGATTTTACAGTGATATATTTCGAGTCTTCCTGAGCAGGTGCAGTTTCCCCTCCTGAGGCCGGGGTTTCCGGTTGTGCTGCAGGTGCAGGTTGTTGCTGTTGCTGGTGCATTGGTGGTTGCGCCTGCATTCCTCCCATAGGAACCTGTTGTACGATCGTGGTTTCCCTGTCTTCAGATCCTGTTTTAATAGTGATCTTTACGTCATCCATTTCCAGTTTAACCTCACTGGCTCCGGACTTGGCCACGAATTTAATTAGATTCTGAATTTCTTTTAAATCCATAATATTTAGTGTTGGGTGTTATTAAGAATTATATGCCCATTTCAGATAGACAGAGCCCCACGTGAACCCTCCTCCGAAAGAGGCGAATATTAGATTATCTCCTTTCTTGAGTTGTTTTTCGAAATCACTCAACAACAACGGTAAGGTAGCCGATGTGGTGTTACCATACCTCTGAATGTTCATTAGTACTTTTTTATCCTCCAATCCCATTCGGCTGGAGGTCGCATCAATAATTCGTCTGTTGGCCTGGTGTGGCACCAGCCAGTCTACATCTTCATTGGTAAGCTTGTTGCGTTCCATGATCTGTGCACTTACGTCGGCCATATTGGTAACGGCAAATTTAAACACCGTTTTCCCGTCCTGAAATACATAATGTTGTTTATTCTCCACTGTCTGTGCGGTAGCCGGTAATACAGAGCCACCGGCAGTGATTTTAAGGAATTCACGCCCGTTACCGTCACTTCTGAGGATCTCATCCTGTAGCCCAAGCCCTTCTTCATTGGGCTCAAACAAAACAGCTCCGGCACCATCTCCAAAGATGATACAGGTTGTCCTGTCTGTATAGTCAATTATTGAGGACATTTTATCGGCTCCTATCACCAGAACTTTTTTATATCTCCCTGATTCTATATAAGCTGCTGCGGTAGACATTCCGTAGAGAAAGCCCGAGCAGGCTGCCTGCAGGTCATAAGCAAAAGCATTTACGGCTCCTATTTTTGTAGCTACATAAACTCCCGTGGCTGCCACCGGAAGGTCTGGTGTGGCGGTAGCGAGGATAACAAGATCGATCTCTGAGGGATCGATCCCCGATTTTTCAATAAGGTTTTCAGCAGCTTTTATGGCGAGGTAGGAAGTTCCTTTTTCAGGGTCTTTAAGAATGCGGCGCTCTTTGATCCCTGTTCTTGAGGTGATCCATTCGTCATTGGTATCGACCATGGTCTCCAGGATCTTATTGGTCAATACAAATTCAGGTACATATGCGCCCACAGCGGTAATCGCTGCTGTTGTTTTACTCATAAAATGTTTTTTATGCACTTGGTAATCAAAAGCTTAGACCACCCTCAGAACAGGAATGTACTAAAACTTCATTTTACAGCGGTGCAAATTAAGGTGTTTTTAGCACTTATTCAACATAAAACAAAAAACTCTCACAATGTGAGAGTTTTGTATAATTTTCAAAGCTCTTTAATGATTAAGCTTCTACTTCTTCAGTATTGTCAATTAATACCTGGCCACGGTAATAAAGTTTACCTTCATGCCAGTGAGCTCTGTGATACAAATGTGCTTCTCCTGTTGTAGGATCTGTAGCAATTTGAGGAACAGTTGCTTTATAATGCGTTCTTCTTTTATCTCTTCTCGTTTTCGAGATCTTTCTCTTAGGATGTGCCATGGCTGCGTATTATTTATCGTTTAATAAATTCTTCAATTTGTTCCAACGAGGATCAATGTCCTCTTCTTTTGTGACTTCTTTTTCTCCCGGACTCAGTTCGTCAAGTTTTTCAAGTACTTCAGACCTTAGGGAGCCATCAAGCACCCCGGGGTGAACTCTTTTTGACGGAACGGCCAATACAATAAGCTCATAAATATACTGCTGTACATTGACTTCATACTCCCCATGCGGAAGTATTAAAAGGTCTTCATTGTCGTCATTGTATTCTGCACCAAATTTTACAACCAGTAACAGCTCGCTGTCAATGGGTTGGTCATAAGGTTCATTGGTAAGATCACAATAAACGTTTACCGTTCCCGATGCTTTAAAAGTGAGTTCCATCATGGTTGTTTTCTTCTCTAAAAGAAGATCAACCTTAACGTCTGCACCGTTAAATTCATCGTATTCAAAATGTTCAAAGAACTTGTTGTCAATATTGAACTCAAACCGGTGTTGTCCTAGTTTTAATCCAACAAAAGGGATCGTAAACTCTTTCAATTTCCTCATTTCATCATCAGTTTCGAGTGCCTTTCCCTTGGGATAAGGCGGGTGCAAAGATATAAAAATTAATGAATTGCAACTTCTTTATAAACAAATTTTTGTTTATATCTTTTTGCTTTGTTTTTTGAGCACATTCGAGGTAAGTTCTTTATATTCTTCACGGTTCCTGAAGATATCAATAGCCTTAAAAACAGCTTCTTTAAAAGAGTGATGATCTGCTTCGTTCTTACCGGCAATCTCATAGGCAGTACCATGATCTGGCGAGGTTCTTACCTTTTCAAGCCCTGCAGTAAAGTTCACTCCACTTCCGAAGGATAAGGTCTTAAAAGGGATCAATCCCTGGTCGTGGTATGCAGCTATAATGGCGTCAAAATTCTTGTAATTCCCGCTTCCGAAGAAACTGTCGGCCGAGTACGGTCCGAAAACCATTTTCCCGTTATTCCTCATCTTTTCCAGGGTAGGTTTCATGATGTCCTCATCTTCCTTTCCTATAACCCCGCCGTCACCACTGTGCGGATTAATACCCAACACGGCTATTTTTGGTTCCTGAATTCTGAAATCCTGTTTAAGGGTCTTATAAATTATATTTACCTTTTTCTCAATAAGCTGGGGTGTTATAGCGGCAGCCACATCCTTGACCGGTACGTGATCTGTCAATAATCCAACTTTTAAGGTGTCTGTGACCATCAACATTAAACTTTCCCCGTTAAACTCTTTCGCGAGATAATCTGTATGTCCTGGAAACTGAAAGTTCTCGCTCTGTATGGTATGTTTATTAATGGGAGCCGTGACCAGCACATCTACCAAACCTTCTTTTAGGGCTTTGGTGGCAGCTTCAAGGGAGCGAAAGGCAAACTCCCCTATCTTAGGATCTTCTTCCCCAAAGTTGACAGAGACATTCTCCTTCCAAACGTTCACCACATTGAACTTCCCATCTATAGCCTCGGAAGCATTATCAACTCCCTGGATAGAGATCTCAGAATTGTATTTCTTTTTCAGGAAAGAAATGGTCTTGGCTGAAGCAAAGATCACCGGGGTACAAAGCTCCAGCATCCTTTGATCTTCAAAGGTCTTCAGCACGATCTCGCTTCCAATCCCGTTCAGATCCCCAATACTGATCCCTACTTTTATATTTTCGGCTGACTTCATAAGTGTTCCCCGTTTTTTGTTTTAATTTTATCCCCGCAAAGGTAACCAATATATAGTAAAATGTTTACAGGGATCATAGAAGAACTGGGAGAAATAAAAGGCCTTGAGAAAAAGGAGGGGAACCTCAATATAAAGGTTAAAGCCCGAATGACACCCGAGCTAAAGATCGATCAGAGCGTGGCCCATAACGGGGTATGTCTCACCGTAGTAGAAATTGAAGATGACACCTATACGGTTACCGCCATTCAGGAGACCCTGTCCAAAACCAACCTGAAAGATCTAAAGACAGGAGACCTGGTTAACCTGGAACGCGGAATGAAACTTGGAGCGAGGCTTGACGGGCATATCGTACAAGGCCATGTAGATCAAACTGCAGTGTGCACGGGTGTGACCAATATGAACGGAAGCCGGGAATACAATTTTGAATACGACCCTTCCCCAGAAAATATTACTATAGAAAAAGGTTCGATTACAGTAAATGGGGTAAGCCTTACCGTGGTGAACTCAAAAAAGAATCAGTTTAGTGTGGCTATCATTCCCTATACTTTTGAGCACACCAACTTCAAAAACCTGCAGGCAGGAATGACAGTGAACCTGGAATTTGATGTGATAGGTAAATACGTGAAACGGTTAACAGAGTATAAGAACCTATAGATCGATCTCCCTTGGCAGGTATTTTTTCTGCTTTATGAAGACCTTATCCACCCAATGCCACTACCGCAAAGTACAGGTGGGCTGAGTAATCCATAACAGGATGGGTGTATCCTCTCTAGAGAACCGGCCGCATCCGGTTATTGCAAACATGAAAAAACAGGCACAGGATAAACTGCTTCATTCTCTCTTTAATGGGGACGTTGGAACGATAAAATTTGTCTTTTATCGTTAATCTTTCAGAAAGAAAGTCAGCTGGAGCTTCATTGATCAACTGCCTTTTGTATCCTCCAAACCTTATAACTACCAAACACGATCCCGGCCAGGAATAACGGCAGCAGGTAATCATTGATGGGCAGGCAAAGTCCTACCGGGGGAGGCACCCCTTTACCGTTACTACCTCCATTTCCTACCCCACATGGCGGTCTTCCAGCTCCCTGAGTAGCCTCTAAAGTGGGCTCGGGAGGTCCCTGTCCCATCTGGGCATAGGTAGATAATGGCAGCCCAAAAAAGGCAACGAATAATAGAATAAATGTAATTTTTCGCCCCATTGGAAATGTAACCTATTTATTGAAGTGTCTTAAATTCAGTCCTTCATCCCTGTTGGAGAGCAGGCCTTCACCTATAATATCTTGTATACCAAAAATATAAAATAAAAATAGCATTATTAAGAACTTTTATATTTTCTAGGAAATAACCTACAAATATTCTGAATAAGGACATTGGTTTGTGTTAAGATTTCCTCAAAGTTTTAATTTTATAAGCAGTTCAAATACAAACACTAAGAGGATTCCCGGAGGCAACAGTAATCAAAAATGCGTATAAATTCCCGAAAGCCATAAAGCCGGGTAAGGTATAAAAATCGTGCGAAGCTAAGCGAACCACAGAATAGACATTTCGGAAATTTCCATTGAAATAAATATAACACATACCTTCCCTGTAACAATATTATTGTGAATGCGACAGATACCTAGTATATTACGTTTTTATTAAGAAATTTTTTAACTAAACTCATTTTATGAAAAAAATCAAATTCCGGCTAATGGTACTCTTTATGCCATTGGTCATGATTGCTTTTGTTTCCTGTGAATCAATGACAGGAAAAGACATCGGGGAGACAGACCAGGACGGCCTGTCGATCGATTTCGAAAAATACGAATTGGAGAATGGCCTTAACGTCGTACTCCATCAGGACAGTTCAGACCCTATAGTTTCCGTAGCCATTCAATACGGAGTGGGTTCAAACCGGGAGAAAAAAGGTCGTACAGGATTCGCCCACCTTTTTGAACACATGTTATTCCAGGAATCTGAGAACGTTGGGCAGGACCAGTTCTTCAAAAAGATCCAGGATGCCGGTGGTACCCTTAACGGTGGTACCTGGCAAGACGGAACCATATACTATGAAGTAGTTCCTAAAAATGCACTTGAAATGGTAATGTGGCTGGAGTCTGACCGTATGGGTTACCTTATTAATACGGTAACCGAATCTGCTTTTGCAAACCAGCAGGAGGTAGTACAGAACGAAAAGCGCCAGCGCGTAGATAACAACCCTTACGGACATACCAACTGGGTGATCGACAAGCACCTTTACCCTGACGGACATCCATATAGCTGGCAGGTAATTGGGGAGCTTGAAGACCTTCAGAACGCCACCGTAGAAGATGTAAAGGAATTTTATGACAAATACTACGGTCCCAACAACGCCACTTTAGTACTTGCCGGAGATTTTGATAAAGATGAGGCCAAAGAATTGATCGAAAAATACTTCGGAGAGATCAAAAAACGCCAGGAAGTAGAGCCTCTTGAAGTGCAGACCGTAACTCTTGATGAGACCAAGCGACTGTACCACGAAGACAATTTCGCTACTGCTCCGCAACTAAACATGGTTTGGCCTACAGTAGAACAATACACCAAAGATGCTTACGCTCTTGATTTCCTTGGGGAGATACTTTCCGACGGAAAAACAGCCCCGCTTTACAAAGTGCTGGTAGAAGAGAAGAAAGTGACCTCTCAACCTTACGCCTTCAACGGTGCAGCCCAGATTGCCGGAAAATTCCGCATCATGGTAACCGCAAATGCAGGAGTAGATCTTGATAGTCTAGAAGCCGGGATCAACGAAGCTTTCACCCTTTTTGAAAAAGAAGGAGTGACAGAGAAAGACATGGAGCGCATAAAAGCCGGACTGGAAACAGATTTTTATAACGGCATAAGCAGTGTTCTTGGAAAATCTTTCAACCTGGCCCAGTATGATGTTTTCGCGGGAGATCCCGGATATATAGAAAAGGATATCGCCAATATCAAAGCGGTGACCAAAGAAGATGTGATGCGGGTGTATGAAACATACATTAAAGGCAAGCCTTATGTAATGACCAGCTTTGTTCCTAAAGGACAGGTAGAGCTTATTACTGAAAATTCTGAAAAGGCCGAAGTGGTCGAAGAAGAGATCACTGAAAATGTAGAGACCGAAGTAGCCGAAACCGAACAGGAGGAGATCCAGAAGACCCCTTCTTCTTTTGACCGCTCTGTGCAGCCTGAAATGGGAACTGCACCAGGTCTTAATGTACCGGATTCATGGATCGTTGAAATGGATAACCAACTTGAAGCCTACGGAATTGAGCAAAATGAAATTCCGTTAGTGACTTTCAGCCTCGTAATAGAAGGCGGACATTTACTGGATGACCTCAATAAAAACGGGGTGGCTAACCTCATGTCTGACATTCTGATGGAAGGTACTGCCAACAAGACTCCGGCAGAACTTGAGGAGGCAATTGACCTGTTAGGTGCCAATATCAACATGTACACCACCAATGAATCTATCGTCTTACGAGGGAATACGTTGAAACGTAATTTCGATGAGACCATGGCGCTGGTACAGGAGATCCTTCTTGAACCACGTTGGGATGAGAAAGAGCTGGAGCGTATCAAGACCAGCACCATCAACAGCATCAAGAGAAATCAGGCCAACCCTGAAAGAATAGCCAGCGAGGTTTACAATAAGATATTGTATGGGGAAGGACATCCCTTCGCTTATCCAACCCTGGGTACAGAGGAATCTGTAGAGGCGATTACCATGCAGGACCTTAAGGATTATTATAACAAGTACTTCTCCCCATCTGTAAGCCGTTTCCATGTGGTAGGTGACGTTTCAAAAGATGAAGCCCTTGCAGCCATTGAAGGCCTGGAAGAGAAATGGGAAGCTAAAGAAGTATCTATTCCTGAGTTTGAGATCACCAACACCCGCGACAAAGCATCCCTTTATTTTGTAGATGTGCCCAACGCAAAACAGTCGGTCATCAACATAGGATACATTGCACTGCCTCGCACCAGCGAAGACTTCTTCCCTGCCGAGGTGATGAACTACAAGTTGGGAGGTTCTTTCTCCGGAAATGTGAACCTTATTCTTCGTGAAGAAAAAGGTTATACCTACGGGGCACGTTCTGGCTTTAGCGGATCAAAGATCCCGGGAACCTTTACGGCTTCTTCCAGTGTGCGTACCAACACCACCGGGGAATCTGTAGGTATCTTCAGGGATGAGATCGCCAAATACAAAGAAGGCATTACTCCTGAAGACCTCGAATTCACCAAAAATGCCCTGATCAAATCTAATTCCCGCAGGTTTGAGACCCAGAATTCCTTATTGGGAATGCTGCAGGAAATGAGCGCCTATGATCTTGATCCAAAATATATTGAGAAAGAAGAGGAAGTAATTGGTGCCCTTACCCTTGAACAGCACAAAGAACTGGCTAACAAATACCTTGATGAGTCAAAAATGGCTTATCTCGTGGTAGGTGATGCCGCTACTCAATTTGAGCAGTTCAAAGAAATGGGCTTTGATGAAGTGAAGTTACTCAACAAACAGGGAGAAGAAATTGAGCTTGAAGATGTGAAAATGTAAATATTTCTTTCTTTTAAACTGAAGAACCCGCCAAATTTGGCGGGTTTTTTATTTGTCTAAAACACCCGGGTGTCTATAAAGGTCTCGAGAAATTTTTTGAGCTGTTCCTGGATCGTACGGTCCATTCCTTTTACAGCTTCACAATAATCCCTGATAAGATCGGGCCGGGAGAAATTTCGGGTTATATGTTCGGTTTTATAACCATCCAGAGATCCCTTGACAACATCCTGGCCCAACACCTGAATAATACTGGTATGCCGGGTGTCTTTCATAACTCCTGAAAATAATTCGAGCACTTTAGCCTTCTCCCCCTCCAGCACCTGGAAAAAATTTCCGACAGAGAAAAGCAGGATCCCTTTGATATCGAGATCGCTGTTTTTCTGCTTCCATTTTGCCATTAGGCCTGCGATCTCAGTATCATTAAAATCTGAAGAAGCCGTGCTTATATAACAAATGGCATGTAGCATAGGTTGTAGGATTAAATCTTCCTCAAGGTATTACATGGAGTTCCTAAAGCCTGCCAAGGTTCTCACAATTGTTTTCCGGGAATGGGTATTGAATTTTGGCTTCGATTTAACTTAACGTGGAGGGTTTTTTACCTGGTCTTAGATCGAAATCATTGAAAAGATCATTCTCTGATAGCAGAGTTTCGGGGAAAAGAAACCCTTACCTTCTCCAGCAGGAAAACCGACAGTGCTCCCAAAGAATAAAGTAGCATATCTAGCCATTCAAAATGGTTACCAAGTACGGTCACTGCAATTGAATTTCCCTCCAAACCCATAATTTTTGCGAGTTCAAGATACTGCAGCCCCTCTATAAAAAAGGCAAATAGAAGCACCCCAAAAAGGGCTTTTTTGACGGGTATTCTAAAGAAGCTCTTGAGCAGGCAATACAGGAAGAACACCACCAGAAAATCCCCGCCATAAGGCCTTAGAAAAGTATCGCGGACAAAAACAGCAATAAAAACCTCTGTAAAGAAAAGGATTACTGCCACCAGGAAATATTTTTGATTAAATATCACCTTTCGAAGTTACAAAAGATGCTGCGCTTCAGAATAAAAAATTGACAGAAGTATGATTTTGATAAGGCCTGGAGTTTAGACATATAAATAAGGTACTTCCTGAAAAATTCTGTTTTTGATACATTTTATTAAATTTTGTCAAAAAAAAACCTGAATAACTGAAACAACTTCGTTTTTTTGTAGTCTTTATTATTAAAGTCATCAATGAAATCAATCTTTACAGCCCTTTTCCTGGTCTTAAGCATTTCAGCTCTCGCTCAGGAAACAGACAGCATTCAACGGAAACAAATACACATAAAACGCATCGTGGAATCCCCGAAGATCGACGGAAAGTTGGATGATGCCGCATGGAAGAACGCCTCAGTTGCCACAAATTTTGTGGAACGCCTGCCAAATAACGGGAGACCCATCCCCGACAGCCTGGCAACCACCGTTAAAATAGTATACGATGACCTGGGGGTATATTTTGGGGCAGAGATGCTCGACCCCAATCCTTCAGAAATAAGAAAAGAACTTACCGAGCGTGACGACATTGGTAATGACGATTTCTTTTTTGTCCTGCTAAACGGCTATAACGACCGTCAACAGAGCATGCAGTTCATAGTTACGGCTGCCGGTGTTCAGTATGACGCCAAGATGACCAACGGTTCTGAAGACTCTTCCTGGAATGCCATTTGGTACAGTGGGGTAGATTTTAATGACCGCGGGTGGACCGCCGAGATCTTTATTCCTTATTCTGAACTGAGGTTTCCCGAAAAAGCCGTCCAGGAGTGGGGCTTGCAAATGGAAAGGGAATTCAAACGCGCAGGAACCCGATACAGCTGGAGCCCAATCAATACTGCCAAAGGTTCTTATTCAATTTACGACGGCGAGATCCACGGGATCGAGAATGTCCAAACCCCTACCCGACTTTCAGTGCAGCCGTATATTTCCACTTACCTCAATAATTACGACGGGGAAACCACTACGAACGTTAACGGCGGAATGGACCTCAAATACGGCATTAATGACGCTTTTACGCTGGATATGATCCTGGTGCCCGATTTTGGCCAGACCAAATTTGATGAATCTGTGCTGAATCTTTCAGCTTTTGAGGTGCAGTATGATGAGCAACGGCCTTTTTTTACGGAAGGAACCGAATTATTCACGAAAGGCAACCTCTTCTATTCCCGAAGGGTAGGCGGGGCACCGTTTGGAAGAGTAGCTCTTTCCGAAGAAGAGGAGATCGTCAACTTTCCCACTTCCGTAGATCTCATAAATGCTTTAAAGGTTTCAGGGCGTACAGATGGCGGCCTGGGAATAGGTTTTTTTAATGCCATTACCGAAAAGACTTACGTGACGGTAGAAAACAGGGAAACCGGAGATACGCGCCGGGAACTTATCGAACCTTTTACCAATTATAACATCCTGGTGCTGGATCAACGCTACGGCGATAATTCTTCTGTTGCGCTGGTCAATACCAACACCACGCGCGAAGGCCATTTCAGGGACGCGAATGCAACGGGGCTTTACCTCAACCACACCAATAAGAACAACACCTACAGCTACTTTACGGGACTGGAAGGCAGCTGGGTCATGGAAGATGAAACAAAAGCCGGACTGGAGGCGGCGGCCGGGCTTTCCAAAATAAGCGGAAAGAACAGGGCCGATCTTAATTTCCAGTTGCGCACCAAAGATTATGACATCAATGACCTGGGTTATTCCAGCGCCACGAATTATGCGCGGTACCAGGGTCTGTACCAGCGCCGGTTATTACAACCCAAAGGTTTTCTCAACAACATGTACCTCAATTTTGTGACGGTTCACGAGCGTCGCCTGGAGCCCGATCTTCACAGCAAATTGATACTCAACTTCAACTCCAGCTTCACCACCAAAGAATTTTTCAATTTTGGTGGTGGTTTTGAGACCACTCCCATTGGCACCAACGACATATACGAACCCAGGGTGGACGGACTTTATTTTAAAATTCCTGCCTACTACGACCAGTGGCTGTGGTTCAATACAGATTTCAGGAAGAAATTTGTGGTACAGGCGACGGCCGACTGGTATAAATATGATGAACGCGGCCGCGGAGATCTTATCTTTGATTTTAATCCGAGGTACCGGTTTTCAGATAAGTTCAAGCTACAACTGTCAACCAATGTAAGACTTTCTGATAAGGAAGAAGGTTTTGTTGATTTCCTGGAAGACGATATTTTGTTTGGGCAACGGGATCGTAACACCATAGTGAATTCCGTGGGGGCGAATTATATCTTCAATAATAAAATGGGACTCAACCTTGCTTTCAGGCATTATTATTCCGAAGTGTTCTATACGGAATTCTACACCTTGCAGGAGGACGGCGAACTCAGCTACTACGGCCCGAGAAACGACGATTTCAATACCACCTACAACAGCTGGAATTTAGACCTGCGCTTCTCCTGGTGGTTCGCCCCGGGAAGCCAGATGACGCTCCTGTACCGCAATGCCACAGACAGTTACCTGGGCCGCTCCCACATCAACATAGGCGATAACTTCAGGAATCTCTTTGAGCAGCCGCAGGTGAACAGTCTCTCCCTTCGAATTTCCTATTACCTGGATTACAACCGGGTAAAAAGCTGGTTCAAACCATCGGGAAATCCTGCCGGGGATTCTGATGGTATGAGTTATCTGGATTCAAAAAAGAGGTTTTATAGATGAGTTTTTTGAGTCTTAAATCAAACTGCAGGCTCTCTTTGAATTCGAAACAAAAAAAGTGGGAGCCCAAAAAGAGCTCCCACCTTGCCTAACTGCTGTACCGGGTACAGTAGTTTGGATTTCTAGTTTAATAAAGAATTAATCTTCATCTGTACCACATACTTCTGCGTGTACTATGATATGAGGTGTATCACCTACAGTGAAAGAATCGGTTCCCATGTCAAACTGTCCCGGCGCATCACTTGCAGGCCAGTCAGATCCTACATAGATATGTGATTCATTAAGAGTTACACCATCATTCAGATCGAAATCTACATCAAGATTTTCTCCGTCAAGAGTGATCACGATATAACCGGCTTCCCAACCTTTTGAGGTATCATTTTGTCCGGCTCCTGCATAGAATGGGAATCTCCAAACTCCGTCACCTTCATAATACTCATCATCAAAGGCATCTTCGTCAAGAACAAGTCCCCAACCCCAGTTACCTCCGGTATAGAGTCCAAGATCGTTAAGTTCATTGTCCCCAAACATGTAAGCGGTATCACAATTTTCGGCTACTTCACCGTTGTCTTCACCGTCTTCATCTTCGTCACCATCTTCATTACCATCATTATCGTTACCGTCATTATCGCCGGTTCCGTTGTCTTCTTCTTCACAGGCGTTACCTATACCGTCGTTGTCAGCATCTTCCTGACCCGGGTTGTAGGTATTTGGACAGTTGTCCTCATCATCTGCCACCCCGTCATCATCGCTGTCATTTGCCGGTACTTCACCGTCACAACCAAATCTAAGGTGCTCATAGTCCACATTGTCAGATCCGTCAAAGTTAGCTTTGATCTCGTTTCTGCTAAGGCTTCCGGTGATCACCATATTTTCAGGAGCATCATATACTCCTTCAGAATCAAGAAGGGTAACCGTATAGTCAATATACTCTTCATCATCTGCGAATCTGGATAGATCAGGTAGTGCAAAACAAATAGGGCTTGCATAATTGTCTCCGAATTCGTTCACACCTGTATCATTGATGTTCTCTTCGGCTTCATAGATCACATTTCCGTCAACTGAGAATTCAACCGAATATCTCGCAGGGTAGTGTCTTCCATCAGGGGCACAGTAATTTGCAAAGAAGCAAAATTCAAGTGCTTTGGTAGTGTTGAACTCGAAGAATTGGTATCCGTATTCATTCACATCCCTGTCATCATAACAAAGAACAGATACATCAACATACTTCTTAACTCCGGCACCAAGGTCGATAGTCAAAGGAAGGGGAGCGTCAACAAATTCTTTCAGGACCCCGCCTTTTGGAGCGATCCAGATAAGTTCTCCTTCGGCATCATAGGAAGCGAAATGTTCTAAGGTATACTGACCCGGCTCAAGTTCCAGGGCTGCATCTTCTTTAGTGAAAATCTGCCCTTCGGCAAGATCAACTCTATAAGGAGCGTCTTCACCAATGATGTATTCATCACCCTGCATCAAAACGATCTCCACGTAGGAAGCAGCGGCATCAGAACATTGGGGCAAATCGCCGACGTCAGATTGTTTGTTGGTAGAGTTGTTAGCCAGATCGGCTACAATAGCCCCAAATGAAAGGGTAGCTTTTTCTGTGTTGGATTCCATCCCTGTCTCATCTTTGCTACAGGAGGTAAAGATCAGCGCGAATACTGCAAGAAACGCGAGGTAGATTTTGGAGTTTTTCATAGGTTTTTGTTTAATTAAATTAGAATGGTTAATAAATACTGTGTTAAAATTCCACGGCCGACTTTGTGACTTTCACAAAACACCGGGTTTTTACAGGTGTAAAGGTAAGAGGCCTGTTCTATAAGAAAACCTAAAATTCTGTCGTATTAATCTGACTTATAAAAGGTTAAAGTCGAATATTTCCTACAAATTATCCTTCTTTTAACAGAATAAAGGGCTCTCAGGGCTCCTTTAATATAGTTTTTGACAGAAAAATTTTATGATTTGAAAGGAGATCGGGATTAAAAAAGTGTAGGAAATCTTTTAGGTTAAAAAAACTTGGAAATCCATTAAAACAAATTACTGCTGAGGGCAATAATATGGTAATTCATTGAGAACAAGGATTTTCAGAAGTAAGTGATTATTATCGAACTGAACTCCTTGAAATATTAAAGAGACTTAATTCGTCCCCTGCAAAAAAAAAGCCCCACAAACGTACTGTTTATAGGGCTTTGCAAGCATTAAAAGTGGTCCCACCTGGGCTCGAACCAGGGACCACCTGATTATGAGTCAGGTGCTCTAACCAGCTGAGCTATAGGACCGGCTCATTGGTGTTATGAGGGTGCAAATTTAGATAATTGCTTCTTACCTAACAAGCATTTCAAAAATATATTTTTAGTCAGGCATCCCATACCTCATCCCCTTCGGGAATGCGTTCGGGCTCTTCCACGATCTCCTGGCATAACTCTACCAGCACGCCATTTGCTGACTTCGGGTGAAGAAAAGCTACCAGCTTATTGTCGGCTCCTTTTTTAGGTTCCTCATTCAGCAGCACATACCCCTCACCTTTAAGGCGTTCCATTTCGGCTTTAATATCATCTACGGCAAAGGCGATATGGTGGATGCCCTCCCCTTTCTTCTCCAGGAACTTTGCTATGGGACTTTCCTTGGTGGTGGCTCCCAGCAATTCGATCTTGCTCTCCCCTACCTGGTAAAAAGCGGTTTCGACGCCTTCACTTTTTACTTTTTCGGTCTTGTAACAGTCGGTGTTCAGCAGAGTCTCATAGATCTTCCCGGCAGCTTCCAGATCTTTTACGGCGATCCCTATGTGTTCTATCTTTTTCATTTGGTTTTTTGTTTTCGGTTCTCGGTTGTCAGTTCTCAGTTGTCAGATGTCAGTTCTCAGTTGACGGTTGTCGGTTGTGGGTTGTCCATTTAAAAAGTAATTTTTATTTGTGAAAAACAGACAAAGGCTAATAGCGAATGGCTAACAGCCAATAGCTATGTGTAGACGAATTTAAGAATAATCACATTTAAAAATGTTATTTTTGCGTTATGGAAACGAACAGACAGAAAAAAATTGGCGGAGTATTGCAGGAGGACCTGGCAGAAATACTGCAGGCACACCTGAGGGATGCGGGGAAGACGGGAATATTGATCTCTGTTTCTAAAGTGAAAGTAACTACAGATCTTTCTCAGGCTAAAGCCTATCTGAGTATTTTTCCGGCCAAGAACGCCCCGGAGCTGCTCAAGGACCTGAATATCCTTAAGCCCCAGATAAAACATGAACTGGCGCAGCGCACCAGGAATCAACTGCGACGTATGCCTAACCTGGAATTCTTCATCGACGACTCACTGGATTATATTGAGAACATTGAGAAATCTATTAAAGGTGATGAAAACCCTATTGAAGACCGGGACCTGCTTTCCAGAAGGAAAAAATCCTAACACTTGAATTTCCCCTTTTACATAGCCCGGCGCTACCTGTTTTCCAAAAGCAGCAATAACGCCATCAATATTATCACTTTTATTGCGGCTATTGGGGTTTTCGCGGGGGCTTTCTCCCTGTTCATCGTACTTTCAGGTTTTGCAGGATTAAAAGATTTCAGCCTTTCCTTCTCCAATCAATACGACCCTGATTTAAAAATACTTCCGGAAACGGGGAAAACCTTTTTACTTTCTTCCGAAGAAAAACAACGACTCCAGAATATCGAGGGGATCTCCCAATTTTCAGAAGTTATTGAAGAACGGGTATTTCTGGACTTTAAATCGAAGAATAAAACAGCCTACATCAAGGGAGTAGACGAGAATTACCTGAGGGTGAACAGGCTGGACAGCGCGGTAGTCTTTGGGGCCTGGTTTGCTAAGGGAGAAGCACAGGTGGTGGTTGGCAACAACATTTCCAGGGAACTATCTTTGGGGCCGTTCGATTATTCGGGCCTGCTGGAGATCCTTGTCCCACGTCCGGGAACGGGCCAGATCACTGATCCTACCAACGCGTTTAACTCCATGAACGCAATAGCTTCGGGTATTTACAGCATCAACGAGGAGCTGGACGATAAATACCTTTTTTCATCCATCTCTTTTGCAAGGGAACTCCTGGAGCTGAAACCCGATGAGATAAGTGCCCTGGAAGTAAAGCTTACCCCTGCAGCCAGCCCGGAAACCGTAAAGAAACAGATCGCCGCCGTACTTAACCAGCAAGTGCAGATCAAGAACCGGGCGCAGCTGAACGACGCTCTCTATAAAATGCTGAATACCGAAAATCTCGCGGTTTACCTAATTTTCACCCTGGTGTTGATCATCGCGCTTTTCAATGTGGTGGGCTCTATCATCATGGTGATCCTGGATAAACGGGATAATATTAAAACCTTGCACAGCCTTGGGGCTACCCCGAATCAAATCCGGAATATCTTTTTTGCGCAGGGGGTATTTATGACCCTTCTGGGTGGCATTATTGGCCTGCTGAGTTCCATTGGACTTATCTTTCTGCAGCTGAAATACAACCTGGTCATGATCACCCCAAGTTTACCTTATCCCGTAAGTATTACTTGGGAAAATATTATGATCGTGCTCGTTACTATTACCGGTCTGGGTATGGCGGCTTCTTATATTGCCGCCAGCCGGAGTAAGAAAGCCCTGGTTTAGACGGTGGACAGTGGACAACCAAAAATCAAATAACATTTTCCTTTTTTTCACACAAAGCAAAATAAGCTGAAATTGAGAGCACTAAGAGATGCGGTGTTTAACCAATCCCCGATTAACTATTCTCCAATTAACCATTATGGAATTTGGTGCCTGGAATTTGGAATTTTAGATACTTTTCCCGCAGATTTCGCTGATGACCGCAGATAAAATTTACCGATTGACGAATCCTGAATTTACACTACATTTTTCCGTAGAATTTTTCCGGCTCCCCTGCCTATCGGCAGGCAGGTTTTTAGGGCCGAGCAAAACGGAAAAATTTAAGTGCACTTTTTGGAATCTGGTGCTTGGAATCTGGTGCTTGGAATTTGGTGCTTGAAATTTGGTGCTTGAGATTTGGAATTTTTCGCTTAAGCGAATTCGTAACCGGCAAAATCTCTTTCCACCTCATCAAAGGCAGCAAACACATCTGCAGCATCGTCACTGGTAGCCATTTTTTGTCGGTATTCCTTGAAATGCGGAATGCCCTTGAAGTAATTGGTATAATGCCTTCGGGTCTCGAAAACCCCCAGCTTCTCCCCTTTCCAGTCGATTGCCATTTGCAGGTGCCTGCGGGCAGCATCTATACGCTCCTCAAGGCTTGGCGGGGCTAAGTGTTTCCCTGTCTCAAAAAAGTGCTTCACTTCCCTAAAGAACCATGGATACCCAATGCTGGCACGACCAATCATCGCGCCGTCGAGTCCAAACTTGTCGCGCATCTCCATCGCCTTCTCGGGGGTGTCAACGTCTCCGTTCCCAAAAATGGGGATATGCATCCGCGGATTGTTCTTTACTTCGGAAATAGGCGTCCAATTGGCCTCCCCCTTGTACATCTGCACGCGGGTACGACCGTGAATGGAAATTGCGGCGGCTCCCACATCCTGAAGCCTTTCGGCAACCTCCACGATCTTTATAGAATCACTGTCCCAGCCCAGGCGGGTTTTTACCGTCACCGGAAGCTTGGTATGCTTTACCATGGCTTCGGTCAGGGAGACCATCAGCGGAATATCTTTTAAGATCCCGGCACCGGCACCTTTGGAAACCACTTTTTTCACGGGGCAACCAAAGTTTATATCAATGATATCTGGTCCCGACTTTTCGACGATCTCTACCGACTGCAACATGGATTCCAGGTTGGCCCCGAAGATCTGGATGCCCACGGGACGTTCTTTTTCGTAGATATCCAATTTCATGACACTTTTGGCGGCATCACGAATAAGCCCTTCCGAAGAAATAAACTCGGTATAAACAACATCAGCGCCGTGCTCCTTGCAAAGGGCGCGAAATGGCGGATCGCTCACGTCTTCCATTGGTGCCAGCAACAATGGAAATTCTCCTACATCTATGTTTCCTATTTTAGCCAATTCAATTGTTTTTAAGGCTGCAAAAATAATGAATTTCAGGGAACTACAAGAAAAGTAAGTTATCGAAAGAAAGTTATCTCAAAGAGGTGGTGATCAAAGATTTCAAACAGAGAGCAAAGAGATTAAAAATATTGTGTACTGTCATTGCGAGGAGGTTGGAAACCGACGAAGCAATCTCCTTCTTTATAAGCGAAAATAATTTCACGCAAAGGCCGCAAAGGTCTTTCGCAAAGAACGCAGAATTTTTCCGCCTCCCCCCGCCTAACGGCAGGCAGGCTTTTAGGGTTGGGGCAAAACGGAAAAATTTTGGTGCTTGGAATTTGGAATTTACTTTTTCCCGCAGATACCGCAGATTTTCACAGATCAATTTTTTAGCCTTATTTCATACAAAGGGACGCAGAGGTCATAGAATTACTGTATTCTGTCATTGCGAGGAGGTTGGAAACCGACGAAGCAATCTCCTTCATTACAAACGAAAAAATTTCACGTTAAGACCGCAAAAATTTTCCGCAGAGGGCACAGAAAGTGATTACAATTGGAATTTGGTGCTTGTAATTTGGAATTTACTATTTCCCGGAAATCCCGCGGATTTTCGCAGATCGCAAAACCTCAAAGAATCAGGTTATAAAATATATTATACAGTATACCTTATACCTTATTCATTTTAAAGCCTATCCCTCTCCTCTGCATTAATAGCCCTTTGATTATCGCTCAACCTGAAATTCCCGAAGTTGTATTTAAATCCTACGCGCACATAGCGGCTCTCGGGTTCGGCAAAAAAGCCATTATCCTGGTTGAGATAACGGGAAGTCATCCAGGTATTGGTTTGATCTAGGATGTCTTCAAGGTTTAGGGTGATCTCAGCGCGGTTGTCCCAAAGGGTCTTTCTGAAACCAATGGACAAAGTGGTCATGGGGTCTAAATTATAGGAACCGGTGATCCAGTCTGAAACATGAGTGAAAATGAGTTCTCCCGAAAAGGTCCCGTCCTTTGAAAGGATAAAACTGTTGTAGAGGCTTGCATAGTATGCATCGATCTCATTGGTGACCTCGGCATTATTACTTTCCAGAGCCAGGAATTTCTGCTCTTCATGAAATACAGAGCCGTAAAATGAGGCATACCACCAGTTGGCAACAGAGCGGCCATGGCTGATATCCAGTCCGTAGGAAGTGCTTTCCAGAAGGTTTACCGCTACCCGTCGCAGGGTGAAATTGTTATTGTCCTGGAAACTTAAGGTGTGCGGATAGCCGCCGTTATCCCTGTAATAAAGATCGAAGAAATACTGATTTTTAAGGCTGTAGCTTAAAGTGAAATTATCGCTGATGGCCGACTCCAGATCTGGATTACCCGAGTTGTAGTCATACTCATTAAGGAAATACCTGAACGGGTTGAGGCTTCCATAACGTGGGCGTTGTATCCTGCGGCTATAGTCAAATGACAGGCTGTGATCTTCAGAAATCGTATGCTGTAAATAGAATGTTGGAAACAGGTCAAAATAGTCGTAACTGTCTTCCTGCTGCATAGACCTGGAAAACCCTTTCCGGTCGGTTAGCTCTCCCCGTAATCCTGCCTTTACACTCCATTTTTCCCATTCACGGGCAAGACTTATATAACCTGCGTAAATATTTTCATCATAGGTGAACTGGTCAGAAAGCTGAGGATTGTAAACTGTCTCTCCTTCAGTGGAGTCAAAGAACTGTATTCCGCTGAGAGAACTGATTATTGAAGCCTTAGCTCCCGTTTCAAAACTTGTTTGTCCCAGAGGGGTCATATAATCAACCTGCCCGGTGAAGATGTTGATCTCCTGCATGGCATCTGTATAGAACCTGTTGGAATTAATAAAGATATCCCCTGTTTCGTAGTTTGAAGTGGCCACATCCTGAAGCCTGTCCTGTTCATACCTTGTAAAATGGGCTTTTGCAGAGATCTGTGCCCCCGGTTTCTCAAAGAGGTGTTTATACTCCAGGTCAAAAGCAAGGTTCATGAGATCTTCTTCCAGCTCACTTACGGTGGTAAAATAATCTGGAGAGAACTGCTCATTCCCCTGCCCCATTTTGGTAATAGTCGTATGTACATTATTATCAAAGGTCTTGTTCGGGGAAAGGGTGAAATTTGATGAAAAGCTCAGGATGTTCTTGTCATTAAGGTCGTAATCAAGGATCAGGTTTGCGTTATGAGCATCTGAGCGGGTGGTACGGTCAAAATCTGTTTCCCACCGGGAGATCATAGTCCCGTCATCATTTTTGAAGTTAATGTAGCTCTCATCTTCCTTGAACTCTTTCCTGGGGGAATAGCTGTAATTAGCAAATAGATTCAGTTTGTCTGTCTGGTGGTAATGGCTGGTCCCAAAAGTATATTTGGGATAAATTGCCTGGGTATAGGCCATATTGACATTCCCTTTATACCCGGTGGAAATAGCCTTGGAAGTGACAATGTTAAGGATGGCTCCCCCTTCGGCATCATACCGCGCCGGTGGAGTAGTAATTACTTCTATGGACTTTATATTTTCTGCGGAATAGTTCTCCAGCAGGGTTTTAAGATCTGAAGCTGATAGCTGCACCTTGCGGTCATTGATATATACCTGCACCCCCTGGTTCCTTACCTGAAGGTTGTCATTCGCCACGATCACTCCCGGCGTTTTTTTCAGGATGTCCCAGGTCTGGCCGCTGGAAAGACTGGTGTTCTCCACATTGAAAACAAGGCGGTCAACCTCTCTTTTGATCGATGGGTTCTTGTAGTTAATGGAGACCTCATTAAGACTGGCTGCTGTTTCCTTGAGCACCACAGCGGGGATCTTTTTGTTTGAAGGGACTTCAATTTTTCGTAGAAAATCTTCAAAACCTACAAAACTTACCTTGAGCAGATAAGGATCTTCCTGAACTTCTTCGAGCCTGAAGCGTCCATCTTCAGCTGAAACCGCTCCTTTATAAACGGTGGTGGAATCCTGAGCATTCAGAAGGATCACATTCGCGAAAGAAACCGGTTTACCGGCTGTATCTACTACCTTTCCTTCTACGGAATGTTGTGCAAATGCTGAAACTGAAAAAAGAAAGAACGCAATAAATATTGGGGGGCAGTAATATTTAATCATTTAATTGGTTGGTTAGTGCCTGATAATGTTAACAAAATCAAACAAATATAGGTTTTCTATAAATAATTAAAAATTTATCGGGAATTTCTGCTGCTCCTGCTGCTAATTTTTTATTCCCGTGTTTTCTAATGCGCCTCCTGTTTCTCCTTATGCGCTGCAATGGCATCATAGAGCACCTGTTGTATCTGGGTTCTGGTGTTAAGTTGGTAGAGACGTTTGTTCTCCCGGCTGGGATAAACCCTGTTGGATAAAAAGATATACAGTAAATTATATTCCGGGTCCATCCACACCATAGTACCGGTGAAACCGGTATGCCCAAAACTTGCGGGGCTGGCATCTTTTGCAGTATTGCTGTTCACCCCCTGGTATTCTAAATAGGGCTTATCAAACCCCAGAGCCCTTCGGTTCTCATTTTCGGGAAACTGCACTTTGGTGAATTCTTTGACGGTGGCTTCCCTGATATACCTCTTCCCGCCGTACTCGCCCCCGTTAAGGAACATTTGCAGCAGCTTTGCGAGGTCATTGGCGTTAGAGAACAGTCCCGCGTGGCCTGAAACCCCGTTCAGCATAATGGCTCCTTCGTCATGAACGGTACCGTGAATGGGTTCATGTCTGAAAAAAAAATCATTTTCTGTAGGAACTATTTCAGTTGCAGAAAATGAATTTGATGGATTGAAGGTAAGGCTCTTGGCACCCAGCGGATCGTAAAATTTGTCCCGCAGGTACACATCAAAATCCTCGTTGGTGATGTTCTTGATGACTTCAGGAGCGAGGATGAAGAAAAAATCTGAATACACATATTTTTTTTCCTCCTGTAAAGGAGATTTTCTGATGGCTTTCCTGATCTTTTTCGGGTAATTCCTGTGAAGGTACATCTCATCAGTGATCTTTATGGGATAACGTGCAGATGAATCTTTTTTAATGGTCCACCACCGGTAGCTGTTGTTCTTCCGAAGGGTGTTTTTCCAGAAGGGGATCCAGGGTTGCAGCCTTCCCTGGTGGGCCAGGATATCACGATAAGGGATTTCAGCCTTATTGGAACGCCTGAAGTCCCGTAAATGGTTGGCCAGGGTCTGGTCAAGTTCAAATTTATCCTCGTCATATAACTTCATGAGCACCGGCATGGTCGCCGCGATCTTGGTAACAGATGCCAGATCATAGAGATCCTCTTTCTTTACGGCAATGGTGTCGTGATAAACATGCTCTCCGTAAGCCTTGTAAAATACCACTTTTTGATCTTTAGCAACCAGTACTTGTCCCCCGGGAATAGCCTTCATTTCAATGGCCTGCTGCATTAGGGAATCAATTCCCGCGCTCAACACTTCGCTGTCCATGCCCGCTGCCTCCGGAAGGGTGTAGCTGAGCCTGTAACCTCCCGATACTTCTAACCCATCTCCCGACTTAAACTTCCCTCCCACGCTCACCGGAAGTTTCCCATTAGCACCTATACCTCCAAAAATAAGCTGTGCCACCTTTTTTTCAGTCATTTCTGAATTCTGGTAAGCCACAATAAGACCCGGTGCATTCTCGATATTATCGATTTGGTCAAGCACGTAAGGGTTCTTGAAAAATGCGATTATACTGTTCTCTTCATTGGAAAGGGAGGAAATTAATTGCAATACTTCCAGGGAGAACTTCATGGTATTCCTGGGATATTTGCTGTCATCATGGATCCCCGTGATCACCAGGTCATACTCCGTTAGATCTTCCTGCAGTTCTTTTATATCTGAAGAATCGGCTTCTGCCTTTAATTGGAAATGTTCGATGCGGGTATAAAGCCCAAGGGTCCTCTGAAATTCGGTTCGGGATTTCGCACCAATTGAAACCGAGGCGATCTTTAAAGGTTCCAGGTCCTTTACCGGCAGTAACCCCTGGTCATTTTTAAGTACAGTGAGTGAAGCTGCAACAAGTCTTTCGTATAGTTCCTCTGCCGCCGGGGAATTAAGCTTTTTTTCCAGCCTTTTGTCACTGGTTTCCGTGTATTCATTAAGGCCAACCCACTGCTTAACTGCAAGCACCTTTCTTACTTTTTCATCAAAAGCTGCCCTGGAAATTAATCCCTCTGAAATGGCTTTTTTTACCTCTTCGATCGTTCTGGGAACATCTTCGGTGAACTCCAGCAGGTCATTTCCCGCCAGTAACGCGTCTTTATCTACAACCCCCGGGAGATTCCCTTTGGTAACCCCCTTCATGTTCATGGCATCTGTCACGATAAGGCCTTCGAACTGCAGATTTTCCTTCAGCAGTGCGGTAATAATGGGTTTGGATAAGGTGGAAGGTACACCGGTAGGATCAAGTGCGGGAATATTCAAATGGGCCACCATCACTCCTCCTACTCCGGCTTCAATTATTCTTCGGAAAGGATACAGTTCCAAAGAATCGAGCCGTTCTACCGACTGGTTGATCTGCGGAAGGGCGTAATGGGAATCTGTATCTGTATCTCCATGCCCCGGAAAGTGCTTGGCAGTGGTAAAGACCTTGTGATCTTGCATCCCCTTCATATAAGCAATAGCCTTCCCTGAAACATTGTACTTATCTTCCCCGAAACTCCTGAAATTGATCACGGGATTAGCGGGATTATTGTTCACATCAACCACGGGTGCGAAATTTATATGCAACCCGGTAGTTTTTACCTGCTCTGCGACCTCAGCTCCCAGTTCATACAATAGTTTATCATCCTGGATCGCCCCCAAAGCCATCTGGAATGGGTAACTAATGGTATTCTTAAGGCGCATGCCAAGGCCCCATTCAGCATCAATAGCACCCAATAATGGCACTTTGGAAGCTTCCTGATATTCATTCATTAGCTTTACCTGGCTTTCAGGATCTCCCTGGAAAAAAATGAGTCCGCCTATCTTCTGCTCTTCGATAAGCTTCAATATCTCTTTTTTATGTTTATCACCCCTGTTGGAATAGGCGGCGACCATGATGAGCTGTCCTATTTTTTCTTCCAGGGTGAGGGTGTTCATTACAGAATCAACCCATACCCCATCCCGGTGTTCCAAAAATTCAGGTTGGGTAACACTCTGTGCCTGCAGCACTTCTAAGGTTGTTAAAGCTGTGAAAGCAAGAAAAAGGAACAGGTTTTTCATCTTAAACAAATGGGGGTTAATTTTACATTCTTGGGACGGCGGCAGTATCTTTCTCAGTTTTTGCAGCCATAAAAAGGTCGCTGCGCTTAAGTAAGGTCAGGTTGGGATCATCCACCCCCACAAGTCTCTTGGTCCTGAGGTAACGCTGGTAATTAAAGTCGTCATAATCTTCGGCATTTTTGTCTACACTGCTAATGTGAACATTGCCCGATGAATGGATGAACTTGTTATCCCCTATCCACATGCCCACATGAACCACTTTTTCCTTAGTGGAATCTGTAGCGGGTGTTCCAAAGAATAACAGATCCCCCGGTTTCAGATTTTCAAAGTTCCTTAGCGAATCAACTACCGTTCCCGTATGCACCTGCTGGGAAGCATCTCTGGGGATCACCATCCCGTTCATAAAGAAGATGGTCTTTGTAAAGCCACTGCAGTCCACTCCTTTTGGGGAAGTACCGCCCCATAAATACGGTAGGCCCATAAGCTTTTTGGAAGTCTGCACCAGGTCTTCCTCAGACTGGTCTACGGACTTGATCCATTCCTCATAAAGCTGTGCCTGTGCCTGCGGAATATATGCTGTTCTGCCATCAGGATATTTTATTTCAAAAAATCCGTTTTTGCGACCCGTCAGTTCAAATATGTTCCCGGCAACCACGTCTGATACGGTCCCTGATTGAGCCGAAGGAGCTTCATAAGCCTGCCCGAAGGGTTCAAGAAAGATCACTTTTTCAGCAGCTTTCCATGCGGCAAGTTCCTTTTGGGTCAATCGGGTGATTCCTCCGTGGTCTACCCATGCCAGGTATGCATCGGGGGTTTGTACCAGGTACCAGTCCCCGTCCTGCTTGAGCACCTTAAGCGGTGTGCCCAGGGTGGCCTGCGTAGCAAGCTCTGCAGAATGCGCAGGATTAGACCTTATGTTGGCCACAGAAGTTCGCACCAGGGCAACTGTCTTGTCTCCAAGGTCTTTTGAAGGGAGCATTTGAATACTGTCTGAATAATTAATTCCGGCAGATTCCAGTTTACTTTTCAGGGAAGCTACTGCCTCAGGTTGATTGGATTCTCCCCTCAGAACGTATTCCCCATCTCTTGCTATGCCTTCCACATTAAACAGAGCCACCCGTTTATCGGGGATCTGTTCCTGTTTTACTTCAGCAATAAAAATTTCGGTTTCATTTTCCTTTTCCGCTTCCTCTTGACCATTCTTACAACCGATGAGAGCTAGTGCTGTGAAGAGGGCTAAAAAAGCTGATTTTTGAAAGTTATTCATACTATATTATTTTTTTGAGGTCCACTAAACGAATCCGCTATAACGGCTTTTCGATAAATTCACTTTGGTTTCCCGACCTATCCACGGCAGTTACCCCTACATGGGTCAACCCGTCACCCGAAGGTTCCCTGGGTAAACTAAGGGTCCTGGCGTTCCTGCCAAGGATCCTGTATTTCCAGGCGCCTTTATATTTGTAATGTACCACCCACCGAAAGATATCCTGTTCCTCCTCATGGTCCCAGCTTAGATTCACCAGGTCTCTGGTCAATTCCAGCTCAACCTCAGGAGCTTTTGGAGGCACCGGGTTTAGCCACGGACTTTCAGGAATAAGGGCCTGTCTTTTATAGGCACCATCCAAAATTCCGGAGGAAAGTTTAGGATATTTCAACAACGGGCCTATGCTCCAGTGAATACTTCCTTTACTTTCAGGCAACATCCCCCGGGTGATCATGATCTGGCTGATGGTCTCAATTAGATTGGGGTCATCCCCGCCAAAATCAATGTTGATACCCGGCCATAAATGTCGCTGTTGATGGTTCTCATTTTCCCACCAGCCCAAAAGGACCGGGAAACTTTGAGCCGTTTGACTTATCTTCCAGTACAACTGCGGGGAATAATAATCAATCCAGCCTTCATTAAGCCACAGCCTCGCGTCTGCATACAATTCACTGTATTGGTCCATCCCGTTGATTGTTTGAGGATATCCCGGCCTGTATATCCCAAAAGGACTGATCCCAAACTTTACCTGGGGTTTTTCGGCCTTTATCTCTTTATAGATCCTTTCCACAAAGTGGTTCACACCTTCTCTTCGCCAGTCATCACGGGCAAGGGTACCCCCATTGTTTTTATACGTAGTGTAACTGGCGGCATCAGGGAAGTCTGCCCCTTTATTATAAGAAGCGTAAGGATAAAAATAGTCATCAAAATGTACGCCGTCTACATCATATCTCTTAACAATGTCCATTACCACAGCCGCGGTATGATCCTGGGTTTCCTTTTTGGAAGGGTCCATCCACCACATTCCGTTCTTCAGCTCCACTACAAGTTCAGGTTTATTGCGTACCGTAGAGGCCTCTGTAATTATTCCACCGGTGGAATGATGCGCCCGGTAAGGATTTAGCCATACGTGTAATTCCAGTCCGCGGTCGTGGGCTTCCCTGATCCAGAACTGTAAAGGGTCATAAAAAGGCTCGGGGGCTTTTCCCTGTTCTCCTGTCAAGAAATAGGACCAGGGTTCGAGCTCACTCGGATATAAGGCATCTGCCTGTGGCCGTACCTGGAAGATCACCGCATTGTAGTTATGCTGTTGCAGGAAATCAAGAAGGGCTATAGCTTCTCTTTGCTGTTCTCCCGCAGATAGACCGGGTTTACTGGGCCAGTTGATGTTTGCGACAGTAGCGATCCAGGCAGCCCTGAACTCCCTCATTACATAGGGCGTGTTGTTTTTACCTTTCTTACCCGGAATCTCTTCCTTTACCGGGGGTTCGGGTTCAATTACTTCGGGAGTGGCCGCGATCTCCTCCACAGGTGTGGTGGCCGTTTCAGTAATCGGTTTGCTTTCGGTGACCACAGGTTTAGAGGTAGAGCATCCACTCCAGTAAAGAGTGGAGACAAAAAACATTAAAAAAAGCAGCTTTCTTTTCAGCATAAATAATCGTTCTGTTGCAGGGGTTCTAAGTACCCGGAAGTATAACCTTTTCCCGCGGAAATTAGTATAGCTCAAATGTTAATCCCGGGAATTATTTTTATAGATCTCAAGGACCTTTCGCACACTTTTATATTCAGAAAGAAGGGTCTTTGCAAGATGTTCAGAAATATGGAGCTCTTCCATAAGCATTAGCTCTCCCCTGCTTACCAGTTTCTTATTGGAAAGCTGCATGTCTACCATTTTATTCCCTTTTACCCTGCCGAGCTTTATCATAACCGCAGTAGAGATCATATTCAATACGAGTTTTTGAGCGGTGCCCGATTTCATCCTGGTACTTCCGGTAACGAACTCGGGACCCACCACGATCTCAATGGGAAATTCGGCAGCCTCGCTAAGAGGGGAATTCTCGTTATTGGTGATACAGGCCGTTATGAGCCCGTTAGCCCGGGCATCCTTAATTCCACCTATCACATAAGGCGTGGTTCCCGAAGCGGCTATCCCAATAAGCACATCATTCTTTGAAATATTATATTCCCGGAGGTCTTTCCAGGCTCCCGACTCATCATCTTCGGCATTCTCAACTGCCTTTCTAAGGGCAACATCTCCCCCGGCTATGAGCCCAATTATAACATTATCAGAAACCCCGAAAGTGGGAGGACATTCTGAAGCATCCAAAACCCCTAACCTGCCGCTGGTGCCTGCACCAATATAAAAAAGCCGGCCGTTGTGAACAGCGATCTGCTCCACCACCTTCTCTACTACCTCTTCGATCCTTGGGATCACCTTTTCAATGGCCTCAGGTACTTTTTTATCCTCTTTATTAATATTTTCAAGCAATTCCCTGGTGCTCATCATTTCCAGATGATCATAAAGGGACGCCTGTTCTGTGGTTCTCTTGTTCATAGATTTTATAAAGATTTGATCTTGTAACCTTTCACCGCAAAAAACAAGATGTATAAATAACAGGGGATAAGAATCCAGTAAGCCTGCTGCGGATCCAGTATATCTGCAAGATAACCATAAACGGGCGGGATCAAAGCTCCTCCGGCAATAGCCATGATGAGAAATGAAGAACCTATTTTGGTGAACCTTCCCAATCCTGCAAGAGCCATGGGCCATATCGCAGGCCAAACAAGGGCGTTAGCCAACCCCAGTAACGCAATGGATAAAACAGATACAAAACCATCTGTGTAAATGGCGACGAGGCCAAAGACCAGTCCCAAAATAGCAGAGGTTTTTAATGCATTTTCCTGGGTGATAAAACGGGGAATGGTAAAGATCCCTACCACATATCCTATGATCATTGCAGAAAGGGTAATACTGGCGAAGAATTTTGCATCCACCAGTGGTATCCCGTGAGATTCATTTGCATAGGTGATAATTGTATCCCCGGCAATAACCTCAACCCCTACGTACAGGAACAGCGCCAGGGTTCCCAGAAAAATATGAGGGAACTGGAAGATACTGGTCTTGTTCAAATTTGACTTGGCCAGTTCTTCATCTTCTGCGTCTGCATCTACTTCAGGCAGGGAAGAGAAATATACCAGGCCGGCAAGAATAATAAGTATGGCCATCATAACCAGGTAAGGATCGATCACCCGTTGAGCCAATTCATCTAAAGCGGCAGATTTTTCAACCCCCGAAAGAGCCTCAATGGTCTCTCCAATATTATCCGCAGAACTAAAAAGAATTGCCCCAAGGACGATGGGTGCCAGTACTCCCGCCACTTTATTACAGATTCCCATAATACTGATCCTTTTGGCTGCACTTTCCGCAGGACCAAGAACCACCACATAAGGATTTGCTGCAGTTTGCAATAAGGCCAGGCCGGTACCCTGCACGAAAAGTCCTAACAGGAAGATCTCATAAGTTCGCGAATACGCTGCCGGAATAAATATCACGGCTCCTACAGCCATTACCAGCAGACCGAGAGACATTCCTTTCTTGTACCCGGTTTTCTGCAGCACCCATGCAGAAGGAAGGGCCATTACGAGGTAGGAAATATAAAAAGCCGTCACCACGAAATAGGATTGGAAATTGTTTAGTTCACAGGCGATCTTTAGATATGGGATAAGGACAGAGTTAAGCCAGGTGACAAAACCGAAAATAAAGAACAAAGCTCCAATAATGATGATGGATCGGTTTGTGCCCGATCTGGTGGTAGTCTGGGTATTTTCCATAAGCCCCGGGGGAGGAATTAAATGCTTAAAAAGCAGGTTCGTAAATCTGCTCCCAAGATATACAATTCTTAAATAAAGCATAAATGAAGATCGAATATTTTAGGCTTTGCGTATTTTATAGAAGCTCATTAAAAAAGCCCGAAGATGGAACTTTGGGACTAAAGAATATTTCCTTTAGCGCCCCTTAAAAAAAACTATATTTGTACCTTTTAAAATCTAATTTCCTTTATGGAAATTTTATCCTGGAATTGACTTATGAAGAACATTCGGAATTTTTGCATCATTGCCCATATTGACCACGGAAAAAGCACCCTGGCAGACAGATTACTGGACGCTACAGGATCTGTAACCGATCGTGAGAAACAGGAGCAACTGCTGGATAGTATGGATTTGGAGCGGGAAAGAGGTATCACCATCAAGAGTCATGCGATCCAGATGGACTATACCTATAAGGGAGAGCAATATATTCTGAACCTTATTGACACCCCGGGACACGTGGATTTCTCCTATGAGGTTTCACGTTCTATTGCCGCCTGTGAAGGCGCCCTGCTGGTGGTTGATGCGGCACAAAGCATACAGGCACAGACCATTTCAAACCTGTACCTGGCCCTTGAAAATGACCTTGAGATCATTCCGGTTCTTAATAAAGTCGACCTTCCCAGCGCCAATCCTGAAGAAGTGACAGATGATATCGTAGATCTTTTAGGATGTAACGCTGAAGATGTTATTCCTGCGAGTGCCAAGACCGGTCTTGGGATCGACGAGATCCTTGCCGCAATAATTGAAAGAATTCCTCCACCCACGGGGAAAGTTGATGCACCTTTAAGAGCTTTGATCTTTGATTCTGTTTATAATCCTTTCCGCGGAGTCGAGACTTACTTCAGGGTGATCAATGGTTCGATCAAGAAAGGCCAGAATATAAAATTTGTAGCTACAGGTAAAAATTATTTTGCAGATGAAGTTGGGACTTTAAGGCTGAAACAGTTTCCGAGACAGGAAATAAAGACCGGAGATGTAGGTTATCTCATCACCGGGATTAAAGAAGCTAAGGAGGTCAAAGTGGGAGATACCATTACCGATGCAAAACATCCTACCACCGAAGCTGTTCCTGGATTTGAAGACGTGAAGCCCATGGTTTTCGCGGGAATCTATCCCGTAGACACAGAAGATTACGAAGACCTTCGCGCCTCTATGGAGAAGCTGCAATTGAATGACGCTTCGCTGGTTTTCACTCCTGAAAGTTCTGCGGCACTGGGATTTGGATTCCGTTGCGGGTTTCTTGGAATGCTGCATTTGGAGATCATTCAGGAGCGATTGGAAAGGGAATTTGATATGACCGTTATTACCACGGTACCTAACGTTTCCTATCATGCCTTTACCCATAAGAACAGGGATCAGGTGATCCTGGTAAACAACCCTACAGATCTTCCAGAACCTTCAAGCCTGGACAGGGTGGAGGAACCATATATCAAGGCTACCATCATCACCAAATCTGATTTTGTAGGGCCTGTAATGTCCCTTTGTATTGAAAAACGCGGACAGATCACCAATCAAACCTACCTCACCACAGACCGGGTGGAATTGTCATTTGACATGCCCCTGGCAGAGATCGTATTTGACTTTTACGACAGATTAAAAACTGTTTCCAAGGGTTATGCTTCCTTTGATTATTCTCCAATAGGCATGCGTGCCTCTAAACTTGTGAAGGTAGACGTACTACTGAACGGAAACGTGGTTGATGCTCTTTCTGCACTTTTACACGTTGACAATGCCTACGATATTGGTAAGAAAATGTGTGAAAAGCTGAAGGAACTTATCCCAAGACAACAATTTGATATCCCTATTCAGGCAGCCATTGGTGCCAAGATCATCGCCCGGGAAACGGTTAAAGCGCTGCGTAAGGATGTTACTGCAAAATGTTACGGAGGAGATATTTCCCGTAAACGTAAGCTGCTTGAAAAGCAGAAAAAAGGGAAGAAGAGAATGAGACAGGTAGGGAACGTAGAAATCCCGCAGGAAGCTTTTATGGCCGTTCTTAAACTGAACGACTAATTTTTTAAGAAACAAGAGTAAAGAATCAGGAAGCAAGACTTTGGAACTGCTCAAAAACACCACTCAAAAATGTCATTTTTGAGTGGTGTTTTTGATTTCCCTCTTCTGCTTTTTATCTTCTTTTTCGGGCTCCAGGTTTTCTACTGCTTCGTCAAAATTTTCCTTGGTTTCTCCTTTATTTATTTCTTTAGTGATCTTTTTACCTAAATAAACGAGTTTGGAGCCGTCAGGGATCTCTACTTCGGCACTGTGGGAAGGTATGATCCTTAAACTTCCATCTGGGGTCTTAACGAAGAGGGGGATTATTTCGGGATCTGTCTTGGATATCTCCAGCAGACCCTGGTAATGTTCTTTACTGTTGAGCCTGGATTCATGGATCTCGGCATACTTACGGGCTACCTCAGAGAGTTTAATGTAATCATCTGTATGGGAGAATAAACCTTCTGCAGGGTTTACTTCAGGGTCGTTCATTTCATCTGAAGAAATGAGCCGGAAAGCTCCTTTTTCTCCGAATTGCTTCTGAAATTTTGCAATGGCTGTTCTGTTAATATCACTGTTACCAGTCATTGCCATTAGATAACCTACATCGTTCAACTCAATATTGTTCATTAGATCATCCTGGTATACACTGCCTTCTATGGCTTCCAAACCAAGATCTTTAGCCTTTTGGATATTATCTGAATTATTATCGACAAGTACTACGTGCCTTCCATTTTCGTGCAGGTACTTCCCTATAAGACGTGAACTGGAAGAAGCTCCAATAATGAGAATTCCTTCGGCATTTTTAATAAATACCCCCACCAGCCGGGCAAACAATCTGGCTGTAGTAGCGTTTAAAAGAACCGAGAGCAATACGATCATAAAAACCAGAGGAGTGATGTATTCTGCACCGGGAACACCCTCACGGGCGAGCTTTAATCCGAAGAGGGAAGCAATACCCGCGGCCACAATACCCCGGGGTCCAACCCAGCTGATAAAAGCTATTTCATTAACCTTCAACCCGGAATTTATGGAACTAAGTATGACCCCTACCGGCCTAATCACAAGTACAACCAATCCAAAAAGGATCAAAGACTTCCAGTTGAAGATAAGAAGCAGTTCATCAATTTCAATATTGGCTGCCAGTAATATAAACAGGATAGAAATTAAAAGTACACTCAGAGATTCCTTAAAATACAGAAGTTCCTTTATGTTCGGGAGTTTCTTGTTCCCCATAACCATTCCCATCACCACCACGGCAAGCAAGCCGCTTTCATGAGCAAAAATGTCTGCCAAAACAAAAACCCCTAACACGGTTGCAAGGGTAAATACGTTCAACAGGTAGTGAGGAATAATGTTCCTTTTTATGAGCAGCGCCAGGATATGGGCAAAGGTGAAACCAAAAGTAAACCCAAACAAAAGGATCTTACCGAATTCGATCAATGCCGTCCTGGTAAAGTCCTGCCCCCCTTCAACTCTTATGAACTCATACATAAGAACTGCTATAAGTGCACCAATAGGATCTATAAGGATTCCTTCCCATTTAAGGATGGAGGAAATGTCTTTTTTGAGAGGTATATTCCTGAGAATGGGAGAGATCACGGTAGGCCCGGTAACAATGATCAGGGAAGAAAATAAAAATGAAATTTGCCAGGTAAATCCATAGATAAAATGTGCAGCGAGCCCGGCCCCTAAAAAGGTCACAATCACTCCAACACTTATAAGTTTTACGATGACAGGTCCAATATTTGCCACTTCACTTCGGCGTAAGGTAAGGCCCCCTTCGAAAAGAATAACCGCAATGGCGAGGGAAACAAAGTAAAAAAGACTTTCACCCGGAAAGACACCTTCTGTACCATTCCAGATTGGCTCCAGCCATTTGGTGCCGTCATCTGAAATAAGTGTGGAAACAGGTCCAACAACAAGTCCGATTAAAATTAGGGGTAAGATGGCCGGGGTTTTGGTCTTCCATGCCACCCACTGGGCAAATATTCCTAAAATTACTAATCCTGCTAGTTCTAACATTCAACTCACTTCTAAAATGAGGGTGAAAGTTAGCCTTTTCTGAGATAAAAACCGTAAAGTGGCCTTAATAACTAACCTCACCTAATAAATCACCAGGACCTGAACTTTTAAGCACTTAAGGATAAACAATGATCCTGCTTTTGTCGAAGAAGTATTTTTCCAGTTTTGCGGGGATGGTAGGCAAAATGTGCTGAAAAGATGTTGAACCTTTACGAGCCGAGACTAAAACTACTATATCGTCCTCCAGCATATCCTTACCAAGGATAAGAAAATCTTCCCAGGCAGAGAACTTTTTATAGGTGACAGGAGAATCTGTTTTCAATTCTTTTAATTCCTTTTTTATTTCTTTTTCTGTCTCTGCCGTACAGTTGATCACTACCGGTACACTAAGTTCTTTTGACAACAGCTCGATCTTATGGATCCACAGGCGAAATCCCTCCTCCTTTTCAGCAAGTGGGGGGACAATCAAAAAGATCCTTTTATGGGTTCCCAGGGGCCGGCTGAAATAAGTTACAAAGGAAGTTTTTTTATTGGCAGAAATGATCTTTTCCATCTTTTTGCCAATGAGTTTATCCATTAGTCCCTTTTGTGTAGGCCAACCCAGAATGATGAGATCTGCAATGATCTCTTTTGACTTTCTGGCAATACCTGCAGCCACATTGTGATCTATGGCAGCAAGGACATTTACAGGGGTTTCTGAGGCAGAGGCCTGTCTAACGAAGTCTTCCAGCTTATCTGTTGCCCTGGCTATATTTACCTCGGCTTCTTCATTATTGGGAACTACAGAGAGAATAGAAATGGGGTTTGGAGAACTTTTATCCTTTATGAGAATTGCGAACTCGAGCAGCTTATCAAAGTTGAGAATATTTGCTATTGGAAGAAGTATAGCCTCGCTCTTATATGCGTCTGATTTTTTAACTTCAGCAGCATCGATTTCTGTTGACTCTGCCACCAGTTTCTTAGCTGCCCTCTCTGTGGCAAGAGTCGCCACTATTGAGGTTACCAGAATAAGAATAATTGTTCCGTTAAGAATGTTCTCGTCAATGATCCCCGCATTGTAACCTACAATGATCACTGCTAGTGTTGCTGCCGCGTGGCCACTACTTAATCCAAAGATCACTTTTCTTTGGGACGAGCTATACTTAAATACCAGCTGGGTAAAAAAAGCAGCCAGCCATTTTCCGAAGAGAGCCACAAGACTCAAAGTACCTGCAACAATAAGGGCCATGGGTCCGCTAAAGATCACGCTAATATCTACCAGCATCCCAACGCTTATTAGAAAGAACGGAATAAAAAGTGAATTCCCAATGAATTCTATCCTGTTCATAAGTGCAGAAGAGTGGGGTATAAGACGGTTAAGGCCAAGCCCGGCGAGGAAAGCCCCAATTATAGGTTCGACCCCTGCCAGTTCGGCCAGGAAAGCAGCAATAAAAACTACCGAAAGGACAAAAATATAATGGGAGTGTTTTTCATTTTCCATTCTGGTAAAGAACCACTTGGCGATCCTTGGAACGATAAGGAATATGATCGCCGAGAATATGGCAAGGGAGATGATTAGCCGCTGCCAAAAAGCCATATCCAAAGTACCTTCATGATTCCCCATGATTACCGCCAGGATAATAAGTACAGCAGTATCTGTTAGAATAGTACCTCCCACTGTTATGGCTACCGCTTCATTTTTTGAAACTTTCATCTTGCTTACGATAGGATATGTAAGAAGGGTATGGGTAGCGAACATACTGGCTGTTAAAAAGCTGGCGTTGAAGCCATATCCAAGCAGGTAGTAACAAACGGGGAAACCAATGCCCAGGGGTAAAATGAACGTAAAGAACCCAAAAAGAAAACTTTTGTTCCGGTTCGCCTTGAACTGATTCATATCCAGCTCCAACCCCGCGATAAACATAATATACAACAATCCTATGGTCGAGAAAAGATCTATAGCTGAGCTCTGTTCCAGAAGACCTACCCCATATGGCCCGATAACGATCCCGGAAATGATCAATACGATGATCCCGGGAATATTGAGCCGCCTTAAAACGATTGGAGATACAAGGATAATAAGAAGAATGAGAGCGAACACCAGAACAGGGTTGGACAATGGAAGTTCAAACTCATGATACAGTATATCTAAAAATTCGTTCATTCTTACTCCTTTTAAAATGTGATTCACAAAAATAAAAGAAATTGCATCTGAAAAGGATAAACTCTGAAAAATCTATTATTTTTAAGTAATTTTTATAAGATACACCAGCATTTAATTACTTCTGAAGAAGAATTCAGAATCACCTATTAGTCGTTTCCATGGAAGAATTCAACATTTTAAGCCTGCTCATTATCCTGGCGGGAGCATGGGTGGGAGGTACAACTGCAAAACGTTTAGGATATCCTCCCATTTTGGGGGAATTGGTAATAGGGATTATCCTGGGACCTGCCATTCTGGGTCTACTTGAAACTTCGGAAATGATATCGGTCCTGGCTGAAGTAGGTATCATTCTACTTATGGTTTACATTGGAATAGAGATCAACTTCAGGGACCTTGGAAAAGCATCCTGGCCCGGATTACTGGCTGCTATAGGAGGTTTTATTGTTCCTTTTGGGATGGGGTATTATACCATCAAGTACTTTGGCGGAACAGATCTGGCTGCCCTTTTTGTAGCTATAGCTGTAGGGGTCACCTCTCTCGCCACCAAAAGCCGGATACTGGTAGACCTTAAACTGCTAAACACCCGAATCGCATACGTTTTGATGGCCGGTGCCTTAATTTCTGATACCCTCGCCCTGGTCATTTTTGCAGGAATGCTGAGTTTCGTAGACGTGGGAAGTATAGATGCCCTGGGACTCATCTGGGTTGCCGGAAAAGCCCTTTTATTCTTCGCTTTTACCGCTCTTGCGGGTTATTTTCTCTTACCGGTACTGGGAAAGTTTTTAAGTGAAAATAAAATTAAGAACCGCACCTTTCATTTTACCTTGATCCTCATCATAGTATTTGGGTTCTGTGAACTTGCAGAATTGGCGGGTTTGCATAGTATTTTGGGGGCATTTATGGCCGGTCTGTTCATTAGAGACGGGGTTTTCAACAGACAAATATCAAAGGAGATCAACGATATTTTCCATGATATATCAATAGGATTTCTTGCTCCCATCTTCTTCGTTTCCGCAGGATTCCATGTAACTCTTGAAGTTTTTCAAACTGACCTGCTACTACTCACCACAATTGTCCTGGTCGCTATGGTGGGTAAAATTGTGGGAACTGCAGTATTTTACCTGCCCAGTGGTTTTGGATGGCGTGAAGGGATCACTGTGGGAACCGGAATGAATGGGAGAGGAGCGGTTGAGATCATCATAGCGGGAATAGGTTTGGAAATGGGTATAATCTCTGCTGAAATTTTTTCGATCCTGGTATTCATGGCTATCTTCACTACGCTTAGCGTACCTTTATTGCTAACCTGGACGACAAACTGGCTGCGTAAAAGAGGGGAGCTCATACACCAGGAAAGCAGGACCGGCATTTTAATTCTGGGAGCAAATCCTTTGGGACTTTATCTTGGGAAACATTTAAGGGACCAGGATGAGGTAACATTCGTAGATTCCAACAGAGATCTGGTAGAAGAAGCAAAAAGACAGGGATTTGAGAGCTTTTATGGAAATATCCTTAAGGAAGAGACACTGGAGACCGCAAAAGCCTATGAGAAAGGAACATTTATAGCTTTGACCGGAAATAACGAGATCAACTTACTTGCGGCCCAACTTGCGCATGATGCCTTTTTTATTCCACAAAATATCGTGCTCTTCGCTCCGCAGGAAGGAGGGGCAGGAGTAGAACTTCTTGATAAGATCAAGGCTTCTTCAATGTTTGCCAGTAAAACCGAACTTGCCCCGTGGATCTTTAAAATAAGAGCGGGGGATATTGAAGAACAAACAGAAAAGGTAGAGAAACTTATTACTACCAGGAAGTGGGTGAAACAACACCAGCTAGGAGCAGATAAGATCCTGCCGCTTTTGATCATGGATCCTGAGGAAAATAAACGCCCCTTCCATTACCACGATGAAATCCAGCCCGGCGAAAAAGTTATATATTTACGCTGAAACCTGTGAAATTGCTGAAAGTTTTGTTAAATGCAATTGTTGCGTCTAATAAGCGTCGCATTTTGAAAAAAGCTTTTAGTATTTTGCACCTTCAGAAAAAAAAGAATGACATTATATCCAATTGAAGCCGGGAATTTTAAGCTCGACGGGGGTGCCATGTTTGGAGTGGTACCAAAATCCATCTGGAATATAACCAATCCCGCAGATTCCAATAACATGATCGATATTGCTGCCACCTGTCTCCTGATTGAAGACGGCGAGCGTCTTATACTTATCGATACGGGAATGGGAGATAAACAAAGTGAAAAATTCTTTGGTTACTATTACCGGTGGGGTGATGATTCACTGGACAAGTCACTTCAAAAACATGGATTTCACCGTGATGACATCACAGATGTTTTCATGACCCATCTTCATTTTGATCATTGTGGTGGAAGCGTGCAGTGGAACAAAGACAGGACTGGTTATGAACCGGCTTTCAAAAATGCAAGGTTCTGGAGCAATCAGGAGCATTGGGAATGGGCAACAAAACCCAATGCCCGTGAGAAGGCTTCTTTTTTAAAAGAAAATATCCTGCCAATGCAGGAAAGCGGGCAGCTTCAATTCATAAACCGTACGGGGGCAACCTATCAGGACGAATCTGAACTTGGTTTCGGAATTCTTTACGTAGACGGGCATACCGACAAGCAGATGATTCCACATATCAATTTCAAAGGTAAAAAACTGGTTTTTATGGCCGATCTTTTACCAACGGCAGGACACATTCCCCTGCCATTTGTAATGGGATATGATACCAGGCCCTTATTAACCCTTTCTGAAAAAGATGCCTTTCTTAAGAGGGCAGCAGATGAGAATTTCTTTCTTTTCCTGGAGCATGATGCCCATAATAAAATAATTACCCTGAAACACACCGAAAAAGGAGTGAGATTGGATCAAATACACACTTTTAATGAACTTTTTAACTAGATAAATTATGAAGATCCCAGTTTTTAAACCATTCCTCATCGCCGGAATGGCCATGGCGGTAGCAGGTTGCAGCAGTTCTGCACCTACCATTGTATCTACCCCTATAGAAAATATAGATACCATGCCTCTCAAGGTCACAGATCTCACCGAAACCGAACTAAAAGGTTGGGGCGGAGCAGACCTTGTTGAAGACACCATTCCCGGAATGAGCGTTGAAAAGGCTTATACCGAGATAATAAAGAATACTAAAGGGAATAAGGTGATCGTCGCAGTGATTGACAGTGGAGTTGATATCACTCACGAAGACCTTGATGCGGTGATCTGGACCAACGAAGATGAGATCCCAAACAACAATAAGGATGATGACAGGAACGGCTATGTAGACGACATTCATGGCTGGAACTTTTTAGGAGATGCTGTTGAGGAGAACATGGAATATACAAGGATCCTTAAGAAGTTGAAACCCAAGTTTGACGGAGTTCCCGTAGCATCTGTAAAACCTGAAGATAAAAAGGAATTTGAGCTGTATAAAAGAGCCAAAGCCGAATATGACAAGGAATACAATGAAGCTCTGGGGATGAAGAACCAGTATGAAGGTATTCGCCAACAGTTAGAAATGGCACATAAAGCGGTTTCTGCCAAACTGGGTAAAGAAGATTATACCTTGGAAGAACTTCAGGCTATGGAAGCCAATACTGAAGAAATGCAGCAATATAAAGCATTCCTTACCCAGGTGATGACCAATATTAAAGGAAGTATTCCTGAGTCTATGGTCCAGCTTGATGAGGCCATTGATTATTTCTCCGGAAGACTTAATTCCCACTTCAATCTTGAACTTGATGGTAGGGCTGTTGTGGGTGATGACCCTGATGATATCAATGATACTAATTACGGAAACAATGATGTAACGGGACCTGATCCAAAGATGAAGGATATAAAACACGGTACCCATGTCGCAGGGATCATAGCTGCAGAGCGTGACAATAACATAGGTATCAAAGGAGTGGCTAAAAATGTTTTGATCATGCCTATTCGTGCAGTGCCTGACGGTGATGAATATGATAAGGATATTGCTCTGGCCATAAGATATGCAGTAGATAACGGAGCACAAATCATCAATACCAGCTTTGGAAAATATTTTTCTACCCATCCAGAATGGGTGAGAGATGCCATTAAATATGCTGAACAACATGATGTTCTCATCGTGAATGCAGGAGGTAATGAGGGTCTTGACCTTGATACCAATACAGTATATCCTAACGATCAGGATGTGGAGAATCCACAGGAATTTGCTGATAATTTCCTTACGGTAGGTGCTCTTAGCTTCACTTACGGATCAAATATGATCGCATCTTTCTCCAACTACGGAAAAAATAATGTGGATGTATTTGCACCGGGAACCCAGATCTGGTCAACTACCCCTAATAACGGATATGAGTTCCTTCAGGGTACCTCAATGGCTGCTCCCGCTGTTGCAGGTATTGCAGCACTAATACGTTCCTATTACCCAAAACTTTCCGCAGAACAGGTGAAAAAAGTGATCATGGACAGTGGTCTTAGCTCAAGTGCTACAGTGGTAATTGGAGGAGATTCCTCGAATACCAAAAAATTCAGTGAACTTTCTACCTCCGGAAAAATGGCAAACCTTTATAACGCCTTTATATTGGCAGATAAATTATCAAAATAATTATGAGATTAATACTGTTAACCCTAACCTTTCTATCAACCTTAATTGCCGGGGCTCAAGGCAATAATTCCTATTGGCAGCAACATGTAAAGTATGACATGAATGTGGATATGGATGTGAATAATTTCCGGTATACCGGGGATCAGGAACTGGTGTACACCAATAATTCACCTGACACCCTTCACCGTGTATTTTATCATCTTTACTTTAATGCTTTCCAACCCGGAAGCGAAATGGATGTTCGCTCCAGGACCATTCAGGATCCTGATTCAAGGGTAGGGGACCGTATCTCCAATCTCTCCCCTTCACAGCAGGGTTACCTTAAGGTAAATTCACTAACCCGGGAAGGAGAACTCCTGACTTATGAAGAAGAGGGTACCGTACTTGAGGTGGAACTTGATAAACCCATCTTACCCGGAGAAAAGGCCACTTTTAAAATGAAGTTTGCCGGACAGGTACCTGAGCAGATAAGACGTTCGGGAAGGAACAGTAGTGAAGGGGTTGCCCTTTCCATGGTACAGTGGTTCCCAAAAATGGCAGAATATGATTTTGAAGGCTGGCATGCAGACCCATACATTGGAAGGGAATTTCACGGAGTTTGGGGTGATTATGAAGTTAAAATAAGTATCGATAAGAACTATACTCTGGGAGCTACAGGAGTTCTTAAAAATGCCAATGAAATTGGCCATGGTTACCAGGATGAAGGAATGAAAGTACCCAACAAAAAAGGGGATAAACACACCTGGCATTTTAGTGCTGAACAGGTGCATGATTTTGCCTGGGCGGCAGATGATGAATATATTCACGACAAGATCACAGCAAAAGACGGAACAGTTCTTCACTTCCTGTACAAGGATAATCCGGAAATTAAAGAGAACTGGAAAAATTTGCAGTCAAAGACAGAAGATCTGTTACTTTACTTTAATGAGCACATTGGGCCATACCCCTGGCCTCAATACTCTGTGATCCAGGGAGGAGACGGAGGTATGGAATACGCTATGCTTACTCTTATTACCGGAGAAAGGAATTTTGGCAGCCTTGTTGGAGTGACTGCCCACGAAATGGCCCATGCCTGGTTTCAGCATTTAATGGCAACCAATGAAAGCAAGCACGAATGGATGGATGAAGGTTTCACCAGTTACATTTCAAGTCTGGCTATGAATGAGGTAATGGACCAGAATAAAGAAAACCCTCACGAGGGTTCTTACCGCGGTTATTTCCAGTTGGCCTCATCAGGAACAGAACAACCACAAACAACCCATGCTGACAGGTATACCTATAATTTCGCATACGGTGCAACCGCATATTCAAAAGGGGCGGTTTTCATGGCTCAGCTAGGATATATCATTGGCCAGGAAAACCTTAAGAAAACAATTAAGAGGTACTATAATGACTGGAAATTCAAACACCCTACCCCAAACGATTTCATAAGGGTGGCTGAAAAGGTTTCAGGGGCAGAACTTGATTGGTACCTAATGGACTGGACCCAAACAACCAACACCATTGATTATTCCATCATGGATGTGGAAGAAGAAGGAACCGGCACAAGGATCACCCTGGAAAGAAGAGGAGAAATGCCAATGCCTGTGGAAGTCGCTGTTAATTACAGTGATGGTTCCTCAGACCTGGTCTACATTCCGCTGCAAATGATGCGTTGGGAAAAACCGGCAGAAGAAGGTACAGAGAATAGGGTGGTAAAGAATGACTGGGCCTGGGCATATCCAACCTATTCCTTCACACTTGAAAAGGAAAAAGCCGGGATCACTTCCATAGAGATCGATCCTTCGGGCATTATGGCCGATGTGGACCGGGAAAATAACACTTATACTCCCTGATCTTTGAAAATTTGATTTTAAGGCCTCTTCTGTTTCAGAAGGGGCTTTTTTGTTTGGAAGAAATATACCCCTGAATTTTCTATTTTTACGACATGAACCAAAGCTTTGGAAAACAGGAAAGATTAAAGAGCAAGATCCTTATTGAAAAGCTCTTTTCAGAAGGAAGATCTATTAAAAAGTATCCTTTACTGCTCCTGTATCTGCCCATCAAAGATTCAGCGGAAGGTCAAAATCAAACAGGGGTATCTGTCTCTAAAAGGAATTTTAAACGAGCCGTTGACCGCATGCATTTAAAAAGGTTAATGCGTGAGGCTTTCAGAAAAAATAAGTATCTTGTTAACAGTAACTTGGAATCTTCATACGCTTTTATGTTCATTTATATCGGCAGGGAAAAGCTTACCTATTCCCAACTTTTTACCCGAACCGAAGAACTGTTGAAAAAGCTGGTACAAACCGAAAAAGATAGGCTGCAATGAAAAAGAAATATGTCAAAAAGATCGCAGTATTAGGTACCCTGCTGGTACTGTTTCTGGGAACGTCAGGATTTAAAACCGATTTTTTCGAGATCGCGAAACAAATAGAGATCTTCACAACCCTTTTCAAGGAACTCAACATGAACTATGTTGATGAGACCAATCCTGCCGAATTGATGGATACGGCAATAAACGCTATGCTGCAAGATCTTGATCCGTACACCCATTACTGGAACGAGCAGGAGGTACAGGCTGCCAGAATCAACAATGCCGGGGAATATACCGGGATAGGGGCCACTGTGGGTATTAAAGAGAACCAGATCACGATTGTAGAACCTTACAAGGATTACCCCGCAGATAAAGCCGGATTAAAAGCCGGAGATGAAATTATCAAAATAGGGGAGGTAACGGTAGCAGATTTTAATGAAGATGCAGGAGAACTCCTAAAAGGAGCTCCTAACACCAAGGTGCAACTCACTTATAAAAGACAGGGAGAAACAAAGACCACTGTCCTTACCCGCGGGGAGATCGAGATAAAAGCCGTTCCTTTTTACAAACTTCTGGAGAACAATACGGGCTATATTGTACTTTCTCAGTTCAACCGAAATGCTTCAGCTGAAACTTTACAGGCCTTAAAGGATCTTAAAGGACAGGGAGCTGAAAAGATCATCCTGGACCTACGCGGAAATCCCGGGGGATTACTTTCCGAAGCAATAAATGTTGCAAATATTTTCATTCCTGAAGGCGAACTTATCACCAGTACAAAATCTACTGTTGAAAAATACAATCAAACCTTCTTCACAACCCGGAAGGCAATAGATCAGGATATCCCAATTGCAGTTCTTATAAATGGCCGCAGTGCATCTGCAAGCGAGATCGTAGCAGGAGCACTGCAAGACCTGGATCGTGCGGTTGTTATAGGGGCGCGCAGTTTTGGAAAAGGTTTGGTTCAACGACCTAAAGACCTTACCTATGGTACACAGTTAAAGATCACCATTTCCCGGTATTACACTCCCAGCGGCAGGTGCATCCAGGCGTTGGATTACCAGAACAGGGATGAAGAAGGAAACGCGGTACGCTTTTCTACCAGCGATTATAATGAATTCATGACCCGTAACGGAAGAAAGGTCTATGACGGCGGTGGGATATCCCCAGATGTTCAAATGGAAACTTCAGAATTCAGCAACATCACCAACGCGATACTTCAGCAGAATGCCATTTTTGATTTTGCAACTAACTATTATTATTCACATGAGTTGGATTCTCCGGAAGATTTTACCTTTTCAGAAAAGGATTTTAACCAATTCAAGAAATTCCTTGCCTCGACAGGTTTTGAATATAAGACCTTTACCGAGAAGCAATTGGAAGAATTGAAAAAAGCAGCAAGTTATGATGGTTTTGAAGATGAGATTGCGGGAAGTTATGGAGAAATTCAAAAATCCATTGATGCCTCAAAAGAAAAAGCTATTAATACCAAGAGGGCAGAAATAACAGGTCTTTTAACCGATGAAATAATCAAACGTTATTTTTACAAAGAAGGTTTGTATGAGTATTACGTACAACACAATCCTGAGATAAGAACGGCTCATGAGTTACTTAACAATCAGCAGAAATACAGGGATATCCTTCGCTAATTAATTTTTCACCATAGCGATATGGGGAATACCATCTTCCAGATAGCCTTCCCCGGTTTGCATAAAACCGTGACTTTCGTAAAATTTGGTCAGATAGGTTTGAGCGGAAAGTTTGATCTTTCTGGTATCGAACCTTTTTTCTATTGCTTCTATGGAAGCCTTCAAAATTTCATGTCCAAACCTGTTTTTCCGGCTCTGGTTTTTAACTACCACGCGACCAATGGCAGCTTCAGAAAAATAGATCCCGGGAGGAAAGATCCGCGTGTAGGCAACAAGTTGATCACCTTCAAAACCCAGCACGTGCAGAGCTTTTTCATCTTTACCATCTATATCCTGGTAGACACAATCCTGTTCCACTACAAAGACTTCAGCCCTTAATTGTAAGAGTTGATAGAGTTCATGGAGGCTGAGCTCCTCAAAGGTCTTAATGCTTATTTGCATCATTAAGTTTACTTAGGGTCTATCTTACCTACTCTTCTTATATGTCTTCCACCATCAAAAGCGGTGTCAAGAAATACCTGCACCATTTCCAATACCTGGTGTTTGGAAGTATAACGAGCTGGTATACTTAAGATATTGGCATCGTTATGTTCCCTGGCTAATTGAGTGATCTCTTTATTCCAGCACAAGGCAGAACGCACCCCCTGATGCTTGTTTGCAGTCATATTGGCACCGTTCCCACTCCCGCAGACGATGATACCATAATCTACATCTTCGGAGACCACGTCCCTTGCTACCGGATGCACAAAATCTGGATAATCAACACTATCCTCTGAATCTGTACCGTGATTGATCACTTCATGACCCTGGGCTTTCAGATATTCTGTAATAGCAAATTTATATTCGGTTCCTGCGTGATCGTTGCCGATAGATATTTTCATAATGAGTGGTTTAAGATGTCCACAAAGGTAGAAAATAGGTATATCAACTTCAATTTTTACGATTGTTAATTAAATGTTACAAAACCTTAAAAATCAGGCCTTCTTAAAACTAACAATCCTGTTCATAAAATTGAACCAAAAATTAAAAATGAAATTTGGTTTATTCGTTTAAATTATCAATAGGCACTAATATCTGAGAGTATCAAATTTTTAAATCTTCTTTTTTGGAAAAGTTTTCAGCAGGCATATCCCGATTATGAACAGAACATTTTTGTTAAAATTTAACGTTTTAATATTCACATATCATTATGAACAGTTGTTAAGAAAGTCTTAATGTATTTTTAAAATCAGGCTCTTACGTATTGTACAACCTGTTCATAAATTGTGGTTGGGATCCTTATTCAATACGACCCAAAAATTATCCTGAAAAGTTATGCTACATATTAACAGACTATAATACATCACCATTTAATTTTTTAAATAAGAAAGAAAATGAAATAAATAATATAGCTGTTAACAACTATACGATCTTTAAAGGAGATGAGGTATCGTTAAGAGAGTCTAATATTTCTTTTGCCTGTTCAATGTCGCGGGAGTGAACTTTTAAGTGTATCCCCCCAATAGCATTTGAATAGAAGGGAAAAACCCCTACCATGGTTTCGTTCTGAAAGAAGTATTGTATTTCTGCCTGGTCCAGAAGAAGTTTGAGCACAGCATATTCATGTGGAAAAGTAAAAATGGCGATGGTAGTAAAATCTTTCATAGCAGGGCTGTTGCTATTAAAGATACTAATTATTCAGCAGAAAAACCGAAGGAAAGATCATCTTCAAAATGCTCAGAAGATTCTGAATAAGAAGGGTTATTAAGGCTGTAATTGATATAGGTGACAAAACTTAGTATCCCTATAACGAAAATCAGAACGAAGATCAATGTTATTTTAGTTGATTTCCTCATATCTTAGTTAAAGTCCGGTTTAGCTTCGGAACCTAAAATTATGAACTAAATTAATCTTTTTTTAAGAAATATGAGGTATTATGTTAAATTTTTCTAAATAAAATGGTGAAAATGATTTTTTGAAGGAACCTAAGGGTAGGTATTAAATGAAAAATAACATGTGAATTCAACAGATGTTATTATTATGCCTTAATTTTATAGCTTAATAGTTCAAATGACAAGAAAGAAAAAAACAAAGAAAACTCAAGTCCTGGAAAATGTTACCCAATCTATACTGGGAATACTTCGAAAGAATTCAGGAAAAACTTATAATTATAAACAAATCGCTTCCATTCTGGGAGTAGATGATCCATCCAACCGTAATAAGATCATTCGTACCCTTGCTCAGCTTGCCGCTAAGAAAAAGATTGAGGAAGTTGAAAAAGGAAAGTTCACCCTGGTTTCCAATGTAGATTATTATAAAGGTTTTCTGGATATGACCACCAAGGGAAGCGGGTATGTTGTTGTGAAAGACCTGGATGACGATGTTTTCATTCCTGCCAATAACCTTAACAAGGCCTTTGACGGGGACGAAGTGGAAATCTATGTCTACAAACGCAGACGAAATAAAAAACCTGAAGGTGAGGTTACCCAGGTTCTCAACCGTAAAAAAACCCGTTTTGTAGGAGTTTTACAACTCAAGGAAAATTTTGGTTTTGTTTCAATCCCCGAACCAAAAATGTATACCGATATTTTTGTTCAGAAGAATAAGATAGGAGAGGCTAAGAACGGCGATAAAGTGGTGGTAGAAATGGAAGAATGGCCTGAAAAAGCTGATTCCCCTTTCGGAAAAGTAGTTCAGGTTCTTGGTACTCCGGGTGAACACCATACCGAGATACATGCCATTTTGGCTCAATATGGACTTCCGCATGAATTCCCATCGGAAATTGAAGAATTTGCCGATAAACTCGATACTTCCATACAGGAGGAAGAGATCAAAAATCGTAGGGATATGAGAGATATTCTCACCTTCACTATTGATCCTCACGATGCCAAAGATTTTGATGATGCCCTTAGTTTTAGGGAACTTGAAGATGGAATTTTTGAAGTGGGTGTTCATATTGCCGATGTTTCTCATTATGTGAAACCAGGAACAATACTGGATGAAGAGGCTTTTAATCGCGCCACTTCAGTTTATCTGGTTGACCGGGTAGTTCCTATGTTACCTGAGGTGCTATCAAACAATGCCTGTTCTCTGCGCCCTAATGAAGAAAAATACACCTTTTCTGCGGTTTTTAAAATGAACGAAAAGGCTGAGATCCTAGATGAGTGGTTTGGGAGAACCGTAACTTATTCTGATGCACGGTTTGCCTATGAAGAAGCGCAGTATATCATTGAAACGACGGCAGGAGAAATCCCGGCCGATATTTCCCTTACCAATGAGCCCTACCAGGCCCAAGACTCAATAGTTACCGCTATTCTTCAAATGGACGATATGGCCAAGATCATGCGGAAGAGAAGGATGAAAGAAGGGGCTATTTCTTTTGATAAGGTGGAGGTGAAATTTGATCTTGATGAGGAGAATGAACCCGTTGGTGTGTTCTTCAAAACCTCGAAAGATGCCAATAAACTTATTGAAGAATTCATGTTGCTTGCTAATAAAAAAGTAGCAGAATTCATTGGAAAACAGAAACCTAAAAAGACCTTTGTCTACAGGTGTCATGATGATCCAGATGAGGAAAAATTGTTTGCGTTAAAGACCCTTGTAGGTAAATTTGGCCATGAACTTAACATAAAGGATCACAAATCTATTAGTAAATCCCTGAATAAACTTCTCGAGGATGTACAGGGAACCAAGGAGCAAAATTTAGTTGATACCCTCACTATTCGTACTATGAGCAAGGCGTACTATAGTACAGAGAACATTGGCCATTATGGACTGTCCTTTAGTCATTATTCCCACTTTACTTCTCCTATCAGAAGATATCCCGATGTAATGGTCCACCGACTTTTACAGCATTATCTGGAAGGAAAAAGTACGGTGAAAGAAGAAGAATATGAAGAAAAATGCCAGCACAGCAGTCAGATGGAAAGTCTTGCTACCAGTGCAGAACGGGATTCTATAAAATATATGCAGGTTAAATATATGCAGGAACACAATGACCGGGAGTTTCTCGGCGTTATTTCAGGTGTTACTGAATGGGGTATCTATGTGGAGATCATTTCCAACAAATGTGAAGGAATGGTCAGGCTGAGGGATATCAGGGAGGATCATTTTGATTTTGATGAAGAACAATTTGCCATTGTGGGCAGAAAGACGAAAAAGGTCTATCAGCTGGGCGATGAAGTCTATATCACGGTTAAAAATGCTGACCTGGTCAAACGCCACCTTGATTTTAATTTAATCGGAAGTAAAAATGAAGTTGAAGAACAGAACTAATCGCTTATTTTTTATAACTATAATTCTTACTGCTTTTGTTAGCCTGCAGGTTTCTGCGCAGGATGTGGTTAGGGAATTAAAGGATTTCAGAGAGGTAAAAACCTTTAACGGGGTAGAAGTAATTGTCATTCCTTCTGAAGAGAACAGGATTGAGATCAGCGGTCACAGCAAAGAGAAAGTGAAATTCGATGTTGTTGATTACCGTTTGGAATTAAGGTTAAGCCTGGACAATATCTGGTCAAAAGACAATACCGTGATCACCGTGTATGGGAAATCCATCGAGACCATTGATGCCAATGAAGGATCTATTGTAGAGACCAGGGGTGTTTTGGAGGGGAAGATTACCATCATAAGAGCTCAGGAAGGGGCTGCGGTTTTTGCTGAAGTAAATTCCGAAAATGTAAAATCCCGGGCAATTTCAGGCGGAAAAATAACCCTGAAGGGAAAAGCCAGGGAACAGGAGGTAGAGATTAACAGTGGCGGCCATGTTTATGCGCGCGACCTTAAAACCCAAAATACAACTGTGAGTGTTAGTACTGCCGGAAGAGGTGAAGTTTATGCCAGTGAATATGTAAAGGCAACAGCGAAACTGGGAGGTATTGTAGAGGTTTTTGGAAACCCTGCCGAAGTGGATCGCAAGACCAGCCTGGGAGGTAAAATTTTATAAGTGAAGTAAAATATTACCTTTGTGAAAATTCAAATTTCCTGATGTTTCAAGATATACTGGCTGCCATACCCCTGGGATTTTTCCTTGCTTTCTTATTGGGCCCGGTATTCTTCGTTCTTTTGGAAACGGCTGCTATAAAGGGCTTCAGAGCTGCTCTTTCATTTGATGCCGGAGTCATTTTTGCCGATATTATTTTCCTGATAATCGCCTATTTAAGTACCACAAAATTGCTTAACAGCATCAAGGATGACCCGTCACTTTTTATTTTTGGGGGAGGTATCCTGGTTACTTACGGAATCATCCAGTTCATCCAAACCAAACCTGTCTTACAGCATGAGGAAGTACCCGAAATTCAGAAGCTGAATAAACGGGATTACCTGGGGCTGGCTGCAAAAGGTTTTTTATTAAACTTTATAAATATTGGGGTTTTAGGTTTCTGGCTGGGGCTTATCATTGTCTTTGGACCTCAAATGGAAATGGAGACCAACCGTATTTCGATATTTTTTGGAAGCGTGTTAGGTACTTATCTGGTGGTGGATATTTTCAAGATCCTGGCTGCCAAAAAGTTGAATCGTAAACTTACACCTACCCGTATCTACAGGGTTAAAAAAGGCATCAGTATAATTTTAATGGTCTTTGGGATATTCCTTGTGGGACAGGGATTGGTTCCCCAGGAAATTAATCAGTTACAGGAGCAGATAGACAATATTACCCCCGAGAATTCTTCTAACGGAGTTTCTACATCAATATGGAAGTAGATTCATTCAAGGGTAATCCTTCCGGTCATTCCAAGAAATAATGGGATTGCTCTCAATACTTATGTAAGTCTCTTCTTACACTATTTCAATCTTTTTTCTATCTTTCCGAAGAAATTATAATACAAAAAGATGCTCCTCAATAATAAATTCCTGCTACTGTTAGGGTTCTTTTTCTTTTCCCTGCAATCGTATTCTCAAAAAGATATTCTCGACTACATAGTTAAGGATAAAGATACGTTCTATGGGGCGATAAGGACTAACGGGACCCAGAACAGATTATGGTTTTATCACAGGGTTACCGGGGAGGACGGAAAATCATTTATAAAGGAAGAGAAAATTTCAAAGAAAAAAATCAGGACCTTTAGAAGGAATGGGAAGATATTTCATTACCGGGAGGGAGAATATCAAACCCTGGTACGGGTCATCCCCGATTATATAGTGACCAAAGAAAATGACACGGTATATGGAGAGATAAAAACCAGTTTTTTTATGCAAAAAAGATTCCTGTTGGATAAAAAAGGGGAAAAGCATCCAATAAAATCAGATGTGGTTTCAGCCTACTCAGTAGACAACAAAGTTTACAAGCTGATAAACGGCAGTTTCTGCAGGTTGATCCTTGAGGGACCGGTATCCCTTTATTACTTTATTCAGGGCAATACAGGCTCAGGGTTAGAAATGAGCTTTAATGCAGATCTTTCGGGAGTTTATATTCATAAAGGGGAAGAATTTCAACGGGTCTTTAATTCCGGTTTTTATCCGGTGACCGAAGCTTTATTCGGAGATAACCTGGAGCTTATGAAAAGGATCGAGGAAAGGGAGTTTACGATAGATAATATTTACCTGGTTACCCAGATATATAACAGGTATCTGGAGGAGAAAAAGGCATCTTTATAGATAAATCGAGGGAGCGTGGCGATAAATAGTACTGTCTCAAAAGCTTATTCACATCAACCTGTCCCGACGCTTCGGGATTTTAAGGTTCTCATTGAAAAGGAAATTCTAAGGAATCAAATCTCAAAACGTTTCCCGAATCAAGGTACCTGGTATATTAAATAAAAAAAGCCCCTTAATAAGGAGCTTTTAGAGGCATCGAGCGGATTCGAACCGCTGTACAAGCTTTTGCAGAGCTCTGCCTAGCCACTCGGCCACGATGCCATTATTTCAACGGAAGGCAAATGTAATAAAATTTCTTTTTTCAGGCTATCTTTTTCAGGAGCATTGAAAAAATTGAGTATTAACGGCTCTTAGACCTTCTTACAGTGACCATTTCCACATTTCCGCCAATTGGTGGATTGATCTTCGAAACATCTACCGTTACTTTCTGTACGATAAGCAATTCATTCATGACCCGGTCCAGTATCCTTTCTGCTACTGTTTCCAGTAATTTTGAGCGTATTGCCATTTCCTCCTTCACGATCTTGTTAAGGTGAACATAGTCAATGGTATCTTTTAAAAGATCTGTCTTCGCAGATCTTGAAAGGTCGCCCTGCACTTTCAGGTCTACCCGGTAATCACTGCCTATTCTACCTTCTTCATCAAGACAACCGTGGTAGGCAAAAACCTTGATATTTTTAAGTCTGATACTTCCCATGTTCAAATTTTATGCGAAGATAAAAACAATTAAGGACAGAAAGGGAAGAGGCGGGCCATTAATGATGTATTTAGACAGCCAATTGATCTTTATTTTCTTTAATTTTGGACCCTTAAAAGTATAACCGGTTATTATGGCGGAAGAAAAGAAATCTCTCAATTTCATTGAGCAGTTAATAGAGGAAGATCTTAGAAAAGATTTTAAAAGGGAGGAACTGCAGTTTCGTTTCCCACCGGAGCCAAACGGATATCTCCATATTGGTCATGCAAAATCTATTTGTCTCAATTTTGGGCTTGGATTGAAGTACGATGCCCCGGTAAACCTTAGGTTTGATGATACCAATCCAATCAAGGAGGAGCAGGAGTATGTAGATGCCATCAAGGAAGATGTGAAATGGCTGGGTTTTGAATGGTCTAAAGAATGCTATGCCTCAGATTATTTTCAACAGCTGTATAACTGGTCGGTAGAGATGATAAGAAACGGGGATGCTTATGTAGACAGTCAACCTTCCGCAGCAATAGCCGAACAAAAAGGAACCCCCACCACTCCGGGAAAGAACAGTCCTTACCGTGACAGATCAATTGAGGAAAATCTGGAACTTTTCAGGAAGATGAAAGATGGAGAGACTACTGAAGGGGCCCATGTTTTAAGAGCTAAGATTGATATGGCTTCCAAAAATATGCTTATGAGAGATCCTATAATGTACAGGAGCCTTCACAAAAAGCATCACCGTACAGGGAGTGATTGGATGATATATCCACTTTATGACTGGGCACACGGTCAAAGTGATTACATAGAAGGCGTGACACATTCATTCTGCACCCTGGAGTTTGTAATGCACCGGGAGCTATATGAGTGGTTTTTAGAGAAGGTTTATGAAGCTGGCAGGGTGAAACCTAAGCAGCGGGAATTTGCACGCTTAAATCTCAGCTATACCATTATGAGCAAGCGAAAACTTGCTGAACTGGTGAACAAGAAGATCGTTTCTTCCTGGGATGACCCCAGGATGCCCACTATAAGCGGATTGAGGAGAAGGGGATATACCCCTGCCTCGATAAGGAAATTCGCTGAGACCATTGGGGTCGCAAAAAGGGAAAATGTAATTGATGTTTCCCTGCTTGAATTCTTTATCAGGGAAGATCTTAATAAAACTGCCCCCAGGGTTATGGCGGTATTGGATCCTGTAAAACTTGTGATCACCAACTATCCTGAAGGGGAAGAAGAGTGGCTGCAGGCTGAGAACAATCCCGAGGATGAATCTGCCGGTTCCAGGGAAATTCCTTTTTCCAGGGAACTTTATATTGAAAAAGAAGATTTTAAAGAAGAAGCGAATCGTAAATTCTTCAGGCTCACCCTCGGAAAAGAAGTCCGGCTAAAGAATGCATTCATCATTAAGGGTGAGAGTGTGGTGAAGAATGCAGACGGTGAGATCACAGAAATACATTGTACCTACGATCCAAAAAGCCGAAGCGGCAGTGGTACCGAAGAGTCAATGCGAAAGGTGAAAGGTACCCTTCACTGGGTTTCTGCAAAACACGCCATTGAAGCAGAAGTGAGGTTATATGACCGCCTGTTTAACGTGGAGGCACCTGATGCCGACAAGGAAAAGGATTATATGGAATTCTTAAATCCTGATTCCCTTAATGTGGTTACAGGTTACCTGGAACCGGGCCTTAAGGAGGCAAAACCCCTGGATCTTTTTCAATTTCAGAGATTGGGATATTTTAACGTAGACAAAGACAGTAATCCAGACCATCTTATCTTTAACAGAACAGTTGGCTTGCGGGATTCTTGGGGTTCTAAGAATAAATAGTTAAGGCCAAATTTTCCCTGTTAAGAATACTTTAGCATTGGAAAATGGATATTAACCGGTTATTAACAGCCCGGCAAAGGGCATTATTCTATATTTGATTATAGTATTAATCTAAACAACCAATATATCATGGCAAATTCAGGAAGTACCTTTTTAGCATTATTGACCGGGGCAGCAATAGGAGCGGGCCTTGGACTGTTATATGCACCTGACAGCGGAGAGGAAACAAGAAGAAAACTTGGAGAGAATGCAAAAAAAACACAGGATGACCTTAACCGTCGTTACCGTGAAACTTCTTCCAATCTAAGTCAAAAGGCCAAACAGGCCAAAATGGATTTTGAAGACAGGCTTGAAGAAACTTTATCTTCTGCCAGTTTTAAAGCTGATGAAATTTTAAGCAGCCTGGAAACTAAGCTGGAAGAGCTTAGGAAACAAAATGCTAAATTTCAGAAGGATAAAAAAGGTGGGGTAGAATCATCTTCTGATAATGCTGTAGTCTAAATACAACATGGCATTCGAAAGAATATCAGACAACTTACACAGGTTAAACGAAAACATTCGCTCCTTCGCTGAAAGCAGTGCGGAGTATTATAAACTGGATTTGTTTAACAAGACTATGAAAGGGGCTACTGCCGCAGTTAAAGGTGCGGCAATAGCTTTTTTTGTACTCTTTGCGATCCTGTTCCTTTCTATTGCCGTTTCTGTGGCCCTTAGCAACTGGTTGGATTCTCCAAGCAGCGGATTTTTTATTGTGGGTGGCATTTACCTGCTGGTTGGGCTTATAATCGCCTTCTTTGGCAGTTCAGTGATCAATAAAATGATGCTGAAACCTGCTTCCAGGAAATTTTTCGGAGAACCGGAAAAACCAAGCATGAATCATCCGGAGTACGAAGCTACCGCCGATTATAAGACAGATGAGATCATAATTAAGGAAGAAGATGAGAGAATATAAGAACTTTGATGAAATAGACAGAGATCTCACCCTGCTTAAATTGCAGAAAGAGATCGATAAAGAAAAGATCATTTTAAGTTATCACCAGACCAAAGAAAGCCTGGCTCCCAAAAGATTGCTTAAAAACGCTGCAGGAAGCATCTTCAAGAATGCCCTCATCTTAAAAGGAGCCACCTCTGTCCTTGGATTTATTGGTGATAAATTCGGGGAGAAGGATTAAACCTCATCCTGTCCCTCTTCATTTCCCGGTTCTTCGGTTTTTGGATAATTACGGGTCCTGTTATCTTTTTGATTTTCCTTTTTCTTTCGCTTTTGTTCCCTTAAAGCATTATCCTTTTTCATAGCTTCCCCTATTTGATTTGAAGCCGTAAAAGACGCGATCATGTTATTGAGCATGTCACTTCCTGTTTGAGGAGAATTTGGCAGTAGTATAAGGTTGCTTTGGGTTTCCTCCCCTAGTGACTGCAGGGTATCGTAATGCTGGGTAACCACGATAAGAGCAGATGCTTCCTGGGAATTGATCCCTACATTATTTAAAACATCTACGCTTTCTTCAAGACCACGGGCGATCTCCCGTCGCTGGTCTGCAATACCCTGGCCCTGCAGGCGCTTACTTTCGGCCTCGGCACGAGCTTTAGCAACGATCTTAATACGTTCTGCCTCAGCTTCATATTCTGCAGCAACTTTTTCCCTTTCTGATGCATTGATACGGTTCATGGCCGCTTTCACCTGTATATCAGGATCAATATCTGTAACCAGGGTTTTAATGATATCATAGCCATAATCCTGCATGGCTTCATTAAGTTCCCTTTTTACCGCTATCGCAATATCATCCTTTCTTTCAAAGACATCATCAAGTTTCATTTTTGGTACTTCTGCCCGCACCACATCAAAAACATAGGAGGTGATCTGGTCATGAGAATTCTCGAGCTTATAGAAGGCATCATAAATGCGGGTGCTAATAACCTGGAATTGAACAGAGATCTTCAGTTTTACAAAAACATCATCTTTTGTCTTGGTTTCTACCAACACGTCAAGCTGCTGGACCTTCAGGTTTATCCTTCCGGCGATCTGGTCAATAACCGGGACTTTGAAGTGTAAACCACTATTACTAATCCTCTGAAATTTTCCGAAGCGCTCAATAGCGGCGGCCGTTTGTTGTTTTACAGTAAAAATTCCTGAGAAGAGGATAATGAATCCCAGGATAATAACAAAGGCGGTCAAAACTGTTGTGATCATAGATATTGTAAGTTTATTTTAACGGTTAAGATAGAAAATAAACCCCTACATTTGGCCTTTTAAAAGAACCTACTTATGAATTTGAAGCATTTTTTTCTTATTACTGGTCTGTTTTTTCTTTCTTTTCATGGCACCGCACAACAGTTATGGGACGGTCAATATAACAGGCTTGGATTACAGGCCGGTGCTAACCGCTTTGATATTGTTACCAATAATCTGCCGGTAAACCCGGGCATAAGCTGGACTGCCGGTTTCACCACCAGGGCTTCCTTTTACGAAGATTTTCAATTCGTTTACGGGATCAATTTCTATGATTTCAAAATGACCATGGACGGGCGGGAGAAGATCGAGCTTAGCTCCCCGGCAGCCGAGATCGAATATACAATGATTGGTGTTCAGGCTAATTTCTTCGGAAGTTATAAACTTTACGACCATTACTTAAGTGTGGAGGCGGGGCCGGTACTTCAGGTGAACGGAAAAATGGATGCGAGACAGGATAAGGAATACTACTACGTTGGAAACTACGATGTTAATGCGATAGACCTTGAAAAGGTTGGAACAGTGAACTTCAATCTTGCATTTGGATTGAGTGGAGGATTTGAGACCTTCAAATTCTGGGCTCAATACCAGTACGGGCTAAACAACATTCTTGGAAAACTCAATGATCAGGGACTAAAAGAGAAGGACGGAAGTTTTCCTACTTTAAAAGGGCATATGAGCATGATCTCAGGAGGCATAGTGATTTTCCTGTAGAACGAAATTCTATAAAACAGGAAGCCCCGAAATGTCAATTTCGGGGCTTTTTTTTTAAAGGGTGGCCTGGGCTTTCTTCAGGCGTTCAATGGTTTCTTCTTTTCCTATCAGGGAAGCTATCTCAAAGACATCTGGTCCCTGCATTGCACCAACAAGAGATAACCTGAAAGGCTGCATGACCTTTCCAAAACCTATACTTTCTGAAGTGATCCAGGATTTCACCCTGTCCTGGATATTAGAGGTATTAAAATCCTCTGTTTCTTCCAGAATGACAACTACCTTATCCAATATATCTGAGGTATCTTCTTTCCAGGCTTTTTTAGAGGCCTTTGGGTCGTATTCTGATGGTGCTGTAAAGAAATAGCTGCCTAATTCCCAGAAGTCCTTTAAAAACGAAGCACGCTCCTTTAGAAGGCTAATGACCTTGATAATATATTCCTGAGGAAATTCCAGCCCTTTATTTTTAAGAAAAACATCAAATTCAGCTGCGAGTTTCTCATCATTTGCCAGTTGCATGTAGTGGTGCTGGAACCATTTGGTCTTTTCAGGATCGAACTTCGAACCTCCTTTTGAGACATGTTCCAGGGAAAACGCCTTTACAAGCTCCTCCAGGGAATAGATCTCCTGTTCACTTCCTCCTCCCTGATTCCATCCTAAGAGAGCCAGCATATTTACCACTGCACCGGGGAAATATCCGTCTTCACGGTACCCTGAAGAAACTTCGCCCGATTTAGGATCTCTCCATTCTATAGGAAAAACGGGAAATCCCAGTTTATCACCATCTCTTTTACTCAGTTTACCTTTCCCCTGTGGTTTCAGGATAAGTGGTAAATGGGCGAATTTGGGGACAATCCAGCCAAATGCCCGGTATAAGAGAACGTGGAGGGCAAGGCTGGGAAGCCATTCCTCTCCGCGAATTACGTGGGTGATCTTCATTAAGTGATCATCCACGATATTGGCAAGGTGATAGGTGGGCATCCCGTCACTCTTGAAAAGAACTTTATCATCAAGGATCTGGCTTTCAATCACCATTTCCCCGCGTATTTCATCTTCGAAGTGGAGGGATTCCTTTTTGGGGACTTTAAACCTGATCACGTATGGTTCGCCTGCTTCAAGCTTCTGTTTTACCTCTGCTTCGGAAAGGGAAAGGGAATTATTAAGTTTTTGACGGTTATGCCAGTTGTAGATAAAGGTTTTCCCTTTTGCTTCATGATCTTGCCGGTGACCATCTAATTCTTCTGAAGTATCAAATGCATAATACGCGTCACCCGAGGCTAAAAGTTTTTGGGCATAATCACGGTACAGATACTGGCGTTCACTTTGTCGGTATGGACCATACCCACCATCTTTTCCCGGGCCTTCATCAAAGGGAATATTCAGCCAGTTTAAAGATTCTACGATATAATCTTCAGCGCCCTCCACATATCTTGCCTGGTCTGTATCTTCGATCCTAAGAATAAAATCTCCCTCATGTTTCTTGGCAAACAAGTAGTTGAAAAGAGCTGTTCTTACTCCTCCAATATGTAAAGGTCCCGTGGGACTTGGTGCAAAACGCACCCTCACTTTTTCTGTAGACATAGCTGCTGGTTTAGGAGGGCAAAGATAAGGGTTTCTTTAGGTTTAAGAAATTTGGAACCAAAAGGAAAGTTCAGATAATTTTTAAAATAAAATCGTAATTTTAGGAGATTGAAAGGTGGGGGCATGGATAATTTCGAGATATTAAGAAAAAAACTGGAGGCTTTTATCAAACGCTTCTATGTGAACGAGCTTTTAAAGGGGCTGATTTTTTTTGTGGCAATTGGCCTTCTTTATTTTCTGGTCACCCTTTTTATTGAATATCTTTTTTGGTTAGATAGCCGGGGAAGGACGCTGTTGTTCTGGAGTTTTGTTCTGGTGGAAACCTTTCTTTTCCTGCGTTTCATTATTTATCCCTTGCTCAAACTTTTTAAGCTTTCCAGAGGGATAGATTATACTCAGGCCTCCATCATTATTGGTAAACATTTTCCCGAGGTTAATGACAAACTCCTGAATGTTCTTCAACTTAAGAGCAGCCGGCACCAGACAGAACTGCTTTTGGCCGGAATCGATCAAAAATCCCGGGAATTGAAGCCGGTTCCTTTTTCCATGGCCGTAGATTTCCGGAAGAACCTGCCTTACTTAAAATATGCAGCCATACCAATCATCATAATTCTCCTGATCCTGATCTCGGGCAGGACAGAGATCTTTTCCAGTAGTTATGAGCGGGTGGTGAATTATAAAGTGGCTTATGAAGCCCCCGCACCTTTTACATTTCTGCTGGGAAATGATTCCTTAAAGATTCGCGAAAATGAAGTTTTAGAGCTTGAGATATTTACCGAAGGTAAGATCATTCCTGAACAAGCTTCTATACATTATGGTGGCCAGTCTTATTACCTCAATCAAATATCTCCGGGTCTCTTCCGTTACCGGTTCGAACCCTTAACCGGGTCCTTTAATTTTACCCTCTCCGGAAATAAAGTGGTTTCAAGGGAGTATAAGGTTGAGGTCATAAAAGTACCACGACTTACAAATTTACAAATGCAGCTTTATTTTCCGAAGCATACGGGCATGAGGGATGAAGTCATCGAGGGAACAGGAAATGCGACCATACCTGAAGGCACAAAGGTCAATTGGAACATGGAAACCAATGCTACAGATGAAGTGAAACTTGTTTCAAAAGATACTACGGAAATTTTCCGGAAAGAGGGAAATACGTTTTCTGCCCAAAAGCAACTAAGGAATTCCCTAAACTATCAAATAAGTACCTCAAACCGGGAGGTCGTCAACTATGAGAATCTCTCTTTTTACCTGAAGGTGGTCAAGGATGAATATCCCCGATTGACCCTTGAACATAAAAAGGACACCCTCGAAGGGGAGACGCATTATTTCAGCGGAAAAGCAACCGATGATCACGGTATCTCCCGTGTGCGGCTGGTTGTAGAGCCTACGGAGACTTCTAATGAAAAGATCATCAGAAATCTTGATGTGGGAACAGGTACCGTTGCCGAATTTTTAAGTGTTTTTCCTGATACTTTGGAATTGGAAAAGGGAAAATTCTATCAGTTTTACTTTGAAGTATTTGATAATGACGCACTTAATGGTTATAAAAGGGTAAAAAGCAACACCTTTACCTACAGAAGGAATACAGATGACGAAGAGAGAGAACAAAGGCTGGAGCAACAAAAAGATGCCCTCAATACCCTTGACGGCTCTCTGAAGGAAATGAAACTTTCCGAAAAGGAACTTTTGGAATTTTCAAGATTGAACAAAGAGAGGTCAGAGCTCAATTTTAACGAGCGAAAGAAACTTGAAAACTTTTTAAAGAGGCAAAAGGATCAGAACGAGATCATGAAATCGTATTCTGAAAAACTGGAGGAAACCCTTGAGAAAGAGGAAGAATCCTTTAATGAAGATCTTAAAAAAGATCTGGAAGAAAAATTGAAGCAGAGGCAGGAAGAACTCAAGAAGAATGAGGAGTTACTGGAGGAGCTTGAAAAATATTCTCAAAAGATCCAGGAGGAAGGGCTTTCTGAAAAACTGGAGGAGCTATCTAAAAATGCCAAACAAAGTGAACGGAGCCTGGAACAGCTTTTAGAGCTTACTAGAAAATATTATGTTCAGGAGAAATTACAAAAACTGGCTTCTGAGATGGAGCAATTGGGCGAGGACCAGGAGGAACTCTCGAATGCAGAGGAAGAGAAAAATACACCCACCGCACAAGACAGTCTTCAGCAAGAGACCGAGGAAGTTCTCGGGGATCTTAAAGAGCTGGGAAAGGAGAACAAAGGACTGAAAACCCCGGTTGATCTCGGCCGGGACGAGAAGAAGGAACAGGAAATTCAACAAGACCAGAACAAAGCCCTGGAAGAACTGGAGCAGGGAAATAAGAAGGAGGCCAAAAAGGAGCAAAAGAAAGCAGCAGATAAGATGAAGCAAATGGCTGCAAAAATGAAGAAACAAATGCAAATGGGGGAAATGGAACAGATGCAGGAAGATGCAGATATGCTTCGACAGATCCTGGACAACCTTATCACCTTTTCCTTTGAACAGGAAGACCTGATGGAGGTCTTTAAAAAATCCGGCAGGAACAGTCCTTCTTTTTCCGGAAACCTCAAGAGACAGAATGTTCTCAGGGAAAATTTTCATCATATAGATGACAGTCTTTATGCTTTATCCCTTCGTAATCCCATGATCTCTGAAGTGATCACAAAAAGACTTATTGATGTTGATTATGATCTTGACAAATCTTTGGAACGTCTTGCACAAAATGAGATCCCTCAGGGATTGGCCAGTCAGCAATACGTCATTACCGGTGTGAATGATCTCGCCTATTTCCTTAGTGATGCCCTCAATAGGATGGAACAGATGTTGAACCAGGCTTCCGGGGCCGGAAAAGGAGGGAGCGGTCAGGGAATGCAGTTGCCTGATATCATTCAAAAGCAGGGAGAATTAAAGGAAAAGCTGGGAGAGGGTATGAAAGAAGGACAGAAGGAGGGAAAAGGCCTTAAGGGAAATGAAGGTGGGAACGGAGAGGATGAAAATCAGAGCGAGAAACTGTTCGAGATTTATAAGGAACAACAAATGCTGAGGAGGGCACTTGAAGAATATTTAAAGAAAAATGGGGAACGTCCGGGTGGCAACAAGCTTCAAAAGGAAATGGAGCAGATAGAGAAGGAAATACTTGAAAAAGGGTTCAATAATCGCACCCGGGAAAAAATGGAGCAATTGGAACACAAATTGATGGAACTGGAAGAGGCTGAAATGGAACAAGGACAAAGACCTGAGAGGGAATCTGAGACCGGAAAAGAAACCCCGAATAACAGAAGCAACCAGCAGATTCTCAAGGCAAAAGAATATTTTCCTGCCACTGAAATATTAAATAGACAAACCTTACCTTTGCGGCAAATTTACAAACAGAAAGTAAAAGAGTATTTTGAACGAGGAGACGATTAACTTTTATTCAGAAAACAATTTTTCCCTTCAGGAAGAATCGCTCTACGAGAGCTGGCTTAAAAAGGTAATTTCTTCGGAAGGGAAGAAGACCGGCGAAATCAGTTTTATTTTTTGCGATGATGAATATCTGCTTAATATAAATCGTGAATATCTTGACCACGATACCTATACAGATATTATCAGCTTTGATAATACTGTGGGTAACATTTTAAACGGAGATATATTTATTAGCAGCGAAAGAGTAACTGAGAATGCTGAAGCTTTTGTGGTCCCTTTTGAAGAAGAACTCCGAAGAGTAATGGTTCACGGGATCCTTCACTTTTGTGGTTATTCAGATAAATCTGAAAAGGAGAAGGGCCAGATGAGAAAGAAAGAAGAAGAAAAAATGGAAATGTTCCACGTGGAACAATAGAAGCAGAACGTGTATGTTTGAAAGGAAATATGATGTTATTGTAGTAGGGGCCGGACACGCCGGTAGCGAAGCTGCTGCGGCTGCGGCCAACATGGGATGCAGCACTTTGCTTATCACCATGAATCTGCAAAATATCGCACAAATGAGTTGTAATCCCGCAATGGGGGGTATCGCTAAAGGGCAAATCGTTCGTGAGATTGATGCCCTTGGAGGGTACAGCGGTTTAGTAAGTGATACCAGTGCAATTCAGTTTAAGATGCTTAATAAATCCAAAGGGCCCGCAATGTGGAGTCCGAGGGTGCAAAGTGACAGGATGATGTTCGCTGAGCACTGGAGACAGCGATTAGAGAACACCCCTAATCTTGATTTTTATCAGGAAATGGTCTCCGGTTTATTGATAGAAAATGATCGTGTGGTGGGGGTGAAAACCTCCCTTGGAATCGAAGTGAAAGCACAGTCTGTCATTCTTACCAACGGAACATTCCTGAATGGTCTTATACATATTGGAGATAAACAATTTGGTGGTGGTCGTGCTGGGGAGAGAGCGGCGACGGGAATTACAGAGGAGCTGGTTAAAATAGGGTTTGAGTCAGGAAGAATGAAGACGGGAACTCCCCCGAGAGTAGACGGGAGGTCTCTCGATTATTCCAAAATGGTGGAGCAGCCGGGGGATGACATACCCTCCAAATTCTCTTATCTTGACGAAACAGTACCACTTTCAAAACAGAGGTCCTGTTACATGTCTTATACCTCTCCTGAAGTACATGAGTTGCTCAAAGAAGGTTTCGACAGGTCTCCCATGTTCAATGGAAGAATAAAAAGTGTTGGTCCCCGATATTGCCCTTCAATAGAAGATAAAATAAACCGGTTTGCCGATAAGGACAGGCATCAGTTATTTATAGAACCGGAGGGATGGAATACTGTGGAGATGTATATCAACGGATTCTCTACTTCGCTTCCTGAAGATGTGCAGTTTCGTGCCCTGAGTTCTGTTGCCGGCTTTGAAAAAGTGAAATTCTTTAGGCCAGGTTATGCCATAGAATATGATTATTTCCCTCCAACACAATTAAAACATACCTTAGAAACTAAACTTGTTGAAGGTCTTTATTTCGCCGGACAAATAAATGGAACCACCGGGTATGAGGAGGCAGCTTCCCAAGGTCTTATGGCAGGTATAAACGCGGCTTTAAAAGTTAAGGAACGTGAGGAATTCGTTCTGCAACGAAGTGAGGCTTATATTGGAGTTTTAATAGATGATCTTATTACAAAGGGAACTGAAGAGCCTTATCGAATGTTTACCTCCCGTGCTGAATACAGGACTCTCTTAAGACAGGATAATGCAGATTTCAGATTGACCGGGAAGTCCCACGAAATAGGTTTGGCTTCAGAAGAACGAGTCCGGAAAATGGAATCCAAACAAAAAAAATCGCATGGATTTGTCAACTATTTGAAAGAAACGAGCGTGATTCCTGAAGAAGCGAATGAAGTCCTTGAAGAAAAAGGATCTTCCCCAATGAGACAGAGCGATAAGATCTTCAAAGTATTTTCCAGGCCAAATATCACTATGGATGATGTTAGGAAATTTAGCGGAGTGAATGATTACATTCTGCAGAATAACCTGAATGAAGAAGAACTGGAACAGACCGAGATTCAGGTAAAATATTCCGGCTACATTGAGAAGGAAAAGAATAATGCTGATAAATTGCACCGATTAGAGGGGATCAAGATCCCTTCAACATTTGATTATTCCAGGATCAAATCCATGTCTTACGAAGCCAGGGAAAAATTAAAGAAGATAAGACCAACTTCGGTGTCCCAGGCCTCGAGGATCAGCGGGGTAAGCCCCAATGATATTTCGGTTTTATTGGTATACATGGGCAGATAAATAAAATAGTTCCACGTGGAACAACTGCTTCAAAAATCAAATTGTTTATAGAATGCCATCAACAAATTATGAGGAAAAACCATTTTTGATCTGTAAAGATCACACCGTTAGTGGTCGTTTCTTTGAACTAAAAAAGGATGAGGATCTGGATCTTTTAGTGACCCACCCTCGCCCTGAAATTGAAAAACTTCCCGAATATTATAAAAGCGAGAATTACATTTCCCACACAGATTCAAAGAAAACGTTTTTTGATAAGATCTATCACTTGATTAGATCATACATGCTTCGGAAAAAACTTTCCTGGATCAAAAAAGCAAAAAAAGAAAAAGGGAATCTCCTGGATATAGGAGCAGGAACCGGTGATTTTTTAAAAGAGGCAAAAGAACAGGACTGGAAGATTTCGGGAGTGGAACCAAATACGGGAGCCCGGGAGATTGCGTATAAAAAAGGCGTTCATTTAAAAGCGGATACTTCATCTTTTCCTTCAGATCATTTCGATGTGATCACTATGTGGCATGTTCTTGAACATGTGCCCGATCTTGATATACAAATCGCTGAACTGGATCGTCTTCTTAAAAGGGACGGACTTCTTGTAATAGCTGTTCCTAATTACAACAGTTACGACGCAATATTATATAAAGAATTTTGGGCGGCCTATGATGTTCCCCGTCACCTTTATCATTTTTCAAGGCACTCTATTAGAAAAGTCTTTCGTAAGTTTTCATTTAAGGTATGTTCAGAAAAGGGATTACCTTTTGATGCCTTTTATGTTAGTTTGCTTTCAGAAAAAAACAGGTATGGGAAATCCCATCCTCTAAAAGCATTCTTCAACGGACTTAGATCAAATCTCGAAGCAAGGTGGACAAAGGAGTATTCTTCTATTGCTTACTTTATTAAAAAATCCTGAAAATGCCTTTTTTAGGCCATTACAGCCATTTTACGGCGTAAGGAAAGGATAAGCTATTCCCTTTCCGGGTTAAAGCGCATACAAGCCTTTATTTGGATCCAAAATTCATAGAATTTTACTATAGATAAATTCCTGTGGTATCAAAAATTTTGATAACGCCACTTTTCAGGAGATTCCCTATCATAGTTCAATTCCTTTCTTATTTTTGCTCAAACTAAATTTTATAGAAAATGAAAAAAATTCTTGCTGTTATTTTATTAGGATCTTTCCTGGTAGGATGTAATGATCAGAAAACGGCTTATGTGGATACCACCAAATTGATTCAGGAATATTCTGAAATGAAAGAAGTGGAAGCCAGTTTCACTCAAAAGTCTGAAAAAATGAAAGCTGAGCTTGATTCTGTAGCCACCGGGTTCCAGAATGAAGTGAGGGAATACCAGGAGAATATGGCTACCATGTCTCAGGCCGAAAGACAGGCAGCTGAACAGGAACTTAGACAAAAGCAACAAATGCTTCAGCAACAGCAACAAATGAGAAGCGGGCTGTTAAGACAGGAAAGTGATGTGGTAATTGATTCTTTGGTTACAAAGGTGAAGGATTTTGTAAAGGCTTATGGAGAAGAACATGACTACACATACATATTTGGATCGAACGAATCTGCTAACATTATGTACGCAAAAGAAGGTCTTGATATTACGGAAGAGATCCTGGAAGAATTAAATTCCGGTAAAACTTCTGTTGAAACTGAAGAATAAGTCCAAACGATTTGCATAAAAAAAGGGTTCCTGATCAGGAACCCTTTTTTTATGCAGTTATAAGATAAATACCAAATACAACCACCATAAAATATCCGGTTATTGTAAATGCACCGGCATAATCTTTTGCCACTCTTTGCCCAAACAGCAACATTAATAAAGTTACTGCCCCAAGGACCAGAGACCAGAGAGCCAGGGTGAGATCATCATTTACCAGCAAAGTATAGATTCCGCCTATTGCCATTAGACCTACGATAACCTCAAGTACCAGAATGGTACCTACTAATAACGGCACCATACCTCCAAGAAAAGTTTTTCCGAAATGGCCTTTTAACCAGCCAATATTTCCTCCCCAATCGAAAAGTTTGTCAAGACCAGATTGAAGAAAAGTGATAAGGGTGAAGATAAGGATTAAGAGAATTGGAATATTGATTGAAAAGTTTTCCATGAATTTTAATTGTTATGTAATAGTCTGGTGAGTTTAATTGACAGATCTGTAAGAATGATCTTTGCATTCCCATTTCGTTCTATGTGATAAAAGGCATCTTCCAGTTCTGCTGTGATACCTTTAATATTATTTCCGCTTACAAAGGGCGCGAATTTTTCAAGAGTGAACCCCGGGGTTTGAGGCTTCAAAAATACCAGGGTTTCAGTTTTATAATTTTGTAACAATGCCTGTCTGAAAAAGTCCATACAGAACAGGAGAAATTTCTTTTGGGTCTCCCTTCCGGTTGCGGCGATCATCTCACTCCAGCTTATGAGATCCTGAATGGCAGATTTGTTTCCTTTGGCTTTGAAAGCGCTTCTTACCCAGGTAATGAACCATTCTTCGAATTGTTCCTCACCCGAATTTTGCAGCAAGATATGGAGGGCATTTGTGTAATTTCCGTTTGCCCTGTGTGCTATAGTCATCGCTTGTTGCCGGTCGCAGTTTTCATTTTTCATGAGTCCTTCGGCAATCACACTTTCATTAAGCGGCGGAAAATGGAGGGTTTGACATCTTGACCTGATGGTTTGAATGATATCTTCTTCCTCTTCAGTAATCAAAATAAATAGAGTATTCTCTGGTGGTTCTTCGATCAACTTCAAAAGCTTATTCGCAGAGGCAGTATTCATTTTTTCTGCAGCCCAAATGATCATGATCTTAAATCCTCCTTCGTAGGATTTGAGGGAGAGTGATTTTACGATGTCCTGAGCTTCATAAACTCCAATTTGTCCTTGTTTATTTTCTATTTCCAGCTTTTTGTACCAGTCAAAAAGGCTTCCGTAGGGTTCCCCACTGATAAACTGACGCCATTCTTCAAGAAAATTAGCCGAAACGGGGTTCTTTTTAACCTTGTCATTGGCTGCTACGGGAAAAGCAAAATGAAGATCGGGATGGGAGAACTTGTTAATTTTGATGTTACAGGCTTCATTTCCTGTATTGTTCTCTGCACCAGTATTTTTACAAAGCACGTACTGAGCATAGGCTATAGCCATGGGTAAGGTTCCGCTCCCAGAAGGCCCTACAAATAACTGGGCGTGGGGAATACGGCCCCTGTCAGCCGTTGTGGTTAAATGGTTCTTTATGTGGGCTAGACCTAATACTTCAGAAAATAGCATAAGCAAAGATAGAATTTATCTACACTTTTATATCTTAGAGAAAAATTTTCTTTGAGTATAAAAACACGACCATGAGAACCATAGACGACTACAATTTTCAAAATAAAATCGCATTAATCAGGGTAGATTTCAATGTTCCTTTAAACGATGATCTTGAGGTGACCGATGCCAGCAGAATTGAAGCTGCAAAACCAACTATAACCAAGATCCTTGAAGATGGAGGAAGCGCCATATTGATGTCCCACCTGGGTAGACCGGAGGGGGTAGAGCAAAAATTCTCCCTTGAGAATATTGCAGGAAAGGTTTCAGAGATCATTGGGGTTAGGGTCAAGTTCGTTCCTGCATGTGTGGGAGAAGTGGCCAAGGAAGCTGCCGTTGAGCTGCAACCGGGGGAGGTATTGCTTTTGGAGAACCTGCGGTTCCATCCAGAAGAGAAAAAAGGAGACGAAGAATTCGCAAAAGATCTCGCCTCATTGGGTGATATCTATGTGAATGATGCTTTTGGTACGGCTCATCGTGCACATGCTTCCACAACTGTTGTTGCCAAATACTTTGATGATAAGTGCTTCGGCTATCTCATGGCAAAAGAAATCGAGAGTCTTGAAAAAGTTCTTGGAAATTCAGAAAAACCTGTTACGGCTATTCTGGGTGGCGCGAAGGTCTCTACAAAGATCACTGTGATAGAGAATATACTGGATAAAATAGACCATCTATTAATTGGTGGGGGAATGACTTATACTTTTATAAAAGCCAGGGGAGGAGAAATTGGAAGCTCCCTGATTGAAGATGACAAACAGGAACTTGCTTTAAAGATCCTGAAATCTGCAGAGAATAAGGGTGTGAAGGTTCATTTACCGGTGGATTCTGTAATTGCCGACAGTTTTTCTGAGCTGGCGAGTACAGAAGTGGTTCCTGTTGATGAGATTCCTGAGGGTTGGATGGGACTGGATATAGGACCTGAAACCATTAAAAATTTCGGCCATGTGATCGAAGAATCAAAAACCATACTCTGGAACGGTCCACTTGGAGTTTTCGAAATGAAACCTTTTGCAAAGGGAACAATAGCCATAGGGGAGTATATTGCCAGTGCGACCAAAAGCGGAGCTTTTTCCCTGGTGGGGGGCGGAGACTCTGTTGCCGCGGTTAAAAAGTATAATCTTGAAGATAAAGTGAGCTACGTATCAACAGGAGGCGGAGCCATGCTTGAAATGTTGGAAGGGAAAAGTCTGCCGGGAATTGAAGCAATGAAGAAGTAAAGGGGTACGATAATTGCATCCTCTACGTTTTGTTATTAATGAAAATTAATAAAACCCTGTTATGAAAAGAATTCTGCCTTTTATCTTGCTGCTGATGTCCATGAGCGCTTTTGCGCAGCAAAAAGAATCAGAAGCGAAAAATGAAAGTGGAGAAGAAAAAGAAAGTACGGCAGATACCGTGCGTTTACCTGAACAGGATTTCTTCATGTTGTTGGACAGTGATGATGTAGAACTTGCAAATAATGTACCGGTTCATAAGATCATTAAAGACTCCGTCGTGTTTGCCCTGTTGGATGATCCCGAGGCCGCATTGATCGATTCGTTATGGCAGAAAGAACTGTTTAAATCCAGCCTTTACAGTAATTTACAGGACTCCCTTATTAACATTGATTACCGCGAGGTAGTTTTCAATGAACTGCCCACAGATACTCTTAAAAAACGTCTTGAGAGGTTAAATGCCCGCACCCCATTTAATGTGGAATATAATCCGCTGCTGGAAAATGTAATTAAATCCTACCTTAAAAGGAACAAGAAGTCCATGGAAAACCTCATGGCTCTGAGTTCTTACTATTTCCCCCTTTTTGAACAAAAACTTGACAAGCATAATATCCCGCTGGAAGTTAAATACCTTGCCATTGTCGAATCAGCTCTTAATCCCAGGGCACGCTCAAGGGTGGGTGCCACAGGTTTATGGCAGTTCATGTTTGCGACCGGAAAAATGCATGGTCTGGACGTGAGTTCTTATGTTGACGAACGCATGGATCCTGTAAGATCTACGGAAGCCGCGGCAGAATATCTGTCAACCTTATACCGTGTCTTTAAAGACTGGGACCTTGTGCTGGCATCTTACAATTCTGGCCCCGGGAATGTTTCCAAGGCTATAAGAAGAAGCGGGGGGTCAACCAATTACTGGAACCTGCGCCCTTTCTTGCCCCGTGAAACCGCCGGTTATGTACCTGCCTTCCTGGCGACACTGTACATTTTTGAGTATGCTGAAGAACACGGATTCCAACCACCTCATCCCAGAACCACTTATTTTGAGACAGATACTGTTCAAACAAAAAGAATGCTTTCTTTTGATCAGATCGCTGAAGTAACCGGGGTGGAAAAAGAACTGCTGCAGTTCTTAAATCCCAGTTATAAGATCGACGTCATCCCATATATCGAAGACAAGAAGTACACTTTAAGGCTGCCCAGTAACAGAACCGGCTTCTTTGTTAACAACGAAGAGGCAATATACCGTTACGCTGATTCAAAACTGTCTGAGAAAGAAAAGCCTTTACCACAACTGGTGAATTCTGAGAGCAGAATAAGGTATCGGGTGAGGAAGGGAGATTATCTGGGTAAAATAGCCGAAAGACATGGAGTTGGTGTAAGCCAGATCAAGCGATGGAATAATTTGCGCAGCAATAATCTCAGGGTGGGCCAAAGTCTTACGATTTACCCCCGTAATCCTGTAGCTTCCAATTCAGCTTCAGCAAAATCTTCCCCCAGTACCTATACTGTTAAGAAAGGGGATTCCTTGTGGAGTATCTCCAAAAAATTTCCCGGAGTCACTGTCCAGAAGATAAAAACGCTGAATAATATGAACGGCAGCAGCCTTAAACCTGGTATGAAACTTAAACTTTCCGAAGGATAGAAAAACCTTCAAAATATAATTTTTATGAAAAAACTAACCGTACTATTCCTCAGTTTATTTGTACTTCAAGCCTGTAATGACGATCCAAAGGATGATAAGGCAATACTCCAGCCCTCTTCGGGAAATATCAACAATTTATCAGTTATAGTTGAGAATGATCTTTGGAACGGGGAAGTGGGGGAAGTGATACGAAGATTATTCGCAGCACCTGTAGATGGATTACCACAGGAGGAACCCTTGTTTTCTATGAATCAAATGCCTCCGGAAGCTTTTACAGGCTTTGTAAGAAAGAACAGACTATTCCTGTCAATTCAGGAAGGAAAAGAGGCTGATGTGCAGGTTGCAAATGATCCCTTTGCCCGGCCGCAGACGGGAATTTTTGTGACAGGAGAGAACAGGGAAGAAATTATTGCCCAGCTGGAAAAGCACGCAGACAGTATCATCAAGGCACTTAAAGCGACCGAAATAAAAGAAAAACAAAGAAGAATTCAAAAATCTTTAAAAGATGATGCCAAGCTGGAAAAAGACCTGGGGGTTTCACTTAAATTCCCAACAGCTTACCGGTATGCCAAAGAAGGTGACGATTTTTTCTGGATAAGAAAGGATATTACTAATGGCAGTATGGAGATCCTTGTTTACGAAGTGCCGGTGAATACCATTCAAAAAGACACCAACATCATTGGCAACATTATGGCCATGCGTGATTCCATAGGGAAAAAACATATTCCCGGTCCGTTAGATGGTACTTATATGATCACTGAAGAGGCTTATGCTCCTTATATCTTTGAATCGGAAATCGACGGCAAGTTTGCCTGGGAAACCAAAGGTACCTGGGAAGTAAAAGGTGCGTTTATGGCCGGTCCTTTTTTAAATTATGCTGTATTTGACGAAAAGAATGATCGTTTTGTGATCCTTGAAGGATTTGCTTTTGCACCTTCTGCCCGGAAACGGGATAATATGCAGGAGCTTGAAGCCATCCTGAAATCGGCCAGGATCAAATAGGCAGGAAAATAAAAAAACCCAACGAAAGTTGGGTTTTTGAATATTAATAAAGACATTGAATTACAGTCTTTTATTGTCTTCTTCAGGTTTTGTTGTAGGTGCCTCGTCCTCTTTGGAAGCATCTTTGAATTCCTTAATTCCGCTCCCAAGGCCTCTCATTAATTCAGGAATTTTCCTTCCGCCAAACAACAACAACACGATCACCACAATAAGTATGATTTGTGGCGCCCCTATAGCTAATGGTAAAAAAATTGCGTTCATAACGATATATTTTAAGTTGCAAAGTTAGCAATAAAACTTTAAATCAATGGTTTCTGTATGCATAAAACCGGTATAAATTAAGTTTATCCTATCTTTGCCCAAGGTCTTTAAAAATGGATGAAAAGAGAGAACATAAAAGGAATTTAGCCCAAAAACTGGTGGATAAATACCGGCTGGTTATTCTTAATGAGGATACCTTTGAGGAAAAAGTATCTTTAAGACTTACCCGGCTCAACGTTTTTGTGGTAGTAGGCGTATCGGTAATCCTCCTCATTATCATGACGACGGTCTTAATAGCATTTACAGGCTTAAGGGAGTATATACCGGGGTATTCCTCAACTACGCTTAAGCAGCAGGCAGTAGGCCTCGCCTATAAAGCAGACTCATTACAAACCATCGTTGACCTAAACAACCAGTACCTGAATTCTATTAAAAGGGTTTTGTCCGGTGACGTAAAATCAGTAGAGTTTAACAGGGATTCTATACTGGAAAATCAGAGACTGAATACAGATGATGTTGATCTTAGCCCTTCCAAAGAAGATTCCCTGCTTCGGGACATGGTGGTTCAGGAAGACAAATACAATTTTTTGGAGACAGCTACCTCGAGAGCAAACTACGCACTTTTCCCCCCTATTAAAGGACCACTTTCTGAAGGATATAACCTGAAAGAAAAACATTTTGGAGTAGACATAGTCGCCACCCCAAATGCCCCGGTAAAATCTGTGTCTGACGGTACCGTAATTTTTACGGGCTGGACCTCAGAGACCGGCAATGTGATCATTGTAGAGCACAGCTATGGACTGGTATCCGTTTATAAGCATAATGCCTCCCTTACCAAGGAACAAGGGGAACGTGTTAGACGGGGAGAAGTCATCGCAACAGCAGGATCTACCGGTGAATTTTCTACCGGGCCGCATTTACATTTTGAACTGTGGAGTGAAGGCCACTCAGTTAACCCAACAGATTTTATCGATTTCCAGTAAATTATGTCCATAAAGTCATTTTCAGCAAAAATATTCGCAGCTATTATCCGCCGAAAGATCGATTCCTGGGCGGCAAAACCCGAAGAAACCCAACAAAAGGTTTTCAGGGACCTGATCAGGAAGGCACGAAATACTCAATTCGGAAAAGACCATTCCTTTGATACGATATCGAATCCGAAGGAATTTGCAGGAAGGGTACCGGTGCGTGATTATGAAGAATTAAAACCTTATGTAGATAGAGTGGTGGCAGGAGAAGAAAACATCCTTTGGCCGGGGAAACCACTGTATTTTGCCAAAACATCGGGTACCACAAGTGGAGCCAAATATATCCCGTTGACCAAAGAATCTATGCCCACACATATTGAGGCAGCGAGAAATGCCATTCTGTGCTACATTTCAGATTCAGGAAAAGCGGAATTTGTAGATGGGAAAATGATCTTTTTACAGGGTAGTCCCGAGCTCGATGAAAAGAATGGCATTAAACTCGGAAGGCTCTCGGGAATTGTAGCACATTTTGTTCCTGGATATCTTCAGCGCAACCGTATGCCTAGTTGGGAGACGAATTGTATTGAAGATTGGGAAACCAAAGTGGAGGCTGTGGTAAATGAGACCGTCAAGGAGGACATGACCGTAATAAGCGGGATTCCTTCATGGGTACAGATGTATTTTGAACGCCTCATTGCAAAAACCGGTAAAAAAGTGGGGGAAATTTTTCCTAATTTTGAATTGTTCATTTATGGGGGAGTAAATTTTGAGCCTTACCGGGCCAAATTTGAAAGCCTCATCGGCAGGCGGGTGGACAGCATTGAATTGTTCCCTGCTTCCGAAGGATTCTTTGCATTTCAGGACAAACAAGGAGTAAAAGGCATGTTGCTCCAATTGGATTCGGGGATCTTCTACGAGTTTATCAGGGCTGAGGAATTTTATTCTGAAGAGCCACAAAGACTTACCATTGGAGAGGTAGAGTTAGATACAAACTATGTTATGATCATCTCTTCCAGCGCGGGCCTTTGGGCATATAATCTTGGTGATACGGTACAGTTCACTTCCCTGAAGCCTTACAGGGTGATCGTTTCGGGGAGAATAAAGCATTTTATATCGGCTTTTGGTGAACATGTTATTGCTAAAGAAGTTGAACAGGCCATGCAGGAAGCTACTGCGGGTACAGATGTTCAGATATCAGAATTTACTGTTGCTCCTCAGATAACCCCCGTGGGAGAGCAGCTACCGTACCATGAATGGTTCATTGAATTTGAACAGGAACCCCGGGAAATAGATTCTTTCGCAGATGCCCTTGATCGATCCCTGCAGGAGCAGAATTCGTATTACAAAGATCTAATTGAAGGGAAGATCCTGCAACGACTAAAAATAACTAAAATACCGTCTAACGGTTTTCAAAAGTATATGAAATCTATTGGAAAACTGGGAGGCCAAAATAAACTACCAAGGCTTTCGAACGACCGCAAGATCGCCGAAGTACTTGAAAAACTTTAAAAATTCGAAAATAATATATGGGTAATTTAAAATTGGAAGGACGCACACGTGCACAGGAAAGTTCAAATGCTATTGAGCGAATGTACATTACGATGCGCCATCTTTTCAACCGGGGCTTCTACAAACCTATGGGCGTTTCGGGGGAAACACTTCGGGAAGCTCTTTTGATCCTGAGGCCGGAAATTTATGGCTCTGTTGCCGGAGAAAAAGTGGAATTAAACGGACTTTTGTACGTGATCGACAGGCTTCCGATAGGTCTTGAACAATGTCGGTTCATTAATCTTACAAGTGATGAAGGATATGGGAATTCTCATTTCAAACCAATAATTCCGCCTAAAAGACGCAGGAACTGCTACCGTATTGATGATGAGCAAATGAATATTGAGATCACCAGGGGCAGGTCTGAGATATATGATATTTTAACTCACCTTACCTTTCTCTTTATTGAGTCCCATAAGATTATGCGCCGGGTTTTGATAGATGAAGAAGGGGGAGTATCACGTGACTGGCAAAAGCTGGAAAATGCGGTCCTTTCTAAAGAGCCTCTTTCGCAGGCTGAAAAAGAAGTAGCATTGACCCATACAGCCAATATTTTGGGAAGGACTTTTAGAGAGGTGAACACCATTTACCCCATGTTCAGCACGGCAGATAATCATGAGCGTTTCCTTCATATTGTTTACTGGCTGGGAAAACTGGCGCTTGATGAAATGCTGAATAATAACAAACGCATCGTCACCTTTAGTCCGGTCCTTAGGGAGCGACTGGGTCACCATATTCATGGGGAGATATGGGCAAACAAGATAAAAGAGGTGCTTCTTGAAAAAAACCTTTTAAGCCGACCGTTACACATCATAAGTGCCAATATGCACAGTGTGATGAATACGCTGTATGCCCCGGAGGCTTTAAAACCTGAATTGAAGAAAAAACCTGTTTCAGGGATCTACGAAGATCTAAGTAACAATGCCAATGGAAAACTGAGGATGAGGGTAATGAAAGCGGCTCGTGAAGAAGGAATGACATTTATCGAGGACACGAGTGGGACTAATATTGATGTACAAATATTTGATACCGCAAAAATAAAGACCAATGGTTCTAAATTTAAGCTCAAAGCTGATCTGAAGGACGAAGAAAAACCGGTAATAATGGTAATGGATTATGCCTTTGGAGAGCAGGCGTATGAAACCATGGATGAAATGTTGAAACCTTATCAAAGCGAGCAGGGAAATATTCACTTGAATGTAGCCTCTATTTCCATAATGGGAAAAGCCGGGATACTGGTGGGTGGAAAAGGGGATATCATGATCCCCACTGCACACCTTTTTGAGGGAACGGCAGATAACTATCCTTTTAAAAATGAGCTAAAAAAGGAGGATCTTGATGGCCACGGCATTCACGTATGTGACGGAGCTATGATCACTGTACTGGGAACTTCCCTTCAAAATAAGGATATCCTTAAATTCTTTCACGAATCTTCCTGGAACGTGGTAGGTCTTGAGATGGAAGGGGCTCACTATCAAAAGGCCATACAAGCGGCTTCTAAGTTAAGGGGCAACATCAGCGACCAGGTGAAGGTGAGATATGCCTACTATGCATCAGATAATCCCCTGGAAACAGGGAGTACCCTTGCATCCGGTGGTCTGGGTACTACAGGGGTCAAACCCACCTATTTGATCACTGAAAAGATCCTGGAACAAATTTTTGAAGTTCCAGCTGTTTCGGAAGGAGAAAAAACGGAACAGCCTAAAACACTAAAAAAACAACCGAAAAAGCAACATGTTGAAAAATAATAATTTTATACTGGTTACCGGAGGAGCAGGATTCATAGGCTCCAATTATATCAATTTATTTTTGGATGATGACGAGGTGCACATTGTGAACCTTGACAAGTTAACTTATGCCGGGAACCTTGACAACCTTAATGTGGATGGGCGGGAGAATTACACTTTTGTACAAGGGGATATCAACGACAAAGACCTGGTAAAGGAACTCTTTGAAAAATACCAGTTTCAGACTGTGGTAAATTTTGCTGCGGAATCTCACGTGGACAATTCAATTCTTGATCCTGAAGCTTTTATTGAAACCAATATTTCCGGGACCTTCAAACTGCTGAACAACGCTTATAAACTATGGATGGAAGGACCTTTTCATCTAAAGCCGGAGTTCAAAAATGCCAGATTTTTACATGTTTCCACAGATGAAGTCTATGGTACACTTGGTACTGAAGGTCTTTTCACCGAAGAAACTGCTTATGCTCCCAACAGTCCGTATTCGGCTTCTAAAGCATCTTCAGATTTCCTGGTGCGCAGTTATTTTCACACTTTCGGCCTTCCGGTTATAACAACCAACTGCTCGAACAATTACGGACCAAACCAGCACGACGAGAAATTGATCCCCACCATTATCAGAACTGCCCTTGGTCTTCAGCCCATTCCTATTTACGGCGACGGAAAAAATGTGAGGGACTGGTTATATGTAACAGATCATTGTAAAGGGATCAAACTGGTACTGGACAAAGGAAAATTTGGGGAAACATATAATATTGGTGGTCGCAATGAGCGTGAAAACATTTATATTGCTCAAAAGATCTGTGAGATACTGGATTTCATAAATCCCCGGGAGGACGGGAAGAGTTATTCAGATCTTATTACTTATGTCAAGGACAGGCCTGGTCATGACAAAAGATATGCGATAGATGCCAGTAAGATCGAAAATGAACTGGACTGGAAGGCCGATGAAAATTTTGAATCGGGTATTGAAAAGACCGTAAAATGGTATCTTCAAAAATATAATAAATGAAAGGAATAATCCTGGCAGGAGGATCGGGTACCAGGCTTCACCCATTGACACTTGCAGTGAGCAAGCAGTTGATGCCGGTATATGATAAGCCAATGATCTATTATCCCCTTTCAACATTAATGATGGCAGGGATACAGGAAATCCTTATCATTTCTACCCCCAAAGACCTTCCCTTATTCAGGGATCTTTTGGGCGACGGCAGTAAATATGGCTGTTCCTTCTCCTATGCGGTGCAGGATGAACCCAAAGGACTTGCAGAAGCCTTTACCATAGGGGAGGACTTTATAGGAAAGGAGAAGGTGGCGCTTATTCTTGGGGATAATATCTTCTATGGTTCGGGACTCGATGCTTTATTACAGAGCAATAGTGATCCCGATGGAGGATTGATCTTTGCTTATCACGTAAAAGACCCCAAACGATACGGAGTCGTTGATTTTGATGACAAAGGGAAAGTGCGATCAATTGAAGAAAAACCGGAACATCCAAAATCGAATTACGCGGTTCCCGGGATTTATTTTTACGACAATAATGTGGCAGAGATCGCCAGAAATATAAAACCTTCTAATCGGGGGGAGATGGAGATCACAGATATTAATAATGAGTATCTGAAAAATCAAAAACTTCAGGTAAGCATACTTGATAAAGGCACAGCCTGGCTTGACACTGGAACCTTTGATTCCCTGATGAAGGCTGCCCAGTTTGTACAGGTCATTGAAGAACGACAGGGCCTCAAGATTGGTGCGATAGAAGAGACCGCCTATAACATGGGATATATTACAAAAGAACAACTTCACCGCCTGGCACAACCTTTATTAAAAAGCGGCTACGGTGAATATTTATTAGAATTGGAATAAATGCTTAAACTGGAAACTACACCCTTAAAAGATTGTTTTATCCTCAAACCTTCGGTCTTTGAAGACCACAGGGGAACTTTCCAGGAGAGTTTCAGCCAAAGAAGATTTGAGGAGGTTACAGGGCTGCATATTAATTTTGTACAGGATAATCAATCTACCTCTACCAAGGGGGTTTTAAGAGGTCTGCATTTTCAGAAGGGACCTTTTGCACAGGCTAAACTGGTGAGAATAGTTTTGGGAAAAGTGCTTGACGTGGTTGTGGACCTGCGACCCGGATCCCCCACCTTCAAAAGATCTTTTAAAACGATCTTAAGCAGCGAAAATCATCACCAATTGTTTGTTCCGGCAGGATTTGCACATGGATTTCTAACCCTCTCCGAAACATCGGTTTTCGCATATAAATGTGACCGATATTACCATCAGGAAGCAGATGCCGGCGTTTTTTGGAAGGATCCTGATCTTAATATCGACTGGGAATTCCCGGAGGAGAAATTGATTCTTTCTGAAAAAGATGCACAGCTACCTCATTTAAAAGATCTGGGATTATGAAGAAAGTATTAGTAACGGGAGCTTCGGGCCAGCTGGGGCAGTGTATTAAAAGGATCTCTTCCAGGTATCAGGAATTTGTATTCACCTATGCCACTTCAGATGACCTTGATCTTTCGCTTTTTGCGGTCGTAAATGCATATCTTAGAAAACATGATTTCGATTACTGCGTCAACTGTGCAGCGTACACAAAGGTGGAGCAGGCAGAGAAGGAGCAGGAAATGGCTTATTTAATAAATGCCGAGTCTGTCAGGAATCTTGCGGTAGCCTGTAAAGACAATAACATCACCCTTATCCACTTTTCCACAGACTATGTTTTTGACGGAAAAAAAGATACACCTTATACCGAAGAAGATGAAACATCACCCTTGAATGTTTATGGAGCCTCGAAATGCCTGGGAGAGGAATACATCAGGCAACATATGGATAAATACTTCATTTTTAGAACCTCCTGGCTGTACTCAGATATTGGTCATAATTTCTTCAACACTATAAGGGATAAAGCTGCGAAAGGAGAAGAACTCAATATTACCACAAATCAAAAAGGCTCCCCTACCAACGCTTATGACCTGGCAGAATTTATCCTTGAACTCCTTGCATCAAAAAGTGATAGTTATGGCACCTATCATTACAGCAATCTGGGAGAAGCCACCTGGTATGACTTTGCCGAAGAGATCCTCAGGCTCTCTAAGGAAAAGACGATCCTTAACGAATCAAATGATTTTCAAACCCTCGCCATTAGGCCGGCCAACAGTGTTATGAGCAAGGAAAGAACCCTTTCTACCTTTAACATCCCAATTCCTGACTGGAAAGTGAGCCTGGAGAAGCTTATGCAAGATCTTAAATAAGTTAATTAATGCAGGTATTCCCGTTCAATAAACCATTTAAAGTTTTCTACATCCTGTCTTATCATATCTTCAAAAACCGGATTTATAAGCCGGGCAGCACCCTCACCGGGTAATCCTCCGGGTGCATGATAAGATATCACCACGTGAACTTCGGTTCCTTCTCCCATATCCCTGAATTCGACTTTTCCGGCGTTTTCAACAGCAGAACCCGGAAGGGAATGCCAGCCAATTAACTCGTTGGGCCGGTCTTTTACGATCTCGCTTTTCCAGCGTATCTTACCCAAACCTCCGGGTAAATTTGCTTCCCAGACTGAGATATCATCATTCAGGTATACTACATTTTCAAGATGTTCCATGAACAACGGCAGGTTTTCAAAATCCTTCCAGAATTGATAGACTTCTTCACGGGGTTTATTGACGATCTGCCGTATCTGGATATTTACATTGCGGCTGTGATTATCGGGTTTGGTTTTTCCCATTGCACTGTATGCTGCGCAATTTCCTGTGGCGCCTCTGTATAGCAGGTAGCCGGCAATGACGGTTTCCAAAACGCTTTTTTTATCTTTTCCGAGGCCATCATAGAGAAACCACGCGCCGGCCAGTAAAGAAACCGCACGTTCTGTAGGACTTACGTTGATATGGAAGTGGGGTATCAAATTTTTCATTTTCATACTCTTTTCTATTTATGATTATTAAATTAAGGAATATCAGCTGAACTGAATGTTTCTTGAGGAACCAATTGGGTTAAATTATTCTTAAATCCTCAATACCACTGCACCTCTAGAGGAAAAGGGTTGCAGAACAACAAAAAATACTTAATTTCATATCGTTAAAATCAACTATGAAGAAACGGATCCTTATAACCGGAGCTGCCGGATTCCTTGGCTCTCATCTCTGTGATAAATTCATCAAGGAAGGTTACCATGTATTGGGAATGGATAATCTTATTACCGGGGACCGTAGAAATATTGAACATCTTTTTAAGCTTGAAGATTTTGAATTCTATCACCATGATGTTTCCACTTTTGTGCACGTAGCGGGACAGCTTGATTATATCCTTCATTTTGCTTCCCCCGCAAGTCCCATAGATTATTTAAAGATCCCGATCCAAACTTTAAAGGTTGGTTCCCTTGGAACTCATAACCTGTTAGGGCTTGCCAAAGAAAAGAATGCCAGGATCCTTATAGCCTCTACTTCTGAAGTGTATGGAGATCCCCTGGTGCATCCCCAAAATGAGGATTATTATGGAAATGTGAATACAATTGGACCTCGTGGGGTATATGATGAGGCCAAAAGGTTCCAGGAATCTATTACTATGGCCTATCACCGGTATCATGGACTGGAAACCAGGATCGTGCGGATATTCAACACTTATGGCCCGCGCATGCGTTTGAATGACGGGAGGGTAATTCCGGCTTTTATTGGACAGGCTTTGAGAGGAGAGGATTTGACGGTGTTTGGCGACGGATCTCAAACACGTTCCTTTTGTTATGTTGATGACCAGATCGAGGGCATTTACCGGCTTTTGTTGAGTGATTACGTGTATCCTGTTAATATTGGTAATCCGCATGAGATCACTATAAAGGATTTTGCCGAAGAGATCATTAAGCTTACCGGTACCACTCAAAAGATCATTTATAAAGCTCTCCCAGAGGATGACCCCATGCAGCGTCAACCCGATATTACACGTGCAAAGGAGATCCTTGGATGGGAACCAAAAGTTTCCCGTAGTGAAGGTATGGAAAAGACCTACCGGTACTTTCAAAGCCTAAGTGAGGAAGAACTCTACAGGAGTGCACACAAAGATTTTTCCAAACACATAAGAAGATAAAATGGCCTTCTTACCTCAGATAAATTGCCTTTCAAAAGGGGTTCTTCAGAGGTGGCTCCTAAAATTGATCTGGTGATGAGAGATCCTTTGATATCTGTCATAATGCCGGCTTACAATGCTTCGGAATTTATTGCTGAAAGCATTCGATCCGTTCAGCAGCAAACATACGGGAACTGGGAGCTATTGGTCATAGATGACGCCTCAACAGATACTACACCTGAAATTGCAGAAGAGATCATAGCCCTGGATCCCAGGATCAAACTTCACAGATTACCCGCCAACCAGGGCGCCGGATTCGCCCGAAATATCGGGATCAAGGCTTCACAGGGAGATTATATTTCCTTTCTGGACGCTGATGACCTATGGATGCCCGAAAAGCTTAAAACTCAGCTGGATTTTATGATGAGGCATAATGCAACGGTGTGTTATTCAAGTTATGAGCTTATAGATGAAAAAGGTAATTCTTTGCACCAAAAGATCGAAGCCCTGGAAGATCTTAGCTTTAAAAAACTGCTAAGGGCAAATTATATTGGGAATCTTACCGGGATATATAACGCTCAAAAGCTTGGGAAGATCTACTGTCCGTTGATAAGGAAACGGCAGGACTGGGGGCTGTGGTTGCTGGCTACCAGGAAAGCAGGTCAGGCAAAAGGTATAAAGACATGTCTCGCGAAGTACAGGATCAGGAAGAATTCAATCTCGAACAACAAGTTTGAAATGTTGAGATACAACTATTCTATTTATCGTAAGGTGCTAAAATTCTCGGCTGCAAAAAGTGGATTTTGGATGCTTTTATTTCTTTTGGAACAGTTCTTTGTAAAAAGCAGGCAAAAAGCAGATCTAGAATAAAGATTCAAATTGCTTTAATTTTCCCCGCTTACTCCTGTTGAGGGTAGTTTGGTGATCAAAATTCACCTTCAGGCCATCTTCAAGGTACTTGGTCATCGCCGCTTTGATTTTTTCCCGTTTATTTTCATTGAGTTCCTTTTCAGAAACGTAGATAATCCTAAAACTTCCCGGCTCCGTTTGCTGCACGATGAATTCCTTGATCTGTGCGTCGTTCTCGATAATGGTCTTGGTTACATAGTAAAAAGTAAGGCCGGGAACCACTTTGCCACTAGGAAGGACCGCCACATCATTGGTGCGACCTAAAAGCTCTTTTAAAACCGGCTTTTTCAACGTACTGTTTTCTGCCAGGGCACCGGTATCTCCAATGTCATAACGAATAAACGGCTGGGCCCGGTTGTATAGGGATGTGATCACAATTTTTCCCTGTTCGCCATTTGGCACATTTTTTCCCTCATCATCTACCACCTCGACGAACATGGTCTCACTATTAAGGATCCATTCGTCTTCCGGGTTCTGAAATGCCAGTAACCCCAATTCACTAGCCCCATATTCGTTCACCACCGGCACCCCGAATTGTTCCTCCAATAGTTTTTTATCTTCTTCAAAGAACATCTCACTGGTCACTATACAAAGCTTCAGATGTGGACATACCTTTTTCAACAGAATATTTCTTTTCTGAAGGAATTTGGCAAAAAGCACGATAGAACTGGTGTACCCGTTGATATAATCAAATTTCTTTTTCTGAAAATCCTGCAGGAATTCTTCCATTTTCGCCTCACTGAGATCAAAAATGGGGAACCTGTACCTAAATCCGAACCGATCCTTCAGGCGTTCTTTATAATATCCGAATCTATCCAGAGGTATTCCGTAGAAACGGGCCTGCACAGATCTATCCAGATCTATCCCATACCACCGGTAGCGGTCATTGAATTCTGCCCACGAAAGCGCATGGCAAAACCGGTCTTTCGCAAATATAAAAGGATGGCCACTGCTCCCCGAGGTCTTCCCTACATAAACGTTCTTGGAAGTATACCCCTTACTGAACCGGTCTTCCATAGGCCGTTGAAGGTCAGATTTTTTCATGATGGGAATACTTTCCCAGGCTGAAAATTCTTTCTTTCCGAAAAAATTGCGGTAAAATGGGGTATTTTTTAGGTGATAAGTAACTATCTCTTCCTTCTTTTTCTCAACATAACTGTGGTATTCGCTTTCCGGAATAAGCTGTATCTCCTCCAAAACATTCTTTGCTTTGTTTATGGGGTATCTGTTAAGCTGTAATGAGAGGCTAAACCAGTTCAATTGTGCTAAGATAGTTGTTTTTTATGCCAATTAGTTGGTGCTTCAATTTACAAACAATTATTTTTGACACAAGAAATAAAACCATACCAAAATGAATATCCTTATCCTGGGCTCTGGCGGCCGTGAACATACCTTTGCGTACAAGATCGCTCAAAGCTCAAAATGCCGTAAACTATTTGTTGCTCCGGGTAATGCCGGTACTTCAAAAATAGCAACAAATGTGGCAATTGGAGTAACAGATTTTGAAGCCATCAGGGAGTTTGTCATTAAGGAACAAATCGAGATGTTGATTGTAGGTCCTGAAGACCCGCTGGTGCAAGGAATCAGTGATTTCTTTATGCAGGATAAACAGCTTAAAAATGTTGCGGTAATAGGTCCTTCCAAAAGAGGTGCGTTGTTGGAAGGTAGCAAAGAAAGGGCAAAGGAATTCATGGCGATAAACATGATTCCCACTGCGGCTTATGAAAGCTTTAAAAAAGAGAGTCTCGAAGCCGGTAAAAAGTTCCTGGAGACACTAAAGCCGCCCTATGTATTAAAAGCTGATGGGTTGGCTGCAGGAAAAGGGGTTTTGATTCTTAACGACCTTGAGGAAGCTAAAACTGAACTTGAAAATATGCTTGCGCATGACAAGTTTGGGAAGGCCGGAACTACGGTTGTCATTGAGGAATTCCTTGACGGTATTGAACTGAGTGTTTTTGTTCTTACAGATGGTCGAAATTATATCACCCTTCCCACCGCCAAAGACTATAAAAGAATCGGGGAAGGTGATACCGGGCTCAATACCGGGGGAATGGGGGCAATTTCTCCTGTGCCTTTCGCTGACCAAACCTTCATGAATAAAATCGAGGAGAGGATCATAAAACCTAGTATTGAGGGACTGGCCAAAGAAGATATTGACTACAAAGGCTTCCTGTTCATTGGCTTGATAAAAGTAGGAGATGACCCTTATGTCATCGAATACAATGTGCGAATGGGAGACCCTGAAACTGAGGTGGTTCTTCCAAGAATAGAATCAGATTTGGTGGAAGTGTTCCAAAAAGTTTCTGCGGGTAAACTAGACGAAGTGAAGTTGAAAGTGAGTGAGCAGACAGCCGCCACAGTAATGTTGGTTTCGGGAGGGTATCCTGAAGCTTACGAAAAAGGCAAGGAGATCACCGGATTTGAAAATATCCAGGATTCTTTAGTTTTTCACGCCGGTACCAGTGAGGAGAGCGGAAAAGTTGTGACCAGCGGTGGAAGAGTTTTGGCGATTACCTCGTTCGGGAATGACTACAAACAGGCACTAAAAAAATCTTACCAAAATGCAGATAAACTTCATTTCGATAAGATGTATTTTAGAAAAGACCTTGGGTTTGACCTAGCCTAGAAAAGAATGTGCAGTTGAATCTTTTCTTTCGTCTCCACGGTCGTTGACATCTTTTAATTGTTTCATCCAGTAAAGGAAAGCTAAAAATCCAATGATCATGAACAGCCAGTTCACAATGTTTGCGAGGAACCAGCTGTCAAGTTCTACGCTACGCATATAGTCAAGAGGAGCAAACGCGAAATCTTCAAAAAACGACTGTATCCCTTCAAAAAAATCCCTCATAGTAGTTATATTTAGAACCACAAAAATAGAAAAAACCATAATGTTAACAAGCTTTTTTAGCAAATCACGGCCAATTAACTTTGTTGTGGTTGCCGTATACATGTCGGTTTTTTATCTAATCGCTAATTTTCCTGATCTCATAACCTCATCTTTTCTCATCATTCTTAAGGAGATGGGGGTGCTGTTGCTATTCCTGGTGACCGTTTTACTTTTAAATTTTATCTCAAAGCGAAACGAGCTAACCAGCAGGAACGCTTATAAAACCGTCCTTTTTGCAGCTTTCTGCTGCATGTTCTTCGCTGCTCTTAAAAATGATGCTGCCATTGTAGCCAATCTTCTTGTGCTGCTAGCCCTAAGACGCATCATTAGCTTGAAGTCACAACGGGAGACCGTGCAAAAGATCTTTGATGCTACCTTTTGGATAGGGATTGCATCGCTGTTCTATTTTTGGAGCATTTTGTTTCTTTTCATCGTCTACTTCGGGATACTGGTGCATGTAGGTTACAGGTTTAAGAACTGGCTGGTGCCGCCGGTAGCAGTGCTGACTCTTTTATCATTGGTAACAGCGACAGATCTCTTGATAACCGATACCTTCTACACTTTTTCGGAATGGTTCCAGGACAGTAATTTTGATTTCACGGCTTACAGGGAACCGGGAATTTTGATTCCGGTGGCGTTTTTATTCGCGCTCACTATATGGGCGTCATTTTTCTATATGGGGATCATTCAAAAAGCCAGTGCTAATACCAAGACCTCTTTGTTCATCATTCTTTTGTTCACTGCCCTTTCACTAGGTGTGGCGGTTCTGGCCCCAACTAAAGACAGCAGCGAACTCATATTTTTCTTTGCCCCGCTGGCCATCATCGTGACCAATTACTTCCAGGTTTCAGACGATAAGTGGTTCAGGGAGATCATCCTGGGGGTGGTTATCCTGCTTCCGGTGCTGCTACTTCTGTTTTTCTAGTAGATCTTTTCCTGCGGAAAGCTCTGGGTTCAGAGTCTGTGTAAAACCTAAAAATCTAATACCTTTGCAAATAATATGAAGAGATGAATTTTTTTCAGGAGTAAATATTTTAAGCAATAAAAAGAGCAAATTATGTTTTCAGATAAAGCCAACAAGATCTTCCAGGAAGTGATCAAAAAATACCACGAGATCAATACTGTGGGACAGGATTTCCATAACCCTTATGACGAGAAAGACCAGCTATTGGAGCACCTTCTTTTCAGAAAATGTTGGATCGACACGGTACAATGGCATTACGAGGACATAATTCGCGACCCGAATATCGATCCTGTTGCAGCCCTTAAACTTAAACGCCAAATAGACGCTTCCAACCAGGATAGGACAGATATGGTGGAGTATATTGACAGCTATTTCCTTGACAAATACAAGGATGTGCAACCAAAAGAAAATGCCACGATCAATTCCGAGAGTCCGGCATGGGCTATTGACCGTCTTTCCATCCTTGCCCTTAAGATCTACCACATGAACGAAGAAGCCAACCGGGCAGACGCTTCACAGGAGCACATGATGAAATGCCAGGCCAAACTTGATATCCTGCTTGAGCAACGTGTTGATCTTTCTACGGCTATTAACCAGTTGCTGGAAGACATTGAAAAGGGAAATAAATATATGAAGGTGTACAAACAGATGAAAATGTACAACGACGATGAATTGAACCCGGTTCTAAGAGGAACTAGAAAATAATCTTTTTTGATGGCATTACCTGCACATATTCTGGTGATCAGGCTTTCTGCAATGGGAGATGTCGCTATGACGGTGCCGGTGTTAAAATTACTTTCTGAAGAATATCCCCACCTGAAAATTACAGTGCTTACCCGTGCCTTCTTCACACCTGTTTTTCAGGGTCTTAAGAACGTTGAGGTCTATGCTGCTGAGGTCAAAGGCCGCCACAAAGGCCCCGCCGGATTAAAGAAACTGGCAGGAGAGTTACAGGATCTTGAAATAGATGCAGTAGCCGATCTTCATAATGTTTTAAGATCAAATGTCCTCAGGATCTTTTTTAAAATGAAAGGGATCCCGGTAAAACAAATTGAGAAGGGCAGAAGCGAAAAAAAAGCTCTTACCAGAAGAAATAAAAAAGTTTTTGAGCCATTAAAGACAACACACCAACGCTATGCAGATGTTTTTGCCGCTCTTGGATACCCCGTTGATCTTTCCAAAGAATCTGTAATGCCAAAGCGTATCCTTTCAGAAAAAGTGAAGGAACTTACGGGGGAGGAGCCGAAGAAATGGTTGGGGATCGCACCTTTTGCCATGCACACATCCAAAACTTATCCCCTGGATCTTATGCAGGAAGTGCTCCAGGAGCTTCAAAAAGAGAAAAACCTTAAGGTATTTTTGTTTGGGGGAGGACCTGAAGAAACCGGTATACTTAACCGCTGGGAAAAGAAATATCTAAATACAGTTAGTGTTGCGGGAAAATTGACTTTTGAAGAAGAATTGGCCCTTATTTCCCATCTCGATGGCATGGTTTCCATGGATAGTGGAAATGGACATCTTGCAGCAAATTTCGGGGTTCCTGTAATTTCGTTATGGGGCCTAACCCATCCTTTTGCAGGCTTTGCCCCCTATAAGCAGCCAGCTTCCAATTCCCTGCTCCCCGATCTTACCAAATATCCGGACATCCCAACTTCAGTTTACGGAAAAGAAATTCCGCAGGGATATGAGGAGGTGATGAGAACAATTCCACCCATGAAAGTAATAGAGAAGATCAGGGAGATCCTGTTCTAGAATTTTTTAAAATCCTGTGACTGCTATACATCATCATAATTCACTTTTAATACAGGAGTGGTAGGATGTGCCTGGCAGGTTAACACAAGACCTTCTTCAATCTCGCTGTCAACCAGGATAGAATTTTTCGCCATCTCTGCTTTACCTTCGGTTATACGGGCAACACAACTACTGCATATCCCTCCCTGACAGGAATAAGGAACATCCAGCCCGTAATCAAGAGCCGCATCCAGCACCGTAGCATTCTTTTCCATGGTGAAGGTGGTTTCCTCGTCATCAAAAATTACGGTTAACTCTGTAGCTCCTGAAAGGTCAGATTTCAGCTCCCCTTCAACTTCGGTACTGAAAAGTTCAAAAAGGATCTTTTCTCTTTCGACCGAATTCTCCAGAAGGACCTCAGTCACATTATTGATCATTTCTTCTGGACCACAGAGGAAAAATTTGGTAAAGGTGGTATTCTGAAATTTATTTTTAAGTACGAAATTTACTGTGCTGGCATCTATCCTTCCGTAGTGAGAGTCGTCTTCTTTGGTCTGGCTATAGACGAATTCAATGAACAACCTGTCAGGATGCTCCAGCTGTAGCTTCAGCAATTCCTTGAAGAAGATCGTTTCATCAGGTGTTTTATTTCCATAAACAAGTACAAAGCGACTGTATTTTTCCTGCTCCAGGGCGGTCTTTAAAATGGAAAGTATGGGGGTTATCCCACTTCCTGCCGCAAAGGCCGCATAAGTGTGAGGATGGTTATCATTTATGGGTTCGAAGATGAACTTTCCTTCCGGAGGATGCACCTCCAGCACATCGCCGGCTTTTAATTTATTATTTGCGATCACCGAAAAGGCACCACCGGGTACTTCTTTTACAGTGACCTTAAAACTTTCGTTGGTTGGAGGAGTGCAAAGAGAGTAAGCTCTTCTTACTTCTTTCCCATCAATTTCTGTTTTAACGGTGATATATTGTCCTGCTTTAAAGGAGAATTCCTTTTTCAGTGTCTCAGGAATTTCAAATTCAAGGCTCACGGCCTGTGAGGTTTCTCTAATTACGTTTTTGATCGTTAGAGGAAAAAACTTACTCATTATTTTGGGTCTTTAGGCGCAAAAGTACAAAGTATGCTATTTAAAATCTGTAACAAAATTGTAAATTTCCCTACTTGTAAACAAACCGGTTGTATGTTTAAACATTTTATTTCCCTTCAGTGGAAAGCCTTCTTCAGGTCTTCGAGTTTTGGAAAAAGCCTGGGGCTTAAAATTTTCATGGGTTTTTTGGCCATCTACTTTTCAATAGTCTTTCTGCTTCTGGGGTTAGGTTTATACCCGTTAATGAAGAATTTTTTTCCTGAAGAGTCGCCTCTTTCAGCTGTTAACCATCTTCTTCTGGCCTGGTTTGCCATTGATCTGGGGGTGAGGTTCATGCTGCAGACCCTGCCGGTAATAAACATAAAACCTTTACTCACAGCTCCAATAAAGAAGAGAAAAGTGGTGAATTACGTTCTGGTGAAATCCCTGTTCTCTTTTTTTAATTTCCTGCCACTCCTTGTGATCATACCTTTTGGAATTACCAATTATATTAAAGGTGAGGCCGGGCTATGGCCGGTACTGGGGTGGATGGTCGCGGTTTTTGCTGTTGATCTTTGTGTGAACTATGCAAACTTCCTGTTGAAAAAAAGATTCGCAGAAAACCTGAAGGCTCTAATTCCATATTTAGTGGCTGCAGTAGGATTTATTGCTCTTGAATACTACGGAGTTTTCAGTATCTCTGATGCCTTTGGCAGTGCATTAGATTTTATAGTGCTACACCCGTGGCTTGCAATTATCCCAATATTACTGGTGTTTTCACTTTACAAGTGGAACCAGAAAATACTGGAAAGCAGATTCTATCTTGATGAATCCCTTCGCGGAAAGGTGGAACAGGCCAATACTCAGGATTTTGGTTGGACCAGGAAATTCGGGGATATAGCTCCTTTTCTTCAACTGGATCTTAAATTGATCTGGAGGAACAAACGCCCCAGGACAACTATCTTTTTATCACTCATAATTATGGGCTACGGAATGATCTTTTACCCGCAGGAAATCTACCAGAGTATGCCGGCTTTATTCGTATTTGTGGGGATCTTCATGACCGGGATCTTTATGATCAATTTTGGACAATTCATTCCCTCATGGGATGCTTCTTATTATTCCATGATAATGTCACAGAACATTCCGCTAAAGAAATACCTTGCCTCGAAAGCAGGTTTGATGACTTTTAGTATAGTGGTACTTACCGTTCTCACCACACCATACGTGTATTTTGGTTGGAATATCCTGCTTATCAATATTTCATGTGCGATCTATAATATTGGGGTTAATGTTCCCATGTTATTGTATGCTGGATCATATAACAGGAAAAGGATCGAACTTGAAAAAAGTCCTTTCATGAACTACCAGGGTACAGGGGCTACGCAATGGATCATTGGTCTGCCTCTTATGCTAATTCCAATCCTCATTTTTTGGCTGGTAAACAAATTCGTTTCCTTTCAGGTAGGGATAAGTGTACTGGTGGGGCTTGGTATCCTGGGAATGCTGTTGAGGGTACCTTTGATGAACTTTATTGAACAGTCTTATAAAAATAGTAAATATGCCATGATCAATGGCTTTAAACAAACAGGGGATTAAACAACAGAAGTTATGATTACAGTAACAAATCTTTCAAAAGTATATAATGGGGTGGAGGTTTTAAACATTCCACACCTTGAGATCCCAAGAGGGCAGAGCTTTGGACTGGTTGGAAATAACGGAGCCGGGAAAACTACTTTTTTCAGTCTTCTGTTAGACCTCATTCAGCCTTCTACCGGAAATGTCTTCAATAAGGATATTACCGTGAGCCAAAGTGAAACCTGGAAACCATTTACCTCTTCTTTCATTGATGAAAGTTTCCTTATAGGGTATCTTACGCCCGAAGAATATTTCAATTTCATAGGGGAATTGCGCAACCGCAATAAGGCAGATGTTGCCGCTTTTCTCAAGGACTTTGAGGAACTCTTCAACGGGGAGATCATGGGGAGAAGAAAGTACCTGAGGGACCTCTCCAAGGGAAATCAAAAGAAGGTGGGAATAGTGGCAGCGCTTATTGGAGATCCTGAAGTGGTGATCCTTGATGAACCTTTTGCCAATCTTGATCCAACAACCCAAATAAAACTCAAAGCCCTGATCAGGGATCTTTCTGAAAATTCTGAAACCACCATCCTTATCTCCAGCCATGATCTTATTCATGTAACTGAAGTTTGTGAACGAATCGTGGTGCTCGACAAAGGGCATGTGGTCAACGACATCAAGACTTCCGAAGCTACCCTGAAAGAATTGGAGCAGTATTTCGCAGGGGAAGCCATAAAAGTCAAGGCCGAACAGGAAGGGGTGTAAGATCGGAAACTATATTATCTCCGGGAATTTCGGTACCGGACGTTTTCATTTTTATCCCCTGCACTTCCCCAATTTTTTTACCTATTTTTACTACCTTCAATAATAATATTGGGGGTAGAGCTGTTATTCTTAATAAGAAGAATCATTGATTTGAAAGCATTTACAAAAGGCATTTTATTGCTGCTTCTGGTTGCTGCAATAGCGGGTTGTTCAAGAAAGAAAAACACCTTTTTGAACCGGAACTGGCATGCAGTTACTGCTGAATATAATACCTTATACAACGGAAACCTGGCCCTTGAATTGGGAAAAGAGGAGCTGAACCAGAACTATGCAGATAACTACTGGGAAATCCTGCCGGTTGAGCCTCTGTATGTTAGCGATGAGGTAATGGCTCCGGGGGAGAACACCAATCCAAATTTTGCCGTTGCCGAAGAAAAGGCGGTAAAGGCCATCCAAAGACATTCTATGCTCATTGAAGACCGGGAGAAAAATCCGCAGATAGATGAAGCCTATTTACTGCTGGGAAAGGCCCGGTATTATGATCAACGTTTTGTGCCGGCCCTGGAGGCTTTTAATTATGTACTTCATAAATATCCCTTAAGTAACACCATCAATGAAGCCAGGATATGGCGTGAAAAGACCAACCTTAGGCTGGAGTTCAATGAAGTGGCTATCAAGAACCTTAAAAAGATCCTTAAGGAAGAGAAATTAAAAGAGCAGGACCGGGCACATGCTTCAGCAATGCTGGCACAGGCTTATATAAATACAGGAGCTCAGGACAGCGCCGTGTCCCATATCAGGACCGCAGCAGAACTTTCAGACAATAAAGATGATCAAGGCAGGTATTATTTTATCACCGGGCAGTTGTACAATAATCTCGGTAAGGTGGACAGTGCAGACATCGCTTTTCAGGAGGTGATCAACCTTAACAGAAAGACTCCCCGAATCTATCATATCAACGCCCATATCGCCAGGATAAACAACATGGATGTTGGCGATGCCGAAAAAGCTGCTGCTTTCGCTATGCTTACCGATCTTGAGAAGGACAGGGAGAACCGGCCTTACCTGGACAGAATATATTTCCAACTGGCCGAATTTCATTATCAGAATGATTCCGTACAGCTGGCAGTAGATTACTATAACAGGTCGTTACGGTCACCTTCTTCAGACCTTTATCTTCAGGCATTAGATTATGAGACCCTGGGAAACATCAATTTTGATGCTGCCCAATTTGAAACGGCAGGAACTTATTACGACAGCACTCTTCAGAAACTTGCAGAGAATTCGAGAGAATTCCGGTTAATTAAGAAGAAAAGGGATAACCTTAATGATGTGATCTATTACGAGGATCTGGCCAGGACTACAGACAGTATTTTGTACCTCGCCTCTCTTTCAGACGAGGAACAACTTGAATATTTTACCACCTACACCAATAAGCTTAAAGAAAGGGCAGAAAGTCAACTTCCCGGGGAAGATGAAACCGAGAATGTGGCAGAAAATTATTTTGAGAAAAAGAGGACCGGAATGCCCGGGGTTCCTAACCCGGGGTCAGCGTTTTATTTTTATAATCCAACCACCGTTGCTTATGGGAAACAGGAATTTTTCAGGATCTGGGGCCAAAGGGAGTTAACCGACAATTGGAGGACCGGGGGCAGTACAGGTTTTGCCGGGGGAGGGGATGTTGAGGTGAGTGAAGAAATGCTGGCCAATGACCCTGTGTTTGACCCACAAACATACGTAGCTTCCATTCCACGTGATGAAGCACAAATAGACAGCCTTTTCAATGAAAGGAATTTTGCCAATTACCAACTAGGATTGATCTACCGTGAGAAGTTCAGGGAAAATGAACTTGCTGCGGAAAAACTCGAATTCCTTCTTGCTCATGATCCAGAAGAGCGACTGGAAGTGCCGACACGGTACAACCTGTATAAGATCTATTCTGAAATGGGTGAAATGGCAAAGGCAGAAGCTTTAAAAAATGACATCCTCTTCCGTTTCCCTGAATCGCGATATGCGGCCATTCTTCAAAACCCTGAAAGCCTGCTGCAGGATGAGAATAACCCAACGGCTTTATATGAAAATTTATATAGGCTTTACGAGCAGCAACAGTACGGGGAAGTGATCAAACAGAGCAAAGAATTGAGCCAGCAATTCGCGGGTGATGAGATCGTTCCCAAACTGGAACTTTTAAAAGCCATGGCCGAAGGTAGGCTGAACGGTTTTGAGAGCTACAGGGAGAACCTCAATTATGTCGCATTGAATTACCCCCAAACAGCCGAAGGAGTTAAAGCGCAGGAACTTTTGACTACTGCACTTCCTTCTCTAAGCCAGAATGAATTCCAGAGTGATAGTGTAGCCAATACTTTTAAACTGGTCTTTCCTTTTGAAAAAGGGCAGGCAGGAGAAGCAGAAGCTTTAAAGGAAAAGATCGAAAAAATTCTTTTGGAATTGAATTATTCGGACCTGAGGGTATCCCTTGATGTTTATGATCCACAGGAAATGTTCGTAGTTGTGCACGGGTTCAGATCTTCTGAAAGGGCAAATGGCCTTGCAGAATTATTTTCTGTCAACAAGAAGTACCAGATCAATCAAAAATCTTTTTATATTTCCACTCCAAATTACCGGATCGCCCAGATCCATAAAAACATAGATACCTACTTAGAATCTTTACAAACACCCCCAAATTAAATGTTTAAACAAGAAAAATTGGCAAAAAACACCTCGGAATTCAGCAAAGAACAGAACAAGGTCTCCCAGGGAACCACAATCAACGGAAATATCGAAGCAAAAGGAGGTTTCCGTATAGACGGTACTGTGGAAGGGACCGTTAAAACTCCCGGTAAGGTTGTGATAGGAAAAGACGGTCACGTGAACGGCGACCTTGAATGTGAAAATGCAGATATTGAGGGAAAATTTTCCGGAAAATTAAAGATCACCGGAACCCTTAGCCTTAGAAGCACCGCCGTAATTGAAGGAGAAGCTATTGTAGCTAAACTGGCCGTAGAACCGGGTGCCACTTTTAATGCTACCTGCACCATGCGGGGTGGAATGAAAGCTATAAACAATGAAAAACGAGGAGAACGACAGCAACAAGAAGAGAAGTCAGCTTAAGAATTGGGCTATTTTTTCGGGTATTGCCTTTCAAATGGGCGCCACCATTTTTGTATGCGCCTGGATTGGCAAAAAACTCGATGAGCGTTATCCTTCAGGTAAGAACTGGTTCACTATAGGATTTGTCCTTTTTGGACTGGTGGCTTCGGTATATGTTGTTCTCAAGCAATTAAAGCGGTTCAATAATTAGATTTTCATGTTGAAACACCTCTTCAGGTTTTCCCTGATGTTATTCCTGGTTGCAGGAATAACCTATGCACTCCATTACGCGGTACTAAACTATTTCTTTCCGAAGCAATCCATGGACCTTGTGAACTTTGCCTACAAGTTCAATATTGGTATTACTTTTTTATTTACCAGCTCTATAATAGCAGTAAGTGATCGTTTAAAGGAACAACTTGGTTTTATTTACCTGGTAACCGGTTTTGTCAAAATCGGACTTTTTCTTTTCCTTATTAAAACTTCGGATTACAGTATTGATAAATCTGTATTTCTGCATTTTTTCATTCCTTATGTGGTGTGTGTGGTGGTCGAAATTATTTATGTTATACGGCTTCTCAATGCCGCTAACTTTACTAAAGACAAGTAATTGCAGGTTTTTAGAGGGTAAAAAACAATTCGGGCCGGTAGGGTATTTATTTTTATTTAATTATGTACATTTGCAGCCGAATTAAAGGACTGAAATTTACCTGATAATGCAAAAGGAAAACATTGCGAAATTTTTTTTAGCCTGCCTTTTAATGTTTGTGACCCTTAGCACACAAGCGACAACTTTAAAAGCAGGGGCCGATCCTCAGCAAGAAGGAGACGCCAAGGTCAATACTGAGGAAGAGATCACAGACTATATTGATCATCACCTTGCAGACGCTCACTATGTGAATTTCCTGTCTGATGGGGAAACCGGCGCTCATTACGGTTTTTCGCTACCGGTCATTTTATGGGATAACGGTTTAAAAATATTTTCTTCGGGAAAATTCCACCACGGGGAAGATCTTGTGGAAATAGATGGGCAGCATTACCGCATGTACCACTCAAAAATTTATAAAACGGATGCTGAAGGAACCATAACCTACAACGAGGATGGTTTCCCTGCAAATGAAAGACCTCTGGATTTCTCAATTACCAAGAATGTTCTTTATATGTTGTTGGTTTCTGTTCTAATGTTCTTTATGTTCACCTCCCTGGCCAGATCTTATAAGAAGGGGCCGCTTCCAAGAAAATTTGGAAGGGTGCTTGAGCCACTTGTGCTTTATGTTCGTGATGAGATCGCAAAACCAAACATTGGTAAGAACTATAGAAAATATACAGGTTTCCTTTTAACGGTTTTCTTCTTTATCTGGATCCTGAACCTGCTGGGAATGACTCCGCTGGGCGTGAATGTTACCGGGAATATTGCGGTAACCATGGCCCTTGCCTTGATCACTTTCTTTATCGTTCAGTTTAGCGGTAACAAAGACTACTGGAAACACATTTTCTGGATGCCGGGGGTGCCGTGGCCAATGAAGATCATTCTTGCACCAATCGAGGTGTTGGGAATGTTCACAAAGCCATTCGCTCTTATGATCCGACTTTTTGCCAACATGACGGCTGGCCACGTGATCGTAATGACCCTTTTGGGATTGATCGTGGTTTTCCAGAACTGGATCGCAGGACCTGCTTTCTTTGGGTTCACGATTTTTATATCTGTAATTGAATTACTGGTAGCTTTTCTACAGGCGTATATCTTCACCCTTCTAAGTGCCCTTTATATTGGAATGGCGGTAGAAGAGCATGATGATCACCACCCTGCAGATAACGAAGACATTCCGGTATTATAATAGTTTAGTAAGTAAGTTTAATTTTTAATAAATAAGTATGGAAGCCTTAAATTTAGACATGATTGGAGCTGGTTTAATCATTATTGGAGCCGGTTTCGGTCTTGGTAAGATTGGTAGCGCCGCAATGGAAGGAATTGCACGTCAGCCGGAAGCAGCCGGAAAGATCCAAACTGCGATGATCATCATCGCGGCACTTTTGGAAGGTGTTGCTTTTGCTGCCCTTTTCGCAGTGTAACCGATCAAACAGAACTTCAAGCTTTGCAGCGGTTGGCTGCAAGGCTTGAATTATTACAAAATTAAACGATAGAAGAAATTATATAGAATATGGAAAAGTTAGTCAACGATTTTTCTTTTGGATTATTTTTCTGGCAGATATTGATCCTGGTAGTACTTGTATTACTGCTGAGTAAATTTGCCTGGAAACCCATTTTGAACGCCCTTAACGAAAGAGAAAAAGGGATTCAGGATGCTCTTGAATCTGCTGAAAATGCTCGTAAGGAGATGCAAAACCTGCAGGCAGACAATGAAAAACTTCTTAATGAAGCGCGTATGGAACGCGATAGCATGTTAAGGGAAGCAAGAGAGATCAAAGAAAAGATGATCTCAGAAGCGAAGGAAGAGGCTCAGAAAGAAGGAGAGAAAATGATCGTGCAGGCCAAAGCCTCTATTCAAAATGAAAAGAATGCAGCTCTTGCAGATATCAAGAACCAGGTAGCTACCCTTTCAGTTCAGATCGCTGAAAAAATGGTTCGCCAGGAACTTTCTTCGCCTGCAAAACAGGAGAAGCTTGTTGAAGATATGCTTGACGACGTTACCTTAAACTAATATTATGCAGGGAAGCAAAGCAGCTTTAAGATATGCCAAAGCGGTTTTAAGCCTGGCAAAAGATAATAATCTTACAAATGAGGTCAATAAGGATATGATCCTTATCAATGATACCATTTCGAATAATGAGGAACTTCAGGGATTTCTTAAAAGTCCGGTTGTTAAGGACAACATGAAGAAAAATGCCCTTTTGGAGATCTTTAAGGATGTTCAGGGTGTTACTACCGGTCTTTTTGGGATCTTGATTGAGAACAACAGGATCGACATCCTTGACAGGGTAGCTTCAACTTATCGCGAACTTTACAATGAACTTAACGGGGTGCAGGTGGCAAAGGTCACTACAGCTTTTCCGTTAACACCAGCCCTGGAAACAATGATCCAGGCCAAAGTGAAAGAGTTGACCGGGAATGAAGCCCAGATAAATAATGTTATCGATGAAAGCATTATTGGCGGGTTTATTCTGAGAGTGGGAGATATCCAATACAATGGCAGTGTTAAAGCACAGCTAAACAACCTGAAAAGGGAATTTAAAAACAATACATACGTTTCAAAATTTAATTAAAACCGTTGCGCCCTGGCGCAGCTTTTTATTCTAAATAATTATGGCAGAAATAAATCCGGCTGAAGTATCAGCAATATTAAAAAAACAACTTTCCGGGTTCGAAGCAAAAGCTTCATTGGATGAAGTTGGTACTGTTTTAAACGTGGGTGATGGTATCGCCAACGTTTACGGTCTTGCGAACGCACAGTACGGGGAGTTGGTTGAATTCGAAAGCGGATTGGAAGGAATTGTACTTAACCTTGAGGAAGACAATGTTGGGGTGGTACTTTTAGGTCCATACAAAGATGTGAAAGAAGGTGCGACTGTAAAAAGAACTCAGCGTATTGCTTCTATCAATGTAGGAGAAGGGATTGTAGGTCGTGTGGTAGATACCCTGGGTGCTCCAATCGACGGAAAAGGTCCTATTGAAGGTGAGACATTCGAGATGCCATTGGAACGTAAGGCTCCCGGAGTAATCTTCCGTCAGCCGGTAACAGAACCTCTGCAAACCGGTATTAAGGCAATTGACGCCATGGTGCCAATTGGAAGGGGGCAAAGGGAGTTGGTGATTGGTGACCGTCAGACAGGTAAGACTGCCGTGGTTATCGATACTATTCTTAATCAAAAAGAATTTTATGATGCAGGGGAACCTGTATATTGTATATATGTAGCTATTGGGCAGAAAGCCTCTACAGTTGCCGGTATTGCCAAGACCCTTGAAGATAAGGGAGCTTTGGCCTATACCACAATTGTTGCCGCTAACGCGTCAGATCCTGCTCCAATGCAGGTTTATGCTCCGTTTGCAGGTGCTGCTATCGGGGAGTATTTCAGGGACACCGGTCGTCCTGCTTTGATCGTTTATGATGATCTTTCCAAGCAGGCGGTAGCTTACCGTGAGGTATCCTTGCTGCTTCGTCGTCCACCGGGACGTGAGGCGTATCCGGGAGATGTTTTCTTCCTTCACTCAAGATTACTGGAGCGTGCTGCAAAAGTGATAGCTGATGACAATATTGCGAAACAAATGAACGATCTTCCTGATGTTCTTAAGGATAAAGTAAAAGGTGGTGGGTCATTGACTGCATTGCCACTTATTGAGACCCAGGCAGGTGACGTTTCGGCTTATATTCCAACCAACGTGATTTCGATCACCGATGGACAGATCTTCTTAACATCAGACTTGTTTAACTCGGGGGTTCGTCCTGCAATTAACGTAGGTATCTCGGTATCACGTGTAGGTGGTGCCGCTCAGATCAAGTCTATGAAAAAGGTTGCCGGTACTTTGAAGCTTGACCAGGCTCAGTACCGTGAATTGGAAGCTTTCGCCAAGTTTGGTTCAGATCTTGACCCGGCTACCCTTAGCGTAATTGAAAAAGGTAAGCGTAACGTGGAGATCCTGAAACAGGCTCAAAACAACCCTTATCCTGTAGAAGAGCAGATCGCGATCATTTACGCCGGTGCCAAGAACCTGTTGAGAAATGTTCCGGTTGATAAGATCAGGGAATTTGAAAAAGATTACCTGGAATTCCTTAATGCCAAGCACAGAGATGTCCTTGACACTTTAAAGGCAGGTAAACTTACAGATGAAGTTACAGATACGTTGACAAACGTAATCAAAGAACTTTCAGCGAAATATAAGGCATAAATGCCAGTGCGGAGTTAAGAGTTATGAGTTATGAGCAAACTTGAAAACAGCCCGATAAGGATCAAAAGTTTTCAATTTGCCTGTGATATTGTTCTCTTTACCCGTTCTTTGAAGAAACAAAATGAATTTGAGCTGGCTTCTCAGCTTTTAAAAAGTGGAACTAGCATTGGAGCCAATGTTAGGGAAGCACAAAGGGGGGTAAGCACAAAAGATTTTAAAAATAAGTTTGGAATTGCTTTAAAAGAGGCCGATGAAACCAAATATTGGTTAGAGCTGATTGAAGCAACATCAAATAATGATTGTAGAATTTTAATTGCTAAGTGTGACGAGTTAATGAAGATTATGGTTTCCATTATTAAGAACTCATAACTCATAACTCCAAACTCATAACTACAAAAAATGGCCAACTTAAAAGAATTACGAAGCAGGATCACCTCGGTTTCCTCAACCATGCAGATCACCAGTGCCATGAAAATGGTATCGGCGGCTAAGTTGAGTAAGGCTCAGGATGCTATTACTGCGATGAGACCGTACGCCGAAAAGCTTTCTGAATTACTGCAGAATCTCAGTGCCACCCTTGACAGTGACAAGAGCAGCAAGTATGCAGAGCAACGTGAGGTGAACAACGTACTCATTGTATCTATATCCTCCAACAGAGGTTTAGCAGGAGCATTTAACTCCAATATCGTTAAAGGGTCAAAGTATTTGGCAAAACGGGATTTTAGTGGTAAAAATGTTGAGTTTCTAACCATTGGAAAGAAAGCGAACGACATTCTTAAAAAGACCCATAGCATCTACAAAACCGAAACTGCCATCTATGATGATCTAAGTTTTGAAAATGCCTCTGCTATTGCAGAAGAGCTTATGCAGTTGTTTGTAGAGGGTAAATATGACAAGATCCTAATAATTTATAACCAATTCAAAAACGCTGCTACCCAGGAAGTGAAAATAGAGCAGTTCCTGCCTATTGTTCCTGTGGAGAAAGATGAGGAAGTGGTTTTGGATTACCTTTTTGAACCCTCTAAAGAAGAGATCGTTCTTGAGTTGATCCCAAAATCATTGAAGATGCAGATATTCAAGTCGCTAAGGGATTCATTCGCTTCTGAACACGGTGCACGTATGACTGCCATGCATAAAGCAACAGATAACGCGACCGAATTGCGTGATTCTCTTAAACTTTCCTATAACAAGGCACGCCAGGCGTCCATTACCAATGAGATCTTAGAGATCGTAGGTGGAGCGGAAGCTTTGAATAAATAAAATAAATAAGTTACATAGTTGATATTCAACTTTTTGAAACTCCATACCCTCAGGTATGGAGTTTTCTTTTTTAGGAGAGGCTTTAATTGGTACTAAATTTGTCTTTAACTTTAAGAACCATAAAATCTCCTGTCATGAAGATCTTTTTGAAAACCATACCGGCCTTGCTTGTCCTGTTCAGTTTTAGTAACTGTGCCAACGGCAAAAAACTGCAGGAGGAGCCTCCTTTAGCTATAAAAGAAGCTTATTATACCAGTTGGGTGGGAGGTGTGAAAGGTGCCGGCTCGGGGATCAATCTCTATATCCCTGCAGAAGAGGATGCAGAGATCAGCCTGGACAGCGTTTACTTCCGCGGAAGGAAAGCGGTTCTTGAAAAAGACCCTGCTGAGCCCGGATTATATGTGGCCACCTTTAAAATAAGATCTGATGAAGGCAAAGCCGCCGATATTATAATGCACCGTGATCCTAAAAAGGAGTACGGCAATAAACCACCCGTCATTCTTGAGAAGATACCTTTTGAGCTTGAACAGGATGAAGCAGTGGTGAGATACACCAGGAACGGAAAAGAAAAATACTTCAGGATCACCGGGATCAAAAAGAAGGAAACGGGGGAGGTGATCTTAAAAAATCCGCAAAACATTCAGCATTAATAGTACATTTGTGGGGTAACCAATCAAAATTCTAATTGGGCCTCTTTCAGAAGCTATTTAAACAAACCTTTATTTATGGCATAGCCACAGTGGTGCCCAGGATGTTGTCCTTCCTGCTGGTGCCGCTCTACACCTATTACCTCCCTACAGAAGGTTTTGGGGAAGTAGCCATTGTCTTTGCATGGATGGCCGTATTCAATGTGGTTCTTGCCTACGGGATGGAAACAGCTTTTTTCAGATTTTTTCATCAGGAAAAGTTTTCAAAAGAGGTCACGGCTACTTCAGCCATTTCTTTAATGGGTTCAACAGCCACCTTCCTGGTGCTTGGTTTGTATTTCAAAGATGAAATTTCCAGTGCATTGGTCATTGCCCCTCATTATATTCTGTATGTACTGCTTATTCTTGCGCTGGATGCCCTGTCAACCATTCCCTTCGCTTGGCTGCGGGCAAAAGAAAAGCCAATGGTCTTCGCAGGGATCAAAATAGGGAACGTCGCCGTCAACCTGGGGCTGAATATTTTCTTCATTGTCTTCCTGCCGGAACTGGCTTCAAAAAATGCCCTTTTTGAGAGCATTTATATTGCCGATTTTGAAATTGCCTATATCTTCATTGCCAATCTCGTAGCCAGTGCACTTACGCTGCTGGTGATGTTGCCGTTCTACTTTAAACTTCCGTACACTTTCAACGGCAGGTTATGGAAAAAGATGCTGAACTATGGTTTTCCCATCTTAATTGCCGGAATTGGCTTTGTGATCAATGAAGTTTTCGATAAAATTCTGTTGGGATGGCTTCTTCCGGAGGATATAGCAAAGTCTGAAGTTGGGGCCTATGCCGCCTGTTACCGTCTAGCCCTGTTCATGACCCTGTTTGCCACGGCATTTCGCATGGGTATTGAACCTTTTTTCTTTAGTCATGCAAAAGAAAAAGACGCAACACAAACCTATGCTTTAATCACAAGATATTTTGTGGTTTTTGGAGCAGTGATCCTGGTAACAGTTACGATCTTCTTAGACCTTCTGAAAGTGATACTCATTCAGGACACCTCCTATTGGGAAGCAATGGTAGTGGTGCCTATGATCCTTATTGCAAATCTCTTTTTAGGGATCTATCACAACCTTTCAGTTTGGTATAAAGTGAGTGATCGTACAAGATTTGCCGGTTATATTTCCATTTTCGGGGCGGTAGTGACGCTGGTGCTCAACTTCTGGCTAATTCCGTATTACAGTTATGTTGGCTCGGCTATCGCGACTATGGCAGCTTACGGGAGTATGATGCTGTTGTCTCTTTACTTCGGAAGAAAATATTATCCCATACCCTATGACCTGAAACGCATTGGCGGATATCTTTTGGTCTCGATCAGCTTTTCGGTAGTTTACTTCTACCTTTTTAGGGAAAATTATTACCTCGGAAGTATATTAATCCTTATCTTTTTTGCCCTTATTTATTACGCTGAAAAGGACCAGTTAAAACAACTTTTGAAGAAGTCATGATCCAGATTCTTCCGAAGAAATATTAAAGAAAATGAACGTAAAAATAATCAACAAATCCGGGCATGAATTGCCGGCATACGAAACCGGCTCTTCTGCCGGAATGGACCTTAGAGCCAATATTTCTGCTCCTGTAACGTTAAAGCCTCTGGAAAGAGCTATAATCAAAACCGGACTTTTTATTGAGCTTCCGGTAGGATATGAAGCCCAGGTGCGACCACGAAGTGGATTGGCTGCCAAAAAAGGTATTACCGTGCTCAATTCTCCCGGGACCATAGATGCAGATTACCGTGGGGAAATCGGGGTGATCCTGGTCAACCTTTCCAATGAGGAATTCATAGTTCAAAATGGAGAACGAGTGGCCCAGATGGTCATCTCCCGCCACGAACATATTACCTGGAAAGAAGTTGATACTCTTGAAGAATCAAGCCGGGGAGCAGGTGGCTTCGGAAGTACGGGAGTGCAGTAAACAAAGCTCAATTATCAAAGATCATTTGATTTTGCACTCTTCATTTAAATCGTCGGTGAACTAAAAACAATAAACAAATTTAAAAGTGTGAGTACGGGATCTCAGCTCTTACATCCCAATACTCACTACTAAATACTCAATACTTAAAACATGAAAATCATAGTTCCTATGGCGGGTCGTGGTTCGCGGCTTCGTCCACATACCTTAACAGTACCCAAACCATTAATTCCCATTGCAGGGAAACCCATTGTTCACAGGCTGGTAGAAGATATTGCCAAAGTTCTTGATGAAAAAGTCGATGAGATCGCTTTTATCATCGGCGAAGATTTTGGCGAAAAAGTAGAAAAGGATCTTAAGGAGATCGCAAAAGCCCTGGGCGCTCAGGGTACCATCTATTATCAGGACAAACCTCTGGGAACCGGTCACGCCATCATGTGTGCAAAAGATTCGCTGCAAGGTCCTGCAGTGATCGCCTATGCTGATACACTTTTTAAAGCCGATTTTACGTTAGATAAGGAAGCTGATGGAGTGATATGGGTAAAACAGGTAGAAAATCCTTCAGCATACGGGGTGGTGCAGTTGAATGAAAATCGGGAGATCGTTGACCTGGTGGAGAAACCCAAGGACTTTGTTTCAGACCTTGCGGTTATAGGTATTTACTATTTCAAAGATGTAGCCGTTCTAAAGAATGAACTTCAGGAAGTGCTCGACCAGAACATAATTCGTGGAGGAGAATACCAGATCAATGACGGGATCGAGGCCATGAGACGCAAGGGAGCAAAGTTTGTTCCTGGTAAAGTAGATGAATGGATGGACTGCGGAAACAAACAAGTGACGGTTGAGACCAATACCAGGATGTTGGCATTTCTTCAGGATGATGGAGAAGAACTGGTTGCCGGGGATGTAGAAATGGAAAATTCAGAGATCATTGAACCCTGCTTTATCGGGGAGAATGTGGTACTGAAAAATGCCAAAATTGGACCGAATGTTTCTATAGGGAACGGAAGTAAAATCACTAATTCAACTATAAAGAACAGCCTGATCCAAACTTTTGCCGAAGTTGAAAATGCGAATTTAAACAACGCCATGATCGGAAATTTTGCGAAATTTAATGGAGAATTTAAAGAAATAAGCATCGGCGATTATTCGGTGCTTGAATAAAAAAAGCAGGGCCATAAATGAAAAAATATTCTTACATATTATCTTTTTTGGCCCTGCTGCTTACTTCGGTAACCGTTTTAGCACAAGAAAAGGAGAAGCCGTTGGTAGAGATGGCCCAGGATGATCTGGGTAATGTTAGTGATTCATTTCAGGAATACTTTTTTGAGGCTTTAAAGCAAAAGGCCATTGAAAATTATGAAAAGGCTATCGATGCCCTGGTGCAATGTCTGGCAATAGATCCGCAGCCGGTGGTGTACCTGGAATTAGGGAAGAACTACAATGCCCTTCAGAAACATACTCAGGCAGCCGTTTATTTGCAAAAAGCCAGAGAGACAGTCCCGGGCAATCCGGCAGTACTTGAAGAACTGTATAAAGCCTATTTCCTTAATAATGAATTTGGCCGGGCCCTGGAAGTGGTAAAATCGCTTTCAAATATACATTCCGGCTTTTCTGAAGACCTTGTGAACCTTTACATTCTCAATGAGCAATATGAGGAGGCAATAAAACTACTGGACTCCCTGGATGCAAAGAAAGGATCCAGCACCGCCAGGGATGGCCTAAGACGGCAGGTGTATGCCCGCACCAATAATGTGGAGGCACAGGTGGAGGATCTAAAGGCAGCTATCTTACAAGATCCCACTGACGAAAAAAGCTACCTCAACCTCATTTTTGTGTACAGCGAAAACAACCGTGTGGAAGAAGCTTTTGAAACGGCCAGGCAGCTTCTGGCTGTAAATCCTGATTCTGAATTGGTTCACCTGGCATTATATAAGTTTTATATTTCCGAAGAAAATTCAGATGAAGCAGTCCGTTCCATGAAGATCTTACTGGGTAGCGATCAGATCGAGGAAATCACAAAATACCAGGCCCTGAATGATTTTTTAATTTACGTTACCCAAAATCCATCTTTGGAAGAAGATTTGATAGAGCTGGTACAGGTCTTTTCAAAAGATGAAAATAATAACAAGGTCTTCGGACAATTGGGAACTTTTTTTCTCGAAAAAGGTCAAAAGGAACAGGCTCTCGAATATTTTGTGAGGGCACTGGAAGCAGAAAGCGGAAACTTTGGCTTGTACAGGGATGTCCTTAACCTGCAGCTGGAATTTGAACAGTTTGAAGCTGCCAAAGACCTCAGCGAAAAGGCCCTGGAGATCTTTCCATCTCAGCCCTTGCTTTACCTGCTCAAAGGAATGGCTTTATCGGGAATGGAGAACCATAAAGAAGCTGAAGAAACCCTCTTAACAGGGCTTGATTATCTTATAGATGATCCCAAAATCGAAATAAGGTTTTACCGGCAGCTTTCTGCCACTTATGAAAAAATGAATAATGATGAAAAGGCCACAGAATTTCTGAAAAAGGCCGGTGAACTTGAAAAACTACTGAATTAATGAGCAAAAGACTCTATTTCCCCCTGCTGCTACTTTCCTTTATATTCTTACAATCCTGCGGAGCCAGAAAAGCCAGAATGGGAGCCGTTGCTCCCGAAGATGCCGCTGTTGCCTCTGTGGTTGCCAGCCACTACAGCAATGAAGCGAAATTCAATACCCTTCAGGGAAAACTCAACGTACGTTATAAAACCGAGGAAAGAGACCAGAGCGTTACCGTTAGCTTCAGGATGAAAAAGGACGATACTATCTGGATGAGCGGACAACTTTTAGGAATTCCGCTGGCAAAGGTGATGATCACTCCAAATTCGGTTCAATTCTATGAAAAGATCACACGTACTTATTTTGACGGCGACTTTAGCTTGTTAAGTGACCTGTTAGGAACTCCCCTCGACTATCAAAAGGTTCAGAACCTTCTGTTAGGGCAAACCATCTATGACCTTAGGGATGAAAGGTATAAACTTTCCGAATCCACCAGGGGTTACCAGTTGGAGCCATATGCAGAGAGTTTTTTGAAGAGGTTGTTTTTGCTGGATGCCGGGAACTTCAAAGCTGTAGCCCAGCAAATAGGGGAGGAAAAGAGCAATAGAAGTGTTACTGTCACCTATCCTGAATATCGGAAAATAGGAAGCCAGGTCCTCCCCGGGCAAATCAATATTCTGGCCAACGAAGGTCCTTCCAATACCAGGATCGATATGGCTTTTAGGTCTGTTGAACTTGACGTGCCGGTTTCTTTTCCTTTTTCAATACCTTCGGGCTATTCAGAAATTTCAATCGAATGATGAGAGTTAATCTTCCAAAACAGCTTCTTTTTATAGTTTTTTTAATGGTAGGTATTCAGGTCTTTTCCCAGGAAGATAAACGGGAAGAGCTGGAACAGCGAAGGGTTGAACTGCAGCAGGAGATCAAAAGAATTAACTCGCTGCGTACCTCCAACCTTAAACAGGAAAAATCCATTCTTACCGAGGTTGAAGACCTTGACCGGCAGATCAGGACTACAGAGAACCTCATTAGGGTGACCAACCAACAGGCAAACCTGTTAACGCGGGAGATCAGTACCAACCAGAATAAGATAGGCGAACTTCGTAAGGAATTGGAAAAGCTGAAGGAGGACTACGGTAAAATGATCAGTAAATCCTATAAAAGCAAATCCCAGCAAAGCAGGATCATGTTCCTTCTTTCCGCAGAAAATTTCCTGCAGGCGTACAAAAGGCTGCAATACATGAAACAATACGCTAATTACCGCAAGCAACAGGGAGACGAGATCCAGATACGCGCCTTAGAACTTCAGAAACTAAATGAAAGTCTTGCTGAGCAGAAAAAATCTAAAGACAAACTAATTGCTGAGAACCGGGTAACCCGTGCAGAGTTGGAGAAGAACCGAAAGTCTCAACAATCACTTATTGCTTCCATTAGAAAAAAAGAAGGTCAGTTTGCTTCTCAACTCAGGCAAAAGCAACAGGAGATCAACTCGATAGACCGGGAGATAGAAAGGATCATTGCAGCTGCGATCGCAGCCAATAACAAGGAAGAAGGTTCCACTTCCAGGGAGGTTTTCAAATTAACCCCTGAAGCAAAGGCCCTGGCGGCCAACTTCGCCAGCAACAAAGGAAAGCTGCCCTGGCCGGTAAAGTCGGGGGTGGTTTCCATGCGCTTTGGTAATCAGCCGCATCCGGTAGTGAGATCCATCACGGTGAACAGTAATGGCGTGCGTATAGATACAGAAAAGGGTGGAAAAGCAAAAGCTGTTTTTGGCGGTACCGTTAGTGAGGTCCAGGCGGTGAAAGGTGCCAATAAAGCTGTAATGGTAAGGCATGGGGATTATATTACCATTTATAACAACCTTGATAAGATCTACGTGAGGAAGGGTGATGAGGTAAGTATAGGACAGGAACTTGGAGAGATAGCCACAAGCAGTACCTCAGGGAAAACGACCCTCCACTTTCTCCTTTACCAGAACTCCACCAAGCTAAATCCTGAACATTGGATCTACCAGATGTAAAGTTTTAATTGTTCGGGAAAACATTAATAAAAAAGTCTGGAGTTAAGAGCCAAATCTAAGTGCCAGAACTGAGTCACAAAGCTAAGTTCCAACAGCCATGCCTGCAGCCTCTCCTTTAAAAATACATTTAAGTCTTAGGAATTAACAAACAATGCTTTAAGTTCTGTCGCGTCTCCAGGTTTCATTTTTCCGGCAAGAACCAGGGCGAGTTGCTTTCTTCTTAGCGCCGCAGCAAAACGCTCTTTTTCGAGGTCAGTTTCCGGTTCAATAGGTGGGATCTTAACAGGAGTTCCGGTTTCATCTACCGCCACGAAAGTGTAAATAGCTTCATTTGCCTTGCTCCTTGTGCCGCTTTCGCGGTCTTCTACCCACACATCAATAAAGATCTCCATAGAGGTCTTAAAAGCGCGGGAAACGGCAGCTTCTACGGTCACAACACTTCCCAGGGGAACTGCCTTGTTGAATGCTACGTGGTTGACAGATGCGGTGACTACGATCCTGCGGCTGTGGCGCCGGGCAGCAATGCTGGCGGCACGATCCATCCTGGCCAGGAGTTCTCCACCAAAAAGGTTATTTAGGGGATTGGTTTCACTGGGTAAGACCAGATCGGTCATAATAGTTCGGGAATCTTCAGGTGTTTTTGCCTGCATGGAATGAATTTTCGGCAAAGGTAAGCTGCTTAGTATTAAAAAAGGCTTAAGAGCTTATTAAAAAATATGCTGTGAACAGTGATCAGAAGGCAGGACTGAGTCTTCAGTCATCAGGGAAGTATTATTTCTTTAAGGCAGAAAAAACACGGAAGATTATATTTTATCTAAGAATTGGAATTCGGAATTCGGTGCCGGGAATTTCTTTTACTGCTTACTGATCTACAGTTCTTCCACCAATAACCACGCACCGGGATTGGTCTTTTTCACCCTGTACAACTCATTAATTGCATCTCTGCGAGACTCATGACTACTGGAAAGTACCTGGTGTAATCCAAAGCGGTTAGCACCAATTTGTCTGGCTTTAAAGCCCTCTGCCTTAAGTTCTTCTACTGCTTTGGCGGCGTTTTCTTCTTCCCTGAAAGCTCCGGCGACAATATGATAATTTCCGGTTTGCTTAGCAACGTTTAAGGTAACGGCGGGAAGAGGATTGGTAATAACGAAAGTGGCCTGTTGTATCTGACTTTCAAGCTGGGTTGCGGCTTTTTGCTGTTCCGCAATATTGTGTTCGTCAATTTGATTGCTATACAGGTTGAAACCTGCGGCACCACTTAACCCTAATGCTAAGATCCCTACGGCGGCATACTTTATCCAATTGGAACCTGATCTTCTTTCAGGAGTAAAGGCTACCGGTGCTTTTTCTTCCAAAGCGACCGCCTGTTTCTTATAAGTTTCCCGGAGGATCTCTGCAGAGGTGAAGTTACTTAAACCAAAAGCTTCTTTAAGAAAATTTGTTTCTGTGGCAGGTTCAAATTGCAGTTTTTCATCTTTGGTAAGTGTGAATGCACCAATCTTCTCGAAAGTGATCATCCTGTTGTTTTCAAGAACAGAGTTGAGTTCCTGAACAAAGGAATCCATTTTTTGAACTGCTGTGGTGTACGGGATATTCTCCACCTCCCTGATGTAATTAGCCAAAAGACCATCGTTCTTAACCAATTGACGGTTAAAGGAGATCGTCTTCTTTGGAGGATAAAACTCGTTGGTGGTGGAATCAATATGGGCCGAATGCTGTTGCGTAATGAAGGCCCCGAAGCCCGGAAGAATCACACATTCATACCGGTACAAAAGATCGTGGATATAATTTTCTACTGCCATGTTAACAAATGTAAAACATTTTAATTTCAGAAAAAATACTGAGGATCGATTTTATTAACAAATTTTTCTATTAATTTTCTGACCTTAATTTTGCTATGTATCCATCTGATTTACAATTTATTCTGGCTCTTCAACATGTGCCCAATCTGGGAGATGCTACGGCGAAAAAACTCATTCGTCATGCGGGTTCCCCTGAAGCTGTTTTTAAGGAGAAAATAGCTACTCTGCTCAAAATTGATGGAATTGGGAATTCAAAGATATCAGAACTTCACGACCCGGAGCATTTAAGAGCTGCTGAAAAAGAATTGGAATTTATCAACTCAACGGGAATTAAACCTCTTTATTTTTTAGACAAGGATTATCCTGAAAGATTGAAACATTGTTTTGACGGCCCACTTCTTCTTTTCCAAAAAGGAAATATTGACCTCAAAAATAAAAAGGTCATTAGTATCGTAGGTACCCGTAAAGCAACAAATCATGGGATAGCGTTTTGTGAAGAGCTTGTGGCCGAACTAAGCCCGTTAAACCCTGTGATCATCTCCGGATTTGCTTATGGTATTGATATCTGTGCCCAGAAAGCAGCGGTTAATCATAAACTTCAAACCATAGGATGCCTGGCACACGGACTTAACCAGATCTATCCCAGGGTGCATTCAAAATATGTAAAGAGCGTTGAAGAAAATGGAGGCTTTTACACTGATTTCTGGAGTACAGATGCCTTTGATCGTAACAATTTCCTTAAAAGGAACCGTATCATTGCCGGCCTCAGTGAGGCTACCATTGTTATTGAAAGTGCCGAAAAAGGTGGTTCCCTGGTCACGGCAGATATTGCCAATTCCTATAATCGCGAAGTTTTTGCAGTTCCCGGCAGACCATTAGACAGTCAAAGCAAGGGATGTAATATGCTTATCAAATCTCAGCAAGCCCATGTGCTTACGGGAGCTGCCGATATTATTTATATGCTTAACTGGCAGCTGGAAGAAAAAATGAAACCGGTCCAGAAACAACTTTTTGTAGAGCTTGAAGAAGAGGAGAAAAAGCTTTATGGATTTCTTAAAGAGAACGGCAAGGAACAACTTGACCTGATCGCTCTCAACTGTAGCATTCCTACCTTCAAAGCTGCCACCCTTTTACTCAACATGGAATTAAAGGGAGTGGTGAGGCCACTCCCCGGTAAACTGTTCGAGGTGGTTTAATAACCTAATTTTTCACGGACCCTGGCAAGCACATCATCTGCTGTTTTATGTGCTTTTCGGGCACCTATTGACAGGGCTTCTTCGATCTTTTGTGGATTCTGCATATAGAAATCATAAAGCTCCCTTTCCTTTTTAAAACGTTGGGTCATCAATTCATACAAAGCCTGTTTCGCGTGCCCGTATCCATAATTGCCACCCTCATAATTCTTGCGCATTTCGGTAACCTGTTCTTTGGAAGCCATGAGCTTAAAAATGTTGAAAACATTACAGCTATCAGGATCTTTGGGTTCTTCCATTGGTGTGCTGTCTGTCTGGATTCCCATGATCTCCTTGCGCAGCTTTTTATCTGGCTGAAAAATGTTGATGATGTTGCCTTTTGATTTACTCATTTTTGCACCATCTGTTCCCGGAACGTACATTGTCTCTTCTGAAACTCCGGCTTCGGGGACTACAAATGTTTCGCCCATCTTTGTGTGGAACCTTGAAGCCACATCCCGGGTCATTTCAATATGCTGTAACTGGTCTTTCCCTACCGGAACTATTTCTGCATCATATAAGAGAATATCAGCAGCCATTAACATAGGGTAAGAGAATAAGCCCGAATTCACATCTTCCAGCCTGTCTGCCTTGTCCTTAAATGAGTGTGCAAGGGTAAGTCTTTGATACGGAAAGAAACAGCTGAGGTACCAGCTTAATTCGGTCACCTGCGGGATATCACTTTGACGATAAAAAACAGATTTTTCAATATCGAGCCCAAAGGCTAGCCAGGTTGCTGCCGTAGAAAGAGTATTCTCTTTCATCAATGCGGCATCCTTGATCTGGGTTAGCGTATGAAGGTTGGCGATGAAAAGAAAAGATTCATTTTCAGGGTTGTTGGCCATTTCTATAGCCGGAATGATAGCTCCTAATATATTACCCAGGTGAGGGGTTCCTGTGCTTTGAATTCCTGTAAGTACTCTGGACATCTGCTTTTTCTAATTTTCCACAAAGATATCTTTTTAACGGAAATCCTTCAATTCAATTACCTATTTTTGAACCTATGCAAATCCTCCGGTCTTTCCTGATTGCTGTTTGGCGAGTTTGGTTCTATATCTTAATGACCATTCCCATCATCATTTTTTTTCCGTTGTTACTACTGTTTACCTCCCGCACCAAATTCTATCCGCAATTCTTTATCCTGGCCCGCTGGTGGGCATGGTTCATATTGGTGGGAATGGGATTTTTTCCGAAGATAAAAAAAGAACAAAGACTCGAAAAAGGGAAAAGTTATATGTTGGTAGCCAATCACACCTCCATGACAGATATTATGCTCATGCTGGCCGTCGTTAAAAACCCCTTCGTGTTCGTGGGGAAAAAAGAATTGGTCAAAATCCCCCTTTTTGGCTATTTCTACAAACGCACCTGTATTCTGGTAGACCGCGAAAACCAGCGGAGTCGGAAAGAGGTCTTTGACAGTGCCCAGCGAAGGCTGAATAATGGTACCAGTATCTGCATTTTCCCTGAAGGTGGGGTGCCCGATGATGTTGACATGATCCTTGACACTTTTAAGGACGGTGCTTTTAGACTGGCCATTGACCACCAGATTCCCGTAGTCCCCATTGTTTTTTACGACAACAAAAAGCGGTTTCCCTATATCTTTTCAAAAGGTGGTCCGGGAAGAATGAGGGTAAAGTTTAAAAAATTCCTTTGTACAAAGGGAAAGTCCCAGGATGACAAAAAATTTCTGAGAGAGGAAACGCGGGAGGTATTCTTAAAAGAACTTCAGGAAGAAAATTTCTAGAACTTAAAGCTGAAGCCTGAATAAATTCCGAAGTAATAAGGTTGAGAATCAGATGAAGCCGAATTGAAAGTGTTGATCTGGTATTTCAACATAGGTTCCAGGTTAAGCTTGAACTTCTCAGACAAATTATAATCCAGCCCCAAACCAATATTGGTACTGAAGCTGATGTCGTTGAGATTGTTGGCCTTTCCTGTTGCCGAGAGTTCACCGCTGTCGAGGGAAACTTTGTTTTCATCCAGGAATAATGTACTGGCACCCCCTATGATATTAAGTTCAAAACGCTTGTCAATGACATTATACATCATCTCTACAGGCACCTCAATAAATCCCATTTTTTGATTCAACAGTCCCCCATTAAGGCTTTCTGCCGCCGTTTTATTAGTGCTGGGTGCAGGTTGTGCTGGGGTTCCTATCGCGACAGGTTGGGTTACCATCATTTCTCCACCTTTTTCATTAAGGGTCACTGCACTAATGGCCATTGGACCCACTACAGCATTGTATTGGATTCCACGGGTATTATAGCTCATATTGACCTTGTTCACCCCAGATCTTATCTTGATTTTATCTGAGATCGAGTAGGCGATATTAATCCCATAAGAATAAGATACTTCCCCCTCACTGCTGTAATTATTGAAACGCGGATCGATAAAATTCCCTTTTCCAAAGTTTCCATAGTAGATAGGGGCGGCATGAGTGGAGATCTCAAATGTGTTTTTCGGCAAAGAACTTACGACCTCTTCTTCTGCTTCCTTTAGAAGCTCCTCAATTATTGACGGATCTTTAATAAGGAGGGATTTCTCTTTTTCCGGCTTTTCTCCTGTTTCTGTTGTGGCGACCTCATTATCCTTTACAGAAATAGCTTGTTTGGCCGAAGGGGTATTGAGGGACACGACCTGCTCCTCTGTTTTTCCAGCAGTGATTTTTTCTCGTGTTGTTTCTACGGTAGCTTTTTCATCCTGTTCATCTGCCCCTTCTCCAAAATCAAAGAAATTGTTTGCCAGTGGAAACCTGAACCCATTCTCGTTCCCTGTATTTTCCTCGACCTCTTCACTGGCTACAATAGGGGTGGATTGAAAGGGTAAGATCCATTGGCTTATCATAAGAAGTATGGAAAGTACGGCTGCAACCCCGGCGATTCTTGACCATAATGGAAGTACTATTGGTTTTCTTCTTTCCTGCTCCTGCAGTTTGGCAGAAATCGATCTCCAGACTGCTTCATTGGGAGTTGCCTCAAAATCCCGGAATTTCTCCTGGTACAATCTGTCTATGTGCTTCTTCTCTTTCATTTTAAACTGACCGGGCAGTAGATTTTAATAGACTTGTTTCGATTTTTTCTTTTAAAATTACCCGGGCTCTGGCCAGGTTTGATTTTGATGTCCCCGTTGAAATGTGCATGATCTCTGCGATCTCCTTATGAGAAAAACCGTCAAGCACGTACAAATTGAAAACCTGCCGGTACCTGTCCGGAAGCTGCTGAATGATCTCCAGTAAAAAATCTACGGAAACGGTGTCTTCATCAATTTCAATTTCGGGCTCTTTGAGGTGGTCTTCCCTTATTAGTTCAAAAACCGTTTGTTTACGGTATTTCTGAAGGGCAGTATTAATAACTATTCGTTTGAGCCAGCCTTCGAAGGAACCTTTATTCTTATACTGAGGCATCTTTTTAAAGATCATTAGGAACGCATCCTGCAAGTTGTCTTCTGCCTGTTGGTAACTGGCTGAGTATTTTAGACAAACAGGAAATAACTTATGCGCATAGAGCCGGTAAAGCTGCTCCTGCGCCTTTATATCCTGTTTTTTACATTTTTGGATGAGTTGTTTTATGCTCAAATTTGATGTGTTAGGTACTATTCTTCCACCGGAACCTTACTGTTAAAAAAAGGTTTTCTTCCTGCCAGAATTTAAATATATAAAATTCCTGCTGTTCTGCAACAATCTCAAACTCAGCTTTTACCGTTGTTTCGAACGGCTGGCAGTTTTGACCCATTTTAGGCTATAGACCTAACCAGAATTGCCTCATTCTCTCCATCAAATTCTTTCCCCACGATTGGTTTGCAATCCAGGGAGATGGGCAAGGTCTCTTTATATGAGATGCTACTTTCTGCTAATGGTTGCGCTGAAAAAGAAAAAATCCCGAGAATTTCGGGATTTTTAAGTTTATGCCTTTGCGATCTTGATCGCTTCCTTGATCCTGGTTTCAAGTTCCTCCATGAGATCTGGATTATCCTTAAGCAGCAGTTTTACCGCATCACGACCCTGCCCCAGTTTGGTGTCTTCATAGCTAAACCAGGAACCACTCTTTTTGATGATCTCGTAATCAACTCCCACATCAATGATCTCTCCAATTTTGGAGATTCCTTCGCCATACATGATGTCGAATTCTGCTGTTTTGAAGGGTGGAGCAACTTTGTTCTTCACCACTTTGACCCTGGTCTTGTTCCCCTGTACTTCACTGTTGGCATCTTTGATCTGTGTAGACCTTCTAATATCCAAACGAATGGAAGCATAGAATTTAAGTGCATTACCTCCTGTAGTGGTTTCCGGGTTCCCAAACATTACCCCAATCTTCTCCCTTAACTGGTTAATGAAGATAACAGTACAGTTGGTCTTACTAATAGAACCGGTAAGTTTTCTAAGTGCCTGAGACATTAACCGGGCATGAAGACCCATTTTTGAATCTCCCATTTCTCCTTCGATCTCACTTTTTGGGGTCAAAGCGGCAACTGAATCCACTACGATAATGTCAATCGCTCCCGAACGGATCAGGTTATCTGCGATCTCCAAAGCCTGCTCCCCATTGTCGGGTTGAGAAATGATCAGGTTTTCAAGATCGATCCCTAGTTTTTCAGCATAAAAACGGTCAAACGCATGTTCCGCATCTATAAAAGCTGCGATCCCACCCGTTTTTTGAGCTTCTGCAATAGCATGTAAGGTAAGTGTTGTTTTTCCTGAAGATTCAGGACCATATATTTCAATTACCCTTCCGCGGGGATATCCTCCAACTCCAAGAGCCAGGTCCAGTCCTAACGACCCGCTTGAAATAGCATCTACATCCATCACCGCCTGGTCGCTCATTTTCATTACAGTTCCCTTGCCATAGGTCTTATCCATCTTGTCAAGAGTGAGCTTGAGGGCCTTTAATTTTGCTTCTTTTTCTTTCTCGTTACTCATTATTTCGGCTTCTGTTTTATATGATATTGCTGCTAAAGTAATATAAGTTTTTAATTCGTCACAACATTAATACGCAACCTTTTTGCCTTTCCTGCATCTATTAGGTAAAGCAACACATTACTACATGAAATTTTTAAGAAGGAATATTATTATAAGTATTTCCGGTGGTGCTGCAGTAGTCAATCTCAATTGCAGCTGCCGGGTGGACGGTGGCTAACGTTATTTTTATTTTTAGTTGAAGAATTAAAAAATATTAATAACGAATTAGCCGTTCGAAAAAAAATGCCCCGATGCAACATCCGGGCATTTTTTCATTTAAAGCCTTATCTTTGCAGCAAATTTTCTTTAACCTTATAAATTAGTATAGCATGCAACTGTACAATAAATTAAGTGCTAAAGAAAGAGCAGCCCTTCTTGACGAGGCCGGGGAAGACCGGCTTACGCTCTCTTTCTATCAGTATGCAAAAATCGGGAATCCCGATTTATTCAGAAACCATCTTTTTATAACCTGGGACCAAATGGAGGTACTTGGACGCATTTATGTCGCCCATGAGGGGATCAACGCCCAACTTTCTTTGCCGGCAAAAAGATTTGATGAATTCAAGAATTTCCTTGACGGGATCTGGTTTCTGGAAAACGTAAGACTTAACATTGCCATAGAACACGATGTCAAATCTTTCTTGAAACTCAAAGTGAAGGTAAGGGACAAGATCCTTGCAGACGGGTTGAACGATGCTACCTTTGATGTTACCAACAAAGGGGTTCATGTTGATGCAGAGAAATTCAATAAACTTCTGGAGGACCCCAATACTGTGCTTGTGGATATGCGGAATCACTATGAAAGCGAAATTGGCCATTTTCAAGGAGCGGTAACCCCTGATGTTGATACCTTTAGAGACAGTCTTTCAATTATTGAAGAAGATCTCAAAGACCACAAGGAAGATAAAAATCTTGTGATGTACTGTACAGGAGGAATACGATGTGAAAAGGCAAGTGCATATTACAAACATAAAGGTTTTAAAAACGTTTTTCAACTGGAAGGAGGGATCATTGAATACGCCCGGCAGGTTCAAAATCTCAACCTGGAAAATAAGTTTGTAGGTAAAAATTTTGTGTTTGACCATCGCAGAGGGGAACGCATAAGCGAAGACGTTATCTCTAGTTGCCACCAATGTGGAAAACCTTGCGATACACATGTGAACTGTGCCAATGAAGCCTGTCACCTGTTGTTCATCCAGTGTGGGGAATGCTCTGAAAAAATGAATGAGTGTTGTTCAAATAATTGTCGTGACATCGCCGCGCTGCCCTATGAAGAGCAAAAAGCACTGCGAAAAGGGAAGGGAAACAGCAATAAAATCTTTAAAAAAGGTAGGTCTGAGGTGCTTACCTATAAACGCTGACAATTAGTAGGGCAGGAAACGCGTTCCATAAATAATGGTATATTTACCTCAGCAGTTTTATAATTAAAATTCAATCCGGAAGCAGGTACGCCTGGCTTTCAGGATTACAATATATAAAGAGTATGGGATGTAACAGTTGTGCCACCGGCAAAGACGGTCAGCCAAAGGGATGTCAAAACAACGGTACCTGTGGAACAGACGGATGCAACAAATTATCGGTCTTTGACTGGTTGGCAAATATGTCACTTCCGCAGGGTATGGAGCCCTTCAGTTTCGTGGAGGTAAGATTTAAAAACGGTCGTAAGCATTTCTATAAAAATACAGAGAATCTAAGCCTTAGCATGGGAGATGTGGTTGCTACCGAAGCAGCCCCCGGCCATGATGTAGGTGTGGTTGCTCTCACGGGAGAGCTCGTAAGGGTTCAGATGAAAAAGAAGAAGATTAAACCCGATTCAAGTGAGATCCTGCGAGTTTACCGCAAAGCTTCTCAGCGGGATATAGATATATGGCAGGAAGCCCGTGAAAAGGAGGAGAAAATGAAGGTTCGTGCCAGGGAGATCGCCATAAGACTTAATCTTCAAATGAAGATAAGCGATATAGAATTCCAGGGAGATGCCTCAAAAGCCACTTTTTATTACACTGCTGAAGAAAGAGTAGATTTCAGACAGCTTATCAAGGAGTTTGCCCGGGAGTTCAATACCAGGATCGAAATGCGCCAGATAGGCTTCCGTCAGGAGGCTTCAAGACTGGGGGGAATCGGTTCCTGCGGAAGGGAATTATGCTGTTCCACCTGGTTAACCGATTTCAGGAGCGTGAACACTTCCGCAGCAAGATATCAGCAACTTTCGCTGAATCCTCAGAAGCTGGCAGGCCAGTGTGGTAAGCTGAAATGTTGTCTCAACTACGAACTGGATACTTATCTGGATGCCCTTAAAGATTTCCCTAAGTCTGAGGTAAAACTGCAGACCAAAAAAGGAACGGCAGTTTGTCAAAAAATAGATATTTTCCAGGGTCTTCTCTGGTATGCCTACGAAGGTGACTGGAGCAACTGGCATACCTTGACGGTAGCACAGGCCAATAAGATCATTCAAGCCAACGGCAATAAGGAACAGGTGGCAAGTCTGGAAGAGTTTGCCGTAGAAATACAGCAAGAATCTAAACCCGATTTCAACAACGTAGTAGGGCAGGATAGTCTTACACGTTTTGATAATAAGGGCAGTGGGAAGAAAAAGAGAAAGAACAAACGCAAAAAGAGAAAACCTCAGAGGAATGGGTAAGATCGTACCTTTTTTTATCTTTTTGAGTTTATTGTTATTGGTTTCCTGTGATAAAACACGGGTTTACGATGAATATCAAAGTTTGCCGAATACCTGGCACAAGGATTCGGTCGTTGGTTTTAAACTGGAGGCCCCCGATACTCTGAAAAACTATAATCTGTTTATCAATCTTCGGAATAATTCAGATTACAAATACAGCAACCTGTTCCTTATTACTGAGATCAATTTTCCCTACGGAAAAGTTATTTCTGATACGCTGCAATATGAGATGGCGAAGCCTTCCGGAGAATGGCTTGGCACAGGCTTTGGAGAGGTAAAAGAGAACAAGCTTTGGTACAAGGAGAATTTTAGGTTTCCTGAAGCCGGGGAATATACCGTGAACATTCAGCAGGCAATGCGCAAGAGAGACAGTATTACAGGCATAGAAAGTCTTGAAGGTGTTACAGAGGTTGGATTTCGAATAGAGCATTCCGTTAATTAATTTATTATAGCCCATGGCTAAAACAACAGCAAAGGCAAAAAAAGAAGAGGCCACCGAAAAAAGAAAATTCAACAGGTATAAAGTCTGGTTCTGGTCACTCTTCGCCGCAGGGATTTCCCTTATCTTACTATTATTCTTATTGGCCGGTTGGGGCTTATTTGGGCCTATGCCTACCTTTGAGGAACTCGAGAACCCGGAGACCAACCTGGCGACAGAGATCTTCTCATCAGACGGGGAGACACTGGGGAAATATTATAACGAGAACCGTACCCCAATAAAATATGAAGACTTACCTCCACATCTCATAGAAGCTTTTGTTGCTACAGAAGATGAACGATTTTACGATCATTCCGGCATAGATATAAGAGCCACGTTACGTGCCGCGGTTTATTTAGGAAAAAAAGGAGGGGGTAGTACTATCACCCAGCAGTTGGCAAAACAACTTTTTACAGAAAATGCCTCGAGAAATCCGGCTGCAAGGGTACTTCAAAAATTTAAGGAGTGGATCATCGCAACGCGATTAGAACGGCAATATACCAAGGAAGAGATCATTACCATGTACCTTAACAAATATGATTTTATTTATCAGGCGGTGGGGATACGGTCAGCAGCAAAGATCTATTTTGATAAAGAGCCAAGAGACCTTAAACCCGAGGAGTCTGCTGTCCTGGTTGGAATGCTTGTGAACTCTGCTTACTACAATCCGGTAAGGAGACCTGAATTAGTGGAGCAGAGAAGAAATACTGTATTGGGTCAAATGGCTAAGAATGATTATATCACTCAGGAAGAGAAGGATTCTCTGCAGCAGATTCCAATGAAGATAACTTTCACCCCGCAAGGGCATGATGAAGGGGTGGCCACTTATTTCAGGGTATACCTGCAGGGATTCATGAAAGACTGGATCGAAAAGAACCCGAAGCCTGATGGTACCAGTTATAACATTTACCGTGACGGACTTAAAATATACACCAGCATTGACTCACGCATGCAACAGTATGCAGAAGAAGCTGTAAAAATGCATATTCCAAATCTTCAAAAGGAATTTGACCGCCAGAACAAGAATAACAAAACAGCTCCCTTTAGAGATATCACTTCTGAACAAAGGGAGAAATTAATAACCGATGCGATGCGCCGTAGCGAAAGATGGCGTATCCTACAAAGGCAGGGAAAATCTGACGAAGAGATAGCGGCATCTTTCAAAGAAAAAACCCGCATGAGTATCTTCACCTGGAATGGGATCAAGGATACGGTAATGACACCCCGTGATTCAATTTTACACTACAAAGGGCATTTACAGACCGGTATGATGTCCATGACTCCGCAAACCGGAGAGGTGAAAGCCTGGGTAGGTGGTATAAATTTCAAGCACTTTAAATATGATCACGTAAAACAGTCCAAACGCCAGGTGGGTTCTACCTTTAAACCTTTTGTTTATGCCACGGCCATTGACCAGCTGCATTTGTCTCCATGTGATACTTTACCACAAAGCTTGCACACTATTGAAGCGGGAAGACACGGGACTCAGAATGACTGGACTCCTCGCAACAGTAACAATGAATACAACGGAATGTTAAGTTTAAAAAAAGGTCTGGCCGAATCGGTCAATACGGTTACCGCGAGATTAATTGATCGTACCGGGCCCAAACCCGTTATTGAGCTTATTGGCAAACTGGGGATTGACACCAGGGATATCCCTGAAGTTCCATCTATTGCTTTAGGTACCGCAGATCTTAGTGTTTTTGAAATGGTCTCGGCCTATAGTGCCTTTGTGAATGAAGGGGTTTATGTAAAGCCGGTTATCGTGAGCAGGATAGAAGACAAGAATGGAACCATTCTTTACCAGCACCTACCAGAGACGAGAGACGTATTGAGTAATGAAACAGCATATGTTACAGTGAATCTTATGGAAGGGGTTACCCGGTATGGTTCAGGAACCAGATTAAGAGGGGATTGGGCTGTGAACGATCCATACTATAAAAGCGTGGTTACAGGCTATCCTTATAATTTCACCAATGCAATTGCCGGTAAAACAGGTACCACTCAAAACCAGAGTGATGGTTGGTTCATGGGTATGGTGCCAAATCTTGTAACCGGGGTATGGGTTGGAGCTGAGGACAGGGCCGTCCATTTTCCAGGTATCAGGTATGGGCAGGGAGCTGCCATGGCACTTCCTATTTGGGGGATCTATATGAAGAAAGTATATGCAGACAGCCAGTTGGATGTTTCAAAAGAAGATTTTCCCAAACCTGACACCATTACTATCCATACAGATTGTGATACCTACGGAAAAAGAGATTATGAGGAGGAAGATTATATTCCTGATGAATTGGATTTCTAAAAAGGTAAATTCTGAAAAATTTATTAGTGGGCCTGAAGCATTGCGACAGGCCCTTTATTTTTGTATTTTTCGGAATAAAATAATACATAATGATCAAGAAAACTGTAGAAGATGTTTCTAAAGCCCTGGAAGGAGTTCATGACGGAATGACTTTTATGCTTGGTGGATTTGGATTAAGCGGAATTCCCGAAAATGCCATTTCTGAACTGGTGCGTCTTAACCTGAAAAATCTAACCTGTATCTCCAATAATGCCGGAGTTGATGACTTCGGATTAGGTTTATTACTCCAAAAGAAACAGATCGATAAAATGGTTTCTTCCTATGTGGGGGAGAATGCTGAATTTGAGCGACAAATGCTCAGCGGGGAACTGGAGGTGGAACTCACCCCTCAGGGCACTCTAGCCGCGAAATGTCAGGCAGCTCAACAGGGCTTCCCGGCCATTTATACTCCGGCAGGATATGGAACTGAGGTAGCTGAAGGAAAAGAAACCCGTGAATTCGATGGAAAGATGTATGTCCTTGAGGAAGCCTATAAAGCCGATTTCGCTTTTGTAAAAGCCTGGAAAGGAGATGAGGCTGGAAACCTCATTTTTAAAGGGACAGCACGAAACTTTAATCCCGTGATGTGTGGTGCTGCTACAATTACCGTAGCCGAAGTGGAAGAACTGGTAAAACCGGGAGAACTTGATCCTAACCAGATCCATATCCCCGGAATTTTTGTGCAGCGAATTTTTCAGGGGAAAGATTATGAAAAACGCATTGAGCAGAGAACAGTTCGGAAAAAATAATCTTCAAATTTTCAAATCCACCAATCTTCAAATTATAGAAAATGTTAGATAAAGAAGGAATCGCAAAGCGAATCGCAAAAGAAGTAAAGGACGGGTATTATGTCAACCTGGGGATTGGTATCCCTACTTTGGTTGCTAATTTTGTTCGCGACGACATACAGGTAGAATTTCAAAGCGAGAATGGGATCCTGGGAATGGGGCCTTTTCCTTTTGAAGGAGAAGAGGATGCCGATCTTATCAATGCCGGGAAACAAACCATCACGGCCTTGCCGGGAGCCAGCTTTTTTGACTCGGCAATGAGCTTCGGAATGATTCGCGGGCAGCATGTGGATCTCACAATTCTGGGAGCCATGGAAGTCGCCGAGAACGGTGATATCGCTAACTGGAAAATTCCGGGGAAGATGGTTAAAGGAATGGGTGGTGCCATGGATCTTGTGGCAAGTGCTGAAAATATTATTGTCGCAATGATGCACACTAATCGGGCGGGCGAATCAAAACTTTTGAAAAGATGTACCTTGCCTCTTACAGGGGTTGGTTGTGTTAAAAAAGTGGTGACCAATCTTGCAGTTCTTGAAATTACTGAAGGCGGTTTTAAACTCCTGGAAAGAGCTCCCGGAGTAAGCGTGGAAGATATTAAAAATGCGACGGAAGGGACCCTTATCGTCGAAGGGGAAATTCCCGAAATGACATTATAACAGCTATTATAGAAGAACAAAAGGTCCCTGAAATTTACTTTTCAGGGACCTTTTTTTTATGAGGTTTAATCAATGATCGAAGTTGAATGTTCTTCCAGGTTGACCAGAAAATCGATTGCTTCATTAAGTGGCATGATCTTTCCCCGGGAATTGACCTGTGAAAAATATTTATGCCATTTGGCTTCTTCAATACCTTTTTCAAATCTTTCCACATCGTCCAGAGAAGGGATCTTCCAGATGGCCATATACCGGTAATCACTTCTGTAGGGAGTATGTTCATCATTCATAGCCCATCCCAGGTTCTCAACACCGGCTTTGGAAAGATCGTTTATCGCTTCCCCCACTTTGTTCATGTAGTTTCGGCGCTCCTCCTTGGAAAGATCCATCCATTTTTGGGTGACATTCCATTGTTCAACGTATAGATACATAATTTTTAATTTTTGGTTACAGTTGGTTTAAGAACGGCTGATTTTCATAAGAAAAACCGATCTGTACTTAAATATACCAATTTATTGAAAAACAGCGGTAAGCGATAACAAAGGATTAATAAAACAGGAAGGACGAAAGAGGTTATACAGAAAGTATCTCTTCCTCATTTAATAACTCTTCCTGCCGAAGTCTAAGAACTACCTGGGCAATTGCCACCACATCTTTTTCGCAATAAAGAATGATGCGGTCCAGATTCCCTTCTTTGTAATATACGTCCCTAACCTCGCTGCCTTCAATATCATCTTTGGGGGAAGGTATTCTCAATACATTACATAATAACCTAAGGGAGGTGTAATGTTTGTAATCACCAAATTTCCATAATTCGAGAGTGTCCAGGTGCGGTACTTCCCATGGTTTTTTCCCGAAAAGATCCAGCTTTACCGGCAACTCTATATTGTGAATCAGCATTCTTCGGGCTATGTAGGGAAAATCGAATTCTTTCCCGTTATGGGCACAGAGGAGATGCTGCGGTCTTCCAAAATGGTCCTCCAGCAGGGTCTTGAATTCCCCGAGCAATTTCTTTTCCTCTCCATGGAAGGTGGTTATCCTGAAGGTTCTCATTTCACCTTTCAGCGCGAAATACCCAACAGAGATACAAATGATCTTTCCAAATTCTGCCCATATGCCGGCACGATCGTAGAATTCTTCAGGGGTGAAATCTTCTTTTCGCTGGTATTGGGTTTTTAGCTCCCAAAGCTTCTTTTTTTCTTCGGAAAGTGCTTCGAAGGTTTCGTTTTCAGGAACCGTTTCAATGTCCAGGAATAACAGGTTCTTTAATGATATCTTTTTGATCATATTGGCCGGTCATTTTTAATACCTCCTCAATATAAACATAAAAATCGTCATGATGAGCCTGCTTTTCAGGCTTGGAAATATGTTCCCTGCCCAGTCTAACAATGATGAGATCATCTTCAGGAATAACAATCACATATTGACCAAAGAGGCCACGCATATAAAAGATATTTTTCCCCATCTTCTCTGCGAGCCAAATTCCGTAGCCAAAATGTGGGGAATCCTCAAACCTGGGTCTTATGGAAGTAGCTATAAATGCAGAGTCGAGGAGCTGTTCTCCATTCCATTTCCCGAAATCTTTGTAAAGTTTTCCAAAACGCGCCAAATCGCGGGCGTTGGAGGCTATGCAACAGTAAGCTTTTTCAAGTCCGCTCTCTTTGCTGTCCAGCTGCCATAGGGCATCGCTCCTCATCCCCATGGGTTTCCAGAAGCTTTCGCTGAGGTAGTTGGAAAGTTTTTTCCCCGTTGCTTTTTCCAGAATCATAGCTAACAGGCTGGTGTTTCCACTCAGGTATTCGAATTCTTCCCCCGGGCCTTGAACCACCTTCAGCGAAAGGACCTGCTCCCTGATGTCCTCCCCAAAATAAGCCCGGGCATTCATGGAAAACGGATTAAAATAATTCTCATCCCAGTTGAGTCCCGAAGACATAGAGGCAAGATCGCCTACCGTAAGCCGCCGATCGAACTGCGGAAAGTAATCTGCCACCGGCTGCTCCAGGCTGTCAATATATCCTTCAGAAATTGCCTTACCCAAAAGAGCTGCTGTAACACTTTTTGCGATTGAAAAGGAATTAGTCCGTGAGTCGGGTCCATATTCCTCGCGGTATTCTTCAAACCATATACTGTCATTCTTAATGATGAGAAAGGCAACGGTTTGTAGCTCTCTGTTGATCTTTTCCAGCTCCGGGGTAGGTGTCACCTGATTGTAATTCTGGTGCAAAGGCCATGGTTGGGGGTCTCCCGCTTCTATTTTACGGGTTTCAAATTCTGTATGATCGTCAATATGGGCGGTGGCATGCCCACTCAACCAGGTGGTTTTTATCGCTTTAAAAATATAGTCATAGTTGAAAGCATAGATCAACAACACGGCTGCGACCAGAAAAAGGAGTATTCCCGTAAATATTTTTTTGAAGGTCTTCATGCTTCCCGAAACTTAAATGAAAAGTACCTGTTGCTTCTCGGGTCTTTCATGCTCTAACAGCCACTTTTTCCTCCACAAGCCGCCGGCATAACCCGTGAGGGAACCATCACTTCCAATAACCCGGTGGCAGGGAATAAGGATCCATAACGGGTTTTTTCCGTTTGCTGCAGCCACCGCTCTTATCGCCAACGGATTCCCGAATTCATTGGTTAGCTCTTTATAGGTACTTGTCTTTCCATAGGGAATGTTTTGTAGCAGCTTCCAGATTTTCTTCTGAAAATCTGTTCCTTCGGGGTTAAGTGTGAGATCAAAAATAGTCCGTTTTCCTGCGAAATATTCCTGCAATTGCTTTACGGCTGGTGCAAGTTCTTTGGGTACTTCAAGAGAAACCTCTGTATTATCTTGGGTAATAGATACCCGGGAGATCCCGTTCTTATCTCCTTCAATAGTGGCAGTTCCCAATGGAGTTTTCAAAAAGGTCTTATTCATTTTTTTCTTCGTCTTTTTTTAAAAGTCCCATTTTTCGCGCTCGGCGTTCCCAGTTCTGCCTTGCCAGTACCTGCATATCTTCAACATTGTCACTTTCGTCCATGATCTCCAGCCCAAGCAAGGTTTCAATAATATCCTCCATAGTGACCAGCCCAATATTATTTCCGTATTCATCTACGACAATGGCAAGATGGGTTCTTTTTTGCAGAAACCGGTCAAAAAGCTCAGGGACTGGCATTTCCTCAGAAATGATATGAATATCACGCTTTAAAGAAGCCAGGGGTTCAGGCCCTTTCTCGTCAATCATCTCCTCAAGTACCTCATCTTTTAGTATGAAGCCGGTAATATTAGCGGGGCGTTTGTTAAAGACAGGTATCCTTGAAAACTTCAGGTTCTTATGTGTTCTGTGGAATTCCTCTATTGTAGTGTTCTCATCTTCGGTTACAGCTACAGAAAATGGAGTCATCACGTCTTTAGCGGTGACATTTTTAAAAACCAGCATATTTTTTATGACTGTGGTCTCCTGTTCCTCAAAAATACCTTCTTCTTCGGCGACATCTGTAATTGCCATAAATTCTTCCCGGCTCATAGTGCTCACATGCGCCGATTTTCCAATAAGTTTCGTCGTGAGCATCATTAGCCACAGGATCCCTGTATACTTCAGGAGAAAAACAAAGATCTTCAAGGTTTTTGCTGTGAAGTTCCCCAATGACTTCCAGTAGGTGGCTCCAATGGTCTTCGGGATTATTTCAGAGAGGACTAAAATAGCCAGGGTCATTAATGCTGAAACGATCCCAACCATGTTACCGCCATCACCAAATACTTTCTCGGCCTGAACCCCCACGAGGATAGCTCCAACAGTATGGGCAACTGTATTGACGGTAAGGATGGCGATCAAAGGTTTATCTATATCCTGTTTAAAATGGGTAAGGGTTCGGGCATATTTTTTACCTTCCCTTGATTTCATTCTGATGTAGGAAGGGGTGATGCTCAAAAACGCTGCTTCCAGTATGGAACATAGAAATGAAAAGAAGATCGAAATAAAAGCATACGTCAATAATAATCCCATAGTAACCTGCAGGTTTGGAAATCAAGATAACAAAAGTTATCAGGAAAAATGGCAGCGTTGATTTAAACTTAACGTAGTACTAGAACATGATTGAAATCAGGTCATCTTCAGAGATCTTGTTGAAGTATTCTTTTAAGTTAAAGGGTTCGAGTTTTGCCCTTATTTCTTCTTCCTCGTGTTTGGTATTCTCCAGGGCCTTTTCTATGGGATGAATGTCCCTTATATGAAAGAAATCTCCCGTAATCTTTACGTCCTTTATGATTCCGTGAACCACATTCATGTTCATTTCGATGGTGCCACCCTCGGTACGGGCTCCCTGCTTAAAATTATATTCGGGGGAGTAGCCAAAATTCCATTCCCAGGTGCTGTATTTTTCATCCCTTATCTCCTGTATTTTGTTGAGGTCATCTTCAGTGAACTCATACAGACGGGCGTCCTTAAACTGGTTAATAATATACTGCATTATTTTATCGGTAAATTCATCCAGGCTTATCTTTACCGGTAGATGGTCACTAATGTTGGTGACCCGGTTGGGAACAGAACGAACGCCGCGGTCTTTATACTTGAGTGGATTTACCTTCAAAGCGCCACTTATATCTGTCATTTCTGAAGAAAACAGCAGGGTTCCGTGATGCAGGACTTTGTTTTTGAAGACGTGCTCTGCATTACCCGAAAATTTCTTTCCTTCTATGGTTAGATCATTCCGGCCCTCAAATTTTGCGTTCACCCCCAGTTCTTTTAAAACTTCAATAATTGGTTTGGTATATCTCTGGAAATCGATCATTTCATAGCTGTCCCCGGTACGGGTAAACGAAAAGTTGAGGTTGCCCAGGTCATGATAGACCGCTCCACCACCAGAGAGACGTCGCACCACTTTGATCCCGCGCTCTTTGACATATTCATGGTTGATCTCGGCCAGGGTGTTTTGATGTTTTCCAACAATTATCGCATTGTCATTACGCCAAAGCATGAAACAATCTTCCTTAATGTGTTTGAATATATATTCATCTGTGGCTATGTTGAAATAAGGGTCGGTGGAATGGTGTTTTATGCAGAGCATGAGCGGTGTTTTGTGGTTTTCCTTCAAAAATAAGAAAGCTTGCGCTGAAAGCCGGAAAATTACGGTTATTTCTCAGCTCCAATTCATATGTGCCCTTGATCCAAAGAAAAAGGAAATGTTTATCTTGGGCTAAATTCTTTACCGGATTTTTCTTTCGAATTTATAACTGTTTAATCATCTTCATATGAAAAAATCTTTTTTATCCATTTTAATGATCGTGCTGATATTCCATTCAGTACAGGCGCAGGATACCCGAAAGGAAGTCACTGCCGAAGATTATGAACAGGCCGTGAAATTCCTCAGGTTCAATACGAATCCCTTAATAGAAAGAGCTAATGTGAGACCTACCTGGCTGAAAGACGGGCGCTTCTGGTACCAGGTGTCAACTGCAGAAGGAACTGAATATGTACTGGTGGACCCAAAAACAGGAAAAAAGAGAACGGCATCTTCAAAAAATGAGCTTCTGGAGGGAATTCCTTCAGAAAGTAAAGCTGATGTTAAAGGGTCTGAAGTGGTCTCACCTGACCGAAAGAAGGTAGCTTTCATTCGTGACTGGAACCTTTGGATGAGAGATCTTGAAACCAACGAAGAAACTCAGCTAACTACAGACGGGGAGGAGAATTTTGGATATGCTACAGATAATGCCGGATGGAGAAAAAGTGATAAACCTATTCTTCTCTGGTCACCAGATTCAAAGAAGATCGCCACCTACAGGCAAGACCAGCGACATGTAAGTGATATGTACCTGGTGGAAACCACAGTGGGAGCACCAAAGCTCCAGGCATGGAAATATCCGCTTCCCCAAGATGAGGAAGTCATCAAAATTCACCGTGTAATTATAGAGGTTGAGGAGCCAAAGGTGATCCCCTTACAGGTGAAGGCAGACCCGCGTCGCGGAACCCTTTGTGATGATATATCATGTTCGGGCGCATTTGATGATAATTACTGGAATGAAGATGCCACACAATTGGCTTTTGTTTCCACCTCAAGAGACCATAAGGAGGCGAAACTGCGTATTGCCGATGCTAAAACCGGGGAAGTACGGGAGATTTTTGAGGAAGTAGTGGAGACCCAATATGAATCCGGGCAGGGGAGTATCAACTGGAAGTATCTGCCAAAGAGCAATGAGATTATCTGGTATTCTGAAAGGGATGGCTGGGGCCATCTTTACCTTTATGATCTAAAAACCGGAGACCTGAAACATCAGATCACGAAGGGTAATTTTGTAGTGACCCAGCTGGTGCATGTGGATGAAAAGAACCGCACCTTATATTTCGAGGCAAACGGAATGGAGAAGAGTAGAGATCCATATTTTTCACATTTGTACAAAGTGGATTTCAGCGGAAAGAACCTGAAAGTCTTAACTCCGGAAAATGCCAATCATCGTATCTCTTTTTCTCCCGATCATCAATTTTTCGTAGATAATTATTCCACCCCTAATACCCCTCCTGTGGCCGTGCTGCGCAACAGGAATGGAAAAGAGATTGCGGTGTTGGAAAAGGCTGATATTTCCCGTCTCGAGGCTTCGGGTTGGAAAGCTCCGGAACCAATTACTGTAAAATCTGCAGATGGTCAATGGGATCTTCAAGGCTTGATGTTTACCCCTACCCATCTGGATGAGAATAAAAAATATCCGGTGGTGAATTACGTCTATCCCGGTCCGCAAGGGGGAAGTGTTGGAAGCCGGAACTTTTCAGCGGCCCGAAGCGATCATCAGGCTTTAGCCGAACTGGGTTTTGTAGTTATTCTTATAGATGGCTCCTGTAATCCAGGCCGTTCCAAGGCATTCCATGATGCCTGTTACGGAGATATTTCAGGTAATACCCTGGAGGATCAAAAGGCCGGAATTCGGCAACTTGCTGAAGAACATCCTTTTATAGATGCTGAAAAAGTAGGGATCTGGGGTCATTCCGGTGGTGGTTATGCAGCCGCCGCAGCGATGTTCAGGCATGGGGATTTCTATTCCGTAGGAATTGCAGAATCGGGTAATCATGATAACCGAAATTATGAAGATGACTGGGGAGAAAGATATATTGGTTTAATGACGATGGGCGCAGATGGAGTTGATAATTATAACGAGCAGGCGAATCAGGTATACGCAGAAAACCTGAAAGGAAAACTATTGCTCGCCCACGGCGGACTCGATGATAATGTGCCTCCCTATAATACTTATTTGGTTGTTGACGCGCTCATAAAAGCCAATAAAGATTTCGATCTTATTATTTTTCCCAACGCCCGTCATGGTTTTGGAGAGGATTCTTACTATATGATGCGCCGCCGCTGGGATTATTTCGTGGAGCACCTGCTTGGAGCTACCCCGCCGGCGAATTTCGAGATAGAACCGCCACAACGAAATTGAAATTAATTAACAAAGATGTATAAATAAAAACAGGAGTGAGACTCCTGTTTTAGAAAAAAATGAGGGACGCTTATTTCGCCGAAACTATCTTCTGCCATTTTATGGCTGTCTGAAGTAGTTTCTCCTTTTCGGTTACGGCGTTTTTTCCTTCCCTGTAGAAGATCACTTTTTCATAAGGCTCTTTTCCATTCTTCAGGGTAAGAGAGATCTCCTCCACATCATCAAGCAGGGTGGTGGTATGATTAAGATGGTACTTTTTAACCACTTCTGCCGAGGTGACTTTATGTAAGTCAATTAGGTGGGTCTTTTTGTTTTCCGGGGTTAAAACCAGGAGTTTTTCCGCAGTTTTATCCAATCCCAGAGCGAGTAAGGGGAGAAGATCAAGCTGTGAAAGATTCATGCCAACATTGGCCGCGGTTATTCTCATTTGTTTGGCAGTCTTTTTTTCCTGCATGGACTGGTTATATATGAGGTAACCAATAGGAGTTATAAACAACAGTAATAACCCAATACCCAAAAGGGTGGATCCTGTATCCATTTTCTTTAATTATTTGTTTATGTATTTTTTAAATTGATCCTGAAAATAGTTGCTTAGAAGACAACCGGGTGTTCTATCAGGTAAAAAAATGAGTGGGAAAGATGTATGCGGTTAATTCTGATCTTAAGTCTCTTCGGAAGAAGTACGCAGATGTTGTATTCTTCGGGATACTTTCAGACACAATGCTGTCAGAAACTGAAGAAAAGCTTCCGGAGAAATAATTTTCAGAAGGATCTGAGATCTTTTGGAAAGGATTCTCCATGATAGCCCAGGTTGGACCCACGGGAATTGCGAAATTCGTTTCGGAAAACGGATCATCAGAACGGAATTCTTCTGAAGTAAAGCCATAAGAGAACTCCCCACCTAAACTCAGGAATATGAGCAGGAGAATCAACATTTTACCCGGGATATGGGAAGCTTTTTTCACCCTCTAAAATTACGAAGAAAAAGGTTTCCTGCTGCTGCCCTATAATAATTTAACGGCGTCTTTGGCAAAGTAACTGGCGATCACATTCGCCCCGGCTCTTTTAATGGCCGTGAGCTGCTCCAACATCACGGCATCATGGTCAAGCCATCCTTTTTCTGAAGCTGCCTTGAGCATGGAATATTCACCACTCACCTGGTAAACCGCCACGGGTACTTGTACAGCCTCCCGAATGTCTCTCACAATGTCAAGGTAACATAAACCGGGTTTCACCATAACGATATCTGCTCCCTCTTCAATGTCCATCAGTGTTTCCCTGAGCGCTTCTTTGCGGTTGGAAGGATCCATCTGGTAAGTCTTCTTGTCCCCAAAACCCGGTGCAGAATCCAGTGCATCCCTGAAAGGACCATAAAAAGCCGAAGCGTATTTTGCGCTATAGCTCATAATACCCGCGTTGACATAATTCTCTCTTTCCAATAGTTCGCGTATGCATTTTATCCTTCCATCCATCATATCGCTGGGGGCCACAAAATCTGCTCCGGCCTTAACATGGGAAAGTGACATTTTTGCCAACACTTCTGTAGTGGCATCGTTCACGATCTCTCCTTTTTCCACGATCCCGTCATGCCCGTAGGAGGAATAAGGATCTAGAGCAACATCTGTCATCACCAGCATCCCCGGTACAGAATCCTTGATGGTCTTAACGGCGCGTTGCATAAGTCCGTTTGGGTTTAATGCTTCAGTACCTTTGTTGTCTTTCAACTCATCGGGTACTTTCACGAAAACAAGTACAGATTTAAGTCCCAGGTCCCAAAGTTCCTTTACCTCATGTTTTAAAAGGTCAAGGCTGTAGCGATAATAGTTGGGCATAGAGGCGATCTCTTCCTTCACATTGGTACCTTCCACTACAAAGAGAGGAACGATAAAATCATCGGGAGTGAGGGAGTTTTCGCGCACAATGCTCCTTAAGGCTTCAGTGGTTCTTAATCTTCGGTTTCGTATTAGCATAATTCAAAGTTCAAAATTCAAGAATATTAATTTTTATATTTTTCTGACCACTGGACCTAAACCCACTCCCTGGGATCTTTTAAGACCTGCAATAATCTTTCTTCCTCGGTTCCTTTTTCCGGAAGATGGTCATACACCCATTGTACATGTGGCGGAAGGCTCATCAATATACTTTCAATACGGCCATTGGTCTTTAGCCCGAAAAGGGTGCCTTTGTCATGTACCAAATTGAATTCTACATACCTGCCGCGGCGTATCTCCTGCCACTCTCTCTGATGATCGTCATAAGACAGGTTCATTCTTCGCTGAACAATGGGAGCATAAGCCTCTAAAAAGCTATTTCCCACATCGGTTACAAAGTTATACCATTCTTCTGCACTTTTTTCTTCGGAAGGTTTCAGGTAATCAAAGAACAATCCTCCTATGCCGCGTGCTTCATTCCGGTGAGAATTATAAAAATATTCATCGCATTTCTTCTTAAAATCCGGATAGAATTGTGGATCATGCCTGTCACAGGCCGCTTTACAAACCTGATGAAAATGCTTTGCATCCTCTTCAAAAAGATAATAGGGGGTAAGATCCTGTCCTCCTCCAAACCAACTGTCTACAACAGACCCTTGTTTGTCATACATCTCGAAATAGCGCCAGTTGGCATGTACGGTGGGAACCATTGGATTTTTAGGATGTAATACCAGACTAATTCCGCAGGCGAAAAAATCAACGTCCCCTACGCCAAAATGCACTTGCATTGCCGGCGCTAAAGGTCCGTGGACTTTTGAGATATTCACACCGCCCTTTTCAAAGACGGCCCCGTTCTCAATCACCCGGGTACGACCACCGCCACCTTCTTTCCGGTTCCAGAGATCCTCCCGAAATTTGGCTTTGCCATCAATTTCTTCCAGGGCACCGGTTATGCTATCCTGCAGTTGCTCGATGTAGCTGTAAAACTTTGATTTCATAATGGCGTTTCGAGTTTGTCGATAAAAATTAATTTTTCCTTCACTTCTTCAATTTCTGCCAGACTCTGAACTTTTACTGCTTCCGCTGTCATATGTTGTAGAACCGGTATGATCTCCAATTTTTTTCCGAAGGAATTATAAAACAGTTCTCTTCCTATCCTGTTATTGTGGATATCCATGTTTTTTGCAAGTTCGTCATTTGGCGAGAGCCGCTCATGAAGATCGGTTATCTTTTTGCTCCAGCTCATGGTTTTTTCAGGGGATTTGGAAACCGGTAAACAGTATTGACAGATCAAATAGTTCCACAGCGCGTGACGAAATGCGTTGGTCCTGTTGTCTTCATGGTGCAAATCTTTATAAAGATGATCGCACATAGCTACTGTTTTCCGGGTAGCTTTATAAGTGGGAAGGAGGTATAAAGGATACCTTAAAAAGACACCCGAAAGAACCACGAGTTCCCTGGGATTAAGGCTCGCTATTCTTCTACCTAATACCACTTTAATTTGCTTTATATTCTTTAACCGCTTCTACGAAGGCTTTAGCATTTTCAACAGGAATGTCTGGCAGGATACCATGCCCAAGGTTAACGATATATTTGTCTTTGCCGAATTCATTGATCATAGTATGTACCATAGTCCTAATTTCGGAAGGTGGCGAATAGAGTCTGCTGGGGTCAAAGTTGCCCTGTAGGGTGATCTCTCCTCCGCTTAGCTTTCTTGCCATTTTCGGGGAACAAGTCCAGTCTACACCCAATGCAGCCGCTCCTGAAACCGCCATCTTGTCAAGCGCGAACCAGCATCCTTTTCCAAAGGCAATCACATGGGTATCGCCTTTGAGGGCATCTATGATCTGCTGGATATATTTCCATGAGAATTCTTCGTAATCTGTGGGGGAAAGCATCCCGCCCCAGGAATCAAAGATCTGCACGGCGTCAACTCCGGCTTCCACCTTTGCCTTAAGATAACTTATCGTGGTATCGGTTATTTTTTGAAGCAGAGTATGGGCCGCCTGGGGATTGGTAAAACAAAATTTCTTTGCAATATCAAAATTCTTGGATCCCTGCCCTTGTACCGCATAACAAAGTATGGTCCAAGGGGAGCCGGCAAAACCTATAAGAGGTACTTCATCATTTAGTTCTTTCTTGGTCATTTTGATCGCCTCCATGACGTAACCAAGAGTTTCATGAACATCTGGCACGATCACCTTGTGAACATCTTCCATAGTCCTAATGGGATTGGGAAGCCAGGGACCTACCCCAGGTCTCATCTCCACCTCAATATTCATCGCTTGAGGCACTACAAGAATATCACTGAAAAGTATCGCTGCATCTGTACCAATCTGGTGTATTGGCATAACGGTGATCTCTGTGGCCAGTTCAGGGGTACGGCACCGGGTGAAAAAATCATATTTTTCCTTTAGCTTGATGAAATCGGGCAGGTACCTTCCTGCCTGTCTCATCATCCACACCGGCGGACGTTCTACGGTCTCACCTTTTAAAGCTCTAAGAAACAGATCGTTTTTTATCATAAATATATTATTATTCTAAAGTTAATATTTCAGACTAAGAAAGTCTGCGGATGTCATGAACTTCCTGGAAATTCACTTTATCTCCAAAAATATTAAGAATTTCTTCTGTCTTCAAAATGCTAAAAGAACCATTCATTACTTCCTTATAGGATGAATAAGAATAGTTTTTAAAATCTTCCCCAAAGTGGATTTGAGGATTTAAATTTACGTAGATAATTAGTTGTTTGAGGTACTTCTCGCTATCTACTTTTATTTTTCTGAAACGCTTTTCGAATAAACTGCCGCTTCTGTCTTCAGCCTTATTAAAGGCTTTTGCATAGGAATTAAAGAAATTTGAAAAGCTTTGGGTAACCTCTTTTGATTCCCCTTCAACCCTTACCACAAAATGAAAGTGGTTTTGGAGAAGACAATAAGCAAAAGTTGATACTTTACCTGATAAATATTTTCTGTACTGTTTAAGGAAGTATTCCCTGTTTTGTGCATTAGAAAAGATGTTCGATCTATTAATCCCTCTGTTATAGATGTGGTAATAACAATCTTTTTCTAATGTTTCTAGTTTCATTTTTTTCTTCAACAGACCTGCAAGGTCTTTTTTTGACCTTGTAGGTCTTCATGGAATCTACTTCAAAAAACCTACAAGGTTTTGGAAACCTTGCAGGTCAGTAGTTGTTTTTACTTAAATTTCTTTACCGCCTGTACGATCAGGTTCTCAGTGGTTGGTTTGTTGGCAACCACGATATTCCCGGTGTATTTTTCAGCTTCAGAAGCGGTTGTTTTTCCTATACAGAAAGCAATACTTTCTTCGGCAGTATTTTCCGAATAAAAGCTTTGCACTGCACTGGGGCTAAAAAAAAGCACTCCATCAAAGATACGATCTATTTTTTTCGGCTCCAGGAGAGTATCGTAAACTTCGATCTCGATAAGTCTTACTCCGTTCGCCTTTAATGTATCGGGAAGTGCAGGATGTCTATTCTTTCCGCAAAAAAACAGGAAATCCTCCTTCTGGTAGTTTTTTACAATAGCATCTGCCAGGATATTTCCATAGTCAGCAGCTTTCACTACTGTGAAATCATTCTCTTTAAGAAGAGCTGCGGTTTTTTCACCCACGCAAAATACATTTCTGGTCCTTAACTGGGAAACAGCGGGATGATCAAGTATTGCCTTTACCGCATTTTTACTGGTAAAAATTATATTTTCAGGAATGCTGTTTAACTGAAAATTGAGGGAAACTATAGAAATGAATTCCTTTTCTACCAGTCCAATTCCTGCATTAAGAATCAACTCCTTTTGAGCGGGTGTAAGTGTTTTGGTAGAAAGAAGGCTTTTAGTTCCTGCAACATGCGTTGCTGGCGAAGGTTTTACTTCCGGATTGGTTTTATTTTTCAAAATGTTAATTTGGTAAGGGGAACGGATAATATTTTTTAGCCTTTGGTGTTAATGAGCTTTTTGATCTCTTTCATCAATTCGGCACCACCTGCTGCAAGAACTTCCTCAGCACAGGCTTTTCCAAAACCTTCATTTTCTGTAACCGGGATCGTTTTTTCAGTTCCTATCTTTTTGCTTCCGTCAAGGCTGAAAAGGGCACCTTTAAAATGAATGTTGTCTCCTTCAATCACGGCAAGAGCACCAATAGGGGCAGTACAGCCTCCCTCAAGAGTACGTAAAAATTCCCGTTCTATATGGACGCAGATCTCAGATTCTTCATGGTTTAGGGCAGAAAGTGCCTTGCGGCAAAATTCATCCTCTTCCTTTGCCACTACCAGCATTGCTCCCTGCGCGGGGGCCGGAATCATCCATTTTAAATCTGAATATGATTCAGGTTTGAGGTTTATTCTTTCAAGTCCGGCAGCAGCAAAAATGGCTCCGTTCCATTCATTGTCTTCCAGTTTCTGCATGCGGGTATTCACATTTCCGCGGAGGTCTACCACTTCGTGATTGGGGTATTTGTGCAGCCACTGAGCTTTTCTCCTAAGACTTCCCGTAGCGATTATTCCTTCAGTGTTAAGAAAATCGGTTCCTTTGTGAACTAAAATATCCTGTGTATGTGCCCTTTTAAGTACCGCAGCTTCCACGATCCCTTTGGGAAGGGCAGTAGGGACATCTTTCATGGAATGCACGGCAATATCGATCGTGTTGGTCAACATCGCCACATCCAGGGTCTTGGTAAAGATCCCGGTGATCCCGAATTCATATAAAGGTTTGTCTAAGACCAGATCTCCCTGAGATTTGACGGGAACAAGTTCGGTTTGATATCCTAATTTTTCGAGGGCCTGCTTTACGGTGTTAGCCTGCCACATGGCAAGTTCACTGTCACGTGTTCCTATTCGGATCGTTTTTTTCATTTTCTTACCGGGTCTTCCAGTTGAAACATTCTCTGGATAAGCTCCAGACTTTCATCGGTAGTATTGGAATCCCCTTTTAGATGATTGGCAAAATGATTCATTATTTTCTGAATGATCCTGTCGCTTATGATCTCTGCCTGCTGGTCATTGAAATCAGATATTTTTCTACGCTGAAAATCTATCTCAGCATCTTTCATATCCTTGAATTTTTTCTTCAGGGCCTTGATCGTTGGGGCAAATTTTCTGGTCTCCAGCCAGGAAATGAACTCTGATTCTATTTCTGAAATAATGGTTTTCGCCTGCGGAATAGATTCCTTTCTGCGCTCCAGGGTTTCATCTGTCATTTGCGACAAATGGTCCAGGTGGATCAATTTCACTCCTGAAAGCTCCTGCACATCATCTGCCACGTTCTTCGGAATAGAAAGATCCAGGATCAACAATTCTTTTTTGTTGTAGATAAGTTCCCGGGTGATAGTGGGATTCTGAGCTCCTGTAGCCACAATAAGGATATCTGCCTGCCTTATCTCTGCCTGCAGGTCTGCATAGTCCTTAACGGTGAGGTCAAATTTGCCGGCGATCTTTTCGGCTTTGTTCTTGGTGCGGTTGATCAAAGTGATCTTATGGTTGCCGGTATGCTTCACCAGGTTCTCACAAGTGTTCCTTCCTATTTTTCCTGTTCCGAAGAGTAAAATATTCTTCTCTGCGGGATTCTCATAATTCTGAAGAATATATTGTACAGAAGCAAAACTCACCGAAGTAGCCCCCGATGAGATCTGGGTTTCGTTCTTTATCCTTTTGCTTGCTTGTATCACCGCATTGATAAGACGTTCAAAGAAAGGATTGGCAACTCCTGCATCGCGGGACTGTATAAAAGCCGTCTTTAGCTGGCTAATGATCTCGAAATCCCCCAGGATCTGGCTGTCAAGACCGGTCCCCACCCTAAACATATGGGAAATGGCCTCCTTGTTTTTGTATACATAGGCAACCTTTTCAAATTCTTCTACAGTACCATGTGTATGTTCGCAAAGTAGCTTTATCAATTGAAAAGGGTGCTGGGCAAAACCGTAGATTTCGGTCCTGTTGCAGGTTGAGGTCACGATTAATCCATCAATGCCTTCCTCTTTGGCCTGTAGTAACAGGTTCTTTTTGCCCTGATCATCCAGGCTAAAGTGGCCTCTTATTTCCGCATCGGCTTTCTTGTAGCTTAAACCAATGGTGTAAAAATGTTTTCCTCTCGAAATATTATAATCTTCCATGTACCTGATTAGGAATTCAAACAGCAAAATTAAGACAAGACTAAACCAAAAAACAACGCTAAAAGTACTATTTTTATCGCTTCACGTGATTTTAGGGTAAAAACTGACATTGATCATATTTTTCAGTAATTTTACCTATGTAAAGGGCATGTACCGGAAATTAGGTCAAAACTGTCCCTAATAATATGATTCAGGTCAGGATGGAGAACATGGAAAAAAATATCGCTGGAGGGATTTTTGAAAAGACAAAACTTGAAGAAGGGTTCTATCTTTTGAAGTTCCAGAATGAGCAGAAGCAGCCGGTAAAGGTGCTTCGCAATATCAATAGCAAGTTCATTCAATTCCATTTTTCAGGTAAAGGGGAAAGCAGGTTTTTCTTTAATAACGGAAGTTATAAGATCCCTCTTTCCGAAGAGAATTCACTTCTGCTTTACAATCCTAAAAGAGACCTACCCATAGATATGGAACTTCAGCCCAACAGTTGGTTGATCTCCATTGTAATCTCTATTAAGAAATTCCATTCACTATTTTCGGAAGAAGCAGGTTACATTAGTTTCCTGCAGCTGGAAAACCGGGATAAACAGTATTACAAGGAAGTTCCGCTGTCACCGGGAATGGTCATCGTATTGAACCAGGTGGCGAATTACAATATTGTTCCCACTATTAAAAACCTTTACTATAAAGCCAAAGCCTACGAGTTGCTTAGTCTCTACTTTAACCGTTCTGAAGATCCTGATGTTGAGCAGTGCCCGTTCCTGAGTGATGAAGAGAATGTTCTTAAAATAAGGAAAGCAAAGGATATCATTATCGCCAATATGGCCGAACCTCCTTCGCTACAGGAGCTTTCCAACCAAATTGGTCTTAGTCTTAAAAAATTAAAAGAAGGATTTAAACAAATCTATGGGGACTCAGTCTATAGTTTTTTATTCGACTATAAAATGGAATATGCCAGGAAATTGCTGGACACCGGGGAATATAATGTAAACGAGGTGGGCTTAAAGGTTGGCTACAGTACTTCGAGCCACTTTATTGCCGCCTTTAAAAAGAAATTCGGGACCACTCCAAAGAAATACCTGATGTCGCTTACCTCAGACTCGGGTTAGATAAATCAAAGCAATGGGGTTATAAGACTATAATCTCCGGAAACCTTTTTTGTCACTATTTATTAATTGTATTTTTGGAAACAAATTACGGGCTATGAGTAAAGGTGTTTTGCTGGTCAATCTTGGATCACCGGACAGTACAGATCCAAAAGATGTTAAAAAATATCTGGATGAATTCCTGATGGATGAACGGGTGATCGATGTTCCTTACTGGGCACGAACCCTTTTGGTTAGAGGGATCATCCTTAACACCCGCCCCAAAAAGTCTGCAGAGGCTTACGAAAAGATCTGGTGGGAGGAAGGATCTCCATTAATTGTGCTTTCAGAAAGATTACAGGAAAAAGTTGATGCCCTCACCTCTGTTCCAATCGCTTTGGCCATGCGTTATGGAAAACCGAATATTTTGAGCGGTTTACAGGAACTGCACGACAAAGGGGTGGATGAGGTATTGGTTTTCCCGCTGTACCCTCAGTTTGCCATGGCCACTACGGAAACTATTCTGGTACTGGCAGAAGAACTTCGGAAAAAACATTTTCCGGAAATGCAATTCACTTCAGTTCCTGCCTTTTACAATCACGCCGATTATATTCGTGTCCTTTCCAACAGTATTTCAGAAAGCCTGAAAGATGTTGAATTTGAACATCTGCTTTTCTCCTATCACGGAGTTCCGGAAAGGCACATCAGGAAAAGTGATATTACCAAATCCCACTGTAAGATCAATGATACTTGTTGCCAGACACCTTCAGCAGCTCATCAATTCTGCTACAGGCACCAGTGTTATGAGTCTACAAGATTGGTAGCAGAAACCCTGGGACTCGAAAAAGACAAATATTCGGTATCCTTTCAATCGAGACTGGGATTTGATCCATGGTTGAAACCTTATACAGACAGGACCATTGAAAGATTGGGTCTTGAAGGGACCAGGAAACTGGCGATCGTGACCCCGGCCTTTGTATCAGATTGTCTTGAGACCCTTGAAGAGATCGCCATGGAAGGGAAGGAGATCTTTGAAGAGGTGGGAGGAAAGGAATTTACGGTGGTTCCCTGTCTGAATGATCGTGATGAATGGGTTAAGGTTCTGGCGAGATGGATCGATGAATGGGCCATGCAACCTGTTACGGCTTAAAAAATGATTAAAAAGGAGGTGGTTTTAGACAGGAACTTTCCGAAGAAACCATTTTAGAAAAGTTACATTTGTTGAGGAAGAGCTAAAAAACAGTATTGAATAAAACCTGAGAGGTGGAATATTACAGCTACATCAAAGCTTTACATCTTATTTTCGTGATCACCTGGTTTGCCGGCCTTTTTTACATTCCCAGGCTTTTTATTTACCATATCGAGGCTAACGAAAAAGCAGAACCCGAGAGATCCATTTTAATTGCCCAGTTCAAGATAATGACTCAAAGGTTGTGGTATATTATTACCTGGCCTTCTGCAATTCTGGCGAGCCTATTTGCTTTTTGGCTGCTCTACCTTTTCCCTTCCTGGCTTAAAATGGACTGGATGCTTATAAAACTTGGTTTTGTGGTGCTTCTTTACCTGTACCACTGGAAGTCGCACCTCATTTTTAAAGAACTTCAGAATAACGTGGTTAAATGGACCTCTAACCAAATGAGGATGTGGAATGAAGGGTCTACCCTTATACTTTTTGCCGTGGTCTTTCTTGTTATTGTCAGAGATGCGGTGAACTGGATCTATGGGGTAATAGGCATTTTCCTTTTGGCGGTAATATTAATGCTTGGAATAAAGCTGTATAAAAGGTTACGCACCAGGAACGGTGAACTTTGAAAATGGTTTGATAATTGTTTATCAATAATGAGTAACAAAATTCAATGAGGCTTTTAAAATTCTCCTTACGTACGCGAATCTTCCTCTCCATGATCCTATTGGTGTTGCTCGCTTCGATTCTGATTGGGGGAATTACCATTTACCAGTATAAAGAAGAGGCGAAGGAATATCATAGGGACCGGCTGGAACGTAAGGAAGAAGCCATAAGGGAGCACATTAAATTCGTTATTGAAAGTACCACCTATGAGGTGAAGGAAGAAAACGTGATCCTCATTCTGAAGGAAAGGGGGAAGATCCACGAGATCGCCCAGGTGCATAATATGCCTATTAACGTTTACAGTCTTGACGGTGAACTTATCCTGAAATCCAATCAGTCCTTTTTCAGGGACACTACAGACTTTCAGCTTGATACAGAGATCACAGATAAATTAAGCAGTTCCTCAAAAAAACGTGTGGTAAGGCATACCGTAAAAAACGAGAAGAGATTCCAGTCTTCCTACACCTATATTTCCGATAACAAATTCAAGCCCCTGGCTATCCTTAATCTGCCTTATCTGGAAGATGATTATTTCATTACGAGAGATCTGGAGAATTTCCTGATAAGGCTGCTTGAGGTCTATCTCTTCATGCTGATGATCGCCATTGGTCTGGCTTATTTTCTCTCTAAATATATCACAAGGAGCCTAAAGACGATCTCAGATAAGATAAACCAGACCCGTTTGGATAAAAGAAATAAGAAGATTGAGATCGAGAACGTAAGTGAAGAGATCTTTACCCTGGTGAACGCTTATAACAGTATGATCGACGAGCTGGAGGAAAGTGCGGTAAAACTGGCCACCAGTGAACGGGAACAGGCCTGGCGGGAAATGGCCAAACAGGTTGCGCATGAGATCAAGAACCCTCTTACGCCTATGCGCCTGAGCGTTCAGAATTTCCAAAGAAAATTTGATCCCTATGATCCAGAAATGCCTCAAAAAGTAGAGGAATTCAGTCAAACTTTGATCAACCAGATAGATACCATGAGTTCCATAGCCTCGGCTTTTTCGAATTTTGCGAAAATGCCGGCACAGCAGAATGAGACCTTAAATGTTCCCAAGATCGTAAAGCTGGCCCTTGATATATTCAATGAAGATTATATTATTTTCTCTGCGGAAAAGGAGGAGATCCTGGCAAAATTCGATAGAACCCAATTAATACGTGTGGTGACTAACCTGGTCAAAAATGCTATTCAGGCTACCGAAGCTGTAGGGAACCCGGCAATCCTTGTTGCCGTGACCGAGGAAGCAGATTTTGCCTGTCTCACGGTTTCAGATAATGGGCTGGGAATTTCTGAAGAGAATAAAGAAAAAATATTTGAGCCTAAGTTTACCACCAAATCGAGTGGAATGGGCCTTGGGCTTGCCATGGTCAAGAACCTGGTTGAAAGTTGCGGGGGCAGTATCAGCTTTAGCTCCAAATTAAATAAAGGAACTATCTTTAAAGTATGTTTACCAAAATAAATCAACATGGAATTTGAAAATATCTTACTGGAGAACAATGAGGGCATAGCCTATATTACCATAAACAGGCCTACCAAACTGAACGCCTTGAACAAAGCCACTATCGGGGAGCTTCATGATGCCTTCAGTGCAGCAGAAGAAGACCGGGAGGTAAAGGTCATTATTCTTACCGGAATTGGTGAAAAGGCCTTTGTAGCGGGAGCAGATATTAGTGAATTTGCAGATTTTTCAACTCAGGAAGGTCAACGTCTTGCAGCAGAAGGACAGAAAAAACTCTTTGATTTTGTAGAGAATATGTCCAAACCCGTGATCGCTGCTGTCAACGGGTTCGCGCTTGGTGGTGGACTTGAGCTGGCCATGGCGGCTCATTTCAGGATTGCCAGTGAGAACGCTAAAATGGGATTACCTGAGGTTTCCCTGGGAGTGATCCCAGGATATGGCGGTACTCAAAGATTGCCACAACTGGTGGGTAAAGGTCGTGCCATGGAAATGATCATGACTGCAGGAATGATAGATGCAAGGCAGGCGCTGGAATATAACCTGGTCAACCATGTGACCACCTTAGAGGAGCTGCTTCCCATGGCAGAGAAGATCGCTTCCAGGATCATGAATAACTCAACTGTGGCCATTTCAGCAGCGATAAGAGCTGTTAATGCTGCCTTTGACAAAGAGGTGAATGGTTTTGAGGTGGAGATCGAAGAATTTGGGAACGCCTTTGGAACCGAAGATTTTAAAGAAGGAACTTCAGCATTCCTGGCCAAACGTAAAGCAGATTTTCCCGGGAAATAAATCAGGTTAAGGAATTATTCCAAATTAATGGAATAATTCCTATATTTGTTCCCCATGGAGAGGAACGAAATTATTAAAGGAAGAGGAGCACAACATCAGGTCGCCAATAAATTCTCATTGCATTCGTATGAGATGCGTGATGATTTTCTGAATTATTGCGCAGCAGAAGGAGAAGAGGCTACAGATCCCAGGACTTCCTTTATTGATACTTTCCCGAAGACCATAGTTAACAAGGTCAGCAGCCCCGATGTAGGGATGGAATATTCCCTTAATCCTTACCAGGGGTGTGAACATGGCTGTGTATACTGTTATGCCCGGAATTCTCACGAATACTGGGGATATGGAGCAGGCCTAGATTTTGAACAAAAGATCCTGGTTAAAAGAAATTCTGTGGAGCTTTTAGAGAAAAAACTGCGCAGTAAGACCTGGAAAGCCGCCCCAATCATTCTCTCCGGAAATACAGATTGTTATCAACCTGTTGAGAGAAAACTGGAGATCACCCGGCAATTGCTCCAGGTGTTCCTGAAATACAAACATCCGGTAGGCATCATCACTAAAAATGCCCTTATCCAGAGAGATCTTGATCTATTGGAAGAACTGGCAAAAGACAACCTTGTAAGGGTAAACCTTTCCATCACCACCCTGGAAGAAAAGATCAGACAGTTACTGGAACCGCGTACTGCCAGTATCAAGAAACGTTTGGAAACCGTTGAAAAACTTCATGAGAAGGGGATTCCTGTAAACGTTATGATGGCACCTATCATTCCTTCGATTAACAGCCATGAGATCCTGCCACTTGTGAAAGCGGTTGCCGAAAGGGGCGCCTGCGGGGTTGGTTATACCGTGGTGCGACTTAATGGGGCCATTGGCGAGGTTTTTTCAACCTGGATCAGAAAAACTATGCCCGACAGGGCAGAGAAGGTTTTGCACCAGATCGCTGAATGCCACAATGGAAATCTCAATGACAGCCGTTTTGGAACAAGAATGAAAGGTGATGGTAAAATTGCAGATCAGGTAGCACAGCAGTTCGCGATCGCGCGGAAAAGATATTTACCGGGAAATGAAAGACCCATGCTCAATTGTTCTTTGCATGAACAATACAAAGACGGTCAAATGAAGCTTTTTTAAGGTGTTTCCCAGTCGGGGGTATGGCCCCATTCGCGATAGAATTCTTGCAGAAATTGTTTCATGAAGCTATGTCGCTCTTCCGCTAATTTCCTGCCGGTTGGGGTATTCATGCGATCCTTTAGAAGGAATAGCTTTTCATAAAAATGGTTTATGGTGGGAGCGGTAGAATTCTTATACTCTTCCTTGCTCATGTTGAGGTTGGGTTCGATCTGCGGATCAAAAAGCGCCCTTCCCCGGTAGCCTCCATAGTTGAAAGTGCGCGCTATTCCTATTGCGCCCAGTGCATCCAACCTGTCAGCATCCTGCACTACAGACAGTTCAATCGAGGAAAATTCCTGTTCCTCATTTCCTCCTTTGAAGGAAACCCATTTAATGATATTTTCAACATGGTTTATGATGGACACGGGAACCAACTGGGACTGCAGGAATTCACGGGCTATTTTTGGGCCTTTTGATTCATCCCCGTTATGGAATTTATAGTCGGCGATGTCGTGAAGTAAGGCACCGAGTTCCACAACAAAATGATCAACCTCTTCCCCTGCAGCTATTTCTCTGGCATTTTTTAAAACCCTCTCAATATGGAACCAATCATGGCCGCCTTCTGCATTGCGTAGAGTTTCCCGGACAAAATACCGTGTTTTTAATATGATTTGCTCCTTTTCCATTTAGTGTGAATTTAAAAACCGGGTCATTTAATGTCGGCCGTAATGGTTCGCTCTACTAGCGCCACCAGGTTTTCGGGAGCGTCAGATTTTACCGGAATTGGTTCGTGGATCTTGAACATGATATGAGTACCTATACCCAGAGGAAAATGACCGTATTTAAATAATTTCCAGGAATTATTGATGGTAACGGGAACAATGACCGCTTCCGGCATCTTTTTAAATAAAAGTTGAAGCCCCTGAACGGCGAATTTTTTTGGAGCACCGGTACGGCTCCGGGTTCCCTCAGGAAAGATAACGGCAGAGCGGTTGTTCTGGTTAAGATAGTCAGCAAATTTTGACATTTTCACCAGGGCTTCCCTTCCATTTTTTCTGTCAATTAAGACACTTCCACCATGTCTAAGGTTAAAGGAAATGCTTGGAATTCCTTTGCCGAGTTCCTTTTTGCTGACAAATTTAGGATGATGTTCCCTGAAGTGCCATATGAGGGGGGGAATATCATAAATTCCCTGATGGTTTGCCACAAAGATACAGGGACGGTCTGTGGGCAAGTTGTATTTATTGTCAATTGAATAGCGGGTGCCCAGGACATTCAGGCTCCTCAGTAAAAAGAAATTAAAGAGATCCACACTTTTTTTATGCGCTTCATATCCTCCCAATTTCAGGCTTACCCATTGAATGGGATGAAAGATCAGCAGGGTGAGAAAGAAAAAAATATAGAAAATAACAGATAACGGGTAGGAGAGGATCTTCTTAATTTTTTCCATCTGAAAACAGTAGCATAATTGGGCTGCAATTTCTAATTTTATTCAGTGCAGGTCAAGCCTGCAGGAGCAAAAAAAACTGTGCAAGGAAAATTTCCCGGCACAGCCCTTTCAGTAATTTTAAGGTCTTAACAAAACTCGTTGTAAGCCTCAGTAAGGTTTTCTGCGATCATTTCTGCAGGACGGCCTTCAATGTGGTGCCTCTCCAGCATATGAACCAGTTCTCCATCTTTAAAAAGAGCCATAGAAGGCGAAGAAGGAGGGAATGGCACCATATAATCACGTGCTTTTTCTGTAGCCTCTTTATCTACTCCCGCGAAAACCGTTACCAGGTGATCGGGCCTTTTGGTGTTCTGTAAAGACATTCTGGCAGCAGGGCGAGCGTTGGCGGCAGCACAACCACAAACAGAATTTACCACAACAAGCGTGGTACCTTTCTGAGCTATGGCTTCATCAACCTGAGATTCTGTATGTAATTCTTGAAAGCCAATGCTGGTCAAATCCTCGCGCATTGGTTTTACTAATTCTGGTGGATACATATATTTAAATTTTTATAGATCTGTAAAGGTGCAAAGATACCAAATAAAGTTAAGGTGGCTAAATTTCTATGACATAAAGGGTTAAGGCTAAAGTTCTTATTGACAGGGGGTCAATTCTGTGAATAGGGTTTTAAATGTTATCTTTGCCCCGAAAAATTATTCGCATGATCAAATGGATTGCCGCCCTGTTGGGTTTTATGTTCTATGGATTCCGGGGAGCAATTTTAGGCTTCATATTAGGTAGCATTATTGACAGTCTTACCTCTTCTTCCAGAGGAGGCTTCAAGGTTTTTTCTGAAGAGAAACAGGGGCCTGTGACCCCGGGTGATTTTGAACTTCACCTGTTATCCCTTTCGGCGATCGTCATAAAATCTGATGGCAGGATCAGCCAGCAGGAGATGGATTATGTGCGTATGTATTTTGTACAGTCTTATGGAAAAGAACGGGCAAATGCTATTTTCAGGACCTTTAATGAGGTAGCTAAGAAAAGGGAACTTTCTGAAGCCAGAATAGCCGAATTCCTGGTGCCCAGAACAAAATATGCTGCCAGATTACAGATCATTCATTTTCTTTTTAGCATTGCCAATGCAGATGGGCATGTTAGCCAGGGAGAAGCACAAAAGATAAGGGAGATTGCGGGCTATCTTAGGATAGGTGTCAAAGATTATGAGAGCATCATGGCCATGTTCTTTAAAACCACAGACAATGCGTACAAGATCCTTGAGATCGAAAAATCGGCTACAGATGCTGATGTGAAAAAGGCATTTCGCACCATGGCCAAAAAATACCACCCCGATAGGATACAACATATGGATGAAGCCTATATCAAAGGGGCTGAAGAAAAATTCAGGAAAGTTCAGGAAGCCTACGAACAGATCCAAAAAGAACGAGGCTTCTAGGACACTGAAGACTCTTACCGAAGCAATTTGTTGCCCAATTTCAAACCAATGAAAAAAGTCCTGGGCCTGGAGGGGCCATAAACGTAATTTGCATCCCGTTCTACCCCTTTGTCAAAATCATTCTGGAATTGGTCGAATAAGTTCTGAATACCGGTATTCAGTTCCAGCTGGAAACTTCCGGACAGGTCAAAAATATAGGCTGTTTTAAAATTGATTTCTGTAAAACCTTTAGTTGTTTCCAAACGGTCATTTTCAATATAACCGGCAAGATGAGGTACATACATGCTGCCGGTATATACACCTGAAAAATTGTTCTGCCAGTTCTTTACCGGCGCGTAGGTTAAAATGAAGTTTCCGTAGATGTTTGGAGATTTAAAGAAGTTCCGTGCATTATCAAGAGAAACGGCAGGATCATCGCTATACTGCACCGCAGTATCATACCTGGCCCTCTGCAGGGTGCCTCCCATTTGTAAGATCCAGTCTTGGTTTGGCGCATATACAACGTCTAAGTTCATACCGTAGACATCTGCACCTTCCCCATTCCTTTTTTCAAATATCGTTTCTGAAATTCGCTCAAGAATAAAAGGGTTTTGGAGGCGGATATAAAAAGCTTCAAGAGTCAGCCTGTAATCTGTATCCAGGGTGGTTTTATTCCATTCTGCGGAAGCCAGATAACTATGAGAGGTTTCAGACCGCAGATCATCTGAGAAGGTAACAAGGCTGACTTCCCCTGCCGCGATACGGGCATGAATATCTTCAGTAAATACCTGGGGAGCCCTGAAACCTTTAGCATAACTGGTTCGAAACTGAAGTTGGTCACTTGCCGCATAAAGTAAATTCAAGCGCGGATTGAACACAATGTTTTCATCTGCTACATTGTGGAGGTCTGCACGTAATCCCCCTAAAACCTTTAATTTTTTAGTTGCCTGCCACTCCTGCTGAACGTAGATCCCTAAAATATTCAGGTTTTGATCGATCTTAGCGTTATATCCCGGTTTCCGGTCACGCATGAGGTTATTTTTGAATTCACTTCCGGCTGTAAATGTTGCTGTTGACCCTAAAAAGTTTTCCTGGGGAAAAGAAAACTGAGCCCCCAATACATAAGTGTGATCAAGGGAATTTCCGAAGCCTTTTATGCTTTCCTCATATGTGAGGCCTTTTCCTCCATAGAAATTCTTATTTTTTGAAAGTTGTGCCGTACCATATACAGAATACCTTACATCCTTACTGCCTGAGAAGACTTCATAGGTAAGGCCGCCGCCAATTACCTCACTCTCTATTTGTTCTGTGATATCTGCTTCAAAAGGTAAAAGATTGAGCTTGTTTCCGCCACGACGAAATTCCTGAATTGCGTGAAAATCAAGTTTCAATTCACTTACGTCATCCGGTTTGAAAAATGATTTAAATCCGAAGGTTTTATTTTCCACCTGGGTAATTTCGGTAAAACCATCATCATTATGATCATAAGGATTACGATCTCTAAACATTCCATAGACATTGAGCCCGGTGGTGTAATCATCAGACAATATGGTCCCGTTCACCGTCACCGCCTTGTCACCGGCATCTCCGTTGACGAGGGCGGTATTCCCGGCAATTTCAAAATAATCTTCAGTAGGTACTTTAGTGATAATATTAATGGTGCCGGCAATGGCATTAGAGCCGTAAAGCGCAGAACCCCCACCGCGGACTACCTCTATTCTTTCAATGGAATTGGCCGGGATCTGGTCCAGACCATAGACGCCGTTCAATGCACTAAAAACCGGACGGCTATCGATCAAAATTTGAGTATAGGCACCATCAAGACCATTCATGCGGACCTGTGAAAATCCGCAGTTCTGGCAATTGGTTTCCATTCTAATTCCGGGTTGAAAATTTAAACCTTCACTTAAGCTGATAGATTGGGTAGCCTGGAGATCCTGAGAGGAGGTAACGGAAACGATTACGGGAGCGGTCTGTCGAAGTTGTCCTGTTCGGCTGGCAGAAATGACTACCTGATCCAAACCGGTAATGTCTTCTTGCAGGGCAAAGTCTATTGTTTGAGGGTCAGATGTTAAAAGGTCCAGGTGCCTTTTTATTGTTTTATAACCAATAGCCTGCAGGATAATTTCATGATGCCCCAGGGGTGCCTCCAAGATGTATTTTCCTTTTTTATTGGTAGTGGCCCCAATTTCAGTTCCTTCCAGGTAAATATTTACATATGCAACCGGTTCGTCATTTGAGGTAACAGTTCCCGATACCCTGGCAGTCTGTGCATTGATATTGAAGATAATGAAGCTTGTGAACAAGGTAAGAAGTGATTTCAAAACAGTTATTTTATGCAAAGGTATAAACAATTTTTAGACAAGTCTAAAAATTGTTTATGAATTATAAAAACTGTAGTTTTGGATTCTTGAAATAAGAAGTATGTTCAGTTTTTCAGAAGAAAATTATTTAAAAGCCATCTTTCACCTCGAAAGAAAGTATCCACGGGGGGTGAGTACAAATGCTCTGGCAGAGGAAATGGAAACCAAGGCATCCTCAGTAACCGATATGGTTAAAAAGCTGTCAGAAAAAGATCTGGTAGACTATAAAAAGTACCAGGGAGTGAGGCTGAGTTCTGAAGGAAAGGAAGCTGCAGTTCAGGTGATCAGGAAACACCGGCTTTGGGAAGTTTTCCTGGTAGAAAAGCTGGATTTTTCATGGGATGAGGTGCATGACGTTGCAGAGCAGTTGGAGCATATTAAATCTGAAAAGCTTACCAATGAACTCGACCGTTTTCTGGGTCATCCAGAGCGCGACCCACACGGGGATCCTATTCCTGATGCTAAAGGAAAATTTAGTGTGTCCAATAAATTACTGTTGACAGAGCTGGAAAAGGGGCAAACCGGAGTTTGTGTTGGGGTAAAGGATTCCTCCCCTGATTTTCTTCGGTACCTGGATAAGAACAAGATCGCCCTGGGGAGAGAGATCCGGGTGATAGATAAAGAAGCTTTTGATAATTCTATGATAATAAAGATCGACGGAGAGGAATTAAGTATATCTCATGCAATCTCCAGTAATCTATTTATAAAAACATAATTAACTATGAATGCGGTAATTGACTATTTTGAAAGCATTGATCCTGTTTTAGCGGCTTTGTATGCCACCTTATTCACCTGGGGATTAACAGCACTTGGGGCATCTCTGGTATTCTTTTTCAAGAAAATGCACCGGGCATTATTTGATGGGATGCTGGGATTCACGGGAGGTGTAATGGTAGCCGCCAGTTTCTGGAGTTTGTTGGCTCCCGGAATTGAAATGAGTGAAGGAGAAGGATTCGTAAAAGTGATCCCGGCAGTTGTGGGATTTGGACTTGGGGCACTTTTCATCTTCGGGCTGGATAAAGTTCTGCCTCACTTGCATGTAAACTTCAGGATGAGTGAAAAGGAAGGGGTGAAGACGCCATGGCATAAATCTGTTCTTTTAACATTGGCCATTACTATGCATAACATTCCCGAAGGGCTCGCTATAGGAGTACTTTTTGGTGGGGCCGCAATGGGTCTGGAGGGGGCAAGTATTGGGGGAGCTGTTGCTTTGGCCATGGGAATTGGTCTTCAAAACTTTCCAGAAGGCTTTGCGGTGGCCATGCCTCTCAGAGGGCTGGGAATGGGCAGGTGGAAAAGCTTTAATTATGGACAACTTTCGGCTATAGTGGAGCCTGTCGCTGCGGTGTTGGGGGCATGGGCGGTAATGACCTTTGAACCTATCCTGCCATACGCTTTATGTTTTGCGGCGGGAGCCATGATCTTCGTGGTTGTGGAAGAGGTTATCCCCGAGGCTCAGCAAGACAGATACACTGATATCGCTACGATGGGGTTTATTGGCGGATTCATTGTGATGATGACGCTAGATGTTGGCTTGGGCTAAGATGAGATCAATGGCAGCTACCACATTCCACTCCACATGATTTGGTGTTCTTGCCGTGGGCAAAAAGGAATTTTGGTTTGTATACAAACTTGGTGAACATATATCCCACTGCTATGAAAAAAGTGATAAAGACTAATATTTCCTGAATTAACTCCATATTCTTTTCTTATTTCGTTATTAACTTAAAGCCTGGAAAGCTGCAAGTGCAGCTATATAGGCAATTGCGGTCATGGCTACCAGTTGTACTACCGGCCATTTCCAGGTATTTGTTTCGCGCTTTACAATGGCAAGGGTACTCATACACTGCATTGCAAAAGCATAAAACAACAATAAACTTATTCCGCTTGCAAAGGTGAAAAGAGGTCCTCCCAGGACTTCATTTGTTTCTGAAGCCATCCTGCTTTTGATGGTCTCTTCTTCATCACTCCCTACACTGTATATGGTCGCAAGAGTGCCTACAAAAACCTCTCTTGCTGCAAAAGAACTTACAATTGCTATACCAATCTTCCAGTCATAACCCAATGGGGTTACAGCCGGTTCAATGAATTTACCCACATTTCCTATGTAAGAGTGCTGAAGCTTATATGAGGCAATCTGGTTGTCCAGCTCGGTCTGGGGTAAGAACGTTTCACTGTATTTGGAAGTGACTATCTCTTCAGCATTTTCAAATTTTTCCCCCGGTCCGTAACTCGCCAGAACCCATAATATTATTGAGATCGCCAAAATGATCTTACCTGCACCCAGTACGAAAGCTTTTGTTTTTTCCACTACGTTAAGGCCAACATTTTTGAAAATAGGCATCTTGTAGTTGGGCATTTCAATGACGAAATAGGACTTGCTTTTTATTTTAAGGATCTTATGCAATACCCACGCAGAGAATATGGCCATTACAAAACCTAAAAGATAAAGCAACATAAGAGTAATACCCTGAAGATTAAAACCGAGGAAAGATTTTTCGGGAATCACGAGAGCAATAATTATGAGGTAAACCGGAAGCCGTGCAGAACATGTGGTAAAGGGAACCACCAGAATGGTAATGAGTCTTTCCTTCCAGTTCTCGATATTCCGGGTGGCCATTACTGCCGGAATGGCACAGGCTGTGCCCGATACCAGGGGCACTACACTTTTTCCACTGAGCCCGAACTTTCGCATACTTCGGTCCATCAGGAACACTACTCTGCTCATATAGCCACTCTCTTCCAGGATCGAAATGAACAGGAAGAGAAAGGCAATTTGGGGAATAAAAATAACGATACCGCCCAAACCGGGGATGACGCCTTCGGCTATCAAATTGGTAAATGATCCTGCAGGTAAATGTTGTTTAGCCAGCTCACTGAATAATACAAAAGTGCTGTCTATAAAATCCATAGGGTAGCTTGACCAGTCATAGATGGCCTGGAAGATCAAAAGTAGGATTCCGAAGAAGATCACATACCCCCAAACCTTGTGGGTAAGTATCCTGTCAAAAGAAGCACGTAGACCTTTAGCGGCATTTACATCAATGGTCAGTGCCTTTTTAAGCACTCCATTTATGAATTGGTACCGAAGAATAGTTTCCTTCTGCTGCATCCGCTTCAGGGTACCTTCATCTTTGGTTACAAAATCCTGATTATTGAGGATATTGTTCCGGTTCACATTTCCAAAGTTCACATCCTGGGTGATCACCAGCCATAACTTGTAGAGAGACTGATTAGGAAACGCATTACGCAACCTGTCAAAATAAGGAGGATCCATGACAGACGCATTGAGACATGGCTCTGTAGAGATGTGCCGGTAATTGAGAATATGCTCTTTAAGTTCTTCTATTCCCTGCTTTTTCCTGGCACTTACCAGTGCTATACGGGTATTTAATTCTTTCTCGAGCTGCTTGATATCAAGGGAGATCCCTTTTCTCTTCATCCTGTCGGCCATGTTAATCACCAGGATGGTGGGAATTTCCAGGTCCTTGATCTGGGTAAAGAGCAATAAATTTCTTTTCAGGTTCTCAACATCACTTACCACCACGGCAACATCGGGATAATCCTTGTCATTTTTGTTAAGCAACAATTCAATGACCACATTCTCATCTAGGGAAGAGGCGTTAAGGCTATAGGTTCCCGGCAGATCAAGAATATGGGCTTTCACATTGTTGGGCAGCTTGCAGATTCCCTCTTTTTTCTCCACAGTAATACCCGGGTAATTTCCTACCTGTTGGTTGAGCCCGGTTAACTGGTTAAAAACGGAAGTTTTCCCTGTGTTTGGATTCCCAATAAGCGCAACATTGATCTGTTTGCCCATGATTTACGGGATAATATCTATTTGTATATTCTGGGCAGTCTCCTTGCGTATGGCAAGGTGGCTGCCATTAATGTTAAGGTAAATGGGGTCTTTGAAGGGGGCGGTCTGCACCAGCTCCACTTCATTTCCCGGCAAGCAGCCCATCTCGAGTAATTTCAGAGGTATGATATCTACTGAAAACTCTTTGATAATGCCCCGTTGGCCCCTTTTAAGATCGGCGATCGTGCTACTCAATGTTTATTTAGATTGATTTTAAACAAGGCAAAAATAAGGCAAAATTCAGGATTAGAAAAACTTGTGTGTAGAAAAGAGAAAATAATTCGTCTAAAGATGATCCTTATCAGAAAATAAGGCTTCAGGGGAACATTTTCAGTCCTTTTTTAATACCTTAATGTCGTGCAGCAGGTCCTGGATAGCTTCGGGATCTGTACCGTCATAAAACCCCCTTATCCTTTTCTTTTTATCCACCAGAACGAAATTCTCGGTGTGAATGAGATCAAAAGGTCCGGCATCCCCTTCGCTCTTAGCTGCCAGGTAAGACTTACGGGCGAGTTCGTAGATTTGTTTCTTATCGCCCGTCACCAGGTTCCACTTATCATCGTTCACCCCTTTTTCAACCGCGTATTTTTTAAGCTGCGGCACGCTGTCAGCTTGCGGGATCACAGTATGGGACAGTAACAGCACCTCAGGATCATTTTTTAACTCCTCCTGTATCTGCAGCATGTGATCTGTCATTATAGGACAAATAGTAGTGCAGGTGGTGAAAAAGAAATCGGCGACATAGATCTTGTCATTATAGAATTCCTGGGTGATCGTATCGCCATTTTGATTGTACAGTTCAAAATCTGCAATGGTGTGGTATTTTCTCACTTCCTGTACTGTGGAATCCACCAATTCATTCGTGACCATATTGGGCTGATAGACCGGCAGGCGTTCTTTTGGGTTGAGGATGTTGTAAATAATAATAATAATGATCACGGAAAGGACAAAAAGGAAAATTCCGAAGAACTTATATTTAGCAAAGAACCGAACCATCTTGTAGGATTTGTGGCAAAATTACATCCTAATAATCAATTTTTAAGACCAAACCTTACAAATTTCAAGCGGTTTTTTTCTGCGGGCCCATTTCACTTTTTTGGCAACCTTTAAAAGGTTACTTTTGTGCGATTTTAATTTACGCGTTTGAGTATGGATCCGTTTTTTATAAAAGCTTTACAGTTAATATTAAGTTTATCAATCCTTATCGTGCTGCACGAACTTGGGCACTTTATTCCGGCAAAGATGTTTGGGATAAAAGTGGAGAAGTTCTTCCTCTTTTTTGATGTAAAATTTGCCCTTTTTAAGAAAAAGATCGGTGATACCGTTTACGGGGTGGGATGGCTGCCTTTAGGTGGATATGTTAAGATCGCCGGGATGATAGATGAGAGTATGGACAAGGAGCAGATGGCGCAACCGCCCAAGCCCTGGGAGTTCCGGAGCAAACCTGCATGGCAACGTTTAATCGTGATGGTTGGTGGGGTGACGGTAAATATTGTTTTAGGTTTCGTAATATACATGATGGTGGTCTTCGTTTGGGGGAGCCCGTACATCACACCCCAGGACATGCCAAACGGTTTTGCAGTAGATGATTCTTTTAAAGAATATGGGTTTAGAGACGGCGATAAGGTCCTTCGTGTAAATGGAGAGAATCTGCAGAATAGTATTGATATCAACAAATACCTTTTTCTGCGTGATGTAAATAATATTACTGTGGAACATCAGGATGGTACTTCTGAAACCATTGCAATACCTGAAGATATTGGTTCTGAAATGTTTGAACAAGGGGTGATGCAACCGTTCATTCCTATGACTATTCCGGTACTGGATTCTGTAGTTTCTGGTAGTCCTGCAGATCTTGCGGGCTTGAGAAAAGGTGACAGGATCATTTCAATTAATGATATTGAAATAGGATACTGGCATCAGGTGACCAGGAAAGTAGATGAAAGTGAGGGAAGGGAGTTAACACTGGTTTACAGCCGTGACGGGGAATTGGAGAGCGTGGAAATGGATCAGGATAAATCTGAAGTTCTTAAAAATAATTTGAAGACCGTCTCTCTTACCCCCGATGAGGAGGGGAATTTGGGAGTATATGTAGATCCAAAGGCTTCTATTAAGATCAGCAGGGAGCACTATTCCTTTTCTGAAAGTATAGAAAAAGGTTTTGACCTGGCGTATTGGACCCTTCATGATTATGTAGCGCAGTTTAAATATGTCTTTACCAAGAAAGGAGCAACGCAAGTGGGAGGCTTCGGGGCAATTGGCGGACTTTTCCCCGATGCGTGGAACTGGCAGGCCTTCTGGATGACTACCGCATTTATATCGATCATCCTGGCCTTTATGAACATTTTGCCAATTCCGGCGCTTGATGGTGGCCATGTGGTATTCCTGTTGTATGAGATGGTAACCGGTAGAAAACCAAATGAGAAATTTATGGAATATGCCCAGCTCGTAGGATTCGTGATCCTCATTGCTTTGGTGCTGTTCGCTAACGGGAATGATATCTACAGGTGGTTATTTGAATAATTTCCTGAATATATTCTGAACAATAAGGCTGGAAAATGGTATTTTTCAGCCTTTATTTTTTCTTAAAATGTGTAAGGTTCTTGCCTTTATTCTGCTTCGGAAGCTCTTCGGAAAATGGCATTTTTGAGAGGAGTTCTTTTGACTGTTTCCTTATTACAGAGAGGAGGTGCATGATCCAAATCATGCCTGAAGTTATGCCGGAAGCTGAGAACATTCGTTAATATATAACAACAAAAAAAGCCAACCTTACGGCTGGCTTAATATGCTCCTCCTCTTGGGCTCGAACCAACCCCGATAGCTATCGGGGCTCTGATAACGATCAGGAATATTTCTTTTTTAGGTTCTCTACCATTTCAGGATACCTCTTTAGGTTTTGAATATACTTTCTGCTCTTCATTTTCTTAATATGCTTCTCAATGTTAACTGCCTGTTTTTTATCTGCACAATCTGATTTGAAGAACAACTGCCAATCAGCTGCTTTTCCAGTAAACTTATATCCCGGTGAAGAATGATGGAATGCCATCCTTAATCCTAGATTGGAAGATGACCCAACATAAAATCTGTCTAATTTTATCGAATAAAGAATATATACAACGTATCCCATAGAAAACAAAAAAGCCACCTCATGGGTGGCTTAAATTTTGCTCCTCCTCTTGGGCTCGAACCAAGGACCCTCTGATTAACAGTCAGATGCTCTAACCAACTGAGCTAAGGAGGAATTTCAATATGTCTTCAGTGATATTAAGGGCACTAAAACCCTTTCAAAATTTGCTCCTCCTCTTGGGCTCCCCTCGTCTCCGTTCCACTTCGCTCGGGACAGGCTTCTCGCCCAACAGAATTACATCTTCCAAAATTTGCTCCTCCTCTTGGGCTCGAACCAAGGACCCTCTGATTAACAGTCAGATGCTCTAACCAACTGAGCTAAGGAGGAATGTTGCAAACAATTTTGCGGTTGCAAATATAATGTTATTTTTATTTTCCGCTAAATAATCTGGCAAAAATTAAAAAGAATTTTGACCGTTTAAAACCGAAAGAACCTTTTAAATTTCACTAAGAAAACCCGGATGATTTTCCGGGTTTTTATTTCCAGGAAATGGATTGAGATTACTCCCCTTCTCCCAATTCTACTGCCCTGTTAAAAGCCGCGTAGGCTGCTTCCTTGATCAGCTCCTTGACGTTATTGTCGTCCATGGAGTCGAGAGCTGCTCTCGTTGTACCTCCCTTTGAAGCTACACGGTCCATCCATAAAGTAGGTGAAAGGTCATTTCTATTGAAAAGTTCTACCGCACCTTCAAAGGTTTTACTAACCAACACCCGGGAATCGTTATCAGAAAAGCCCATTTTTTTTGCTGCTTCCAGCATTGAGTTCATAAAGTAAAAAACATAAGCGGGACCGCTACCCGAAATCCCTGTAGAAGCATCAATATAGTTCTGGTTCTCTACATGTATGGATTCACCTGTAGTATCCAGCAGATTCCTGATCATTAAAAGCTCCACCCTTGAAACCTCTTTTGATTCGGTGAAGGATGTCACACCTTTTCCAACCTGTGCCGGAAGATTGGGCATGGTTCGAATTACCTTTTTGATGCCCAGGCCTTCCTGAATGGTCTCAATGGTAACCCCGGCCATAAGGGAAACAGCGATTTGCTCATCATTCATCATTGGTTTCATTCTTTCGAACAATTCATCACTGTGAAAAGGTTTAACTGCCAGGAAGATCACGTCTGCCGTGGGTAAAGCATCCTCCAGCTTTTCGTGCACATCAAAGATCTCCATTTCCTTCAGGGAAATGATCTTATCTGGTGATACATCATACACCATAAGCTTGCGACGGTTCAAAATGGGGGAGGAGGCCATCCCTTCCGCATACGTTAAACCCATATTTCCTGCTCCAATAACTAAAACTTTCATGTATTCACTTTTTGATTTTGCCTGTCTTCAATAGAAGACGACACTATAATTTAATAATTTAATTTCAGGTAGTTATGTGCAAAGACTGTACGGGAGAGGCTTTATTTTAAATGAATATTCAGGATATAGCCATGGAAACAGTGCAGGGTGTTGGTTTTAAAGGGTTTCCGGGGTAATAGTTTTCTTGGGATGTAATGAACCTTTATCCGCAATACCCGTATTTTCCTGAAATTATGTCAGGAAAATGCATTTTATGCTGAAAATAGTTACCTGAAAATTAATAGTATATTTGAAAACCTTGATTTTTAAAACAGTACTTATGAAAAAAATATCCTTACTCCTATTCGGTTTGTTATTGACTTCCAACCTGGTCATCGCACAGGAAAACGAGGTGATCGAAAATATAATGGAGGAAGCTGAAGAGAATTCCCATTTGGAAGAACTTGCTCATGAACTTCTGGATAAAGTTGGACCCAGATTGGTGGGAACCCCGCAAATGAATAACGCACATGACTGGGCGGTAGAAAAGTTCAGGAGCTGGGATATTTCCGCAGAAAAACAGAAATGGGGTGAATGGCGCGGTTGGGAACGCGGTATAACCCACATTGATATGGTGCATCCCCGGGTCCAGTCTCTGGCAGGGAGACAACTTGCCTGGAGCCCTTCAACCGGTAAAAAAGGGGTGACTGCAGAAGTTATTGTCCTTCCTGAAGTTGAAGATTCTATTGCTTTCCAAAAGTGGCTGCCTTCGGTAAAAGGAAAAATGGTGATGATCTCCATGAACCAACCCACGGGTCGACCAGATTATAACTGGGAAGAATTCGCAACCGAAGCTTCTTTTAAGAAGATGAAAGAAGAGCGTGAGAAGCAAAGTGATGCCTGGAGGTCAAATATGGAAAAAACCGGTTATAACCATCGCACTTTACCAGGGGCACTGGAAAAAGCAGGGGCTGCGGGGATCGTGAGCTCCAACTGGTCTCGCGGGTTTGGTGCCAATAAGGTTTTTGGCGCTTCTACCAAAAAGATCCCTGTCGTTGACCTTAACCTGGAGGACTACGGAATGTTATACAGGCTTGCCGAAAGTGGCAGTAAACCACAGATCAAAGTGGTGGCAGAATCTAAAGAAAATGGGATGGTGCCTACTTTCAACACCATTGCCGAGATCAAAGGGACTGAAAAACCTGAAGAATACATCATCCTTTCTGCTCACTTTGATTCCTGGGATGGTGCAACCGGGGCCACAGATAACGGTACCGGTACCATTGTAATGATGGAGGCGGCAAGGATCCTTAAGAAAATGTATCCCAACCCAAAAAGAACCATTCTGGTGGGGCTTTGGGGAAGCGAAGAGCAGGGCCTCAACGGTTCGCGTGCTTTTGTAGAAGATAATCCGCAGATTGTGGAGAATATTCAGGCGGTTTTCAACCAGGATAACGGTACCGGTAGAGTAGTGAGAATTTCAGGTAATGGTTTCTTACATTCCTATGACTATCTGGGAAGCTGGCTTGATAAAGTACCTGATACCATCTCACAACATATTGAAACGAATTTCCCTGGAAGCCCGGGACGTGGAGGATCAGATTATGCTTCTTTTGTGGCAGCCGGTGCTCCCGCATTCAACCTTAGCGCCCTTAACTGGTCGTACTGGAATTATACCTGGCATACCAACCTTGATACCTATGACAAGATAGTATTTGACGATGTGCGCAACAATGTTATCCTGACTGCTGTATTAGCTTATATGGCCAGTGAGGACCCTGAAAAGACCTCAAGGGAGCAGATCAAACTTAGGAATCATCCTAGAACGGGGGAACCTCAGGAATGGCCCGAGCCGAGATCGCCTACAAGAAAAGGTGGGGTTGACGAAGACTAATTTTTATTGAACATTATTTAATAACGGGTGCCTGCCACAGGTAACCCGTTATTTCTTTTCACTTATCTCCTCTAACACCTCTTTTGCCTTTTTTATTTCTTTCCTGGCAAGTTCCAGGAGCTCACTGTCTCCCTGAAGCAAAACCTCTGTTAGCGCTTCCAACTCAGGAATATAGCGGCGGGCAAAATTCCTGTCATTTTTGATAATGTCCCGGGTGTTGTCTATTATATCTGCCAACTTAATGGTTTGCGCCTGCGGACTGATGTTGGCCTGTCGTCTCACCTCCAGATCTTTGCGCCGCCTCCTGTTCAGGTGTGGATAGTTCACTTTTAAATATTCATCTGTAAGTTCCTCTACCAGTAGGGCGATCTTTTTTCCGAATTTCTCCCGGATATCCTCCACGGAAATTGGGGTGTCTTCCACCACGTCGTGCAGGTAAGCCGCGCAGATCATCTGAGAGTTGTGAGGAACCCTTCTCACCATTTCGGCTACCCGTTTGGGATGTTCAATGTACGGCTCTTCAATGTATTTACGCAGCTGACCCTCATGAGCATTACGGGCAAATTCTAAAGCTTCCTCTTCCATTTTTATTATTAAAATAAGGAATTTTCTCGAAGAGATAGAAACTTCCGGAAAGTGGGAAAAAGAAAAGGCTGCCCCGGGCAGCCTTTTAAAAATATGTTTGAAAATTTTATTTATTATCCAGTTTTGCACCCACCGGTACAGAGCAGTCATGACCGGGTTCCCCGTGTGGAGGATTCACATCTGGAGTTTGATCAATACGAACGGGTGAAACGTTACCTGACTGGGTTTGGGTAGTGGTAGCAGAGGTTTGTTGTGTGGCAGCTGTGCCATCAAGAGGAGCACCAACAGGGAGGTCACATCTGTGTCCCGGCAATCCGTGAGCGGGATTAACCTTTACCGCCTCATTATCTGTTGTCTTTGCTGCTGCTTCATTTTCAGTTTGTGCAGGAGCAGGAGTGGTTTCTTTTTCTTCGTCCTTACAGGATACGAAAACCCCAATGGTCATTGCTAGTAATACTAACTTAACAGTTCTTAATTTCATAACTTCTTTTTTGCTAATTTACAATTTCTTCTAATTCTTTCTCTGAAACATTCAATAATCCTGAAGCCGGAAGTCTTCGGGTCATTTCCCGCCAGTTCTCATCTTCTGCGAAGATACCTTCGAATAACGGGATGGCTTCCTCTAGTCGATCACTATTGGCGAGGGCCACAGCAGTCCAGTATTTCATTTCGAGATTGTCTGGAAACATTTCCATTGCAAGGCCATATTGTTCCAATGCTTCCTCTACATCCTCTTCTTCCATTGCAAGATCTCCACGATTCATGTGCTCATAGGCGCGGGCAACTTTCAGGAGCCGGTCCAGTTCCTCCAAAGGTTCTGCATGATCATCTACCCTCAGATCTATTTTCTTGTCTTCCCAGGAATTCTCAACCTTTGTTGGTCCTACCACCAGGAGAGCGGCCGACTGTTTCCCTCTAATATCCCCTCCGGCTTCCTGAGCGGCTTGAAGAACCTTTACAACCCTTTCTGCAAGGGGAAGGTCTGCGTGATCCTTGAAAGCCTTTTCCATGGCCGGTACGACCGCATCGTTAAGCATCATATTAGCCTGCACAGAAAAGTTGGTGTCGTTGATATGAGAAGCAGCTTCTACGCATTTCTCCCCTGTATGGGCAGCAGTCCTGCCCTCAGTATCCAAAAAAGCAACCTGCCTGTAATCTTTTCCATCATCCAGTGCGACGAGAGAATCGAGGGCTTCAGAAGCCGTATATCCGGCTGCCATAAGATCAAGTCCACGGGGACCATAGGCAGGATTGACAAAGGATTGGGTGGCCACCACTCCCACACCTGATCTTCCCCAGGCAACCACTGAACCCACCGAGAACCAGTGGCTTTGCACCCCCACGGCCATTTCACCCGTAGCAGTATCGCGTGCAACAATTGAAAAAGTATGTGCAAATGCATCTTTCTGGATCTCATAGTTTTGTGCTTTCATACTCGAGAGACTTAGAAAACAGCAAATGGCGAGAAAAGGTATACCTGGTTTCATGATTTTTCTTTCCTTAAAAATAGGAAAAATTCGACATTTTTTAATTCCGGAGAAAAAATAGGAGCTTAGGCGATGAAACTACAGGGAAGTTTTTAAATTTGCATTCGCAGTTTTGGCCTCGTAGTTCAATGGATAGAATAGTAGTTTCCTAAACTGTAGATCCAAGTTCGATTCTTGGCGAGGCTACTTTAACATATTAAAAACCCTGTTAATCTATTGATTTTCAGGGTTTTTGTTTTTAGCCAGCGAAAAATTATTGATCACCTTTTCAGATCCTCCAATAACTTCTTGATATTCTTGTTATGTCCATAAAGGACCATGATGTCTCCCTGATAAAGGACGGTCTCTGCTGAAGCGACCCCCTGAACATTAGAAACATTCCTTTCTGCACCTAATTGGTTTTTTTCATGGGTGATTTTGATCGTAGACAAAACAATGATATCGTAATTGCGCTTTAACCCTATTTCCTGTAGGGTTTTGCCATCGTACTCTTTTGGAATGGTCGCCTCGACGATGCTAAATTCCCAGTTCACTTCAAAAGAATCTACTACACCGTGAAGATTTAGTTTTTTGGACCAACGTTCTGCGGTCTCTTCTTCGGGATGTATGATTTCGTCTACACCCATTGCTTCCAATACCATTTCCTGTAAGGAGGATACCGCCCGGCTTATCAAACGTTTTACGTGAAGTTGTTTCATGAGTGCAGTAGTCATAATATTCGCACCAAGATCTTCTCCAATACCTACTATGACCACATCTGTATCCTTAAGTGGGAGACTTGAGACAGCGCTTATATCTGTAGAATCAAGGTTTACAGCATGTGTGATCTTATTTTTTATCGTTTCGACCTTGCTCATGTTTACATCTACTCCAATAACCTCATTACCCATTTCTGTAAGTTTTTCGGCGAGTGAAGCTCCAAAATTTCCGAGACCTATAATTATATATTTCATCTTTCTAGTTCATTAAAATATCCTCCTGAGGATATTTGTAATTTAGGTATTTAACCTTTCGTAAAAGGGCAATAAGTATGGTAAGCATGCTCACTCTTCCAATGAACATGGTGGCGATAATTACAAGTTTTGCAGCTGAACTCAAATCAGGAGTGATTCCCACACTTAATCCAACTGTACTATAGGCCGAAAAACACTCAAAAGCAATACTCAATAAGGTCTTTTCCCGGTCAAATGAGGCAATCAGAAATACAGCAGTTCCTATGACCATCAAAGATAAGGCGATAATAGCAAAGGCTCTTCGAATTGAGAATTCTGAAATTTCCCTTCTGAATACTTCCACCCTGTCTTTTCCTCTCGCGAGACTGAAAAAGTTAAGTGCGGCCAGGGCAAATGCGCTCGTTTTAATTCCACCTCCTGTCGATCCGGGAGAGGCCCCAATCCACATTAAAAGGAAAATGATCATCACTGTGGAAAAATTAAGAGCCGACGTGTCTACTGAATTAAATCCTGCTGTTCTTGGAGTTGCAGCTCCAAAGAATGAAACAACTAATTTTCCGAAGGCAGAATGCTCTGCAAGGGTATTGTTATATTCAAAAAAATAGAATAAAACAGAACCAACCACTAACAATATTGAAGTGGTAACCAGAACTATTCGGGTGTTGAGGTTAATCACCCAGGGTGTATAAACAGATTTTCGGGGATGACTAAGTTTCAGGAATTGATTCTTGATATAATATGCAAAGTACTTGTAAAGGTTAAAAAGAATGGGGAAACCAATCCCGCCGAGTATAAAAAGGGATACAATAATAAGTTGGAGGGGGTAGTTGAACCTGAATTCGGGTTCGTAAAGACTATTTTCAAGGGTAGAAAAACCGGCATTGCAGAATCCTGAGATGCTGTGAAAAACAGAAAAGAAGAGCCTGTTTCCAAGGCCTTTGATAACTCCGCCTTGTACGCTAAAAAATATTAGAACTGCTCCCACAAGTTCAATAATAAAGGTAACCAGAACGATCTTTTTCAAAACACTGAATACTTCCCCTATTTTTTCTGAATTGGTCATGTCCTTCAGCATGATCTGGTTTTCGTAGGAGCTTTTTCCTCTAAAAAAGTAGCTAAAATAACTGGCAAAGGTCATGATTCCAATTCCCCCAAGCTGAATAAGAATGAGGATTATGATCTGACCGAACTGGGTAAAATAAGTTCCTGTATCAACTACGATCAGGCCGGTAACGCATACAGCGCTGGTTGCCGTAAAAAGAGCATCAAGCGCTGATATTCCTTCATGGGTTGCCTTCGGCAACAGTAGGAGCAGGGTACCCAGTAGGATCAGGGTTAAGAAACTGGCAATGAAAAGCTGGGCCGGATTGAGTAGTCTACTGCTAAAATGGATTTGAAGGGTTGAGAATTCTCTGAAAAAATATAAAAAGAGGGCAAGGTATACCCAGCCCATATTGTTTAAAAATTCTAAAAAACGAAAGGTTTGGAGCAGCCTGTCTACCAGCACAGCTGCCAGTAATAAAAATAATAAAAAGATAATGGAATCAAAGATCCTTACTTTTAGTGGAAACTGTTCCGATGACAGGAAATAGCGTGTTCCAATACTTAATGTTCCGGCCAAAAGCACTAGCAGGTAAAACTCTTCCAGGTACAGTTCTGTAGAGCTGCGGTGAGTGAAACCCAGATCAAAAATTATGGTGAGTACTGTTACCAAACTCAGCCAAAAAGAAATTTTCGTGATGTATTTCAGCAACCTTTCCCGGTCTTTCAGTTTCCCGTTTTTCAATGAAAAATTTTTAAATTTGGTCTGTTCTTGAACAGTGATCGAGAAGGATCACCAGCGCCAGAATAAGGACACCCAGTATAATGGCCGGCCATTTCAAATGATGGAATCCCGATTTTTGGGAACCTCTGGTCTTAAGATTTCTTTCTCTTTTCCTACTGTCCACAGGTGTACTGTTTATTAACACAAAGTTACGCTTCATGATATAAGGAGAATATAAAGATTCTCTTCAAGGTATAAAGATTTTATAAAGATTACAGAAAACGATATCCAACACCACTCTCAGTAATAAAATGACAGGGTTGATTCGGGTCCTTTTCGAGTTTTTTGCGAAGTTGAGCAACAAATACCCTTAGGTACTGGGTTTCGTTCTGGGAGCCAAGGCCCCAAATTTCCTTCAAAATGTATTGATGGGTCAATACTTTTCCCAGGTTGACTGCCAGGAGTTTTAACAGGTTATACTCAGTAGCGGTTAGTTTAACAGGAGTTCCTTCGCGGGTAACGGTTCGGGAAGTAAGGTCCACCTCCAGGTCACCTGTCGATATCACCGGCTCAAACTCCGTTTTTTGGTGTGCTCTTATAGAAGATCTTATTCTTGCAAGCAGTTCCCCGGTTCTAAAAGGTTTGGCTAAATAATCACTTGCCCCATTATCCAACGCTTTGACAATGTCTTCTTCGCTGTTTTGAACAGAAAGCATAACAATTGCCTTTTCATACCAGGTCCTTAAATCCAGCAAAATTTCATGTCCGCTTTTATCCGGTAAGCCAATATCCAGGATGATCACTTCCGGAGAATGGTTGGCGGCCAGGGTAAGTCCTTCGGCTCCTGTAGAAGCCTCAATGATTTTGTAATCATTGCTCTCCAGGGAGATCTTTAAAAGTTTCCTTATTTGCGGCTCGTCGTCGATTATGAGAATTTCTCCTTTAGTCATCTTTATAAATACTTAAAAAGGTTGTTTCAGCCGGAATAGAAATGGTGAATTTAGCACCTTTTTCAGGTAAATTTTCAAGTTTGATGGTACCATTGTGGGCAAGGACAAAACCTTTAGCAATAGAGAGTCCAAGCCCTGTACCACCGGCAGCAGTCTTGGGAAGACGGTAAAACTTTTCGAAAACCAGGTCCAGTTTATCGTCAGGAAAACCTTTGCCCCGGTCACTAATAATAATTTGAAAAAATTCTGAAATGTACCTTGTTTCTACTTTTATACAGGTTCCCGGGGTAGTATATTGAAGTGCGTTGTGTATGATGTTATGGATTACCTGTTCAATTAAAATACCATCAATTTTGAAAAGAGGCAGATCCTCTTGGGGAATAAAACTAATTGGATGACCTGGAGATTCAGTCTGATTTTTCTGAATTACAGAATGAATAATTTCATTGATGTCATACCAGTCTAATTTCAAAGTTAAAAAATCGGATTCCAGGCGGCTCATGCTGAGAAGATTTTCGACCTGTCGGTTAAGTCGGTTTCCGGCAATATCAATTTCAGAAAAAAGCTCGTGGATATTATCCTGACTCAGTTTGTCGGAATTAATTTTGAGAGTGTCAACTGCCCCTATTATAGTGGCGATGGGGGTTTTTAACTCGTGAGAAAGCGAGCTAAATAAAGTATTATAAAGTTGGAGAGTTTTTTCCCGTTCTTTTCTTTGTCTGGCTATATTTTCAACTTTTCGAATTTTTGAAGTAAAAACAGCATTCATTACCGCAATGACGAAATACATCAGGAATAGCAGAGCGTCCTGTGGAGTGTTGATATTAAAAGTAGCCTTAGGTTGAATGAAAAGAAAATTCCAGGTAAGAGCACTTAGAATAGCAACTGTAACGATAGGGTAAATATCGAGAAACATAGCTAAAATTGATACTGCCAACAGAAGAATGAGAGCTACTACATGATATCCTATAATATCAATAAAAAGAAAGCAGATCAAAGAAATAAGAAAGATGCTGCCAATCCCGAGAAGGTATTGCAGCCATAAATTTTTCTCAATTTTTTTTATAAAGCCCAATATTTTTCTTCAAATATAGGTTACAACACCTTTTGCTCACTACCATTAGAGAGAAAATGAAGAATTAGAGTATTGCATAGCGGGTCTTTTTGAGAAAAATGATGCTTAATTAAGCTGATGTAAAAGTTTTGTGGCCATAATATTTACCGCCCCCGGAAGCTACTACAACAAAGCTATAACCCTGACCAATATCATATTTTTATAGGATGCCAATTCGTTATGTTTGTTTAGACATAACGGGAATAAAATGGTTAGCATTGATGAGGCTATAAAAGCAGTTCTTGAACACAGTAACACAATTTCTCTTGAAATTAATTTGCCCCTTGAAAGTGCCGGTAATTCTATTCTCTTCAAAGATGTAATTGCTCCCATTCATATGCCTCCTTTCAGGCAATCTGCAATGGATGGTTACGCCCTTAACTTACACGAAGACACAACATATTCTTTAATTGGAGAAGTAAAAGCAGGAGATAGTCAACAGCCCCTCTTAAGCAGGGGAGAAGCTACTAGAATATTTACCGGTGCCCCTGTTCCTGATTCTGCAAATGCAGTTGTCGTACAGGAAAAGGTGGTTTTAAAAGGTGAAAATATTGTTGTTGAAAGGAACCCGGTAAAAGAACAGAACGTTCGCCCGATTGCTGAGCAGGTAAAAAAAGGGGAAGTAGCTTTAAAGAAAGGAACCAGGTTGACCCCTGCTGCTATTGGCTATTTAAGCTCTTTGGGGGTGACAGAAATTTCTGTTTATAAAAAACCATCTGTGGCGATAGTGGCAACAGGGAATGAACTTATTGAAGCCGGAAAGGCTTTGACATATGGTAAAATATATGAAAGTAATTCGGTCATGCTTAAAAGCGCATTATTGAGCTGTGGTTTTGACGCTATTTCTATTCATAAGGTCAAAGACAACTATAATGAAACGCGTGAAAAAATCAGAAATGTTATTGCCGGAAACGATGTGGTATTGATTTCAGGAGGTATATCGGTTGGAGATTATGATTTTGTTGGAAAGGCATTAAAAGAATTAGGCATAGATCAAGTTTTCTACAAGGTAAATCAGAAACCTGGAAAGCCGCTTTTCTTCGGAAAGAATGAGGATACCATCTTATTTGCACTCCCGGGTAACCCTGCAGCTGCTTTGACTTGTTTTTACATGTATGTATATGCTTCTTTACAAAAAATGACCGGGGCAGATAATACCTTAACAAAAGTCACAGCAACTTCTACATCATATTTTCAAAAGAAAGGGGACAGGCCTCAGTTTTTAAAGGCCATTTTTAAAGATGGGAAGGTCACTATTTCGGAAGGTCAAAGTTCAGCTATGTTACAAACTTTTGCGGTAGCAAATGCTTTGGTGCAAATGCCTGGAGAATTGGAAGAGATCAAAATTAATGATACAGTGGAAGTGCTTTTGCTTCCTGTTTAAGGATATATAGATGAACTGTAAGGTCAAAAGTAGGATCTGGATCGAATTGGATGGTAAAGAATTTTTAGGAGAAGGAAAAGTTCAATTATTAAAAGCCATAGATGAAACAGGTTCATTGTCTAAGGCAGCCAGATCGATTGGTATTTCCTATAAAAAGGCCTGGCACCTTATAGATTCTGTCAATAATACAGCAAAAAGGCCTGTGACTCTAAACAGCATAGGCGGTAAGGGTGGCGGAGGCACAGAACTAACAGCTTACGGAAGATCATTAGTCAATTCTTTTGAAGAAATGAACCGGGAATGCTGGCATTTTTTAGACGTCCAACTTGAAAAGATAAAAAGTTTATAAACCATGCAAATGGAGAACATGTATATATTCCTGCTGATATTGCCTGTAATATCTTTTCTGTATTCCAGTGTAGGTCACGGTGGTGCCAGCGGGTACTTGGCATTAATGGCATTGTTTTCATTTGCACCCGAAACCATGAAACCCACAGCTCTTTTACTTAATTTATTCGTGGCTGGTATTTCATTTTTCTATTACTATAAAGGAGGTTTTTTCAATAAAAATCTCTTTATGTCTTTGGCAATTTCTTCCATTCCCTTTGCTTTTTTAGGAGGGACTATAGAGATAGACGCCTCTATATATAAGAAAATACTGGCTGTTTTATTGGTATTTGCTATTCTTAAAATGATGAATGTTTTTGGGAAAGAAGTTCATACCGTCCAAAAAATAAAACTTTGGCAAGGGCTCCTTATTGGTGGGATCATTGGATTTTTATCGGGCCTAATTGGTATTGGTGGCGGGATTATACTAACCCCAATTATTTTATTGCTCCACTGGGGCCAAATGAAAGAAGCAGCTGCAGTTTCAGCCTTATTTATCTGGGTGAATTCGGCTTCAGGTTTAATAGGGCAATTGAGTACAGGAATCAGTTTAAGTTGGGAGTCTTTTATGTTAGTTGCTATAGCACTTATTGGTGGTTTTTTTGGAGCCTATTTGGGCAGCAAAAAATTAAACAACCAGAGGCTGCGATATATTTTGGCCGTGGTATTGGTCATTGCTTGTATCAAACTTTTTTCTACTTAAAATATGATTGATAAAAAGGACATAACAGGTATAATTCTGGCTGGAGGGAAAAGTTCCCGTATGGGAAAAGAAAAAGGTCTGATAAATTTTAATGGAAAGCCATTTGTACAATACATTATTTCTGCTTTAAGGCCTCTGGTGTCTAAAACATTAATTATTTCAGGTAATTCAGATTATGATGTTTTTAAGTTAGAAAGGTTTGAAGATATAATTAAAGATGCTGGTCCTCTGGCAGGAATATATACCGGATTAATACAGTCTAAAACCGATTTTAATTTGGTGTTAAGTTGTGATATTCCTTTGATCAGAACTGAAGTACTGGAATTACTGATTAAGGCTCAGGACGGTAAGTCAGATGTGTTTCAAATAGTTGGTAACGGTAAACATATGCCTTTAATAGCATTATATCACAGGCGTTGTGAAAGGATATTTTATGAGCTTTTGCAGAATGATGAGCGCCGGTTATATGTTGCCCTGAATCAATGTAAAGTGAAAAATGTAGTGTTGAATTCTGAAAAAGATCTATTAACCACAAATATTAATACTCCTGAAGAATTAAAAACAATTGCTCATGGAAGTAACAATTAAATATTTTGGATCTCTGGCGGAAGTGACCCGATGTGAGGAAGAAAATCTCTTTTTCTCCGGAAGCTATATTTCTGAATTGTTGGATTTCCTATACACGAAATATTCCGGCTTGAAAGATAAGGAGTTTCAAGTGGCACAAAATACGGAATTAGTGTCCTTGATAGATAAATTGACGGGTAATCAAATTGTACTGCTGCCTCCTTTTGCCGGTGGATAAAAAATGAACAGGTATAACAGACATATCATTCTTTCAGAAATTGGCCAGGAAGGTCAGGACAGACTTTCAGAAGCCAGGGTCTTAGTGGTGGGAGCCGGCGGACTGGGTTGTCCAATTTTGCAATATTTAGCTGCCGCTGGTGTTGGTACCATTGGTATTATAGATTACGATGTTGTTGACATATCAAATCTTCAGCGTCAAATATTATATGGTTCGGCTTCAATAGGACAAAACAAAGCTTTTGCGGCTAAAAGCAGATTGACCGATTTGAATAATACTATAACCATAAACGCGTATCCACAGGAATTAACGTTTCAAAATGCTATTGGACTATTCAATCAATATGATATTATCGTTGATGGCACTGATAATTTTGAAACGCGTTATCTAATTAATGATGCTTCTCTTTTATCTAATAAACCCTTAGTTTTTGGTGCTATTTATAAGTTCCAGGGACATGTTTCTGTTTTTAATTATAATAGTGGTCCAACCTATAGATGTGCTTTTCCAAAGAAACCAAAAAAAGATGCTGTTCCTAATTGTTCAGAAGTTGGTGTTTTGGGGGTTCTGCCAGGTATTATTGGAACCATACAAGCTAATGAAGTGCTTAAAATTATTTTAGGTATTGGGGAGGTGCTTTCGGGCAAATTATACTGCTATAATGCACTTACAAATCAGGCTACCACATTAACTGTAAAAAGGAATGAGAGTGAAATTCAGAAGGTATTATTGAATAAAAACGAATTCAATAGACAATTTTTAAATATCCGATGTAAAGTGGATATGGAAGAGATTTCCATTAGAGACCTTTTACACAAGCCAGAGATTCGACTTATTGATGTTAGAGAACAGCAAGAGCAGCCAAGAGTTGAAGATCCCCGGGTAATTAGGATTCCTTTAAGAGAAATAGAACAACATCTTGATAAGATAGATGATGATAAGGTGAAAGCGGTCTTCTGCCAGTCAGGAATCAGAAGCAGGGAGGCAATCTCTATTTTTAAGGGCTACCATATTTACAACTGCTACAATTTAAGGGAAGGTGCTGCAGACATAATCAGGCATCTAAAAGAATCGTCTAAACAGCTTACAAATGAGTGAGAAGCAGCATAAAAATGTTTTTGTGAAGGGGGCTATTTCTTCTGAATTTATAGGAGAGTCAATAGCTAAACATCAAAGCAAAACAAGTATAGGGGCCCATAATATTTTTCTGGGTCAGGTACGGGCAGATGTTGTTGATGGAAAGACTGTAAAGGCCATTGAGTATACCGCCTATGAAGAAATGGCAAACAAAAAGTTTCACCAAATACGGGAAGCAGCTTTTGAAAGGTTTGATCTTACCTGTATGCATATTTATCACAGCCTGGGTACCGTGAATGCGGGAGAGATTTGCTTGTTTGTATTTGTCTCCTCACCAAGAAGAAAAGATGTATCTCAAGCTCTGGAATTTATTGTAGAAGAAATTAAAGCCCGGGTACCCATTTTTGGTAAAGAGATTTTTAAAGATAGTACTCATCAATGGAAAGTAAATAGTTGAATAATGGTCGATATCACACATAAAAGCACCACCTTAAGAACAGCAGTTGCACAGGCAATTGTAAAAGTTAGCAAACAAGAAACTATTACAGCTATTCAAAATGATACCGTTCCAAAAGGGAATGTGTTTGCAATGAGTAAAGCAGCAGGTTTATTAGGAGTTAAGCGAACACCAGATATTTTGCCCGATTGTCATCCACTCCCTATTGAATTTGCAAGTGTTGAATATGAGATCAATGGACTGGACATCACTGTGTTATTTACAGTGAAAACCATTTATAAAACAGGCGTAGAAGTAGAGGCGATGCATGGTGCCAGTGTGGTGGCTCTCAATATGTATGATATGCTAAAACCTATTGATAAAGGCATTGAAATACATCACATAAAACTGCTTAACAAAAAGGGTGGCAAATCAGATTTCACAGATCGTTTTAGAGAAGATCTTACAGCCGCTGTAATCGTGTGTTCAGATACTATTTCAGCAGGAAAAAAGGAAGACAAAGCAGGTAAGGCAATCGTTGAAAAATTAAAAGACTGTAATGTCCAAATTTCCCATTATCTCGTTATTCCTGATGAAAAAGAGATCATTCGGGAAAAAGCCAGATTATTTCAGGAACAAGGAATCGATCTCGTAATATATACCGGAGGAACCGGTTTGTCAAAACGCGACGTTACCCCTGAAGCCCTTGAGCCATTACTGGATAGGCGTATACCCGGTATTGAAGAAGCAATTCGTAATTACGGACAGGACAGAACACCATTTTCCATGCTTTCCAGAAGTATTGCGGGTACTTTAAAAAATACATTAATCTTGGGATTACCCGGTTCAACAAACGGGGCCAAAGAATCTATGGAAGCTATTTTTCCATCGGTTCTGCATATTTTCAGAATCTTAAAAGGTGCAAGACACGATTAAAATGGTAAACCCTAATAATATATTACAAGATTCCCACGACAGAGATCATACGTATTTACGTATTTCTTTGGTGGAGCGCTGTAACCTGCGTTGTTTTTATTGCATGCCGGCAGAAGGGGTTCCGCTAACTCCAAAATGTGATATTATGACCTATGAGGAGATCTATGAAATAGCAAAAACATTTGTAGATCATGGTGTCACTAAAATCAGACTTACCGGCGGAGAACCTTTGATAAGAAAAGATATTTCTTTTGTTTTAGAAAAATTGGCCTCATTACCTGTGGAACTCTCTATGACGACAAATGCGGTCATCATACACAAATTTATTGATACCCTTAGATCGACCGGAGTCCATAATATTAATGTCAGTTTAGATTCTTTACAGAAAGAGAAGTTTTATAGAATAACGCTTCGGGATTATTTCGAAACCGTATACAGCAATATTTTACTTTTAGTGAAAGAAGGATTCAATGTGAAGATAAATGCGGTGTTGATGCGTGGCGTTAATGATGACGAGGTTATTGATTTTATTAACCTTACAAAAGAGTTACCGGTTTCTGTACGTTTCATTGAATTTATGCCTTTTGATGGTAATAAATGGGAAATGACAAAAATGGTTTCTTTCGAAGAAGTGATGAGTACTGTAAATACTTCTTTTGCGGAGAACGAAATTGAACGCTTACAAGATGCCCCAAATGATACTGCTAAGAATTATAGGATTAAAGGTTATAAAGGCAGTTTTGCCATTATAAGTTCGGTGACCAACCCGTTCTGTGATTCCTGCAACAGGCTAAGGCTAACCGCCAACGGACAATTGAAAAACTGTTTGTTCTCAAGAAGCGAATCAGATTTGTTGACCACACTTCGTGAAGGAAGATCTTTGGATCCCATAATTCAAAAGGCAGTTCAGGGTAAATTAAAGGTTAGGGGCGGCATGGATACTTTAGAGAAATTACAGGAACCCAAACTGCACGGTCAAAACAGAAGTATGACCACCATTGGAGGATAGTTTATTTTTCAGGTAATATACAGGCTTCAGTCACCTTTTTTAAAACCGGTTGTAATCCCAGTTCCAAAGTTTGCCGCATTACCTTTGAATCATCTTTATGACATTGAAGACAGGCACCTACGAACAGCATCCGTTTTTGTTCTTCTACATTAAAGGGCCTGAAATTGGTTCTGGTCGAATTCACTACATTCTTGTCAACAGCTTTTAAAAAAGGGATCCAGGCATCTTCAGGTAAGTTGTCATTACTGTTTAGGGCATAATCCGGGTTAAAAATCCAGGAGCCTTTATTGTTTTTAGTCTTGTAAACTAAAGAACCCATTCCGTAACCCAGGGTGGCAGAGTTGGAATGACAGGATTTACAGTCCCTTACCCCTTTTGTTGTGGTGTGAGGTGAATTAGGCGCATAAAGCCTGTGAAAGGAAATATCCTCACCGGGATTACCTTTAAAACTTCCTTTATCAATAGTAAGGATCATTCCGGGAATAGCAGGTTCAATCACATCTTCCCCATCATGTTCCCTAACACCCAATGCCGGTTTGGATGATGAAAATTCAGCAACGTATTCTTCCCATTGTCCTGTAACATATTTCTTATCAAGTAGATCAAAAGCTTTCGGTTTGTCCTTATCAAATTGATTGTGGCATCCTATACAACGAGATGTCCAGGAAGAATGACACGCACTGCAACTTACCCGTTGATGAGCGCTGTCTTTTGAACATACCTCAGATTGAGGTTTTAATGGATGTATTTTACCATTGTTTTTACTTATTAAGAATGCATTCCCGGTGGAATCTACATAAGTATTCACTAAGGGGTGGCCATCGTCTTTAACTGCTATGATCTCTCTATCTGAATGTGTGTACTCACGATGTAGATATACCAATAGACTTTCCCTGTCTAATGAATCATAGGGAATTGTATTTGGTTTTTCTTTAAAATGGCAATCGCTGCAATTCAGAGAGACAGCATTTTCCTGGTGCAAATACCTTTTACCATCACCCATCACCTCATGTGATGAGTGACAATCAATACACAGCAAGCCTTTTGTATGGTGAACATCTGCTTCCAGATGTTTATAGACACGTTTATCTTCCAGCACAGAATAATCATTAAAATTGGGTACCTCGTTTTCATTTAATAAGGTTTCCTGCAAGCCTATATAATTGGTCGAGATCCTACTGGAACGACTATGGCAACCAAAGCAATGGGTATTATTTACAAAAATGTCTGTTGAAGGATGAAACCGTGGTAATTCCTTTTTGTCGGAGGCAATGTATTTTTCTAAATCAGATTTAGCTTCATCAGAATAGTTCAAATGGCAGGCGATACAGCCACCACCTCTGCTTAGTTGATTTATTTCACCGTAACCCGGTTTTTCTGCACCTAAATGACAATTGGCACACAAATCCCTTATGTGTTTATCTGCGGCAGAATTTTCAATATCCTTTATATGATAATGATAGTCCGGACTATCGGCTTCACCAAAAATAAATTTGTCCACAGCAACTAATCCGCTATTGGTAGTCATTAAAGAATTGGTGACTTTTTTTAACTCTTCAGAATGACATTTTCCGCAGGTCTCTTTAGCGTCAGATAAGTTGCCGGGGATCAAGACCATACCTTGATGAGCTTCGGTTTTGTCTAATGAAGAAATATCTCCTAAATGACAACTTGAACAACCTATAAGTTCCGGGTTATGATAATTGGAATATCCTTTAGTGTTTTGATGGCATTGCAAACAAGATTCAGCATTACCAATTTCAATTTTTGTATAGGGGTTATCAGTCTTTGTGAACGAATTTGAAAAGTCAAAATTCCTATTTAATAATAGGAAAACAATCACTAAAAAACCTACTGAAAGAACCCCGATTTCGAAGCGTTTTATTTTCATTTTCTGAAGAGTTATTCAAAATTACGACATTTTGTATTGCGCTTTCCTACCCATATTGGAGTTTTAAACTTTAACATTCTATATGTAACCTTAGTCACATATAAAATCCTGGAAACATGATTTTTGTCATGCTAATAACTTCCATTTCCAAATAAGTTTACCCTTGAAAAACAATTAAAGTTATGACCACTTCAAGACGAAAATTTATAAAAATTTCTGCCTTAGGTTTTGGAGGTTTGGCAACCTCTTCAAGTGCATTTAGTCTGTTTGGTGTAAACCCGTTTTTAGACGCAGCTGTTAAAGAATCTATAGCCAGGAAATTCACAAGATCTGCTACCTATTGCGAAGTGTGCTTTTGGAAATGTGCGGCGTGGGTTTATACCAATGAACAAGGTAATATCGAAAAAATCATAGGTAATGAAGAGGACACGCATTGTAATGGAAGACTTTGTCCCAGAGGAACCGGTGGTGTGGGTATGTATACTGATGAAGACAGACTTAAAACACCTCTAATAAGAACCACTATTGATGGTGAAGAAACATTTAGAGAAGCAAGTTGGGAGGAGGCTCTTGATTTGATCGCTTCAAAATTTGAAGATATAAAGGACAAGTATGGGCCAGAATCCTTTGCATTACTCAAACATGGATCTCCGGGAAGTCATTTAGAACATTTGTTTAAAGCCTATGGATCAGACACCATTGCAGAGCCTGCATATGCACAATGTAGAGGCCCAAGAGAGACAGGATTTGGATTAACCTTTGGATCCTGGGTAGGATCTCCGGAACCTACAGATATTAGAGATACCAAATGCCTGGTGCTCATTGGTTCCCATATTGGCGAGAATATGCATAATTCCCAGGTTCAGGAAATGTCTGATGCCATTGATAATGGAGCAAAAATTATAACAGTAGATCCAAGGTTTTCAACTGCGGCCAGTAAGTCTGACCACTGGTTAGCAATTAAACCGGCTACAGACATGGCTTTATTGTTATCATGGATGCACGTGTTGATTGAAGAAGGTTTGTACAATAAAAAATATGTTGAACAATATACTCTCGGGTTTGATCAATTAAAGGCACATGTAAAAACATTTACACCGGAGTGGGCTTATGGTATTACAACCATAAAACCGGATGAAATTAGAAAAACAGCCCGTATTATGGCAGCTGCTGCACCTTCAGTAATTGTTCATCCTGGAAGACACGTGACCTGGTATGGAGATGATTCACAAAGAGGACGCGCTGTGGCTATCCTGAACGGGTTATTAGGATCATGGGGAAACAGGGGTGGTTTTTATTTTAAAGAAAGTCTTAAAGTGCCAAAATATCCACATCCCGAATATCCGAAACCAAAATGGGGGTGGGAAGAAATTGGAGAAAAATATCCGTTTGCTCAAATGGGAATTACTTCTGAATTAGTAAAAGCAACCATAGATAGTGAACATAATGAACATCCCATAAAAGCCTGGATGATTGCCGGGACTAATTTAGTACAAACACTGCCTCAACGAGAGAAAACCATTGAAGCTATTAATGCACTTGACTTCCTGGTGGTTATTGATACAATGCCAATGGAAGTCACTGGTTATGCTGATGTGGTTCTCCCGGAGTGTACTTATTTAGAACGTTATGATGGAATACGATCGGCTACAAATAGAACGCCATCAATTGCTGTCAGGATCCCTGCGGTTAAACCAAAATATGATTCCAAGCCTGCCTGGTGGATAAGTAAACAGATAGGAGAGCGTATTGGTTTGAGTGAGTATTTCAATTATAATGATTTTGAAGAAGTAATTGAATGGCAACTAAATAAACTGGGAACTTCTTTAGAGGAGATGAAAAAGATAGGCGTCAAGAATTTTGAAAGAACTTCCGGGCCATTATACTTAGAGGAGGGACAAGAGTATCGTTTTTGGACACCTAGTGGAAAAATAGAATTCTATTCACAACAATTGGCAGACAAAGGTTTTGATCCTATGCCTGTTTATACAAAGCATCCGGAACCTCCTCAGGGTTTTTACAGACTAAATTATGGCAGATCTCCTATGCACACCTTTAGTAGAACCATTAATAACCCCAATTTAAGTGATTTAAAAAGTGAAAATACGCTTTGGGTAAATCCGAAAGTGGCCAGAATACTCGGATTAAAAAAATATCAGGAGGTCTGGCTGAAAAATCAGGATGGTATTGTCTCCTCATTTTCAATAAAAGTTAGAATAACTGAAAGAATAAGATGGGATTCTGTGTATATGTATCATGGTTTTGGGCATAATAACAAAAAGCTGTCAAGAGCCTTTGGTAAAGGGATAAGTGATACCGAATTAATTTCACAAACGGTCATAGACCCGCTTATGGGTGGAACAGGACTTAGAGGCAACTTTGTTTCAATTTTAACTGAAAATCCACATAAAAATTCAGAGATATGAGATATGCAATGGTAATAGACACTTTAAAATGTGTTGGGTGTAGCGATTGTGTGGTGGCTTGTCAAACAGAAAATAACGTGCCACACGGGTACTGCAGAGACTGGATAACAGAAGCTGTGAGTGGATCATATCCCAATGTAGAGTTAGAATTGAGATCAGAAAGATGTAATCATTGTGATACCGCGCCATGTGTAAGATGTTGTCCAACCGGAGCAAGTCATATAGTGGATGGGGGTGTTGTACTTGTAACAGCTGATGAATGTATTGGTTGTGGAGCTTGTATAGAGTCCTGTCCTTATGATGCCCGTTATCAACATCCGGATGGTCATGTTGATAAATGTACCTTCTGTCATCACAGATTAGAAAAAGGACAACTCCCTGCCTGTGTATCTGTTTGTCCTACTAAGTGCATGTATTTTGGGGATCTGGATAACCCAAATAGCGAGGTTTCACAACTCCTGAAAAACAGAAAGTACAAAACATTAGCACCTGAGGCAGGAACTAACCCTCATGTATTCTATTTAATTTAAAGTATTAATGTTATGCAAGAAGAATTATTTACAAGTGGACGAAATATTCCCAATATTGATCCTTCACTCGAAGTTTGGCATTGGCCAATTGCGCTCTATTTATTTTTGGGTGGGTTAGCAGCAGGGATCTTATTTTTTGCAGCTTTATTTTATGTATTGGGCAAGGATAAAGAGTATCCTGCAGCTGTGAAAATGGCTTCTTTCATTCCTCCCATAGCTTTGTCCTTAGGATTACTGGCATTAGTCTATGACTTAACACACCCTCTGTACACATGGCAGTTATATACAAATTTTAGAATCGAATCTCCAATGTCCTGGGGGGCATGGGTCTTAATGATTGTTACGCCCCTGTCATTTCTCTGGGCATTTAGTTATTACCGGGAAGCTTATGCAAATATGGAGGCCAAACTAAAACTGTTCAGTCGTTTTAAATTCTTAAACGATTTTGAAAAGTTTGTCATCAAAAACAGAAGGAATATCGCCTATGTTCTTATTCCTTTATCACTGATCCTGGGGGTCTATACAGGTATTTTGTTATCAGCTTTCAATGCAAGACCTCTCTGGAACAATGCTATCCTTGGCCCTTTATTCCTGACATCAGGTCTTTCTACAGGAGCCGCAGCAATCATTATACTCTCGAAAAGTGCTACGGAAAAACATTTATTTGGTAGGATAGACCTGGGGTTGATCATTATAGAACTTGCTTTGATCGCTCATATGATTATGGGGTATTATGCAGGTTCTCAGGTACAACTTGAAGCTGTAGAATTAATTGTAGGCGGGGAATTTACCTTAATGTTCTTTGGTTTTGTAGTGCTGCTGGGCTTGCTGGTACCGGCGACATTAGAATTAATAGAAATTATAGGTTATAAAGTACCTGTTATAGTACCAGCAATCCTGGTGATTATTGGCGGACTTGTTTTCAGGTTTGTCATGGTAGAAGCGGGACAATTAACCCGATATCTATATTAAATTATAAATTATGAAAACAAAGAAAAACAAAAACAGGCATGTGTATTGGAATCCATATTTCGGCGGATTTTTACTGGGGCTTATAATCATTTTCACCTTTTATTTAACTGGTAGAGGTTTGGGGGCAAGTGGTGCCATGAAAAGCAGTGTGGTAGCCCTTGTAGACGGAGTAGCCCCAACACATGCCGAGAACAATGCCTATTATAGTATGTTCCTTAGTGATGATGATACCCCTTTGAACACCTGGTTGGTTTTTGAAGCATTGGGTGTTTTAATAGGTGCATTTATCTCCGGTGGATTAGCTGGTCGAATTGGGTGGCGCGTCCAACATTCTCCAAAAATAACAAGTAAAAGAAGGCTGGCCTTTGCTCTGGGCGGTGGACTTCTTTTTGGACTGGGAGCTCAAATTGCCCGGGGTTGTACCAGCGGTGCTGCCTTGAGTGGTATGGCCGTATTGTCAGTAGGTGGCTTTATAACCATGTTGGCCATTTTTGGCTCCGCTTATGCTGCGGCCTATTTCTTTAGAAAAAATTGGATTTAACTTAATAATCAACAAAATATGGGACCATTAATTCCTAACGATTTAATCCCTGTTGAATGGGATAGTATCATTGCCATTTTTATTGGTATTTGCTTTGGATTTGTGTTAGAATCATCTGGATTTTCTTCGTCAAGGAAATTGGCGGGCGTCTTTTACGGCTATGATTTTGCAGTTTTAAAAGTATTCTTTACAGCTGCAGTAGTTTCTGTAATTGGTATATACTATATGGATTATCTGGGCTATTTAGAGGTTGCCCAACTATATGTACACCCAACATTTTTATGGGGAGCTATTATTGGGGGTGTTATTATGGGGATTGGTTTTGTTGCGGGAGGATTTTGCCCGGGAACCAGTTTGTGTGCTGTAGCCATTGGCAAACTGGATGCCTGGGTATATGTTGCGGGTATTATGATAGGCGTACTTCTGTTTTCAGAACTGTTCACCTACTTTGAGCCTATATACGATGGTTTCTTCATGGGTAATATCACTTTAATGGATTCCTTTGGCTGGAATCCCTATTGGGTAATATTTATTTTTTCCATAGTAGCTATCGCTGCTTTTGCCTTTGCCGATGTGGTAAGGAAAAGGGTGAAAAAAGTGTTTTATTAAATAAAGAACAACATGATGGTTAAAAAAAAGATAGCAAAGTTTTTGTCATTCAGGTATAAAATTTTGGCATTGATCCTCCTGGTATTATCCGGAGGTCTGCTTTTATTACCAAAAGCTTCAAAGCAGGAGGGTATTAATGCAGAACAATTACTGGGTAGGGTAATTAGCCCCGAAAGATATATTTCGACAGATCAAATTGCTGATAAAATTATAGGCCAGGACCCTTCTTTTATTTTAATTGACGTGAGGGATGCTGAAAACTATAAAAACTATTCGCTTCCTAATGCCCTCCATATTCCTCTTAAAAATTTGTTGGATGAAGAACATGAACCTTATTTGAATCAGTCCCAGTATGACGTTGTATTCTTTTCTAATGATAATTTTTATGCCGACCAGGCATGGGTATTGGGTAACCGATTGGGATATAAAAACCTGCGGGTTTTAAGGGGAGGTTTGAATGAGTGGTACGCAACCATCATCAACCCATCTATTCCTGATGAAAACATGTCTGCGGAAGCTTTTGAACTGTATTCTACAAGAAAAGCTGCAAGCATGTTTTTTGGTGTAATGTATCCGGAGCAAGGTAAGGTTGAAGATGTGGTTGTTCAAAAACCCGCTCCAAAACAAATAATCCCGGTTAAAAAGAAAAAGAAAAGACCGGCAGAAGGGGGTTGTTGATTTTCAAATGTTATAAGCACTTGTATTATGAAAGAATTAGAAAAAGTTAAACGGATATCAATTTCTTCAACTCTTTTTATTTTAGCAGTACTCATTGGACTTCTCACCTATGAACGTCCCGAGAATATTTATGCTATGGATACCAGGAGAACACTGGAAAATTTAACCGATGCAGATTATCTTATTTCTCTTAGTGAAATAAATAACCCCGAGGTTGCTTTAATTGATATTAGAAGCCAATATGAATTCGAAAAGGGGCACCTGGAAAAGGCGATCAATATTCCTACAGCAGAAATATTAAGAGAAGAAAATAAGGCCATTTTTCAGGAATTAAAAGATTCACAAAAACTTACGGTCCTGTATGGTAAAGACCTGGAGGAAGCAAACCTTCCTTTTCTTTTGCTTTATCAAATGGGATATGATAACCTGAAATTATTGAGCACAAACAACAAGTATTTGTATAACGAATTAATTACTCAACCGGATGATATCGAAAAACCAATAGCCGATATTCAGGCTTTTATAGATGAATCGGTTAAAAAGGCAAATGCCAAAGTTGAGGTGAAAAAAGTCCCTGTCCCTAAGCAAGTTGTACCCATCAAAAAGAAAAAGAAAAGACCTGTAGAGGGAGGCTGTTAGGTATATCATATTAGTTATGGTGAAGAACCTGTCGATCTGGCGATCGGCAGGTTTTTTTATAGTACCTGCTGTCCCCGAGAACTTCCTTCAAACTTTGTATCTTAGGTAAATGGTTATTCCTAAGTGAAATATTATGAAGCATCTTACTTTTCTTTTTCTTTTCCTCATTTCAGGTTTGTCTCTTCAGGCACAGACTCCCGAAGAACGAATTTCTCAATTGGGAATTGACCTTCCGGAAGTGAAGAGACCCTTAGCCAATTTCGTAAAATGGAGGCAGGTGGGTAACCTGCTCTTTCTTTCAGGCATTGGAAGTGATCAAAAAGGGAGATTAGGTGAAGATCTTAATGTGGAGCAGGGGTATGAGGCTTCGCGGGCAACCGGTATAATGATCCTGGCAACCCTGAAAGCTGCGACAGGAGATTTAAACCGGATCAAAAATTTCGTGAAGGTTCGTGGGATGGTAAATTCGGCACCAGATTTTTATGAACAACCACAAGTTATCAACGGATTTTCAGATCTCATGGTTGAAGTATTTGGGGAGAAAGGGAAGCACGCACGAGCCGCGGTAGGACATGTGAGCCTGCCATTCAATATCGCTGTCGAAATAGAAGTGGTGGTTGAGCTGGAAGAGTAATCACCGTGGATCTTCTTCAAGCAGGTTGACACTAAAAGAACAATTATTTTTTATAGTTTCTTTTAATATTGGTCTTTAAAAACCTAATCTTTAGTGAAATAACTATCAATTAACAATGTTCGGGTTATTATTGGTTAAATTAATGTTTCTAATCAAAAAAATAATTCGTTATGAAGATTAAAAATAATTTGAATGGAATGTTCACGGGAATCCTGGCTTTAATGCTAATGTTTTCTACAGGAACCATTTTAGCTCAGGATGATGACGTAAATGACAAGGAGATCGTGGACCAGGATGAAAGGGCTAAACTTCAAAGCGATGCTGAGGAGGCTAAACAGGCTTTCATAGCAGAAGATCCACGAATAAAGGAACATCTTGGTAATGCTGCGGGTTATGCGATCTTTCCAAACGTAGGTAAAGGCGCATGGATCCTTGGTGGGGCTGCAGGAAACGGAGTGGTCTACGAAAAAGGTCAACTTGTGGGCTGGACCGAATTAAGACAGGTGGATATTGGTTTCCAGATTGGAGGCCAAGCCTTCAGGGAAATTATCATTTTCGAGACACAAGCCGCTCTCGACCGTTTTAAGGAGGGAAATTTTGAATTTGAAGGAAGTGCTTCCGCAGTAATTTGGGACAAAGGAAAAGGTGAAAGTATCCAGTTTCAGGACGGGGTTGGAGTTGCTTTAATGCCTAAAGCAGGTGCCATGGTAGGTATTTCTGTGGGAGGTCAGGAATTTGACTACCGGGATAATCAATAGATTGTGCTATAAATAGGTTGAAAGTTTTTAGATATAATTTTTAATACACCTGTGGAGTTTTCTTCACAGGTTTTTTTATGAATAAAGTTAGGTGTTTCCATTTGAAGACTCAAGTGGGGTCTTGCTTTATAATAGCTTATGGGTACCCAACCTGGGCATTTTCCTGTGGATCTCATAGACCATGGATTTAACAACAGCCAGTTCTTTTGCTCTTCTCTCAGAACTTATCTGTTCTGATAAATAGCTTGTCTGTCTATCCCAAAAAATCGACAATCGAGAGGGCTTACCTGCTTTTGTTGTATGATGCGCCAGATTGTTTGGGAGATTATTTTTCCGAAGGGAATTTCCTATTGACGATTCCAGATATCTATCATTTTGTTGAGGATCTCATTTTTCAACTTCTCATCAGAAAGCTCCCTTTCCAATCTCTTAATTTTCTGGGCTGGTGACTCTTTTGATTTAGGCATGATGATTTGACTTGGTTGGCTCCAGTCCAAGGTTCCATGTTTTCTTAAGCAAACCAATAACGTACTTTTTCCTTGTATCCCATAGGCCTTTGAGCTTGCTTATAGGTCATCCCCTTTTTCTCCCAGGGATTTTACTGTCAATATAATGCCTAAGTGGTATTCTTTCTGTGTCCTGTTTACCTGTTTTGTTTGTTGAAGATTTCATAATTAAGTCGATTTGTTGTCCATTTATTCAGGAGGATCATATCAAAAAGAAAAAGCAGATCTCATTCCGACTTTTTTAAAATTAGTTCGTCCAAAACTGATATTGGTCATAGCTTATTCATAAATATATCATTATGTGAATATCAACAAAATAGTGTCAAAAATGGTTATTTTATATCCTAAACCTGATCTTAATCACGAAACAGCAATAAAAAAGGGAGAATGTGACTAATGTTACATTAGCGCGAAACGTTGGACAGTATCTTTACACAAGAGTTAAAAAACAGAGATCATGAAAAATTTAGTAATCCTCGGAGCTGGTACTTCTGGTACAATGATGGCCAACCATCTTAGGCCCAAATTAAGCAAATCTGATTGGAATATCACTATTGTAGACCAATACAAGACTCACTATTATCAACCTGGATTTTTATTTCTTCCTTTTGATATGTATACAGAAGATCAAGTAAAAAAAGTAGGTAAAAAATTTATTCCCAAGGGAGTGAACTATGTTCAGAAAAGGATTGAACAGATCTTTCCAAACGAGAGTAAGGTAATGCTAGAAGATGAAACCCTTCACTATGACCTGCTCATCATTGCTACAGGTTCAAAGATCGCCCCAGAGGAGGTGGAAGGTATGAAAGGGAAGAACTGGCACAAAAATGTCTTTGATTTCTACACCTATGAAGGAGCTCTGGCCCTTCGGAACAAATTAAGGACCTGGGAAGGCGGCCATATGGTAGTTCATCTAACCGAAATGCCTATTAAATGTCCTGTGGCACCATTAGAATTCGCATTTCTTGCAGATTCCTATTTTCATAAGAAAGGGCTCAGGGATAAGGTAAAACTCACTTATGTGACCCCACTTTCAGGAGCCTTTACTAAAGAAAAATGTTCAAAATCTTTGGGACATCTTCTTAAAGAAAAGAACATCAATCTGGAGATCGATTTTGCCATTGAACGGGTGGATAATGAGAACAACAAGATCATTGATTACGCAGAAAAAGAAATTCCTTTTGACCTTTTAGTGACAGTACCTACAAATATGGGAGATGATGTCATTGCACGTTCGGGAATGGGCGATGATCTCAACTTTGTGCCTACAGACCACAATACCCTGCAGTCAAAGGAATATGACAACGTTTTTGTAATTGGAGACGCTACAAATGTGCCAGCTTCAAAAGCTGGGTCTGTTGCACATTTTGAAGCAGAAACCCTTACAGACAATATTCTGCTACATATTGAAGGCAAACCTTTAAAACCTGAATTTGACGGACATGCTAACTGTTTTATTGAAACCGGAAAGAACAAAGCGCTCCTTATTGATTTCAACTACAAACAGGAGCCGGTAGAAGGAACTTTTCCCGTACCAGGAATAGGACCATTAAAGCTGCTTAAGGAAAGTGTCTTTAATCACTGGGGGAAACTAGCCTTTAGGTGGATCTACTGGAACATGCTGCTAAAAGGAATTCCGATTCCGTTGGTAAGCCGAAATATGAGTACAAAAGGAAAAAAACTTTAGAAATAACAATTAAAAATAGAATATCATGGAAACTTTAACAGGAACAAACGTAAAAGTAAACGAAGAAGGTTATTTACTGGATTTCTCTCAGTGGAACCGTGAGGTGGGAGAGGAAATAGCACAGGGCGAAGGAATTACTATGACCCCACGTCATTGGGAGGTGATCGAGTGGCTTCAGGGTCAGGTAAAGGCAGACAAGGCTTTATCTATCAGGGGAATCAAAAAAAGCGGGGTCCTCGATATTAAGGAATTCTACGCATTATTCCCTGGTGGACCACTTAAGATCTCTACCAAAATAGCGGGAGTACCAAAACCGAAGAGCTGTATATAATTAAAACCTACTAAAATGAGCAAGACAAAGGTAAAAAAGATGCTCTTCATCTTATCGAAGGCGACCCTTGAGAACGTATATGCCGCTTTTATAATGGCCAACGGAGCAAGGATGGAAGGGATTGATTCTGAAATATTCTTCACGTTCTTCGGACTTGAAGCCATACAAAAGAAAAAACTTAACGGCTTACATGTTGCCACGGTTGGAAACCCTGCTATGCACATCCCAACTATGGTTGGAGGTCTTCCAGGAATGGAAGCCCTGGCCACCAAGATGATGAAAAAGGAAATGGATAAACTGGATATGCCGCCGGTAGACGAATTTCTGGAGATATTGTCAGCATCGGGAGTGAAATTATGGGCCTGCAAATTAGCAGTAGATATGTTCCATCTTAAAGAAAAAGATCTTATAGACGACCTGGACGGGATATTGACTATTGGGGATTTTTATAATCAGGCTGATGTGGAAGGAACTCAAATCTTATTTATATAGGATTAAAAATAAGCCTCTGGATAAAGTTTGATTTCTGTTCTTTATTTTTGATGGAGGATGGTGGTAGGAGCCGACTGTAACAGTCGGCTCCTTTAATTTAAGGGCAATATTTGAAATTCACCGTAAAGGTTAGGCGGTTTTCATCTCCGCCGTTGTAACCAATATTTGCAGTAAGGGCTTAGAAACCATCTAACCACACTGACCTTCCGTAGTTGTTGTGCCACTTATTGGTGTCATCATCCTCGGTATCAAAGCGGCTTTCATGACTAGCGATCGAAAGATTCGGTTTTTTTATTAAATATTTAAAGGCTGTGATATAAATGTGTACCCTTAAAAGTTATAAACGGACATAATTTTAAAGGATGTAAAAAAAATCACCTGGAGTGTAACTGCTGTTACCGATGCTCCCGAAAAAGGAAAGTATTTTTATTGGTGTTTAATTAATATAATCCTTTCCTCTATAAGTTTAAAGTCTTAACTGTGATTTCTGTTTTTTCATGAGAAGAGGATGGTGTGAAGAGCCGGCTGTTTAACAGCCGGTTTCTTTTTTAGAATCCTATGCACCCTGGCCCATACTTCGCATCAAACCACCGTCCATGACATACGTGGAGCCGGTAACGTAATCTGCATCTGCAGAAGCCAGGAAAACAGCAAGCTTTGCGATCTCCCCGGGCTTACCGGCACGTTTCATAGGTATATGCTGCACTTGCTCTCTTCGGGTAGCTTTGTCTTCAATGGCCTCCTGATTCATGGGGGTAAGGATCATTCCGGGGGCGATATTGTTCACGTTGATGCCTTCCCCGGCCAATTCAAGGGCGAGTACACGGGTAAAATTGCGAACGGCACCTTTAGAAGCACAATATTCAGCTGTTCCGGGGGCCGGAATCTCTTCATGCACAGAAGTTACATTAATGATCTTTCCCTTTTCTTTCTGGTTACGCACTTCATTAATAAATCTTCTGGTGCAAAAAAAAGTCCCGTATAGATTGGTTTTGATGGCTTTGTCCCAATTCTCTGTAGGCATATCGGCTACTTTTAAACCTTGCCCGTCAATGGCTGCATTATTTAAAAGGATATTGACCCGTCCGAATTTTTCCAGGACTTGATCGAACATGTTTTCCACCTCTTTTTCTTTTGAAATATCCACCTGTAGCACTAGTCCTTTTCCCCCTGCGCCTTCAACCTTTTGTAGCGTCTCCCTGCCACCGTCTTCGTCTGTGTGATAAGTAATGACCACATGAGCGCCTTCCTTAGCGAATGCAATTGCCGTTGCCTGCCCTATCCCCGAATCAGATCCGGTAATAAGCGCTACCTTTCCTTCCAACTTCCCCATAACCCATTTATTTTATTGATTGTCAATATGTTATCAAGCTAATGAGGAAAATTGAAACAGGGCGTTAAGGAAAATGTAATTTGGTTGTTCTAATATTTGAAATTAAGAATTACGCTTATCCGGTTGCCATCCCCGCCACGATACAAACCTATGTTGGCTGTTAGTGCATAAAATCCATTGATCCATACAGAGCCTCCGTAGTTATTGTGCCATTTGTGAGTGTCATCATCCTCTGTCCACACTCTACCGTAGTCAAAACCAGCACTCACTCCAACAATAAGGGGAATGAAATCTGTTTTGATCAATCCCAGCGCGGTGCGTAAATCGGTACTATGATAAAGGGAATATTTCCCATTGAAGCGATGGTTTCGATAACCCCGAAGACTTTGGATTCCGCCCAAAGTGGCCGCATGATAGAATTCATAGTCATCCCCAATAATGGCTGTTCCCCCCACTTTGGTGGCAATAACGGCAAATCCGCTGGGGATCAATGTATAATTTATCGAAAAGGAAGGCTTCACGTAACCAAATTGATTAGTGTGCTCATCGATGTTTTGTTTATACCCGGCTAGGAGGTCAAACCTGCTTCCCAGGCTGGGGTAGGAGGGATTGTTCTTGTTCTCATATGAATATTTCATTTCGGTACCCGCATATATTTGTTGATCAAAAATGTCATCTTCAGCAGAAAAATTATCAGCTAAAAATGAATCGTCCCGATATCCAACCCTGACCGTCTCCAGATTTGGGCCTATAGAAAAAAAAGCGCCTGCCTCACTCCTCCAGACAATGGAGGGCTTGAATTCACTTTGTTCCAGTTTTACCCGATTGTAAATTCTCTCTACTTTATCGCGGTCATATTGCGAATTATTTCCTGTCCCAAAATAGTTAATGAAATAATTGGGGCTGGAATAGCGACCTTCCAGCTTCAGGTTCCACTTGTAGAACATGTGCGCGAATTCTGCCGAGGCATTCAATTCATACCCGTTGCTGGCAAAAAAATACTGCGCGCTCAGCATGTATTGGGTGGTAAAGGGATTGGTCACGAGGCCATAGGTGGTATAAATATCTTTGATCCCCAAAGTAAACCCGGCATCTGGAATGTAATCTGCCATGGGCATAATTTTATTTTCGGTGTACTTTCTCTTCAAATAATGGTATTGATTAATTTCGTAGGAATCAACCAGCCATTTTTTTGAAGCCGGGTTTTTGATCACACTTTCGGTGCTCTTATGATCATAAATCTTAACTTTTCGGGAATTTCTAAAATCATAAATATCCTCCTCTTCGCCTCCAATAACTTTTAATTCGATGAGATTATCCCCATTTCCCTCTATGAAAAATTCATCATCGCCATCGAGTCCGTACAGCCAAATCTCGTCGGTTTCTTCGGAAGAATATGATTTTGAGAAGATTTCCTGTTCGTCCTTCAGAATGCTTACTGCTGTCACGCCGTTTTCATTTCTGGTGATCCTGAAAAAGTCATCTTCATCTGTTCCCGTCACGGTCTGGAATTCCTGAAGGTGATCCAGATACTCACGGGTTATTTTAGGAAGATTTTCTCTTCGCTTTTTGAGGTTTTGTATTATGTTTTCGATATCCTTATTGCCGCTCACTTCCTTCGGAAGATCTGCAAATGCCGCTTCGATCACCTCATCTGACAAATTCTTCCGGATAAAATCCACCTGTTCCTGCCACTTCTCCCAATCGGTCTCATTTATGAACCGAAGATCAAGAGGATAACCTGACCAGTTGAACCATTTTACATTTTTCAGGTCTTTATCGTAACCCTGCATTTTCCGAAGCGATGGTACGGCTGCTTTAATAAGCGGTAAGAGGGCACCGTCATATTTTGAAAAAGCATGATCCCGGTCGCGGGGAATGGGTTCATAACGGGTTTTTCCGTTTTCCTCATAACCCGCCCAGCGCCACTGGTCCTGGTGTCTATCCCAATCCCCTATGAGCATGTCAAAGATCCGGGCTTTAATATAAGCCGCCTGGTCAACATAAACTTCCTTGGACTCCCGCAGTTTGAGAAGAAGGTCAGCAGTGCTGATGATATTATCTGGTTTTCCAAAAGTCTTGAATTCCTTGTTTTCCTCCCCCACATGTTCTTCCAGCATAAAAAGCGAATTCCCGTAATCTTCATTGTAAATACCAAGGCTTTTTTGTTTGGGCACGTAGTAGATCTCGGGATTGGCGTGATGAATATTAAGGACAGTAGAAAGGTCATTAACCGCAAAAGGCGCATAGGGATGGGCAGTAGTGAAAAAGTCGGAAATAAATCTTTGTGCAATAGTGTTTTCAAGGAATTCCCCAACAAAATTGGTCTGGACCACATCTGCCTGCAGATATTGAATGGGGTCTTTGCGCATGGCGCGAAGGGTGTATTCATTTTCATTGTTATTGATGAGCCTGAGGCTTCTGGATTGCTGACCGCCGCCTTCAGAAATGGGTTTCAATGAATCAAGTAGCAGCACGGGGGCTTCAATGGGATGGCTGTATACACTTCTGTAGCGTTTACCCCATAACCATTCATAGAGATCGCTTTTTTCTGTTTCTTCGGAAGTATAAATTGAGGTGATTTCCTTTTTAGAAATTGCCGGATACTCAATATCCAGCCCTTCCATGGTGGGTCTTTCCCGTGGAATGGAATGGGCATAAACCAGTTGGGGTTTTCCCTTTTTTAATTCGAAGAACTGCACCGCTGATGACCCGTCTTCAAAAACGGTTAATTTTGCATAACCCCTTTCTTTTGAAGTGAACAAGCCGTCCTTTTTTGTTTTCACCGGTTGAGTATTGGCAGCAGCCCCACTTATTATCTGCGGATTACGGCCGTTGTGCAGGAACTGAAGGTTTCTGTGGTTTCCCGAAACGAAAATGACATCTTCAAAAAGACTGGCCAGGGTTTCCAGTTTCCCCCTTAATTCCTTTTGCTGATTGCTTTCATAATGATCTGGCGAAGCTCCAGTGATCCTGTGCAAAAAGGGGATTTTACTGTTGCTCATTACCGGATGATGTACCGCTACAATGATGACCTTACCGTGACTGTCCTTAAGGTCGTCTTTGAATTCTGTAAAGAATTCTTCCCGTGTTTTGTAATCGCATTGAGAATTCATCCTGGGATGTTTATCCCAATCTTCCAGGAACCACTGGGAGTCTACACTCACAAGTTCTATGAGATCATTAATAGATTCTCTTTCTATAGGGCAGCCATCATCGGGCCAGAATTCAGAATTACTGTTTTCCTGCAAGAAAGTTTCAAGGTCATCGATACTTCCGGGGGCTTCGGGATTCCATTCATTCTCACCGGGAGTGAAAAAAACCTTCCCGCGGAAATTTTTAAGCGGTTGCAGAAGATCTTTCCGAAGGAATTCTTCAACATTTTTCCGGTCTTTCTCATCATTAGGATAACCCCTGTAATCTGTTGCATTCCCCAAAAGAAGCATGCTTGAAGATGTGTCTTGATCTGAAGCCTTAGAAATGGCGTCCAGGATATCTGTTTTTGAACTTTTGCCGGTATTCGAGGTGATATAAAAACTATGGGATATTTTTCTTCCTTTATAGATACTGTCCTGTCCAAAAACAAGAGTAGTTTTTGCAAGAAAGAAGCAGAAGATCAGGAGGGACCGTAAAAAGATCTTTTTAACCCGTAGGAGATACATGTGAGCCGATGGAATTTATTTTATCTTTTATCGCAAAATTTTAAGTTCAACAAATTTGTGTGATTAGAAGAAAATTTAACTCAAAATAACAAATGCTAAAAGCTTTCCCTAAAAGTTTTCATAAAGTTAAATTGCATCTATATTTGTAAAGTACCTAATATCGCTATGGGCTTTCCAATTACCTATTATTACCAGTGGATCCTTCTTTTCCTGCTTCTCATCTCACATGCAGCGATAGGACAGGAACTCCCTCCGGTTGTCAATTTCACTCCCAGTCAATATGAGGGTGGGAATCAAAACTGGATGATCTCTCAAGGGGAGAACGCCCACATTTTTGTAGCCAATAACTCAGGACTGCTACAGTTTGATGGCGAACATTGGAACCTGTATGAAGTTACCGGGGGTGCAGCGGTACGATCTGTACTTGCTTCAGAAGAAATGGTGTACACCGGGTCCTATATGGATTTTGGATACTGGCAGGCCAACGCCACCGGCAGGCTTCAATATACTTCCCTTAAGGATTCAGTGAATGTAGGGATGATGGATGGGGAACAATTCTGGGACATAAAAGAGGTGGGTGATTATGTGATCTTTCAAAGCCACCAGCGTCTTTACAGTTTTAATAAAAAGACCGGAAAAGTTCAGGCCATAGTTACAGAGACCAACATTTCCAATCTTTTCACTGTAAACGATAAAATTTATTATCAGGTAGCCGAAAAGGGTCTATTTGTAATTGAGAAGGGAGCCGGAAATCTTTTCATATCCAATGAAAAGATCGGTAATAAACCAATTATTGGTCTATTCCCTTTTGCCGAAAATAAAATGTTAGCCATAACCCGGGATGATGGCCTGTTCATGATCACTGGGAATCAATGGGAAGTGTTCCCTGTTGAAAATTATCCTTCGGCGGTTAGTTTCTTTTCTGCCCTTTACCTGGAAGACGGTACCCTGGCCTTAGGAAGTATAGGAAGTGGACTTTACCTTATTAATCTTAATGGCTCTTCAGATTATCAACTATCTCAACCAACCCTCCAGAATAACACCGTGCTCTCTGTTATGGAAGATAAGGAAGGAAATATTTGGGGAGGACTGGATAATGGAATTACGCTTATCAACAAGAAAAGTCCTTTCAGGCTTTTTGTGGATACCTTCGGTGAGATAGGAACAGTATACTGCAGTTCTGTGATTGACGGGATTAGGTATCTGGGAACCAATCAGGGTTTGTATTATAAACAAGCTAATGACGAAGAAGGCTACAGACTTGTTCCGGGTACTACCGGCCAGGTGTGGAGTATTAATTACCTCGATGGGAAAATATTTATTGGGCATGACCGGGGTACCTTCCTGGTGGAAGGTACTTCTGCTAACCTTATATGGGACGGTCTTGGAACCTGGGTTGTTAAAAGATTTGGAGAGGGGATCTTGCAGGGTCATTACAACGGGCTTTCCTATCGGGCAGATGAAGGGTATGATTCCGCCGCTCATTATTTGAAAGATTTTGACCTTTCTTCAAGAAATATCATTGTAGAGAACGACTCTGTTATCTGGTTAAGCCATTACCATAAAGGAATTTTTAAGTTGGAATTGGATCAGGAATATTCCCGGGTTTTAAAAGCAGAGAATTATCTCATTAAACCTGATACCGGGCTGGGCCCCCAGATATTCACCTTTAACAACGAGATCTATTACTCTACTGAAACGGCTATTTACCGGTATGACAGGGATGAGAATGTATTCTCTGGAAAGAATGAATTAAATGAATTGACAGAGGGGTATGAGAGGATAAGTGGGGTTTCACAGGTATTGGAGGACGGTAGCTGGTGGAGCTTTGGAAGGGATAAGCTGTATTTCGTGACCCGTGACCCTTTTGAACAGAGGCTTGTGTTGGGTACCGTGCCATTACCCCTGGAAAACAGGAATATCACCAAAGGTTTTGAGAACATTTCACTAATTGGAAAGAACCGATACCTCGTAGGGTCCAATGTGGGTTATATTGAGTTTTCCCTGCCCCTGGGAAAGATCACTTCAGGTGAACTTTCCATCAACGCCGTGGAAACCGGCGCCAAAGGAGCAAATTTTGAATATCAGCCACTGGATGGTTCCGGTTTGGAACTTGAGAATAAAATCAATACTATAAAATTTCATTTCAGTGTGCCTGGCTTTCAGAAGTTGACAAGTATACAATACAGTTACAGGATACTTAATTATTCCTCTTCCTGGAGTAAGTGGAGCGAAACCGGGATTGCCGAATTTGAAAATTTACCTGCCGGTTCCTATACTTTTCAGGTTAAAGGAAGAAGTAATGAGAATGAAACAGAAGTCTTGAGTTACCAGTTTGTTATTGCCCGTCCCTGGTATCTCACTAACCTGGCCATAGCCGGATATTTTTTACTTTTTTTATTGGGCCTTCTTGTTATTCATTTTGTTTACAGAAGACATCATGAAAAAGTTATAAGGGAGAGGGAAAAGAATCTGAGGATGCAAGCCCTGGAGGCGGAACAGAAGGTCATTAAGCTTCAAAAGGAACATCTGGAGAAGGATATGGCGGACAAGAACGAACAGCTGGCTGCTTCTACCATGTCGCTTATTCGGAAAAATGAATTTTTATCTATTCTTAAGGAAGAGTTGAAGGATACCGAAACTACCAAAGTTAAGGGCGTTATCAAAACCATTGATAAAGAGATAAGCGAGGAGGATAACTGGAAGATGTTCAAAGAGGCCTTTAAAAATGCCGATAAAGAATTCTTTGATAAAATTAAATCGAAACACCCCGAACTTACCTCCAATGATCTTCGCCTTTGTGCCTATCTAAGATTAAATCTTTCCTCAAAAGAGATTGCACCTCTTATAAACATCTCAGTAAAAAGTGTGGAGATAAAGCGATATCGATTGAGAAAAAAAATGGGATTGCCTCGTGAAGTCAATTTAACAGATTATATTATGAATCTGTAACCTTTACAAAACTACTTTCCACCTTTACAACACCTCTACATTTTATCATAAAAACACTTTTTAGTCCTTTTTTATATCAGGGTGCTTGTCAGATTATTGGACTTGAAACCTAGTCTATTATAGAGATCACAGGTTACTTTACAAAGCACTTTCTTGGTGTAGGTTTTTTGTAAAGGTGCTTTTCATCCCATCTTCTTTTTTAGTTAATATATTGGTAACATAATTTTAACAACTAATCAGATGAAGAAAATCACATTTTTCTTAATTGCCCTTTTTGGCGGTTTCTTTTCGATTTATGCGCAAACGATATCGGTGCAAGGAAAAGTGACTGATCAGAATGATTTACCCTTATTAGGAGTGAATGTTTTGGTCAAAGACGCAACAAGGGGTACAACTACAGATTTTGACGGGAACTATTCAATAGATGTTTCCCAAAATGACATTTTGGTATTTTCTTATGTGGGCTACCAAACTAAAGAATTTCAAATAACCGAATCACAAACCTTAAATGTGGTGCTTCAGGAGGATGCTGATGCCCTTGAGGAAGTGGTGGTCGTTGGGTATGGTACACAGAAGAAAAGTGTCAATACCGGTGCGATCTCCTCTGTAAAGGCAGAAGAGCTGGAAGCAGTTCCTAACGGAAGGATCGAACAAACATTACAAGGTAGGGTTTCGGGAGTTACTATAGCTTCCAACTCAGGACAACCGGGATCTTCTTCAACCGTTAGGGTAAGGGGACTTACCACTTTTGACACCTATGGAGGTAACACTCCGCTTTGGGTTGTTGACGGGGTGATCGTAGACGCCGGAGGTATTGGTTATCTTAACCAACAGGATATTGAATCTATTGAAGTTCTTAAGGATGCAGCCTCTCTTGCAATATATGGTGCCCGTGCGGCATCTGGTGTTATCCTGGTAACTACCAAAAAAGGTAAAGAAGGGAAGTTCAATGTGAACTACACCGGTACTTATGGTTTCTCTTCTCCTGAGAATACAGTAGAACTATTAAATGCCACCCAGTATGCTGCCATAATGAATGAAAAATCTGTGGCTGCAGGCGGTGAAATTTTATATCCAGATCTTTCCCTACTTGGAGAGGGAACAGACTGGCAGAAGGCGATCTTTGAGGATAACGCCAAAAGAGAATCTCATGAGTTCAGTTTAAGTGGAGGAAACGATGTCTCTACCTTTTATGCTTCCTTTGGTCTTTTAGATAATGAAGGGATAGTAACCCCAGAGATCTCTCAGTACCAGAAGAAGAGTATGCGTTTAAACTCTACTCACGAACTATCAGACATGTTTAAAGTAGGACAGACCTTTGGTTACACCCATCAAAAATATGTGGGGCTTGGAAATACCAACAGTGAATACGGTGGTCCACTAAGTTCTGCCCTCAACCTGGATCCTATTACTCCTATAGTAGTTACAGATCCTGCCCTGGCGAACACTAATTTATATACTTCAAATCCTGTTTTCAGGGATGCCAATGGGAATCCTTACGGGATCTCAACTATCGTAGGTCAGGAAATGACAAACCCGGTAGCGTATACTCTTACCAGGTTAGGTAACTCTGATTATGCTGATGACTTCGTTGGAAACGCTTATGTTGAATTCACACCCATAGAGCAGTTAACATTCAGAACGAGTATCGGTGGTAACCTTGCTTATTGGGGAGGGGATTTTTATACTCCGGAATATTTCCTGAGCCCTACTGTGGGAACCTCCCAGAACAGTTTAAGCCGTAATACCAATAAAGGTTTCGGCTGGAATATAGAAAACACATTGTCGTATGGAGATACTTACGGAAAACATGATTTCACCTTGTTATTAGGACAGGGAACCTATGTGAACGGTATCAACAGCGGAACTTATACAAACTATCAAAATCTTCCAGTAACCAGTTACAGGGACGCCTCATTTAACTATGAGATCCCGGTTTCCCAGAGACTTGGAGGTGCTTATACCGGAAACGAGCACAGGGTGATCTCTCTGTTCTCTCGTTTGAACTATAACTACGATGAGAAATATCTCTTTACCGGGATTATTCGTAGGGATGGATCTTCGAATTTCGGACCCAACAACAAATTCGGAATTTTCCCGTCTTTCTCAGCAGGATGGAATGTCTCAAATGAAGAATTCTGGAATGACAATGAAATAATTAATTCCCTTAAACTTAGAGCGGGTTACGGGGTAACCGGTAATGACGCCATTGCGCCAAACGGTTACCTTGCCCTTATTAGCGGGGGACGAAACTATACTTTTGGAAGAACAGGAGATCAGATCTCAATTGGATACAGCCCAAATGCGCCTGCAAACCCTGATCTAAAATGGGAGGAAACTTCTCAGCTTAACATTGGAGCAGATGCCAGGATTTTCCAAAACCTTACCATGACCCTTGAATATTATAAAAAGAAAACCTCAGGGATTCTTCAGTATTTCGAACTTCCGGGATATGTGGGAGCAACAGGAAGCCCTCTTGGCAACGTTGCCGATATGGAAAACCGCGGGGTTGAACTTGAGTTAGGTTATAACAAACTTTTTGGAGATTTCAACTTCTCTGCAAATGCCAATGCTTCTTATCTTGAGAATGAAGTTACATTCCTGGGAGAGGAAAAGGACTTTATCACCAACGGAGCAGCCGGTTTCCAATCTATGGGAGATATTACCAGGACTCAGGTGGGTGAAGCTTATAACTCTTTCTACGGATACAGGACTGCAGGTATCTTCCAGACAAGGGAAGAGATCAACTCTTATACAGATGGGAATGGAAATGTTATTCAGCCAAACGCAGTTCCCGGAGATTTCAGATGGGTAGACACAAACGGTGACGGAACCATTAGTGATGATGACAAGCAGTTTTTAGGTAGTCCGCTGCCAAAATATACCTTCGGTTTGACTCTAAACATGGATTATAAAGGTTTTGACTTCATGGTTTTCGCTCAGGGAGCTGCCGGTAACAAGATCTTCCAGGGACTAAGACGTCTCGATATCCAGAACGCCAACTACTCTACAGAGGTGCTGAGCCGATGGACAGGACCGGGAACATCAAATGATTACCCAAGGTTGACAAATAACGATGCAAATGGTAACTTTAGTAAAGCTTCAGATTTTTATCTGGAAGACGGAGATTATCTAAGGATCAAGATTGCTCAGTTAGGTTACAGCCTTCCATCAGAATGGATCAACCATATGGGGGCACAGAAACTTAGACTATATGTTACGGGAGAGAACCTTTTCACCTTTACAGACTATACGGGATATGATCCTGAAATTGGAGGAAATGTACTGGGAATTGATCGTGGTTACTACCCGCAGGCGAGATCCTTCCTTTTTGGAGCTAACTTACAATTTTAAAAAACAAGACTATGAAGACACACAATTTCAAGTTGGTATTAGCTGCATTGGCAGTAATATTCACGATGAATTCCTGTAGTGAGGATTTTCTTGAGGTGCCCGTTAAAGGTACTAACCTGGAGTCCAACTACTATAGAAATGAAAGCGAAGCTTTTGCAGGCCTGGTATCCGTTTATGACGTGATGAGGAAGTATGGTGGAGGATTTGAGAACATGATCACTTTCATGAACGCAGGATCAGATGACTTTAGAGCCGGTGGTGGTAACGCCTCAGATGGGATAGGTATCCAGAGCTTTGATGATTTTGATATTACCCCCACCACTATGCCTCAAAGCTACTGGAGTGATTATTACCAGGGAATTTTCAGAGCAAACTTTTTGCTTACCAAATTACCTGAGGTTCCCATGGATGAGGCTTCAAAAACCAGGTTTACAGCCGAGACCAAAGCTCTTCGTGCCATGTACTATTTCGAGTTGGTAAGACTTTTTGAGAATATTCCTTTGATCACAACTCCGCTTGAAAAAGATCAATTCAATAATATTCCTCAGGCAGCCCCATCTGATGTTTATGACGTGATAGTTGCGGATCTTATCGATGCTATAGCTGATCTGCCTCCTACAGTTCCTGCCGAACAGGCCGGGCGTTTGAATAAAGGTGCAGCACAGGCATTGCTTGGAAAAGTTTACCTGTACATGGGATTAGATTCTCAGGCCGCTGCCCAACTAAGGGAGGTTAACGGTACTCCCGGAGAGACCAACCAATATGGAAATAAACTTCTTGAGAATTTCGATGATCTTTGGGAAGTAGATAATAAATTCAATACAGAATCTATCATTGAAGCGGCTCACACCAATGCTTCCAGTTCTCACTGGGGCAACTGGGGGAGTGGTGCAGATGAAGGAAACTCGGTCAACACTATGGTGGGACCAAGATCCTACGCGCAGTTGACCGAGGAAGCACCAGATTTGCCTTCAGGATGGAGTTTCAACCCGGTTGAACCTGAATTATATGACCTTTTAAAAGACGATCCGCGTTTTGAAGCTACCATTCTTGATATGGAAGCTCTTGTCGCTGCGGGTGCTGCAGATTATCTGCCGGGTTACGAAGACACGGGTTACTTCCTCAACAAATTCATCCCTACACAGGATGATGTTACAACAGGAACCGGGGAACCAATCCTTAACTACAGACAGAATGTCTATGTGATTAGACTGGCCGATACCTACCTTATGGAGGCAGAAGCCCTTTTTAATGCAGGAGAAGATAGAGATAGAGCCAAGGCTTTATTAAATGCTGTAAGGGAAAGGGTAGGTCTAACCGCACTCGAGGAGGTCTCATTGACTGCTATTTATGCAGAGCGCAGGCTGGAACTTGCGGGTGAAGGTCACAGGTTCTTTGACCTGGTAAGGACCGATAGAGCTGCCCAGGCATTGGGTGACGAAGGTTACCAGGCCGGGGTGCACTACAGGTTGCCAATTCCTTACAGGGAAACTCAAAATACCATTATTGAACAGAATTCAGGTTATATAGAATAAACAAAGATATTATGAAAAAACTTAGAATTATAGCGGGTTTCCTATTACTTCTGGCAGTTACTGTGGGTTGTAGTGTGGAAGACGGCATGGATAGCGACACGTCCTTTATAGATTCCGCGAATATCGAAAATATTGATGCGGTTTTTGAGATCACTAATGATAATTCCGGAACTGTGACAATTACTCCAACGGGAGAAGGTGCCATCTTTTTCGTGGTAGATTTTGGAGATGGAACCTCGACCTCTGGTGAAATTAAAGCGGGAGAGTCAGTTCAACATGAATATGAAGAAGGAGATTATGATGTTGTAATAACCGGTAAGAACCTTGCGGGAGAAACCGCACAGAGTACTGAGCCACTTACCGTATCCTTCAGAGCTCCTGAGAATCTTGAAGTGGCTATTGACTTAGATGTTGATGGATACACTGTTTCAGTTTCTGCAACTGCAGAGTATGCTGCCTTGTTCCATGTGTATTTCGGCGAGACTGCTGACGAGGAACCAACTCCGCTTATGCTGGGAGAAAGTGTCGCTCATACCTATGGAACCAGTGGGGCCTATGACATTAGAGTTGTTGCCCTGAGTGGTGGTGAAGCGACTATTGAGTACACTGAAACTACAGACATTACAGGTCCAACAGATCCAATGAGCCTTCCGCTAACCTTTGATGATCATACCATTCAATATGTTCCTCAGGGAGAAGGTGCGATTTTCAATGGAGCTAGTTTTGATATAGTTCCAGTTTCTGAAGTAAATGCTACCAAGACTGATGAGGATAGAGTAGGTGCCCTTACTAACAGTGGGAGCCAATGGGAAGGAATTACCTTTACTTTAGACCCACCGGTTGATTTTAGCACTGAAAATAAAACAGTGACCATGAAAATGTATTCAGAGGTGGCTGTTCCCGTTCTCCTCAAATTTGAGGGTGGTATGAATGGAGAACGTCAAAATGAGGTTACGGTCAACCACAGCGGTACCGGCTGGGAAGAGCTAAGTTTTGATTTTAATAATGCAACTAAGAGTTATATTGACGGAAACCAGGGGGTGGGTGAACCCTTTGTTCCAACAGGTCAGTACTCTAAAATGACAATTTTTGTGGATGGTCCCGGTACAACTGCGGGTACATTCTACTTTGATGATATTAATCTTGTAATGGAGGTTTTACCTAATCCAGAGTTTCCGATTAATCTGGAGGAGAGCGATATTGACTATACCTGGAATGGATTTGGGGCTTCTGATTATTCTTCAATCCCTGCAGAGCTTGTGGACAACCCTGATCCTTCAGGAATTAACACTAGTTCTACCGTATTGGAAATCCATAAACTTTCCGGTGCATGGGACTGGGCCGGGGCAAGCATGAACCTGGCAGGACCTGTGGACTTTACGAAAGGAAATATGGTCACTATAAAAGTTTGGTCGCCAAGAGAAGGTACTACTATTCGATTTAAAATGGAAGACTCTAATTCTCCAAAGGACGGTAATGGAAACCCAACGGTTTTTGTGGAAGTAGATGCCACTACGACTGTTGCAGGAGTCTGGGAGGAGTTGAGCTTTGATCTTACGAGTGATGCTTCCTTTAATTCAAGTACTCCTTACGACAGAGTAATTATTTTCCCGGATTTTGGTAAAGCTGGAAATGATGAGTTATTCTATTTCGATGATCTGGTCCTAAGTTTCCCTAAGCCCGAATTCCCAATCACTTTTGAAGCGAGTGGTATGGATTACACCTGGAGTGGATTTGGTAGGTTAGACTATGGAGGGATACCCGCAGAGCTTGTGGACAACCCTGATCCTTCAGGTGTTAATACCAGTGCAACTGTTTTAGAAGTTAATAAGCTCACTGATGCCTGGGAATGGGCCGGGGCAAGTATGAACCTGGCAGGACCGGTAGATTTTTCATCAGGGACCACAGTTACAGTTCAGGTATGGTCGCCAAGAGTTGGGACTCCTATCATGTTTAAGATGGAAGACTCTAATTCTCCTAAGGATGGTAACGGAAACCCCACTGTCTTTGTAGAGGTACAGGCTACATCCACCGTTGCGGGAGCCTGGGAGGAACTTACCTTTGACCTTACCAGTTATAATGATTTTAGCACTGATAAACCGTATGACAGGGTGATTTTATTCCCTGATTTCGGAAGCAGAGGTAAGGGAGAGATATTCTATTTTGACAATCTTCAACTCACAAATTAAAAGTAATAATTATGAAAAATAATATAATTAATGTAGCGCTTTCAGTCTTTATGCTGGTATTTTATACCAGCTGTTCTGATCCCGATTATAGTTTTGGTGATTTACAGGCCCCCTCAAACGTAGTTGTAAATACTGAAATTGTAGGACAGAGTGAGGATAATCCCTACGGTGACGGCTCTGGCGTAGTTCATATCTCTGTGGATGCCGACGGTGCTTTGGCCTATAAAATTGATTTTGGAGGTTCTTCTACAGTCAATCTTGTACCCTTTAACGGGGAGATCACGAGACAGTTTACCAAAACCGGAATCAATGATTATAAGCTTACGGTGGTTGTTTACGGTGCAGGTGGTGCGGCTACTACAGTCGTTAAAGAAATCACGGTAGAAAGCGAGTTCAATCCTGAGCCGGAATTGGTAACCAATCTTATTGGAGACGGTTCCAAAACCTGGATGGTCGATAAATCTGTTTCCGGTCACTTTGGAGTTGGACCATGGGATGATGCTTCAACATGGCCTGAATGGTGGTCTGCAGGAATAAATGAAAAAGTTGGTTCTGCCGATTGCTTATATAGCGCAACGTTTACCTTTAGCCAAACTGGAGGTGAATATACCTTAACTGTTGACGCTCCTCAAGGTGCTTTTACCAAAACCGGAGCTCTTACTTCTCTTCCGGAAATTCCAGATTCAGGGGCGGAAGGTTGTTACTCCGAATACACTGGTGGAAGCTCATCTTTCTCTTTTGTTCCTTCAAGTACGGGAATTCCCGCGTCTACACCATCAACTAAGACGAGTATAGAATTGGCCGGGAACGACACTTACATAGGTTATGGTGCGGTGCAAAAGGAATACGAGATTTTAGAGATCACTTCAAGCTATCTGTACTTAAGAGTACAAGGATATGGTGATGAAAGTGGAAATGCCTGGTATATAAAATTGATCCCTGCACAATAAATTTGTGAATTAGCATAAAGTCCCGGAGCGGTATCAGCTCCGGGTTCTTTAGGGTTATCCCAACCTTTTACCACAAAATAAAAATGAACTATCAAAAGCTTTTTGATCAGTTAAGGCCATTCTATTGCCTTTTGGTCACCCTTACCCTTCTTGGTTGCAGCAGTTCTTCCCCTGATGAGGAGGTGCCTTCCGGCCCCTCAGATCTTTCAATGACTGTTGACATAGTAGGAGCAACTTCCGCAGCACCCAACGGGGATGGCAGCGGAGAGGTAGTGGTCAGTTTTTCTGCAAAGAATGCCACTTCCTATAAGGTCAACTTTGGAAACGGGGATACCAAAGAAACCACTTCCAACAGCGTTTCCTATAAATATGTGGGAAATGGAACCCATACCTATAAAATATTTGTTTCGGCCTACAAGGGGCCTGATTTTGTGTCTGCCAGTGAATCTCTCACCATCTATGTGGCACCGGGATTGGTATGGTCAGATGAATTTGATGAGAATGGTGCACCCGATAGTTCCAAATGGGGATACGATACCGGAGCAGGGGGTTGGGGAAATAATGAACCGCAGTTTTACACTTCCCGTTCAGAAAATGTTAAGGTGGAAAACGGTCTTTTAAAGATCACAGCTAAGAAGGAAACATATGAAGGAGCACCTTATACTTCAGCCAGAATAAAGACACAGGGTAAATTCAGTTTTAAATATGGTAAAGTTGAGGTGAGGGCAAAACTACCTGAAGGCGGTGGGACCTGGCCTGCGATATGGATGCTCGGCTCAAATTTTCAAACAGTGGGATGGCCTGCCTGTGGGGAGATAGATATTATGGAGCATAAGGGGAATGACCCCGGAGTGATCCATAGTGCGCTTCACACACCCTCCAGTTATGGGGCTACCAACAACCACGGCACCAAAACAGTGGCGAATGTTAGCAGTGAATTTCATGTTTATGGCGTAGAATGGACCTCTCAGAAAATAGCATTTTCTGTAGATGGCAATGTATTTTATACCTACATGCCTGCAAATAAGAACGGCAGCACCTGGCCTTTTGATGCTAACCAGTTCATCATTTTAAATGTTGCCATGGGTGGGGTTTTTGGAGGTGATATTGATCCTGATTTTACTTCGGGAACAATGGAGATAGATTACGTGAGGGTTTACCAGTAAAGAGATCTGAAATATTTAAATCCATGGTAATTAAAACCGGAAAGAAAATGAAAACTTTCGTAATAATGATCATGCTTGCCATGGTCAGCAGCAATTGCAGTACCAATAACAATGATGAAGATCCCCCGGCAAAACCGGAAGTTCCAAAAGTGGAAAATGAAGTAGATTTTTACCTAACCAAGACCGATGAATCTCAAAAATTAAAAAAGCAGTCAGAAGTCCTTGTCTTTGGAAATTCATATAATGAATATTCCACTATCAAGGTAAATGCTTCGGAAACTTTCCAGACAGTAGATGGCTTCGGGTTCTCCCTTACCGGCGGAAGCGCAGAGGTGATCAATCAGCTTTCGGCCTCCAAAAAGGAAGAATTGCGTCAGCAGCTCTTCGGAAAAGGGGAAAATAATATATCGATTAATTACCTGAGGATTAGCATAGGGGCGTCAGATCTTGACAGTTCAACCTTCTCGTATAATGATCTGCCTGAAGGTGAGACCGATGAAGACCTTTCAGAATTCAGTCTGGAGCCTGATATGGATGATCTAATCCCATTATTACAGAAGATTCTGGAAATAAATCCTGATATCAAAATAATGGGTACTCCCTGGTCGCCACCTGTGTGGATGAAAGATAATAACAGCACCATTGGAGGCAGTCTCCAACCTCAATACTATGAAGTTTATGCAAACTACCTGGTGAAGTATATTCAGGAAATGAGTGCTCTGGGTATTAAGATAGATGCCATAACTCCGCAGAATGAACCTTTACATCCCGGGAATAACCCGAGTATGCTTATGCTCGCGGCACAACAGGCCGATTTTATAAGGGATCATCTGGGTCCTGCTTTTAAAGCAGCAAATATTGATACAAAGATCATTATCTATGATCACAATGCAGATAAACCTGAATATCCTCTTGCCATTTTAAATGATGCCGGGGCGAGGCAATATATTGCCGGTTCTGCCTTCCATTTATATGCGGGTGACATTAGTGCCCTTTCAACGGTTCACGCAGCGTATCCTGACAAAGACATTTATTTCACCGAACAGTATACAGCTTCCACCGGAGAATTTGGAGGGGATCTTAACTGGCACCTTAGAAATGTCATTATTGGCTCCATGAGAAACTGGAGTAAGAACGCCCTGGAGTGGAACCTGGCAAATAATACTTCTTTTGGACCGCATACAGATGGTGGTTGTACTACCTGTAAAGGAGCCATCACGATAAAAGGAAGTTCTTCTTACGAAGAGAACGTGGGATTTTACATCATTGGCCACGCATCAAAATTTATCCCGGCCGGTTCGGTAAGAATAGGGAGTAATACTACAGGGAATCTTCAAAATGTAGCTTTTAAAACCCCTGAAGGGAAAAAAGTTCTTATTGTACTTAATGACGGGAAGGATTTTGAGATGTTCAATATCGAGTACAATGGGAAATGGATCACCGCCTCTTTGGACGCGGGCTCTGTGGCAACCTTCGTTTGGGAATAAAACAAAAACCGGAAATTATGAAAAAATATATACTACTCATCCTGCTAACATTCACGTTTTTAGGGTATTCTCAGGGGCAAAGCTCTGTACCTGGATTCCTTCGTGCTGAAGGGAAAAAGATCGTGGATGCCAACGGTGAAAATGTGATCCTTAGAGGTATTGGCCTGGGAGGTCATATGCTCCAGGAAGGATATATGCTGAAAGTTCCTTTTTCGGGACAGCAGTACGTCTTCAAAGAGCACATGCAGGAATTGATAGGGGAGGAAAGAACAGAGGAATTCTACGAAGCCTGGCTTTCCAATTTCACTCAGAAAAAGGATATCGACAGTCTTAAGAGCTGGGGTTTTAATTCTGTAAGATTACCCATGCATTATAACCTGTACACCCTCCCGGTAGACCAGGAGCCAGTGCCGGGTGAAAATACCTGGCTTGAAAAAGGCTTTGAAATGACCGACCAGATGGTGGAGTGGTGCAGGGACAATGGGATGTACCTTATCCTGGACATGCATGCAGCTCCTGGCGGCCAAGGTCATGATGTGAATATTTCTGACCGTGACCCTTCTAAACCGTCACTTTGGGAAAGCGAGGCAAATCAGGAGAAATTAGTCCAACTCTGGAAGAAACTGGCCGAAAGATATAAAGACGAGCCGGTAATAGGCGCTTATGATCTTATCAATGAACCTAACTGGAGCTTTGAAGAAGGTAAGAACCTTAACGGGATTGAGGATACAGAAAACACCCTTATCCGCGATCTGCAGGTGAGGATCACCGAGGCCATTCGGGAAGTGGATAACAACCATATCGTCATCATGGAAGGAAACGGTTGGGGAAATAACTACAACGGAATTCTACCTCCATGGGATGACAACATGGTTTTAAGCTTTCACAAGTATTGGAGTTATAATGACCAGGCCTCTATCCAGCAGTTCCTTGATTTCAGGGAAGAATACAACATCCCGATCTGGCTGGGGGAATCTGGTGAGAATTCCAATGCCTGGTTTGCAGATGCCATTGGCTTAATGGAAGAAAATAACATTGGCTGGTGCTGGTGGCCATTGAAGAAGCTGGGCTTCAACAATCCGGTGGAAATAAAAGTTAATCCTGGTTACCGCGATATCCTAGAATACTGGGCCGGGGAAGGTGAAAAACCTTCTGAAGAGGAAGCTTATGAAGCTTTCATGCAATTGGCTGAAAATACCAAAATAGAGAACGGGATCATTCATTATGACGTGATAGACGCCATGATACGGCAACCTCATTCCGAAGAGACCATACCGTTTAAAAATATTACCGTTTCAGAAAAAACCAAAATTCCTGCAGCCCATTATGACATGGGGAACGACGGTCACGCCTATAAAGACAATGTTTCTGGAAATTACTGGGTATCAACAGGGGGAGACAGGGAGAGCTGGAATAACGGACGTGTTTACCGAAATGACGGTGTTGATCTTTTCCTTGAAAATGATGAAGTGCATTTAGGGGATACTGAAGCAGGAGAATGGCTTCAATATACTTTTCAAGCTGAAGATGCAGGCGGCTACAAACTTTCGTTCAGGGTAGCTTCCTCAAAGGATTCCGGAAAAGCCGCTGTAGATATCAATGGTAAAGAAGCGGGAGAAATGGAGATCCCGAACACCGCAGGGGAATGGCAGTGGCAGCAACTTGGCGATATTGAATTCCAAAAAGGGGAAAATAAACTGAAGTTCAGGATCCTTGAAGGAGGTTTTGACCTGCAGACCATCAAATTTGAAAAAACGAAATAAATACAAATTTTTAAACACCGTCCCGAAAAGGGATATACCCTAATACTTTTAAAATGAGAAAAATATTATTTCTTAGCGTGTTGTTTTTAACAGCTGCACTTAGCCAGGCGCAGGAGCAGACGAAGATCGATTCGATCCTTTCCTTAATGACCCTGGAGGAAAAGGTAGGGCAAATGACCCAGGTTACATTAGATGTAATAGGGGAAGGTGAAAACCGCTTTTCCAGCTATGAACCTTTCAACCTTGACAAAAAACTTTTGACCAAAGCCGTTAAGGAATACCATGTAGGTTCTTTCCTGAACACAGCTAACAACAGAGCCTTGACTCCGCAGAAATGGTATTCCATTATTAGTGAGATTCAAAACACGGTAAAAGAAGAAAGCCGACTCAACATTCCGGTGATCTATGGGGTAGACGAGATCCATGGAGCCACTTATACTGCCGGAGCTACAATGTTTCCGCAGCAGATAGGACAGGCGGCAAGCCGAAACCCCGAAATGGTTAAAAGAGGCGCTGAGATCACTGCTTATGAAACACGTGCCAGCGGAATTTCCTGGAACTTTTCGCCGGTGCTTGACCTGGGTCTTGATCCGCGTTTCTCAAGAATGTGGGAATCATTCGGGGAAGACCCTTACCTGGCTTCGGTAATGGGTGTAGCCATGATAGACGGTTATGAAGGAGAAGACAATAATATTGGCCATCCTGAACATGTTGCCTCCACCATGAAACACTTTTTGGGTTACCATGCAGTGACTTCCGGAAAAGACAGGACGCCGTCTTACATTCCGCAGGACGTGCTCAGGGAATACCATCTGCCTCCGTTCAAAGCTGCTGTAGATGCCGGTTCTCATACAATAATGGTGAACTCAGGGATCATTAACGGTGTTCCCGTACATGCCAATTATGATCTTTTAACCACCTTGCTTAAGGAAGAATTAGGTTTTGAAGGTCTGGTGGTTACAGACTGGGCAGATATCGAAAACCTGCACAGAAGGGACCGTGTTGCCGAAAATGATAAAGAAGCCATCAAAATGGCCATCAATGCCGGGGTAGATATGTCAATGGTGCCGTATGAATATGAGCGCTTTTTTGACAATCTTGTTGAGTTGGTAAAAGAAGGAGAAGTAAAGGAATCAAGGATTGATGATGCCGTTCGCCGCATCCTTAAAGTGAAACTGGCCCTCAACCTTTTTGAGACCCCGGTGACCCATTATAAAGATTACCCAAAGTTTGGCAGCAAGGAATTTGAACGAGCTGCTTATGACATGGCTGCAGAATCTATCACCCTTCTTAAGAATGAGGAAAACATCCTGCCGCTGCAAAAGAACGTAAAAGTACTGGTAACAGGCCCCAACGCAAATTCTATGCGTACCCTTAACGGAGCATGGACCTATTCCTGGCAGGGAGAAAAAACCCCTGAATTCAGTGAGCAGTACAATACTGTTCTGGAAGCCGTTCAGAATAAAATAGGGGAGGGGAATGTGAAATATGTCCCCGGTGTAAAATACATTGAAGAAGGCAAATATTACGAAGAGGAAAAAGCAGAGTTTGATGAAGCTATTGCCGCTGCAAGTGAGGTAGACTACATTCTCCTGGTTCTTGGTGAGAATACCTATACCGAAAAACCGGGGGATCTTAATGACCTGTACCTTTCAGATCTTCAAACCGAGCTGGCGCAGAAGCTTGCCGCAACAGGAAAACCTGTGATCCTAATACTGAATGAAGGCCGTCCAAGGATCATCAGCAAATTCGAAAAAGACATGCAGGCCGTGGTGCAAACCTATTTGCCCGGAAATTACGGAGGTGACGCCCTTGCCGATGTTATTTTTGGGGATGTGAACCCTTCGGGGAAACTGCCTTATAACTATCCGCGTTATCCTAATGCTTTGATCCCATACATTCACAAACATTCTGAAGAACAGACAAAGGCCGAAGGTGTATATAATTATGAGGCAGATTACAGTCCGCAGTTCTCTTTTGGCGACGGGTTAAGTTATACTACTTTCGAGTATTCAGATCTGCAGCTTGATAAAACTTCCGGAAAAGAAGGAGATAAGATCGTCGTTAAAGTAAATGTGACCAATACCGGGAAAAGGGCAGGTAAGGAAACAGTTGAAGTTTACACTTCAGACCTGTATGCCTCAGAGATCACCCCCGATGTAAAACGTCTGAGAAGGTTCGAAAAGATATCCCTTGAACCGGGAGAGACTAAAACGGTTGAATTTGAGTTGGATTCTCAGGACCTCGGATATTTTAATCCTAATGGAGAGTTCAGGATCGAGGCCGGGGAATTTGAGTTCCTTGTAAAAGACCTTAAACAAACCTATCTTTTAACCGAATAAACTTTAAACTGAATGAACTACACCAAAAAGCTTGTTTTTATTTCGATCGCTCTTGCTTTTCCATTTTTCGGTCACAGCCAGGAAGTCATTTTTGAAGAGAATTTCGAAGGTGATACCTTGAACATGGACCACTGGAACTACGAAGAAGGTGACGGCTGCCCCGACCTTTGCGGCTGGGGGAACAATGAACGGCAGATCTATGACCGCAACTATGTTGAGGTAAAGGATGGAAACCTTGTAATCACCGCCGTTAAAGAGGGGGACAAATATCTTTCCGGAAAGATCAACACCAAAGACAAGGTTGAGATCCGGTACGGCGAGATCGAGGTTAGGGCAAAACTCGCTGAAGGTAAAGGTCTATGGCCTGCCGTGTGGATGCTGGGCCATGATATTAGTGAAGTGGGATGGCCGGCCTCCGGAGAGATCGACATTATGGAATACGTTGGCCGTGAACCCCAAAGGGTTTTCACTTCCCTGCACACCCCTGCCAGCCACGGTAATACCATCAACACTAAAAAAGTATTTATCGAGGACATAGAAGAAGGCTTTCACACCTACAAGGCGGTGTGGACCGAAGATTATATCGAATTCTTCATCGACGAAAATTCAGTGTACAAATTCGTACCTGAAAAATATGACGATGACCACTACCCTTACCGTAAACCATTTTACTTCCTTATCAATATGGCCGTAGGCGGTAATTTTGGAGGTCATGATGTGGATGACTCTATTTTTCCAAAGAAATTTTATGTTGATTATATTAAAGTAACCAAATTATGAAAACCCCTTTAAAAATATCTTTTTTGACGCTTGCGTTGCTGATTTCCGGAATTTCACATTCACAGGAATTTCAGCCAAAAAGCTCTGACACTCTGTTCTTTGATGATTTCTCCGGAAGTTCCCTTGACCGTGAAAAATGGAATGTCCAGGGCACCGATTTCTGGGTGAATAACGAGCAGCAGATCTATGTAGATTCTTCTGCGACTGTTTTCGCTGTGAAAGGTGATGACGCCAAGGGAGTCGACAATGCACTGATACTTAAAGCCCACTACAGCCCCGACTTTATAAATTACCGGGATTATGATTTTGATTTTATCTCCGGAAGGATCAATACCCGCGATAAGGTCATGTTCACTTACGGCACAGCCGCAGCACGCATGAAACTGCCTGAAGGTTCGGGGTATTGGCCGGCATTCTGGGCCCTGGGTGGCGGTGACTGGCCCGATACCGGGGAGATCGACATTATGGAATATGTGGGAGAGACAGATTGGATCGGGGTTGCCTTACACGGTCCCGGCTATTCGGGAGAAACCCCGCTGGTCAACAAGTATTTCTTTCCGGAAGGCGAAGATGTCACCGACTGGCATGTATATTCTGTAGACTGGACTCCGGAAGGATTCGATTTCAGAGTAGACGGCAGACTGATCTACAGGGTTACAAAACCCATGGTGGAACACTATGGAAAATGGGCTTTTGACAACCCGAAATACCTTATTCTGAACCTGGCTTTAGGCGGGGCGTATCCATTCAAAACCAACGGAATCAAAGAACCTTATAACGGGCTTCCTGCATCAACTGTCGACCTTATTAAAGAAGGAAAAGCAGAAGTGCTGGTAGACTGGGTTCTGATTACAAAGTAATTATTTAAGAATTAGCCAAAGATCCTCTTCAAAAAATACAATTTTTGGGGAGGATCTTTTTTTGGTTTAAACGAAATCCTCTCAACCCATTCAGGGTACCGAACCCTGAAAGGGTTCTAATCTTGCGGTTTCTGTGATACTGGAAATAATGACCCTAAAAGGGTCTTATATTCATAGAAGAATTGAGATGATATATGTGCGACCCCTACGGGGTCGAATATTCCGGGAATGTATTTTTCTATAGATATGTAATCCCTTCGGGATTTAGATCTCTTTTAATAAATAATCTTTTTCATTCCACGTTACTCAACCCTTTCAGGGTTCCAAACCCCTGAAAGGGTTATTCAAAAAAAGTCTTGTCCCTTGATTCTTGGTTCTTGATTCTAAAAGCGCAGCGGTCTTTTGTTTTTTAGTTGAGGTTCCTTCTTTCAATAAAAAACCGTTTCAAAAGCTCCGAGGCTTCCCCTTCCAAAATGCCACTTTTCACCTTCGTCTTTGGATGAAGTTTGGCGCCCATTTTTCGGTAACCACGTTCAGGGTCTTCGGCGGCGAAGACCAGGTTGGAGATCTGGCTCCAGTAGAGCGCTCCGGCGCACATCTGGCAGGGTTCGAGCGTCACATACATCGTGCAGTCTAACAGGTATTTTCCGCCTAGGAAATTGGCCGCAGCAGTAATCGCCTGCATCTCAGCATGGGCGGTCACATCGTTGAGTAACTCGGTGAGGTTATGGCCACGGGCAATGATCTGTTGGTTGGCTACCACCACTACTCCCACAGGTATTTCCCCTTTTTCGTAAGCCAGCTCTGCTTCTTCCAGGGCTTTACGCATAAAATAGCTGTCGTCAAAAACTAATTGCATATTCAAAAATACAATTTCAAAATGTACCTTTGCGATTCATGGCCGAAAGTATTCTAAATTCCATTAATTCCCCCGTTGACCTGAGGCAGCTTCCCGCGGAAAAACTGACACAGTTGGCTGCGGAATTGCGCCGGTTCATCATTGAGATCGTCGCCACCAAAGAAGGCCATTTGGGCGCCAGTTTGGGGGTGGTAGAACTGACTATCGCCCTGCATTATGTTTTCAACACGCCCAAAGATCTGCTGGTGTGGGATGTGGGCCATCAGGCCTACGGACATAAGATCCTCACGGGAAGAAGGGACGTTTTTCACACCAACCGGCAGCTTCATGGCATTAGCGGGTTTCCGAAGAGAAGCGAAAGCGAATACGACACTTTTGGAGTAGGCCATTCTTCCACGGCTATTTCTGCGGCTCTGGGAATGGCGATCGCCTCCAACTTGAAAGGAGAAACCGAAAAGCAGCATATAGCCGTGGTGGGAGATGCTTCTATCGCCAGCGGAATGGCCTTTGAAGGCCTTAATCACGCCGGGGTGACCAAAGCAAACCTTTTGATCGTACTGAATGATAATGCTATAGGGATCGATCCCAGCGTGGGCGCTCTTAAAAATTACCTTACCAAAGCACGGGTTGGGTACAGGCCAAGGCAGGCTAATATTATTGAAGCCTTAAATTTCAAATATTATGGTCCGGTAGACGGGCATGACCTGGAAGGGCTTTTAAAAGCTTTTGAAGCTCTTAAAAAAATCAAAGGACCAAAGTTCCTACACGTGATCACCCGAAAGGGTAAGGGTTTGAAAAAAGCAGAAGAAGACCAGGTAAAATATCACGCTCCGGGAAAATTTATCCCTGATACGGGAGAACTTTTACCTTATGAGACCAAAGATCTATCCCTGAAATTTCAGGACGTTTTTGGCCTTACCCTTGTGGAACTTGCAGAGAAGAATGAAAATATCATTGGGATCACTCCGGCCATGCCCACGGGAAGTTCCCTTAAATATATGATGGATGCCTTTCCGGAAAGGGCTTTTGACGTGGGAATTGCCGAGCAGCATGCCGTAACGCTGGCCGCCGGAATGGCTACCCGGGGTTTTACCGTTTTTTGCGCCATTTATTCCACTTTCCTTCAACGGGCATATGACCAGGTGATCCACGATGTGGCCCTTCAAAATTTACCCGTGATCTTCTGCCTGGACCGTGCAGGTTTGGTGGGGGAAGATGGAGCTACACATCATGGAATTTTTGACATTGCTTACCTTAGGTGTATCCCAAATATGATCATTTTTGCCCCCCTGGATGAAGTAGAACTTCGGAATATGATGTTCACCGTCCAACAGGATGTACCTGCTCACCCTGTGGTTATAAGATATCCAAGGGGGAGAGGCTCCAGGAAAGAGTGGCAACTTCCGTTTGAAACCCTTGAATTCGGAAAAGCGAAGTGCCTCAAAGAAGGATCAGAAATTGCCGTTTTAAGCCTGGGGTCAATAGGGATAAATGTTCATAAAGCTATTAGGGAGCTTTCAAAAGATAGCAGGATTGGCCATTATGATATGAGGTTCGCAAAACCTCTTGATGAAGAGCTTCTTCATGTGATCTTTAAAAAATACAAAAAGATCATCACCATTGAAGATGGGGTGATCGCCGGCGGCTTCGGTTCTGCGGTGGTTGAGTTCGCTCAAAAGAACGGGTTTTTTGTTCCCATTGAAGTCCTTGGGATCCCCGATCAATTTATTGACCACGGAAAAGTGGAAGAATTACAAGAAATCGCAAATTTAAGCGTTGAGAGTATAGTAAGTTGCCTTACTTCTCAGCTGGATTAACACAGAATTTTTCAGAATAAGAACATGTTGAAATACCTCCCTGCCCTCCTCTTACTATTTTTTTCAATCCATTCTTTTGGTAAAGTAAGGGATACGATCATAGCAGATACCATTGTGGTGGATACCACAGCGGTTGACACCGTAGCTGCCGATACCACCACTGTTATCAGGGAAAAGATCAAATACTGGAAAAACACGAATAAGGCCGGGGTGAACATGAATGAAGTGGCTTTTGTCAACTGGAATTCAGGGGGGAACAACTCCATTTCTGCTTTGATGCACGCTTTCTTCGGAAGGAAATACAAAAAACAGTTGCTAAACTGGAATTCTACACTTTCAGTAAAATATGGACTAAATGCCCAGGAAGGTCGGGAAATAAGAAAGACTGAAGACAACCTGGAGCTCAATTCCAATTTTGGATACCGCCGGGATTCGGTTTCCAATTTCTATTACTCTGCAAAATTCAACTTTAATACCCAGTTTACCTACGGGTACAGATACCCGAATACAGATAACCCGATCTCCAAGTTCATGGCTCCGGGGTACGCTTTTATAGGTGTCGGTACCGAATATTCTTCCCCTACAGAAGACCTTACCGTTTACGTGTCACCGGTGACAGAGAAATCAACTTTCGTCCTCGATCAGCAGCTGGCAAATGAAGGTATGTTCGGGGTAACTCCGGCCATTAAGGATGAGGAGGGAAATATCATCCAGGAAGGGGAGAAGGTACGAACCGAGTTTGGTTTCCTCATTAGCAGCGGGTTCAGTAAAGAGATCTTTGATAATATAGGATTGAACAATCAGTTGCGGCTGTACTCAGATTACCTGAACAAATTCGGAAATATTGATGTTGACTGGGAGCTTAACGTGAAACTTAAGGTGAATGAGTATGTGCAGGCCAATGTGGGTTCCCACCTTAAATATGATGATGACGTAAAATTCAAGAAGGACCTCGACGGCGACGGTACCCTTGAAACCACCGGCCCAAGAATTCAGTTCAAGCAGTTACTGGGAGTAGGGGTGGTATATGAGTTTTAGTTAAACTGAAATTCGGAAGAATCAGATCTGGGAGTTACTTCTTTACGATCTTTTGAATATGTGAGATGCTGGAGGATTCTACTTTCAAAAAATAGATTCCTGAAGCTTCTTTTGCCAGATCTATCTCAACGGGAAGGTTAAGGCTTAGTTCAACCTTACTCATCTGCACCAGTCTTCCACGATGGTCAAAGACCAGAACCTCTGCAGGCCCGGGCTCATAAAGGCTTAAAATACCGAATTTCTGATCTGAAATAGTAGGAAAGACGACGACTTCATCATTTTCTGAACCTGTTTCTTCTTCTTCTATAACTGAAGTGGTGAATTGGCCTGAGAAGATCCCACGGCCATAGGAAGCGGCATAAACAACATTGTTCCCTTTTTTCAGGTCAAGATCGGTGACCTTGACGTCACTCATTCCATTGTATGCCTGTATCCACTTTGGCTGGTCATTCCGGAAATTATTGCACACCCATATTCCGAGTTCTGTACCTAAGATCACCTCCTGGGTGTTCAAAGGATTGGGTAAAATGCTGAGTACCGGTAGGTCTGGCAAGTCACCTTCTTTATTTACCCACACCGGTCTTTCATCTTTTCCGTTCGAGGTGTACCAGATGCTCTTAACTCCGTAGTTATAGAAAGTAACAAAGATCTCTGCTTCACTGCTCCCGAACTCGATATCTGATATGCTTCCCAGGAATTGAGATCCTGATATGTTTTTCCAAACGGCAGCTCCCGGTTCCCCGTGAGCCTTCTCTATTTTTAAGAGTCTGCCATTGGTAAGACCCACCAGTACAGTACTACTCTCTTTGGTATAGGGAGAGACACTCAGGGAACTAATTGATGTATTTAAGAGGGAATTGCTCAAGGTTTTGCGATCAGCAATAATACCCTCACCTATTCTTCCCGGTTTTAAACTGGTAAGGTTCTCATACCGGTACAGTTTACCTTCAGGACCATTGGAAAATAACAAATCCAGGTTTGAATCAAGCGCCTGCGGATTTATGAAAAAGCCATCCTGGTCTTCATTATCGGCAATTATTTTCCATTCCCGGTCACTGTAGTCAAAAAGTACGATGAGGTCGTTGTAGACAAGGTTGGCTACCAGGTAATCTGTATCCACCTGGTCGAAAAAAGAATGGGCGCCATCTCCCCCCAGTATTCCCACAGAAGCCCGTTTGCTGTTCTCGTGGAGCTGTGTTCCGTTATCCTGGGTTCCACCAAGAAAATAATCTCCGGTTGCAAATGAGCCCGGAGCTACGGCAACCGAGTAGAACTGGGTAGTAATATAATTCTCCTGCGGGGTTATGAAAACTTTTGAGGCAGCCGCTGAGCTTAGATCCCGGGCAAAAGACACTCCGCCATCATGTCCAAAGACCGCCTGGTTGCTGTTACCCGGCCGAAATTTCATCACGTGATGGTCTGCATGCACTATAGAAACCGGCAGTTTGTCAAGACCTGCATTAAGATTTGTCCACCTGGAAATTTGTTTCCAGGTATTCCCGCTGTCTGTACTTCTAAAGAGGTTTATTCCCCCCACATACACAATGGCATCATTGCTGGGATCAGATTCTATCATGAGGTTATAAAAAGCCTGATCCCGGGCAAAATCTGAAGCGGAAATATCATTATCTGCATCCTTTGGCTCATTCAGGGGCTCGAGGGTTTCAAAAGCGTTTGTGGTAACCCACATTTCGGCTTCTTCAGTAGTATAATCTTCTGCCACTACATAGAATTTTTGTGGATCCTGTGATGAGGCTTCGATCTCGGTCCTGGTCACATCGGGAACTGTGGTCACAAATCTGAAATCGGTATCCTCTCCCTTTTCTCTTTTATAAATTCTTCCGCCGCGGGAACCGCTTTCCCCGGGGGAATAAGTTGTAGCCACCCAGAGATTTCCGGCGGCATCAGTTTCAAAGTCGTTGAAGGAGAGTTCTTCAATGTAATTATTCCAGGTAGCACCTCCGTCTTTACTTCCGTATAAACCCTTGTCGAGATAACCCAGATAGTTCCCCGGATTTTTTGCATTGGCGTACAAATGAGTGGAAACGCCAATGAAGACCTCTGTAGAGGTGCCGTTATCCCAGGCTTCAATATCATTGATATAATACACGCCTCCTACTATCAGGGCATTTTGACCTGATCCTCCTGTGGAGAACTGCTGTACATCAAGTACCTTTTCCCAGTTCAGGCCCCCGTTCACAGATTTGTACACCCCTGTTCCTACCACATCTCCTCCTGTATACTGCTCACCGGTGCCGGCGTACCATATTTTTGGATCACGGGGGTCAACAGTAAGGCAGGAAACGTTGAGATTGGCCGGAAGCCCAGCCACCTGTTTCCAGGGAGAGGTCTCCCGTGTAATATCATCATTGATCCAGAGGCCGCCACTTATGGCACCTGCAAAAACTCTTTTCCCGGAGGGATCTGCCGGGTCAAACAGTAACACCCTTGTGCGGCCTCCCACATTATTGGGACCGCGTGACACCCACCTATTATTTTCAGTCTCCCCGGGAGCTTTATAATTATTTCTTTTTTTCCGAAGAAGATTCAGGCGCTCCTGCAGGGCCTTAAGCTTATAGGGTTCAGGATAACCCAATGCCGGATTCATCGTCAAATAATTCATGAGCTCATAATAGGCATTAGGAGGAATTCCTTTCTGGATCTTCTCCAGCCTGGTAAATCCTGCATCTTTCTTAGGAGCAGCTTTTTTTAGAAATTCTGAATGCTTTTCCTGTATATCTGAAATGTTTTCATCAGGGATACCATCCGAAATCTGGAAATAGCAAAAAAGTGCCATAAAAACCAGCACCGGAAGTATAAAAGATAATTTTCTATTCATTAAAGGGATATATCGCTATCAAAATGGGACAGCTATCGTGGCAAAATACGAAAAATTAAATTTTAAGACCCTTGAATTTTTTGAAAGAAGCTACAATATTACTGTCTGTAAGTGAGGAGATATAGCTGCAAATCTTGATAAGTTTCCCATAGGTTGAAAGTTGGTCATATTCCTCTGCATTCGGGATCATTTTCAACACCAGTTTGTGGTAATTGCTTGAAATTCCTTCAGCCGGCAATAAAGCCTGGGTATAGGTATCCAGCAGGTGAGAAAGCATCTGGTACCCGGCTATTTCTTTTCCAATGACCTCGTCGCTCTGGTAGATCTTGTCAATACTTATCTTTATAATATCACTTATTTGAGCCTCGTATTTGCTTTTGTCGAACAAGGCATGGTGGAATTCCCCTTTTAAGATGGCTTCTTCATTTGCCAGAAAGATCTCAACTGCCTCTGTAAGCAGCGTGTTGATAGCAAGAGCCCTCAGGTAACTCACCCGGTCTGCCCGGGTTTGTAGATTATGATATTTTTTGGTGTTTATGGAATCCTTCACCAGCTTGATTAGATACTCCAGTGCATATTCTTCCTGAATAAGCCCCAGGTTTATCCCATCTTCAAAATCTATGATGGTGTAACAAATATCATCTGCAGCTTCCACCAGGAAAGCCAGAGGATGACGGCAATAACTAATGTTCTTTCCTGTTCCCGTGGGCATTAGTCCTAATTCATCTGCTACTTCCTGGAAAAATGCTTTTTCAGACTGGAAGACGCCGAATTTTTTATCTGCTATCTTATTCGTGGGTTTATGCGGAAGGGATTCCTTGGGATACTTTATAAAGGCACCCAAAGTAGCATAGGAGAGACGAACCCCTCCGGGTATTCCCGGCCTGTCTTCAGTAAGGATCTTAAAACCGTTGGCATTCCCTTCAAATTTTACCAGGTCCTGATATTCTTCAGGAGTGAGGTGATCCTTAAACCTTTTTCCATTCCCGTTGCTGAAGTATTCTCCTATTGCTTTCTCTCCGGAATGCCCGAAAGGAGGATTTCCAATATCATGTGCCAAAGCAGCGGCGGCTACAATGGCCCCAAAATCATTCATTTGATAACCGTGAATATTCCGAAGGTGGGGATGTTTATCGAGGATCTTTTGACCGGCCAGCCTTCCAAGGGAGCGTCCTACTACAGATACTTCCAGGCTGTGGGTGAGGCGGGTATGAACAAAATCTGTTTTGGAAAGGGGGATGACCTGGGTTTTATCCTGCAGGCTCCTGAAGGCCGAAGAGAATATGATCCTGTCATAATCAACCTCAAACCCCAGGCGGGTTTCATTCTGCTCCTGTCTTAATCTTTTATTTGTATCTCCTCCCTTTCGAAGGGAAAGGAGCTGTTCCCAGTTCATCATTTTAAAATGCAGTTTAACAGATGGATCATTTCATCTGCTCCAAAAATAACAAAAAAGGGAAGTTAACTTTTAGAACTTCCCTTTTTGTTGGCTGTCGGCAGTGATCACTGAAAATTCTATTTCAGGAATTTACTATGAAATACTGGAATTCTTCCTCCATTCCAAGGTAGTGATCTTCACAGGTTTTTCCTGTGGTAATGTAGATCTGGCCGGGTTCACTGACAAGATCTGAAATTGTTTGTTCTTCTACTTCTGATAATAATGTTTCTGGTGTCATTGATGGTTTTAGGTTTATATTAAGATCCGCACATTAAACAATCGTCCCCCTCGGCTTCCTTAGACTGAACTATAAGAGCGCGAAGTTCCTCGGGAGACATGGAAGTTCCCTCTGCAATGGGCAAAGGGGTGGTTTTTGGTATTTCAGTCGCCTTTTCCATGGGCTCCTGTACCTTTTCTTCTTTGGAAAGGGTGAATTTTATGGCATCTACGGCACTTTTGGTTCGCAGGTAATACATTCCGGTTTTAAGTCCGCTTTTCCAGGCGTAAAAATGCATGGACGTAAGCTTACTGTAATTCGCGTTTTCCATGAACAGGTTAAGGGACTGTGACTGGTCAATAAAATAACCGCGGTGGCGTGACATGTCTATAATATCTTTCATGCTCAGTTCCCAAACGGTCTTGTATAGTTCTTTAAGGTCCTGCGGAATTATATCGATATTCTGAACAGAACCATTGGCTCGCAAAATGGCATTTTTGACCTCGTCGTTCCAAAGATTGCGTTCCACCAGGTCTTCCAGCAGGTGCTTGTTGACCACGATAAATTCCCCTGAAAGTACCCTGCGGGTATAGATGTTCGAGGTGTAGGGTTCAAACGCTTCATTATTCCCAAGAATTTGTGAAGTGGAAGCCGTGGGCATGGGAGCAACCAAAAGGGAATTCCTTACCCCGTTCTTTAGCACCTGTTTTCTCAGTTTAGCCCAATCCCACCTACCGCTTAGGTCGTCATCATTCAGACCCCAAAGGTTGAATTGGAATTGCCCTTTGCTCATTGGGGAGCCTACATAGGAAGAATAAGGTCCTTCCTCTTTGGCCATTTCCATAGATGCTGAAACCGCTGCAAAATAAAGGGTTTCAAAGATCTCCTGGTTTAACTTCTTTGCTTCATCACTGGTAAACGGCATTCTCAGTTTGATAAAAGTATCTGCCAGTCCCTGGATTCCAAGCCCAACAGGGCGGTGCCTGAAATTCGAATTCTCAGCTTCTTTTACAGGATAGAAGTTGCGGTCAATAACCTTGTTCAGGTTTCGGGTCACCTGTTTGGTGATTCTGAAGAGTTCTTTGTGATCAAACTCCTTTCCTTTAATGAACATGGGCAGGGCAATGGAAGCCAGGTTACAAACGGCTACTTCATCTTCGCTGGTGTATTCAAGTATTTCGGTACAAAGGTTTGAAGATCTTATGGTACCCAGGTTCTGCTGATTTGATTTTCGGTTAGCCGAGTCTTTATAAAGCATGTAAGGTGTACCGGTTTCTATCTGCGATTCCAGGATCTTCTCCCAAAGTTCACGGGCTTTAATGGTTCTCCTTCCTTTGTTTTTTGTCTCGTACTGAAGGTAAAGGGTTTCAAATTCTTCCCCGTGTCTATTATAAAGATCCGGGCATTCATGAGGACACATTAAAGTCCAGTTGGAGTCTTCTTCCACACGTTTCATGAACAGGTCTGGGATCCACATGGCGTAGAAAAGGTCACGCGCCCGCATTTCTTCTTTTCCGTGGTTCTTTTTCAGGTCCAGGAAATCAAAGATATCTGCATGCCATGGTTCTACGTAAATAGCAAATGAACCTTTCCTCTTTCCGCCGCCCTGGTCAACATATCTTGCCGTGTCGTTGAACACCCGCAGCATGGGGACGATCCCGTTTGAAGTTCCGTTCGTTCCGGAGATATAAGATCCGGTTGCCCGCACGTTATGAATAGACAAACCAATTCCACCGGCAGATTGGCTGATCTTTGCAGTTTGCTTTAAGGTATCGTAGATCCCGTCAATGCTGTCATCCTGCATGGTTAAAAGAAAACAGGAAGACATCTGGGGTTTTGGCGTACCTGAATTAAAAAGTGTAGGGGTGGCATGGGTAAAGTATTTTTTAGACATCAGCTCATAGGTTTCTATGGCTGCGTCAAGATCATCATGGTGAATTCCTACGGAAACGCGCATCAGCATGTGTTGAGGGCGTTCGGCGATCTTTCCGTTCAGTTTTAAAAGATAGGATCTTTCCAGGGTCTTGAATCCGAAGTAGTCATACTGGAAATCCCTGTTGTAAATAATGGTCGAATCCAGCCTTTCACTATTTTCCTGGATCACTTTGTAAACATCATCGGCAAGAAGGGGGGCTTTCTCACCGGTGCGGGGATTGACATACTCATATAAGTCTGTCATCACCTCAGAAAAGGTCTTTTTGGTGTTTTTATGTAAGTTGGAAACAGAGATGCGGGCTGCAAGTTTTGCATAATCTGGATGAGCTGTGGTCATGGTGGCTGCGATCTCTGCCGCCAGGTTATCCAGTTCGCTTGTGGTGACTCCGTCATACAGGCCTTCAATAACCCTCATGGCCACTTTTACAGGATCAACCAGTTCATTGAGCCCGTAGCACAATTTTCTGATCCTTGCCGTTATTTTGTCAAACATGATTGGCTCTTTGCGGCCATCCCTTTTTTCTACAAACATGGATTATCAGGTATAAGATTTTTGCAATAGTATCCCAGCGGCCGTTTAGGCGCAGGAAATTTCACTCATAATTATCTTGAAAAAACAACACCACGCTGGGGGACGCGGCATTGTTTATATGGTCTTCTAGAAATCTGCGTCGAAACTGATCTTATCAGATTCTTTATCTTTATTCATCACGCCGGCCTTCTGATATTCTCCAACCCGCTTCTCGAAGAAATTTGTTTTCCCCTGCAGGTTGATCATATCCATAAAGTCAAAGGGATTAGCCGTACCGTATTCTTTCTCGCATTCAAGTTCCACCAGCAAACGGTCAGCCACAAACTCCAGGTATTGGGTCATTAATTTTGAATTCATACCAATAAGGCTCACGGGAAGTGATTCTGTAATAAACTCCCGTTCAATATTCAGTGCGTCGACAATGATCTCCCTAATTCGCTCTTTTGATACTTTGTTTACCAGGTGGTTGTTGTGCAGGTGAACAGCGAAGTCGCAGTGCACGCCTTCATCTCTGGAAATTAGTTCATTCGAAAAAGTAAGTCCGGGCATCAATCCGCGTTTCTTCAGCCAGAAGATCGAGCAGAAAGCTCCCGAAAAGAAGATCCCTTCAACGGCAGCAAAAGCAATAAGTCTTTCAGCAAAAGAATCAGATTCTATCCATTTTAAAGCCCACTTCGCTTTTTTCTGAATGGCAGGAAAAAATTCAATAGCCTTGAAGAGCTTGTTTTTTTCCTTTTCGTCCTTTACGTAAGTGTCAATTAACAGGGAGTAGGTTTCAGAATGGATGTTCTCCATCATGATCTGAAAACCATAAAAGAATTTTGCTTCTGAATACTGTACCTCATTTACAAAATTTTCAGCCAGGTTCTCATTTACTATCCCGTCTGAAGCCGCAAAAAAAGCGAGGATATGCTTGATGAAATAACGTTCATCTGAAGTCAGCTTTTGCTGCCAGTCAGTAAGGTCCTGGTGCAGGTCAATTTCTTCTGCAGTCCAGAAGCTTGCTTCCATTTTTTTGTACCAGTCCCAGATGTCGTGATGTTTAATGGGGAAGATCACAAATCTGTCTTTATTTTCCTGCAAAATAGGTTCTAACTGGCTCATTTATTTTTAGTTGGTTTGGTCGTTATAACAAATATTGGAAAATCAGGCAGATATATGGCAGCAGCAGCAGAAAGCTTTTCAACAAAGTTTTCAACACGGCATGAGCCCATTGTTATTGACGTTGTGTTAATCTGTGACTTTAAGGTATTGGGTTGTAGTAAGTTATAACCTGTTAATAAAATTAAGAACAGGAAAATGAACAATTGGAATGACGTGAGGCACAAGAAGAATTTTTAGAGCCAACAAAGTGGGAAAAATCCCGGGAAAAGAATCAAGCCTTAAAGAAATCAATTCCGGGGTAAAGAAAGAGCCGGTTAAAGATAACCGGTTCTTTCAAAAAATCTGAATAATCCTGTATTAAGGTGCCATTGGGTAATACAGAAGATCAGAATTATAATTTCACAAATTCCACTCTGCGATTATTGGCCTTACCTTCGGGACTCTTATTGTCTGAAACGGGAACGGTTTCTCCCAGACCTTTGGTTTGCATTCTCGCTGCATCTATACCCAGTTCTGCGAGAGCTTCCTTGACTGCCTGGGCTCTTTGTTCACTAAGTTGCAGGTTGTATTGATTATCCCCGTCACTGTCTGTATGGCCTTCAATACTGAACTTCATTTCGGGATGTTCTTTCATCATTTTTGCAATTTCATTAAGCACTCCCATCGATTCAGGTTTCAGGCTTGCCTGGTTAGTATCGAACAAGATCCCGCGGGTAACGAATTTACCTTCTTTCATAACCCGGTCGTAAAGGTCCTTTCCTCCTTTGGCTATCCTTACATTTCGTATCGCTCTTACTTGATTCTCATCTTGATGTGTATACGCTTCGATACTTACCATCTCAGGATACAGTTCAATATTCGGGATGTTCAGGATGCGGTCTTCATCGATAAATACTTTTAAGGCACGTTGGTTATAGGAGATCGCAACATGCTTCCAACCGGGCAAGCCCTCATCTCGTCCTGCTCCAAAGTTATTATAGGTCTTATTTTCTCTGTTCGGTCCTTTTATGACCTGAATGTTAGCGCCGTTAGACCTTATCTGTAAAGGGTGTAGTATATCCCCATCTATCTTGGCAGAACCATTTGGGCCAGGATAAAACCGAAGGTTATACTGCTGCCAGCTGGTATAATTATCATTGAAATATGCATCAAATTCAATGGTAAACACATCAGGAAGGTATTTGGATTCTTTCATCAAAGGTGCTATGATCGCATTTTTTTCGAAAAGGATCACTGGTTTGCCTTCCAGGGATGCATTTTCTGCACTTCCTTTCAGCAGGTCCCACCTGGAGGGAAATTCGCCGTTTTCTTCCCGTATGAGGTCATCTTCAAAGATGATTTCATCACCGGGCACAAAATTATATTTCGACCAGGGTTTTACTTTTTTGCCATCCGGAGTTCCAGCAGGGGTCGTTGATTTTTCATTAGACGGGCTGGGGTTTGTTTCTGTTGAGACGGGCTGCCCCTTTTCATTAAAAAGGGTATCCAAGGCCTTATTGGTCTCTTTCGTAACCTTTTGATCAGTTTTTTTTAAGACCGCTTTTTCAGCAGCTTTTTCTGCTTTCTTGGAGATCTTTTTTAAGATCTGAGCTTCTGCGGAAGTTGAAAAACACATGCAGAGAGCCATTAAAAGATAGAATAAATGTTTCATGATTTCCCGTATTAATAGCGTTGTGTTAGGGCACTAATGGCGACAGGGGAAAAGGGGAGTGGGGGTTCGATCATCCAATACTTTTTTGGATGAAATTTAATTGCATAAAGTTAGAGAAAAACTTTAATTTATTATGTGGACGGGAGATATTTTAACGTATATGTTATTGAAAGTGAGCTACTTCGTTATTTTTTCTGCCACTTTTTCGAGTTCGGCATACCAGTCTTCGCCAAACTTCCTTATAAGGGCATCTTTTACGAATTTATATACCGGAACCTGCAGCTCTTTCCCCAGGGTACAGGCATCATCGCAGATGTACCAATGATGATAGTTTACGGCAGAGAATTCAGAATAATCCTGCACGCGTACCGGATAAAGATGACATGAAACGGGCTTTTTCCAGGTTATTTCCCCCTGGTTGTAGGCTTCTTCAATTCCGCAGAGGGCCGTTCCTTTTTTATCAAAGGTCACATAGGCGCAGTCGGCTCCGTTGATAAGCGGGGTCTCGTATTCTCCGTCAGCTCCAATCACAGAAGTTCCCTGCTCCTCAATGGCCTTGATGCCTTTTTCGCGCAGGAAAGGTTTGACCTTAGGATAGATCTCCTCAAGAATGTGCGTCTCCTCCTCTTCCAGAGGGGCACCAGCATCACCTGCGATACAGCAGGCCCCTTTGCAGGCCGAAAGGTTACACACAAAGTCCTTTTCCAGGACCTCTTCACTTACAATGGTCTTTCCTAATTGAAACATGCGGCAAAGATACTTTTTAAAGACGTGAATTTAAACTCCGGACATTCATTTAAGTTAAATTTTTCTATTCAAAAGAATTTTCTTCTCGATTTTCCCTGTACTTTTGCAGCCTCACTAAGCAGATCGTCATGAAACTGGATTTTAGGGAAATAGCTACGGCCAGTATGATCCTTTTTGCCGTAATTGATATCATAGGGAGTATTCCTATAATTATCGATCTACGGAAGAAGGTGGGTCATATTCAAAGTGAAAAAGCTACCGTGGTTGCCGGGATACTTATGATCGCTTTCCTCTTCGTGGGAAAAGAGATCCTGAATCTCATTGGGATCGATGTGAATTCGTTTGCTGTTGCAGGTTCCCTTATTCTGTTCTTCCTGGCCCTGGAAATGATCCTGGGGATCACGCTTTATAAAGATGAAGCTCCCGAAACTGCTGCCGTAGTACCACTTGCATTTCCTCTAATAGCGGGAGCAGGGACTATGACCTCCATACTTTCTTTAAGAGCGGAATACGAGACTGTTAATATCATTGCAGCCATTATTATTAATATTATTTTTGTCTACATAGTCCTTAAATCTTCCGGGAAGATCGAGAATTTTCTTGGTAAACAGGGGATAAATGTGGTCCGTAAAATCTTTGGCGTCATCCTGCTGGCTATAGCAGTCAAACTGTTCGCCACCAACATCAAGAGCTTATTTATATGAAAATCTTTATTTACGTACTTATTGCCCTCGCCAGCGGGCTTATTATATACAACTTTACCTTTCTTGATCTTGAGAATGTAATGGCAGGTGAAAGCGCGACTGCATTAATTGGGATTCTTGCAGCCAGTTGCGTGGTAGTGTTGATGGTAATTTTGCTAATGTCGCGGGCTATTTCTGAAAAAGCCGGGGAATAATTTTTATTTCAGGCAAACCGGGTGAAGTGTCTTTTTACAGAATCCCTGATCACTTTTCTTTTGAAAGTTCGATCACCTTCTCTATCATTGGATCTTCCTCATTCACGATCTGTTCAAAAGCATTGCTTCCAAAAAGTTGTTGAGCCATTGTGGCTTTTAAGTACCTCTTAAGAACAGGTTTGTATTGTGATACTTTTATCTGGAAATTTTCCCTTCTGGTGAATTCTCTGAACTGCTGAAGGATACTTTCGTCAACTATTGCGGTGTTACGGAAATCTTCAAAACTGAGACTGTTATAGTAACTTCTGTTATTTTCAAGGGTTTCAAAAATAAAGCGGTCCATATATCCCATGCGCAGCATTAGGTTAAGGCTTTCTTTTTCAAAGTTGGTATCCTTCGGCACAAAGATATCGGGAATAATACCTCCGCCGCCATACACGGTCCTTCCACCCGGAGTAGTATATTTGAGAGAGTCGTCCACACTGATATTATCAGCGTTCACTAATTCTCCATTCTTATAACGATTCAAGTAATCCTTGAAATATTCCTCATTTCCGTGATCGTAGGGCTTCTGAATAGATCTACCTGTAGGAGTGTAATACCGGGCTATGGTAAGCCTCACTGCACTACCGTCACCAAGGGCCATTTCCCTTTGCACCAAACCTTTCCCATAAGACCTGCGTCCTACAATAGTGCCTTTATCATTGTCCTGCAGGGCTCCCGCTACTATTTCACTGGCTGAAGCCGAATTCTCATTGATCAAAACGTATAATTCCCCTTTTTCAAATATCCCGTCTTTTGTGGAAAAAGTCTTTTCAATAGCCCCTTTTTTATTCTTCGTAAGCAGGATAAGTTTATTATCATCCAGGAATTCATCCACGATCTGGGTGGCTTCAGCAAGATAACCTCCCGGGTTATCCCTCAAATCAAGTGCGATCTGTTTGGCTCCCTGTTTCTTCAGCAGAATAAGTTTTTCCCGAAATTCCTTGTAAGTTGATTCAGCGAACCTGTTGATCTTAATATATCCAAGCTCATCAGTTAGCATGTAAGCGGCATCCACACTTTTAAGAGGAACCTTTCCACGATTAACATTGAATTCAAGTAGCTCGGGTACCCCCTTACGGTATATTTTCAGAACAACTTTTGTGTTTTCTTCCCCTTTGAGATGTTCGGTGATAGAATCATTGCTTATTTGCTTATTGAACAGCGGCTGGCCATTGGCATATAATATTCTGTCGCCACCCTGGATCCCTACTTTTTCACTGGGGCCTCCCTCAAGGGTTTGTATAACAGCAATGGTATCATTTACATTGTAAAAACTTACCCCAATACCTACAAAATCACCTTTCATGCTTTCGCTGAGGTTGGCGTATTCTGCTTGCGGAATATATACGGAATGTGGATCAAGGTCTGTTAGAATACCATTAACGGTGACATCCACAATACTGTCCATGTTCACCTCGTCAACATATTCATATTCTATATAATCAATAAGCCTGGCTAGTTTCTCTTTCTTTTTATTGGTAGAAAGCAGGGAGGAAGAGGTGTAATTAGAAAAATCAAGGGCTGCACCTAAGAGTACTCCAAGAGCACAGGCTAATCCCAATAGCAGTGGCAAGTATTTTTTCGAATAACCTTTCAATCGTCCAGATGATCAATTTGTTGAAGTTCAACCCCGGCTTTTTTTAAAAATTTGAGTCCGGCGTTGTCCTTATAATCTATATTATACACCAGCCTTTTAATGCCGGCCTGATGTATTAATTTGCTGCATTCCTTGCAGGGGGACATGGTAATATATAAAGTTGCTCCCTCACAAGATTGCGTTGACCCCGCTACCTTAAGTATGGCATTGGCCTCGGCATGCAGTACATACCATTTGGTATATCCTTCTTCATCCTCACACGGATTTTCGAATCCTGTAGGGGTTCCATTATATCCGTCGGAAATTATCATTCTATCTTTCACAATAAGTGCGCCAACCTGTTTGCGCTTGCAGTGGGAAAGTTTACTCCATTCCCTGGCTATCCGGAGATAGGCTTTATCGTACTTTTTTTGCTTGGTTTTCTGCATAGTATAAATTACGTGCAATTTATAAAGCTTTTAAGTGTGGTAAAAAACTTTCCACTTTACAAAAATATTACTGGTGCAAAGTTAAAACAATTTGGTGGCCTTAATTTTTAAAAAAGTGCCAGATAATTCTCTCTTAATATGGGCAGGATCACCCCTATTACTATAGAAGAAATTATCAAAATCCAATCACGTCGATTTACCTTTAGTACATTTTGCAGCAGGAAAGCCAGTATGAGTACACTCAACACCACAATGATTTGTGCTGCTTCTATACCCAGGGCGAATTCCAGAAGGGGAAGGAATTTGCTTTCGGTCCCTGCAGCGATCATTTTAAAATAGCTGGAAAAACCCAACCCGTGAACTATCCCAAAGAAAGCCGTGGTAAAATAGAGCACGCCTACATTATTTTTGTTCTCTCTGGTCTTAGCATAGACAATATTAAAAAGAGCGGTAACAAGAATGGTGACGGGGATCAAAAATTCTACCCAGTTGCTGTTTACCTGCACCACTTTGTAGACAGACAGGAACAGGGAAACGGTGTGGCCAAGAGTAAAAATAGTGACCAGCCAAAAAACCCGTTTCCAGCTTTGAAAACTGTAAGAGGCTACCAGTACAATGAGGAAAAGAATATGATCATAGGCATTCCAGTCCAGAACGTGTTCCAGGCCCAATTTAAAATACAACCAGAATTGTGACATAATGAGGGGGAAATGATAAGCTCCGAAAGTACAATTTCTATTAAAAACAGCAAAGGTTAGCCTTGATCGAAACTTTTCTTCTCTTATTACAGTCCCGGGATTTTACTAACCTGTAAGTCTTGCAACAATAAAGATTACCAGAAGCAGACTGCATACCAGGAAAAGGAATTGTAAAACCTTGATCAATGTGTCATCTCTCATAACGGTGGAATAATTAACCGGGGGGAATAACATTGGGAGGTTGCTTAAAATTAAAAATTTTTTTGATAACAAAGGGAATACTTTGAAAAAACAGGAAAACTATTTTTCTGATCGTCAGGAATTTGAGTGGGTGGCGGGTTTATGGCTTACTGCTCTTTTCAAACAGAAACCGGAGCTGTAAAAATGCTGTTTTAAAAGTATCTTTTTCGATAGGGTCCACAATTTTCTTAATTGGAAATTTCAGTTTTAATAGCCTCTACAGTTTCCGTGTTATCTACTCCCAATCCTTCCTGCTGGTGAACCAGTACCCCTTCTTCGTCAAAAACGCTTATGATGTTGGAGTGGGAAAAATCTATGGGGGAGATCTTCTTATAACTTACCGCAAGAACGGTCGCAAATTCCCGGGTATCTTCTGGCGTACCGCGAAGGAACACCCAATGGTCTTCTTCCATTTCATTTTCTTTTGCAAAAGCCTCCAGCCGCTGCGGGGTGTCAGTTTCAGGATCAATGCTTACCATTATAAATTTGGTCTTACCAAGATATTTCCCGGGTACCTGTTTTTCAATGTTGCGCATATCTGCAATTAAACGAGGACAGGCAGCTTTACAGGAAGTATAGATCATTACCATAACCAGCACATTTCCCCGAAGATCTTCAAGTTGAATATACTCGTTATTCTGAGTGGTCCATGTTGCCGGTAGGTGGTAGATGGAAAGTTCAGGCAGCTCTGTGTTTTCTGCGGAATTTTCTGTCGCAGCGACTTCTTTTTCTGCCATATCCTGCTTTTTATCAGACTGATTACAAGCTGAAAAAAGTAATAAAACAAATAATATAAAAACCGCCTTTTTCATGAATTATAAATTTTGTTTTTCAATATCCTGAACACATCGGAAGCCGAGGTTCTTGATCGAATACCTGGCTTTCATACTTCCGCGGAAGGCATACCTCATAAATGCAGCGTAATTCATAAGATCTGTAGCGCCAATAGCGGCAGCTCCGCAAAATAAATTATTGTCTCCCGCGCTATCCTTTCGGGATTCCCCTCCTATCATAACCGAATTAAAATCTGAAGTCCATTCCCAAACAAGGCCATGAAGATCATAGATCCCCCAGTAATTTTTGAAAGTTTGGCCTATTGGTTTACTATAGGTGTTTGGAGTTTCATACCAGCTTAAGATGAATTGGTTGTAGGATTTCTCTGTGCGGGCATCGGGCTGTCTCTCGCTTGCCATGGCTACATATTCCCATTCATCTACAGTGGGCAATCTCTTGCCCTGACACTCGCAGTAATTTTTGGCTGCATACCAGGAAACATTAGTGACCGGAGCATTGGGTAACATATTATCGGCTAAAGTATAATCATCTTTCCAATTGCGAAGGTAATTGTCATCGGCAAATAATTGTTTGACCTCTGACTTTCTCCACCGGGGATTCTCTTCTACGAATTTTAAAAACTCTGAATTAGTGACAGGATATATATCCATGAGAAAATCACCTACGGGAATTTCGGTTTTGGTTCCGTAGAGGGGAATGAATTCCCCTCCGCGAATCTCTTCCATTGAACCAGACTGGCTATATGCCTGGCATTGAAATAACCCGATGCAAAATATCAGTCTTACGAGTATTCTCATTTTCATTGTTAAGCGGGTACTGCTTCTAATTTGATCTTCTTTGGGCCTTCACCATTTCTTCGGTGACTTCAGTTCCATTATTGCCCCAGTTGTTGTAAATATAAGTCAGAACGGCAGCAGCTTCCCTGTCTGTTATATTTTGGGCGGTCATGACGCTGTTATAAGTTTCTCCATTGACTTCGATCTCTCCTGTCAAACCATGAAGCACGATATCAATCGCACGATTAACATCTTCATTCAGGTAGTCAGCACTGGCAAGTGGAGGAAATGCATTGGGTATTCCCTGCCCCGCCGTCTGGTGACAGGCGACACAGGTCCTTCCGTATACATTTTTACCCATTTCGATCTTTTCTTGTTTAGATAGGTTTGCAGGGGGTTGTGATGCGGCAATTTCTTCTTCAGAAATTGGCATACTCTGTACCTCTCCTCCTTCCGGAAGATAAATTCCTTCCTGGGTTTTCCCCGCAAATACTAAATCATTTTCGGGTCCTGTAGCTTCAAGGACACCCAGAGCTCCCTTGTTGAACGCCCTGAAGATGGAGTGATCTACTAAAATATATTCCCCCGGCACCTCCACTTCAAATTCCACGATAGCGGCTCCGCCGGAAGGTATTAATGTTGTCTGTACGTTTTCATTTAATAAAGACCCGCCTTCCATATAAACTTTGTCAAAGATCTCTCCTATTACGTGAAAGGAAGAAACAAGGTTAGGGCCACCATTTCCAACGTAAAGTCTTACGGTCTCCCCAACTTCGGCATGAAGTTTTCCATCCCCGGTCAATGCACCAACACGCCCGTTGAAAACCACATAATCAGCATCTTCTTCAATGGCTTTTTTCATGTCAAAGGGTTGCAGTCCTGGTTCTCCAAAATCTCCTTTAGTATAGAAATCCCCCTGCATTACGTAATATTCTTTGTCTACCGGCGGTAAACCTTCTTCTGGCTCAACCAGGATCAACCCATACATCCCATTAGCAACATGCATTCCTACCGGGGCAGTTGCACAGTGATAGACGTATAGACCGGGATTCAAAACCTTGAAATTGAAAACTACCTCATGCCCGGGGGCTACAAAAGAGGATTCTGCTCCTCCTCCGGGCCCGTTTACTGCATGCAGATCAATATTATGAGGCAATTTACTATCAGGGTGATTTTTAAGGTGGAACTCTACTTCATCTCCCACCTTGGTTCTTATGAAACTTCCAGGTACTGTACCATCAAAGGTCCAGTACATATAGGAGACCCCATCTGTCATTTCCATTTCCTTTTCTATCACTTCCATTTCTACCACAAGTTTCTTGGCTGCTCTTTTTGCTGTGGGTTTGGGAACCAGCGGAGGTCGGGTAAGTTCGGCTTCCATAGTTTGAGTAACCTTGATTTCTTCGGCCGGTTTTCGTTCTTTTTCTTCCGCCCTGAATTCGCATGCTGATATAGGGTATAACAGGATAGAAATAAAAGAAAAATAAAGTGTTTTTTTGACTGAGTTAAGAATTTTCATAGGTAAGTTGGTTCAGTGATTATTTTAAAATCGTCTCTGAAGTTTATGAAAATTTGTGCATTTATAAAAATATTAACGAATATTAAAAGTTTTATTAACATTTTTTTAAAATTTAATTCATTAAAAAAAAGGCTCTTACATAGAAAGGAAATTGTCGCTGTCAATGGTGAAAACGAATTTAACGACCGGTTACCCATCACTCTCTTAATTAGTGCTATGGACTAATAATGTTTTCGTCGTAAAAGATGCCGATATAATGGTGGGGGCCATCAAAAAGAATAATGATGACAAGCCGTAATTGAAGCGATAGGTCAATAATTAATATTGAGACGTTTTGGGAAATACAATTGGGGTAAAGAACGCTTAGTTAAAAGCGAAATAAAACGTATGGTATCCTGTAAAACATTGCTTAAATTAGTCTCAAATCGAGGCTGGCCTGGTTGCTAAACCTGATTTTCCTTTCACCTTCACTAACTAAAAGAGATGACAAAAGGCAATAAAACAGAGGGGCCCAAAAAAAATTCTCAGGTGGTTGTCATAGGTACCTCTGCAGGGGGACTGAAGGCTTTAAAAGAATTAATTAGCCAACTGCCAAAAGGTTTTCCTATTCCCGTATTAGTTGTCAGGCATGTTTCTCCTGATGCCACGGGGAATGTGATCTTAGATGAACTCAATAAGCTAAATACCCTAAAATGTCAACATGCAAAAAACGGAAACAGCCTGAAACCCGGATATTTGTACCTGGCACCCTCAGATCATCACCTGTTGATAGGGGGAGATCTGAAAATGCTGGTGACCAAAGGAGCCCATGAAAACAGGTCCCGTCCTGCCATTGATCCGTTATTTCGGTCAGCTGCCGTAGCTTTTGGAACAGGAGTCATCGGAATATTGCTCACCGGTTATCTTGATGATGGAACAGCAGGAATGAAAGCTATTAATAAATGCGGAGGAATATGTATTGTACAGGATCCTGATGAAGCCGAGTATCCGGATATGCCACGAAATGCCCTGAATAACGTAAAGGTAGATCATTGCCTGCCTATTTCTGAAATGGGGGCACTCCTTCTCAAAATTTCTCCGCGGAAATTACTGAAAAGTAAACCTGTTCCAGCAGATGTTTTAATAGAGGCTAAAATAGCCGAACGGGTATTAAGCGATTTGTCATCAGTAAATAAACTGGGCGACCAGGTCCCTTTTAATTGTCCGGGTTGCGGTGGTGTTTTATGGCAGATAGGAAAGGATACAGACTTACGGTTTCGTTGCCATATTGGGCACGCATATACAGCAGCCTACCTTTTAGCCGAACAGACCAACAAGATTGAAGAAACGATGTGGACTGCCCTGCGGATGTTCGAGGAGCGTAAAAACCTGCTTACTACATTGGCCCGGGAAAAAGGTGTTGGTTCTCAAACAGCACTTGAAAGGGCAGAAATGTCACAAGTTCATATTGATCGTATAAGAGCGATTTTGAAAACAACTGAGAATGAGGGCGGGAATGATATGCCTACCTAAATAAGTGACTAAATAGTAGTTTTTTCAAGGAGCTCCTGCACTTTATCCTGAAACACTTTCATTTCAAAAGGTTTATAAATAAAATCTGTAGCCCCTGCTTTTAAACAAATTGTTCGTGATTCGTGGAGTGCAGACATCATAAGAACAGGTTTGTTCGCAGTAGCTTTTGTGTTTCGAATCTTCATACAAACATCTGTACCGTCAACTCCATAGATGAGTTTATCAAGGAGAATTAAATCTACATCGTTCTCAATGATATCCTTAATAGTATTCTCAGGCTTTCTGGATAAAATTATATCATAACCTTTAAATTCCAGGATGTCTCTTATCATAAGTCCTAAGTTATGATCATCTTCAACTAATAAAATCTTTGCCATTATACTTTCAGTTTGGTTTAATCGTCTTATCAAAAATTTCCCGATGAAGGTGATGTAATGTAATGCTGTGGAGGCCGTTTAATAAGAAATCAGGTGTAACTACTTTTCAAGATCAGGATTCTTTTATTTTCTCCAGAGGAAGTGAGAAAGTAAATAATGAACCTTTTCCTTTCTCACTTTTAACCCTGATATCCCCATTGTGGCGGGTCATAATTTCTTTAGCCAAATATAATCCAATCCCCAGACCCGAATAGGTTTGTTCATCTTTGCCCGAGACCCGAAAAAACCTCTCGAAAATATTTTGTTGGTCCTTCAGGTTGATTCCTATTCCATGATCTCTTACACTTACACAGGCCTTATCTTTCCCCTCCTGAAAAACTTTAACTTCAATATTTTTGTTATTGGGAGAATATTTAATTGCATTAGTGATCAAATTGATGAGTACCTGACTAATTCTATCCCTATCCCCATGGACAAAGAGTTGGTCTTTATGATCTATTTTAACTCTCGCTGTCGTACTGGAATATTGAATATCCTGTACACTTTCCTCCACCATACGGTTTAGACTGAAGCTTACCTTCTGTAATGTCAGTTTGCTTTCCTGTACCCTGGAGAGGTCCAACATCTCAGAGATCAACCTGGTTAATCTTGTGATTTGGCTGTCAATACGTTCCAGGGACGGAATAATAGGAATAGATTTCGGCAGGACCTCTTTAGTTTCCTTAAGCCTTTCCAGAAGTAATTGGGTATATCCCTTTATTGAGGTTATAGGAGTTTTAAGTTCGTGACTTGCCAGTTTAAGGAAACTCTCTTTTCGTTCTTCTTCTTCCTTTAACTTATGAATTTGAGTAATCGCACCAATCCACATTTTTATCTTGCCATCCTCGTCCTTAACCGGTACGGCACGACTCAAATGCCATTTATAATCTCCATTTTTATCCCTTAAACGAAGTTCCTTTTCAAAAACATTTCCAGATTTAATAGCCTGGTTCCATTTACGGCGGGTAGAATTTAATTCCTCCGGATGCATGAAATCTTCCCAACCTTTTTTTATTAGTGACTCCAGGTTTAACCCGGTAAAATCTAACCAGCTTTTATTGAAATAATATATTTTCCCCGATGTATCTGCACATATGATTTTTTCAGGAGTAAGATCTGCCATTTGGTGAAAGCGGGTTTCGCTTTCTTTTATTGTTTTATTCAATTCGGCCTGGGCAGTCACTTCATTCGCTAGAATTGCCACGCCTTCAATATCCCCTTTAGAATTACGCTGGGCCTGATAACCAAAGTTATAATAGAAGAGTTCCTCTTTTCCATTGCGTTTTATCTTTACAGCATTTCATGTACATATTTGGGTTTACCGGTTTTATACACTTTCCTTAAGATTTCTCCCAAGCCCTGATCTGCCAATTCAGGGACGGCCTCTAAATAAGAAGTACCTATTACATTCTCCCCTTTTCCTAATTGATTTAAGAATGGTTCATTTGCAATAGATATAATAAATGCAGGGCCTTCTAAAATAGCAATTAGCGATGGTGAAGAATATATCATCTCTTTATAACGATGCATGGTGTCTTCCAGCTTCCTTGCCATCGCCTTACGTTCGGTAATATCTTCTATGGATAGAAGGATCAAATTATTCTTTCTGGTTTCATCCCCTATTTCCATAGCGTTCAATATCATGGAACGTTCTCCCATGGTTTTGAAATTATGGATGACTTCAAAATTTTCAACCCTTTTATCTTTTGGTAAAATCGATTCCAACAATTTACGCACCTTGGGAATATCCCACTGATTATTGTTAAGCTCATATAACTTTTTACCTTCTGTATAATCTGACCTTTCACAAAAGGTTTCATGAAAAGCTTTATTGGAAGTGATCACCTCAAGTTTACCGTTTAATACAATTAAAGGCTCACGCGTGGTGTTTATAATAGCACGTGCAAAATTACGTTCTTCGGTAAGCTGATAATTTAAAGTGCCAAGTTCCTGATTAGTTACCGTTAATTCTTCATTGGTGCTTTGCAATTCTTCTTTACTGGTTTCAAGCTCTTCATTGACGCTTTGCAATTCTTCGCTTCCACTCATAAATTCTTCATTGGCGCTTTGCAATTCCTCATTCACCGCCTCCTGCTCCTGGGTAATGCGGAGCATATCTTCCCGGCTTTGTGCCAACTCATCTTCCAGCTCCTTTATACGCAAATCCTTCTCATCCTTTTTACCAGGACCTTTGGATTTATTTGGTTTTTTAGGTTTGGAAACTGAAGGCTGAAAAATTATTAAATAATGTGGGTCCACCAGCTTAGGCAAGATCATGGCTTCTACCGTAATCGTTTGTCGGTTTCCATTCTGTTCAGTGTAAATAATATTCTTTTTAACAGGCTTCCCATCTTTTTTTACTTTGTGAATTATATTTCGCAATTCAAAAGCCAAGCCCGTCTTTGCCATCTTCATTAAGTTATGGCTGGGTGCACCACTTTCCTGTTCCAGATAATTTGAAGTGCTGCCCCTGAAAAGCACAATATCCATTGCTTCGTTTATAACAACGCTGGCAGCAGTATATTTTTTTAAAAGAATTTCATCTGCAGTACCCTGAAAATCGGTTCGCTTAACAGTAGTAGGTTCATGTACCTTGAACTCAGGTTTTTTCAGGTGATTTTTTCCAGTGGGAATATTAAAGGATTCAGGAATATTATTCTTTTTGAAAAGTTTTTCTTTTTTACCAGTGGGTGTAAAATATCCCGGTACACTCCCTACATTTTCAGATTTCCCCAATAAAAGATATCCATCTGGTTTTAAGGAATAATGAAAAGCGGTGAGGGCTTTTTTCTGAAGGTAGGGTTGTAAATAAATGAGAACGTTTCGGCAGCTAATTAAGTCCATGTTTCCAAAGGGAGGATCTTTCAAAAAATTATGTATTGCAAATACACAACTTTCTCTTATCTCCTTTTTTATTTGATAACCCTCGTTATATTTATTGAAATAATCCTGCAAGCGTTTAGGACTAATATTTTCGACCTCTCCCTTTTTATATATTCCCTTGCGGGCATATGAAATTGCAGGCTCACTAATATCAGAAGCAAAAATTTGCACATTGCTGCTAAATCCATTCAGATTGCTGATCTTTTTAGATTTAGGAGAACTGTGCTCCTTCAACTGTTCGTGAATACAAATTGCCAGGGAATAGGCTTCCTGACCGGTGCTGCACCCGGCAATCCAGACCCGAATTGGTTCACTTTCCTTTTTTTTCTTAATTAAAAGCGGCAAAACCGATTGGCTTAAGTTTTCAAACACAAGGGGATCCCTAAAAAAGCTGGTGACGGGGATTAACAAATCCTGGTACAAAACATCAATTTCATTGGGGTTTTCCTTTAAAAAATTAAGATAGGATTGAGCACTTGTGTATTTATTAAGGACCATTCTACGAAGAATTCTTCGCTTTATGGTACTTTCTTTATAATAGGTAAAATCAGTATTTCGGCGCATTCGTATCAACGAAAGGATCTGCTGAAAAGTTTCTTCAACTTCGTCTGTAACCTCCGGTTGTCCCTCAGTTTTGGAATTTTTATTCTTAATTAATTCTAATATTTTATTTGGGATTTTCGAAGGTGGAAGAATATAATCTACAACTCCGGCATTAACTGCATTGTTTGGCATCTGCGGCCATTCAGCAGAGTCTTCATCCTGGGCAAATGTAATCCCTCCTTTACTTTTAATATCCTTGAGACCCTGGGTCCCGTCGCTGGCGGTACCCGAAAGAACTACGCCCAGGCTATGGGATCCATGAATAATTGCCAGGGATTTAAAGAAAAGATCTATTGGTAGATTTTTTTTATTTTTTTCTGGTGCTGGTCGTTTGCTCAGCATTAATACCCCATCACTGGCTATAAGCATCTTGTTGCTGGGGATAATATAAATATGATCTGGCTTTACTTTTAGGTCATCAGTGATCTCATGCACTGGCAACCCGGTAGATTTCTGCAAAATTTCAGATAGCAAACTTTCATGGTTTGGATCTAAATGCTGCACCAGTACATATGCCATACCTGAATTTTCAGGAATTCCTCCTACAAATTCCTTAAAAGCGGAAAGACCGCCAGCTGAAGCTCCAACCCCTACTACTGGAAACTTGTTTTCGGAGAGTTCCAGGATTTGGCTGTTATCAGGTAATTTTTTATCCATTTATTAATTTTGATACCTTGGAAAGATACAGTTATTACGGCACATCTTTTAGAAGAAAACGTTAATAAGGGGTCAGTGAAAAGACCTTTAGGTAGGGTCTACATGATTGAGTTGCACTAAATAATTATATATGGATCCTTAGCTATCCAATTATTCACAAAATATTTAAGGGGATTTTATTGAGGCGGCAACTGAAACTACAAGTCATAATTCAAAAGAACCTGTTGTTGTCCCCAAACAAAAAAAGTTTTTCCATGTAATATACCGAAGAGACAACTTAATTTCCTGTACGGGATAATAGAAAAACTATCTTTCATTTCCTGACATTTAGCCCTAAACGGAGCCCTTTATCCATCTTCTCCAGATGATGTTATGAGTCCAAATTCTTTCCTTAACAAAACTTTAGTAAAACCCCCTTCCCGATTCCTTCGTAGGTATAAGTGAAATCAAACTTTATTAATTAAAACTTTTCAATGATGAAAAAAGGTAAACACATTTTAGCGGTCGGCTTCTTAATCGTAGCTGGTCTAATTTTAATCTCTGCAGATCACATAGATGCACCGGCAGTACAGGGTGGGTCAAGTGATATCACAGATTTCTATGCTTTCCAGGGGGAAAACACAGATAACATTGTGTTTGTTGCCAATGTACAGGGTCTTTTAAGCCCGGCAGCAACTTCAGAAGCTTCCTTTGATGAAAGCGTAATGATCGAGTTCAACATTGACAACGATGGGGACTTTGTTGAAGACCTGGTCATCCAGGCAGTGCCAAGAAATGGAAAGATGTACATCCTGGGGCCGGTAGCACCACTCCAAACAGGCCTTTCCAGTACACTGACTGCAGAAAGTGCAAAGGATGTCCATTCTGTAAACATTACAGCTTATGGAGAAGAGGCGCAAATCTCTTCTAAAAAAGGAATATCTGCCTTTGCAGGGCCTCGTGATGATCCCTTCTTCTTTGACTTTGCTCAATACAGCGCGATCATAGCAGGAGAAGCTTCAGGATTCAACGATCCCGGTAGCGACACTTTTGCCGGTACAAATGTTATGTCTGTAGTGGTAGAAGTACCCAAGTCCATGATCGGGGGGTCAGGAACCATCAATGCATGGGTAGAATCAAAAAGGAAACAATAATTCAACATTAAAAACATAGACTATTATGAAAATTTCAAATAAGATCTTAGGATTAGCTTTAGTAGCAGGAACCCTAATGAGTTGTCAAACAGATGAAATGCCCGGAGACGGGATGGGGGTAGATAATAACCCGAATCTTGCAGGTACATACATGCAGGAGGACCAAATGGGGAGACCGGCAATTAACACCGTATTCGTTTCCTCAGGCAGTAAGGATGAATTTAATGTCACCACTCCTTCTGAACAAAATGCGGCATTCCAACCCATGTTCGAGTCCACTTTACTGGCTCTGAATCCCGGTTATACCACAAATGCTTTAGGTATGGACGCCTCTACGTTCACCGGTGCTCTGGCAACAGATGTTTTAAATGTTTCCCTTGATGGAACGACCACCTTTTATGACGGTACCAACGTCTTGACGGGTCGTGCCCTGGCTGATGACGTTATCACGGTTGAACTGTTACTGATCTTTGGAGGGCCGGATTTTTCTGAAAACCCGGATTTTTCTGATGACCATGTCGATTCCAATGACAAGGAGTTTTTGACTTCTTTCCCCTACCTGGCATCGCCACATTAGACCCTCCTCTATTAGGGCACGTTTCCCCCCGGCGTGTTCTAATATTATTTAACCTTCTAACTTAAAAATACCAATCATGTTCAATAAATTTTATTTAAGCCTTTCCTTTTTAATCCTTGTATTAGCGAGCTGTGATAAGGTCCCGGACCAGGTAACTCAAAAAGAAGATTACGAAAAGTTTCTTCAGGAAGATGCAGCATTGACAGTCGAAAAGATCAAAAGTGATCATGATTTTTGGGAAGAAAAGCTGACAAAAGAACCCTCCCAGTTTCCTTATTTGTTACAACTGGCATCGGCACAATCTCAGATGTTTAAAGTGACAGGGGAGATCGAACATCTTACCAGGGCCGAAAAAAATCTCCTGGCGGCTAATCAGAAAACCGGCTATAAAAATGCTTCTTACTTGAAAAGCCTTGCCAGAAATTACATTTCCCAGCACCGCTTTAGTGAAGCTCTTTCTCTGCTGAATTCTGCTGAAGCAATTGGCGAAAAGATCAATGGCACTCACAAAATGCTGTTCGATGTACATATGGAAATTGGAAATTATGAAGCAGCTGAAGCCTATCTTACCAAAATAGAAGACCGGAGCGATTTCGATTTTCTTTTGCGTTATGCAAAATGGAGTGATCACCAGGGGGATTTAAGTACAGCCATAACCTACATGGAAAAAGCGACCGAGAAGGCGGAAATGGCCAACCTGAAAGGTCTAAAGCAATGGTCGTATACCAATCTGGCAGATTTCTTCGGGCACAATGGAGAAATTGAAAGATCCTACGAGCATTATTTAAAGGCCCTGGAATTAGATCCCAATGATGCCTATGCAAAAAAGGGAATCGCCTGGATCGTTTATTCTCATGAACGTAACCCGAAAGAAGCGTTGCGCATTCTCAATTCCGTAACAAAGCAATTTCAGTCGCCCGATTATTATTTACTCAAGGCAGAGATTGCAGAATATATGAATGACAGCTCTTCAAAAAAGCAAAATCTGGAAAACTATTTTACAGCGGTTTCAGATGAGAATTACGGCGTGATGTACAATACCAGTAGTGCAATTCTTTATGCCGAGGAATTTTCGAGAACCCGGGAGGCCATGAATCTGGCACAAATGGAGATCAGTGAAAGACCTACTCCTCAATCTTACGACCTGTTGGCCTGGACCTACTATAATGAGGGTGATTATAAAAGAGCTCTTAAGATAGCGGAAGAACATGTTGCAGGCAAAACTTACGAACCAGAAGCATTGTTCCACCTTGCCAAAATATATAAGGCCACAGGGAAAACCAAAGAAGCCCGGGTACTGAAAAAGGAATTAATGGAGAGCATATACGAACTGGGACCTGTTACAGAGCAGGAGATAAGGCGGATATAATTAAAGGAGCGAACTCATGAAAGGACATTATCTAACATACTTCTTTTTTATGATCTGCATGGGCACTTCTTTTTCTCAGCACCAAATAAAAAATGTTCACGTTGAAATAGAGTATTATGGAGAAAATGAGACCTCTTTCCGGTTTTTTGAAGCTTCGGAAGATTTATACCAGGTAAATCTTTTTTCAGGAAAACAGAACGACCTCGATCTTTCGATAAAGTTCAGAATGGAAGATGAATTGAGCAGTGAGGAAAGATATGCTGTGGTTTCTGAAGTAGCCTATTTCGATCTGGAGTTCAATCACAGGTTAGGTCCCTTCGGGATGACCTGGGCCATAGAGAACCTGCTGAACTTTAACAGTCCCGGCTTTGATATTGAAGGATCCCTGGAGAGAGATTCAGTAGTTATGGATACTGTAACTTTTGCACATGAAGCCGACTTCATGTTAAGCTCAAGACTTACCTACAATTTTTGATGGGTATTTGACTCCTATTTGCGTGGTTGGCAGGGCGTCTGTCAGTCCCTTTGACAGGCGCTTTGTTTTTGCTCAAAAGGAGCAGGGATGATTAGGATGAAGCCTCTACCACCCCGATAGTGTAGAGTTGCTCCAGCGTAGGAGTTTCACTTCCGCCGGCCGGCTCCAGAGTAATTCCGAAAGCTTCAGACTCGTTTGGATTTGCAATACTGAAGATCTTATTGTCATCTGTAGAAAAATCATCCAGAGTTCCCAAACTCGTCGGAGTTAATGGAGACATCTTTAATGACCAAACCTGGTAGACCTTCCCGCGTGGAGGTTCAGGTAAGCCCTGGGCATCTAAATAAATATTTTCTGCTTTTTTATTCCAGTAAACCTTGGCATAGGCTTCGGGATAAACCGGTTGCCCTTCCAGGGGAACAGTGACAATATTTTTATCTCGGAGAATAGCAACCAGATTTTCTGCTTCAGCAAGATCGGAATTAGCTTTTTCTATTTGTTCTTCCAGAATATCATTGTTGGTTTCCACCATTTGTATCTGCTCTTCTAAACTGTCAAGTTCATTAAACGTATACAACAGAGCAATACCTGCTATAAGGGCCGCTGCCCAGCCAGAATAGGTTATCCAGGAAGAACGGGTTCTCTTTATGGGTATCACCGGTGTATCGTCCTGTTTATGAAGTCGTGACTTTATGGAAGGAAAGAATCTTTTGGAATCTGAAGGCGAAGCGGCGGCAGTCAAAGAAACGATCGAAGATTCTATCTTCAATACCTCGTCGTGCACTTCAGGATATTGCAGCATCATGTTGTGGACCTCCTCATTTTCTTTTTCAGAAAGGGCCCCTGCAACATACAGTTCAAGTATTCCGGATGCTATGTATTCGTTTATATCCATTGATTATACGCCAAGCATTTGACGTAACTCATTTATACAATTTCTATTCCTTGTTTTTATGGTTCCGATAGGCATATTGAGGGTTTCGGAAGCTTCTTTCTGGGTAAATCCTTTAAAATACAGGAGTTCGATGATTTCAGTGCACTTGGTGGCAAGTTTACTTACAAAAGATTTGACTCCTATTCCATCTGTAGCGCTACTATAGTTATCCTTGGTTTCTAATATATCTACGAAAATTTGACTGTCAAGGTTTTTTTGGGAGTTTTTAAAATCCTTTGAGCGGGTTTTATCAATAGCCGCGTTTCTTGCAATATTTAGTAACCAGGTGAAAAAGCGACCTTTTGTGTGGGAATAAGATTCTGCATTATGCCATGCCTTCAAGAAGACATCCTGCATTACTTCCTCGGCAATATCGTGATCCCGCACAATATTATAAATTACGCCATGCATACTTTCACTGTACATCGCATACAGGGATTCGAAAGCTTTTCCGTCTTTCTGTTGAAATTTTGATACGAGGGCGTTGAGCTCCATAAAATATTTTACGGAACTAATGTAGGAATTTAATCTTAACCGGGCATGCGGTTCAGAAGGATTCAAAAAAGTTGACGAAAATTTCTAAAAACTGAATTTTCCAGATAGAATTTCTGTTACTCCCTGTATGATAGAGTGGAACTGTTACTTATTGAATACTCTGAAATAGAAAAACCCTGTAGAATAAGACTCTACAGGGTTTTGAAAGTACCTTGGGCGGGAATCGAACCCGCACGTCCGAGGACACTGGATTTTGAATCCAGCGCGTCTACCAGTTCCGCCACCAAGGCATTATTTTAATTTGTTCCGAAGATCTTTTAATTTCTCCTTGCCTATACCAGATTTCCAGTACTTTTCTCTAGTTCTGGCCTCTGTTCGGGAACTACAAATCTCGGAAAAAATTATTTCAAAAGGTCTATAATTCCTTGTGGTTTTCTCTTTCCCTGAATTATGCTGTTCAAATCTTCTGTCCAGATTTGAAGTAAAGCCTACATAAATGTAATTCTTCTCAAAACTCGAGATGGCATAAACGTAGAACATATAAAGAACTTTTTTCCAGCGCGCCTACCTGCCGGCAGGTCTACCAGTTCCGCCACCAAGGCAAGTGGACGGCAAAAATATGAATAATTTCTTTTTGCAAAGGCATATTCCTGATTTTTTATCGCCGGTTTTATCTTTTGAGAAAGGCCTGTTCATTTTGTGAGAAACCGGTTGGTCTGAACCAGTTAAAAGGAATTAATTTCTAAATTTGCAGGGCAACAACACAAACCACACAACCATGCCTAATGTAATTACTGAAGCTAAATTATTCTCATGTGCACAAAGCCGTGATCTGGCTGCCAAAATAGCCGAATCATACGGAACAAAGCTGGGAAGCGTGATCACTTCCACCTACAGTGACGGGGAATTCCAACCCTCATTTGAGGAATCTGTTCGTGGCTCAAGGGTCTTCATAATTGGTTCTACCCACCCGGGATCAGATCATCTTATGGAATTATTGCTTATGCTCGATGCGGCCAAAAGAGCTTCGGCCAGGCATATTACAGCTGTTATACCTTATTATGGCTGGGCGCGACAGGACAGAAAGGATAAACCCCGGGTTCCTATCGCCGCTAAACTAATCGCCAAAATGCTGGAAACAGCGGGAGCGACCCGTATCATTACAATGGACCTTCACGCAGACCAGATACAGGGGTTCTTTGAAAAACCTGTGGATCATCTTTTTGCGTCCACGGTCTTTTTGCCTTACCTGAGAAGCCTGAATCTTGAAAACCTAACCATTGCTTCTCCAGATATGGGAGGATCTAAAAGGGCGTATGCTTACTCCAAGACCATGGAAAGTGACGTGGTAATTTGCTATAAACAACGGGCAAAAGCCAATGTGATTTCTCATATGGAACTAATTGGTAATGTGGAAGGAAAGAATGTGGTGCTGGTTGATGATATGGTGGATACCGCAGGTACGCTTACAAAGGCAGCAGATGTGATGATGGAGAGAGGAGCGCTTAGCGTAAGGGCAATTTGTACACATCCGGTTCTTTCCGGAGAGGCTTACGAGCGGGTCGAAAATTCAAAACTTCTTGAACTTATTGTAACAGATTCAATTCCGTTGAAAAAAGAAAGCAAGAAAATCCGCGTGGTTAGCTGTGCAGAACTTTTTGCCGATGTAATGAACAGGGTTCACAACAACAGGTCCATCAGTTCAAAATTTATAATGTAATATGCATCAGGAGGTTAGAGGTTAGAAGTACAATTGAGAATTTTAACCTGTACACTTCTTGTGGAAGAATTTATCCTGGTTCTTGATTCTTGTAGCGAAGCGGTCCTGACTCTTTTCCAGGGTAGTCCTTCTATGCTATAAATATTTAGGTTCGAAGCTTTTAATAGCTCAAAAAAAAGATATACTTTTGCAGCCTAAAATTTTTAACAATGAAATCAATTACGATCAACGGATCTAAAAGAGAAAGCGTAGGCAAGAAAGCTACAAAAGCCTTACGTAATGCTGGACAGGTTCCTTGCGTATTATACGGGGGAGATCAGCCATTACACTTTGCAGCAGATGAAATTGCCTTCAAAGACTTAGTGTATACACCAGATGTGCATACAGTAAGTATTGAATTAAAAGGAGGAGAAAAGTTTGATGCTGTTCTTCAGGATATCCAATTCCACCCGGTAACCGATGCCATTTTGCACATCGATTTCTACCAGATCTTCGAAGACAAAGAGATCTCTATGGAAATCCCTGTACATACAACTGGTGTTGCCCGTGGAGTTAAAAATGGTGGGGTGTTGCGTTTCAACCTTCGTCGTATGAGGGTAAAAGGTCTTCCGGGGAATCTTCCAGATTTCATCGAAGCCGATATTACTCCGCTTAAAATTGGCAACAAATTGTATGTAACTGCCTTACAAAGCGATGAATTTAAGATCATGCACCCGGAAAACACCGTGGTTTGTCAGGTTAGAACTTCTCGTAACGTTGTTGCTCTTGAAGATGAAGAGGAAGAAGAAGTTCCGGCAGGTGAAGTTCCTGCAACAGAAGGTTCAGCCGAAGGCGGGTCTCAGGAAGGAGCATCTGAAGCTAAAGAATAACATATTCTTTTATAATTCTATAAAACATCCCATTCCGAAAGGTCTGGGATGTTTTTTGTTAAGCGGTTTTTGTACTCGAGAGAGGACACTATGTTAAGCCTTGAAAAGTTGAGAGAAAGGTTTTATTAATTTTATCTTTACCAAAACTTAAGTTATGCTTCGCTTCTTCGGAAGAATTCTCGGTAAAAAAGAAATTGAAAAAGAAAAAGAAGAAATTCCCCCTATGAAAAAATTTCTGATAGTCGGGCTGGGAAATATTGGCCCCAAATATCACCATACCCGTCATAATATAGGTTTTAAGATCCTGGATTTTATGGCCCTTCAGGAAGAACTCAGTTTCGAGACACAGAAACTGGGAGATGTGGCCACCTACAAATTCAAAGGTCGCACCTTTATACTCCTTAAACCGTCTACCTATATGAACCTTAGTGGTAAAGCGGTGAATTACTGGCTCCAGAAGGAAAAGGTGCCACTGAAGAACCTGCTTGTGATCACAGATGATCTTAACCTGCCTTTCGGAACCCTGAGGGTGAAGACCAAAGGGAGTGATGGAGGTCATAACGGACTAAAAGATATTCAGAACCAGTTGGGTACCACCAACTATAACAGGTTTAGATTTGGGATAAGCGATGAATTCTCTAAAGGCCGGCAGGTAGATTATGTGCTGGGAGAGTGGGATGAAGAGGAAAAAAAGAAATTGCCCGAACGTCTTAAGAAATCTGTGGAGCTCATAAAATCTTTTGGCACCGCTGGAATTAATAATACAATGAATACCTTTAACGGAAAATAGTCGGTAGCCTTGAAAGAACATAAAGGAGCTCACTCATTTTATAGTGACCATCATACAGTGGTGACCATAGGTACCTTTGACGGGGTGCATGTGGGCCATCAAAAGATAATTGAGAGGCTGGTAAATACCGCCCGCGCCGGAAACCTGGAATCGGCCATACTTACCTTTTTTCCGCATCCCAGGATGGTTCTGCAAAAAGATGCTGATATCAAGCTCATCAATACCATAGAAGAACGAAAAAAGATCCTGGAGAAAACTGGAGTAGACCATCTTATCGTTCATCCCTTTACCCGGCAGTTTTCCAGATTAAGTGCCCGGGAATTCGTTAGGGATATCCTGGTGCATAAACTCAAAGCCAAAAAAGTAATTATTGGCTATGACCACAGGTTTGGTCGTAACAGGACAGCCGATATAGATGATCTTCGTGAGTTCGGAAAAGAATATGATTTTGATGTTGAGGAGATCTCTAAGCAGGACATCGAGGAAGTGGCAGTGAGTTCAACCAAGATAAGGCAGGCCCTTCTGGAAGGACGGGTAGAAAAGGCAAACCGTTACCTCAGCTATCCGTTTTCTTTGGCAGGAACGGTCGTAAAAGGTAAAGGTCTTGGAAAAGAATTCAGTTATCCTACAGCAAACCTTCATATTAAAGAGGATTATAAGCTCATTCCAAAGAACGGGGTGTATGTGGTACATGCTGAGATAGACGGGAAATCGTATTTTGGGATGATGAGCATAGGTACTAATCCAACTGTGGGGGGAACCCACAAAACCATAGAGACTTATTTCTTTAACCTGGATAGGGATCTTTACGGCCAGTTTCTAAGTATCGAACTGCTCACCAGAATAAGGGACGAGAAAAAATTTGACAGTATAGAAAGTCTGAAGACGGCCATGCGACAGGATGAAGCCTTCTCAAAGCAGTACATACGAGATAATTATGCTGAATAAATGGCTTTTTACCCGCATTGATAATTCTGCCCTGATCGTTTTCAGGATCATTTTTGGGGCCTTGCTTGCAATTGAAGCATTTGGGGCCATTTTTACCGGGTGGGTGCGGCGGGTAATGATCGAGCCAGATTTTACTTTTAATTTTATTGGTTTTGAATTCCTCCAACCCCTTCCGGGAAATGGGATGATATGGTATTATGCCATTATGGGTCTCTTCGGAATCTTTGTCATGCTGGGGTTCAAATACAGAATAAGTATCTTGGTTTACACGCTAATGTGGGCAGGTGTTTACCTAATGCAAAAATCATCCTACAATAACCATTATTATTTATTGATGCTGCTGTGTTTTTTGATGTTCCTGTTGCCGGCCCACCGGTACGCATCAATAGACGTGTGGAGAAACCCCGAAAAGAAAAAAATCAGTATGCCCAGATGGGTATGGCTGCTGCTGGTGGGGCAGATGTTGATCGTTTACACTTACGCCGCTATTGCAAAACTTTACCCGGACTGGTTTAACGGTACGTTGCCGGGACTCCTTATGAATGCCAGGAAAGATTACTGGCTGGTTGGGGATTTCCTGCAGCAGGAATGGGTGCATTATTCTATCGCCTATTTCGGATTCTTTTTCGACCTCTTGATCATCCCATTACTCCTCTGGAAAAGAACCCGGCTTTTTGCATTTCTGGCAGCTATATTTTTTCACCTTTTCAACAGTTTTATCTTTCACATAGGGATCTTCCCCTATCTGGCACTGGCATTTACCCTTTTCTTTTTTTCTTCGGAAAGGATCAACCGCTATTTTTTATGGAAGAAACCTTACTATAATAAACAGGAAATTAAAGTACCCAATTACCGGAAACCACTGCTCCTCTTTTTAGGCATCTGGTTTTTTGTGCAGCTGGCACTGCCGGTAAGACATTGGTTCTTCCAGGATGATGTGCTTTGGACAGAAGAAGGTCACCGCCTAAGCTGGCGAATGATGCTGCGTTCAAAAAGCGGAATAATTGAATTCAAAGTTGTTGACAAGGCAAACCGGCAGGATACCATAAAGGTCAAAACTGAAGATTATTTGTCTGCCAAACAATTGCGGGCCATGCCTTCCAAACCTGATATGATCTGGCAATTCGCCCAAAGACTTGAAAAAGGGTACGCTGAGCAGGGAAAAGAGGTGGAGATCTATGTTGATAGTAAAGTAAGTGTGAACGCGCGGCCCTATGAGCTATTTATTGATCCTTCTGTCGACCTTGCTGCAGTCAAATGGGATCATTTTCATCATGCCCCCTGGATTTTACCCTCCTCAATAGACTGATGTTTTAAGGCTTTTGCTATTTTTGTTCCTTTAACTGAAGAATTCATTTCAGTAAAATTTCAAAAAGCAGAACTTATGTTACAGGTAGCCAATATTCGGGCGAATAAAGAGGCGTATATCGAGGCCTTGAAAAAGAGAAATTTTGATGCCCAACAGCTCTTTTCCGAAGTGCTGGATCTTGACGAGACCCGTCGATCCACACAGGCTGAACTTGATGATACCCTGGCGGAATCAAATAAACTTTCCAAAGAGATCGGGCTGCTGTTCAAAACCGGAGAACACCAGAAGGCAAACCGCCTGAAGGAGGAAACTTCCGAATTAAAAGAGAGATCCAAAACCCTTTCAGAAAAGCTAACAGAAACAACAGCTGCCCTGGAAAAGCACCTGTACAACATTCCTAACATTCCCAACCCCCTTGTTCCTGCAGGAGCTTCAGAAGAAGATAATGAAGAGATCTTCAGGGAGGGAGAAGTGCCGCAACTGGCCGAAGGTTCGCTGCCACACTGGGAACTTGCAAAGAAATATGATATAATCGATTTTGAGCTGGGAAATAAGATCACCGGGGCCGGATTTCCGGTTTATAAAGGAAAAGGAGCCAGGTTACAAAGGGCGCTGATTTCCTATTTTCTGGATAAAAATGTGGCCGCCGGCTATACAGAATACCAGATGCCACTCATGGTAAATGAAGCGTCAGGTTTCGGTACCGGACAGCTACCCGATAAGGAAGGGCAGATGTACCACGTTACCGAAGATAATTTGTACCTGATCCCAACCGCCGAAGTGCCTGTGACCAACATGTTCAGGGATGAGCTGCTTTCTGATAGTGATCTTCCCATTGCCTGTACCGGATATACCCCTTGTTTCAGGAGAGAAGCGGGATCTTACGGAGCGCACGTGCGCGGGTTGAACCGCCTGCACCAGTTTGACAAGGTGGAGATCGTACGTATCGAAAAACCTGGAGATTCCTATAAAGCTCTTGATGGCATGGTGGAACAGGTGAAAGATATTCTGAGAGAACTTAAATTGCCTTATCGAATATTGAGGTTATGCGGAGGAGACCTTGGGTTCACCTCGGCGCTCACCTACGACTTTGAAGTGTTCTCAACCGCACAGGACCGCTGGCTGGAGATCAGTTCCTGTTCAAACTTTGAAACATTCCAGGCGAACAGGTTGAAGCTGCGTTACAAAACTGCCGACGGCAAAAAGCAGCTGGCCCACACCCTTAACGGAAGTTCCCTGGCATTGCCCAGAGTACTGGCGGGGATCCTTGAGAATTACCAGACTCCGGAAGGAATTCAGGTGCCGGAAGTTCTTATACCCTATACCGGTTTCGATATGATCAATTGATCCCGGATACTAATAAATAGAATTAAAACCTCACAGTTTTCAAAACCTGTGAGGTTTTTTGTTTGATTCAACGAGAAAATATTTCGGAAGAAATAGAGTCTTTTCCCTCTAAAACTTATTTACCGGTCAATAATTCCCTCTCTTTCAAAGTTCTGAATTTGCATTTTCTTATCTTTATTAAAAACTACTGAATGCGGTTTATTTACGCCTTGATCCTGATGCTTTTTTTCGCTGTTTCCGGTTTTTCACAAACTGAGCAATTGGCGAAGAATTATTTTGATAGAGGGGAGTTTGAAAAAGCGGAAAATATCTATGAGAAACTGCTGGACAATGAACCGAATAATGCAGAGATCTTTTTTGGCCTTATAGCGACCTATCAGCAACTGGAAAAGTTTGGAAAGGCAGAAAAACTGTTGAAGGATAAACTCAATACTACGGCCAATTCTCCTCACTACCTGGTAGAGCTTGGCCAGAACTTTGCCCTTCAAAAGAACCCGGCACAGGCAGAGAAATTTTTTGATGAAGCCCTTCGGGCAATAGAATCAAGACCAAATTTCGCATTTTCGATCGCACGTACTTTTGAAAAGTACAGCATGCTTGACAATGCCGTTGCTGCTTACGAACTTGGAATGAAGATGAACCCAGATGCCGAATACAGCATTCAACTCGCGCGTTTGTACGGGGAGCAGGGGGAGATCGAAAAAATGTTTAGCAACTATATAAATGTATTAGGTAACAATCCTGCACTGTTGCCGGGAGTAAGCCGTATCTACGGGCAGTTCATAACAGATGATCCGGTCAATGAAGCCAATATTATCTTCAGGAAATTACTGCTGAAAAAACTTCAGGAAGACCAGAACATACTCTATAACGAAATGCTAAGCTGGCTTTTTATTCAGCAAAAGGAATTTCAGAAAGCTTTTTTACAGGAAAAAGCAATTTACCGCAGGTCGCAGGAGGGCTTAGCTTCTTTAATGCGCCTTACGATAATGGCCAGCGAAGAAGGACAGCCAGAAACCGCCCTTGAGGTACTTGACTTTATTATTGAGGAAACCCCACAGGAGGAAGTTAAGCTGCAGGCGCACCAGTTAAAGCTTAATATCCTTCAGGATACTCTTCCGGAGAAACAGTATCCCGAAATTGAAAACTCCTATCGTGAACTTTTCAACACTTACGGTACCGGCTTAAATATGCTGTCACTGCAGATCGACTTTGCTAATTTTCTCAGTTTCCGGCAGGGGAAGATCGCAGAGGGGGAGGCCATTCTAAAGGCATATCTTGACCAGGGATTAAATAAATTCCAGGAAGCTGCCGTTAAAATGGCCCTGGCCGATATTCTCGTGCTGGATGAAAAATTTAACAGTGCACTTATTTATTATACTCAGGTCCAGAATCTGGTTGAAAATGATGTGCTGGCGCAGATGGCCCGTTTTAAGGTGGCCAAGACCAGTTATTATAAAGGAGATTTCGAATGGGCAACCATCCAGCTTGATGTGTTGAAGTCGGCAACTTCTCAATTAATCGCCAACGATGCAATGGAATTAAGCCTGCTCATTTCTGAAAATTCAATTGAAGATTCCACTCAAACAGCTTTGAAGCAATATGCCCGGGCAGATCTCCTGGCTTTTCAGGAAAAAGACTCGCGGGCAATTAAGATCTTAGATACAATTCTTATCCAACACAAAGGGGAAAGGATCGAGGATGATGCCCTTTATAAACAGGGACTTCTGTATGAAGATTCGGGGGATTTTACCAAAGCTGAAGAAAACTACCTGAAGATCGTGGAGTACTATAAAGATGGTGTGTTAAGTGACAATGCCCATTTTCGTCTTGCCGAGTTGTATGCGCTGCAATTGGGACAACCACAAAAAGCGCAGGAGTTTTATGAAAAAATTATCTTTAATTACGCTGATAGTATTTACTTTGTCGACGCCCGGAAGAAATTCCGGAAATTAAGAGGTGACGAACTCGAATAGTCTCTTCTTTCCCAAAAATTTTTTAGCGATGTATATCTATAATGTTACTATAAACATCCAGGAGGACGTTCACGATGAGTGGGTGGAATGGATGAAAACCCGGCACATTCCCGAGATGCTCAACACCGGGAAATTTCAAAAGGCCCTCATGACCAGGGTTATGGTAAACGAGGAAATGGGCGGGGTCACCTATTCTGTACAATACACAACGGGAAGCCGGGAGATGCTCCAGAAGTATTATGAAGAGGATGCACCACATATGCGGGCGAAAAGTGCGGCTTTTGAAGGTAAATTTGTGGCTTTCAGAACCGAGCTTGAGGTGATAAGCGAACAATAATTCCATCAGGCTTTTCAGGAGCCAAAAATCCGGTACATGAAGAAGAACTACGGCAAAAAAGGTCCGGCAAAAGGCCGTCGAACCAAATATGAAGAAACCCAGGGAGAGGTAAGGGCGAAAAAGTACCTGGGGCAACATTTTTTGAGGGATGAAGATGTAGCCTCAAAAATTGCTGACACCCTTACTTATAAGGGTTACGACCATGTACTGGAAATTGGTCCGGGAATGGGCGTTCTTACCAAATACCTTCTGAAAAAGGAAATTGATGTTCAAGTGATCGAGATCGATACCGAGAGCGTGGTTTACCTCCAGGAAAATTATCCCGTCCTTGAAGGGAAGATCCATGAAAAAGACTTTTTGAAATATGATGTAAGTGAGATCTTTGGAATGGATGAATTTGCCATCATCGGGAATTTCCCTTATAATATTTCCACACAGATCGTTTTCAAGATGCTGGAGTTAAGGAATTACATTCCTGAATTTTCGGGTATGTTTCAGAAAGAAGTAGCACAACGCATCTGTGAAAAGGAAGGAAGCAAAGCCTACGGGATCTTATCTGTCCTGGTACAGGCTTTTTATGAAGCCGAATATCTTTTCACCGTTCCGCCCACCGTGTTTGATCCGCCGCCAAAAGTTGACAGCGGGGTGCTGAGGTTGACCCGGAAAGCTGATTTTTCCCTGCCCTGTGATGAAAGACTTTTTTTCAGGGTGGTGAAGACCGCTTTTCAGCAAAGACGAAAAACCCTTCGCAATAGTTTGAAGATATTTGACCTGCCAGAAGATATCAAAGAAGATAGTATCTTTGGACTGCGGCCGGAGCAGCTCAGTACTGCCCGATTTATTGAATTGACCCAAATTATCGAACCACATGCAGTTTGAGGTAAGCGAAGAATATATCGACAACATTCAGCTTCTCATTGAAGAAAAGCGTGATACAGAGCTCCTGCAGTTGCTGGAGGAGGTCCACCATGCCGATATTGCAGAGATCATCAGCGATCTTGATCTCGATGAAGCTACCTATATCATCAAACTTCTCGACAGCACGCAAACTTCCGAAGCCCTTATGGAGCTTGAGGAAGACGTGCGGGAGCGTATTCTTGACAACCTTTCGGCCAAAGAGATCGCCGAGGAGCTCGAGAATATGGATACAGATGATGCTGCCGATATTATCGCCGAGCTTTCCGAAGAAAGAAAACAGGAGGTAATAGGGGAGATCATTGATGAAGAGCACGCCGAGCATATTGTGGAACTGCTGCGATATGACGAAAATTCAGCCGGGGGTTTAATGGCCAAGGAGCTGGTGAAGGTCAATGAGAACTGGAGTGTTACCGGTTGCATGACCGAAATGCGTGCCCAGGCAGAGAACGTTACCCGCGTGCATTCCATTTATGTAGTAGACGACAAAGGGAAATTAAAGGGCCGACTCTCTTTAAAGGATCTTCTTACCGCGCCCAGTAAGGCAAATATCAGTGACATATATATCCCTAAGGTAGATTATGTGAATGTGCACACCAAAGGTGATGAGGTCGCCCGTATCATGCAGAAATATGACCTGGAGGCAATTCCTGTAGTAGATGAAATGGGCCGGCTGGTAGGACGGGTGACCATTGATGATATTGTGGATTTTATAAAGGATGAAGCTGAAAAGGATTACCAGATGGCTGCAGGTATCTCTGAAGATGTAGAGGCAGATGACTCTATTTTAAGGCTCACCCGCGCGCGTTTGCCATGGTTGATCCTCGCACTGCTTGGAGGTTTTGTATCGGTTACCGTTTTGGGGACTTTTGATGCGGCCATGCAGGAACATGCCGCCCTGTTCTTTTTCGTCCCTTTGATCGCTGCAATGGCCGGGAATGTGGGAGTACAGTCTTCAGCCATTATTTTACAGGGTCTGGCAAATCAAAGTCTTAGCGGTTCTTTATGGAACCGTCTTGTTAAGGAAATCCTGCTTAGTTTATTGAACGGCGCTGCCCTTGCTTTGCTCCTCATTGTGGGAGGAATATTTTTGCTAGGCTTCGATTTCTGGTTTGGGATGACCGTGGGGATCTCGCTTATTTCTGTGATAGTGATCGCATCACTTATCGGGACTTTTGTTCCTATTATCCTCGATAAATTCGGAATTGATCCTGCAATGGCTACCGGGCCTTTTATCACTACCAGCAATGACATTTTTGGGATCCTTATCTATTTTACCATCGCAAAAGTTATTCTGGGATTTTAAAAAAGCAAAGGGACTTCTAATTCAGCACCTGCTCAGTGCTACTTATTTGAAGATTTGGATTTTGGAATTTGTTATTTGGAATTTCTTTTTTGGAGCTGCTGCGCACCGGGCCTGCAGGCTTTCCGCTATATTTTTTTGTCCCAAAAGGCCAAAAAAGATGCTGCTGCAATCCCTGCCCCCAATTTGATTTAGTAATTTAGTTTCTACTGAAAAAGAAGTTTCCAAAAAGCGATTTATGAAAGCTATTGATCCAAAGGAAAAACTTACCCGGTTTAGTCAGCACTGGCACCCCCACCAAATAGGTGTGGTCAATGACATGCAGGTGCTGGTAGCGAAAGTGAAAGGGGAATTTGTGTGGCATCAACATGATGAAGAGGACGAATTGTTCCAGATTTTGAAGGGTACTTTATACCTTCAGTTTGAGGACAGGACCGAGACCGTGAAGGAGGGTGAGATCATCATTGTTCCTAAAGGAGTGAAGCACTGCCCCATGACCAAAAACGGGGAGGAGGTCCATATCATGCTTTTCGAGAAGCTCAGCACCCGGCATACCGGGAATGTGGAGGATTCGCTCACTCAAACCGATTATCCAAAAATCTGATTTTCTATGATCATTCTGCATGCAGACAGTAACCATCCTACCTTAATTCAACAACTCGCAGCCGCGGGACATGAAAATATTGAAGCCTATGATCAGTCACCTGAGCAGATCCTGGAGAACCAGCATCTCTATGACGGGATCGTAATTAGAAGCCGCTTCAGGATAGACAGGGATTTTCTGAAGGCTGCCCCAAATCTTAAATTCATTGCCCGCGTAGGGGCAGGCCTGGAAAGTATTGATGTAGATTATGCCAAAGAAAGAGGGGTGGCCCTTTTCTCTGCCCCCGAAGGTAACCGGAATGCAGTTGGAGAACATACCCTTGGAATGTTGCTTTCCCTGTTCAACAAATTGAACCAGGCGGACAGGCAGGTGCGTGAAGGCTTGTGGTATCGCGAAGCGAACCGCGGAGTCGAACTGGAAGGGAAAACAGTGGGTATCATTGGATACGGGAACATGGGGAAAGCTTTTGCGAGAAAGCTTCAGGGTTTTGATGTTAAGGTGGTCTGTTACGACATTTTGGACGGAGTGGGAGATGAATTTGCCGGGCAGGTTTCCCTTGAAGAATTCCGCCGCCAATGTGACGTCGTTAGCCTTCATACTCCCTGGACCCCTGAAACCAACAGGATGGTAGACAAGGATTTCATTGCCGCTTTTGCGAAACCTTTCTGGCTGCTGAACACTGCACGCGGTAAAAGTGTAGTGACCGAAGATCTCGTGGCTGCCTTACATTCGAAAAAAATCATGGGAGCAGGCCTTGATGTGCTGGAGTATGAAAAAGGCTCTTTTGAACACCTTTTTACCGAAGGGGAGGTCCCAAAGGCACTTCAGGAATTACTGGTATTGGAAAACGTACTGTTTAGCCCACACGTGGCTGGGTGGACCTATGAGAGCCATATCAAATTAGCCGATACTATTGCTCGAAAGATCCTAGATCATTTTAAGGAGGCGTCCCGGTAATATGGTACAGTCCGTCTATTAAATCGACTCCATATACTAAACTTATACTAAAACTGGACTAACTTTTTACCTGCCGGGATACGGCTTTTACCTTTGCAGGTTTGAAAAGGAAAAAACCTGGTGATTTGAAAAACTACTTTTTCTTCCTTAAAAGAAACTTCCGAACGGTAAGCTTTGGATGGCTGCTCACGCTGCTTTCCGGCTTCGGCCAAACATTTCTTATTTCCCTTTACGTCCCGGAGATCATCAGGTCTTTCAGAATTTCTGAAGGGGCTTTTGGAGCCATTTATGCCGGTTGTACAATTGCCGCTTCCTTCGTAATGCTTTCTGTGGGTCATACGGTAGATCATAAACCGGTAAAAAAGGTCACCACTTTTACCATTATTGGTCTTGGACTTTCAAGCATCCTCCTGGGTGTTTCTCAGAATATTTTCCTCCTCATTATTGCAATTACAGGTCTCAGGCTCTCCGGCCAGGGACTGCTTACGCATATAAGCATGACGATCATGTCTAAACAATTCGTAGCCGATCGTGGAAAAGCCCTGAGTTTTTCCTCCCTGGGCTTTTCTGTGGGGGAGGCCGTTTTTCCACTTATCATTGCCTTTTTGATAAGTTGGTTTGACTGGCGTGTAGCGGCAATAGCAAGTGGAGGGGGTTTACTGCTATACTTAATTCGGCTGAAGTTTAGCAGGCTGGAGAATTTTGATGAAAAGCTTTCAAAAAAGGGAAGCCCTTCCCCATGGTCCTTACTAAAGGATTATAAAAGTGTGGTTTTTGACAGCAGGTTTGGGGTAATGATGCCGGCTAGTTTTATCCTTAGTTTTGCGGCTACGGCCATCTTCTTTTATCAATACGTGTTCGTGGAGAACAAAGGCTGGTCGGTTCAGCTTTACGCAACTTTCTTTACCGTGTATGCGGTCACCAGGTTCCTTTTTTCTCTCTTTGGAGGTATCTGGGTGGATAAGTATACAGCCAGAAGACTGTTTAGGTATTATTTGATCCCTATCAACATTGGGCTCCTACCATTTGCCTTTATGGACGGGATACTGGGGGCCCTTATTTTCCTGGTTACCGCGGGAGTAAGTATGGGAGTATCGGGAACGGTGAAAACTGCTCTTATTGCTGAACTCTACGGCACTGAAAAAATGGGCGTGATAAGAAGTGTCTTTACTATGTTCTCTGTCATTAGCACAGCTTTGGGACCATTGGTCGTTGGATTACTCATGGATGCCGGAGTTAGTTTTGAATACATCATGGCCGGTATCTTTACAGTAATGGGGACCATTATTCTGAACAACCAGCGAATCAGATCGTATCAGGATCAGACAAAGAGTGAGACCGCTTGAAAATGCACCATTTACTAAAAACAGGTGAGTGAGATCAACCGGGGTCCTTCCCGAGCTTCTGAACTCTTCCTACTTCCCCTGTCTCCAGCCTTACTTTAATTCCGTGGGGATGGGAAGGGGATTTGGTGAGAATATTAGCGACGATCCCCTCTGTTAATTTCCCGGAACGCTGGTCCTGTTTTTGAACAATACTGACGTTTGTTCCGGGAGTGATATCTTTCCGAAGTGGCTTCATTATCCGCGGCTGAGTTCGATCATTGCCGATTTGATGGGTTCATCTCCTTCCACAGCCTCAAAGGTCATGTTTTGTACTAATGGGTCGGCAAGGGACATGATGAGCAGAAAAGCCACATCATCCCTGGGGATTTCTCCCGGCGCTCCCAATTTGCCCGCCAGTTTCACCTTTCCCAATCCCATATCATCGGTAAGTGCTCCGGCCCTTAAAATTGTATATTTCAGGCCGCTTTCCCGAAGATGTTCATCAGCTTCGGCCTTTGCCTCCAAATAATGCTCCAGGTCTTTGTGTTTTGAAGGTTCATCGGCACCCATAGAGCTTAGCATGATAAACTTCTTGATTTTTGCTTTTTTGGCGGCATCAATAATCTTGATTGCTCCTTTTTCATCAACTTCGGTGGTTTTGTCCGGGCCGGTTTTACCGCCAGATCCTGCTGCAAATATCACTTTATCAATTCCTTTTAAAGCCTGGCTAAAATCATCCTGCTCCAAATCGGCAAGCACCCATTTCACCTCCATATCTTCAAAAATGTCCTTTTGCTCTTCTTTTCTTATCATGGCGACAGGATCAAAACTCTGGCTGTTATTGAGGATCTCAATAATGCGTTTTCCTGTGCTTCCTGTAGCACCAACAATCAATATTTTTTCCATTTTCTGAATTTTATTTCTGAAATAGCAAGTTAAGCATCAAAAGAGGCAAATCCAACCTGAAGTTATTTAAAGGAAGAAAACTCTTAATTCGAAGCCTGGGCATTTTTCCTCATTTCGGTAACCTTGTGCTCCAGCTCCTTCTGTAATTCTTCCATAACCGGTTTTACCGTACCTTCCGGTAGGTCTGCGATCTTTATGTACATAAGTCCATCAACGACATCATTGAACAGAGGGTCCACATTGAATGCAATTACCTTTGCGTTTTGCTTGATGTATTTTTTTATGAGTACCGGCAGGCGAAGGCTTCCCGGTTCTACTTCATCAATGATCTTGTCGAACTTATTGAGGTCTGCCCGGGTCTCATCAAAGACAAAATCCTTGTCCCCATCCTTCAGCTTCACTTTAAACTCTTTTTTAGGCCTTACGAATTGCGCTATATAAGGATCATAATAATGAGATCTCATAAATTCGATCATAAGGGACTTTGAAAAATTGGAGAATTTATTGCTGATGCTTACTCCCCCTATCAGAAATTTATGGTGAGGGAATCGCAGGGTACAATGAACTATGCCTTTCCATAAAAGGAACAGGGGCATAGGTCGCTGCTGGTATTCCTTACAGATAAAGGCGCGGCCCATTTCAATGGATTGGCTCATCATTTCGTGAAGTTCGGGTTCAAACCTGAACAGGTCCTGAAGATAGAATCCATTGATCCCGTATTTTTCATAGATCTCAGCTCCCATTCCCATTCTGTAGGCTCCGGCAATCTGGTTGGTCTCATTGTCCCAAAGGAACATGTGGTAGTAATAGTCGTCAAATTTATCAAGGTCGATAGGTAGATTGGTTCCTTCTCCAATAGCCCGGAAGGTGATCTCCCTTAACCTCCCTATCTCCTTTAAAATATTGGGGATTATTTCTTTTTTGGCCAGGAAAACCTCGTAATTCTTACTTTCCAGCAGGCGCTTATCCAGTCTTCGGCAGGTTTCCACTTCTTCCATCATTAGATTTTGAGCGGTGGGATCTACGATCTTTTGAGGTGGTTTTGTTTTTTTTAGGTTCTTTGGCAGGTTCTTGTAAAAAGGTTTTTTTTCAAAGGCATTGGCAAGCATGTAGGTTTTGCGCCTTAAAAAAGCAGTAAGCGCTTCAATAGTAGGTGTCTCCTTTATATCCTGTGGTGAAACCGGATTTCCTATGCGTACCTTTATCTTCCTTTTCTTCTGGGAAAGCATTTCACTGGGTAATTTTGCCGTGCGCAATACATCGCTGACAGAAGCCAGCCTGTAAAAGAACGTGCTGTTCTTCGCATGGAAATAAATAGGTATCACAGGTACTCCGGCCTTCTGGATAAGTTTAATGGCCGCAGGATCCCATGGCTTGTCCACGATCATCCTTTTATCCCTGTAAGTAGATACTTCTCCTGCCGGAAAAATGCCCAGGGGCTTCCCTTCCTTAAGGTGTAAAATGGCATCCTTGATCCCTTTCATGCTGGATTTGGCCTCTTTGTGTTCCTCAAAAGGATTAACGGGCATAATATATGGCTGTAAAGGGTCAATGCGCTGCAACAGGAAATTGGCGATAACTTTATAATCTTCCCGCCGGGATAGCAATAGCTTTAAGAGGATCATCCCGTCTATACCACCTAAAGGATGGTTGGAAATGGTGATAAAGGCACCGTTCTTTGGGATACGTTTCAGGTCCTCTTCCGGGATCTCAAAATCTATTTCGAAGGCTTCCAGAATAGAATCTATAAAACGGGGTGCCGGAAAGTCTTTTCTCTTTTCATATTCTTTATTGATCACTGAGAGTCGGGTGGTTTGCAGAATGATCCATCCCATTGAGGTACCTAAAAATCCGAATTTATCGAGATTCATTACCTTGGCAACTTCCTTTGCACTTACAATTCCCATTGATTGCTTTTTTTTATTCTGAATAATTAAGGAATTGCCACCAGTTGTACCGTCTCTCTTGTAATTTGCTTTAGCAGTACCTTTTTGTCCTTTTCAAGCTCCTTAATAGCTGCTTCATCAAAATGACGAATGGTGTAAAGAGATACGCCGGTATTATAAGTGACCCTGTATGTGGCTTTTAATTCCTGGATTAATTTCTCCAAGTTATTAAATTTATTATCAACACAAACTGAAAAGCTGATGGCCGAATTCTGGATGAGGTCTACTTTAACCTGGTGATGATGCAGTAAATTGAAAATATGGCTAATATTCTTTTCCAGAATGAACGAGAAATCAAGGGAGGAAAGGGATATTAATACCTGGTCCTTTTTAACGATGAAACATGGCACTTTTGGGGATATTTGCTGTCCTTTTCTTACCGTAGTACCCGCTTTTTCCGGATTTATAAAAGAGCGTACATAAAGGGGGATTTCCTTTTTCTGCAAAGGTTGCAAGGTTTTAGGATGAATAACCGATGCGCCGTAAAACGCAAGTTCAATGGCCTCTTCATAAGAGATCTGCTCCAGAAGGCTGGGATTGTCAAAAAATCTGGGATCGGCATTCAAAACTCCCTGCACATCTTTCCAGATGGTGACACTATCTGCACTAAGACAATAGGCAAAGATCCCTGCGGAATAGTCACTTCCTTCCCTGCCGAGAGTGGTAGAAAAGTTATTGCTGTCAGCTCCAATAAATCCCTGGGTGATGGTGAGGTTTTCAGGCTTGACGTTTTTCCTTATTTGAAACTGGGTTTCGTCCCACTGTACCTGGGCATCCCGGTAAGTGTCGTCAGTCCTGATACAATTACGGGCATCAAGCCAGTCATTTTTTATCTCCCGGGAAGAGAGATAATCACTAACAATAGTTGTCGAGATCAATTCGCCATATATTACTACCTGGTCATAGACAAAATCATATTGTTGCGACCTGTTATGTTGCAGGAAATTCTCCAATTCCCTGAAATACCCGTTGATCTTAGCCAGAGTCGTGGCCTTCCCGGGTCCAAATAGATCATCGAGTACTTTATAGTGATATTCCTTTACCGGCTGAAGGCTCTCCTGATATTTTCCCGTTTCAAGATATTGCTTAAGTACAAGTTCCAGAGCATTGGTTATTTTACCCATGGCAGAGATCACAATCACCTTATTGCTGTTGCCATTGGCTTCAAGGACTTTCAGCACATTTCGAACACCCTCGGCATCCTTTACTGATGCTCCTCCAAATTTGAATATTTTCATGAGTTGGTTTCAACATATTTAATGATCCCGTCCTCGTCCATTTGTACGGTGTACCAGTCCTTTAAAACATTGGCGCCACTACGTTCATAGAAATCTATAGCGTGTTTGTTCCAGTCCAGAACTACCCATTCCACCCTTTTCAAACCTTGCTCCCTGGCGAATTCCAGGACCTTTTTGTAAAGTGCGTTCCCAAGTCCGGTCCCTCTTTTTTCCTCTTTTACAATAAGGTCCTCCAGGTGCAGGGTACGGCCTTTCCAGGTAGAGAAGCGGTAATACACCAATGCCATACCTTCGATCTTCCCGTCAACTTCGGCTACAAAAACATGAAAAAGAGGGTTTTTACCGAATCCTTCCTTCTCCAGAGTTTCCACGGTGGTGATCACCGCATCGGGTTCCTTTTCAAATGCTGCCAGTTCTTTGATCAATTCAAGAACGGCCGGCATATCTTCTTTTCTTCCTTTTCTAATAACAGTTTCCATAGACCTGGTTTTACAACAAAAGTAGAAATTGATTTTTAGATAAAATTTACGAAATCGTTATAGTTGCTTAAATTAATTTGGGTTAGTTTTGTTCGGTATCAAATTCAAGTGTATAAAATGGTCCAAAAAAACCAAACTTTAGGGGAGTTTATAATTGAAAACCAGTCTGAATTCGCCTATTCTTCAGGGGAACTTTCAAGGCTTATCAATTCCATACGTTTGGCTGCAAAGGTAGTGAACCATGAAGTAAATAAAGCCGGACTTGTCGACATAACAGGTGCTGCCGGAGAAACCAATGTACAGGGAGAAGACCAGCAAAAACTGGATGTTTATGCCAATGAAAAATTCATCCAAACCCTTACTAATCGCGAGATTGTGTGCGGAATTGCTTCCGAAGAAATGGAAAATTTTATCACTATCGCCGGAAGTAAGAATGACCATGCAAACAAGTATGTGGTCCTTATGGACCCGTTAGACGGAAGTTCCAATATTGACGTCAATGTCTCTGTAGGAACCATTTTTTCTATCTACCGCAGGGTTACTCCTGTAGGCACTCCCGTTCAAATTGAAGATTTTTTACAACCCGGAAATAAACAGGTAGCTGCCGGATATATCGTTTACGGTACTTCTACCATGCTGGTTTATACCACCGGATTCGGAGTGAACGGCTTTACCCTCAACCCGGCATTGGGTTCGTGGTATCTGTCTCACCCCAATATGCAATACCCTGAAAAAGGCCATATTTACTCGGTAAATGAAGGTAACTATGTGCATTTTCCTCAGGGAGTGAAAGATTATATCAAATACTGTCAGGAAGAAAAGGATGACAGACCTTATACCTCAAGGTATATAGGTTCATTGGTCTCAGATTTCCACCGGAATATGATAAAAGGCGGGATCTATTTCTACCCTACCAGCTCCAAGGCGCCACATGGTAAGTTGAGGTTGCTATACGAATGCAACCCCATGGCCTATATCGCCGAACAGGCCGGGGGCAAAGCCAGCGACGGGTTTACCCGTATTCTGGACATTGACCCTACTGAGCTGCACCAGCGTGTGCCGTTCTTCTGTGGTAGCAGGGACATGGTAGAAAAAGCAGAAGAATTCATGGCCAGATATAAATAAGACGACTCTGAATACCCAATAAAAAAAGGACCTCAAAAAGGTCCTTTTTTAGTTATGTGAAAAAAGTTATTCGTCTTTGTTCAGCAAATATAAGTAGTCGTCAAAACTAATTTGCCCATTGAAAATCTGGATCGATCTTTTGATGATCCCTTCAGAAACTTTAGGTGAAAATCCGAGTCCTATTGCATATTTTCTCAAAAGATCCTCTTCCTCCTCATCGATATAGTGGTCTGAATAAATAATTTTGAACAGGTCATGCAATCGCTCCAGCCTACCCTGTACGCTGTTGTTCGGGTGGATTGGAAAAGCAGTAGGGTTTTTTAAAACTTTCTTGTACTCCTCTTCATGAATATCCAGTTTGCTGGCAAACCGCTTTAATTGAGCTTCCTCTTTTTCGTTGATTTCCCCGTCCACTGCGGCCAGGTTTACAATGGCCGCAAAATGGCCCAAATTCCTCAGGTGTTCCCCTGTTCCAAATAGATCTGAAAATGACATATTTTAATGTTTTACCCAAAGATAAATAATCTGTGTTTACTATGAATAAAACTTTGGGGTTTCCCTCCAAAAAGTCGGGGCCGCACTTTCCGCTTATCGTCTCTTGGTTTATGGGCACCTTCGGAAGCTATCCTTGCCTGCCGGCAGGCAATTGCTAACCTGCTAAAGAAGACTTTTAATTTTTTCCTAATGCCTCAGCTGCCCTGCAAGAAAAGTCCTAACTTGAAACTATGCCGGTACGAAGAGATAAAAATCCCCTGCTTGTTTTCAATGACAAAGGCATCTACTGTGAGCAGGCAGATGTCTACCTGGATCCCTGGAGGCCGGTAGATAAAGCCATTATTACCCATGGGCATGCAGATCATTCCCGCTGGGGCCACAAGCAGTACATCACCCACCATACCAATGTACCCATTATTAAACACCGACTGGGAGATATTGAAGTGTCCGGCATTGGACATGGAGAAACCATCAGCATCAATAATGTAAAATTCTCCCTTCATCCGGCAGGCCATATCATAGGTTCATCCCAGGTGAAGGTGGAATACAAGGGAGAGGTGTGGGTTTTCAGCGGTGATTATAAGACCGAAGATGACGGTATCTCGGTTCCTTTTGAACCTGTAAAATGCGACGCTTTTATTACCGAATGCACCTTTGGTTTGCCGGCTTTTAAATGGCAACCGCAACAACAGGTGATGGAAGAGATCAACACCTGGTGGCAGCAAAACCGGGAAGAAGGTAAAACCTCAGTTCTGTTTGGATATTCCCTGGGAAAGGCGCAGCGTTTGCTTAAATTTTTGGATCCTTCGATAGGAAAGATCTTCACCCATGGGGCTATCGAAAACATGACCGAGGTACTGCGACCTCTGGCAGATTTCCCTGAAACTACCAGGATCACAAGGGAGGTTAAAAAAGAGGAAATAAGAGGCGGCATGGTGTTGGCTCCGCCAGGTGCGCAAGGCAGCACCTGGATAAGGAAGATGGTACCTTATGAAACCGGAATGGCAAGCGGCTGGATGGCTTTCAGGGGTGCAAGACGAAGAAGAGCCGTTGATCGCGGCTTTGTTTTGTCAGATCATTGTGACTGGCAGGGACTGCTTTCATCCATTAAAGCCACAGGCTGCGAGAGGGTCATCTGTACCCATGGATATTCAGAAATATTCTGCAGGTTCCTGAATGAACAAGGTTACGACGCCCGCACCGCCGAAACTCAGTATGAAGGAGAACTGGCAGAGATGAACGCCAAAGCTGAAGATACGGACGAAATCAATGATCAATGAAAAAGTGGACAGTGGACAGCGGTCCGTGGGCAGGAAAAAGAAAAGGCTCCTCTCCTAGGAGAGGAAAACAACTCATAAAAGCTCCCTCACTTTTTTCTAGGGAGGGCCGGGACAAAAAAAATAACTTTAGAATACGAAAAAATTCCCTCTCCTGTTAGGGGAGGGCCAGGGAGGGGTTATGGAAGAATTCGCAGCACTCATAAGAGAACTTGACAGCACCAATAAAACCACGGTGAAGGTGGCGGCGTTGACGCGCTATTTTCAGACGGTTCCCGGGAAGGATAAGGTGTGGGCTATTGCCATCCTCTCTCACCGGCGGCCGCCGCGACCTGTAAATACGACTTTGCTGCGGACATTTGCTGCCGAACTCGCTAATATTCCACTATGGCTCTTTGAAGAATCATATCACATTGTGGGTGATCTTGCAGAAACTATTGCGCTGGTCATTCCGCCGGCAGAGGAGTCCAGTGAAAAGAGTCTGACACAATATCTGGAGGAGATCATCGATCTAAAAAAAGCCTCAGAAGCCGACAAAAGAGAATACCTACATGAGAATTGGGCAACGCAGAATTACTATGAAAGATTCGTTTTTACCAAGCTCATCACCGGAAGTTTTAGAATTGGGGTGAGTCAGAAGTTAATGACCCGCGCACTATCCAAAGCAACAGATATTGATGAAGATGTACTTGCCTATAAGCTAATGGGCGACTGGGATCCGCAGAAAATTACCTTTCAAAAACTTATTTTAGAGGAAAATGAGGAAGACTACCTCTCCAAGCCTTACCCTTTCTACCTGGCCTATGCTATTGAAGGGGAACCGGTCGATCTGGGAGATCCTGCCGACTGGTCTGCCGAGCATAAATGGGACGGTATACGATCTCAGGTGGTGATTCGTAACCGTGAGATCTTCGTTTGGAGCCGGGGAGAAGAATTGGTGACAGATAAATACCCCGAATTTTCCAAATTTTTGGAGGTTATTCCCGACGGAACAGTGATAGATGGGGAGATCCTTCCGTTTCCCGATGGAGACATTGGCACCTTCAAGGACCTTCAAACCCGGATTGGTCGTAAAACTGTTTCCAAAGCTCTGCTAAATAAAACTCCTGTGATCCTGAAGGCTTATGATGTATTGGAGTGGGAAGGGAAAGACATCCGCACTTTACCCTTTTTGGATCGGCGGAAGATCCTTGAGAAATTACACGCCACTGTTGGAACAGAGGAGTTGCCATTTCATCTATCTGAAACCATTTCCTTCAATAAATGGGAAGAAGCTACTGCAGAACGGGAACGTGCCAGGGAGGTGAAAAGTGAAGGTTTGATGCTCAAGAAATGGGATTCGCCTTACCTGGTGGGTAGAAAAAAGGGAGACTGGTGGAAATGGAAAGTGGAACCACTCACCGTTGATGCCGTGTTGACATACGCCATGCGCGGTCACGGGCGCAGATCTAATCTTTTTACAGATTACACTTTCGCCCTCTGGCAGGATGAGGAGCTGGTGACCTTCGCCAAGGCATATTCAGGCCTGACCGATGCCGAATTCAGGCAGGTTGATGCGTTTATCAAGAAAAATACACTGGAGCGATTTGGACCTGTACGTTCCGTAAAACCTGAACTGGTATTTGAGATTGCCTTCGAAGGTATAGCCGAATCCAAAAGACACAAAAGTGGCGTTGCAACCCGCTTCCCGAGAATATTGAGGTGGAGACAGGACAAGAAAATAGAAGAAGCAAATACCATAGAAGAATTGAAGCAGTTGATCCCGAAATAAACCACCCCGTCTCCCTGCCGGCCGGCAGGCGGGCGCTACCACGGAGCCACCCCTCCTTGAAAAGGATGGGAACTATTACGCTTCTGCTAGCAGAAGCTGTAAAATTACTGGGTTTAAAAAAATATAATTTGAAGTAGAATTTTAAATAGTAGCACAAATAGCTCCTTCCCTTGCTAAGGGAACCTGCCTGCCGGCAGGCAGGGGTGGATCCGCCGCAAGGCGGAGACGGAAGGGTCCAACGGCTGCTTCTAAATTATTACACAGTTAAAATGAAACGCAGAATCCACAACCGAAAACCCCTCGAACCCTACCGCAAAAAGCTCCGCCACCACGGAACTACAGCCGAGGCCTATTTGTGGACACATTTGCAACAAAAGAAACTGGAAGGAAGAAAATTCAGGAGGCAACACAGCATCCTGAACTTCATTGTGGATTTTTATTGTGCCGAGGAAAGGCTGATCATAGAACTCGATGGGCAATACCATATGAATCCAACAAACGAAGAAAAAGACGCTGCCAGAACTAAAAAACTGGAAGAGTTAAATATGAAGGTGCTGAGGTTTGAGAACAGAACAGCTTTTGAGAATCTGGATTGGGTGCTGGAGGAAATTAAGAGACATTTCGGGAGTGGACCACCCCGTCTCCCTGCCGGCCGGTAGGCGGGCGCTCCCTCGGATCCACCCCTCCTTAAAAAGAGGAAGGGGAGCTTTGGGAACAGCTTTGCTGTTCCTGTGGTCAAATGTGGGTTTAGCAAATTTTAATAGTGAAGTAGAATTTTAAATGGTAGTACAAATAGCTCCTTCCCTTGTTAAGGGAAGGTGGCATTCCGAAGGAATGACGGAAGGGTCCAAGCTTGCAGAATCATGAATAAAAGAGAACTCATAAAACTCGCCGAAGACTGGTTCAAATCCCGGTCCTGGAAATCCTTTGCTTTTCAAAAGGAGACCTGGAAGGCATTTTTGTCAGGTAAACACGGCCTACTAAACGCCCCCACCGGGAGCGGAAAAACCTATGCACTGTGGATTCCGATTGTTCTGGATTACATCCGGCAAAACCCTGATTATAAAACCAAACACAAACCCGGCCTCAAAGCTATCTGGATCACGCCGCTGCGGGCCCTTTCCGTAGAGATAGAGCAGGCGGCAAATAGATTTTCCCAGGATATTGGCAGCGGACTTACAGTGGGAATCAGGACGGGAGATACTTCTCAAAAGTTACGGGCTGCCCAAAAAAAGCAAATGCCCGATCTCCTTATTACAACACCTGAAAGTTTGCAGTTGCTATTATCTTCCAAAGGTTATGAAAAAACATTCAAAGATCTTAATGCTATTGTCATTGACGAATGGCACGAGCTGCTGGGAACGAAACGCGGAGTTCAGGTGGAACTTGCCCTTTCCCGACTTAAAAATGTTTCTCCAAAAATGAAGATTTGGGGAATATCGGCTACAATCGGGAATCTACAGGAGGCACGGGAGGTGCTGCTGGGACCGGAGTCGCCGGCATTCAAAAATTCAGTGTTGATCAGGGCAGATATTAAAAAGAAGATCACAGTAAAATCCATCATTCCGGAGAAGATGGAAACCTTTCCCTGGCGGGGACATCTCGGGCTGCACCTCATTGATGAGGTGGTCCCCATTATTCGCAATTCCAGGACTACGCTGCTTTTTACCAACACTCGCTCCCAGTGCGAGATCTGGTTTCAGAGGATACTTCAGAAGTACCCGGAATTCGCCGGGGAACTGGCCATGCATCACGGGAGCATCAATAAAGAAACAAGAATATGGGTAGAGCAGGCAATTCGTGATGAGCGGTTAAAGGCGGTGGTGGCAACCTCCAGCCTCGATCTGGGAGTGGATTTTGCGCCGGTGGAGACCATTATCCAGATTGGGGGACCAAAAGGTGTGGCGAGATTTCTTCAGCGGGCAGGCCGAAGTGGTCACCAGCCTGGAAAAGAGAGTGTGATCTACTTTTTGCCCACCCACGCGATGGAACTCATAGAGGCTTCAGCTTTACAAAAGGCGGTGAAAAATACGGTAGTTGAAGATCGGATCCCGTACCTGAACTCCTTTGATGTTCTGGTTCAATATCTCACAACCCTGGCAGTTTCCGACGGATTTTTTCCGAAGGATATCTGGCCTGAGGTTAAGTCGACTTTTTGCTATCAGGCAATTTCCGAAGAGCAGTGGGAATGGCTCCTTAATTTTATTACAAAAGGAAGTCAGACTCTGCAGGCTTATGACGAATATAAAAAGGTAGAAATAGAAGAGAACGGACTTTTTAAAGTGAATAACCGCGCCATTGCGATGAGGCACCGGTTGCAGATAGGAACAATAGTAAGTGACGCCGTTCTGGCGGTAAAATACCTGGGCGGTGGGTATATTGGAACAATTGAAGAATGGTTTATTTCGAAGTTAAATCCGGGGGATGTATTTACCTTTGCCGGGAAAAATCTGGAGCTGTACCAGATCAAGAATATGCAGGTGATCGTAAAGAAATCGAAGGTGAAAAACTCCCGCTTTCCCAGCTGGGCCGGGGGAAGGATGAGTTTTTCGGCGCAGATGAGTGAGCTGCTTAGGGAGGAAATGTTTGTAGCTTCAGAAATTGAAGAAGCCGAATCGTCGCAGAATGTCACCCCGAGCACCTCGGCTGCGCTCGGCACAGGCTCCGTCCAGAGCTCAGTGGAACTGCAGGCCATGACCAACATCTTCAAAAGGCAGAAAAAGGAATCCATTATCCCCAAAAAAGATGAATTCCTCATTGAAACCTTTAAGACGCGCGAAGGATATCACGCCATTTTTTACCCCTTTGAAGGGCGGTTTGTACACGAAGCCATGGCCAGTCTGCTCGCCTACAGGATCAGCCTGCTGTCACCAATTACTTTCTCCCTCGCCTTTAATGACTACGGATTCGAGCTGCTTTCCGATCAGGAGATCGATATGCAGCAGGTGTTCGACAATGATCTGTTTTCTGCGGAATACCTGATGGATGACCTTCAGAAGAGTTTAAATGCGACAGAAATGGCAAGAAGAAAATTCCGTGACATTGCGGTGATTGCCGGAATGGTTTTCACCGGGTTTCCGAACAAGATGATCAAAACAAAACATTTGCAGTCGAATTCGCAGCTATTGTTCAGTGTTTTCAGGGATTATGAGCCGGACAATTTATTGTTTCAGCAGGCGTTTAGGGAGACATTCGAGCACCAGTTGGAAGAAGGAAGGTTAAGATTGGCTATGGAACGAATTTCGGAACAGAAGTTGGTTTGGAAACAATGTGAAAAACCCACACCATTCGCTTTCCCGATCATCACCGACAGGATGCGCGAAAAATTATCTTCAGAAAAACTGGAGGATAGAATTAAGAAAATGATGGCTCAATGGGGAGACCTGTAGCTTCAAAAATGACAAAAACACTTACTCTTTATAATCAGAATTTTATTTTACATCCATCCGGCGCTATGTTTTGGGAGGAAGAAGATATACTGGTGATAAGCGATGTTCACTTGGGAAAGATGTCGCATTTCAGGAAATTTGGCAGTGCCGTGCCGCAGCAGGCGGTGAAAGGCAACTTCCAAAAAATGGATTCAGTAATCGCATTTTTCGCACCTCAGAAGATCGTTTTCCTCGGAGACCTTTTTCACAGTTCAATGAACAAGGAGTGGCTAATGTTTGAGACCTGGCTGAAAAATATCCCTGCGGAAGTCATTCTAGTAGAAGGAAATCACGACATTATTTCTCCCCTAAAATATGAAGCCCTGGGAGTCAGGATTACATCCGAAATTGTGCTCCACAATTTTCTTTTTACCCATCACCCCGAAGAAAGGTCCGGACTTTTCAACTTTTCGGGACATATACATCCAGGGGTAAGGATCAACGGCCTCGGCCGGCAGCAACTTAAGCTCTCCTGTTTCTTCAAATCCAAAGACCAATTGATCCTTCCTGCATTCGGGGAGTTCACCGGTAAATACATTCTCATACCGCAGGGAGATGATGAGGTGTATGTGGTGACGAAGGAGGAAGTGATTTGTTTGAATGATTAAAAAAGAATCAAGAGCCTAGAGCCAAGACTTTTTTCTGAATTTTGGGCTTAAGCCCAATCATAATCCTGATCCTTTAACCACAGGCTGAAGCCAGTGGTAATTCCTGGGTTGCAGAATATAAATCATTTCCCAATTCATGAATTGCCTCCGCTGAATTGCCTCCGCCTTCAGGCGGAGGATCAGAGAATGATGAGAACAAGGGCTTTAGCCCAATTTTCTATCCTCAAATTTTTTGAAATTATAATTCTTTATGTATACTTCATATTCCTCCTGAAATGATTTCTTCCTGTGATGCTCTTCCTGATTTTTAATATAATCTCTCACCCTATTAAGATTGGAAGCAGAAACAGAGACAGCGAAATAATCATTTTGCCATTCAAATCTTTCTGAAGTTAAATTATTTTTGTTGATCCAATGAGAAGATTCTCCTTTGATCAAATTGATCACCTTTTGAATGGTTTGATCAACTCCTAAAGAGACAAGACAATGACAATGATCTGCGTATCCATTGACGAAATCTACAAATATTCCTTTTGATCTGGCATTTTCTGCTATATGCTGCCACACCTGTTTTCTGAGTTCTGGAGTTTTGAGGTGAGGAACTCTGTTTTTAGTGCTCCAGACAAAATGGATGTAAACCTTTATGTGAGGCATGATGTTGTGCTAATTGGCTGATGCTGAATTTAATAAATTAATTTGAGACAAAAAGATTGGGCTAAAGCCCTGTTTTGATTCTGCTCTTAAACCACTGGCTGAAGCCAGTGGCCATTCATGAAAAGAGGTGTTCTGTTTTGCTCGATCTTTTATGCCTTGAGCAATTCATGGGTTGCAACATAAATTATTTTCAAATTCATGAATTGCCTCCGCTGAATTGTCTCCGCCTTTAGGCGGAGGACCAGAGAATGATGAGAAATAGGGCTTTAGCCAATTCTCTTGGAAGCGATACAAAGTAGACAACATCTAATTTAACTCTTCCTTAATTCCTTCAGCTTTAGCTGAAAGGCAATAACTTCTTATCTTTGCACCAAATTTTTAATTTTTGACTAAATCTTCTATCGCCCAAAGCTTTGCACAGTCGGCTCAACAGCTTGAACTGGGGAAAGCCCTTGCCCTGCCGCGAACTCATGTTGAATTAAAAGGCCTTGTTGGGTCGGCACTGTCTTTCGTGATTGCCAATGCTTTTGAGCAGGCAGAAAAGCCATTTTTGCTGATCTTCAATGACAAGGAAGAAGCAGCGTATTACCTCAATGACCTGGAGCAACTGGTGGGGGAGAAGCACGTCCTCTTTTACCCCGGAAGCTACCGCCGGCCATACCAGATAGAAGAGACAGATAATGCCAATGTGCTTTTGAGAGCAGAGGTGCTCAACCGCATCAACTCCCGCAAGAAGCCCGCGCTCATAGTCACCTATCCCGATGCACTTTTTGAGAAGGTAGTTACACGAAAGGAACTTGAGAAGAACACCCTGAAGATCCACGTGAACGATGAGCTTTCCATTGATTTTGTCAACGAGGTGATGTTCGAGTACAAGTTCAAAAGAGTGGATTTTGTGACCGAGCCGGGAGAATTCTCAGTTCGCGGTGGGATCCTGGATGTGTTCTCCTTCAGCAATGATGAGCCATACAGAATTGAATTTTTCGGAGACGAGGTGGAGAGCATCAGGACATTTGATGTGGAAACCCAGCTTTCTACGGAAAAAGTGAAGAAGATCAGCATTATTCCGAATGTGGAACACAAGAAGCTGGAAGAGGTTCGGGAAAGTTTTTTGAAGTACATATCCAATAAAACGGTAGTCTTCGCCAAAGATCTTGAAATGCTTTCGGCACAGATCGACAAGCTTTTTGGGAAAGCCATTGAAGCCTTTAAGGAGCTTTCCGAAGAAGTGAAACACGGCACGCCTGAAGAATTGTTCTGTAATTCTGCACTTTTAAAGGACCAGTTGCAGGAATATTCTTTGGTGGTAACAAATTCCAACCAGACCCTGAAACCAGTTCAGGGTGACGCGGAAGTCTTGCAAATAGAATTCAACACCAAACCCCAACCTTCTTTCAACAAGCACTTTGACCTGTTGATACAGGATCTGCACGAGCGTTCTGAAGAAGGTTATTCCAACTATATTTTCTGCGTTAGTGAGCAACAGGCGAAGCGCTTTCACGACATCTTTGATGATGTTGACAAGGAGGTTAAATACAAAACCGTGGTGCTTTCCATGTACCAGGGATTTATTGATGAAAATTCAAAGATGGTCTGCTATACCGACCATCAGATCTTTGAGCGTTATCACAAATTTCATTTAAAAAATGGTTATGCCAAAAAACAGGCGATAACATTAAAAGAATTGACGAGCCTCGAGGTGGGGGATTATGTCACGCATATTGACCACGGGATTGGAAAATTCGGCGGACTTCAAAAAATAGATGTAGAGGGTAAAAAGCAGGAAGCGATCAAGTTGATCTACGGTGAGCGTGACATTCTGTATCTGAGCATTCACTCGCTGCACAAGATCTCCAAGTATAACGGGAAAGACGGAAAGCCGCCAAAGATCTATAAACTGGGCAGCAACGCCTGGAAGAACCTGAAGCAGAAGACCAAGGCACGGGTCAAGCACATCGCGTACAACCTTATCGAACTTTACGCGAAGCGTCGTTTGCAAAAAGGCTTCGGATTTGGTCCTGATTCCTACCTGCAGCACGAGCTGGAAGCCTCCTTCCTTTACGAAGACACCCCCGATCAAAGTACTGCCACGGCCGATGTTAAGGCCGATATGGAAAACGAACGCCCCATGGACCGCCTGGTGTGCGGGGATGTTGGCTTCGGAAAAACTGAAGTTGCGATAAGGGCAGCCTTCAAAGCGGTAGATAATGGGAAACAGGTGGCCGTTTTAGTGCCTACTACCATTCTGGCATTTCAGCATTATAAAACTTTCACCGAACGCCTGAAGGATTTCCCGGTTACCGTAGATTACCTGAACCGTTTCAGGACCGCCAAAGAACGGAGAACAACCCTGGAAGAACTGGCAAACGGAAAAGTGGATATCGTCATTGGAACTCATCAGCTGGTGAATAAAGCGGTAAAATTCAAGGACCTCGGATTGCTCGTCGTGGATGAAGAGCAGAAATTCGGGGTAGCCGTAAAAGACAAGCTGAAGACCATTAAAGAAAATGTGGATACGCTTACATTGACTGCGACGCCTATTCCGCGGACGTTGCAGTTCAGTTTAATGGCCGCGAGGGATCTTTCCACCATTACCACTCCGCCGCCAAACAGATATCCAATCGAGTCTCATGTGATACGGTTTTCCGAAGAGACCATACGCGATGCCATTTCGTATGAAATTCAGCGGGGTGGGCAGGTGTTCTTTATTCACAACCGGGTGGAGAATATCAAGGAAGTTGCCGGAATGATACAGCGACTGGTGCCCGATGCTAAGATCGGGATAGGTCACGGGCAGATGGAAGGTAAGAAACTGGAAACCCTTATGCTGAAATTCATGAACGGCGAATTTGATGTACTGGTTTCGACCACGATCGTAGAGAGTGGACTCGACGTTTCTAATGCCAATACTATCTTTATCAACAACGCCAATAACTTCGGACTTTCAGACCTGCACCAGATGCGGGGAAGGGTTGGAAGAAGCAATAAAAAAGCATTCTGTTATTTTATTACTCCGCCGTTTTCGGCCATAACCGATGAGGCGCGGAAGAGGATGACAGCTCTCGAGCAATTCAGTGAACTTGGCAGTGGTTTTAACATCGCTATGAAGGATCTGGAGATTCGCGGGGCAGGAGATCTATTAGGAGGTGAGCAAAGCGGGTTCATAAACGAGATTGGTTTCGATACCTACCAAAAGATCCTGAACGAAGCCATTGAAGAACTCAAGGAAAATGAATTTAAGGAGCTGTATGCAGACCAGGTGAAAGAGGATAAGGAATACGTGAAAGATACACAGATCGATACCGATTTTGAACTGTTGTTCCCCGACGATTACATCAACAACATTTCCGAAAGGCTGAACCTCTATACCCAGCTCAACAATCTGAAAACCGAGGAAGAGCTTCAGAAATTTGAAGCTGAACTCGTAGATAGGTTTGGAGAACTACCCACCCAGGCAGAAGATCTGCTGAACAGCGTCCGCATCAAATGGATAGCGTCGAAGATAGGGCTGGAGAAGATCGTGATGAAGCAGGGAAAACTCATCGGCTACTTCATTGCCGACCAGCAATCACGTTTCTACCAGAGCCAGGCTTTTACAAGAGTGCTGCAATACGTGCAAACACATCCGCAGAGCTGCACGATGAAAGAAAAGAAAACCCGCAGCGGGTTGAGGTTGTTATTGACTTTTGAGAAGGTAACTTCTGTAGACAGAGCATTAAAGGTATTGCAACCGCTGGATGTTAAGGCGCCGGTGGAGGTGGAGGAAAAATAAAACCTCTCAAAAATGGAATTTTTGAGAGATAAATTCCAGAGCAGACCTAACAGGTTTTAAAAACCTGTTAGGTCTTTTAATTTTCCTCCAATCCTTAAATTTCCCTTAAGGAAATGACTCTTTTTATCGCTTTCCGTTATATTGGATAAAAGGCAGGTCCTCAGAACTTTGATCTGCAGCTAAACAATAATTTCATGCGACAGCTTATACTCAAGATCCCAAAAGGCAATAAAGAGGAGGTACTTAAAACGGTAGAAAAATTTAACGGTAAGAATACCATTTTCCTTCCCAATAAGGAGCATGATGTTTTCTTTGTCTACCTGCCAAACCAGAAAGTAAATGACTTTTTAAAACAGATCGATGAGTTCGGGGAGCCCGAGGTAAACCTGATCCCCCGGGGAGTGATCTCCATGTATCCTCCGGCTTCCGAAGCACCCGACCAGGTGGCCGATGTACAGCCAAAAAGTTCGCTGGAGATATACCTTGGGGGAATTCAAAGCGTGGGCTCCATGTTTGGTCTTATAGGTTATTCATTGGTGGCAGGGATCATCGTGTGGATAGGTTTGTTCACTAACACCGCTTATTTACTGGTTGCGGCTATGCTGGTGGCTCCTTTCGCAGGGCCTGCAATGAATGCCGCTTTGGGAACGGCCGCCGGAAAAGCAGATCTTCTTAAGAGCAGCTTGAGCAGGTATGGAATTGCGATCTTCACCGGGATCGTGGCGAGTTTTCTTATGACTTTAGCGTTTCCGTTAAAAACACTTACTCCGCTAATGGAAGAGATAAGTCAGGTGTCGAAGTTTGCTGTCCTGCTGCCATTAGTTTCAGGATTTGCGGGAGCGGTGAATATTTGCCAGAGTGAGCGGGACAGTCTGGTCTCGGGAGCAGCGGTGGGTATTTTAGTTGCAGCTTCTTTGGCACCTCCTGTTGGCCTGGTAGGTGCCGGGATTTATATGATGGACTGGCAAGTAGTTTGGAGCAGCGTTTTCAGGATCCTGCTGCAACTACTGGGAATTCATATAGCCGCCACCCTGGTATTTTATTACTACGGGAAAGTAAGTCCCGGCGGAGTGAGATTTTTAAAAGGGAACAGACTAACCGGTCTCATAACCACCGGTATTGTAGCTGTAGGAATAGCCGCCATGATGTTCTGGCAATTCAGTAAGCCCGCTTTCCTGCGTAAAGCCAGTATGAATACCGAACTTAATGAGGTGCTTGATGCCGAACTGCAAAAGATCCCATACATCCTGGTGTTGAACAAGGACGTCACTTTCACCAACGAAAAATATCGGGATACTCCTGTAGCTAACTTTGCCGCAACGGTCATGCTCAAGGATACTTTACTGGAAAAGGGGGAGGTAAAAGCCAGGGTGATCGAACATTTGAAGAAGAATATGAACTATGATATTGAAAATTTATTTGAGGTTTACGATATAAAGGTGGTAGACCAATAGGTAATTCTTCTTTCGGGAGCAGGAGATGTTTACTCTAGAAATGGAGAAAGGCATCTTCCAGATGTTCTATCCTGGTGCCGGCTTTGTTCTTAATGATCGCCACGATATCAAACCTCACATTTACATCAAGTTCGTGGTCATTGACAAAAAAGTCAATAGCCTTGACGAGCTGGTTGATCTGTTTCTTTTTGACAAAATCCTGAGGATCCCCAAAATCTGGTGTGCTGCGGGTTTTGACTTCAATGACGGCCAAAACGTTCTGTTTCCTGGCAATGATGTCAACTTCAGCCTTTTGATAACGAAAATTTCGGACTACGATCTTGTACCCCTGTTCCACGAGGAATGCTACTGCCAGTTCTTCCCCTTCTTTTCCAAGTTCATTGTGGACTGCCATAGGTTACTCTTCCATTTGGAGTAAGATGGTCTTTACTGTGAGGTTTAGTTCCTCGATCTCTTCCCTTGAAGCCTCAATTATCTGATCTCCATAAAACTTAGTATTGGGTGTGTTGGTGGGGGCAAGGAATACCCTCACATTTGAATCGGCAAGTTTCCCGCCATTCCAGTCTACCGCACCACTGTAATCCCATCCAAAACCGTAGAATTTGAAGGGACCGTTCATTTTCTCCAGTTCGGCATACCCGGTTCCTATTTTTATTCCTGTAGCCGATTTCCAGCGGCCATTGTTCTCAAATCTTATCTGGTGAACCTTGCTTCGCGCATCATCTGCCCAGATCACCAGGATCTCATCTGGGGTATTGGGATACAAAATGCTGTAGGGTCTTTCGACGGTACCTTCTTCAAAGAAATCTGTTCCTTCAGTCATATTTGCTTCGGGATAGACCTGTTCCATATTATTTTGTGAAATGACATCTGCCAAATTCTCCACCTTGAATTTTTCCGCAGAATCAGTAGAGATATTTCGGCTTTTACAGGCAACGATTCCCATCAGCAGGAAGAGAAATATAATTTTACGCATTTTATTTTTTATTAAAAGTAGCCACATTTGCCGCAATGCCATGGCCTTTTACAAGAATTTAACTTGTAATCCACAGTACTTGCTTAACTTTACAGCCTTTAAAATCGAACCTGGAAATTGATGGAATCACCTAAGAAATATACGATCACGGCAGCCTTGCCTTATACTAACGGACCAATTCATATTGGTCACCTGGCGGGGGTTTATGTACCGGCAGATATTTATGCCAGGTTTATGAGAATGCAGGGCAGGGATGTTGCTTTTGTCTGCGGAAGTGATGAACATGGGGTTCCTATCACGATAAAGGCAAAAAAAGAAGGAGTTTCCCCGCAGGATGTGGTAGATAAATATCATAAGATCATCAAGCAGTCTTTCAAGGACTTCGGAATTTCTTTTGACAATTATTCCCGAACTTCAGCAAAAATACACCATAAAACAGCTTCAGAATTCTTTAAAAAATTATATGACGCGGGGAAATTTACTGAAGAGACCACCCAGCAATTATATGATGAAGAAGCCGGGCAATTCCTGGCAGATCGTTTTGTGGTAGGTACCTGCCCGAAATGCGGATTTGAAGAAAGCTATGGCGACCAGTGCGAAAAGTGCGGTACCAGCCATAACGCAACAGATCTTATCAATCCAAAGTCGGCTATCACAGGAGCTGTGCCTACCCTGAAGGAAACCAGGCACTGGTTCCTGCCACTTGACCAGTATGAAAACTGGCTTAAGGAATGGATCCTTGTGGGCCATAAAAAAGACTGGAAACCCAATGTGTACGGGCAGGTAAAATCCTGGATTGATGACGGTCTGCGCCCCAGGGCGGTAACCCGCGATCTTGACTGGGGAATTCCTGTACCGGTTGAGGGAGCAGAAGGAAAAGTGTTGTACGTGTGGTTTGATGCGCCCATTGGGTATATCTCTTCCACAAAAGAGTGGGCAGAAAAACACGGGAAAGATTGGGAACCTTACTGGAAAGATAAAGACACCAAACTGGTGCATTTCATTGGCAAAGACAATATCGTTTTTCATTGTATCATTTTCCCGGCCATGTTAAAGGCCGAAGGAAGTTATATACTCCCTGATAATGTGCCGGCAAACGAATTTTTGAACCTCGAAGGCAGGAAACTCTCCACTTCAAAGAACTGGGCTGTATGGCTACATGAATACCTGGAAGAATTTCCCGGGCAGCAGGATGTGCTGCGCTATGCACTCACTGCCAATGCGCCCGAAACAAAGGATAACGACTTTACCTGGAAAGACTTCCAGGCGAGGAACAACAATGAGCTGGTAGCCATCTTTGGGAACTTCATTAACAGAGTAGTGGTACTGACGAACAAATATTACGAGGGGGTTGTTCCGAAGCCGGGAGAATTTTCAGCAGTTGATGAACAAACCTTAGCGGAACTTAAGGCCTATCCTGCAGTGATCGCCAGTTCTATTGAGCGCTACAGGTTCAGGGAAGCGCAGGGAGAATTGATGAATGTCGCACGTCTGGGTAATAAATATTTAGCTGATGAAGAGCCATGGAAACTGATCAAGACTGATGAAGAAAGGGTGAAGACCATCATGTACGTGGCCCTGCAGATCGCTTCTGCGCTGGCTACCCTGAGCGAACCTTTTCTGCCGTTCACTTCTGAAAAACTGAAAAGGATGCTTGATTATGGTAAATCTTCTTCTGAAGCAATTATAACTACCAGCGGAGTGTTACTGGAAGAGAAGGAAGAGAAGGAGTGGGAGCAGATAGGCCAAAATTCTGACTTGTTGCCTGCCGGACATGAAATAGGAAAAGCCGAACTGTTGTTTTCAAAAATCGAAGATTCCCAGATCGTGGAACAACTGGATAAACTGGTGGCCACCAAAGCCTCTAACGAGGCAGAGAATTCTGTCGTAGAACCCCAGAAGGGTATCGCCACTTTTGAAGATTTCACTAAAATGGACCTGAGGGTGGGTACTATTGTGGAGGCCGAAAAAATGCCGAAAGCGAACAAACTTTTGGTACTTAAGGTGGATACGGGTCTGGATGTGCGCACCATAGTTTCGGGTATTGCGCAAAGTTTTAAGCCTGAAGAGATCATTGGAAAGAAAGTAACCGTAATGGTGAACCTTGCCCCCCGAAAACTCCGCGGAGTGGAAAGCGAGGGCATGATCCTGATGACAGAAAATAAAGAAGGAAAACTGGTGTTCCTGAACCCTGATGAAGACGGGGTGAAGAACGGGACGGTAATTTCCTAAATTAACAAACCTAACAGGTTTTCAAAACCTGTTAGGTTTCAATTTTGTTGACCTTGCTCAAAATCGCCTTCCATCCCATTTACGTGCTGCCTTTGCCAAAAGGCCACCGATTCCCGATGGAAAAATACGAGCTGGTGCCGCAGCAACTCTTGCACGAAGGCACCTGTACCCGGGATAACTTTTTCGAACCCGAGTTTCCCGATGAAGCAGATATCCTTGCGGTGCATGATAAGGATTATGTAGAGGCCCTGAAACATCAAACGCTTAGCTATAAGGAAGCAAGGAAGATCGGGCTACCGCTGTCTGAAAGACTGGTGGAACGGGAATTCATCATAGCCTCGGGTACCATTAAGGCAGCGGAATATGCTTTGAAGTATGGCATAGCCATGAACATTGCCGGCGGCACCCACCACGCCTACACCAATATGGGAGAAGGCTTTTGTATGTTCAACGATCAGGCGGTGGCTGCGAGATGGTTACAGCGCAACAACAAGGCTAAAAAGATCCTTATGGTCGATCTCGACGTCCACCAGGGTAACGGCACGGCGGAGATCTTCCAGAATGATCCTTCTGTTTTTACTTTTTCAATGCACGGAAAGAACAATTATCCGTTCAAAAAGGAAAAAAGTGATCTGGACATTGAGTTGGAGAACGGTACCGGGGATGAGGAATACCTGAAGATCTTAAAAGAAACCCTACCCCGGCTTATTCTAGAACAAAAGCCCGATTTCATCTTCTACCTCAGCGGGGTGGATATCCTGGCTTCAGATAAGCTGGGAAAACTGGCCTGCACCGAAGCAGGCTGTAAAGAACGTGACCGGTTCGTATTGCAAACCTGCCATGACTTGAAGATCCCTGTCGAGGTGAGTATGGGCGGCGGCTATTCCCCTCATATCAGAAATATTATTGACGCCCATGCTAACACTTTCAGGCTGGCACAGGAGATCTTTTTTTAATTCCTCTACAGGTAGATTGATATAAATCAGGATTTTTATCCGGCGGTTTTTCTAAATTGAGATAGAAAATCTTTTCTCTCTGATAGGAGAAAAGAGTGATAATTGGACATTATAACATATCCGGATGTCACCTTTTATGCTCGTTCCAACTGAAGAAGAGTACATAATAAGTATGTACCAATTTTATTTTATGTCAGGTTTGGCGTTGATGGTCATGTCAAGCCTGCAAGTGCTGGAGCTGCTTGGACTTTCTGAAATTAACTATTCCTATTTATATGAAACGATATCCGGATTCTTACTGGCTTTTTCTTTTCCCCTTCTTCTTTTCTTTTTGACCTTCCTTCCTTTCCTGTTAGAACTGATAAGGTATTGGCGGAAAAACTTATGGTTGAGTCTGCCTCTGATTGCCATTTTTTCTCAACTAATTTTCCTGGGCCTTTCTGTAGTCGTTAAGCTTTTTATTGTGCCTGCAGTTTTATGTTTCATAGTTTATAACATTATTGCAACTGCCGCCGGAATTTATGGATTTTGGGAGGTGAGGTCTCTTGACAATCCTACATTGAACAGGGAGTAAGAAGTATGATTCCGGTTCATGGATCTTCTGTTTCTTTAGATCTTAAAGGCTCGCTTAAATATCTTTTTTATAATCCCTTCCAAAGGGTGTCGATTGATATAAATCAGGTTTTTTTTCTTTCTTTTTTACTACTTTCAAAGGTGATTCCCCGTTCTGTCGTTCTATGATTTAGAGTAATGGGATCAATTGTCAAAAAGCGGAAAGCCAGGCGTAAAATATTTACGGTCTACATCATCTATTTGGTGAGCAGTGTGGCTTTGTTCCTGGTCTACCTTCAGTCTCAGCTATACGACTGGGGTGTATGGCCGTTTTCCTATCCCGAAATCTCGTTTATAGCCTTCTCATTCCTATTTCTTTTTTCAGTGCTACGCCTGCTTGTTTCCCTGCCTTTTCTTGTAAGATCGATTAGAAAAGAACCAAAGGATCTAAGCCTTAGTTTACCTCCCATTTTGGCAATTTCGATCCTGGTGGTATTCGTTTCCGGTATTGGTAATCAGGATGTTTTGACGGTTCTGGGAGGGATGTATATGGTTAGCGGCTTTATTTTTGGAATATATGGTATTCAAAAACTGAGGAGAGGCCAGGAAAAATTGCCGGTTTATCATCCTGAAGGAGAGGTGAGAAGAAGGGAAAAAACAGCGAAATTCCTCTATTTTATCTTTATCGCCACCGGAATGATCGGCCTGTTTTTATCGCTGGTTTCCTATTTCCCTGAAAGGAACTGGTGGCCTGCAAATGCGCTTTTGGATCTCGAAATGCTTATCACCATTCAGCTCTTTCTATTGGGTGCCGGAATTTTCAGATTGTTGTATCACTTTTCTTTTTTCATGTTCCTGTTCCGTCATGGCAGGTCAAACCTTAGCCTCACCGTTCCTCTTATCATTTTATTCGTGGGAGCGGTGTTGAAATTGCTGGTCCCGGGAAGTGTCCTTTCGGTGGCCACCGACTTATTATATTCTATCAGTGCCATTCTCTGCGGAATAACAGGTTTTTTCAAAAAGTCGGGAGAAGGAGGATACGCGATCCAACATGATGATCAAATTAGATGATTGATCCAATGAAAATGATCTTTCATCCCGAAATTCAAAGTGAAAAGGAGAACAGGACTCAACTCTACCTGTTCATGTTCTTTTGGTATCAGGACTGAGTGTCCTCTTCCTGGTGACCGGAGGAATCCTGGAAGAATTAAGGATTGGGTCTTATGCACAGTCAGAATTCTTTACCACCATGACCATCATGATCTTATTTGGATTTGCCAGGGGATTTTTCTACCTCATTTTCCTTCTTCCTGTATTCTTAATTATTCTGAAAAAGCATTTTCGACAGACAATTATTTCTTTGCCGCTGATCCTTTTGATCAGCGGAATCCTCATTTTAGCCATTTCTTTTTCCTTCGATAGTGCGGAAGGAAGTATTATGGAAGATGTGCTGATATATATATTAACACTGGTTTTCGGTTTTTATGGATTCACCGCCTTTGTAAGTGGAATTTTGGGTCTAACAGCCTTTTTAAAATACAAGAAGCATAAAAAGAATTCCCTTCATTGATATTTGTCAGGCTTTTTCTGCACTGTCTTACCTAAATTGAATAGTTTAAAAGCTGTCCATGGCCCGGACCATTAAAGAAGAGTCGAAAAATTAAAATCCTAAGCGATGTTGCCTGAAATGCGATTGCTTTCTGAAGATCACTACATAGCTGTTATGTACAAGTTCTATTTTACTACCGGGCTTATCCACGTGATCATTTCTATTTTAATGCTGCTGGATCTTCTGGGAATTTCAGAATTCAGTTACTCCAATTTTAATGAGGTGTCTTATATTTTTATGGTCTATTCCATCATCTTTTTCTTTATTCCATTTTTATTTATGGTTCCGTTCCTCTCCAAGTTAATAAGGTACCGCCGAAAAAATAAATGGTTAAGCCTTCCGCTGGTGCCATGGGTTCTTCAGGTACTGTTCGCGCTACTGGCCGATTATTCCTCAATTTTCCTGGTACTGGCCTACTTTTGTTTCATATCCTACGGAATTGTAGGATTTGCCGCAGGGCTCCATGGACTCAAGCTTATAAAGCTTCATGACGAACTTACTTTAAACCGGGATTAGATATAAAACAATAAACCCGCTGCAGAGAGCGGGTTTATTAGTCACGGGGAGAGTATTTTACTTTTCGATCAACTGGAGTTCTCTGCAAACCACCTCTGTGATGTGGCGTTTTACCCCCTCTTTGTCCTCATAGCTGCGGCTGCTGAGTTTTCCCTGGATCTCGATTTCCAAACCTTTTGGGACCTCTTTCTCTACCATCTCGGCCATCTTGCCCCAGGCAACGATGTTGTGCCAGTGGGTGTCGGTTACCTTTTCTCCCAAATGATTCCTGTAGGTTTCCCTGGTGGCGATCGAGAATCTGGCCATTTTCTTTCCGGAGCCAAAAATCAGGATCTCGGGAGCTCTTCCTACATTGCCTGTGAGCTGAACGTTGTTCTTTAGTGTGTTCATAATGATATGTATTATGGTTGACAGATCCTTATTTTCCGAGTAACAGCAGCTCATTGCAAACAACTTCAGTGATGTATCTTTTGATGCCATCCTTATCCTCATAGGTGCGGCTGGTAAGTTTTCCTTCCACGCCAATCTCTTTTCCTTTTGGGACATAGTTCTCCACGAGTTCTGCGGTCTTGCCCCAGGCCACCACATTGTGCCACTGCGTATCTGTGATCTTTTCTCCTTTGTTGTTCTTGTAGGTCTCATTGGTGGCGATGGAGAATTTCGCGAGCTTCTTGCCTGATTCAAGGGTTAGGATCTCTGGTGCGTTGCCTACGTGTCCAATCAACTGTACTTTGTTTCTTAATGTATTCATGATGTAAAGAATTTAATTAGTTGAAAATCATTCGTTCATTTCAACGAGACAAACATACTACCGGTAAAAAACGATAATCGGTTGATACTGATTTGTTTTCGTTTACATCCGTTTGTAAGCGTTTGTACGCGGATAAACCTGCAGCTTATTTAATTTTTGTAATATTACAGGAGAACCAAACTCCGCTTATGAAACAACTAACTTTCCATTTCTTTTGAAAAGATCACATGAATCAAAGAGCCTTTTGGAAATATTACCGGGATTTCAATTTATTTAATCTTGGGTTCTCGGTGATCAGCGGGATTTATTTTGGGCTACTCCCCGGGTTGCTTATCTTCCTTTCCTTTGGAATGTTAATTGGATATCTGGGATTTCATTATTTCAGGAGGGACGAATATTATTTGTATTACAATCTGGGCTTCACTAAAAAGGTTTTGCTTAAAAAAGTGTGGGTCTCTAATCTCATTTTTGCGGGTCCGGTTCTCCTAATTCTATTTCTATTTTCATGAGGCTGTTGGAGGTAAGCGAGGTGAATAAAGCCTTCGGGAAAAGACAAATTCTCGATAACGTTTCCTTCGGCTGTAAAAGGGGAGAACTTTTTGGCCTTTTTGGACGGAATGGTTCGGGGAAATCTACTTTGCTTAAAGCCACGATGGGAACTTTAAAAGTAGATTCAATAAGTCTTAGTATCGACAGGAAAGCAATTAATCCTTCAGAAATTATTCCGCAGCAAAAGATCGGCTATCTACCGCAGGATACATTCCTTCCAAAGGAGATGAAAGTACGGGATATTATCCCCCTGGTGTTTCCGAAGGGGGAGGAGCAGGACAAGATCTTTTATTCTGCCGGAATTTCAGCTTTTGATAGTAAAAAAGTCGGGAAGATCTCTGCCGGCCAGTTAAAATACCTGGAATTATTATTACTTGCCCATCTGCCGCATCCTTTCCTGTTGCTGGATGAGCCTTTTTCAATGGTGGAACCTCATTATATTGAAAAGATCAAAGAGTTGCTGCTTTCCCTTAAAGCTACCAAAGGTTTAGTGATCACAGACCATTATTACCTGGATGTACTTGAGCTTGCTGACCGTAGTATGGTATTAAAAAATGGAAAGTTATTCGGGATTGAAAATGAACAGGATCTCGCAGCGCATGACTATTTAAAAGCTAAAAAACAATGAAACCCGCATCGGTCAAAGAACTCAAAGATGAATTAAAACACCGCTCCCCGCAGGAACTGCTGGAGATCGTGTTGCGGCTTTCCCGCTTCAAAAAAGAGAATAAAGAATTACTCACCTACCTGCTTTTTTCCGCAGCAGATGAAGAAGGATATATTGAGGCGGTAAAACAGGAAATGGATCTACAGTTTGAGGAGATCAATCGCAGCAGCTACTTTTATATGAAGAAAAGCATGCGCAAGATCCTGCGGAATGTAAAGAAATTCAGCCGCTATTCGGGGAAAAAAGAGACAGAAACAGAGCTGCTTATCTATTATCTCAAAAAGATGCATGCCTATAGTCCTTCCATCCATCGCAACATTACCCTGCAAAACCTTTACGACCGACAACTGGCGCTGGTGAAGAAGAACATTGATAAGCTACACGAAGACTTGCAGTACGATCTTAATCTCGAGCTGGAAAAACTTAGTAGGTAGAATTGAGTATTGAGTAGTTAGTATTGAGTATAATTTTTAAGCACCAAGCACCAAGCACCAAGCACCAAGCACCAAGCACCAAGCACCAGGCGCGGGTATTCAAAAAAATCAGGAGAAATGATCTGATTATTGCTAATTGTTCATTGATAATTGAAAAAATACTAACTTTAGTAATATGGAAAAAGCCTGTTTGGAATGCGGGGAGAGAATAGTTGGCAGGACCGACAAGAAATTTTGCAGCGACTACTGCCGTAATGCCTATAACAACAACCTGAACAAGGACCGTAAGAACCTGGTACGAAATGTAAACAACCTGTTGCGCAAAAATTACCGTATCCTGGAGGAACTCAATCCAAACGATAAAACAAAAGCCAGCAAATCGAAATTGCTGGCCAAAGGTTTTAATTTTGATTATTTCACAAGCATCTATACCACCAAGACCGGAAACACCTATTATTTCGTGTACGACCAGGGATACCTGCCGCTGGAAGGGGATTATTACGCCCTGGTGAAGCGCATTTAAGTACGCCAGTTATCCCCTTTAAGATTTAAAGCTGCCCGCAGCACATCCCGCTGACTTATCTGTCCTATTAGTTTTCCATCCTTGACAATTGGAAAACGACGGAATTTACACTCAATGAACTTCTTGGCAGCATCGAGCACGTTCATACCGGCATCTATGGTTTCCACGTTGCAGGTCATACGTTGTTTCACTGTGTTGTGATCATCGGGCATGTTGTAATAACGACTATCAGATATATGCTTGATACAATCCCCTTCAGAAATTACTCCTAACAGTTTATTTTTTTCATCTACCACACAACCTCCCGAGATCTGGTGTTTCATGAGGGTGTCCATCACCTCATAAATGGTTTGTTCCTGCCTGAAGGTTATCAGGTTGGTCGACATGAAATCTGATACTGCTACCGGAGGCGTTTCCGCTTTTTCGGGCTCTGCTCTTCTTCCTTGAAAACTCTTTATTCCCATAGCAAAAGTATTTGAAAGTTAATTCTTAAAATATGATTTTTGCAGCAAATTCAAATGGCAATTAGCAATTATTTATGATATTCTGTGCATAACTTTCTGCCATTGCAGGTCTTTTAAATATCTTTGAGCTATGGTGAAAAAATTACAGGTCCAGATCTCCTTCCTCCTGCTTATTGCTGCTGTTTTCTGGAGCTTCTATGGAACCGGGCCGCATGTTGAATTAAGGGATGATGTTCCTGCGGAAGAATTTTCAGTGAAAAGGGCATTTTCCCACGTGGAGGCCCTTGCCCGGGAACCGCATTATGTAGGAAGTGCCGCCCACCGAAAAGCCCGGAATTACATCGTAGATCAATTAGAGGCCTTGGGGCTACTGGTCCAAACCCAGGAAGCCTGGTCGGTAAGTAATAAAGGTACCGTCACCCGGCCGCAGAATATCATTTCCCGCATAGAAGGTTCCGGCACCGGGAAAGCTCTTTTACTGCTCACGCACTATGACAGCGCCGTGCATTCCTCCCATGGAGCAAGTGACGCCGCAAGTGGTGTCGCTACCATCCTGGAAAGCGTCAGGGCCTATCTTGCCTCGGGAAAAACCCCCGTGAATGACATTATCCTGCTTTTTACCGATGCTGAAGAACTGGGCCTTAATGGAGCAGGTATATTCGTGGAGGAACATCCCTGGGCCGATGAGGTAGGACTGGCCCTTAATTTTGAGTCCCGCGGAAGTGGCGGAAGATCGTTCATGTTCCTTGAAACCAACGAAGGGAACAAAGTATTACTTGAAGAATTCCTGGAGGCAGGAGTAGAATACCCGGTGACAAATTCTTTGGTATACAGCGTTTATAAGATGCTGCCCAATGATACAGACCTTACGGTACTACGGGAGCAGGGAAATATCAACGGCTTCAACTTTGCCTTTATTGACGACCATTTTGACTATCATACCGCAACAGACCTTCCGGAAAATCTTGATATCAATACCCTTGCCCATCAGGGCAGTTACCTGGTGCCGTTACTGGAATACTTCAGCGAAAAACCTATCGAAAAAATGGGATCTGAAGAAGACCTTATTTTTTTCAATGTTCCCGTCTTTAACCTGGTGATGTACCCATTTTCCTGGATATGGCCCATGCTACTGCTTGCCATCATCATTTTTCTTGCAGTGCTGGGCTATGGGTTTTTTAAAAAACACCTGCGGCTTTCAGCAGTTTTGAAAGGCTTCGTTCCTTTACTCATTTCCCTTGTGGGAAGCGGGTTGCTTGGTTTCGGGCTTTGGAAACTCGCTCTGTTCCTGTATCCGCAATACCTGGAAATGGAACACGGCTTTACCTACAACGGCTACTATTACATCGCAGCGGTGATCTTTCTCTCCCTCGCTGTTTGTTTTTATGTCTATAACAGGTTCCGGAAGCCCGAAACTGCAGCCGATTTCTTCGTTGCTCCGCTTTTAGTCTGGATCCTGCTGAGTACCCTCACCGCTGTCTATCTGCAAGGTGCAGCATATTTTATTGTGCCGGTATTCTTCGGACTCATACAACTATTAATACTTTTCCAAAGACCGAAATTTGACCTTTTGGCCCTCACTTTTCTCAGTCTTCCAGCCATATTCCTGCTGGTCATTTTCATTGTAATGTTCCCGGTGGCACTGGGGCTCGGCATTTTGTTCTTATCGGCGGTGTTGACCGTGCTGTTATGGAGTCTGCTGTGGCCGGTATTTTCGTATTACAGGAAACTTCAGCTACTTGGATTTCTGAGTTTTCTCACATTTCTGACACTTTTTATAGTAGCGCACTTTACCTCAGATTTTTCTGCGGAAAAGCCCCGACCCAACAGCCTGGTTTATTTGTTGGATAAAGACAGGGAGGTCGCTACATGGAACTCTTATGATCATATGCTTGATGAATGGAATGCCTCTTATTTTCAGAATGCTTCCGAAGCTGTCGTGCAGGAAACGGTTTTCAGCAGTAAGTATAGCTCAGGGTTTACCCATACTGCTGTTGCACCTCAGATAACTGTTGCCGAACCTTATATAGGGATCCGTAAGGTGGCTTCAGAAGATCCGGAAGCAGATGCTTATTCAGTGAAAATAGCTTCTAACCGACCTGTGAACAGGATCGAACTGTATGCCGAAAAAACTTTGGATTTCCGCAGTTTTACCGTGAATGGTAAGGAAGCGCCCTATTTGCAACCGGGCGAAAGTGACCTGCACGTGTTCACCAACCGCTGGAATAACCGGGTGCTGGAATATTATCCCGTAAGCCGAGATACCCTGAGGCTTGAAGTAAACGTGGAAAAGGGAATGCACCCTAACATTGAATTATACGAAGCGGCCTATGATCTGTTTACCCATCCTGAACTGGATGTAAAACCCCGAAACTCCGGAATGATCCCCCGACCTTTTGTGCTGAATGATGCTATTGTTTTAAAACGTTCTTTTAAATTAGAGTAGAAACAAGAGTAAAGAGCCAAGAGACAAGAATCAAGACCAAAAGCACCAAATTTCAATTTTAAGAGGACAGAGGACAGAGGAGACAAGACTTAAATTAAGCACCAAATTCCAAGCACCAAATTCCAAGAAATGATTTGTAAATAAGAGGATTTGAAAATTTGAAAAATAAGTTAGTTTTCATGAAAACTTGTTAAGTTTGATCACTAAAAAGTAAGATCACAACCCGTAACCCGCAACCCGGAACAGATTTTACAATAACCAATTACTAATTAACCAATCCCTAATCACTATTATACCGTTAAAGAACATATCGATTTTAGGAACCGGCTGGTTGGGTATGCCGCTGGCAAAAATGCTTCTTGCTGAAGGAATTTCAGTAAAAGGTTCCACAACTTCTGCGGAAAAATTGCCGCTTTTAAGAGATGCCGGAATAGAATCTTATGAGATAAGGGTTGCTGCGGAAGGAATTCATGGAGATATAGAAGGTTTTCTGGCATCTACCGATGTTCTGATAATAGATTTTCCTCCGGGGCTGCGGAAGGATCCAAAATTGGATTATTCGGGAGCAATTGAGAGACTTTCTGAAGCTATAGAGGAATCAGGGGTTGAAAAGGTAATATTTGTAAGCTCCATTTCGGTTTATGAAGAGACAGAGAGTTTCAGGATCTATACAGAAGATACTGCCCCTAACTCGACCTCAATTTCAGGAAGAGAGATCATTTCCGCAGAAAGAATTCTGCTCCATAACGCCCTTTTTGACACCACTGTAATTCGTTTTGGAGGCCTCATTGGAGCCGGGCGACATCCCGTGAAGTACCTGGCCGGCAGGACCGCCCTCTCAAATCCGTTAGGGCCGGTAAATCTCATTCATTTAAACGACTGCCTGAAGGTGATAAAAAATGTGCTTGAAAATGACATTTATGGAGAAGTATACAATGCCGTTTATCCGCTGAACCCGCCACGTGAAAAGTATTACACAGAAAAAGCCCGTGAAGCGGGATTAGAAATTCCACAGTTCGATCACTCCAAACCTTCGGTCGGCAAAGTGATCTCGGCCTCCAAAGTGATGCGGGAACTGGGAGTGGAGTTTCGGGAGAAAATCTAGATCAATGATCAATTAACAAGGATCAATTATCAGTCTCACATTAAACCTGCATTTTGGGTTTGTGCAGAAGCGGCATGGTAGTTGGATATATAGTTAAAAACCTACAGATCATGAAAAAATTTACATTAATAATTGCAAGTGTTTTATTTATGCTGTCTTCATTTTCTGCTATTTCCCAGAATAAAGGAAAGGGTCAAAGCGAAAAGATGAAGGCGCGTAATGAAGTGGCTAAGGAGGAAAGAAAAGAGATCAAAGCCGACGCGAAATTGTATAGGGAAAGAGCCCGGGAAGAAGCTAAATGGCACAGGGAACGTGAAAGGGAATTAGATAAGCTTGGAAGGGAAGAAAGAAAAGATGAGGCCCAAGTTTACCGCGAAATGGCCAAAGCAGATGCTGAATTTTACAGGGAAAGAGCCAGGGAAGCAGCCGAAAGAGCGAGAGACATGCGTAGATCTTCCAATGAACTGGAGAGAGAACAGGCAAAAGCTGATGCTGAATACTATAAAGCACGAGCTAAAGAAGCTGCAGAAAGAGAAAGAGAACTTAGGAAAGAGAAGGCCGAGTGGAACAGGGAACGTGCTAAGGAAGCCGCCGAATATCACCGTGAACGTGCCAAAGAAGCAGCAGAGCGCGAGAGAGAACTCCTGAAAAAGGAACGTGAGCTAAGACGCAAAGGAAGAAAATAAAATGACCTGAGTAATCAGACTTGAAAAGAGATATAAGCCGGCAATTTGCCGGCTTTTTTTGTGTTGCAGTGATGGCACGGCACGGGATTTTGTGGGTGAACGGCCCGGATTACAAATCCGCGCCAACGCCCGATTTTTTATATTTCCTTATAATTCTTTCTTTTCTCGCAGAGATCGCGAAGCTCTCGCAGAGGACGCTGAAGTTGTGGCCCGGATTTACAGATTATTCTCTGCGGTCTTTGCGCCTGCTTCTGCGGATTTTGCGTGAAAGATCCTCCAATTAACCTTTTTGGAATTTGGCCCACCTTCGCTCCTTCTTTGTAAAATACTACGAAGGATAAAAAAAGCTCCGGTGGGTAAAAATTTGGAATTTGGGATTTGGAATTTGGAATTTGTTTTGTGGTGCTTCCCTTCTTGATAACTTTTGAAACTTTATGAGTTGCTTCCCACGCCTGATTTTTTAGATTTGAGGTTTTGAAAAATTCCGGGAAAGCCTATGAGCGCATTTGTGATAAGTAAACGAGATAATGGGAATTATAAATTCACCTTTGCCTCACGAAGAGGGAAGACCCTCTTCACCAGCATTGCCTGCAGGGAGAAATCAGACTGCGAGAAGATCATAGAGACCATCCAGAACGATCTGGACTCTTTTACTTTTCGAAAGGCCAGGACAGGCTCGGGAAAGCATTTCTTCAGGATCACCCGCGGCGGACTCGTGCTTGCCACAAGCCGTAAATTCTCTACAGAGCTTATGCTTCAAAAAGGCATTGACCAGTTCCTCAAATATGTTCCCGAGGCAGAAACACTTGATTTCTCCCTTAGTGAAGATGTTTTTGCTGAAGTGGAGGAATGATCAATTAACAATGATCAATTAGCAAGTAACAAATAAGTGAACAGGGATTATGAATGCAGCTGAATTGGAGTGGAAGAACTTGGGTTTTATTAAGTATTATATCTCAGATCAATGTTAAGGCAAATCTTCCGTAAATGGCTTTTTTCCATTTTAGCGGTATATTTAGGCAGCGGGGAGCTCTAATATTTTCGAGAATAACGCCTTATATTCCTGAACCTGCTTATTAAACTCCTTCTGTAAATGGAGACCAACTAAAACTCCTGTTGCTAATAAAATTCCTCCCACTATGAAAATATAGGAATTGTTATTGTATTCCAAAACCATCCCGGCTAACAAACCAACCCCCAAAAAAATATGTCCATATAACAGCAATTTAGATAAAGGGTGTAGCTTAAAAGAAATGTCTACGCTGGTGTTATTTTCAGAATTTTCTTTATATATTTTTCCGTTTACAATTAGATTATTTTGGCTATTTATTTCAAATGCAAGTAGCATCCGTTTTCGTAATTTAAATTTCACCAGGTCTTTTTTATTAGAATCTATTTTAAAGACAAATCTGTTAGTTCGTCCAAGTGAAGAATCTAATTTTCTGCTGATCTCATTAGGATCACTTTGTACATTAAAATTCCATGCTTTCATTTTAACTTTATTAGAAATTTTGCCAGGGTCTTGTATAAACAGCGCGAGCTGTGAGCTTTGCTAAGGATAAAAAAGCTCTAATGAAGAGCTTAAAAATGTCATTTAAGAGAGGTGCTTCCTGAATTGTTCTTTATTCCTTATTGGTTATATAGTATTGGACATTTACCAATTCATAGGACTCGATTATCACGATATCCCGGGATTCCTGCTGGTCATAAGTCAATATGCAACTAGAGTTGGCAGCAATTTCATAACAGGGAATTGAAGCGTTTTTAGAAAAACTGCTGGTTGTTTGGAGCCCATCTACATCAACAGTGAGAACAGGTACTCCAGAAACAGGATAATCGTTAGGATTGTTTAGTTTGATTTCAAACTGCAGCCTGGATGTATTGTTTCCTGTGTCTGGTGTAAATTCGAACTTCAAAACCTCATAGGAAAAATCATCTAACCCGGGTGGTTCAATTAATTTAGACTCTGTTGGTTCAGGAGTATCGCAGGAAACTTCCTGGCTAATGTCATAACTATAAGATTGATTGTTGACATAGTAATATTGAGGAATAGTAATTGTTTTCATGCATTCCTCATCTGTATCATTCGAAGAGCATCCTAACAATAAAACTGCAGTTAAAAATAATACAGGAAATTTCAATCTTTTATTCATTTCTATCATGTGTTTATTAACTCCACGGGAGTATATATAAAGTTTCTATTCAAAATCTGGATCCAAAATAGACAAACAGGTTCAAAACCAAACCGGTTGATCAATCGTTACATATATTCATCAATAACCTGGCGGCAGTTGAGGCTTATTTCGTTGTAGGGAGATAGTAAAATTAACAAATATTTAGTATTCATAGCATCTTTTTCGTTCAATGGTTGAAATTTATTTGGGCGATTTTTTCCAAAGCTTCACAGCTTTCAGCAGCGAATTCCTGCTGAAATTTTCCCTGCTCTGCCGCTTCACAATCTTTTTAAATAAGAGGTCAAAAAATTGACTTTCAGGCTATTAATAGTTAAATTATGGCTAATTCTAATTCGCTGATCCTTAGGGAAAGTAGATATTGAATGTTTAACTAAAAAATAAAGATTATGGAAAATGTAGCGAATAAGAAGAATGGTGTAAATGTCGATCAGCTGGTCGACACGATCGAGGCGGTAAAAAATGATCCTGAAGTGGCCGATTTTCGGTTCAGGGCGAAGACAGAATGGTTGGGCGGCGGACACAGCCGTACTACCTTTAAAAATTTTTACGGGGCAAAGCAGGAGGATAGCTCCCGCAGCAAGCCCATTGTAATGGAGGGTGATGAGCCTCCCGTACTTTTAGGGAATAACTGGGGCGCCAACGCGGTAGAAGCCGTGCTTCATGCTCTGGGTTCCTGCCTTAGCGTAGGCTTTGTCTACAATGCGGCAGCCCGTGACATCAGCGTGAAATCCCTTGAATTTGAACTTGAGGGAAAAATGGACCTGCACGCCTTTTTGGGGCTTTCTGAAAAAAGTCGGCCCGGTTACGAACACATAAGTGTGAAGTACAGGGTAGAGGCTAATGCCCCCAAAGAAGAGCTGAAAGAACTATGTGATTATGTACAGAAAACTTCCCCGGTCCTGGATATGCTGCGCAATCCGGTGAAGGTGGATGTGGAAATGATATGAGCTTGAACTTTACTTAAGGGTCAGTGATCAGGAGGGCGGGATTTTCCGCCTTTTTGAATGGGCAATTGGACCCCTAAATAATAAATTCGTTCTATAAAGAGAGATGAAAGTTCGCCGGGGGAAGCCTTGGCCGGGATGCTATTCTTACTAATAAAACGGTCTTATAGCCTTCGGAAAAATGAGAGTCCTAAAGGCCAAAGAAGATTCTTAGCTGTTCTTCTCCCGGCTGCCCCATTCGGCCCAGGAACCGTCATAAACCGATTTCTTTTGGTCAAGGACCAGTTCGCTGGCCAGTAACAGGATGCAGGCCGTTATTCCCGAGCCACAACTAAAGACCAGTTCCTTTGACGGGTCATTTACTTCTTTAAAAACAGCTCTCAGCTCCTCTTTTTCTTTGAATTTTCTATTATCAAGGACTTCTTCGAAAGGAATATTGACCGAACCCGGAATATTCCCGCTTCTCACTCCTGCCCGGGGTTCGGGAACAGTCCCGATAAATCTTTCCCGGCTTCTGGCGTCGATGATTAGCGCCTCTTTTGCGGTGAGGTTTTGCTTTACAAAATCCAGGTCCGAAACCAGTTCCGGCTTGAAACGCGCAGTAAAATTGCCAGACTTCTTTGCCGTATCATGTGCTGTTTGTGTGGGATATCCCGACTTTACCCATGCCGAAAGTCCACCGTCAAGGACAGCGATCCTATCGTGCCCCATGGCCCTGAACATCCACCATACCCGGGGACTAGTGTAAATTCCAAGATTATCATAGACCACGATCTCACTGGAATTGTCAAGCCCCAGTTTTCTGCAGTTCTTCCCGAACTGTTCGGGAGACGGAAGCGTGTGAGGAAGACCGGAGGTGAGGTCACTAAAATCGGTATCAATATCGAAATACCTCGCGTTCTTAATAACCGTGTTCCCAAATTCAGGTTTGAGCCCCGACACGTTGGACTGCGGACTGCAATCCAGAATGATGAGATTGGGATCATCTAACCTCCGGTTCAATTGTGCAGCGCTTATTATTGGGCTTTTCATAGGAAAAAGTTTTTAATATTGAGGAGGGGCTTTTTGTTGTTGATCAAAACCAGGATTTAAGAGGTTTTAAAATAGGTGTGGAAGTCTTCAAACCGGATTTTTAATTCCGTAAGCTGTTTTTCTGCTTCAACTATTGACTTTGCAGCGATAAGGCCGTGCATGTTGGTTTCTATGCCATTGAAGAAAATATGTATCTGGTCGAATAATTTCCCATTATAGGAATCGTCCAGGAGGATGACCTTGGCATCATCAAAGATCTCTTTTCCCAGTTGGTTGTAATCGGAAAGCTCGTTCGAATTAAAGCTGTTTATCTTCTCAATAGCTGCGTTCATGCGGTCCATAGTTTCTTTTTTCAGGACCCATTTGCTGCCATTGTTCAACTCCAGCTCTCCAACCGGATTTTGCCTCGCCATTGCCGGGGCAGTACCAAAATCGTGTTCATAGAGGGTTTCTGCTATTAAACGGAGTTCGTTATCCTCATAAAGTAATTTAGGCATTAGGTTGAATTTCTTTACCGCTCCCGGCATCAAGGTTGTTTCCAGGGAAGGATCCTGGATGAAAGAGACCATGGCATTTATAAACTCCTCTTTATCCGGATAGGTGGGTTTATAATGCTCCTGCACCTGTACCATGGGTGGGGCGATCATCTGTGCTTTTTTTGAAGGATCGGGTTTTGCGAGATGACAGATAAAGCACTTTTGAGTCATTAGTTCGTAGCCCCGTGTTTCGGGCGGAGTATTTTGTGCAACTTCCGTGTACCGGGAATTACTGGTTTGCAGGGAATCTGTGGTCTTTTGATCCTGTTTGTTCTCTTTTTGGCTCGTATTGCAACCTGCCAGGCTAATAAGCAATACCACCAGGAATAGGCTTGTTCTCATTGATGTAAAATTTGTCACAGGGACTGTTAGGGGGATAGGAAAGTATTTACCGCGATCTCTCATTCGCAAGTGAGGTAATAACAATTAAATTTTTCCGCAGAAAATGAAGAAGCGCGGCCTCGTAAAGTTACGGCAAATTCCTACAAGCTGGTGATGAAAAATCAGGAAAAAAACAGCCCCTGTAAAGGGTTTTGAGGAACCGGGAGAGACCCTAAGAATTATTAAATTCGATGATCGTAGATCTATCTTCCTTTTTCACCAGGTATATTACGTAGATGAGGAGACCACAGGAAATAAGGGAAAGCAGGATCATTACGTTCCAGGTAAGGGTATATCCAAATTTGTCGATCAACTGCATTCCTGAATTATGTCCAAAAATATGTCCTATCGAGAACCCTATGCTATATAATGCCATGTAAGCACCCTGTTTTCCGCCTTCGGCTCGTTTGAGGGCGAAGCTGTTGGAAAAAGGGAAAGCGATCATTTCCCCTACCGTCAAAAAGATCATCCCCACCACGACGATCCCAATCCATCCAAACAGGTTGATAAGCAGAAAACTTATGGCTACAAGAACGGTTCCCGTGATCACATGAAATAAAGGGGAGCGAATCTTCGATTCCAGGTATTTGATGAGGGGCATCTCAAAAAGGAATATCAGGAACCCGTTCATTCCCAACAGCATTCCTATTTCGAATTCGGTTAGAAAATGTACCCGCGCGTAATACAGCGGCATGGTCGAAAAATACTGAAGGAAAACAAAGCCGAATAACATCATGGCACCTATAAAGATCAGGTAGGGTTTGTCTTTCATGGCGGACTTCGGAATGCTTATGAACTCTTTTGGATTTTCCACAGCTTTCTTTGGGTGGAGCAGTTTAAGCAAAAGCACCCCGGCCAGCATACAGGTGATCCCATCTACCCAGAACAGTCCGCTGTAACCGGCACCTGCAATGATCAATCCGCCCACGGCCGGACCTGCGGAAAAACTAAGATTGATGGCCAGTCTTATGAGGGTAACAGAGCGGGTCCTGTTTTGCGGTTTGCTGTAGGCGTTGATAGCCACAAAAACTGCCGGCCTAAAGGCATCGGCCACCAGCATCACTATGAAGATCCCGGCACAGATCCCCCAGAAAGAAACGGGGAACTGTAAAAGGATAAAGAGTACGCCCGAAAGGAGCAGGCTTAAAGCCATGGTCTTATAATGGCCTATCCTGTCCACCAGTTTCCCGCCCAGCCATGCGCCGGCAACAGATCCCAACCCAAAGAAAGTGAGGATCCAACCTACTTCGTCAAGAGAGAAGCCCCTGTTTTTGGTCAAATAAAGCGAAAGAAAGGGGATCACCATGGTCCCCGCCCTGTTGATGAAGGTGATGAACGCCAGGAGCCATACCTCCCGCCTCAGGTCACTGAAGGAACCTACATAAGCCCGAAATACCCGCTGTAGCATTGTTCAAATTGAAGGGCTGAAATTAATTTAAAAAAGGTAAATTTTAAGTAAGGAGTAAACTAATTATTGATCAATAAAAAAGCCCCTTCAAGAGAAGCGGCTTCAAAAAAATGGCTTTTTCCCCCGAGCTTTAAAAAGTCAGGACATTGGCCCATTTTAAAAGGAACATTACTAAAAACGTCACCCCGGTAGCGGAGAAAATGGCTCCCTGCCAAAAATAAAGCCTGGAATACCATTGTTTATACACCTTTTCACCTATCGCTTTTTTGCTATAGGATCGCATGATCCACCAGTAAATAAAAATACTTATTACAAAAACCGATATTGCTGTTATGGCTGAAATTGCGGGCATGTGGATTTTTTTAGTTGGTATATTTGCAGGTTCCTTTCAACGTTCCCGGTTAACGCAATGCGGAGGAGGGGACACGAATTCATCTTTTAACTGCTCTTTTTAAAGGTATTCAAAAATGTCATATTTAAATGGTCGGTTGGAATTTACTCATTTACCAATGCAGGCAACAGCTTTTTATTCCAATGCACAGTTATTATTATAGAATTCGACCATTTTTTCCAATCCATCTCTAAATCGGAGTTTTTTGTTTTCAATTTGTTCAAGAAGCTTTGGGCAATCTGAAAAATAATTTTTAACCTTACTTGTATAATCACTAAATACAGGGTCATAAATACCTATTTCAGTCAATTTTTCTTCATCACTTTTTTTCAAATAATTGGTTACCGTAGTCACTGGGAATGAAAATCCACCGGCAACTGCTGCATTACCAGTTGCCACAATAGCATATAACTCTAAAGGTCCACCTACCATAAGTTCCTCAACACGAATGAACTTATCACTATTATTAGTTTGGAAAAATTTAAATGTTTTCCATTCCTTACCTGAAAATTTTTGTTGGATAAAATCAATTGCTGAATATTCAATGTAATATGGTTTTTCAGCTGAACCGGATCTGAATTTAAATCCTTTATTTTTGGTTTTTCCCATACCGGTTAAAGTGTCTCCGGAATGTAAAACAATTTCTGTAGCCCTATAAGGTTCGCCAAATTGAGAATATGAAAAATTAGCTGTGGCTAAAAAAAGAAAAAGTAATGTAAATTTCATTTTAGAGGATATTTAGTTATAATTATTGCCGACGAGTCTGCAACAACGGTAGGGAGAGCAGCAGAATCTTCCTGCTAATATAATGTTAATTTCCTACAAGCCTTGCGGAAGGTTATGACAAAGCCCTTCAAAAGATGCGGCTTCAAAATCTCATTTTTGGAAGCTTTTTCGGGTTCAGGTTTTTTGAAGCAAGCTGTGCTTTAGCAGAATGCTTTCAAGCTTCAAGAGATCTTCTTCAGCGACCTGAGAATTATGGTAAGACAGCCGGTGAAAATGTCCACCCGGTATCCCTGATTTGGCATATCCTACTGAGTTAATGCACTGCCGCTTCTAATTCATCTTCAATGTTTTTCAGGTATATCTTGTCCATGGGACTTAAATAGGGGTCGGACAAATTATTTCCCTCCAGATAAAGCTTTTTAGCCTTTTCCAGGCCGGTCTTATATTCATCCTGTTTTCTTAAGGCTTTATACGCCAGAGCGGAGTAATACTGATTCTCGGCCAGCTCATTGTGATCAGATTGTTTTTCAAATGCTGCCAAAGCTAGCTGGGGATCATTGGTTTCCAGGTACAGCACTCCCAGGTGCAAATAATCGTAGGTGCCCATAAAATCTTCTTCGATGTTCAGCTTTATTTGATCTTCCATGATCCTAATTGCCTTCTCCTTTTCTCCAATGGCTTTATAGCAAAGTCCTTTGGCGATGTTCAAATGGTAGGTCCCGTTTTGTGACTGTCCTATATCATAGGTCACCAGGCTGTCCAGTTTTTCGATATCCCGGATCGCTCCTTCGTAGTCCCTGAAGAATTGATAGCGACACCAGCCTCTGTATCCAAGATGACCCTCCGGATTTAGTTCTACCGCTTTATCTATCAGTTTTTTCCAGGTCACAAAATCCCCACTTTTAAGATAGGCAACAGATTTTGCCCAATAGGCGTAATCAAATGTTGGGTCGATCTTTATTGCTTCATCCAGAATAGTTTGGTATTCCTTACTGAATTGATAATGGCCTTTAATCTCCATCGCTTTTTTACAGGCTTCATATTTAACCATATCCCCCAAATATTTATATGCTTCGCAATTAGGTTGGGCATACGTGCTGTAAAAAGGGATCAGCAGTAAGAAAAGATATAACTTCTTCATTAGGGTAAAATTTCGGTTATCCGGCCATTCTTTATTTTGAAGATGAGGTAGAAATAGTAATCGACCGGTATTTCATGCCTGTACATTACTTTCCAGGATTCGATTCCTTTGGTGATCTCCAGGAGTTGATTAGTAATTCGCTCATCAAATTCAATTTCATTATAATCCTTATCGGCCTGTAAGATCCTGAAACGGCTGGCCTTTCCTTCGCAGTTCACCACAAACCTTATCCTGATAAATCCGTTCTGGTCGTTAGTTTTTACAGGTTCATATTTGGATTCGAAGGTCTCTACAAGTGTCGATTTTTCCTCCGGAAATATTGGCCCTGCTCCCAGGTTAAAATATTGCAGGATCTGTTCATCTCCATTGCAGATCTTAAAATCCGGCTCATCTGTAGTTTCGTTATGCTCAATGTCTCCAACCCACCGCAGGTACTCATTCTGTGTATCGGCCTGCTTCTCAGTTTTACAGCCCAAAAGAAGTAATGGCAAAAAACTGAGCAAAAGAAGAGGCTTTGGGAAGGTCATTTTGGGGGCTTTTAAGTAGTGTCTGCTTTCCTACAGTTTTTATTGCCTGGAAAAAGGCATATCCGGTAAAAACCCACTATTGGATCATCAAATAAACTGTTCTGGAAACTGTACCCGAACCCGAACCAATTATAGTTTCATATTTTAGGATCTGTCCTGCCGAAAAAAGGTTTGAAGGGATCATGATGTCAATATCCTTCACATGTCTGGTAGCGCCATTGTCATGCTGGTAGAATCCTCCCATGGGAACTTCATTAGTGATCTCTATTCTCTCTCCCTCATCGATGGTCCTGAAGAACCTGGGCGAACTACCATCGTTGGATTGAGTTCTAATTTGTAGGATCAGGGGTTTTTCGGGAGTGGTGAAAGACGCGTATATAGTGTCTCCCGTTACTTCCTGCTTATTATTTTGGCCATAGTCATCAAAAGTGGCATACTCTATCCAACTTTCACTATAATCAAGTTCATTACTACAGGATGCGGATAAAAGCGGCAAAGAAAGAATAAGAATAATTAATGCTGATCTTTTCATGGTTATGGGTTTTTATTGCAGTTTAAATTTTCATTAGAATCTGTAGCCTCTCAGCGCGATCTCACTGGAGAGTGCAGCCTCATTATGGAACCAGAGGCCTAAAATCCCGCTTTGGATGCCGTAGGTGGATTGTTCTACGCTGGCGTCCTGGGAATGAGCAAAAAATGGAATAACACAGAAGACGAGGGACAGGAAAATTCTTTTCATCAAATAATAATTGTAGCCCGGGATTACATTCCCGCATCCTTTTTAGAGCCGGAAAAAACGGACGATTTTTCAATTAAAGATCTTCATGAAGTAGGGAAGGAAAAGAAGACCCGGTGACGAATATAGTTAAAAATTTTAACAGACTTTACGGAAAACCATAGAAGCCGCTTTTAAGAAGAAAAGGCAGTCAAAAATGTCATTTTTGAGAGGTATTTCACAATTGGTGCAATTCATTGTTGCCCACAGTACTTTTTAACCATTGCTTTTTAATCTTATCTGCGTTATTATCTCGTTCACTTCTTTAAACAAGTCCGAAAATTCCGATTTTCCTGATTCCAGATCTGTCATATTTTGAGTAACAGAATAGATCCCATTTTTGGTTAGAAAATTGAAATTGACTGTGCCTTCTTCCGGAAGGCTGGGTTCGTCAATTTTCCTGGCTTTTGACAAATAGTTTTGGAATCTGTCAACTTTTTGGGCAAGCATTTGTCTCACCTCTTCGTGTTGTCCCGCTCCAATAAATCCACCACCGGAACTCAAATATAAACTTGTGTCGCCGGTGAGAAACGAGATCACGGTTGCACTTCCCGGATTCATTGCCATCTCGGTAATCAATCCATAAACCTTATCATCTGCTATGTTTGGAAGTCCGAGCTGCTCAGCCTTTGTGGAAAATGCCATATTTCGCATTTCCATGTACGGATTTTGTTGAGGAGTTTTCCCGGGCAGTTGTACTTGTTCGGCGGATGCTTTATTTGTTTTGACAGTCCTGCTTATGAAAAATCCGATTGCAATAATGGCCACTATTCCGATTATAATATATTTCATTCTTGTTTATTTTTTCGGTGTTGTGGGCAATGTCCCGGTTAACACAAGTGCGGAATGGGGAACGAAATTGATCTTTTAATTACCGTTTTAAAGGTAGTCAAAATGCCATTTTTGGAGAGTCAGCCGTATTTGTCTTAACCGTTGTTGGGCACTAGCAGGTTGTTGAGACAATTTTTTATTCCGGATTTTTGTTTAACAGAGATTCAACAGGTACTTCTAGAAGAATTGCAATCTCAAATAAGGTTTCCAACGAAGGTTGCATGTCATTTGTGCACCATCTTGAAACGGTTGATTTGTCCTTATTTAATTTCTCTGCAAGCCATTTATTTGATTTCGAATTTTCAACAAGGGCTATTTTAATCCGATTAAATTTTTTGTTTCTTTTCACGAAATTAAAATTGCGTTAAACGAAAATTTAGAATATATTTGATGATTATGCATATACTTTCTTGACATTAAACGTCTAAATTAAGTTTCTTTGACCTTTTAGGAAGAAAAAACATATTTTTAATGTCAAATACCACTGATACATTAAGTGTCATTTTAGAGAAATACTCAGCCAGTTTTAAAGAAAAAGTATATGAAGATAGCTTTACAGACTCTGATGTTTTAATGGAAGCTTTTGGAATAACTCAAGAACTAAAAAGCGAAAATAAACAGTATTGGGGAAGAGAATTAGGTAAATGCTGGGAAAATTTATTACGAGATTTATTTGAATTAACATGCAAGGACTTTGAGCCTCCTAGAAGATTTGGTGCTGATGAGCCTGCAGACTTTTATTGCGGCGGAGATGCTATTGACACGAAATATAGGGTTGGGTCAGGTGACTCTGGAACCTTGAAAAAGTTTGAGAGCTATGGTAAACTCCTTCAAGAGGAAGGTTACAGACCAGTTTTTTTGTTTCTTAGAACAGATAATTTAGGTGCGGCTTTGAGCAAAATGAAGGCGGGAGGATGGACTATCTTCACGGATGATGAAACTTTCGAGTACATTGAGGAAAAAACTGGTTTTGACTTGAAAACATGGTTGGTTGAATTAAGAGAAGAAGGAACTTTTTTAATTGAAAGATAATGGAGTTTGAGAAGAATAAAGTTTACTCAGGTGACTGCATCGAGGTAATGTCAAAAATGCCTAGAGAATCTATAGCGTGCTGTATTACCGATCCTCCTTACAACTATGAATTTATTGGTCATAAGTGGAGTGATTCTGAAGTGAAAAGAAGAACTTCAAGAATTAAGGATAGTAAAACTATGGTGAAAAATATTCCATATGGAAGTGGTCTTGCAGGTGGAGTAAGAAATAAAAGGTGGTATGAAAAAAACCGAAATAATGATTTAGAGTACATGAATTGGTGCCAACTTTGGACAGATCAACTTTTTGAAGTTTGCAAAGCAGGAGCTCCAGTTGCGATTTTTAATAGTAATCGTTCTATTGCGCATGTTCAAATTGCTTTGGAAAACAGTGGTTTTTATACAAGAGATATGTTAGTTTATCGCAGAAACTCTGGAATTCCTCGAGGTCTGAATTTGGAAAAGAAATTGGAAAAAATGGGGCACGAAGACTCAAAGGAGTGGGAAGGATGGCACAGTGCATTTAGAAATGAATGGGAGGCGATTATTATCGCTCAAAAACCCTTAAAGAATAATTATTGGGAAACTTTACAGGAAACAAATGTTGGTGTCTTTAAAACTGTGAATGAAGATGGATCTTTTCAATCAAATATTTTAGAGAATTACAGCAAAAAAGACAAATCCGAAAAATTTGATCATTGCACGGTCAAACCACTTGGTCTGATCAAAAAGTTAGTAGATACATTATGTCCATTGTATGAAGATAATATCATATTGGATCCATTTGCAGGCAGTGGAACAACTTTAGTTGCAGCGCAGGAACTAGGATTTAACTATGTAGGAATAGAAATTGAAGAGAGTTATATTCCTATTATTAATAATCGTTTGCAAGCTTCCAAAACAAATAAAGATTTAAATCCAACTTTATTCTAACAAAAAAATTTCAGCTTATGCCCAACGTCGCAGGTTAAGGAATCATTTTCAGGCGTAATGCGTTTTTCTTATGGAAATAAATGTAGGAAAATAACCCTCAAAAAAACCATTTTTGATAACCGTTGTTAGCTGCTGGTACTAATACCTAATCTTGATTTCATTTCTTCAACAGAAATATCTGGATCTTCAGCTACTATTTTCATTAGTTCTTTATTATCTGCAACTTCTAAAACCGAAAGTTGAGCTTCCATTAACTTTTGAAATTCCTCACCTGAAGTTTCTCTTTTAAGTTCTTCATCTGTGAAATTTTCGTAATGAGGTAATTTTCGAAGGAAATCAAAATAGTTATTGATTAATTCTTCTTTAATCTCATTCGATTTAACTTCTCGAGTTATTCTTTTTTTTAGCAATTTGTAATTACCCTTGTTGGCCTTCCTGGAAATCGATAGAATATGAGTTTTAATTTCTTCGATCAAACCATCTAAATATCCTTCAGATAGATTCGAATTTAACTCTTGGTTATTTTTTGATGTTATTAGAGGCGTAATAAAGTTTGATTGTAAATAGTCAAATCTCTCTCCAATCCCATTTATGTCATAATATGTTACTGGATCATATGATTTTAAAAGTTTTATAGATTTCTTCAGTTCTTGAAGACAACTTTCGTCTATCATTCCTGATTGGATTAGTATAAAAGAAAACATTCTTGGAGGAAAAGGCAATTCTTCTTTATTTAAATCGGAGATACTTTTTAGACTTTGTAGGAAGTAAAAAACATCTAATAAATCGGATATTACAATATTTAATTTTTTCTCTTTTTCAAGATTCACATCTTTTCTTTTTCCTCTAATAGCAATAAAATAAGTAAGAATTGCAGTAATTATTGGGGTCAGTATTAACCAGATTTCTTTAAAATATTCCAATCTTTTTTTCTTTAGTGCTTGAAGCAAACGGTCTCGGCTATGAGTAGTTGCGTGGTTTAGTAATAAACTTTGCGAGTACGCACCAAGTTGGAAATTCCGCAGGAATTTCCAAAGTAGGCGAGGACAAGCAATTACTTATAGCCATTGTTGTGCATAGGGTTTTAATTTAATATCCAGTTTATACAACCTCTAACTTCCGCGTGGTCATTTGGTAGAGTAGCTTCAATTCCATTTGTCTCAATGTCATTTGTGAATCTAGCCCAAGCTTGTTCGGTTTTTCCATTGATATTTAGATGTTTTTCTATTGTTCCTTTAGTCCAAATCCAAATTCCTTTAGCTTGTAATTTTGCCTTCAAATTTAGAATGTTTTGTTGAACATTTGCTCTTTGCGCTAACAATGCAAAAGCTTCTGCTGCCGACATTGAACTATTTTTATTTGTGGGTAAGCCATTATCTAAAACAATTCCGTTTGCAGGTGCTAATAAAGCTAATTCAGCGATACAGGCAGCTATATCAGGGTCGTTAGCTTGCAAAAAGCCATCTGAAACTCCGTGCTTAAAAGCATAATCCAAGTCTACAATGGCTTTACAGGGTAAATCCATGGCATTCAAAACTAACATTGACTTTTTTGTATTACCTGAACCTCCTTGTTGGACTAGAGCACATTTATTTAAAGCTAAAGTTCTATTTGATATTGTATCTATAAGAAAAGGCAATAGTTTATTTTCAGTTTTTCCTTCCGCAAGAATTACTCTTTCAGAAAATAGAATATTACTTGAATTGCTTAAAGCAAACATAAGTGTAAGTTGATGTTGTGCATCTTGTTCAACTGTCGGTATTGCAGATTTTAGAGAGTTTCTTTTATGTGTGCCTAATTCTTGATTTTTTCTTATCAAAATTGTATTAGCAACATCTTTTTCAGTAATCATAAATGGTGAATGCGTTGAAAATATAATTTGATAACCTTGAGTTGATAATGTTTTTAAAGATTCCCTTAAAATCTCAATTGCCTGTGGGTGTAATAGAGTTCAGGCTCGTCAATTAATAATAAAGTCGTTGTTGTCTGTTCACCTTCATTTATTTTTAGGTCTGCAAGATGTCTTATCAGAGTCATTTGGATTGAGCGTTGTGCTCCATGTCCCAAAGCAGAAACATCTGTACCTATTTCATTTTGGTTTTCATAAACCTTTATTGTTCCTTTTGTGAAAACTTCTTTTAATTCTGGTGTCGGAACGTGAACCTTAATATTTATATCAGGAAAAAAAGCATCTAGTTTACCATTTACTTGTTCGTCAAAAGTTGTAAGTTCAGGTGCTCTGTGTTGTCCATCTGCATCTAAAATATCCTTAAGCCCGTTAAGAGCATTCCTGACTTGGTCTCCATATTGTTCTTCAATCGGACCAATTTTCTGAAAGTAATTTTCCGATTGTTGAGCTAGTTTTATATTTACTCACATCTTCCTCTGAATTTTCCATTGCTCCAATATGAATGGGGTCAGGAAACAAGGCTTTTATGGCGTTGTCAATTCCAGCTGGATTTGGTTGCCATTTTTCAGCCTCATCTTCTACTTTTGGGTTTAGAACTTCAAGTCTTATTTGTCCAGCAGACGAAGTAGGTAATGGCTGTATTCTTCTAACAGATAGAGTTTCTTGGTCAAGGAATGGTTCTATTCTATTTCTGTGACTTTGATTTAAATTTTCAAGCAATTCTTCTGTTATTCCATCTATTTTGGCAGTAACAATGACTGGAAGTTCAGGGTTATTAAAATCACCGATTTTCAAGGTGCTTTTTTGAAGTACCCACTTAATTGATTCGAGTATGTTAGTTTTACCAGCATTGTTATATCCAACCATTGGTGTGTAATCTGATATATCAAATTCCTCTGATTTAATTGATTTGAAATTTTCAACTTTTAATTCGGTTAGTTTGTGTCCCATTTGTTTGGTTTACATTATGCACAACGTCTTACATATAATATTTCACTTGTCTTTATCATCCCCAGCGGCGGGATAAGACGAGTTTTTGACCTGCAACAGCGGTAGGAAGAAGGAGCAGGATCTTCCTGCTAATATAATGTTAATTTCCTACAAGGAAAGAAATTCCAAGCACCAATTTCCAAATTCCAAAAGGGTTAAATGGGGATTGGTTAATTAGGGATTGGAGAATAATTGTTCTGCGAAGATCTGTGTGATCTGCGGGAAACCTTTTGAGAAAATTCCAAATTCTAAGCACCAAATTCCAAATTCCAAAAAGGTTTATTGGGGATTGGTTAAATCGGGATTGGAGAATGGTTGTTCTGCGAAGATCGGCGTGATCTGCGGGAAACCTTTTCAGAAAATTCCAAATTCTAATCACCAAATTCCAAACTCCAAAAAGGTTTATTGGGGATTGGTTAATTAGAGATTGGGGAATAGTTGTTCTGCGAAGATCTGCGTGATCTGCGGGAAACCTTTTAAACGATCCCCGCTGCCAGCAGCACCGAGAACAGGAGCAGCATAATGCCCACGGCCCGGTGCAGGGTCTCTATGGTCATTTTCTTCAGAATCTTGTTGCCAAGAACCGCCCCAACAAAAGCCGATAAAGTAGCGGCAATGAGCAGGGAGTAATTGATCTCCGAGCTTATTTTCAGGATATCTGTAGCATAGACCGTGAGCCTGGAGATGTCGATAAATACAGAAATCACGATCCCGGTGCCTATAAATACTTCCTTCGTCAACCCTGCCCTTATGAGGAAGGCCGTGCGCAACGCTCCCTGGTGTCCTGAGAGTCCGCCGAAGAAGCCGCTCAGTACCCCGCCAAGGGGCAGGTACCTGGGATCGAAATTCAGCTTCATCAGTTTGGGAACAATATCGAACAGCGCGAACACGAACAACAGCAGGGCGATGATCAGTTTTAGCGGTGTGATGTAAAAGATCTTTCCTGCCAGGGAATAACTTGTTAAAGCTTCAGTTTCAGACAGCAGGGTGAGCAGGTAAGCCCCTGCCAAGGCAGCGAGAATGGCCGGAAGTCCGAACTTTAGAACGACCTTTTTATTGGCTTTCCTGCCAATGAGGCTGAGCTTGAAAAGATTGTTCAGGAAATGCACGATGGCCACCAGGGCTATGGAGATTTCCAGGGGAAAGAACAACGCGAAAACCGGCAAAAGGATGGTGCCCAGCCCAAACCCGGAGAAGAAGGTTAACCCTGATGCCAGCAGGGCGAACAGGCAGATGATAATGTATTCCCACATACGGATCCTAAATTATAAAAGATCCTCGAAAATTGAGATTCTTTTCTTCTTGACTTCGTTTCAGTTTTGTTTTCAAAATTGAACGCTGATCCACGGCAGTAACAGGACTTAAATTTTTTTGTGAAAGGGAAGTGTTAACTAAGGAAGAAGGTTTTTCTCCTTTTCAAAAGAACTCCAGAACTGTTCATCATATTCCACCCGGTCCAGCGCAGCATTCTTTTTCCAGTCTTCCCGAACCAGGACTTCCAGGTTCTCAAACCTGTAATCATATAAAAGGAAATTCTTCTCATAAATAGAATTCCTGAATTCTCCCTGCATATCAAATTTATCATGGTAATTTCTTTCAAAAAAACTACTGGCATAATACTTTCCATCCGACTGTTGGGAATAAGTAATCACCCTGTCCTGGGTCCATTTGAGATCACCCGTATATTCCCCATGCCAGTATTTATAGTCTTCCATTTTCTCCTCCGGAAGGGTGGATTCCCATTTTTCCATCATTTTCACCACGGCAAAATCTTTCTTATTAATGTAGATTTCTCCCGAATAGGTTGAAGGAAACCAGTAGTTGGTAAACCCAAACCTGGTCTTGTCTGTGCTGAATTTTATCACGTAGAGTCCTTCATTCTCAGGTTTCCCTGAAGTGATGAATTCAAGATCAAATTTTTTGTATTTCCTTTTATGGAGCAGGCTGGAGAATTGAATTGGATTTCCTCTGAAAATGTCCATTCTTGTTGAGTATTCCGGGGATTTTGCACTGTTGGATCTGTGGTTCCATTTCACCTGCTCCAGCTTTTGTTCGGGAAAGTACTTTTGCCGGTAACCCTGGTAATATTCTTTAGTGACAAATTCAATATCTCTTAGCAGGGTATCATTTAGAAACAATACCACCTGTCCATACTTTTTGTAATTAAAGGGATCTGTGGGATGATTTTTTTCTATCTCCTTTATGACTCTCTTCATTACTTTTTTTGGCGTAGTGCCGAAGCCGTTTAAGACCACCTCATTCAGCTGTTCAAAGGCCGGAACGAGGGTTATGGTTCCATTAAGATCATTAACAGGAATTTCTTTTGACTCATAACCCAAGGCGGTAATACTCGCCTGGATGCCTGTAGAAGTTGCCTGGGGGATTTTAAGCTGAAAACGACCCTCCTTATCAGAAATTCTGTAGATCCCCTGTTCCTTCAGGTTGATGTTGACAAATGGTATCGGCTGTTTGGTTTCGGAATCAACGATAAGACCCTGTATGCCAGAAGCGGCACTTTCTTCGGCTGAAAGTTTTTCAGAAACTTCCGGGAATTCCTTTTCTTCCGAAACAATGATCTCAAAAGCCTCTTTCTTCGGGATTGTCGCTTTCCGCAGAAAAATATAGCCATCATGCAGCTGATCCATCCGGGCTTCAGAAAAATATTGAAAGTTTAAAAGCCGGTGCTGCTGTGGCTCCCGAAGTGCCTCCTGGGAGGAGCTTATAAATAGGTAAGGTTCCCCGATGGCAGCCAGCCTGTCCTCAAAAGAACCTTTTAAGACAGGGGTTTGATGCCAGGTTGTATTCTCCAACAGGGAATCGTTCGCGTGAATGGTAGCGAGACTGTAAACTTTATCTCCCATCGCCTTCTTAATATGACTTCCCATGGGAGCGAATTCCCGGAGCACAGGATCTTTCACGCTTGACATGTCATTAACCACATGAATATTGTCTGCCCAGGCCACCACTTTCTCATCAGGGTTTCTCGCCAGATAGGTCAGCAGGTTATCGGCCATTTGTTCATCCCTGAAGTTATGATTCTTATTCGCCATTTCTGATTTGTACGGAATCTCCTTACTGTAGAAAGCATCCCTGGAGGAGGCAAGCATGCCTTTTGTGCATTGCAGCCAGTAATAATTACTTTCTGTCTCTTCCAGCTCCTGCATCTCCTTAATGATACGTTTCAGTTCCTTTTCAAAGGCTTTAAACGTGATGTCATCCCCGGAGTATTCAACCTCGTCAAGCACCTCTTCCATGGCGATCCCCATATCGTCCTCATCAAGCTTTATCCCGATATTCTGCTCCCCGCAGTATTCGAAAAACCCATCAATGAATTCCGGGACATTATTTATGATCTGGGAATCAAAACCTACGACCTTAAGATCATTTTGTTCTATGTAGTTCACAAGTCTCTGGAACTCGGAAGTATTGGACCAAACATTAAAAACAGCCTCATTGAAAGCTTCCGGATCAAATTCCACATGTTCAGAATTCATCAGCCACAAGTCGTACATTGAAGATTCCATGGCAATTGTGATATATCCAAGTTCCTTATGCAGATATTCTATTACCCTGGTCTTCATTTCGAAGATATTGCCGTACATGTGGGTCAACTCTCCCAACATCACCAATTGCTTCCCTTCCAATTCTTCTTTCAGAAAATGAAGATCTGAATGATCCTGTGATTCAGGAGGCAATAATGAATGTGTTTTGATCTCCTGGGATTGCAGTAGCTGGAACGATAAGAAAGTGAACAGGAGAAAAAGGTTTCGGGTCATAGAATTCATATTAGAAAAAATACATCTCGCCAATTAAGACTTGTTTTCAAGAACTGCCAACACCTACTGGCTACCATCTTCCTCATTTTTTAAAGCACAGGATATATAATGGCACTGCCAAAAAGTATGGAGAATGGTGATATCAGCCTGATATATCCTGGTGTTAGAATGTCAGCCCACCACAGGGCATATCTGTGATGAATTTTTCGAGGCACAAAATAAAGTATGAGAGAGGTTGTTACATAAACCATCCAAGAACCCTGAAAATTTCAGGATACTTCGAAAATTCTGCATAGATGACCAGTCCTGCCGCAGGGATCATACGGATGGTTATTTCAGCGTAGTTGATAAAGTTGGTGCTTCCTGCCTTTCTCAAAAACTCCCGTGCTTTTGCCGGATTAAAAAGCATTAGAATACCTGCACCAATGAGAAAAATCCCGAAAAGGATCACGATATATTTGGCGATGATTGTCATATTTACTGATTTGAAATGCCAGGAGCTTAAAGTTTATTTTCCATAGTCGTAAAAGAGGTTTTTCCGGTTCAGGAACTACCTGCCTATCTATTCAATGGTTCCACCTCAACCGCAGTTTCTTTTTTTTCCGATATTTTGATTACAGTTGTTCCGGCCCACAGATCTCCCAATCTCTGATTTCTTTCTGTGGATTGAATAGCAATAATCGCAGGAATTCCGAAAAAGAATAGGTCAATCGGGTCCAGTAAATGCCTTTTAAGAGAATGTTTAACATCGATTTCACGGCCATTCAATTGCACCACTTTTAAATAAAATAGCTGATGACCCGGGGTTGCAGAAGATGAATAGAATCCTTCCTGAAAGACGAAGTAAAAAAACCAGAATATAATAACCGGCAAAGTTAAAAGTCCGGTTACTTCCTGACCTCCGTCTGGAGTTGGTTCGCCAAAAAACATTAAATAAGTATAGATGATCAGATAAAATAACCCATAATCAACCAAAGTGGCTAAAACCCTTTTTATCAGATTGGAGTTGGTATTGTTTACTACTATCATTCCGGGGTAGTATTTAGTCCAGAGCCTGATAAATTGTTCTTGCTATTTGATCCTGTCCTGCCTCACTGTTTAAAATTTCCCTGTCGTTTTCATTGGTTAGAAATCCCAGCTCGATCATCACTGCAGGACAATTGCTGTTTTTCAATACCAGGAAATTTGCATTTTTAATATCAGAGACTGAATAATTTGTTGATAACAGGTTTTTAATGCTTTCTGCTACTGCAGAAGATCTTTCAGACATCTTGTTTTCATTGCTGACAAAGATTTGATGTCCGCCTGGTGTGCTGGTTTGATGGGCATTTGAATGGAGAGAGATCATAAGATCTGCATCTAAGGAATTAATGAATTTAACCCTGTCTTCCAGGGAAATGAATTGATCTGTATTTCTGGTGAGGATTATTTCAAGATCCTCATTTGTATTCAGCTCTTTGATTTTTTTCGCGATGCTTAAAACAATTTCTTTTTCAGTCATACCATTGACAGTATTTCCTGCGTCATGACCTCCGTGACCCACGTCAATAATGACCGTTTTTTTATCGGGATTTGTAAATGACAGGCTGATGGTTATTAAAAGCAATCCGAGAATTTTCATTAGGTGTCTCATAAATATCCGGTTTTAATTATCAATCTTTTTCAACAGGAATTCTCCTAAACCTAGTTTCAGAACTAATTCATTTTCGGTGGAGCTTAAAATCTTTAATTCCATGGGACTTTCCTCCATGCCGGTTAAAACTATAGACTTAGAATCTGAGGTTAATTTCCATTTTCCCGTTCCTTTTTCATCCATTATGTAGGTTTCAAATTCCCCATTGGGTTTAAACACAAATTTCCATTTGTCTATTACCTCTGCCTTAATCTGAGCTAATCCTGCTTCATCAATATTTTCATTCAATGCTTTTTTAAAGATCCAGTCGCCAACGATAAGGTCTGTGGATTGAGCATTGCTGTTAATGGCTACCAATAAAAAAAGTAAAGTAATTAATGTTTTCATTTTTGTTTTTCCTTCGTTAGACGTAACGGTCTTGTATATTCGTTGGCGGAGTAGAAACGCGGACTTTTCAGCTTAGACCTGATATCCTGATCTATCTGCGAGATATGCTGTTGTTTCAGGATTTCATTAAACGTCATACAAATTAAGCCTTATTTACTTCGAAAAGGAGATAGGATTGACTGGTAATTTGTTCAGCTTCTGTGGATGGGTCTACTTCGAAAGTAACGTGAATCTGACCTTGATTCCTGTAAACTTTGTTTATTTTAATCTCTTTACAACAAGTATAATCATACTCTGAGGTAATTATCAGTAAAGTTTTATCGGTGAAGTTAAAATCCAGATTTTCGAATTCTTTACCTTTTTCAGGACTTTTAAATTCCATTAGACTCAAAAAAACTGACCACTCTTCCTGATTTTTAAAAACCAAATACTGTTCATTTATAGTATTATCATCTGATACTCTAAAACTTCCGCTTTCCAGGATGTTATACTGGATTTCAGTTTCTTCCAGAGTTATGGGATCTTTATCCTCTTCACAGCCATAAAATGGTATTATCAAAATTAGTACGATTAGAAATTTTTTAAAGCTCATTAGATTGTTGATGTTTGGTTACTAATATTCTGATTAAAATTTGCTGTAAGGTGTTATATCAATACTGACTCTGCAGGTTCGCTGATAACAGATCTTCAATTTTCTGAATAGTTTCCTCGGGGTATTCCCTTAATGTCATGATATGTTTGGTGTCAGTTTCCCAGAATTCTTTGGGCTCCTTTGCAGCTTCAAATAGGTTCTGTCCTTGTTTAAAGGACACATCCCGATCTACCTTGCTGTGAATGATCAATTTTGGAATATCCTTAATGGCCCTGATATCTTCGAGTGCTACATAATCCTGATTGAAGTTCCCGGGGTGGTCCCTGGTTTTCTCTTTGAGGAAATCCATGGGTGCATAATCAATCGCCATCTGTTGAGCAGATTGTATACTTCCGTCGAGAACCAGTGCGTCTACTTTGGTTTGATTATCCCTGGTGATCTTTACGGCAAGTTGCCCACCAAGGGACAAGCCGTAAACTATTGTTTTAAGACTGTCTGCCCGGGTTCGGCTTAGGAAGTCCTTAAAACCAGCCTCAGTATCTTTTAAGACCCCTTTGTAGTTCGGCCTTCCACCAGATTTTCCGTAGCCCCGCCAATCCACAGCATAGACTCCGTACCCATTTTCGACAAGCGGTATAATCAAAGATTTATATTTACTCACATTTCCCCCTGCACCATGAAGTAAGAAAATGTTTCCTTTAGGTTCTATTGTTGCCGATGGAAAATAGTAAGTGTATATATCCAGGGAATCTTCTACTGTGAGAACAGTTTCCGAATATTGAAGATCATCCATACTATCCATCTCCTTTACCGGATAATAATAAAGCCTGGATTCATCATTATTCACCATGGCTTTTATCATAGGATCGGTTTGATAGAAGTAAAAACCTGTACCAACTAAGACCAGGATCAATAAGAGAATGAACGATCCGAAAATTTTAAGTGCTTTTTTCATTTTTCTAAGGCTGGCGGGCTATTATGCCAAAATTAGTTTTGATGTTACTCAACCATGCGATGGAAGTAACAAACTATTTATTTCTACCGCCTGAAGTAGGGAAGGAGCGGCAGGTTTCGCTAATATATTAATAATATTTTAACAGCTTTACACGGACTTTAGAAACGACAGCCAAATAGCATAAAAACCGAACGCCACTAATATCAGCGATAGCATTAGCCAGTCTATTTTGTAATCGAAATGGGTATGCTTCAATTGATTAAAGTTTTTCTGCTTCCAGTTCGGCAGTTCTCTCTTTATGCTTTTCTACATCCCAGGTCATATCCCAGTTGGAGATATAATCGGCGATGGGACCGAGGCCCACTTCAGCACGTCTTTTATCCACATTTTCAGGATCTACCATTGGCGAAACATAGAATTCCCCCGTTACCTGGTCCCTTCCTATCTGGCTTCCGTAGATCTGCCGGTTTCCTTTTCTTAAAGCCACCCGGTCTTCCAGTAAAGCCAAAGCAGAGGCATCTGCATTTCCTTTGGAGACAGCTTCGCGCATCATGGGAAGGTATTTTTCCTGTACTTCCAGGGGCGAATGCTGGATCACTAAAAACAGGGTCATATTGCCTCTTCTGCCAATGACATCTTCCCCTAACCAGCCGTGCTCATCAAGTATGGCCTGGATCTTTATGAGGTTGACAGAATCCTTTTCAGCAATGGTTTTCCAGTGCGCCTTCATTTCAGCCGACTCCCGGCCATACTTTTCTTCAACTTCATTAATCTGCCTTCTTAATCCCTGATCTTCTTCATAGATAGTATCAAGGATAGCTACCAAAGGTTTATTGAGGTGAGCCTCCTTCTTCTCTTTATTTTCCCTCACTATTTCAAGCACTTCCTCCCATCTGCTATCTGAATGTAAACCTGCAAGATCCGGGTCTCTGGTAATATGACCGTAGTTGGAGTAATTTGCTTCCTCAGCAGCTTTGAATAGCTGGACGAAAGAGGAGTCGATCTCCTTTGCCAAAGCCCAGGAACAGGCGGCATTGTACCGGTCTGTAGCACCGGCTTTTCCTCCCGTGGCTTTAAAAGCTTCGGAATATTTCTGTGCAGAACTTAAATAGTCTCCGGATTCATATAACTTCCAGGCCTCATTCTTTAATGCGGAATATTCCGCTTTTTGTTCAGCGGAAGGCTCCTTTGAACCGGTCTCTTTTTGGGCGTGGGCGTTGTGAAAGGAGGCAAGAACTATGAGCAGTGCCAGAAGAAGATGTTTTTTCATTTGATTTTTAATTACTGTATTAATGAATCAGGCAACTTTGAGGAAAATCAAGGTTCCTCAAGTGCCACTTTTTTATTTTTTTAATCCGAAGCCGAAAGGTGCTTTTAACTTGCCGGAATCGTACATATTGATGAAAATGGAAACGGTATCTTTTGAATTTTCCCAGGAAACCCTGTAGTTATCCAACATAGCCTTTCCCATAAATCCGTTCTCACTATTGACCGGGCAGCAACTTCCAGCTCTGAAATAGGAGATTTTTTCCCCATTCGGGCCGGTTAGGGCATTCAAATATCTTCTCTCGTTCAGGGGGCCTTCAGAATCTTTAACCCCACCAACTTCCACAGGATTTTCGGGGGTCAATCCATAGGTTTTATCATTTGAAATTTCAGTTATCAGGAATGTATTATAGTCTCTGAGTATTTGTGGCTGAGCAATGGCAGTTTCTTTAGTTGTTCCGCAGGAGGTAAAAATAAACAGTACTCCAAGAAGTGTAATTGTAATTTGTTTTTTCATCTGATTAGTTATTGCCGACGTTCCCGATTAACGCATGTGGCCGGGGACGTGATAGTTTTTAGCCTCAAATACCTTTATTTCAGTAGTTCTGTCAATTTTTCGTCGAGTTTTTCTCCACGTAAATTGCGTCCTATAATAAATCCTTTTTCATTTATTAAAAAGTTATCCGGAATACCGTGAACACCATAAATAAGTTTCGCTTCGTTAGCGCTACCTGCCAGATCACTCACGTGTTCCCAATTTAAGCTATCTGTTTCCACGGCCTTTTTCCAACTGGTTTCGTCTTCATCTAATGAGACTGCGAAAATCTCAAAGCCTTTGGGATTGAACTCCTCATAGGTTTTCACCAGGTTAGGATTTTCCTTTCGACAGGGACCACACCAGGATGCCCAAAATTCAAGAAGTACAGCTTTTCCCTTTAAATCAGAAAGCTTTTGAAGATTTCCATTTATGTCTTTCATTTCAAAGTCTGCAAATTGTTCTCCAATGTCCGGATCTTTATTGAGCTCAATGTATTTTGAGATCTTCTTCCCGTATTCTGAATTTCTATTCTCTTCAGAAAAATTATCAAACAATTCTTTTGTTTTTTCTTTTCCCCAGGTGGTAACATAAACTGCCAGCATTTTTGCACTGACAATACTGTTTGGGTTATCTTCTACAAATTCCATTTCCCTTTTTTGGTGTTCTTGCCTTGGAAGAGAATCCAGGCCTTTCTGTAAATTTTGTGCCAGATTTTCAGTTTCAGAACCTGTGACATTTGCCCGTCTAAAATCAGATTGAGTTTGATTGAATAACATTGGATTGTTCTCTAACCATAAGAACCGGTAATGAGAATAGTCTTTAGTGCGCAACACAACCTGATCTGGTGAACTGGTTAGTCTTGTATTGAAACTGAAAGTGTTATTTTGTACTACTGCTGAATCAATAAGGCTATTGGTGGAAACATGATCTAAATAAAGTACAGTTCCGTTATCAATACCACTGGTGGTGCCCGTTAACTCAAATTCTCCTTGTGGTTTTTCATCGCAGGAAACCAACAATACTGTGAGTATTCCAAAAAATAATTTTTTCATCATGTTTGTTTAGCTTGTTGCCGATGTGTTATATCAATACTGATTTAATTGATCATTATTCCTCAATATGGGATAATAACAACTAATTCTACCCGCGAGGTGTAGGGAAGGAGCAGCGGGTTCGGCTAATATACTGTTAATTTTTTAACAGATTTACGGGAAGCCATAAAAAAGTCTCCTGCATGGGAAGAGATTTTAAGCCGGACAATCAGAGATCAATGGAAGTTATCTTCTTTCCAATTCACCGGATTGTTTTTAATATAATTGGAAATATTATAATATGAAATGTCATTTCTGATTATATGATCATGAAAACGGGTTTGCCATTCAAATTCATATCCAAGTCGATGGGCATGTTTGGTAGTGGCAGATTTATATGATCTTATAATGGTGGAAATGGAATTGGCTTTAGGGGATATTTTTGCCATTTGGGGATTTTTTGGGGGATTTTGCAGGTCCTGTGGAGATTGTGGAGACGTTGCATGCAACGTCTGTACATTCTCCTTCCCATCTTTCTCCTTCCCATCTTTCTCCTTCTCATCTTTCTCCTTCCCTTCTTTATTCTTCAGATCATTTCCATTTTCATTATCTTCAATGGGAATTTCAGGATTATTTAAAATGAGGATGCCATGAATGTGATTGGGCATCACCACAAAAGCTCCCAATTGAACATGTGAAGTGTGGTGAGTGATTTCATGCCACATGATATCTGCAATTATGCCCACAGGAGAAAATTCCATTTTGCCTTTAATGATCTCGCCAAAATAATGCTTTCTATGGGCAGTGCAGATAGTAATAAAATAGGCAGCATTCCATCTGTAATCCCAGTTTTCCAGCCGGGCTGATTTTATGCGGTATTTATTTTTGAAACGATCAGCCATTCTTATTGGTTCTCCCTTCCGAAGGAAGAGTTTTCAATCATCTATTTCATTTTCAATAGTAGCAATGATATCTTTTATCTTTTGTTTTACACCTTCGGACTGCTCATTGGTATAGGCGGTATAACTGATCATTTGCAAGAGGTAATCTTCAAAATCGGGATGTTCTAAAAGAGGTCTGAAGTCGGCCTCGGGCACCAGGGCCTTCATGTTTTCGTATTCCTTCAAGGCGCCCATGGTAAGTTTGGCCCTCAATTCATCATCGTCCAGAAGCACCATCATCATGCGCCCCACCTGGTAATGCTCGGTAAGGAATGGGATGAGACGTTCTTCGGTCAGATTAAATATGGCCACTTCCTCTTCCTTTAATTCACTTAGGGAACTCGAGAAGGCCGAGACTTTATTCCTCAGCTCGAGGTTCTCCAGTAAATACAGTTTACCCGAATTTATCAATTCATTACTAACGCTGAGTTCGGGGTCAAAGGTGGGCCTAATAGAGATCCTGAAAAGATGCGCATCAAGACTGTCAACAGATATAGTGGCCGGATCTTTCTTTTTATATTGCAGCAGACTGAAGCAGGAATTAAGCACCTCATTCCTTATTTCTATCTTGTCCTCGATCTGAGAGAGGTTACTCCTGTACTCTTTTGACAGCTGCGACAGGATTTGCTGCTCCTGCCTTCGATTCTGCCGATCCTGGTTCCAGCTATTGATCTGTAAAGCGATAAGGATCCCAATGACCACAAGGAGTATTTCCCCAACAGCGTACAGCAGGTAAGCGGTGAATTTATTTCGGGTCAATAAGGCCTGTCGAACCTTTCTAAAGATAGTTAGCACGCTTCCAATAGATTGATCCTTTTAAAGATAGAACATAAAATTTAATTGATAATCAGGTTTTTACAAGAACAAAAAAGCCCCTTCATAAGAAGAGGCTTTCAGTATTATATGAGATTCCTCTCCCTACGGGAATCAGATTAAAAATGAAATTAACAGATCTTCATCTCGCATCCATTATTGCAGGTTGAACGGGAAAACAGGTCCTTTCTTTTCAGAAACTGAAACCATAATTCTTTCCGATATCTATACTTTGATTTTTTCTTTATGGATAATCATATTTCAAAACATGTGTGCCCAGGCCCGTCAAATATACCTGCTCCCGATCATGGGACCAGAATATTCCGGTTAAAGGATCGGCCAAAGGTTTCCACATATCTGGGTGATATGCCTCGCCTACAGTTTTCCCTTGATGATTATTTTCAGTCCATTTCATTTGCATTTGCGCATTTATTTCTCCAGGGGCATTAAAGACGGTATGGATGCTTTTGTCAATTTTATCGATTGCAAAGATCTTATTCTGCAAAAGTGAAGCGACCCATATATTTCCATTTTTATCTCTTTCAAGATTATCGGGAGTCAGGATATATGCATAGGGCTTTTTCTCCACGAGCTTATCTTCTTCCCGATCTACCTTAAAACTTGTAATTCTATCCATACGATATTCTGAAATCAACAAATGCTCTTCTTCGGCATCCATGGTTATTCCATTTGCAAAATAAAGACTGTCTGCCATCAACCGGACTTCTTTTTCTGCCCCGTCTGTATTAGATTTTAACCTGTAAACTGCGCCTGAAGGAGTTGAATGATAAAATGCAGCATCTAAAGCCTCGGTTGTGCCCGACTGGTTATTTGCAGACTGTGAGATCCAGATGTCCCCCCGCCTGTCTCGATAAATATTATTGATGCCGTAAGGATGATTGTAAATAAGTTCTGCTTTTTCGGTCTCTGTATTGACGCGGAATAATTCGCCGGAATAAATACAGGATACAAGGACATACTTTTTGTCATCTTCCAGAAAAACCCCTCTAGCCCCGCCGTCTGTATATCCAGCTTCCCTCATGTTACCGAATGGACGGTGTTTACCGTCTTTCCCGATAAGTTGCAAACCATATTCATCATGGGATACAAGAATATTTCCGTCTGGAAGGCCTACTCCATCCTCAGGTACTAAAAGAGAGTCTGATGGGAAGATATGTTCAGATCCATAGGAATAATTCGGAAATGAGGTCTGGTCTGATTGAGGTTTTACCTCAGATTCAGTCTTGGGTTGAGGTTGAGATTCTAAACAAGAAAAGTGAACAAAGAAGGAAAGGAATAAAAAATTTCTTACAATTATTTTCATAAAAAGCTTGTTAGTTTGGTTAGTAAAAAGCCTGTCAACCAATAGATATTCATGAAAAAATAATGAAGGTCAACAAAAGATATATTCAATTCCGGATAGGCATAGAAGGGAGAAAGCCTGGTAGGGAATGTCCGGATACTTTCAATATAATGTTAAATTCTTACAAATAAAAATTTAAAGATTACAAATAAAAAAACCCCTCCAAAAGAGGGGCCTAAAAATTTTGTTCTATTAAAGATTCCTCTCCCGAAGTCTCGGGGTCGGAATGACTGGAGAAAGTCTTACCAGATCTTCACCCGGTTCTCAGGCTTCACATACATTGGGTCACCTTGTTGAATATTGAAAGCTTCGTAGAAAGCATCAATGTTCTGGAGTGGCACGTAAGCTCTGTATTCTCCCGGAGAGTGTGGATCTGTCTTGATCCTGTTCCTTAGGGCTTCTTCCCTCATCTTGGTTCTCCAAACGGTAGCCCAACTCATAAAGAAGCGCTGCTCGGGCGTAAAGCCGTCGATCTCGCCCGGGTTTCCGTGCTCTTCAAGGTGGATCTGAAGTCCGTCGTAGGCGGCATTCACGCCTCCAAGGTCTCCAATGTTCTCACCTAAGGTGAATTTTCCGTTGATATAAACTGAATCCAGCACTTCAATGGCGCTGTATTGGTCGGCCAGTCTTCCGCCCAAACCTTCGAACTGCTCAAGATCCTTGTCAGACCACCAGTTGTTCAGGTTACCTTCAGCATCAAAGCGTGAACCGCTGTCATCGAAACCGTGAGAGATCTCGTGACCTATCACTGCTCCAATTCCGCCGTAATTTACGGCAGCATCAGCCTTATAATCATAGAAAGGTGGCTGCAGAATGGCTGCGGGGAACACGATCTCGTTATAGCTTGGGTTGTAATAGGCGTTCACAATTTGCGGGGCCATGAACCACTCGCTCTTGTCAACCGGCTCTCCCAGCTTCGCCATGTTCTCCTCCACGTTCCATTTGCCGGCATTCAGCATATTCTGGAAGTATGATCCGCCGTCTTCCGGCTTTTCCACCACAAGGCTGCTATAGTCCTTCCATTCATCCGGATATCCAACCTTGATGGTAGTGGTGTTTAGTTTTTGTTTTGCCTTCACTTTAGTGCTGTCGCTCATCCAGCTAAGGTTGTCGATCCTGTTCTCAAAGGCTTTGACCACATTCGCGATCATTTCTTCAGCCTTTTCTTTGGCTTCTGCCGGGAAATGCTCCTCTACATACAGCTTACCAAGGGCTTCCCCAATGGTACCGTTGATGGTAGCCAATGCACGTTCGTTGCGTGGAAGTTGTTCCTGCGCCCCGCGAAGGGTTTGCTCATAGAATTCCCAGTTGGCTCTTTCGATCTCTGTGGTCAACAGGCCTGCGGCGCTATTGAACAGGGTCCATCTAAGGTATTCTTTCCAGGCCTCTACATTATTTTGGGCAAGTACTGTCTGCATGGCTTCCATGTATTTTGGCTGGCTCACGATAATAGTGTCGACCTCTTTGGCGCCTATCTCATTAAAGAAGGTATCCCATTTTACTGCGGGTACTTTTTGTTGCAGTTGGGTAACCGTCATAGGGTTATAAGTTTTACGTGCATCGCGACGCTCTACTTTGTCAAGCCTTGGCTGTGCCATTTTTGTCTCCAAAGCAAGGATGGTCTTCGCGCTCTTTGCAGCATCTTCAGGGGTATCTCCAAGGTACTGAAGCATCCTGGTAATATGAGCCTCGTATTTTTCACGTTTTTCTTTTGAATCGGCATCTTCAGCGACGTAGTAATCCCTGTCTGGCATTCCCAATCTTCCCGGAGAAAGATAAGCTGCGTTCATATTGGAATTCTTGGCATCTGCGCCTACGCCAAAGCTAAAGAATCCGCCGCCGCCATACATATGCATTTCGGTAAGGTATTGCTGCAGGTCTTCTTTGGATTGGATCGCTTCGATCTTTTCAAGGTAAGGCCTCATGGGTTCGATGCCCTGTTCGTTACGGGTCACGGTATCCATAATGGTCTTGTACAGATACACGGCCTTGGCCTGGTCACCCGAAAGGTCTTCACTGGTAGAAGCACTTTCCAGAAGGGCAAGGGCATCGGCATCGGTCTTTTCCCTTAATTCATTGAAACTTCCCCACACCGTCTTATCGGCGGGGATCTCGTTGGTATCCAGCCAGCGCCCGTTAACGTATCTAAAAAAATCTGTACGTGGGGTTACGGTGGTATCCATATTGGCAAGGTTGATCCCCCTGCTTTCATCAGCCTGGGCTATCTCCTTGTCATCTTTGCAACTTGTAACAACAGCGGTTGCTACCAAAGAAACGAGGATCGTTTTGGTCATTCTCTTCATAGTAGTATTAAAAATTAATTGTTTTAAAATAGAAATTTAGGATGGGTTTATTCTTTTTGGGATCTTATTCCGGAGATAAATTTCTCGTCGAATTCCTTTTTCAGGAGGGTAACCTCATCCACATTCTCATTGGGGATCTGGATGGAGAGCACATAATGCCTGATCTTCCAGCTTCCGTTTTCCCAGGTCACTACTCCGGAACCGCGGCAGATACCCATCTGGGTGTCCAGCAATTCATCAAACCAGCCGATCTCCCCATCTTCAGAAAGGAAAATATTTCTTTCAAGAGTAGAAAAGCTCCAGGCTTTTCCCTTCTCAAAATAGGGTTTTGACCACTCCATGAAAGCAGGTTTTTCCCAATTTTCGGTTGGGTCCGTACCAATGAAAACAGATTCTTCGGCCATCATGCCAAAGTAATCTTCATAGTCTGCGCGGGCCGCGGCATCATGCCAGTCGTTAAGCAGGCTGTTGATCTCTTTTTGCTCTGTCTGGGCAAGAGCGATATTTCCGAAGAAAAGGGCGATAAATAATATTCTCAGGGTCTGCATATTAGAAATTTTGCCTAAGATACGCTTTTTCAGGATGTAGAAAACCGTCAGTTCACCGCAATCAGGAAATCATTTATAAGGCTTTTTCCTATCTTATTTTTGGGCACCTTCCTCGGGCTCATCAGGTTGCAGGGAGGTAAATTTTTTGATCGCTGCATTGGGTTCCATGATGTTGTTCCCCTGCCAGAAGTTGGGATTATAGACCCTGAATGTCTCATACTGAAAGTTTCCTGATGCTGTCATTGCCTGGAAAGCTGCATTATCAAGCGGTTGGTTCTCATACACTACCAGCTGGACCTTTTCGACCTGGCTCATGTTTAGACGAAGGTCCAGGTCAAGCTCATTTTGTTTGCGCCTGCCTTTGACGTGCTTGTTCTTTTCAATGATGGTGAGCGGCCGGTCAAGCCCGAAGCTCTCCCCGCGCTCCTGCTCCAGGTAGTTAAGGGTATACTTGTTATTCACGTCCTTTACAAAGATCATCTTGCCGCGGTGTACGTCATCTGCGGTACTTATGCCAAAAAGTTTGAATTTCTTAAGCGGTTTCACATTGCTGAATTCCAGGCGGTGAACCCCGTAATCCAGGGTGTTCACATAGATCTTTCCCTTATAGTCTGCCCCTCGCTTTGGCTCAAAGCTCAACACATAAACAGTGGAATTATCAAGCCAGGCATAACCGTCCAGGCTGAAATTGTACTTGTTGGACTTCTCAAAAAGGTTGAAAGTGATATCCTCTTTCCAAAACATACTACCCAACAGGGAATTTATTTTTTTGGTGGTTCTCTTCTGAAGGTTCTCCTGGTCTTTCGCATGCTCTTCCTCCTTTTCGGCCGGGGTTTTTTCTTTTTTTTCTGCGGAAGATTCTGCAAGTCCCTCCTGAAGTTCTTTGGAATCTACCTTCACCCCGATGATCCCCGAACGTATTTTGAGGTAGGATTTCTCCTTAAGGCTTTGTTTGAAATGCATCTCCAATTGGTCTGTAAGTTCTTCCAGGGAGCGGGTGCTTTGCGGATCATAAAGGTTGGCCGCTTTGATGATCTCCAGTTTCTGACTGTCGTAATTACCATAAAGATCAGCCAGCACCTCCTTATAGGAATCAGACACCTTGGGGATCTTTTGGGAGATCTGGTCCATAAGGTTCTGGTCAATTCCTTCAATGGTGCTTTTATCCACCTCCAGGTCAAACTTTTTTACATAGCTGGTATTGGATTCCCGGTAAAAGACCCTTTTTTTGCTGAGGTCCAGGTCGTAGTTGTTATCGATCTCTTCTTTCACCTTTGCGATGATCTCTTTTGGCGACAGGTTCTTGTTGCTTAGGTAGACTTCCCTGAGCTCAATAGAAGCCGGCTTCAGGTAGACAGTGCCATTGATGATCTCTTCGGGCTTCAGCTCTACCGTCTCATAACCCATAGAAGATATCTTAAGGGAGGATGGTGGGTTTTCCGCAGTAAAACTAAAAACGCCTTCTTCATTGGTGACCACGCCACGATTTTCACCAAAAAGCACGCTCGCATAGGGGATAGGCTGTTTATTCCCGCTATCAAGGACCTGCCCCCTTACCTCCTGTGCATTTACTGCATATATTCCGAAGATGAAAAAAGCCAACAACATTAAAAATCTCATGAAAACAATTTTAAGTTTAGACGTTTTGATTGACATTCTGTTACATTATAGGTAAAAAATAGCCATTGATTAACAAAATACTAACGTAACGGCTTTGGCTGCTCCCTCTTAGATTGTTTAATTTTAGGTAAAAAGCTCATGTTATGACGACATCTATCTGGAAAGCCACTGCTCAAAAATCGAATTTTCCACCTCTGCAAGGTGACATAACTACAGACATTGCCATTGTTGGTGGTGGAATAACCGGGATCACCAGTGCGTACCTACTGGCCCGCTCTGGTCGCAAAGTAGTGGTGCTTGAAAGCGGCGAAGTAGGTGGGGGGACTACCGGTGATTCAACGGGGAACCTCTATTCCATGATAGATAAGCGGCTTCACCATATACAGTCAAAGTGGGACAAAGAAACCGCGGGCAAGGTGGCGCGATCACGTACCGCCGCAGTTGACCTCATCGGGGAGCTGGTGAGAAAGTACAGTATAGATTGTGATTTTAAAAGAGTGCCCTGGTACCTCTTCAGTGAAACCAATAAAAAGGATGAAACCATTGAAAAAGAGATCAAGGCAGCAACAGATTATGGGTTGCAGGTAGAAGAGTTGCAGGAGCTTCCCCTTCCGTTCAGTGTGAGTAAGGCGATTAAAGTTGAAGGGCAGGCGCAATTTAATCCGGCGGCTTTTGTAAAAGGACTTTCTCAAAATATTAATTCAGGAAATTGCAGCATTTACGAGCAATCCCCGGTGCACCATATTGAAAAGGGGGACAAACTGGTACTTTCTACCCCGGCAGGAAAAGTGACTGCCAATAAAGTGATCATGGCCACGCATACCCCCAAAGGTATTTACGCGCTTCAAACTGCCCTATATCCTTACCGGGAATATGCTATCGCTGCCAAATTGCGCTCAGGAGATTTCCCTGACGGGATCTTTTGGGATACCGAGGCTGAAAACCACCAGTCTATGCGGGTTTACCGTAAAAACGGTGAAAATTACCTGCTGTTACTGGGAGGCCACCACAAGGTGGGGCAGGAAGATCATTATGAGAAATTTTTCCAGAGGCTGGAGCAAAAAGCCCGCAAATATTTTGATATTGACCGCATAGACTACAAATGGTCAGCACAGCATTACAAACCTTCAGATGGGTTACCATTCATAGGTGAAAGTGCAGATGACAATATCTTTGTCGCAACGGGTTTCTCTACAGACGGACTTACCTACGGGGTACTTTCAGCAATGATCTTTGATGACCTGCTCAACGACAGGGGGAACAGATGGGCAAAGACCTACGATGCCGGCAGGTTCACTCCCATAAAATCTGCCAAAACCTTTATTAAGGAGAATATCAATGTCGCCAAACAGTACCTTAAAGATCTTCCCGGTAAAAGTGAAGTTGATTCTTTAACTGAGGTAAAACCCGGGGAAGGCAAGGTGATAGAAATAGATAATGAGAAATGGGCGGTGTACCGGGATGATGAAGGTAAAGTTCACAGCCATTCTGCCGTTTGTACTCACATGGACTGTATCGTAGACTGGAATGATGCAGAAAGGACTTGGGACTGCCCCTGCCACGGTAGCAGGTTCAAAACAACCGGGGAAGTGATCGAAGGCCCTGCTTACTCGCCGCTTGACAAAAGGAAAATGATATCAAAAGAATAGCCATGTTAATAACTGCTGTAGTTCTAATATGTATTGCTGTTTTCCTGGGAGCTTATCTGCTCAGTTATGTTTTAAAACAAAAGATACCCCCTAAGGCCATAGTTTTTGCACATGGTGGAGCCGCGGTAATTGGGTTATTGGTTTTATTGACCTATGCCCTTACCACAGCAAGACACCATAAGCACTGGGATAGTATCATTGTGTTCTCCATAGCTGCTATTGCAGGATTATATCTTTTCTCCCGCGATATAAGACATAAAAATGTTCCCAGGTGGCTGGCTGTCGTACACGGAGGGGTAGGACTGGGAGGTTTTACCTGGCTCCTTATTCATGTTCTTAATTAATCAACCTGTTATGATTTTGGTCTTATCCTGTACGGATTGCACTGGGTGGCCTGACTTTAGCACCGGAAGGGCTGCATCGTATGTTAAAAAACCGGCCGAATAAACACGATCTTTAAAAAACTCATTGCCGGGCAGGCATTGCGGGAAGGGTATCCTCTGAACGGGCTCTTTCAAATTCTTCATCAAGTTCCATTTCAAAATCTCCGGGAGCTTTCAGGTAAAGTTCGTTGAGCTGCAGTTTAAAATTATCCCACTCCACGATGAGCTCATTAGCCACCTGGAAAACCTCTGATGCATCCTTTTCTTTTTTTGTGGCGTGCTGGTGCAAGACGTGTGCCTTGGTAAGCAACACATTGGCCCTGGCTTCCACAGCCGGACTCCTCAGGGTGTCTGGAAGTGTGGTATTCAGAGATTCCATGATTTGTAACAGGCTGTTTGAAGTGTCGAGGATATCATTGCCGGTGCCCTTCTTCAGGGATTCCATTTCGTTTTGAGCCGTAATATAAGCCAGCCATTGACTCACCTCGGTCTGGGCTTCAGGCAGGAGGCTGACCCTTCTGTTTGAGGTTACCTGTATTTCTTCGGCAAAACTCATACGACCGGCTTCAGAGTTCTGTTCCCGGTCTGCGGTTTTCTCCTGGCAGCTTATGAAAGCCAATGAAACCGATAATATCAGGAGTATTTTTTTCATTTTTTAAAGGTATGATTTTGTGACATATAAAACTGAAGACCTCCGGATTTTTGAGGAGAAGAAAATCCCTGTTTTTCCAACGGATTTTACAGCTCCTTAATTTCTCAGCCTTTCCTGAATTAGATATCTTTGCCTAACTTAAATTTGACATACTTATGGCTTCAAAGATATTGATTATTGGTGCTTGTGGACAAATAGGCACAGAACTTACCATGGCACTGCGTGAAAAGGTTGGAAGGAATAATGTAATTGCCAGTGATATTAGGGAAGGAAATGAAGAACTTATGGCTTCCGGCCCTTTTGAGATCGCAGATGCCACCAGCTTTGAACAAATAAAAGAATTGGTTGAGAAGTATGGGGTAGACGAGATCTACCTAATGGCCGCCATGCTTAGTGCCACTGCAGAGAAACACCCAATGAAAGGTTGGGCCCTAAACATGGAATCCCTTTTTCATGTTCTGAATCTTGCAAAGGATAAAAAAGTTTCAAAAGTTTTCTGGCCATCGAGTATCGCCGTTTTTGGACCTACTACCCCAAAACAGAACACTCCCCAGACAACCGTTATGGAACCTTCCACGGTTTATGGAATTAGTAAGCAGGCAGGGGAGAGGTGGTGTGAATATTACTTCAATAAATATGGAGTTGATGTAAGGAGTATACGCTATCCCGGTCTAATCAGCTATAAAACGCTGCCCGGTGGCGGAACAACAGATTATGCGATAGAGATCTATCACGAAGCCCTTAAGAACCATAAGTACACCTCCTTTTTAAAGAAAGATGCTGAGCTGCCCATGATGTTCATGGATGACGCTATTAGAGCTACTATCAGTCTCATGGAGGCACCGGCAAAATCGGTGAAGATTCGTTCTTCCTATAACCTCTCAGCCCTTAGTTTCACGCCACATACCCTGGCTGAGTCAATTAAAGCTCACATCCCGGAATTCGAGATAGATTACGCACCCGATTTCAGGCAGGAGATCGCAGATTCATGGCCTTCAAGTATAGATGACTCCCGTGCGCGTGAGGATTGGGGCTGGAAACCTGAATTCGACCTCAGGAAGATGACCTCTGCCATGCTTGAAGGAATAAAAGATGTACATCATGTCTAAAAGGCAAATTAGAGCATAAAAAAAGGTCCTGCATTGCAGGACCTTTTTAATTCGAATAAGAACTCTTTATTATCCATTGATAACACGCACCTGAGCTGCGGTCAATCCTTTTCTTCCTTCTTCTTCAACGTACTCCACTTTGTCACCTTCATTAAGAGTTTCCCCATTTAATCCGGTAACGTGAACGAAGATGTCTCTTCCTGTTTCGTCGTTTGTGATGAATCCGTAACCTTTAGACTCATTGAAAAATTTAACTGTACCTTCCATTGTAAAAAAAATAATAATTAATAAAGTACAAACATACTGGATTATTTGAAACGGTTGTTAATGAAAGTGTTATTTATTTCTAAAAATTTTATTTGGTGATAGTTAGTGTTTATTTCTCTCTTTCATTTTTTTCAAATTTTCATCTGAAAGGGTGTAATCTTTTAATCTTTTTCCTTTCCAGCGATGGTACAGGAACAGGGGCATGAGGATAAAGGTACTTGCCAGTACCGAAATCCCGATTATGCGGTCTCCCAAGGGGAGATTGTCATTCAACCTGTAATAAAAACCAATGGCTATGGCTATGGCTATCAGGAGGGCTATAATTTTAATTATATTACTCATAATTATACGGTTACTTCAATTATCTTTTTCTTACCCGGCATACGGTCTAAGATAAATAAAAAGATCCTGCATGGCAGGATCTTAAGGTTATGATTGAGAAGTGATCTTTAAATTCAACTCTTTTAGCTGCTCATCGTCAATTTTGGAAGGAGCATCTATCATCACATCCCGCCCTGCATTGTTCTTTGGAAAGGCAATGTAATCCCTTATAGTTTCCTGTCCGCCTAAAATTGCAACCAACCTGTCGAAACCGAATGCGATCCCTCCGTGAGGTGGGGCTCCATATTTAAAGGCATCCATAAGGAAACCGAATTGAGCTTTTGCTTCCTCGGGGGTAAAGCCCAGCTGCTTGAACATCATGGACTGGGTTCCTTCATCATGGATCCTGATAGAACCCCCGCCAATTTCATTTCCGTTCAACACAAGGTCATAGGCGTTTGCCCGTACTTTTCCCGGCTCTGTGTCCAAAAGTTTGATGTCCTCAGGTTTTGGAGAGGTGAACGGGTGGTGCATGGCATGGTAACGGTTGGTTTCCTCATCCCATTCCAGCAGAGGGAAATCTACTACCCATAATGGGGCGAATTCGTCTGCTTTTCGCAACCCCATTTCGTTCCCTAAATGCATGCGCAGGGAACTTAACTGTGTTCTGGTTTTATCGGCATCCCCGGCCATCACCAGGATAAGATCTCCGGTTTTGGCTCCTGTTCTTTCTGCCCAGGCCTTAAAGTCTTCTTCTGAATAGAATTTATCAACAGAAGATTTCAGGCTTCCGTCTTCATTGTATTTCACCCAAACCATTCCGTTGGCCCCTACTTGTGGTCGTTTTACCCACTCGATCAATTTATCGATCTCTTTCCGGGTGAAAGACGCGGCTCCAGGAACAGCGATTCCCACTACCAGTTCCTGCTGATCAAAGACGTTGAAACCTTTGTCTTTCGCAAGATCGTTCAGTTCGCCAAACTCCATTCCAAACCTGATATCGGGTTTGTCATTACCGTACTTCTGCATGGCTTCAGCATAGGTCATTCTTGGAAATTCCTTTACTTCCACTCCTTTTACGGCTTTAATGATGTGTGTAGTGAAATCTTCAAAAATATTCAGGATGTCCTCCTGTTCCACGAAAGCCATTTCACAGTCGATCTGTGTGAACTCAGGCTGCCTGTCTGCCCGCAGGTCTTCATCCCTAAAACATTTTACGATCTGGAAATATTTATCCATACCACCCACCATCAGTAATTGCTTGAAGGTTTGCGGGGATTGCGGCAGGGCATAGAACTGCCCTTCATTCATACGGCTTGGCACCACAAAATCACGGGCACCTTCGGGCGTACTTTTTATAAGCACCGGAGTTTCGACTTCGATAAAACCCTGGTCTGAAAGGAATTTCCGTACTTCCATGGCTACCTTACTCCTGAAGATCAGTTTGTTCTTTACAGGGTTCCGACGGATATCAAGATAGCGGTATTTCATTCGCAGGTCTTCACCCCCGTCGGTTTCATCCTCAATAGTGAAAGGAGGTACTTCCGCAGCATTTAAAATATCGAGTTTGGAGACCAGGATCTCTACATCACCGGTAGGCATATTAGGATTTTTAGACACCCTTTCTATCACCGTACCCGTTACCTGAATGACGAACTCACGTCCCAAACGGGAGGCTGTTTTCATCATCTCTTTGGGCGTGCGCTCTTCATCAAATATGAGCTGGGTAACCCCATAGCGGTCCCGAAGGTCAACCCAGATCATGAACCCTTTATCCCTTATCTTTTGAACCCATCCGGAGAGGATGACTTCGCGATCTTTATCTGCTATCCTTAATTCACCACAGGTGTGACTTCTGTACATATTTACCGGTTTTTCAAGAGGCAAAAATAAGAAGAACTGGTGGGATTGAGGATTAGATTGGAAAAAGTTAATGGTAAAAATTTGATGAAGAGCAGGAATGGGTTTAAGAAGGACTATAAACTCAGGGTTAATACCCGGTTATGAGTTCCGAAAGATGAAGTAGGGTATGAAGCCATTGACCTTAAGGCTGGTGACTATTGTTAATGGAAAATGTTTCCCGCTCATCTCTCAGATTTTTGCAGATAAATTTTGAAAGGTTTTCCGCAGAGGCCGCAGAAGAAACGCCGGGCAGGCAGAAATGATAATGCTTAAGCTTAGGAAGGTAGATCCCTGGAATTTAGCTTAAAAAAAGGCTGCGCATTTCTGCACAGCCTTTACTATCTATAATATTCCCTTAGATCCTAATGTTGGATTTTGGTGAAATGCACCTTGTCATTAATTGAATTCAGGATGAAATTATCATCCAGGCCATTTACGATCCAGGTTTCGATCTTCGCTTTTTGCGTGATCTCTGCTGCTGAAACTTTCGATCCCATTCCGCCGGTACCATGAGCAGATTTCGATCCACTCATCACCTCTTTCTTAAGCTCATCCAAATCATTCACATTACGAATGGTTTCCGGAGTTTTGGCTTCTATAGTACCTTTTTTATAAACCCCATGAGTATTAGTAGCGATGATAAACAGGTCTACATTCAGTAAAGCTGCGGTTTGAGCCGCCAGGTTATCATTATCTCCAAATTTGATCGCATCTGTAGATGAGGTATCATTCTCGTTGATGATTGGGATATAATCGTTTTCCACCAGGACATTAACCGTGTTAATAATGTTCTGCCTTGACTCTTCATTGCTAAAGTCGTTTGGCGACAGCAAACACTGCCCTATTAAGAGTCCCAGTTCCCTGAAACTTTCCTGAAAGATCCTCATCAAGTGCGGCTGACCAATAGAGGCTAATGCCTGTTTTACGTCAATATTCTCCCCACTGCGCTCCAGGTTCACAAATTGTTTGGCTACGGCCACCGCACCCGAACTAATGATCACGAATTCGTAATCATCTTTAAGGGTAGCGATCTGCCGACCTATATCTTCAATTTTTCCTCTTGAAATATGGTCGGTTTCTTTGGTTAGGGTATTTGAGCCTAACTTAAGAAGTATTCTTTTTTTCCTTTTTGGAGTTTCCATTTCGATATTATTCTGTTGCAGTATTTTATCTAGTTTGTCCATTTCCGTGTATATACCATTTATTGGTTACTAAATGCTGCAGACCTATTGGTCCACGCTGGTGGAGTTTATCTGTACTAATGGCGAGCTCCCCACCGAGTCCTAATTGCCCTCCATCTGTAAACCGGGTAGACGCGTTGTGGTAAACGGCAGCATTGTCTACGGTTTCCATAAATTTCTTTGCTGCTTTATCATCTCTGGAGATGATGGAAGCCGAATGGCCTCCTGAATATTTATTGATCTTCGCGATCGCTTCTGAAACTGAATCTACTTCCCCAATAAGGGCCTTGTAGTCCAGGAATTCTTCATACCACTCGTCTTCACTCTTCACAGGACGACTTCCTTCTACATTTTCCAGAGACTTGTCTGCAATGATCTCTACATTATTGTCTGAAAGTGCTTTCTGAAGTTGCTTCAAAAATTCTTCTTTATTCGGAAGTGCCGAATCTATAAGCACCTTGTCTATTGCATTACAAGCCGAGATCTTCCCGGTTTTCCCGTTAAGGATCACGTCCAGGGCGATATCTGTATCTGCATTCTTTTCTACAAAGACAAAATTATTTCCGCGGCCACTCACGATCACCTGTGCCGAAGAGTTGTCTTTTACAAATTTTATAAGTCGCTCCCCGCCTCTTGGCACTACAAGGTCTACCTGCTGATTTGGGCTAGCAAGGAACTCCTGCGTTTGTTTTCTGTCAAACTGAAGGTATTCCACCCAGTTTGGAGACACATTGTTTTCCTCCAGGGCCCGGTGCCACAGTTCTACGATCCTTAGGTTAGAGTTAAGCGATTCCTTACCCCCTTTAAGGAGTATCTTGTTACCCGATTTAAAGGCTATACCCGCAGCTTCAACCGTAACATCAGGTCTTGATTCATATATGATCATCACCGTTCCAAAAGATGCGGTCTTGTTGTAGACCTGCATCCCGTTCTCATGCGTAAAGCTGAATCGTTCTACTCCCACAGGATCATCCTGGGAAGCTAAATGTTTTAATGAATGGACCATTCCTTCAATTTTGGAATTGTCTACTTTTAGCCTGTCTTCCATGGCCAGATCTTCTCCGGAATAGTTGTCGAGGTCGATCTTATTTGCTTTTAAAATACTTTCTCTTTCTTCTTCTACAAGTTTGGCCATTGAAAGTAACACGGCATTGCGTTCATCAATGGTTAATAGAGTATTCATTCGTTAGTTTTTAATTAATATTAATTGAACTTCGGTACTAGGGGTTCAAACACTCTGCCATAGTCCCATTTAAAAAGAAAACCTCCGGAATCTTTCCGGAGGTTCTTAAATAAGTAAAATTAGAAATTTAGTTAAGTGCTCTTCTCCTGTTGCGCAACTTTACCCTGGCTCTGTTCACTATGTAAAGCATAGCGGGCACTACCACAAGGGTAAGGAAAGTCGCGAAGATCAAACCAAAGATCACCGTCCACGCCAATGGCCCCCAGAAGATCACGTTATCCCCACCCATATATATTTGGGGGTCATAATCTGTGAAAAGGGTAAAAAAGTCAATGTTCAGGCCTATGGCAAGGGGAATAAGCCCAAGAACTGTCGTAATGGCAGTTAGCAATACCGGTCTAAGCCTTGATTTTCCGCCCTCTACGATTGCTTCAAAATACTGCTCCTTTGTCAGGACATCATGTACGTCTATTCCCAGGGCTGCTTTTTTACGGTCAATTATGATCTGGGTATAATCTACCAGTACAATAGCATTATTTACTACGATCCCGGCCAGCGAAATAATTCCCATCATGGTCATAATGATGATAAAATCCATCCTGAAGATCACCATTCCCAGGAACACTCCCGCCAAACTAAGGAAAACGGCCATAAGAATGATTAAAGGTTTGGGAATAGAGTTGAACTGTGCTACCAGGATCAGGAGTATTCCTCCCAGACCAATCAGCAGCGCTTTTAAAAGAAAGGACATGTTTTCAGCCTGTTCTTCCTGTTCTCCCGTGAACATAAGATTTATATCTTTTGGAAGCTCATAACCCTGCAGTTCATTCTTTAGTTGTTCTACTATGGCGTTTCCGTTATATCCTTCCAGAACGTTTGAATAGAGAGTGATCACTCTTTTCAAATCTTTCCTTTTTATAGAACTAAAGGCTGAGGTTAACTCCTTACTGGCTACCGAAGAGATAGGCACCTGTATAAGCTCCCCGGTATTTTGATCCTTAAAGGTGATTGGTTGATTGAAAAGTGCATTTTCATCATACCTGAAATTCTCATTGAACCTGATGTTGATCTCATAATCTTCATCTCCCTCTTTATAGGTGGATATTTCCTCCCCGTAAATTGCCCGTCGCAGGGTTTGACCTACCGCTGAAGTGGATACCCCCAGCTGCCCTGCCTTAACACGGTCAACGGTAACATTGAGTTCGGGTTTTGACTTGTTGACATCAATATTCAATTCTTCAATTCCTCCAATGTTCAGGCTGTTGATATGGTCCCGAAGGTTTTCGGCTTCGATCAACATCTTCTCGTAATCATCCCCCTGTAACTCCATATTGATAGGGTAACCTGTTGGCGGCCCTGCCGCATCTTTCTCTACAATAATGGAAACTCCCGGAAATCCCTGAACAGCATCACGCACCTCAGACAATACATGGCTGGATCTCACTCCACGCCGGTCCTTGAACTCCCGCATGGAGAGAGTGACCTTTCCTTTGTGGGGCATCTCGTTCTGTTGCCCCCCATCTGTTTGTGGATTTCCGGCCCCCTGTCCTACCTGTGAGATCGCCGACTCAACCATGAAGTTATAGCCGTCTTCATCTTCATATTTTTTGATCACCTCATAGATTTGTTCCTCCACTTTTTTAGTGAGTTCATTCGTCTTTCTAATGTCTGTGCCTTCAGGAAATTCAATATAGGTGATGATTTGGTTCGGCTGGTTCTCAGGGAAGAAAAGCACCTTGGGCTGTATGATCCCTATCAGTACAAAGGAGAAGATCAGCAATAATAAGGTTCCGAAGAAAACAAGGAAAGCATTTTTGCCCCCCAGGGAAAATCTTAGGGTTCCTTCGTATTTTTTCTCCAGTTTTTTAAGGGCCTTGAACTGGAAATAATCTACCCAGGGACTGAGGAAATATTTGTATGCCCAAAGCATGATAGCTGCCAAAAGGGAAAGGTTCCCAATAGCACGCATCGCTCCCATATCCATAATAAACCCTGCGATGACCAGTAACAACCCAACCCCTCCTAAAATGGCACTAATTCGAATAAGTCTCTTTTTGGAAAGGGTTTTTTCCTCTGTCTTCATGTATTGGGAAGTAAGCATGGAGTTGATGATCAATGCCACAAAAAGTGAAGACCCCAGTACGATAGATAAGGTTATGGGAAAGTAGATCATGAATTTTCCTATAGTTCCCGGCCAAAGTCCCAAAGGGAAAAAGGCAGCCAGGGTAGTAGCAGTGGAGGCAATGATGGGCCAGGCGATCTCGCCCACGCCTTGTTTGGCGGCCTTGATCCTGGATACTCCCTGGTCCATTAGACTGTAGACATTCTCAACCACCACGATCCCGTTATCTACCAGCATCCCAAGACCCATCACCAGTGCGAAGAGCACCATGGTATTAAGGGTAAAGCCTATACTGGAAAGTATGATAAAGGAAAGGAACATGGACAACGGAATTGCGAAACCAACAAAGAGAGCATTCCTGAACCCCAAAAAGAACATAAGTACCAAAACCACCAGGATAACCCCAAAAATAATGTTGTTCACCAGGTCATCTACCATATTCTCTGTGGTGGTAGACTGGTCATTGGAGTAGGAGATCTTCAGGTTCTCGGGAAGGTATGTTTCCTGTTCGGCCTCGATGATCTTTTTAATATCTTCGATCGCTTCGATCATGTTCTTGCCGCTTCGTTTCTTGATATCAAGCATCACCACCGGCTCCCCGAATTCACGGGCGAAGGTGGTGGGTTCTTTTTCCTGGAACCTTACCTCAGCGATATCACGCAAAAAGACGTTCCCTTCTTCGCGCTTTACGATGACATTTTCCAGTTCCCGCGGATTCGAGATCTCTCCTATGATCCTGATGTTTTTCTGCATTCCGCCGGTGATCACGTTCCCGCCCGAAATGGTTTGGTTCTCCATGCTAACGGCACTAATGATATCTCCAAAACTCACTTTTGAAGACGTCATTTTATGAACATCTACGGCTATCTCCACCTCCTTCTCTTCGGCTCCCCGAATAGCGGCTTCCTTGATCTGTGGTAGCAATTCGATCCTGTCCTGCAGGTATTCGGCGTATTCCTTTAACTGCTGCACGGGAAAATCCCCCGTAAGGTTAACATTGAGAATGGGCATCTCTTCGGAAAGGTTGAGGTCAAAAACATTGGGTTCCACCTTCGCACCATTATCCATCGTAGGCCAGGTGGTAGCTGCTTTTTCCTGGTCAACCTTGTCCTTTACCTTTTGCTTTGCCGCATCAACCGAAATATCCTCATCAAACTGAACGATAATAAGGGAGTAATCCTGAAGGGTAGTAGAGGTAATCTCATTTACCCCTCCTATATTGTTGAACTCTTCCTCTAAAGGTTCTGTGATGAACTTTTCAATATCCTCGGCCGAGTTTCCGGGATTGACCGAGCTCACGTAGATTTTCGTTTCGATCACCTCGGGAAAGGATTCCCGGGGCATACTGTAATAGGACATCAAACCGCCAATCATGATAATGGCAATGATCACATATACCGTCATCCTGTTGTCAATGGCCCAGGAGGAAAGTTTGAAGTCCTTATCTAATTTTATCATACCTACTGTAGTATCTTATTGTTTTAGTTGGAGATCTTAACCTTTTCTCCTTCATGAATATTTTTCGCTCCCCGGGTGATCAGGAGTTCCCCTGGTTTTATGCCCGAAAGGATTTCGATCTTCTCATCATAGGTAAAACCGGTTTCCAGGATCCTTCTTTCCGCAACCCCTGTACTGTCATTTTCGGGTTTCACTACATAAGCCACACTTTCTCCTGCCGCATTTTTCTGAATGGTATTTTCAGGAATGGTGATGGCATTTTCTGAAGTGTAATCATTCAGTTTAACGGTCGCGATGAGATTAGGCTTTACCAGTCGCTCCCGGTTATCTGGAACATCTACTTTGATCTCGAAGGTTCGGTTATTGGGATTTACAAAACTCCCTACCTGACTTATCTGACTGCTGAATTCTGTTCCGGTTGCGGCAATTTCCACCATAACTTCAGTCCCTTTTTTTATCTTTCCTAAATAAGATTCGGGCACGGCGGCCGTGATATACATATCAGAAAGGTTGATGAGCCTGAACAGCCTGCTTTGTCCCGGGGCTACTACTTCGCCCTGGTCTGAGAACTTTTCATCTATCATTCCTGAAAAAGGTGCCCGTACCACTGTTTTTCCCAGCTGGCTCTTCAACTGGTCCACCGAGTTCTGTACAGCTTCAAAATTGCTTTTTGCTTCCAGGTATTGTATCTCAGAGCCAATGTTCTGCTCCCAAAGGCGTTGCTGGCGTTCAAAAGTTGTCCTGGCCAAAGCAGCCTGTGTTTCCAGTTGGGCCAGCTGGCTTGATAATCCGCCGTCATCGATCCTGGCCAGGATCTGTCCCTTCTGGACCTGCTCGCCTTCTTCCACCAAAACCTGTAAAAGTACTCCCGAATATTCGGGGTAGATGATGATATTTTGATCTGTCGCCACATCTCCCGGTAGTTCTACATAATGCTTGAAAAGGGAATCTTTCACCTGTATAGCAGACACTAATGTATATTGTTCAGAAGCATCCAGACGTTTTATGGCTTCATCAAGCTTTGCGATCTTAGAACTAAGATCACTCTGCTGTTTGCTTAGTTCAGCTTTTTTAGCTTTTATTTCTGAAAGATTCCCCTTCTCAATGACATCTTCAACAGAAGTATCTTTATTTCCGCAGGAATAAAGAGTAAGGAGGCTGAATAATACGAGACTTATTTTTTTCATTTTTTTCAATTTCAATTTTTTTATTTGCCGGAATAGGAAGTGGTGTCCAAAAGATTCTCAAGTTCCACCTTGGCATTGATAACTTCAAGCATTGCTTCCAGCAGGTCTTGCTGGGCGATATAAAGTTGCCTTTGAGCTTCACTGAGTTCAAAACTGCTTGCAAGACCCTCAAAGAACTTGATCTGGTTTTTATTTTCAATCCTTTCTGCCAGTCGCAGACTTTCCTGCCGGGTTTGATAGTTTTCAAGGCTGAACCTGTAGTTTGTCTTTGCCGATTCTATTTCAAGTTTGATCTGGTTCCTGGTTTCATCAAGGTCAAGCAGGGCCTGTTCATGTTCCAGTTCCATTTGCCTGGTGCGGGAGCTGCGCATACCACTGCTAAAGATTGGGATGTTGAGGTTTACCCCCAAAATAGACTGCCCGTAATATTTCTGATCATCATTGAAGAAGGTGAAATCATCGCTGTAAGCCGATGCTCCATAATTGAGAAAACCGGTAAGAATGGGCAGGGCTTTGGCTTTTTCGAGCCTCACAAAAATGGCCGCTGCTTCGGCTGAATTCTCTGCTATTCTTACGTCGATATTCTCTTCGACGGGGATGGTTTGTTGAAGTAATTCCAGATCAAAGAACTGCATGGCAAGGGCATCAAGATCTTCTGTTAGTTGTATCGGTTGTTCCACCGGGATGCCTAATACCATGTTGAGCATCTGGTAGGAGATATCGCGCATTCGCTTACTGCGACTCAGGTTGTTCTCCAGGCCAAGGCGGGTGATCTTCAGTTGTTCCACATCCTCCTCTTCGGCCATCCCATTCTCATAGATTTTTTCAGTATCGTTCAGGTTCTTATCGACGGTTTGCAGGTTTTTCTTTAGAATCTCTACACTTTCCTCGGCCATAAGCACATTTCCGTAGGCATTGATCACGGCTTTTCGTACCTCGAGATCTGTTTTCATTTTGGCATTTCGGGAGATCTGCAAAAGGGTTCGGGCAGACTGTACCCCCACAATATAGGAGCCGTCAAAAATTAGCTGGTTCCAGGTAGCTGTTCCCGCCAGGTTTTGTTTGGTCCCGAATCTTACCGGGACGAATGTTCCCGGTTCCCCCCCACCCAATTCTCCGGGGATTATGGTAACGGGTTGTTTAAGGAAATTCTGATAGTCTACATTTCCGCTTATTTGCGGAAGTCCCTGCGAAATGATTTCCCACTTTCGTTTAAGGGCAATTTCCACATCTTTCTCAGATCTAAGCGAAGTGTAGTTATTTTCCAGACCCATTTCTATGGCCTCTTCCAGCGAAAGGGAAAGCGGTTGTTGAGCTTCAGGTGTTTGAGCCAATAAGCCGGCACAAAATAATCCTAAAATCAGGTTGCTGAAGTACTTCATGGTCTAACTGTTGGTTTTTAAAAAATTTGTGAGGAATGCAAGGCCCTTTTCTGTTACAATGGCTCTAAGATGGTATTCCAGGTGCTTCTCAATAAGGTCATTGGTGGTGTAATCACTTTCAGGAAAAAGATCACGATCTTTAATTCCTACCATTCCCACCAAATAGATCCGACTTATAAAGTCGAGCGGAAGCTCTTTCCTGTAAATTCCTTTCCTGATCCCTTTTTCGAGGTTGGCCCTTATTTGGGTTTCCATTAACTGTTGTTGCCTTGCTTTTATCGTCACGAAGATCTTGGGGTAATATTTTTGTAACTGGTATTGGGGGGAAGATTTCTCGTTCCTTAAATGTGCCATGGCAAAATCCTTGATCACATAAAGTTCTTCAATAGGATCATTGTCCTCTTTCCTTATTTGTCCAATACCTTCAGAGATCTTCTCAAAAATGAAGAAAGCGGTGGCTTCTATCAGTTTTGTTTTGGTAGAAAAATGCGTGTAAATGGTCTTTTTGGAGATTCCCAGTTCAGCCGCTATCTCGTCCATAGTGACACTCTTAACGCCGAGGTTAAGGAACATCTCTGCCGCTTTAATTAATATAGTCTCCTTCACTGCGAGAAAAAATTTAGGGCGCAAAGATACGGAAGGAAACTTTTAATACAATTAAAGTTTCCATAGTTTTTAATTATAAAATTATAGTCTCTGAAAAATCTTTGTTTCTCCCTGTTTTGGTATTTTAGCCGGAAAATTCAATTCTATGCACTCAGTAGACCGGTACCGGGAAGAATTCGTAGCCTATCTTTCCCAGAAGGTAGAGACCAAAGAGCCTGAAAACCTTTACGATCCCATGGTCTATATTCTGGGGTTGGGAGGCAAGCGTGTAAGGCCCGTATTGGTGTTGATGGCGGCAGAGATATTTGGTGCAGATTACAGGAAAGCTCTGGATGCCGCCCTTGCCATAGAGATCTTTCATAATTTTTCCCTTATCCATGACGATATAATGGATGATGCCCCCTTGAGAAGGGGGAAAAAGACGGTCCATGAAAAGTGGGACATCAATACCGGGATTCTTTCCGGGGATGCGATGTTGATCAAGGCGTATCAGTTATTCGAGAATTATGAGGGGGATACCTTCCGGGAGCTGGCCAGGCTTTTTTCAAAAACCGCTATTGAGGTATGTGAGGGGCAGCAGTATGACATGGATTTTGAAACCCGGGAAGATGTCACCATTCCGGAATATCTCAGGATGATAGAATATAAAACGGCCGTACTGGTTGGGGCTTCTCTTCGAATGGGTGCCATTGTTGCCAATACTTCCGAAGAGAATAAGGAGAAGATCTTTGAATTTGGTAGACTGCTGGGCATTGCCTTTCAACTCCAGGATGATTATCTCGATGCTTTTGGCGATCCTGAAAGCTTCGGAAAACAGGTGGGCGGCGATATCATTGAGAATAAAAAGACATTCCTTTACCTTACCTCTTTAAATGCTGCCGCGGAGAATGTTGCGGTGCAACTGGAGCACCTTTATTCTATTAATCCGCTTGATGCTACCGCAAAAATAGAGGCCGTCAAAAATCTTTTTGAAAGCAGTGGTGCAGCTGAACTAACCCGTAATGAAATAGAAAAATATACCAATCGGGCGTTTGGGGTGCTGGAAGAACTCGATGTGGAGGAAAGCCAAAAATCTTTACTGCGTAGCTTTGGGCACAACCTGATGGAGCGGCAGGTGTAAATTAGAAGAAGATGCTAACAAAAGGCATCATCGCATTACCATAGATACTTTTTTCTTCGTCATATAGAACGTCATATCTAATTCCGGCGGTGACATTGCCCGTAGTATAACCAATTCCCAGAAAAAGAGCGGGATACCAATAAGAATCTGTAATATTTCCACCTTCCAGCTCGAGTTCCCTTGAGACATAATTCTCCTCCAGTTCCGTAGAAAATTCCAGTCCCTGCAACGGCCTGAAAAGGCCTATAAGACCCAGGTTAAGGGAGTAGGCCGAATAGTTGGATGCATTAGTGTAAGTGCCGGCAGTACCAATCCCGGCAGAGGCAAAAAGGTTGAAGTCATAGATGGCTTTAGGCGCGAGGTAACCGCTAAAGTACCCGTCCCCAAAATTCACTCCCAGGCTACCTCCCAACCTGACATTGTCCATAAACCTGTTTTCAGCAGTTTCTTGTGCAAAAATGTAATTATGAGCACTTAAGAGGAACAGGATAAAAAATGAAATAAAAGTTTTATTGCTAATTTGAAGGTTCATGTTGTTAAATATATTCTAAGTTGAAGGATAAATATACGAATTGCTTCTACCTATCTTTTTTAAAAATTGTACTTTTGTAGAGTTTTAAAAAATAGGAACAGTAGTTTCACCTTATGGATAAATTTTCATTTTTAAATGCCGCACATACAGCATATTTTGCTGAACTATATGATCAATATTTACAATTTCCCGATAGTGTAGAGCCCAGCTGGAGAGCATTTTTTCAGGGTTTCGATTTTGGTGTCGAAAGTTCGTCAAATGGCCAGTCTACTTATGTTGAAGTTCAAAAGCAGGGGGAGCCGGTTGAAATACCTGAGTCTGTAAAAAAAGAATTCCAGGTTGTAAATCTTATAGATGGTTACCGTACCAGGGGCCACTTGTTTACCAGGACCAACCCTGTGCGTGAGCGCAGAAAATATAGCCCTACCCTGGATATTTCCAACTTTGGTTTGGAGGAAAGGGATCTTGATATCACCTTTAATGCGGGGGAGATCCTGGGGATAGGTCCCGCTACCCTGAAGCAGATCATCATCCACCTCGAGAAGGTGTATTGTGATTCGATCGGGATAGAATATATGTATATCAGGAAACCTGAAGAGATCCAGTGGATCCAGAGCAAACTGAATATCAACGAGAATCAGCCTGACTTCAATCCTGATCAGAAAAAACATATTCTTAAAAAGCTTAATGAGGCCGTTTCCTTTGAAAACTTTTTGCATACAAAATATGTAGGGCAGAAACGGTTTTCTCTGGAAGGAGGGGAAAGTCTTATTCCGGCTCTTGATGCAATCATAGAAAAAGCTGCAGATATGGGAGTGAAGGATTTCGTGATGGGAATGGCCCATCGTGGAAGACTGAACACTCTTACTAATATATTCGGAAAAAGCACTAAAGATATTTTTAGTGAGTTCGACGGAAAAGATTATGAGCAGGATATTTTTGACGGGGACGTGAAATACCATCTTGGATGGACCGCCTGCCGCAAAACCGATAACGGCAAAGAGATCAACATCAATATCGCACCCAACCCTTCACATCTTGAGGCAGTAGGAGCCGTGGTTGAAGGGATAGCACGAGGAAAGCAGGATCGTCGTTACAGGGAAAATTTTTCACAGGTGTTGCCTATCATCGTTCACGGTGATGCTGCTATTGCAGGACAGGGTATCGTTTATGAGATCGTACAGATGGCGCAGCTTGATGGCTACAAGACCGGAGGTACCATTCACATTGTAGTGAATAACCAGGTAGGTTTTACGACCAATTATCTTGACGGCCGCTCATCAACTTATTGTACAGATGTGGCCAAGGTCACACTTTCACCTGTACTACATGTAAATGCAGATGATCCCGAGGCTGTGGTACACTCAGTACTTTTTGCGCTTGATTTCAGAATGACCTTTGGAAGGGATGTTTTCATTGATCTTCTGGGTTACAGGAAGTATGGCCACAATGAAGGTGATGAACCAAGATTTACCCAGCCTAAACTTTATAAAGCGATTGGAGCCCATAAAAATCCGCGTGACATTTATGCCGAAAAGCTGAAGTCGCAGGGTATAATAGAAGATGGTCACGTAAAAGCGCTCGAAGAAGAGTACAAAAAGAAACTGGAAGAGAACCTTGATCTTTCACGTCAGGAAGAAACTACAGTGATTACTCCTTTTATGCAGGATGAATGGGAAGGTTTTGAGCATGTTGACGAGACCCGGATGATGGAAAAAGTAGATACCACGGTTGACATGAAGATCCTTACCGAGGTTGCGGAGGCTATTTCCCAACTTCCTGAAGACAAGAAGTTCATGCGAAAGATCAAAAAGATCGTGGAGTTGCGTCATAACATGTTCTTTGAAAGTAATAGTCTGGACTGGGGTATGGCCGAATTGCTTGCCTACGGAACCCTCTTAAAAGAAGGCTATTACGTGAGAATGAGCGGGCAGGATGTGGAAAGGGGAACTTTTTCCCACCGGCATGCCGTGGTTAAAGTTGAAGATAGTGAGGAGGAGATCATTCTTCTCAACCAAATAGAAGGAGCAGTATGTGACTTTAATGAAGGGACTTCCTGCGATTTCCAGATTTATAACTCATTACTTTCAGAATATGGGGTGGTTGGATTCGATTACGGTTATGCCATGGCGAGCCCCAACTGCCTTACCATTTGGGAGGCCCAGTTCGGGGATTTCAGCAATGGCGCCCAGATCATGATCGACCAGTACATCTCTGCCGCCGAAGATAAGTGGAAACTGCAAAACGGTCTTGTTATGTTGCTGCCCCACGGGTACGAAGGCCAGGGAGCCGAGCATTCTTCGGGACGTATGGAGAGATACCTCCAGCTATGTGCTAAAGACAATATGTTCGTGGCAGATGTTACCACACCGGCTAACATGTTTCACCTGCTGAGAAGACAAATGAAGGTGAAATACCGAAAACCTTTGATCGTTTTTACCCCGAAAAGTTTACTGAGACATCCTAAGGTCGTTTCTACCAAAGAAGAGTTTGCAAACGGAACTTTCCAGCCCCTGCTCGATGATCCAACAGCATCTCCTGAAAAGGTAAAATCTTTGGTGTTCTGTACCGGGAAGTTCTACTATGACCTCCTGGAACGCCGGGAAGAAAAGGACCGGGATGATGTAGCGCTGGTAAGGATCGAACAGTTGTTCCCTCTGCCAACAGGGCAGATCAAAGAGGTGATGAGCAAATACAAAAATGCCGACGATATTGTCTGGGCACAGGAAGAACCAAGAAACATGGGAGCTTACGGGCACCTGTTGCTACATATGGAGGAAGCCAAATCTTTCAGGGTTTGTAGCCGTAAATTCTATGGTTCACCGGCCGCGGGTAGTTCAGTAAGATTTAAGAAACGTCATGAAAAGGTACTTGAATCTGTTTTTGACAAAACCACCGAAAATCCGGTTTAAAAAGATAACTAATAATCAATATATTTCCCCCGGAATCCATTTGATCCGGGAACACTAAAAATAAAAAGAAGAAATCATGGCTTTAGAAATGAAAGTCCCTTCTCCGGGAGAATCCATAACCGAAGTTGAAATAGCTCAATGGTTGGTTGAAGACGGAGATTACGTTGAAAAAGATCAGGCAATTGCCGAAATTGACAGTGATAAAGCAACCCTTGAACTTCCTGCGGAAGCGAGCGGGATCATTACCCTTAAAGCAGAAGAAGGTGATGCCGTTGCGGTAGGGGAAGTGGTTTGTTTGATCGACACCGATGCTCCAAAGCCGGGAGGTGATAAAAAAGAAGAAAAAGCTGCCGAAATAGAAAAGGAAAGCAAAGAGACAACTTCTGCAAAGGAGGAAGAACCCACTTCTGAAAAGACAGGAGAAAAAGCTGAAACTCCTTCCAAATCAAGTACGTCTTCCAAAAAACAGGAAACCTATGCAACCGGAAGCCCATCACCGGCTGCAAAAAAGATCCTGGATGAAAAAGGAATGGATGCGAAATCTGTGACGGGTACCGGCCGTGAAGGCAGGATCACCAAGGATGACGCAGTAAATGCGCGTCCTTCTATGGGTACACCTGGAAAAGGTAAACGTGGGGAATCCCGAAAGAAAATGTCAATGTTGCGTCGCAAGGTTGCTGAGCGTTTGGTGGAAGCAAAGAACCAAACTGCCATGCTAACTACCTTTAATGAGGTAGACATGTCGGCCATCTTCTCATTGAGAAAACAATATAAAGAGGAATTCAAAGACAGGCATGGAGTAAGTTTAGGCTTTATGTCCTTTTTTACCCTGGCCATAGTTAGGGCCTTGGACCTGTATCCTGATGTAAACTCCATGATAGACGGGGACTACCAGATCAAGTACGACTACAAAGATATTAGTATTGCCGTTTCAGGACCAAAAGGGCTGATGGTACCGGTAATGAGAAATGTTGAGAATATGAGCTTCCGCGGAGTGGAAGCTGAGGTGAAGCGCCTGGCTATAAGGGCCCGTGACGGACAGATCACGGTTGATGAAATGACCGGAGGTACTTTTACCATTTCCAATGGTGGTGTTTTTGGATCTATGTTGTCAACCCCAATTATCAATCCTCCTCAAAGTGGTATTCTTGGAATGCACAACATCGTGGAAAGACCGGTGGCTATAGACGGGCATGTGGAGATACGGCCTATTATGTATGTGGCACTTTCCTATGATCACAGGATCATTGACGGAAAAGAATCTGTTGGGTTTTTGGTAGCTGTTAAAGAAGCACTTGAAAATCCTGAAGAGCTGTTGATGGATAATGATGTTAAACGGGCGTTGGAACTATAAGTTCAACGGCTCCGGAAATATTAAAGGCAACGATCCCGGGATCGTTGCCTTTTTGTTTTTTAGAAGTTTATCAAAGTATAAATGTTTAGCAGGATCACGGCAATGACTGCTAAAGCAACAATAACAGGTAAAACAGGAGTTTGGTGGTCGTGGTTAAATGAGTCCATAGCTTTAGATTTTTTAGGGTTTACCTAAGTTCCAAAAACTATGAAGAGAATGAAATGGGGGAAAGCCCCCATTTTTGAAGTTAAAAATTACTTAAGGAACAGGCTCATCGACTTGTAGTCAATGATTGCTTTTCCTTTTTTAAGGATGTCTGCACCAATGATTCCCTGTACCTTTTCGGCTTTGTGCTTTACAAGGGCATCATTGACATGTTTCAGATCAAAAAGAACCAGGTCCACCTTTTTCTTTTTCCAGCCCTTTATTTCGATCACATTTTTTTGCGCGATCTGGGTTAGCATGTTGGTAGCACCCGCTCCGGCTGCTTTCACATCACTGTCTTCAGCTAAAAGTTTAAAGTGGGAAACAGCCTCGAATCCAACACAGGAGCTTGAAGCCCCGGTGTCAAGTATAAAATTGCCTTCAATTTTATTGATCCTGGCCTTTATTTCAAGGTGTTGGGTAGCGGTGTAGGTGAGGGGGATCCTCTTGTAGCCCTTTTCCTTTAAAAACTTTTTCAGAGATGCCATTCTTTTTCTTTTTGGCAAAGATAGGTGTATAAAATAAATTATTTTTGCAATTATGACAATAACAGATACTCATACTCACCTTTATAGTGAAGCTTTTGAAGAAGACCGGGAGGAAATGATAAAACGTGCGATCAATGCCAATGTTACCCGTTTTTTTATTCCGGCAATAGACTCCACTTATGCAGAGGCAATGTTTGATCTTGAAAAGAAATTTCCCGAAAATGTTTTTTTAATGACCGGTCTCCATCCCACGCATGTAAAGGAGAATTACAGGGAAGAACTTAAGTTCGTGGAAGAAGAACTTGCCAGAAGAAAATATTATGCCGTGGGAGAAACCGGGGTTGACCTGTATTGGGACAAATCAACACTTGGTATTCAGCAGGACGCTTTCAAAACTCAGATAAAATTGGCTAAAAAGTACAGACTTCCCATAGTCATTCACTGTCGTGATGCTTTTGATGAGGTTTTCGAAGTGCTGGAAGAGGAAAAAGGAGAAGGTCTTTTTGGGATCTTTCACTGTTTTACCGGTGACTATGAGCAAGCTATCAAAGCACTTTCCTATAATATGAAACTGGGAATAGGAGGAGTGGTGACCTTTAAGAATGGTAAGATCGACAGGTTCTTAAAACAGATCCCATTGCAGGAGATCGTTCTGGAGACAGATGCCCCTTACCTGGCTCCAGTGCCTTACCGTGGAAAGAGAAATGAAAGTCTGTATGTAGTCGAAGTGCTTAAAAAAGTGGCTGAGATTTACGATCTTTCTAAAGAAGAAGTTGCATCCGTTACAACCGCTACTTCCAAAGAGATATTTGGAATATGAGGGAAAAAATTCTATTTAATTTTGTTCTTTTGCTAACCTTAAGCTAAAAACAGTGACAAATTACGATGATATTCGGTTTTATAATGATGATGAAGTGCAGCAGGCACTAAAGGATTATGTGAAACATCCTATGATAAAAGCACTCCTGCAATTCACTTTTCCGGATATTGCTTTTGCTGAAATAGAAAAGAAGGTTCTTGCCTGTCACTCTATCCGGGATTTCCAGACCCATGTCATCTACCTCACCGTTCAAAAGGTGCTTGAAAAAAGTTCTGAAGGCTTGTCGTATTCGGGGTTCGATAATTTAAAGAAAGACGAGGCTTATATGTATATCTCCAATCACAGGGATATCGTTCTGGATACTTCGCTGCTAAACTGCGTGCTCTACGAGTCAGATCTTAAGATGACAGCTTCAGCCATTGGCGACAATCTTGTGCAAAAGCCGTTTCTGCTGGCTCTTTCCAGGCTTAACCGTAATTTTCTGGTGAAAAGGGGGCTGGGGCCAAGGGAAATGCTTAAGAGTTCCCAGAAACTTTCCGAATATATCAAAATGCTGTTGCTTAAGGAAAAAAGATCGGTGTGGATGGCCCAGCGGGAAGGAAGGACCAAAGATGGAAATGACCATACCCAGCAAGGAGTTCTTAAGATGCTGGGCATGGCGAAAAATGACAAGACCGTTCTGCAGTATCTTTCTAATTTGAAGATCGTGCCGGTTTCCATTTCCTATGAGTTTGATCCTACAGATGTTTTAAAAATGCCTGAAGTCCTTGCTAAAAGAATGGAGACGATCTACATCAAGTCTGCCAATGAGGATTTCAAATCAATCCTGAAAGGGGCACTCGGCAACAAAGGCCGCATCCATATAAGTGCAGGGAAACCCATAAGTGCCGATGAAATGCACAAGCTGGAGGAACGGTCGGGTTCGGTTAATGAGCAGTTACAGTTATTGACCTCTTATATTGACACAGAAATACACAGGAATTATAAACTGTGGCCCGCCAATTATATCGCCTGTGACCTGCTTAACGGGGACAACGGTTATGAGCAACACTATACCATAAAGGAGAAGAGACAGTTCGAGCGCCGGCTTAGCCGAAGAATTGATGTAAAGAACGCTCTCGAGGTGAACAGTTATCTTTTGATGTACGCCAATCCTGTGATCAACAAAAAAGCCATTAATGAAAACCAGCTCTAATATCTTATTGATCTATACCGGTGGAACAATCGGTATGATTAAAGATTTTGAGACGGGGGCGTTGAAGGCTTTTAATTTTGATGAGTTGCTTCAGAATATACCAGAGTTAAAGCTTCTTGAACACAATATCGATACGATAAGTTTCACTAAACCCATTGATTCTTCGAATATGAAACCGGATTTCTGGTTGCAGATGGCCGATATTATCGAAGAAAAATATGAAGACTATGACGGGTTTGTAGTGCTGCATGGCAGTGATACCATGTCTTATAGTGCTTCTGCTCTAAGTTTCATGTTCGAGAACCTTTCTAAACCCGTCATTTTCACAGGCTCCCAACTTCCTATCGGGGATCTGAGAACAGATGCGAAAGAAAATCTTATTACCAGTATTCAGATCGCCGGACTTCAAAAGAACGGCAAGCCGGTCATCACCGAAGTGGGATTGTATTTTGAATACAAATTATACAGGGGTAACCGTACCACGAAGATCAATGCCGAGCATTTTCAGGCTTTTGCTTCTATGAATTATGCGGCGCTTGTAGAATCGGGGGTGCATTTGGCGGTAAATTATTCTGCCTTATGGAAACCCAACCGAAGAAGGAAAATGAAACTTCACCGGGGCCTGGAGGATCGTATCGCCCTGGTAAAGATCTTTCCGGGGATAAACCGTTCTCTGCTCGAGCACATTTTTGCCAAAGAAGATCTTCGGGGAATTATACTGGAAACCTATGGCAGTGGGAATGCTCCAACAGAAGAATGGTTCGTGGAGCTGGTGAAGGAAACCATCTCACGTGGTGTACTGGTGGTCAATGTTACCCAGTGTATTGGCGGGAGTGTGGCAATGGGTCAATATGAGACCAGTACCCAGTTAAAAAAGGCAGGTGTGATTTCCGGCAAGGATATTACGACGGAAGCAGCAGTGGCAAAAGTGATGTACTTACTCGCAAAGGATCTTTCACCCAAGGTTTTTAAAACTATTTTCGAAACCTCCTTGCGTGGGGAAATAACATAAAAATTAAGGCCCGTACTTGACCAGCTAATAAATTTTTTCGTTATTTGGCGGATCGTTGTAAAAAGGCGGTATATTATTCTTAATAGAGAGGTGGCCGAGTGGTCGAAGGCGCACGCCTGGAAAGTGTGTATACCCCAAAAGGGTATCGAGGGTTCGAATCCCTTCCTCTCTGCGATTTGTTTTTATTTGAATAAATATTTATATCTTTAACCCGTTAACTAATTAATTAAGACAAAAAGTAATGAAAAGATTTTTTTCAATTTTGGTAATCGCTACAATTATGGTGTTCGGAGCCGTAAATGTTAACGCGACAAATAACGTGAACGCTTTGCCAACTACCATGATGAACTTTGTTCAGGATGAAGATCAGGCAGCTTCCGAAGAAATGGAAGAAGAGAGTGAAGGATTTCACCAGGAGCTTAAGAGGCGTTTCATTGAAGGTGGTCCCGGATTCATGGGGATCGTACTTTTATGTTTAATCCTGGGTCTTGCGATCGCTATTGAAAGAATCATATACCTTAATATGTCTACCACCAATACAAAGAGGTTGGCTCAGGATGTTGAGGACGCTTTAAATACCGGTGGTATCGAAGCTGCCAAAGAAGTTTGTCGTAACACAAAAGGACCTGTTGCATCTATTTACTACCAGGGTCTCGACCGTGCAGATGAAAGTACAGAAGCTGCCGAAAAAGCGGTTATCGCTTACGGTGGTGTTCAAATGGGACAGTTAGAGAAAAACGTATCCTGGGTATCTTTATTCATCGCTCTTGCACCAATGCTTGGGTTCATGGGTACGGTAATTGGTATGATCGACGCCTTTGATAAAATTGAGGCAGCCGGAGATATGCAACCATCACTTGTTGCAGGAGGTATTAAAATTGCACTTCTTACAACTGTATTTGGATTGATCGTGGCTATTATTCTTCAGATCTTTTATAACTACATCATCGCTAAGATCGACCGTATCGTTAATGACATGGAAGATGCTTCCATTACTTTGATCGATATGCTTGTAGCTTACAAGAACAAAAGAAGAGTTTAACAAGACGAACTTTATATTATGACGATACATAAAATTTTAAAATATTTAGCGCTCGCTATAGGAGTAATAGGACTCATCCTTTGGGGAAGGGTTCTGTGGACCGGTGACGACGCTATTGAAAGCTCAGCTTCCGTTCAGGCGAGTGTGGTAACCCCATTCTTAATTGTGGCGTATGTGATATTTGCTATAATCGTTCTTCTTGTACTTTTCTTTGTGATCAAAGGATTGTTCTCCGGAAATATTAAAAGAACCCTTATAGCTGTAGGTGCATTCCTCTTGGTCATCGTGATAGCTTATTTATTATCGGGAGGTACTGAGGTGACCATGAACGACGGGGAAGTGATTTCTGCAAATACTGTGCACTGGGTTAGTGCGGGATTGATTACATTCTACATCCTTGCAGCAACCGCAGTCCTGTTGATGGTATTCTCGGGAATACAAAAACTTATTAAATAAAAACAAATTATGGCTAGACGATCTTCACCTGAAGTAAATGCCGGTTCTATGGCCGATATTGCCTTCTTGCTTTTAATTTTCTTCCTGGTGACCACTACTATTGAAACAGATAGCGGGATCAGCAGAAAGTTACCGCCTATACAGGAAGATGAAGTGGAACCGCCGGTGATCAAGCAAAAGAATATTTTTCAGGTTATCGTTAACCGGAATAATCAATTGCTTGTTGAAGATGATCCAATGGAACTGAAAGATCTTAGAGAGGCAGCGATCGAATTTCTTGACAACGGAGGCGGAGTTGGAGAGGAAGCATGTGATTACTGTGAGGGAGCAGGGGATCCAAACTCTTCTGATAATCCCGACAAAGCTGTTATCATGCTTGTAAATGACAGACAGACCGAGTATGGTACTTATATTGCTGTACAGAACGAACTGGTAGCTGCTTACAACCACCTTCGGGATCGTACAGCCCAACGTTTATTCGGAAAATCTTTCGATCAAATGGAAGCTGATTATGATGATCCCAGGTACCGTGGAAACAAAGAGACTCTGAAAGAACAAATTCAGCAGATCAGGGACATGTGGCCACAGAAGCTATCTGAAGCAGATCCGAAAAGTTAAACGTAGAAAAATCTTTAAAAATGGCTAAATTCACAAAGAAAAAGAGTAGTGAGCTACCTGCGGTAAATACAGCGTCCTTACCCGATATTGTATTTATGCTACTTTTCTTCTTCATGGTGGCTACCGTTATGCGGGAAAACACTCTGAAAATTCAAAATGTATTGCCTTATGCAGACCAGGTTGAAAAGCTTGACAAGAAGGACCTGGTGATGTATATCTATGCCGGTAAACCTAGCGCAAGGTACCGTGCCAGCTTTGGTAAGGAAGCAAGAGTGCAGTTAAACGATAACTTTGCCGATGTTAGTGAGATTCAACAATTTATTTATGCTGAAAGGGAATCCAAGCGGGAAGAATTAAGACCGTATCTTACCACTGCCCTTAAAGTTGATAAAGAGACCAATATGGGTCTGGTTTCTGATATTAAACAGGAATTGAGAAAAGCAGAGGCACTTAAGATAAATTATACTACCCGAACAGGGGAAGCAAGTCAAAACCTGGAATAAAATCCGATTTTCATTACTACGGGATATCCCCTTTTAACTGCGGTTGAAAGGGGATATTTTTTTTTGGCTTGCCGCCAACTTAAATTCTATATTTGTGTAAAACCTTTTCATGAGCCAAAAATTGTCTCTCTTCTATCTTTTGGTGTTCTTTCTGCCCTTCTTTATGAGCGCTCAGGAAGGAGAATCTTTGCCAGACAGCCTTTACCGTGAAGATCAGATCTATTTTGGTTTTACTTATAACATTCTCTCCGGTTCCCCCAATGCCATTACCGGCTCCCAGTTTTCCGGTGGTTTTCATACCGGTTTTATCAGGGACTTCCCTTTGAACGAACGGCGAAATGTAGCTCTTGGAATTGGTCTTGGCTGGTCAATTGATACCTATGGTCATAATCTTTTCATTGGTGAGAGGGCTGATTCTGAAGAAACCATTTTTCAAATCCTTAACAGGAATGTTATAGAGTTTGACAAGAACCGTTTCTCTACCCAGTCTGTAGATGTACCCATCCAGTTTAGATGGAGAACCTCCACCCCTGAGTCATATAAGTTCTGGCGCGTGTATACAGGGCTAAGACCGTCTTACGTCTATTACTTCCGCAGTAAGTTTGTGCAGCCCGGAAATACGGTAATCCAAACAGATGTACCCGAACTTAACCGCTTCAGGCTCGGTGCCACCTTTAATTTTGGGTATAACACTTTTAACTTCCATTTCTACTATAGCCTGAATTCCTTCTTCGATGATAAAGCTTTTGTTGAGGGAGAGAATATTGACCTTAAGACCTTCCAGGTTGGCCTAATATTCTATCTTTTATAGCCAGAAAAAGGCGGCGGCTATTTGAGGCAACATCCCCGTAAAGATCCCCAGTACAAGCTCTTTGTTCGAATGGGCATTATAATGCAATCTCGAAGAGGCGGTAAGACCTGTAACGGCTACCAGAAAACTAATGGTATAAATAAGATTGAGGTTGAAATGAACGCTTAGCAGAATAATAAACACAGTCAATCCGCTTAGTCCGGTCATGTGCAGGCTTATCTTTTTTCCGAAGAAAACAAAGAGTAAAGCAATGAAGGTGGAAACGAAAATACCGGCAAAGAAAAAATAGAGTTCGGGATAGTCAAAATAATCGAGCACGAACTTCAGCACGAGCAGAAGCAGGACCGTTTGCAACATTAGGGGCCATTTTCTTTCCCTCACTTCGATCATCAAATGGGATGTGGCTTTGCCCAGGGTTTTCATCATATAATAGAAAACCACCGGGATAAAGATAGTCATGATCGCGATTGCGATTAGCTTGGCTTTAATGACCTCTGCAGGAAAGAAACGGGGTGAGACCAGAAAATACAACAAAGCACCTGCTAAAGGCATCCAGATTGGGTGAAACAGGAGGGAAGCGATCTTCAGCAGGAACTTCATTAAATTTCTTTTCGCAGACGGGCCACGGGAATGTCTAGTTGTTCCCGGTATTTGGCAACCGTTCTTCGTGCAATAGGATAACCTTTCTCCTTTAGCATCTTGGCCAGTTTTTCATCGGTAAGGGGTTTCCGCTTGTTTTCTTCCTCAATGGTCATTTCCAGGATTTTCTTGATCTCGCGGGTGGAGACATCTTCCCCCTGGTCATTTTTCATAGATTCAGAGAAGAATTCCTTGATAAGTTTCGTACCATAAGGTGTATCTACATATTTACTGTTTGCCACCCGGGAAACGGTTGAAACGTCCATATCAATCTCATCTGCAATATCTTTAAGGATCATGGGCTTTAGATTGCGTTCATCCCCTGAAAGGAAATATTCCTTCTGGTAGTTCATGATGGAGCTCATGGTTACAAAAAGAGTGGTTTGTCGCTGCTTTATGGCTTCAATAAACCATTTCGCAGCATCCAGTTTTTGTTTGATGAACATGACCGCATCTTTCTGGGCTCTTGATTTCTCTTTGGAAGCCTTATAACCCTTCAACATTTCACTGTAGTCTTTGGATACATGCATTTCTGGAGCATTCCTCCCGTTAAGACTAAGTTCCAGTTCCCCATCTACGATCTTTATGGTAAAATCTGGGATCACGTGTTCCACGAGGCGGGTACTGCCTGCGTAGGCACCTCCCGGTTTGGGATTGAGATGTTCAATTACATCTATCGCTTCCCGAAGGTCATCTTCGGTTATATCATGTTTGGAAAGCAGTTTTTGATAATGCTTTTTACTGAACTGGTCGAAGGATCTGTCGATGATATCTGCTGCCAGGCTAACTGCCCTGGTGGGTTCTTTTCTATTAAGCTGTATCAACAGGCATTCCTGCAGGCTTCTCGCACCAACCCCTGCAGGATCAAGTTCATGCACATAGGAAAGTACCTTTTCAACGGTTGCTTCATCTGTGTACACGTTTTGAGTAAAGGCCAGATCATCTACAATATCCTGAACAGAACGTCTTATATATCCGCTTTCATCCACACTGCCTACAAGGAATTCTGCAATTTCTTTTTCAGATTCGGTAAGGCGTAAGGTACTAAGCTGGGTCTTTAAATATTGGGTGAAAGAGGTGCCTGAAGCATAAGGTACATGCTTATCTTCATCATCTGCGCTATAATTGTTCGCCTGCAGTCGGTAGCTGGGGATCTCATCATCACTCAGATACTCATCTACATCGATCTCTGCCTCAATAGATTCTGTACCAGGATCATCATCCTGGTATTCATCCTGGTCGTACTCGTCTTCGTACTCATCTTTTTCTTCCTTCCCCCCTTCAAGAGCGGGATTCTCTTCCATTTCCTGTTTAAGCCGCTGTTCAAAAGCCTGCGTGGGAAGCTGTATAAGCTTCATCAACTGGATCTGTTGGGGGGAGAGCTTTTGAGATAATTTTAAATTAAGCTGCTGTTTTAGCATATATATAGGGCTTTCTATAAAAATAAAAAAACAATCTTCAAACGTAAAACTTTGAAGATTGTTTTATGAGTACTTTAGGACAGCATATAATTAGAATTCGGCGTTTTGGGGTGTGCGGGGGAATGGTATAACATCCCTTATGTTAGACATCCCGGTGGCGAATTGCACCAGGCGCTCAAATCCAAGTCCGAATCCACTGTGCACACAGGTTCCGAATTTACGGGTATCGAGGTACCACCAGAGTTCCTTTTCATCAATATCCAGGGCTTTCATCTTGTCTCTTAACACCTCAAGCCTTTCTTCCCTTTGGGACCCTCCAACGATCTCCCCAATACCTGGGAAAAGAATATCCATAGCCCTAACGGTTTTTCCATCCTCGTTAAGGCGCATGTAGAAGGCTTTGATATTAGCAGGGTAATCAAAAAGAATTACGGGGCATTTAAAGTGCTTTTCTACAAGGTACCTTTCGTGCTCGCTTTGCAGGTCTGCTCCCCATTCTTCTATGACATAGTTGAATTTCTTCTTCTTGTTGGGTTTAGAGTTCTTAAGAATGTCGATGGCTTCGGTATAACTTACCCTTTTGAAATTGTTCTCTATGACAAACTTTAGTTTATCTGTAAGTCCCATGGGGCTTCTTTCAGCTTCAGGTTTCATTTTATCTTCACTGGCCTGGCGCTCTTCAAGAAAAGCCAGGTCATCTTTACAGTTTTCCAAAATGTACCGTAGAACGTATTTAATAAAATCTTCGGCGATATCCATATTTCCGGCAAGGTCGCAGAAAGCCATTTCGGGCTCTACCATCCAGAATTCTGCCAGGTGGCGGGAAGTATTCGAATTTTCGGCTCTAAAGGTAGGGCCAAAGGTATAAACCTGTCCAAGTCCCAAAGCGTATGTCTCTGCTTCCAGTTGACCCGAAACCGTAAGGTTGGTCTCCTTTCCGAAGAAATCTTCCTTAAAATCTATTTTTCCATCTTCTGTTTTGGGAACATTGTCGAGATCAAAAGCGGTCACCTTGAACATTTCTCCGGCTCCTTCAGCATCGCTTCCTGTAATGATAGGAGTATTGACGTAATGGAAATTGTTCTGCTGAAAATAACTGTGTACCGCAAAAGACAATTTAGATCTAAGACGCATCACCGCTCCAAAAGTATTGGTGCGCACTCTCAAATGTGCCTGCTCCCTGAGTTTCTCAAGAGTATGTCTTTTTGGGGACAGAATAGTAAGTTTGACCTCTTCAGGGTCTGCATCTCCAAGGATCTCTACTGAAGAGACCTGTATTTCAACTTTCTGGCCGCTCCCAAGGCTTTCCTGCAAAGTACCGTTCACTTTTATGGCAGCACCAACTGTGATACGTTTAAGAAGGGCCTCGTTCATCTTCTCAAAATCAACCACAGCCTGAATGTTGTTAATCGTAGATCCGTCATTTAGGGCAATAAAACGGTTACTTCGGAAAGAACGAACCCATCCTTTGACCTCTACTTCCTGTAAATACTGCGTACTCTCTAAAAGTTCAGCGACTTTGCCTTTTATCATTTCTTCTTGAATTTGGGGAACAAAGATAATTTTTCCCCTGAAGCTTAGCAAGTAAATGAGTTCTTCAAAATTCTATAAAAATTATTCCGGAAAATACCTTTTTTACTATTTTTTGGGATCTTCTTCTTCCTCATCTTCAGGAAAGGAATCTTCTTCGGATATAATATCAATGGCTGGCTCTTTAAGAACTTCCTTATTTGCAATTTCCTTCTCCAGGGAAAGAAGCAGGGCGGGCAGCAATAACAGGTTGGAGAGCATGGCAAACAGTAAGGTGGCCGAAACCAGTCCTCCCAGTGCCACGGTACCTCCAAAACTACTGATCATAAAAACCGAGAATCCGAAGAAGAGCACGATAGAGGTATAGAACATACTTACTCCTGTTTCCCGAAGAGCGGCATAAACAGAGCGTTTTATCTTCCAGTTGTTGGCCTTGAGCTCCTGTCTATATTTAGCCAGGAAATGTATGGTGTCGTCTACAGAGATCCCAAAAGCAATACTGAATACCAGGATGGTAGAGGGTTTGATGGGTACCCCCAGGAAGCCCATCATCCCCGCAGTAACCAGTAAGGGTAATAGGTTAGGTACCAGGGAGATCAGGATCATTCGCCAGGATTTGAACATCCAGGCCATAAGCAAAGCGATGAGGAAAATGGCAAGGCTTAGCGAGATCACCAGGTTCTTCACCAGGTAATTGGTCCCTTTCTGAAAAATGAGGGCCTTCCCGGTCATCTCGACCGAATAACGGTCTTCAGGAAAGATCTTATTGATCTGTGGCCACAGGTCTTCCTCGATCCTTTCCATCTCTTTTGTGCCTATATCTTTCATGAAAGTGGTCATCCTGGCATAACGGCCGGTACTGTCAACATAAGTGCTCAACAAATTTCCGTCCTCCCCGCCTAGACCCTTTGCATAGGGTAAAATGAAGTTCTGTTCCTGGGAAGTGGGCAATTGATAATATTTTGGGTTCCCATTGTAATAAGCCTGTTTGGAATATTTCACAAGGTTCACTACAGAGATAGGTTTTGACAGTTCCTCCTCTTCTGAAAGGCGCTCCTGCAGCTGTTCCATTTTCTTTAGAGTGGTGAGCTTCATGACCCCTTTTTCCCGTTGAGTATCTATAAGGATCTCCAGGGGCATCACCCCGTCAAATTCATCTTCGAAGAATTCTATATCCTTAAAGAAGTCGGCAGATTCCGGCATATCTTCCAAAAGGCTGCCTGAGATCCTGATGTTGAAAATGCCAATTATACTAACCGCCAGAAGAATGACTGAAATAATGAAAATGCTGATCCTGTGATGTCTTACCATTCGTTCCATCCAGTCTACAAAACCTCCTATCCACCGTTTGTTCAGGTGTTTGAGGTGTTTTCGCTTCGGAACCTTCATATAACTGTAAGTGATCGGGATGATCAATAGGCTTAGGATGAAGATGGCGAAGATATTAATAGAAGCTACAATACCGAATTCTGTCAGCAAAGTACTGTCAGTAAGAATAAAGGTTGCGAAACCTGAAGCAGTGGTAAGGTTGGTCAATAAAGTGGCATTTCCAACCTTGGTGATTACCCGCTGCAGGGATTTGGCCTGGTTGCCATGTTTCTTGATCTCCTGCTGGTATTTATTGATCAGGAAGATACAGTTGGGTATCCCAATCACGATGATCAACGGCGGAATTATAGCGGTAAGCACTGTTATTTCGTAATGAAGCAGGCCAAGTACCCCAAATGCCCACATTACCCCAATAATCACAGTGACCATCGAAATTATGGTAGCCCTGAAAGACCTGAAGAAAAAGAAGAAGATAAGGGAAGTTACCAGCAGGGCAGCTGCTATGAAGAGTCCTATTTCATCTATGATGTTCTGGGAATTGAGCGTCCTTATGTAAGGCATCCCTGAGACATACACATTGAGCCCTTGTTCCTTCTCAAAATTCTCTACCAGCGGAATAAGTTCTTCCACGACGAAGTCACGCCGAAGCTCTGAATTCACGATGTCTTTATGGAGATAAATGGCCGTTTGTACGGTATTGCTTTTTTTGCTGTAAACCAGCCCCTCGTAAAAAGGAAGTCGTTCAAATAGTTCCTCTCTGTATTCTTCTACCTTTACACCGTCCGGGTTAGGCTCAGTAATGAAAGGGACCATTTCAAACCTTCCGGGATCTTCAAATTTTTGAAGTTTTTTAAGGTCACCTAATGAGATCGTGAAATCAACTGCCTCGAAATCTTTCAGCTGTTCAGCAAGCCGGTTCCAGGCACTGAATTTCTCAGGAGTGAAAAGTGCCGGATCATTGACCGCCATCACGATCAGGTTTCCTTCTTCGCCAAATTTATCGAGGAACTGCTGATACTGCAGATTTATTTCATCATCATCTGGCAGCAGGTTTGCTTCGGTATAGGAAAATTTCATGTTCTTCCATTGGGAACCAAGGAAGACGGTAATTAGAAAGATCAATATTAGGATTAGGATCCTGTTGCGAAGGATGGTGCGTGCAACAGTATTCCAGAACTCAAAACTCAGAAACTTGGACATTCGTTAGAAATCAAGGCTGCAAAGGTAAGAAAGACTGTTCACTTTCAAGAAAAACGAAGGGGAAGAAATAGGCCGGAAAAACTGTTTTTTAAGTGCAAAAAAAGCGGCCGGGAGCCGCTTTAGGATTATTTGATCTGGAGTGATCACACGGTCATTATCTCTTTTTCTTTAACGGCCAGGATCTTCTCGATCTTCTCGATGTAAGTATCGGTTAACTTTTGAATATCTGCTTCGGCTATTTTCGTAAGATCTTCAGAAATATCCAGTTTTTTGATCTCCTGGTTTGCATTTTTTCGGTCATTACGTACACCTACTTTAGCATCTTCAGCTTCAGCTTTAGCCTGTTTGGCAAGTTCACGCCTGCGTTCCTCTGTAAGCGGCGGAACGTTGATGATCACGCTGTCACCATTATTCATGGGATTAAAACCAAGATTTGCCTGCATGATCCCTTTTTCAATAGCGGTGATCATATTCTTTTCGAACGGCTGGATGCTTAAAGTGCGCGCATCGGGGGTGTTCACATTGGCTACCTGGTTAAGAGGGGTAAGGCTTCCATAGTAATCTACCCGAACGCTTCCCAGCATGGCCGGGGTGGCTTTACCTGCCCTGATGTTCAATAATTGCTTTTCCAGGTGCAAAATGGCGTTTTGCATGGCCTCATTTGTGCTGTCAATAATAAAATCTACTTCGTCGTTCATTTTTTTAAACTAATTTAAAAACTGATTTTCAAAATGCAGACCGGGATCATAAATTGACCTTGGTCCCTACGTTCTGTCCGGTTACCACTTTTTCAAGATTTCCGGGTTTATTCATATCAAAAACTATGATGGGTAACTTATTCTCCTGGCTTAGGGTAAAGGCAGTGGTATCCATTACCTTGAGTCCTTTTGTCAAGACATCATCAAAGCTAATAAAGTCAAATTTAGTGGCTTTTTTATCCTTTTCAGGATCTGCCGTATAGATTCCGTCTACACGGGTTCCTTTAAGGATCACATCTGCCTGGATCTCAATGGCCCTCAGGACTGCTGCAGAATCTGTAGTGAAGTAAGGATTCCCCGTACCTCCGCCAAAGATCACTACGCGACCTTTTTCGAGGTGACGCATGGCTTTACGTCTAATGAAGGGCTCTGCAACTTCGTTGATCTTAATGGCAGACTGCAACCGGGTCTCAATACCGGCATCTTCCAGAGCAGATTGGAGTGCCAATCCGTTAATTACGGTGGCCAGCATTCCCATGTGGTCTCCGGTTACCCGGTCCATTCCCTTACTGGCTCCTGCCACACCTCTAAAGATATTTCCACCTCCTATAACTATGGCTACTTCAACCCCTTTGCTGGTGACAGCAAGGATCTCCTTTGCGTATTCTGCCAGCCGTTCGGGATCTATCCCGTATTGGCGATTACCCATAAGGGCTTCTCCTGAAAGTTTAAGTAAGATCCTTTTGTAGTGCATGTATAAATTTTGAATGGGTTGTGCAAAACTAATGAAATTATTAATGTGATATAGACGGCAAAAAATATAATTGGTACCCACCAGGAGGGAGGCGGGAATTTTATACTTTTATTAACGGAAAATGACGTTTCCGAAGTAAAACAGGATTATGAAAAAAGTATTTATTTTTAAAGGTTTCTTGTTAATGATACTCGTTACGGTGACTTCTTGTGGAAGTGATGAACTTGTCGAAAAAAACCTGCGGGGGGAATGGATAGAAGTAACGCCGGTGGAAGATCGCACTACCCTCATCTTTACGGCAGAGAACCTGATGAGCAGGATAGACGGTGAAGGTAACCAGGAAAATTATACCTACAGGATTGACGGAAATGCTATTTTCTTAAGCCTCGCCGGACAGCAGGGAACCACAGAACTGTATTTTAATAAGATCGAACCGGGAAGGTTCAAAATAGGTAATCTGTACCTTTCTACTCCTGAAAGTGATGAAGTGATCATGGTCTTTGAAAGGATTTAAAGAAGAACCAAGATCGCTGCGCGGTTTAAAAAGATTCAAGACCACTGTGCTTCAAGAATCAAGATCCAGAGCTTTTTCTGGATTTAATCCTTTCGGGGTTCCAAACCCTGAAAGGGTTGATTAAAGTACAAACAAAAAACCCGCTCCTTTTCAGAAGCGGGTTTTAATATGATTTTTTCCGAAGAAATTATCCTAAAGCAACTCTTTCAAAAGCAACAACTTTAAGGTTTGCATCTTCAGACTTCACGTATTCAGCAACAGACATTTTGCTGTCTTTGATGAAATCCTGGTTAACCAAAGTGTTGTCTTTAAAGAAACGCTTGATCTTACCTTTAGCGATATTGTCTAACATTTCTTCAGGCTTACCTTCCTGTCTTAACTGATCTTTAGCGATCTCGATCTCTTTCTCGATGATAGACTGGTCAACACCTTCTTCATTAAGGGCAACCGGGTTCATGGCAGCAGCCTGCATAGAAACGTTCTTGGCTACCTCTTCAGCGTTGGCTGTCTTTGCAGAAAGACCTGTAAGAACAGCGATCTTGTTACCGGCGTGGATGTAAGACCCAACGAAAGGAGCCTCAAGGGTTCTGAAGTCACCAATCTCGATCTTCTCACCAATTACTCCGGTTTGCTCAGTCAATTTATCCTGAACTGTGATCCCTTTGTAATCCTTTGAAAGTAATTCCTCTTTAGAGTTGACATCCATAGCAAGATCTGCAAAATCTTTTGCCAGTTGAATGAAAGAGTCATTTTTAGCAACGAAATCTGTCTCACAGTTAAGAGATATTATTACACCTCTGCTGTTGTCTGCATTTACGTTAGCGATCGCAACTCCTTCAGAAGATTCTCTGTCGGCACGGTTAGCAGCTACTTTTTGACCTTTTTTACGAAGGACCTCGATAGCTTTATCGTAATCTCCTTCAGCTTCAACTAGTGCCTTTTTACAATCCATCATACCGGCACCGGTAGCTTGTCTTAATTTATTTACTTCTGCGGCGGTTATTTTAGCCATAGTCTTAAATGTTTTATTGAATGAATAAGTCGTTTAGCTAATTTGCGGAGAAAGAAACTAAACGACTCATATGATTAACTGTATGTCTTACTATTCTTCTTCGCCTTCGTTAGAACGTGATTTTTCCAAAGTCTCTTTTTTAGACTCCAGTTTTACGTCTTCCTGAGCTTCCTTCATATCTTTCTGATCCTGGGGATCTGTAGAAGGAACTTCAGTTTCTAACTTTGGCTTTCTTTCTCTAGTAACTTTTTTCGGCTTGTCTTCAGCTGGAGAATCCTCTTTAGAATCCTCTTTATCCTTTCCGGCTTTTCTGTCAGACAATCCTTCTACTATAGAATCTGCAACATAAGAAACAACTTTGCTGATTGATTTTGAAGCATCATCATTTGCAGGGATCACATAATCCACATCTCTTGGATCTGAATTGGTGTCGACCATTGCAAAAATTGGAATGTTTAATTTTTGAGCTTCTTTAACCGCGATGTGTTCACGAGTGATGTCTACCACGAATAGCGCACCCGGTAGGCGGCTCATTTCAGAAATAGAACCTAAGTTTTTCTCCAACTTAGCTCTTAAACGATCTACTTGTAAGCGTTCTTTTTTAGAAAGGGTGTTGAAAGTACCGTCTTTCTTCATTCTGTCAATAGAGGCCATTTTTTTAACGGCTTTTCTAATGGTGATGAAGTTGGTCAACATACCACCAGGCCATCTTTCTGTGATGTAAGGCATGTTAGCTCTTTCGGCTTGTTCAGCAACGATTTCCTTTGCCTGTTTCTTGGTAGCTACGAAGAGTATTTTTCTACCGCTGGCTGCGATCTTTGCAAGGGCCTCTCCGGCTTCCTGCATTTTAGCAGCACTCTTATAAAGGTTGATGATGTGAATCCCGTTGCGCTCCATGTATATATAGGGAGCCATGTTTGGATTCCATCTTCTTGTGAGGTGTCCAAAATGTACACCTGCATCAAGTAATTCTTTTACTTCTACTTTGTTTGCCATTTTTGTAATAGTTTACGTTCTGTTGAGATAGCAACCCACAGGTGGCTACTTTCATAGTACGGCCCTGTGCGTTTAGATGCTAAACTAACCCCTGAAACCAGTTCAGGTTAACAACAAAAATCTTATGTTTAAATGAACTTTTTGGTGCCTTACGCACCAGGTAATATTAACGTTTAGAGAACTGGAATTTCTTACGAGCTTTCTTCTGACCGAATTTCTTACGTTCAACCATTCTTGGGTCTCTGGTAAGCAGGCCTTCAGGCTTAAGAGTAGTTCTGTTCTCAGCATCCAACTCTACCATTGCTCTTGACAATGCAAGGCGAATAGCTTCAGCCTGTCCCGTGATACCACCACCGTAAACATTGACTTTGATGTCAAAGTTCTCGTTGTTACCGGTAAGGTTAAGCGGCTGTCTCACTTTGTACTGAAGTGTGCTTGTAGAGAAGTAATCCTGAACGTCTTTTTTGTTGACAGTGATGTTTCCGCTTCCTGAAGAAAGGTACACCCTTGCAACTGCCGTTTTTCTACGGCCAATTTTGTGAATAACTTCCATTACTTAAGATCGTTTAAGTTAATAGTTTTTGGTTTTTGCGCTTCCAGATCATGGGTTGATCCCGCAAAAACTCTTAGGTTACGGAAAAGATCAGCTCCAAGTTTGTTCTTTGGAAGCATTCCTTTTACTGCATTTTCGATAAGTCTCTCAGGACCTTTACCAAATAATTCCGAAGCAGTTAAACTTTTTTGACCCCCAGGATAGCCGGTGTGGCGAATGTACTCCTTAGAGTCCCATTTCTTTCCTGTTAAGTTGATCTTTTCAGCATTGATAACAATTACGTTATCTCCGCAATCAACGTGTGGGGTAAAATTCGCCTTGTACTTCCCTCTCAGTAGTTTCGCAACTATAGATGAAAGGCGGCCAAGGGCTTGTCCTTCAGCGTCTACAACAACCCAGTTCTTATTGACTGTAGCTTTGTTGGCAGAAACTGTTTTGTAGCTTAATGTGTCCACACTAATTAAATTTACTTAATAATTAAACATTCCATTCCCTGCATAAAACAGGGGTGCAAATGTACAATTATAAATTTATATTACAAATGGCAAATCATTAATTTGGAGGAGTAAAAGAATCTGATTTTCAGGCTGCTCCATTTTGGCTGAAAATCTCCGGTTTTGCTCCTGTTAACTTTCCGGAATTCTGCCCTGAATTGACCTGCTTCCCCACCTGTTCTTGTTCCCTTAATAGTCTATTTTATCGACGAAATACATGTAATACCGACTAATGGGAAAATAAGTGTTAAAAAATTATTAAAATAAATTTTCCTCTCCTACATTTGTACCCTCAAAATGAATGACTTAACCTATGAAGAAAATTTTACTTAATGCAGTGGCCGGAATTATGATGGCGCCACTTTTTATTGCATGCTCGGCAGATGAAATGAGCAGCGACGTTAATGAATTGAATGTTTCAGGAACCGCAAGCGGGGAGGATGTTCAGATAATGACCTCAGATCTGGTGGGAATCTGGAACATGTATTCCATGTCTTCTTTGGAAGACACCGTAGATTTTGATCAGGATGGAAATTACACCAATGATCTTTTAGAAGAAACAGATTGTTTTGATGCCATGTATTTCGATTTTGAAAATACCGGTAATGTGACAACCACCCAGTCCCGATTATTCTTTAGTGCTGCAACCGGGATGTTTTCCTGTCAAACCACAAAAAATTATTCTGCCACTTATAGTGTAGAGGAAGGGAATATCCTTACCATTAACTTTACGGTAAACAATGTTGATTACACAGAGACCAGATCGATCTCTCTTTATACAGAGAACGGAATTCAATTTTTAAAGGTGACCCTTACAAAAGCTGAAACCAATGCTGCTGTTTATGTAGCTCCCGATCCCGGGAACACGGTGGCCTCAGAGATCCAAAAGATCGAAATGATCTACAAAAAACAATAAGACTTTTTTTGCCCCCCGCAGTGATTGAACCCCTGAAACCTACTTTCAGGGGTTTTTTGTTTTGATATAAGAATGCAATCTGGCAGGATTGATTTGCCTTGGGCTCAGCCCGCGGTTCATATGAAGGAATAAATAAGGATATTATATCAGCATCGGCCGTCCCTACGGCATTTTAAATCTGACACCTCTTATTTCCACGGAATAAATTCCGGGGCTATGGATGTTTTCGTGCCGCTGGCACCTGTACAATTTCGAAGGTTTAATCTCACATCTAAGATCTCACGTCTATAGTCTATCTAATGTGCCTCCAGCCAATTAAGGCCTACTCCCAACTCTACTTCAAGCGGGACCTCCATTATAAAGGCGTTCTCCATTTCTTTTTTCACCAGTCCTTTGATCTCCTCTAGTTCAGGTTTGTAAACATCGAACACCAGTTCATCATGTACCTGAAGCAGCATTTTTGTCTGGTATTTACCTTCGTTTAGTTTTTTATGGATATTGATCATGGCCAGCTTGATGATATCTGCGGCACTTCCCTGAATGGGGGCATTCACGGCATTTCTTTCGGCCGCACCCCGCACCATCTGGTTTTTTGAGTTGATATCTCTTAAATATCTTCTTCTTCCCAAAACCGTTTGGACATACCCGTGTTCCCGTGCAAAATCAATTTGCTCGCTAATGAAGTTGCGCAGTTTTGGATAAGTCTTATAATAGGTGTCGATAAGTTCTTTGGCTTCACTTCTCGAAAGGTTGGTCTGGTTGCTAAGGCCAAACGCAGAAACCCCGTATACAATGCCAAAGTTTACTGTCTTGGCGTTGCTTCGCTGCTCCCTGGTTACTTCATCTATTGGCACGTTGAAGACGTGGGCCGCGGTAGAAATGTGGATGTCCTGGCCTTCTTTGAAAGCTTTGATCATATTATCTTCCTTGCTAAGGGAAGCTATGATACGCAGTTCTATCTGAGAATAATCTGCAGCCAGCAATAGATGATTTTCGTCCCTGGGTACAAAAGCCTTTCTTACCTGCCTGCCCCTTTCGGTCCTGATAGGAATATTTTGCAGGTTTGGATTGTTGGAACTAAGCCTTCCTGTAGCAGCGACCGTTTGCATATAATCTGTATGAACCCTGCCGGTAGTTTCATCCACCTGCATAGGTAAAGCATCTATATAGGTGTTTTTCAGTTTAACGAGTCCGCGGTAATCCAGTACCTGTTGCACGATCTTGTGCTGGGGTGCCAGGGCAGATAAGATTTCTTCTCCCGTAGAATATTGCCCCGATTTGGTTTTTTTTGGCTTTTCGATAAGCCGAAGCTTTTCAAAAAGGATGATTCCCAGCTGCTTTGGAGATCCAATATTAAATTCTTCTCCTGCAGTTTCAAAAATGCCTTTCTCGAGTTCGATTATATCTTTTTCAAGTTCTTCAGAAAGACTTGCCAGAAAATCTTTATCCAGCCTTATTCCCTCCAGCTCCATATCTGCCAGTACTCTCACCAGCGGAATTTCAATTTCATTGAAAAGTTTCTCTGTTTTTGCTTCTTTTAATTCGGGTGTAAAATGCTGTTTTAGCTGCAGGATCACATCGGCATCTTCCACACTGAATTCCGTTTGTTTCTCCAGGGGAATATCACGCATCGATTTCTGATTTTTGCCTTTCCCCAATAGTTCTTCAACAAAAACAGGAGAATAATTAAGGTATGTTTCAGCAAGCACATCGAGGCTGTGGCGCATATCGGGATTGATAAGGTAATGAGCCAGCATAGTGTCAAACAAAGGTCCTTTGAAACTGATGTCGTATTTCGCCAGGACCTTAATATCATATTTCAGGTTCTGGCCTACTTTTTCAATGGTTTCAGATTCAAAGAAGGGGCGCAGTTTGTCTAAAGTATCCTTAGCAGCAGTTCTTTCTTCGGGAATAGGCAGATAAAACCCTTTTCCGGCTTCCCAGGAGAAAGCAACTCCAATTATTTCTGCGGAAAGTGGATCAAGGCCGGTAGTGGTGAATTCAAAACAGACACATTGCTGTTTCATTAAATTCTGAAGGAACAGCTGCATGGCCATTCCTGAAGCCACGCTCTGATAAACATGCGGTACTTCTTTAATGGTTTTCCTGCCCGAAAAAGATTCAAGGCTCTCTGAAGCTTCCTCTCCAAATAGGGAAAATTGGCCCGCTCCTGCCGGCTGGGCCTGTGCCTGTGCCTTGGCTGTAGGGGAATTTGTTACCTGTGTAGGCCTGGCAGTTTCCTCACCTGAAAATATCTTCAGGAATTGATCTTTTAACCTGCGGAATTCCAGTTCCTCGAAGATCTCCTGAACCTTTTCTGAATCGGGTTTAGAGAGTTCATAATCCTCGGCATGAAATTTTACATCACAGTCTATCATGATGGCGGCGAGCTTTTTTGACATCCTGCCAAGTTCGGCATTGGCTTCGACCTTTTCCTTCATCTTTCCTTTAAGCTTGTGGGTGTTCGCTAAAAGCTCTTCCATACTACCGAATTCCTTCAGGAATTTTTTGGCAGTTTTTTCACCCACTCCCGGTAGTCCCGGAATATTGTCTACCGCGTCACCCATCATTCCGAGGAAATCGATCACCTGTTCAGGCCGTTCAACCTCAAATTTTTTCTGAACTTCAGGTATCCCCCAAATCTCGATCCCGTTACCCATCCTTGCCGGGCGGTACATAAAGATATTTTCTGAAACCAGCTGCGCAAAATCCTTATCGGGCGTTACCATAAAGACCTTATATCCTTCTTTTTCGGCTTGCTTGGCAAGGGTTCCTATAATATCATCTGCTTCGCAACCCGGAAGCACAACTACCGGAATATGCATAGCTCTTAAGATCTGCTGAATGTAAGGAATTGCCGCAAGAATTGGTTCGGGGGTCGCATCCCGGTGAGCCTTATAGGCTTCAAACATTTCTGTACGTGCATCACTTCCTTCTTTGTCAAAACACACCGCCAAATGGTCGGGCCGCTCCCGTCTTATTACATCAAAAAGGGAATTCATGAACCCCATTATCGCTGAAGTATCAAGGCCTTTGGAATTAACGATAGGGTTGTTTATAAAAGCATAATAACCCCTGAAGATGAGGGCATATGCATCGAGAAGGAACAGACGTTTTTGTTCAGCCATTTTTAATTTTTTGATGGGACCTCAAAACTACAAAGATATTGCCAGAAAAGAACCCGTAGATGGAGGGGAATCTGAAAAGCTTAAAGATAAAAATCACTGGAAAAGTTCACATTTTTACCCCCGTGATATTTCATGTAACTAAATCCTTCCTGTATACAATAGGAACCTACTTCCCCCTTTTTATTTACCGCGATGACAGCGGCCTGGAAGTCTTTATGATTTGGACTGCCGGCAATGATCCTTTTTATGGCTATTTCGCAGGATTCCTGTGGAGGCTTTCCCTGTCTCATGAGTTCCACCACAAGAAAACTGCTCACATTCTTCATGATGGCTTCTCCCATTCCAGTGGCCACCGCACCACCCACTTCATTGTCAAGGAACAGTCCTGAACCAATAATGGGAGAGTCACCCACGCGTCCGTTCATTTTATAGGACAGGCCGGAGGTGGTACAAGCCCCCGAAATATCTCCTTTACTGTCAATACACAGCATCCCTATGGTGTCATGATTCTCTATATTGATCAAAGGTTTGTATTCTTTTTTTTCCAACCATTTTAAATAATCTGCTTTGGAATCATCTGTAAGCAACTCCTCCTTTTTAAAACCCATTTGCTGTGCAAAACGGTCGGCGCCATCGCCCACCAGCATTACGTGAGGTGTCTCTTCCATCACCTTACGGGCCACTGCAACGGCGTGGGTATTGTTTTTTAAATAGGCTACTGCACCTGCATTGCCCCCAGGATCCATGATACAGGCGTCAAGAGTGACATTCCCATCACGGTCTGGTCTGCCTCCTTTACCTACCGTAGTGTTCTTCAGGTTGGCTTCCTCTACCATAACACCCTGTTCTACTGCATCAAGGGCAGAAGCACCGGCGGCAAGCATTTCACCGGCCTTTTGGCTGGCATTAGGAAAATTCCATGTAGCAATGGTGACAGGCTCAAAAGACATATTAAAGGGTTTTAGGTTAGAGGAGAGGAACGGGAAGGTGGACATGGCACTGAGGCCAATGCCGCTAAGACTTGTATTCAGTATGAACGTTCTTCTTTTCATTATACAACAAAAGGTAAGTTCTAAAAATAACAAATTCCGGTAAAGTTCTGGCCTTAATTTTGATCATAGGGCGTTGAGTGAATAAACAGGGTCTATGAACGCATCAGTTAAATTCACTGTAATAAAGATTTTTAACCCTTCCTTAGAAGTAACTTCGCCAAAATTTTGCCCATGCGCTGGATTGTTTTTGTGATCATTTATTTAATTCTGGATATTTATGCCTTTCAGGCATTTAAGACCATTTCCCGCTATACCTGGATTTACTATATCTATCTGTTCTTTTCGCTTCTGGTGCTGGCCAATTTGTTATACCAGTTCAATATTCCCGAGAAACAGGGATGGGCGGGAGCCAGAAGCTACTCGGTAGGGTTCTTCCTCGTTTTCTTTGTGCCAAAGCTCCTGGTGTTCTTCCTGTTGTTTGGGGAAGATCTGGTAAGACTGGTAACAGGAACAGTACACAAAATAGCCTATACCGAAAAGGATTTTTCCATTCCCTCACGTCGCAAATTCATTAGCCAGATCGCCATGGGAGTAGCGGCTATCCCCTTTGCTTCTCTGCTCTACGGAATGTACCAGGGACGCTACAATTATAAGGTCCTTAAATATGTATTGTATTTTGATGACCTCCCGGAGGCGTTTGACAAATATCGTATTACCCAGATAAGCGATATTCATGCGGGAAGCTTTGATAATCCTGAAAAGATACAATACGGTATTGATCTTATCAACGAGCAGGGTAGTGATGTCATTACCTTTACAGGAGACCTGGTGAACAATAAAGCTTCGGAAATGGAAGACTGGAAAGGACTCTTCGGAAGCCTGAAGGCTAAAGATGGGGTTTATTCGGTTTTGGGGAACCATGATTATGGTGATTATGTGGAGTGGGAGTCTTCCGCAGCAAAAAGGGAGAACCTTGAAGCCCTCAAGGAAGTACATTCCGCAATGGGGTGGAATTTGCTTCTGAATGAGCACCGATACCTTGAAAAAAACGGGCAACGAATCGCGCTGGTTGGGGTAGAGAACTGGGGTGCCGGAGGTTTTAAGAAAAAAGGAGATCTGGATAAAGCTGCCACAGCTATAGTCGATGATGATTTTAAGGTGCTGCTTTCGCACGACCCTTCTTTCTGGCAGGAAAAGATCAAAAATGATCCCAGAAAATACCATCTTACTCTTAGTGGTCATACCCACGGAATGCAGTTTGGTATAGAGATCCCGGGTTGGTTCCGTTGGAGCCCGGTACAATACCGATATGAGAACTGGGCCGGAATCTATGAAGAAATGGGTAGGTATATCAATGTAAACCGGGGATTCGGCTTTCTTGCCTATCCCGGGCGGGTAGGCATTTGGCCTGAGATTTCTGTAATTGAACTAAGAAAAGGAACTGCACCCGCATAATTCACAGAATTCCCTATATTTGAGTAAGGCTGCAGATGAAGCCCTTTCTAAAAGCTTTTTTCAGCTGCCAGTAAAATTTGGGTTATGTCAAAATTTGGTGAATTAATTGACCTGCGCATTCCGGTCCTGCTGGATTTTTATACGGAATGGAATGAAGCCTCCGTCGCTATGAATCCCGTTCTTAAAGATGTCGCTGCTGCTCTTGGAGACAAGGCTAAAGTGATCAGGATAGATGTTGAGAAAAATCAGGATTTAGCAGATGCCTTGCGGGTAAAAGGCCTGCCTACGTTAATGATCTATAAGCAAGGAGAAATGAAATGGAGGCAAAGCGGGGAGCAGGACGCAAATACCCTTATTGGCCTGCTGCAGGAATATGTTTAGGCTTCCAGCCTTTCAAAACTATATCCTTCTTTTGAAAAGTGCTCCAGGGACTTCGGAAGTGCGTACTCAAGATTTCTTCTTGCCTTCTGGCTGTCATGAAATACGATGATACTGCCGCTTCCGGCATTTTCCCGAACATTCAAGTAGCATCTCTCAGGAGAGATATTGAGGTTATAATCCATGCTTACAATATCCCACATCACGATCCTGAAACCTCTTTTTTGAAGCTGTCTTGCCTGGCTCTCCCTTATCTTTCCATAGGGAGGTCTGAAAAGCACGAGGTGTGCATCCAGATTTTCCCCCGTAGTGAGTTCCTGCCGGGGGCTGTTCCTTTCCATTATCTCCCGGGCTAAAAGTGTGTTTTCAAGATATCTTTTACCGGTGGTCTTCCATCCGTTCAAATGGTTGTAGGTATGGTTTCCTGTCATATGCCCTGCGGCAATGACCTCGCGGAAGATACCCGGATTTTTTTCCACGTTTTCCCCTATGCAGAAGAAGGTGGCTTTGGCATTGAATTGTTTAAGTTGCTCCAATACCCAAGGTGTAACCCCGGGAATGGGCCCGTCATCAAAAGTGAGGTAGATCTTTTTACCCGTTGCAGGTCCGTCCCAAACACGTTTAGGGTACAGGCGTTTGATTATGTTCGGGATCTTGACTATCATAAAACAGATCTTTTTCCCCGGGGAAGAAGATCGTGGGTTTTAATTCAGGGTATCTACCACCTCTTCCGGTACCATTTCTTCCTGAAGATCTGGCGCCAGATCTTCAGGAGCTTCAGAGCTTCCGTAGAAATGTTTGAACAGCATGAGGTAATTGTTGAATTCTGAAGCTTTTTCTTTGGCAAGCTCCTGGTCATCATTAATGATCAACAGGTCAACCAGGCTTCGGTATCGTTCAATATCGGTCACGATCTCACTGCCGCGGTTGTATTGCCGGTCAAGGTCAAGGGTGCTGTAGTAGGTGAGGTTCTCCTGGTACTTTTCTGCCACATCCTCCCAAAGATCTCGTGCTTTTTGTTTTTCGCCTACTTCATAGTAACCTGAGATGAAAGGCTCCAAAAGGGTATAGTATTCAAACAGGTCAACCGGCATTTTCTCCATGGCAAGATCCAGGACATCTTCAGCCTTTTCCAACTTACCTTCCTGTATCAACACTTCTACCAGGCGGGCGAGATTGCTTCGGTAGGTGATCGCATTCTTTCGGGTCTCGGGATCATGATATACAGAAGGGTCTCCTGATTTGCCCCAGTACCATCCCATCACTATATCATACATTTTATCTGAATCTATCCTTCCCATATCAAAAGGATTGTTCCTGTTGACGGGTGTTCTGATAGGTACAAGTTTGTAGGTCACCCCATCCAGCTGCAGATAATCCTTCATCCACAGGTAATCATCATCACCAAAACTACCACCGGTAAAATAGATGGGCCTTTCCCACTCATTGTTCGCTATGATGTCGAGCATCAAAAGACGGTTCTTGTATAGAATGTCTCCCGTAAGTTCAATATCTATATGATCAACGATCTCATCGGCATTTTCGGGTTTCACTATTCCATTTTCAAGTACATTTTCCTTGTTTACAGGAATCCTGATATTTTTAGTAGGGAAAGTGCTTACGAACTGGCCACTCATGAGTTCCGCCTTGGTACGCGGGTCACTGCTGGCTATCCAGTTCACCCAGTTTTTGATCATCATGGTGTCCTTCGTTATAGGCTGATACCAAACGGCATCATTTGTACCATAACTATATTGTGAATGTACCAGTTGCCCCGGGATAGGATCGCTTTCCCAGGCCTTGTGTTTCATTTGATCGATATACCAGTCTGTAGCAAAAAGGCTGGTGTTGACCACCCTTACATCTGTCCGGTATTTTTCGATCTGTTGGGCATACCAAAGCGCAAAAGTGTCATTATCACCTATGGTGAATAAAATGGCATTTTCATCTACACTATCCAGGTACATCTTAGCCATTGCAAGTGCAGTATACCTGCCCGAACGGTCATGGTCATCCCAGTTCTCTGAGGCCAATAGTACCGGAACAGCCAGGAGCGAGATGATCACAACCAGGGGAGCTGCAATTTTGGGTTTAAGATAATCTTTGAGCATATCAAAAAGTGCGTACACCCCGAATCCTATCCAGATGGCGAATACATAAAATGATCCCACCAGGGCATAATCTCTTTCCCTTGGTTCAAAAGGTCTTTCATTAAGGTAGATCTTCAGGGCGATCCCGGTAAAAAGGAAGAACACCAGTAAAACCCAAAAATTCTTCTTGTCTTTGGTGAACTGGAACACCAGCCCGAGAAGCCCCAATATCAACGGAAGGAAGTAATAGGTGTTTCTGGCCCTGTTGTTCTTCACATCAGAGGGAAGCTGGTCCTGGGAGCCCAGCCTTGCTTCATCAATGAATTCAATCCCGCTAAGCCAGTTTCCATGCTGGTCTGTATATTTACCCTGCACGTCATCCTGGCGGCCCACAAAGTTCCACATAAAATATCGCCAGTACATATACCCCATCTGGTATTCAAAGAGATAGTTGATATTGGAGGCAAAAGAGGGTTTTTCAACTTCAATATATTCCCTGAATTGCCTCAGGAAGGTATCATATTGCTGATTGTCTATTTCTCCCCTGTTATACTGTTGTTTAAACTCATTTACGGCGGCTATAAGCTGGTCCTCCCCCTGGTATTCTGGTTTTATGGTAAAATCAAGAGGCCCGGTAAAATCGAGGTAGTTGGCGGCATGTTCAGTGCTCCACATGCGGGGAAGAACGGCCTTGTGATTGTCATCTGTATTTTGTTTGGCATTCTCGTAGTCATTGACGATCACATACTTACCCTTTTTCTCATCTTTCTCATATTTAGGTTTATCGTCTATGTAAGGATTATTCGCGTCGAGTCCGCTGTAGATCTCTGTGAACTGTGGTCCATAGAAAAGGTGGGTTTCAGGATATTGTTCCCGGTTGTAGTAAGCCAGCAATTCCCGGGCGTTATTGGGATTGTTCTCATTGATCACCGTATTGGCATTGGCCCGTATGGGCAACATCATCCAACTGGAGAAACCAATAAAGATGAACAGGATGCATAACAGTAAGGTGTTGAGCTGGTAGTAATGTTTTTTGCGGGTATATTTTATTCCGAAGTAAAAAAGGGCGATAAGGGCAACAGTCGCAAAGATGGTTCCCGAGTTAAAAGGCAGACCCAGGGAATTCACGAAGAATACTTCTGTAGCCGAAAACAACTTAAGTGAATACGGAAGCAGCATTTTAAAAATGAACATTAGCACAGCCACCACTACCAGGTTGGCCAGGATAAAGTTCTTTATGGTGATCTTTGAAAAGTTCTTGAAATAATACAGGAATCCTATGGCCGGAATGGTAAGCAGTCCCATGAAATGAACTCCAAAGGATAATCCTATGATAAATGAAATAAGGATCACCCAACGGTTCCCGCGCGGGGCGAACATGTCCCGTTCCCATAACAACCCAAGGTAAAACAATACAGCCATTAGGAAGGTTGCCATTGCGTAAACCTCGGCTTCTCCCGCGTTGAACCAAAAACTATCGGTAAACGCGAAAGCCAGGGAGCCGACTAAGGCACTTCCAAGAATGGCCATTTTTTTGCCTGCCGTAATTTCCTGCGGCTTACCTGCAATTTTAGAGACGAGTATGACAATTGACCAGAACATGAACAGGATGGTAAATGCGCTGGCAAAAACAGACATGAGGTTGATCATCAAGGCTATTTGCGAGGCTTCACTCGCAAAAATGGAGAAAAAAGCACCCAGCATCTGGTAAAGAGGAGCCCCGGGGGGATGCCCCACTTCGAGGTTTGAGGATGTTGAAATATATTCCCCGGCATCCCAGAAACTTACTGTAGGTTCAACAGTTAGCCAGTAAGTGGTAAGGGAAATAAGAAAAACTAACCAGCCCAGAATTTTGTTCCACCTGGTAAAGTTAAGATCTGTCATATGAATTGAAATTGAGAACTGTGGCGAATTTAAGAATAATTATAGAACCTATGCCACAACGTATTTTAAAACCGAATATTTTGAAGGATAGGATAGTTCCCTGCGGAAAGTGCATAATTAGGATCAATTTTTTTACTTATTCCGGATGCTTTATTTCTGAAAGTCAATAGATTAAAAGCATCAAATTCTGAAGCCGGAAGAAACATGAGTGAATTATCAAATAAATGGGAAAAAATATTTGTACAAGCGAAACTTTGTTTTAAATTTGCATCCGCATTACAGCAATGGCCTATGGTGTAACTGGCAACACGTCTGGTTTTGGTCCAGAAGAGTCTAGGTTCGAGCCCTAGTAGGCCAACAAAGTTAATGTGAAAACCGAATTGTGAAAACAGTTCGGTTTTTTTGTTTTATAGAGGAAACGGCGAGAATCCCGAGGTTTCGGGACCGGGCAGCCGACGAAGGAGGTGTGACGACCGGGCGTAGGAGAAGGGGAGTTTTGGTCCTTTCCTGGCGCATAGTCGAAGGGAGGCCAGTAGAAATGATAAAAGCTCCGAACGAGTTCGGGGCATTAATCAGTGAGAGAGAGGCAGTGGGAGAAAAAGGAGGATCTTATTAATTCAGATCTTTAATTCCTTGATCCCGTAAATAGAAAAAGCCCCGGGAATGCCGGAGCTTTTAGGTTTTGATCTAACCACAGACTATACTTCTTAAGCAACCTGAGACAGGCTGTAGTAGTTTAGTGAACTTCTATAGAAATTGAGACTTCTTTTGTCATTCTTAATGCATGAACTCAAAAATCTCTCAAGATCAATACATTCAAAGCTAACAGTGGTATATTCTTTTTCTGTCACCGGGATCTCTGCGGTTACTACTTGTTTTTCATAGTCAATCTCCACATTCCTTGCCTGAAAATACATTTTTATAATGCCTTTATGCAGGGAACTGTAGGTGGCTGAAGTACCGGGAAAATCTGAACAGCTGGTACGAATAAAATTTTTGAATTCCTGAAGGATCTGGGAGGGTTGAAGTGTAGTCATGAGGTTATATTTAGGTGGTTAATTATTTTTGTTTACAGGGCCTAAATTAAGATAAAGGGGTGTTAAAATAGTTTTAAGGAAATGTTGATTAGCATAGAATTAACAATGACCAAAGGGCTTTATGAAAAAATTCTGAAAAAATAGATTTGCGAAGGAAAATTCTGATATTTTTTTTAACAAATATTACCGTGCATCCCGGGTAACCCGGTTCATATTTTCTCCCAAGAAAAAAACGAAAGACTTGTTAAATCCTATAGGAGCTTTGAAATTTCAGAGTAAAACCATGTATCTTAAAAAGGTAAAAACCATTTATCTTGAAAAAAAACAAAAAGATTCCCTTATTAATATTGGCGGTTCTTGCCGTACTTGCTTTCCTGGCATTTCTCCTGAGTTATTACGTTTCTCAAGAGATAAGAAACCAGCTGGAGAATAATGCCGGCAATTCTTTTTCTTATGAAAATCTGGATGTTGACCTTCTGCGGAAGAGAATCGATCTTACCGGTTTTGAATTCAACCGAAACGGCACTTCAATTTCATCTGCTGAAATAAAATTGAAAGGGTTCAATTATTTTCAATATCTCGTTAATGATAAGATCATCATAAACGAACTAATTATTTTTAAGCCGGTTTACAGGATCAACAAGGCTTCCCAAAAGGACGAAAATGATAATTCGGGCAGAGAGGATTTTAACAGGAGCATCAGGATCAATAAAACGGAAGTGAAAAACGGGACCTTCGCTGTAAGGGAAAATGATTCAGCACAAAACATCGTTTTTATACGCGTACCCCATCTTTCAATAAAACGTACAGAATTAGATTCTGCTTCCGTCAGGGAAATGATTCCCTTCAGGTACAGTTCCTATTCCGCAGTTAGCGATTCCATCAGACTGCATATAAACACCGAACAATATCTTACAGTAGAGCACCTGGAGGTGCAGTCCGGAAAAACTTCCGTAGAAAATTTTAAGATCCTTCCCTACTACGGTAAATCGGAATTTGATCAACGCATTCCATATGAAAAAGACAGGATCGCGTTGGGAGTGGAAAAAATCCACCTTGAGGATCTCTTTCTCACATTTCAAAATGACACTCTCTTACTAAAAAGTCCGTTCATAAAAGTAACAGGTGGAAATCTGGAAATATACCGGAACAAGCTGCTTCCTGATGATGAACGGGTAAAAAGCCTGTACAGTAAAAAGTTAAGGGAATCGCCGGTGAAACTGGACTTCCCATTGATCGAAATTATCCGCACCACCATTGTCTATGAGGAAAAGACAGCAGAAGACAGGCCGCCGGGTACCGTAGAATTTGGAAAGATTGAGGGAGAGATCACCAACCTCACCAACCTTGACCTGCAACGGGAAGATTTCCCGGCTACAGTGATCTCGGCTAAAGCTCTTTATATGAACGCTTCGCCGGTATCCATGGATTGGCAGTTCAGGGTGCCTAATGTCATTGATAAATTCAGTTTTTCAGGCAGGTTTGAAGAAGTAGGCAGCCGGGAAATAAACTCTTTTCTTAAGCCTTCCATGAATATGGAGGCAGAGGGAGGCCTCAAAAAAGTCTATTTCACCTTCTCTGGTAACAGTAACACGGCCACGGGCGATGTGCAGGTTGATTATGATCAATTTAAACTTAATGTGCTGCGGAGTGACGGCAGCCAGAAAAATAAACTGCTCTCGGCAATCGTTAATCTGTTCGTGGAAAACGAAGGCATTTCCAAAGAAGCCACTTTTAACGATGTGGAATTTTCAAGAGATAAGACCAAGTCTTTCTGGAATTTTATGTGGAAGGGAGTAAAAAAAGGGGTGATAGAAGAATTAGGTCAGTTATAACTTTTCTTTCCGCGGAAGCAGGTAAAATCGGGCTTTTTCATAATTCAGACAAAATTGACCTGATTAAAATCATATTAAAGAAGAGTCTATTTGGATATTTTTGCAATCTAAATTATTAGGAATGAGCAATTTTTTAATCAACAAATACAATGTGGCGGGGCCGAGATATACCAGTTACCCCACTGTGCCGTATTGGGACGAGGGGAATTTTTCTATTGAGGAGTATAAAAAAAGCCTGAAAAGATCCTTTGCAGAGAGCAATAAGAGCGAAGGGATAAGTTTATATTTTCATTTACCTTTTTGTGAGAGCCTTTGTACGTTTTGCGGGTGCAATAAACGCATCACCAAACGCCATGAGGTGGAGTCACCATATATTGCTGCAGTCCTTGAAGAATGGGACATGTACCTGGAGCTTCTGGACGAAAAACCGGTGATTAGGGAGATACATTTAGGAGGAGGGACGCCTACCTTCTTTTCGCCCGAAAATCTAAAGATCCTTATCAACGGGATCTTTGAAAAAGCTGAAAGAGCAGAGGAATTCGATTTCAGTTTTGAAGGACATCCGAATAATACCAAAAAGGACCACCTGCAGGCCTTGTATGATCTTGGTTTTAACCGGGTGAGTTATGGCGTGCAGGATTATAATATGGTGGTACAACAGGCTATTCACCGTTTTCAGCCCTTCAAGAACGTGAAGAACGCGACAGACCAGGCCAGGGAAATAGGATATGATTCGGTAGGGCATGACCTTATCTTCGGATTGCCGTTCCAGACCGTAGAGCATATAAAAACCACCATTGAAAAGACCAAAGAACTGATGCCCGATCGTATCGCTTTCTACAGCTACGCGCATGTGCCATGGATAAAAGGGAACGGCCAGCGCGGATTTAAAGAGGAGGATCTTCCTACCGCCGATGTGAAGCGGGAAATGTACGAGACCGGGAAAAGGATGCTTTCCGAGGCAGGTTATGTGGAAATTGGAATGGACCACTTTGCCCTGAGATCTGATACGCTCTACAAAGCTGTGGAAAACAAGAAACTTCACAGAAATTTTATGGGATATACCTCGTCCAAAACCAAAGTTATGATAGGGTTAGGGGTTTCAGCGATTAGTGACAGCTGGAGTGGCTTTGCGCAAAACGTAAAGACTATCGAAGAATATTATGAGATCCTTGAAAAAGGGGAACTGCCTCTTTATCGTGGCCATATTTTAACTGAAGAGGATGAAAAAATGCGACAGCACATCCTTAATCTTATGTGTAATCTGGAAACTTCCTGGAGTGAGGAGAATATGTATTTCCCCGAACTTCCCGATGTCCTGATAAGACTGAAGGAAATGGAGGCTGACGGACTCGTGACCATTGAGAAGGATAGGCTGATCATTAAAGAAGAAGGCCGTCCATTTGTTCGGAATGTGTGTATGGCATTTGACCTGTTGTTGCAGCGCAGTAAACCTGAAACCCAGCTTTTCTCTATGACCATATAGGCTTCAGGGGTGATAATTAAAAAGGCTCCAAAATCTGGTTTTGGAGCCTTTCTTATTATTTGAACCAGAAGTTATCCTAATGTCTGCTCTGGTACATATTCATAAATATATTTCCTGCCATATTTCGGGCCCTGTTCTTGGCAATATTCGCTCTTTCACCTTCAAACAACTCATCTATGGTTTGAAACCACATATTGAGCCACTCCCCAAAATGTTTTTGTTCAATACTATGGTTGAATTGAGAGTCGACCTCTTTATGGGCACGCATGGGATTTCCCCTGAATTTGCTTACCATAAAAAGATTGGTTTCCCAAAAGTCTGTAAGCTTCTCCAAATGAGAAGGCCAGTCATCGATAACCTCGTTAAAAAAATGGCCTATTTCGGGGTTCTTTCTTACCCGGGCATAAAAAGAAGAAACAAGGAGGTAAACATCCTCCCTGTTCTTTATATCTGATTTCATTATAGTCTTTTTAGTATCTCATTGCCACGTTGATGAGCAACAGGATTGAACTTACCAGCAAACTTACAATTAATGTATTGAATACGAATTTAGGTTTCATTTGCGCCAGTACCGTTGCATTATAGGTTAATGCCACTGCTACTACCAGGAACAACTGGAACATTTGCGTAAGGTCATGTCCATTCATTAAAATGACCATGGCCGCCGCAGATCCCAGGCAGCTTGATAAAATTATGGCTACTGCCGAATATCCCACATAAAGTTCCTCAAAGTCTTTGTAAAGTGCATTGTAGATTCTCATAACTTGCTCGTTTTTTGTTATGGTACAAAACTAAGAGGAAGCCGGGGCAGAGAATATGATTTGGATCATAAATGAGGACATTTATGTCCTCATTAAGTTTCACAAGTAATTGATCCACGGGTGTTTAACGATAAACTTTACGCTTTTTTATCTGGAGTTCCCCTTTTTTCTCCAGAGATTTGGTGGCGCGAATGACGGTTTCCACCCTAAGCCCGGTGAGATCGGCAAGTTGCTGCCGGGTAAGGTCTACTCTAAAGGAGAATTGACCTTCTTTCTTATGGACGTATTTTTTAAGGTAATCCAGGATCCTGAGAATACGGTGTTCGGGTTCCTGACTGGAGATCTCAGAAACCATAATAGCTTTGTAAAATAGTCTTTTTGCCAGGGTTTCAGTGATCTTGAGGTGAACCTTTGGATTGGAGGAGAGTAGCTCGAGGAATTGCTCCTTAGGTACCTGTAAAACTTCAGCGTCGGAAATGGCTTCGGCATTTGCAGGGTATTTAACATTAGCGAACAATGGAGGTTCTCCAAAGCTCTGTCCAATAGAGAAGATCCCCTGAATGAATTCCTTACCGTCTTCGTTATAGTTGTTCATCTTGACCTCGCCAGAGATGATCTGGTAAAAGTTCAAGGCACTTTCACCTTCCCGAAACAACTGATCGCCCTTTGAATAAGATACTTTTCTGGCACCATAGTCCAGCAGCAGGTTCTCGTCTATCATAGGGAACCTACTGGTGAGACCTTATCAATTTAACAAGATCTGATTTGGGTACAACGCCCGACTGTCGCCAGAGTTGATTGCCGTTTTTGAACAACACCAGGGTGGGAACCCCACGTACCTGGTATTTTGCTGCCAGTTCCTGGTTCTTGTCCACATCGATCTTTACGATCTTCACGGCGTCTCCAAGTTCTGCTTTGGCATCTTTTAAAATAGGAGCAAGGGTCTTACAGGGACCACACCAGTCTGCAAAGAAATCTACAAGAACCGGTTTACTATCATTTATGATCTCGCTAAAATTACTTTTCATTGCTAAATTTTTTTTAGGTTACTCCAAACGCTAATTTAAAGATGATTTCGGTATTTAATGCTTAGATCACGGAAAGAAGGAAAAATTTCCTTTCATATTCCTGTTTTCCAATGCGGTAGTTTCCTTTCTATACTTAATTATCAGGTTGAACCTTATCTCAATGACATCCTGTACCTGGATGAGGCCCAACATCTTTTTTATCGGCTTCAAATCAAAATCCCGGACATTCAGCCTAAAACGCCCCCTGAAGTGGCTAATTTCCTCCCCAAGTAACTCAACCGGGACCGTGTAGGTATTTTTTTCCCCTGCTATAGCAATCTCCACTGTGATACTGGCAAGGGAATCAGTCTTTAAAACGGCTTTTTTAAGAGTCAGGCTAATTTTTGGATATTTCCGGGTCTTTAACATACGGTGAAGATCCCTGTTCCGTCCTTTCTTTTTGCAGTCAAAACCTCTGTTCCTTAATATCAGGTTTGCATCCTTGAACCGGTACTGTGAATCTTCTGTTTCAAAAGAAATCATTTCCTCTACCTCCAATTCCTCTATATCAAAAAGGCAGGTAAAGGTCATAATTTTTGCATCGCCAAAAATGCTGATGCTGCTTCCGGGCAGGACTTCAATTTTGCTGATCTTTACTTCCTGTGCAAAACCCAGAGCCGCAGATAACAAAAGGAAGAAGCAAAACATTATTTTTTTCATCTTTAAGAAAGTTTCATCAATTAAAGACCTGACTTTCCTAAAGTTATAAAATTAATAGTTAGCCCTGGTTCCTAAAGCTTTTTAAAGATGATTTTGTTTTGTTACCGGGATTTGTTCAGTCTTAAAAATGCTTCTTTTTCCAGCTGCTCCCTGTGATCAGGGTGTGCAATAGAGATCAGGGCCTTGGCCCTTTGTTTTAAATTCTTCGCATAAAGGTTGACCACCCCATATTCCGTAGCGATATAATGCACATGGGCCCGGGTAGTGGTAACTCCGGCTCCCGGCTTCAGGTAGGGAACGATTTTCGAAATTCCTTTGTTGGTTACAGAGGGCAAAGCGATAATCGCTTTTCCACCTTCAGAAAGTGAGGCTCCTCTAATAAAATCCATTTGGCCGCCTACTCCGGAATACTGGTAATTCCCAATAGTATCTGCACATACCTGGCCTGTAAGGTCAATTTCTATCGCACTATTGATGGCCGTTACTTTTGGGTTTTGCCGAATAATGGCAGTATCATTGGTATAACCGGCTTCCTTAAAATGCACTTGTGGGTTATCGTCCACGAAATCATACAATTTCTGGGAACCAAGGGCGAAGGTAGTTACGATCTTTCCGGTTTTTATCTCTTTTTCCTCCCCGGTGATTATCCCTTTTTCAACCAGAGGCAAGATCCCGTCAGAGAACATTTCGGTATGTATTCCCAACCTTTTATGGTTCATCAAATTTGAAAGGACCACATTCGGTATCCCGCCAATTCCCATTTGCAGGGTGGCACCGTCCTCGATAAGTCCGGCCACGTGTTTCCCTATTTGTTTCTCAATTTCAGAAGGTTCCTCCATGCCGTGGGAATGAATGGGAAGGTCCACTTCTGTAGCCGCATGTATCTTGCTAATGTGAATGATCCCGTCTCCATGAGTACGGGGCACCTGCGGATTAATCTGGGCGATCACTTTTTTAGCTGTTTGTACGGCAGGTAAGGTAATGTCTACGGAAACTCCCAAAGAACAGAATCCATGTTTATCTGGAGGGGAAACCTGGATGAAAGCAACATCCAGAGGTAAAATATTCCGTCTGAAGAGAAGATGGATCTCACTCAGGAAAATAGGAATATAGGCACCATAACTGGAATTAATAGCATCCCTTACATTACTTGAAGCAAAACAACTGTTGGTAAGGAAAGCCTCCCGGAAGGGATCTGTAGTGTAGCGTGCAGGTCCTTCGGTATGGATCTGGAACAGTTCGACATTCTTTAATTCATTATATCTTTCAGTAAGGGCTTCAATTAATATTTTCGGGGTCATGGCGGCACCCTGGAAAAATACCCGGTCGCCAGATTGTACATGTGATACTGCTTCTGCAGCTGATACGATCTTCATTACTATTGGTAGATTAATTTTTAACCTTAAGGTTAAATTTTATTTCGATCTCGTCTTTCACCTGGATCATCCCGAATAATTTCTTTGGAGGCTCCAATCCGTAGTCATTGATGTTAAGCTCCAGCGTACCTGAGAATTGAGCGATCTCGTCATTTTTTATCTGCACCGGTACGTCATAGACCTTTTGCCGGCCTGCAATGGTTATGCAAACATTGGCTATACCACTTGTTTGAGAATCGATCTTCACTCTGTTCACCTCCAAAAGGATCTCGGGGTGCCGGTCTGATTTCACCAGGGAATTGAAATCTTTGTTGATCGCTTTGTTGCCACAATCAAAGCCCTTGGTGTCCAGTTTCAGAATAGCTCCGGTAAAATTGATCTGGGATTTGTTCTGGGAATAAAATATCTTTTGTGCCTCGCTGGTATAAGAGGCATTGAACTCACATTCAAAAGTATTGATGTTGGTATCTCCCGTAATACTTAATTCGCTTGCCGGGATTACCTGGATCTGGGTGGGCTGATAACTGCCTTGTGCAAAAGAAAATGCACCCGTCAACAGTATCATAAGCATAGGCATTAACTTTTTCATAATTGTAAATTTAAGTAAAAAGAAATGGGGGAACAAGGTTCCCCCATTTCGGGCTATGTTCAAACGAAACCTTAGAAGCTTATTGCCGCCTCAAGCGTAATTCCGTTGAATTGTCCTCCTGCGTGGATGTCACCAGTAGGGTAGTCGCTGTACTCCTGATTAACATACTCCAATTTGGCTAAAATATTTTTGGTCATGAACCAACCAGCACCAACCTGGAATCTGTCCACAGAGATCTCATTAGAATCTGTAAGGTCTCCTGTAACGGTACTGTAACGTCCTCCAAGGTAGAAATCTTCTTCAGCGCCAAATCTGTAGATAAGCTCCCCGGCATAGTGGTTGTATGTCTTGGTATCAGTATCGTCTTTATCCTGACCTGAGATAGTTTCAATGATTCCGAAGAACTCAAGTCCACCATATTTGATGAATGGGTTGATCATGATAGAGGTCATCTCATTTTTGAAAGAAGTTCCGATACGACCTCCTCTAAAGGTATCCCCTTTTCCGTCAACATCAGTCATTACGTTGTAGTAACGAGTACCTGCACGGTCTGCTGTGTAAAGGTAGTTACCACGAGCATAGTTGTGACCGCTGTAGAAAAGAGATCCTGTTAATCTGAACCTTAAGTCTTCGTTGAACTGGTTGTCATAACCAACTTTCGCAAGGAAAGAAGGGTCAGTTTCTCCATCACCGGCTGTAGACTGGTTTAATTTACCGTTTGTGAATCCAAGCATACCCAACCATGGTCCATTGAAAAGATACACCTCTGCACCAACTTCTGTGGTAAAACTGTCCATCAGGTAGTTTCCTACGAATGGGTTGTGAAGCGCATGAGCGTTGTCTGTTCTTCTGAAGTGAGCATCACCATAGTTGTTTTCCATGTGACCAATCTTGATTCTCATGTGGTCCATAAGGCCGGCAGCGAATCCTTCACTGATGAAGTCAAGCTTGTCGATCTGGATGTATCCACCTTTTACATAAGCTTCGGTATGGTGTTGAGAAGAAAGATAAGTTCTTAAGTGCATTCTCACACCGTCATAAAGTAAAACATCGAGGTCAAGGTTGGCAGTAGCCAGGTTGAAGTTTCCTTCAAGTTCTGGAAGAGAGTTTAGATCATTTTCATGTTCTAAAGACTGGAACTGGATAGTAGATGCCCCTCCAACTCTTACCTGAACACCGTCAAAGTAAGTCTCAGTGTCTTTTGGTGCTTCGAAATCATTGATTCCGCGTTGGTCAGGATCTCTGAAGTTAGGAAGATCCCGGTCCCAAATGGTTTTATTTTGTTCCTGGTCTTCTGCTTCCACTTCTTGTGCCTGAACCTGGAAACCCATCGCCATTAAGAGGGCGATTCCTGAATATTTAATTAAATTTTTCATTTCTGTAAATTAAAGAGTTGATAGTTAAATTGTTAATCTGTTTTTGTTAATTGATTATTTTGAAAAAGCCGCTTGAAATTTAATATTTACATCATCTCCGGTGGTAATGGTACCGAACATGGCTGTTGGAGGATCTACTTTGAAATCGGTCATCTTGATCTTCTTACTTCCGCTAAGGACGATCTTGTCACCGTTAACTTTAGCGTCAAATACAAGATCTACCAACTTTTTAGTTCCTGCAATGGTAAGGTAACCGCTGGTGCTAACTTTACATGAGCTGGTTGAAGTACAGTCAATGTTATTCACCTTTTCCAGTCTGTAGGTTATCCTTTTGTGATCATCTGTATTTAGAGCTTTATAAGTGTTCTTGTCCATTCCACTCTTTCCACTCTTAAGGCTTTCGGCAACTACAGCAAAATCCAGCTGATCTATCTTAACTAATTGCCCGCCTTCCATCTCTACCTTCATTGTTCCGTGAAGCTCTTTTGCTGAAAGTTCCCAGTCGTGAATGTTTGAAGTTCCTTCTACTTTTAAATCAGAAGCTGAGCTATTAATGTTGTAAGACTGACCCATGGTAACCTGGGTAGAAAAGATCATTACTAGAAAGCTTCCAAGTACTAACCAAAAGTTCTTTGTTGTGTTCATGATTTCTGTTTTTAATTATGATACAAAGTTGGCACATAAAAGGAGGTTTAAGTATGACGCACGTCAGCTTTCAGATAGTTTCCTGTGCGTGAATAAGAAAAAATTAATCTTTCTTTCACATTACGGTCAACCCTCCTGAAATTAGGAGTTTAGCGTCCGTTTTAAAAATTCCTCCACTTCAAAAAATGATCATTCTCATATTTTTATGCGCCATTGTCTATCAAAAAGTTCTGAAACAGCGACTCTTCGTCCAAAAGAGGGAATGGTATTAACGTTAATTTAGGTGTTAAACAGGTTTAAACCGGATAAATTAGTCCTGTTTCGACGAGAAAAGAGGATTTTTCAGAGAAGTTTTTTTAAGATAGATTTAAGAACCTGTTTTAATGACAAGTAGCAGATGCTCCCACAAATTCAGTGACCGGGGCAGGAGAGATATAAGGTATTCCAAGACCCATTCCGCGAAGTATGAACAGCACCCCCATCATCACCACTACTACCGGGATAAGTCGTTGCACTTTTTGTCTCATCACCCTATTGAACAACCCGCTGAAATACACCGCTGAGGTCATTAAAGGAATGGTACCCACCCCAAAGAGGAGCATGTAAAGACTGCCCTCAAGAATTCCTCCAACAGCTATAGCCCCGAAAACAGCCATATAGACCAATCCGCAAGGAAGGAATCCATTCAGGAAGCCAATGGTGAAAAAAGTATCAGGTGTTTTCTTCTTTAGTGCAGCGCCCAGGGATGATTTTATCTTACCAATCAGCCTGTACATAGGCCGGGAAAAATTGTATTTCGAAAACCTTTCCGAAGGTATTACGATCACAGCGATCATGAGTGCTCCTGCAGCAATTGACAGGTATTGTTGAATTCCAAATAGATTAAGGCTTTTTCCCAGCATTCCAAAGGCAAAGCCAATGATGCTGTAGGCTAGTAGCCTCCCAAAGTGGTAGATGAAGATCTGCAGGAACTTCTTGACCGGGTTATTGCGTGAAACCGGCAACATGAAGGCAATTGGCCCACACATGCCCACGCAATGGAAACTTCCCAGTATTCCGAAAATTAAAGCAGATAACAGCATTAATAAGTGATCTCTTCTTTATAGAAATATGATTGACCTGCATAGGTCCAGTCTACATTAATGTTCCAACGGCCGCCAGCTAAGCGCTTATCAGGTACGAGCAATTGATGAGAGGATAGCAAAAGAGGAAATTCACTATCCAGTTGCTTGTCTGACGGCCTGTAAAGGAACATTGTGCCTGCAATTCCTGTATATTCTAATTCATCGGGAAAGGTGATCACCAATCCTTCAGGTGTTTTTTCTGTTTTAATGTTCTCAGTTAAATTCTGAGCGTTTATCTCCTTGTCCAGCTGTTGCTGAAAGGAAAGTTCTGTCTTATAATATTCTTCTGTAACCAGGTCATGACTGAATTTTTCATCTGTACTCATGGTGACCACCAGGAACAGGATAAAGGTCATAAAGCTTATTATGGCCAGAACGATAGCAGTACCCCAGGAAATTTTCATGTTTTAGCTCTTTTTTGTTACTAACCTTTGATCACTATAAAAAGACTGTCCTCTATTGCTTCTACACGATGAATCTCCCCAACAGGAATGTCATATTCGTCTAAAGCCTGCAATACTACTTTGGTGTCCTTTTCTTTATACACCATCTTCCCTTTCAGCACAACTATTTTTGCAGGAATGTCACTTTTGTGGTCTCTAAGTACCACCTCTTTTCCAAGGCCTATTGCAAGCACATGTGAGTCTGTAGCTTTTCCCTGCTGTAGTTTTCTTACTACCGGTTTCCCGGCGGTCCCTGTTTCTGAAAGTATTTCCTTGAGTATCATAGTCTTCTTTTTTTCATTTTCCCGAATTTTCCTCCCGGGGTTCTTTATTTATCTGAAACTTCTCGGTCCCATAAAATTGGTGCGGGTGGTTTCAATTAATTTATCTCCGCTATAGATCCCTATCTCCACATCGCTTTTCTCATTGTCGAGCAAAGCCTTATTGATCTCGATAAATAAAGTACCTTCTGCAAGGCCTTTTTCAGGAACTTTAATATTTTCATGTGTGACAGATTCAATGCTTCCGTCATGGGAAAGCAATTCGAAATGAACATTTTCAAAACTTCCCGAGGTCTTATTGATCAATTTGAAGGTATAAACATTGCTTATCATGTTGTTCTCCTTGGTTTCATACAACTGCCCGGGTAATCTTAGTACTGTCGCCTCTACATCGCTTCTAAGGAATAGCATCCCTGAAAGTATTCCCACCAGCACGAAAAGGATGGCAGAATAACCCTTCATTCGGGGAGTTAAGCTGAATTTTTCCCCTTTTTCAATATTCTCTTCAGAATAGTAACCTATCAATCCTTTTGGCAGGTCTACACTTTCCATCATGGCGTCACAGGCATCAATGCATGCGGTACAGTTGATACACTCCAACTGTGTACCGTTCCTGATATCTATCCCCGTAGGGCAAACGTGAACGCATTGAGAACAGTCTATACAATCCCCTTTTCCCAGTTCCGCACGGTTCTCGTTCTTTTTGAATTTGGAACGACCCAAAGATCTTTCTCCCCGCTTGTGGTTATACGCCACCACTACAGATTTCTTGTCAAGCAGTACACTCTGAAGCCTTCCGTAGGGACAAGCTATGGTACACACCTGTTCCCTGAACCAGGCAAAAATGAAATAGAACACTCCTGTAAAGATCATCAACGCCGTGAAGGTGCTGAGGTTCTCAATGGGACCGCGGGTCACGTACTGCAGCAGTTTTTCACTTCCTACCAGGTAGGCGAGGAATACATTGGCGATCCCGAAAGATATCAGGAAGAAAAGAAACCATTTGAATCCCTTTTTCCAAATCTTGACGGCGTCCCATTCCTGCTTGTCCAGCCGCATCTGTGCACCACGATCACCTTCTATCCAGTATTCAATTTTCCTGAACACCATCTCCATAAAGATGGTCTGGGGGCAGATCCACCCGCAAAATATCCTTCCGAAGGCATTGGTGAAAAGGGTGATAAACAGTACACCAATGATCATTGCCGTTACTCCCAGGTAAAAATCCTGCGGCCAGAAAGGAAACCCGAAAACATAGAATTCCCGCTGCAGCACATTGAACATCATGAACTGGTTCCCGTTAATGTGAATGAACGGGGAAAGAATAAGGAAAGCCAGTAAGAACCAGGTGAACCAGGTGCGGTACTTATAAAAGTTACCTACGGGTTTTTTGGGATATACCCAGGCCCTTTTACCTTCTTCGTTTATGGTTCCTATACGGTCCCTGTAGCTATCGCTTTCTTTCAGCACTTACTTTTTCTTTTTTATTCTTCTGTCCACTCCTCGCCTTCGGCTTCCTTGGGATTTGCCGGGGTAGTGCCCTGCAGGCTTAGAATGTAACTGGCTACCTGCTGGATCTCTGCAGGTTTTAACGATGACTTCCAGGCGATCATTCCTTTCCCGGCACGTCCACCTTCGCTTATCGTGTGGTAAATATTTTTGATACCGCCTCCCAGTATCCAGTGGGCATCTACCAGGTTAGGCCCTATACCTCCACCGCCGTCACCGGCATGGCAGGCCATACAATTGGTCTGGTATAATGCGGCACCCTTTTCAAGGTCGGCAGGGTCTGTTAGGAATGTGACACTTTCAGCATCAACAAGATCGGGCGCGTTCTTTTTATACTCTTCCACCGCAATTTTGGCAGCCAGCATTTCCTTTTCAAATTCATCCAGCTGACTGTCTCCATCCATCATGTGATAGTACACCATGTAACCAAAGGCAAAAACAATGGATACATAAAAAGAATATAACCACCAGGGTGGTAACTTGTTGTCAAGTTCCTTAATTCCGTCATAGTTATGGTCCAGTTCCAGGTCTCTTTCTTCGGAAATGGGACGGGTTCCCATCAGCTTTCGGTAAATGACCTTTAGATCATACTTCTTCATTCTTTGCTCATGAGCAGCCATATATCTTTCTTTGGCTTCAGGAGAAAGGGATTTGAAAAGGATATTTTCAAAGGCTGCGAGCACCACTTCCGCAGCTATAAGAAACAACAGGATGATCAACAGGACCAACTGAAGTATGGGATATTCGACAAAGGCAAAATTCTTTCCGGAGTCGATAAAATACTCCATTCCACCCACGATTATTAAAAATATTACCGGTATTCTTATCCAGGCCGGGATTGCATGTCTCATAGTGTCTGGTCTTTTTCGTTGTCTAAAGGAATTTGTTCCATATTGCTGATGTAATCTTTCTTCGCGGTGAACACCCACAAGAAAAGCATTACGAAAAACAGGAAGAAGATAAGCAGGGAAATGATCGGGTAGATCTCAATTCCTGCTATGGTCTCCATATGTCCTTTTATGAATTTAAACATGATGTTTTAGTTTGATGAAGTTGAAGTTTCAGGTTCTTTGATCTTGATATCGGTTCCCATGCGCTGAATGTAAGCTATGAGGGCAACGATCTCACGGTCTTTCATTTCCACGAAGTCAATACCGTTCTCTTCTGCAAGTTTTTTATCGGCTTCATAGGTAGCTACAAAATCGGGGTCGTTATAAAGATTCTCCTGGATCTTCGTTGCCTGCACATCCATTGAATGCTGTGCGTTTGCGATCTCTTCCTCTGTATAAGGTACTCCCAGTTTTACCATGGCTTTCATTTTAGCTTCTGTAGATGAACGATCGTGCTCATCTGTTATAAGCCATTTGTAACCCGGCATGATAGAACCTGCAGAGGTGCTTTGAGGGTCATACATGTGGTTGAAGTGCCAGTTATCTGAGTACTTTCCACCTATCCTCATCAGGTCAGGCCCAGTACGTTTACTTCCCCACAGAAACGGGTGGTCGTAAACATATTCCCCGGCCTTTGAATACTCCCCGTAACGCTCCACCTCACTTCGGAAAGGACGGATCATTTGAGAGTGACAGGAAACACAGCTCTCCCTGATATAGATATCACGTCCTTCAAGTTCCAGCGGCGTATAAGGCTTCACAGTGGTTATGGTAGGTATGTTAGATTTTACCAACAGGGTTGGGACGATCTGGATGATACCTCCAATCAGGATGGCGATTGTAGCCAGGATGGTCAACTGTACCGGTTTCCTTTCCAGCCAGGTGTGGAATCCTTCACCTGCAAGCCTTCTCTTACTTATCTTTTGAAGAGCAGCTGCTTCAGCAAGCTCATCGGTCACATCAGACCCTGATCTTATTGTTCTGAAGACGTTGTAAAGCAGGATGAACATACCAAGAATATACATACTTCCTCCAATCGCTCTGAACCAGTACATAGGCATGATCTCGGTAACTGTTTCCAGGAAATTTCCGTATACCAGTGTGCCGTCAGGATTGAATTGTTTCCACATTGATGCCTGTACAAAACCGGCAACATACATAGGTAGCGTATAGAGAATGATCCCCAGGGTACCTACCCAGAAATGCGCATTAGCAAGTTTTACAGAAAACAGCCTGGTCTTGAACATTCGGGGCACAAGCCAGTAAACCATCCCGAAAGTAAGGAACCCGTTCCATGCGAGTGCACCCACGTGAACGTGGGCAATAACCCAGTCACTAAAGTGAGCGATGGCGTTCACATTCTTCAGGGAAAGCAAGGGGCCTTCAAAAGTGGCCATCCCGTATCCGGTTATCGCTACCACCATAAATTTAAGAACAGGATCTGTTTTTACCTTATCCCATGCCCCGCGAAGGGTAAGAAGTCCGTTGATCATCCCACCCCATGAAGGCATAAGGAGCATAACAGAGAAAGCTACCCCCAGGTTCTGAGCCCAGTCTGGTAAAGATGAATACAATAAATGGTGAGGTCCTGCCCAGATATAGATGAAGATGAGCGACCAGAAGTGGATAATTGATAATTTGTAGGAGTACACCGGCCGGTTTGCAGCTTTGGGTACGAAATAGTACATGAGCCCCAGGAAAGGTGTGGTAAGGAAGAATGCTACAGCGTTGTGGCCGTACCACCACTGCACTAAGGCATCCTGCACCCCGGCATACACTGAATAACTTTTAAACAGGCCTACCGGAATAGCAAGGCTGTTAAATATGTGCAGAACGGCTACCGTCACAAATGTGGCGATGTAGAACCAGATAGCTACATATAAATGTCTTTGTCTTCTTTTAAAGATGGTGGCGATAAGGTTCCATCCAAAAACTACCCAAACTATGGCAATGGCAATGTCAAAAGGCCATTCCAGCTCTGCATATTCTTTGGAACTGGTAAATCCCATAGGAAGGGTAATGGCGGCACCAACTATAATGGCCTGCCAGCCCCAGAAGTTGACCTTGCTCAGAATGTCACTATACATTCTGGCTTTTAACAAACGCTGGGTGGAGTAGTAGACTCCGGCAAAAATAGCGTTACCAACAAAAGCGAAAATTACCGCATTGGTATGTAAAGGACGAAGACGACCAAAACTAAGCCAGGAGATACCATCGGTAAGGTTTGGAAAAATAAATAAGAAAGCCAGTAATAAGCCGACTGACATACCTATGACGCCCCAGAAAAGGGTGGCATAGAGAAAGTTTTTTACGATTTTATTATCGTAGTAGAACTGTTGCAATTCCATACTCGTCTTTTAATTTTTTTTGGATTTGTTTGTTTTTTCTTTTACAAGCTCATCTTCAAACAGCATCCGTACAGATGGGGTATAATCATCATCAAACTGGCCGTTTTTGACAGCTATGATAAATGCAATGAAAAAGAATACCGCCACAGTAATACTTACTGCCAGTAGTAAATAGATTACGCTCATACCTATTTAATAAGGGGGCAAATCTATAAGCTTAGGGTTTTCCTAAATATGATTTCAATCAGGTTTTGGGGAAATATGAATTTGTAAAAAATTCAGCCATATATGATTACGCTCATACATCGATTTGAACCTAATTAGGACATTTGTGTCTGAAATTAAAATTGACTTTAAAATTCTGATCATGAAAAACTTTAAGAAATCTAAAATGAAACTTGTCTATGTATTCTTTGCGGCTGCATTAATGGCCGGTGTACTTTCTTCCTGCGAGAAAGCCGTTGCGGCAAAAGAAAATCCTGAATCAATGAAGGTATATGGTGAAAGTGAAGCAGAAATGACTGCTCCTCCAATGGTACCTAAGCCGGTTGGTAAAAGGGCTGCTACCAAATTGATCGTAAATATGGAGGTAGTAGAAAAAGAAATGGAAATGGCAGATGGGGTTACCTATAACTACTGGACCTTTGACGGGTCAGTTCCCGGAAGCTTTATTCGTACCCGTGTAGGAGATGAGATCGAATTCCACTTTAAGAACCACCCAGACAGTAAATTACCACACAACATTGACCTTCATGCTGTCACAGGACCGGGGGGAGGAGCTGAGTCTTCTTATGTAGCTCCCGGCCACCAGGCAACTTTCAACTTTAAAACCATGAATCCGGGGTTATATGTGTATCACTGCGCTACCGCTCCGGTTGGAATGCACATCGCGAACGGGATGTATGGACTTATCCTGGTTGAACCGGAAGGTGGGTTGCCTCCTGTAGATCGTGAATATTACGTAATGCAGGGAGATTTCTATACTGAAGGAGAATATGGGGACAGAGGTTTTCAGGCCTTTGACATGAACAAAGCAGTAGATGAAGATGCAGATTATGTAGTGTTCAACGGAAAAGTTGGCGGACTCACAGGTGACAATGCCCTGCACGCCAAAGTAGGTGAAACTGTTAGGTTGTATGTGGGTAACGGTGGACCAAACCTAATATCGTCCTTCCACGTGATAGGAGAGATCTTTGACAGGGTGTACGCTGAAGGAGGAACTACTATCAATGAAAACATTCAAACCACACTTATTCCTGCCGGTGGTGCTGCTATCGTTGAGTTCAAGGTAGAGGTGCCCGGAAATCTTGTTCTGGTGGACCACTCTATCTTCAGAGCATTTAATAAAGGAGCCTTAGGGATTCTGAAAGTGGAAGGGGAAGAGAATGAAAAAGTCTACGGCGGAAAGACAGCTGAAGGCGTGTATAATCCCGGTACGGTAGTATCTTCTGAAAGCGCAACTGAAGAAACTGATGATGCGCCGGTAGCAGAATTGTCAATGGCCGATAAAATGGAGAGAGGAAAACAGGTTTATACCCAAAACTGCCTCGCATGTCACCAGGCAACCGGTGGCGGAGTGCCAAATGCATTCCCTCCGCTTGCAGCTTCAGACTGGCTGAATGCAGATCCACACCGTGCTATTGATGCCGTGAAATTCGGACTCTCAGGTGAGATCAAGGTAAATGGTAATGTGTACAATAGTGTAATGCCTAAGCAAAACATTTCAGATGAAGACGTTGCAAGTGTACTTACCTATATCTATAACAATTGGGATAATAATAAAAGCGAAGTGACCACAGAGATGGTTAAATCGAGAAAATAATTAAAAGAGATTAATATGAAGACTATAATCAGATTGGCCATTTGTTTCTCAATATTGATTCAGAGCCAGGCATATGGCCAGTCTGGTTCCATGGTCAAAATAGAAGGAGGGGAGTTCGTTCCTTTGTACGGTACTGAGTCTGCAGTCAAAGTTGATGATTTTTACATGGATATCTACCCGGTGACCAATGCCCAATTTCTGGAATTCGTAAAGAAGAATCCAAAATGGAAGAGGTCACAGGTGAAAAAACTCTTTGCAGACGAAAGTTATCTAAAAGACTGGATCGATGATGAAACCCTGTCTCCAGATGATCTGCCTAATTCACCAGTTACCAATGTATCCTGGTATGCCGCGAAAAATTACTGCGAGTGTGAAGGGAAGAGGTTAGCTACCGTTGACGAATGGGAATATGCCGGTATGGCCAATGAAAAAAGCCCCGATGCACGGGAGGAAAAGACCTATAATAAATACATCCTCAGCTGGTATGAAACCCCCAACACCCATAAAAATGAGATTGGGAGCACTTTTGAAAATTACTGGGGAGTGTATGATATGCATGGCCTGGTATGGGAGTGGACCCTTGATTTCAACTCGGTAATGATTGGGGGGGAATCCAGGAAAGACAGTACGGGAGACAATAACCTGTTCTGCGGTGCGGCTGCGGTGGGAGCCACAGATCTCATGAACTATGCTGCATTTATGCGGTATGCCCTACGCGGAAGTATGAAGGCAAAATATTCCACTAAAAATCTTGGCTTTAGATGTGTACAGGATGTAGACAAAGAAGCTCTTTAAAATGAAAGAATGATGAGAAAATTGATTTTGATATTTGCGATCGCAGCTCTTTTTGCTGCCTGTAACAACAATAATGATATTGAGAACGCAAAGGAGCAGGAAGAAATTGCAGAAGCTAAAATTCCGGAGCTTCCGAAAGAGTTACCTGAACTTTCCATCTATAACCTGCCTTCTACCTGGACTACGCAGAATAATGAGAATATTGAACTGGAGGATCTCAGGGGCAACGTCCTGGTAATGGTGATGATCTATACCTCGTGTAAAGCAGCCTGTCCCAGACTGGTAGCAGATATGCGGAATATTGAAAAGCAGGTTCCCGAAAAAGACCTGGAAAAGGTGAAGTTCATCATGGTAAGCATCGATCCTGAGACCGATACCCCTGCTCGTCTAAAAAAATTCTCGAAAGAGAATGAAATGGGAGATGATCACTGGATGTTCTTAAGGGGAACGCCTGAAGATACGCGGGAATTTGCAGCTGTATTAGCTGTGAGCTATAAGAAGATCTCTCCAATTGATTTTTCACATTCCAACATCATAAGTGTTTTTGATGAAGACGGGGTGCTGGTTCACCAACAGGAAGGCCTTGGAGTAGATAATAAAGAGACCATTGCTTCCATTCATGAAGAAGTTTCCAATTAGAGATTAATTTTTTTCAGATTACAAGTTGAGCCGGGAGGAATTTTTCTTCCCGGCTTTTTTAGTTAAAAAGGTAGGATTCCACCTTCATGTCGATGCTCTTAAAGTATTAATTATGAGTAAATTAACCTTTACAATCCGAAGTATGAGATAAATTTATAGGTTTCTAAAATTTTAAGTCATGAAAAAGATATTACTACTGTGGGGGTTGTTGATCGGTACAGTATTTATTGGCTGTAGTGACGATGATGATAGTCGGGACACTCAGGATGATGTTCTGTCTGGGAGCTTAAGTGTACGGAATCAGGTGTACGGAAAGGGCGCCATGATGGTGGATGGGGTAGGGATCACTCAAAACGGTTGGATAGCGATTTATCGATATGGTTTAGAAAAGGGAGATTTAGTAGGTCTTACATTTATTGAAGCGGGGATACACCGGGATGTGGTTATCGAATTAGATGCAAATGTGGAAAATGGGGAAACCTTACTGGCCGTATTGCATCACGATACAAATGCAAACAAATTATTTGAATGGGAAGGAGACCAGGGAATTGACTTGCCTCTAACAATAGGATCCAGGGAAATGTCTAAAAAATTCACTTTCTATATTAGACCTGATTATGCCGATTACTGGATAACCATAGATGATCAATCTCTTAGTGCAGGTCCATTCTGGGATTTACTAAAGGTAAAAAACATTGATGTTGAGTCAATAGAGAAATTGCTTAAAGGCAATGCAGTATGGTTAGTGGCTTACACCTGGGATGTGGAAGGTCTTAATGAAAGGATCGGGTTTTCTGATAGGCTTGAGATCAAAAGCCATGATCAGGCATCTGTCTACATCGAGGGATTCGTCCCAAAAGGGGATACTATATGGCTGGTATTATTTGATGATACAGGGGAAGAAGGTGTATTTGAAGATACAGATGAAATGATATGGGATCCTGAAAATGGAGGATTTTTAATGACTCCTGTTACGATTTTATAATGGAGCTATAAAGATGATAGCCAACCGGCATTTTTGAAGAGGGTATCGATCGCCCGGTTTGGGATGAGGTAAATGATGATTTTGTAATGACTTCGATCTTTATTTTCGAATAACCAAATTCTTCTTTTTAAGATAGAGCTTAAAGATCTCCATAGCGAACAGGATGCTGGAGGCGGTAAGGAATAAATACAACCAGTGCTGCCATGCAATAGGGTAGAGGCTTAGGATGGTCTGCATGATTGGGAGTTGCAGGGCTACCACATGTATGCTCTGGGCGGCAAGTATTCCGAAGATCAGTACCAGATTCTTTTTTAGTGGTATCCGGAAAACCGAGCGGGTCTCAGACCGGCAGTTTAATGCATGGAAATTCTGAAGGAGGACCATTAGCATCAGTACGGCGTTACGCGCTATAGATTCTTCCCAGTGCAGGTGGTTGAGCAAATGATACCAAAGTCCAAATGCCAGCAGGCCTATTACAGCTGCTGAAATGAGTGTTTGCCTAATCATCAAAGGATCAAATATGGCTTCATCGGGCCTTCGGGGTGCCTGCCGCATTACCTTTTTCTCCCCGGCTTCGAACGCCAAAGCGACATCCTGGATTCCGTTGGTCACGAGGTTGAGCCAAAGTAGTTGGACCGGCAGAAACGGTAGAGGTAGCATGAACGCCAGAGCAAGACCAATGGTGATCAACTCGGCAGCCCCGGTGGAAATAAGCAGGTAAATGATCTTTCTCAGGTTACTGTAGGTAAAACGTCCTTCTTCGATTCCTGCGGCAATAGAAGCAAAATTATTGTCACTTATGATTATTGAAGAAGTGTCTTTTGCCACGTCTGTTCCATATCCCATGGCTACCCCAATATTAGCTGTTTTAAGGGCTGGGGCATCATTCACCCCGTCTCCCGTGACCGCAATAAAATGCCCGGCTTCCCTGAGAGATTCTACGATCACTTGTTTCTGTTGGGGCGATACCCTGGAGAATACACGTTTCGACTTTAGGATATCCAGAAACTCTGTACCAGCTTTAGAGGAGATGGCACTTAATTCATCACCGGTAATGAGCTCTTCCCGGGTTTTGGCGATACCTACCTCCCGGGCAATGGCAAGGGAAGTGGCGGGATGATCACCGGTCACCATTGCGACCTGTACCCCTGCACGGTGACAGGCCTCTACCGCAGCTGCAGCTTCGGGCCTAAGGGGATCAATGAGAGCTATGAAGCCAAGGAGCTCCATGAAAGGCAATTCTCCCACTGGCATTACTTCCTCTACAGGACCACCACCTACAGCAAGGATTCGGTAACCGTCTGCGGCATATTTGACGGCCTTCTCCAGCATTTCTGAATTTTTTTCAGCATCTATCCTCTCCCTTATTTTTTCAATAGCTCCTTTTACGCTTATCTGCAGCTGCTCTTTACCTTTTTCCTTATAATAGACCGCGGCATATTGTCTTTCAGATTCAAATGGCACCTCACTCACTTTTTCAACTTGCTCAAGGATCTTCATAGGGGTAGATCCGGCTTTATAAGTAAGGCATAAAAGAGCGACATCAATTGGGTCACCCGCATAACTCCAGCCTCCGTCATCCTGTGAGAGATCACCTTCATTGCATATGGTCACTGCCCTTATCAGATCTCCAAATTCGGGAGAGGTTTTGACGAAGGCCTTTTCTCCGTCCGGAGCTGTGATATCTCCTTTCCCATTGTATCCTTCCCCAGATACCTTGAAAGGAATGGCACCCGGCAATACGATTACCCTGGCCGTCTGCTGGTCAACGGTTAGGGTCCCGGTCTTATCTGTGGCGATAAAAGTGCAGCTTCCAAGGCCTTCAACAGCGGTAAGTTTCCTTATGATCACATTTCTTTTTGCCATTCTGGAAGCACCTATAGAAAGGGCCACGGTCATGGCAATGGGCAGGCCTTCGGGAATTGCCGAGACCGCGACCGCCACCACAAAAAAGAAAATTTCTTTGATGGGAATACCGCTGTAGTAACCGGTCACCCCCAGTACAAGGCACGCCCCCAGCACGATGAAACTTATTTTCCGGGTAAAAATTTCCATTCTTTTTACCAGCGGAGCCTTTCCTGTGCTGAGTTCTGTAAGGGAGGAAGCTATTTTTCCAATCTCGGTATCCAAACCTGTAGAAACCACCACCCCTGTGCCTCTCCCGGTGGTAATAGTGGTGCCGGCAAAAAGCATATTTGATCTTTCAGAAACGGCAGCTTTTTCTTTCTCCAGGGTTTCACTCTGTTTGTCTATGGCCATTGACTCCCCGGTAAGTATAGCTTCTTCGGCAGTAAGATTGTTCTCCCGCAGAATGCGAATGTCTGCCGGGACTTTATTCCCCGATTCAAGCATCACAATGTCTCCGGGAACCAGATCTTCACTGTCAATCACCCTGACCTTCCCATCCCGCATTGTCTTTACCTTAAGTTTGATGAGGTTCTCCAGGGCAGAGGCTTTTTCCTCAGCTTTCCATTCCTGAAAAGCTCCAATGACCGCGTTGATGATCAATACCAGAAAAATGAAACCTGCATCTGAATATTCTTCGAGAATAAGGGCAACGATTGCTGCGGCCAGTAAGACATAGATAAGGGAACTCATGAACTGGTCCAGGATGATCCTGAACAGGGTGAGCCTTTTCCTGGAAGGCAGAAGATTCTTTCCGTGCCGGGAAACCTTTTCTTCAACTTCGGCAGAAGAGAGGCCAGACGTTGAGGAGTCCAGTTTCTGGAGCGTTTCCTCTGTTTCTATAGTATGCCATAAGGTTGCTGACATAAGTGGTACTTTAAACGGGTGGTTCCCGGAATCTTATAGAATTCCGGAAGGGGGGAGGATCGGGATCACTTCTTATAAACAGACCCCGGCTGAGAATATTAGAGGAATAAATATAAGCATGTGAAATTCAAAAATTCATGACATTTTACAGTTTTTGAAAGATTTTTGAGAGAATTGCCTTCCCCTAAGAGTTATCAAAAATTCAATTTTTAAGCAGAAGTTCCAAAAGGTAAAGATCGAAGCTTCCTGCCCAATAATCTTTTACAGTAGAAACCAGTCTGAATCCTGTTTTTTGATAAAACCCATGGGCTTCCCGGGTGGTCCTTACCTGGACCTTTTTAACCTCCGGGTGTTTTTTTAACTCATCCAGCCTGAAAGCAGTTAATTTCCTTCCAACCCCTTTTCCGTGATAAGCGGGATGAACTATATCCCAGGACAACCTGGCCGCCTTTCCTTCTTCAAACCCCAAATTGTACCCGCCGCAGGCTATTATCCTTCCTGCTTCTTCCACTACAAAATAATGTTCTGCAAAGCGGTCAAAAAACGTTATCAGGTCTTTTTCTTCGGAAGGATGGAAATATTTAGGAGTATTCAGTTCCAGTAGTGTTAGTACCTGCTTTTGATCTAATGAGGTAAACCTTCTGATCTTTCTGCTGAAGGCAGGGCGGCAAAATTCTGCATAGATCATCTCCTCCTTTTCTTCCGTTTTACTGAAACCCAGTTGCTCCAGGAGTTGAATGGCTGCCTGATTTTGTGTTGAGGTCACCGCTGTAACTTTTTCCAGCCCCATGTCAAGAAATCCGAAATCCATTACCAGCTGCATGGCTTTGGTCATATAACCTTTTCCGCGGAAGGAGGGTAACAAGACACAACCCAGCTCTCCCGAAGCATTTTTGAAACCACGGTAATAGCCGCAGGTGCCCACTATACGTCCGGAAGTTAGATCCTCAATTCCCCAATGAATAGAAGTGCCGTCTTCATAATCCCGGTCTATCTTTTCCTGCATTGTCAGAGCCTGTTCCACAGATTCAGCTTTTTCCCCGTCATAAAAGCAGATATCCACGAGCTGCGGAATATCCAGATTCGTGACCCTTCTCAAAATGATCCCCTTTCCCGTTATCATGGGAAATTTAGAATATGGCGGTAGGTTCATTGCAGTCCTGAATTTTAAAATGATCAGGTTTTAAAGATACAAATAGGAAACCTGCTAACTAAGTTACCCAGATAGGTTTACAAGATAAAAATTCAATTTTCGGTGTAAATTTTTACGAATATTCTTTAGAGAATGTTAATAGGGATGTTGGTTTCGATAGAATGTATAACTTTATTCCCTTAACCAATAAATAATATTATGATAAAGATCTTAGCAGTTATCATGTTAATTGGCGGTGCCATTGCATTGATTCTTGGAGTTCTGGGGATCTTTGGCAGCGTAGCCCTAATGTTTAGTCCATGGGCCCTGGCAATTCTGGGTTTTGTATTCTTCATTGCCGGCATATCCATGCTTAAATACAGAAAAGATACAGACGAGGTTGCTGCCGAACACAGGAAGCATTCCTAATAAGATTTCAAAGGCTGCAATTATGCAGCCTTTGTTTTTATTACCTGTTTCAGCAACTTCACTTTTATTTTCTCGCTGCTTCGGGTAAATGATCGAGATCTTTAATCTCTTTTTTGTATCGGGAAGGCAGGATAAAGTATTTCAACAGCAGGTCTAATTTTAAGTTTCTGCTTAGCCTGTAAGGTCTTATCATAGGTTTTAACAGCGAGAACTTTTTCAGACCAAGTTGTTGACGAACCCTTGATGGCACTAGCAGACTTTGGGCTTCCAACAACACCGTGTATCTCATTTTTCCCAGATGTATTCGATACCGGTTGTAAAGGTCGGCGGTGTAATGGCTATATTCCAGGTCATTTTGCAGGTGTTCCCTTCGCATTCTTTGCCAATCCTTGAAGCTCTGCGGCAGGCCGCAAATCCCCATCCGGTTTCCCACTCTGTAAAAAACATCGAAAACCTCCTGCTTCTCTGTTTCACTTAACCTATGTTCCAGTAATTCATAAGATCTGATTGAGTAATCAATGAGCATAAAAAGTACATCCCTATAAGCCCAATCCGGGATCTTCCTGCCACGACCGGTTTCCACCCGGGCATGTATGGCGGCAATTTTATCAATAGCCTGCAAGGCCGGTTCTTCTTCAGAAAAAACAATTTTTCGGGCATAGGTTACCGTGGAAAAAAGCCGTCCCAAAGGATCTGCAGGAAGACGGCCGGTAAAATAAAGCCAGTCCACCGATTTATTGAGGGCAAACTCAGCAGCGGCTCCGGCAAATATCAGCAGGATAGTGTCTCCCTTCCCCCAGATCTTACGCACTATGGACTTTTTGTCAACGAAGTATTCCATCCTGAAAAATTAATTCAAAACTTCTTATTAGCAGAGAGGTTATCTAAAGTTGAAAAGCACCGGAAAAATAAAAGTCACCAGGATCGCCCACAGTACATAGATGGGCAAAAAGGAGGCGATACTGTTTTCAACCTGCTCTAATTTGCTTTGATCTTTAACGGCCTGATATTGCCTGTAGGTGACCAGGAGCAAATTTATAAGTATAAGCAGATTCCCACCCAGTACGGCAATGCGGTTGGGGGTTACTCCCCACTCTGAGATCCTGAATAAAATTGCCGTTAATGCTACTGCGTTCACAACGATGGTCACAATAGAAAGCCCCAGCAGCGTTAGAGCGCCAATACGGCTGGTGTTATTCCGTGAAGTTTCAGCAACAGAGAAAAGGATGATAGCCATTACCCCGATCAACAGTATATTGAAGATCATTAAAAACTCCCGGTCATTGTAGGGGTCTTTGCCCGTGAAGATCACTGCGCCCAGGTATATTATAAGCATTACAAGTAGCAGTGGGGTAAAGACCTTTGCGATCACAGGGGAGACCTTATTCACCAGGTGGGGATTGGTTTGTACCAGGTATGTTGCAATGACAGGGGCTGCGGCCAGACCCCATATGCCCAAATATTGAAAATAAAACTCTTCAATATTAAGATCAATTAATTCAAAAAGTCCTAAGGTCACAGCAGTCATAAGGCCTCCCGCTAAAAGTAAAATTGTGGTCATTACCACGAGGTCCCCATTATATCGAAGAAACTCAAGCCTCCGTTGGAGATCTTTCAGTTTTTGGCCTGTGAAAGTGAAACCGGTTACTGCCCATAGGATCAAAAGCAGGTGAATGCAGGCAAGGATAAGGGTGTCGCTGCCATCATCACCCGGCAGAAGGTTTATATAGATCGCTGAGATCAAATTCACCCCAAAAGCAATGAACCAGTGTTTGACCGGCATCTTCTGTTTCCACAAAAAATAGGCTGCTAACATGGGAAACACTATGAAACCGATATTCCGGGGATAGAAAAATTCAGGGTCCAGGCCTGTGAGGTTTGGGATCTTTGCGATAAGGCCGGCTATCAAAGAAACTGTGATCACAAAAATGAGTTCCTTTTTTGTGCCCCAGGAAATAGAGTCGGACTCGTAGTTCAACCTTTCATTCCAAAAGTCGGCCAGGCTGCTGCCTTTTAACTCATGGTAAACGAGGTTGAACTCACGCCTGAATTTTACCTTATTGCTTCGGTACAAGGCTTCCAATTGACCGGGGTCGTTCTGATGTTTATAGATGTCAGCTTTCATTGGTAATTCGTTTTAAGATTAGCTTTTGATTATTAAGAAGGATCGTACGGATTAATCCCACAAGGTACCGTCAAGTCCCAACACCACTCCCAGCCATACTCCAATAATATAGACCAACAGGCTAATAAGGACTGCGGCCGTCCTGTTAAACCCTCGATTGACCCGGGACTGCATATAGGCATAAAATGCCCCGCCAACAGCTCCGGCCAAAGGGGTAATAATCAGAGGCCTTATTTTCCAGAATCTTCCCCATTCAGGAGCCGGGTTATTTAATCCAAAAACAAAAAAGGAGATCACCAGGAAGGCGACTACTGCACCTATTAAAATTGGTTTGATAAAGGATATCCACTCCATTCGGTGGTTTTCTAATTGATCCTGCTGTGTCATGATTTTAATTTTAAGTTATTAATTGGTTCTAAAGTACTTTGTATTTCAAAGTGTAAGTACAAAAAAAATTTCTGTTATTTCTGAGACCTGATCAACTTTTCCAAAATGCTTAGGTGATCCTCAAATGCTTTTTTTCCCTTTTTGGTCATATTGTATTTAGTATTCGGTTTTCGGTCAACGAATGACTTTTCAACTTCAATGAAATCTTCTTTTTCCAGGGCCTTCAGGTGGCTTGCCAGGTTCCCATCGGTCACCCCGAGATATTCCTTCAGGGAATTAAAATCGAGCATATCATTTACAGCCAGGGCAGACATGATGCCAAGCCTTATCCTGCTTTCAAATGCCTTATGCAAACCCTCAATTGATATTTTCACTTCTCGTACCTGTAATGCATATAAATGCCGTAAATAATATGAACTGCCCCGAATCCTGTCGCCCAAAAATATAATCCCCATTGCGGGAACCGGAAGCTCAGCAGACCCAGCACTATTTCTATAAGGCCCAAAAATTTCACTTCCGAATAGGTATATTTTCCGGCGTTAAACAGAGCAAGGCCATAAAATAACAGGGAGAAGGGGAGAAGCAGACCAATATAACCCAGGGAGATCGTCATTAAAATAAGGATCCCCCCCGTGATCAACGGCACTGCCATTTGTTCCAGAAGGCGTCTGGAGGTAGGATTCCATAATTTTTCCCCTTTTTCCGATGCCTTTCTTGAAGAAAGGAAGATGGCCGTACCCACAGCCAGGGCCAGAAGGATGATCCCTAATATGAGGAGCTCCCATAGTCCAGAGAAAGAACTTTCAGGATCTGATAAAAGCGCTTCCGGGGTGAGAGCAAGATATTCATACGCAATATAAACAGCGACAAGGGCATAGATCCCGGCTAATATACCCGCCCACCCGGCGAGAGACAGGAATTTCGAGCTGCGTTCCATCATGGAACGTATCTCTGCAATGTCCTGCATATAATCCTTTTCTTTTTTCATTTAAAAGTACTTTGTGATTCAAAGGTAAAACAAAAAAGTATAGATTTTACATTTCACTTAAAAAAGATGCAGTCCTGAAATGGGCAAGGAAGGTTACGTTTATTTCCGGGGTAACGCAAAATTCCTTAAATTAAAAGGCTAATTACTTTATTGCTGCCGCCTCCCTCTATAGTTTTTCTCTAACCACTATAGAAAATAAGAATGGAAAATAAAAATCCATAAAAATAAATTATACTAAATTAGTCATAACCACTAAAACTTCACACAATGGATAAGAACAAGCATACAAGCACGCCAGGCAATCACAAAGTATGGGAAGTGAACGAATCCCACAAATGCCCTTTTACGGGAGGGGCGCTTGACAAGACTGCCGGAAGTGGTACAACAAACAGGGACTGGTGGCCAAATATGTTGAACCTTCGCATTCTCAGGCAACACTCTAAATTGTCTGATCCTATGGGGGAGGATTTTAACTACGCAGAAGAATTCAAGAGCCTGGACCTGGCCGCGGTAAAAAGGGACCTTCATGAGCTTATGACCCAATCGCAGGAATGGTGGCCGGCAGATTATGGCCACTACGGGCCACTGTTCATTCGTATGGCCTGGCACAGCGCCGGGACCTATCGTATTGGTGATGGCCGTGGGGGCGCGAGTTCGGGTTCTCAAAGATTTGCACCCCTAAACAGCTGGCCAGATAATGCGAACCTTGACAAAGCCCGCCTGCTTTTGTGGCCTGTCAAACAAAAATATGGGAGAAAGATATCCTGGGCAGATCTTATGATCCTCACCGGGAATGTCGCCCTGGAATCCATGGGGTTAAAACCTTTTGGATTTGGCGGTGGCCGCGAAGATGTCTGGGAACCGGAAGAAGATATTTACTGGGGTTCTGAGGGCGAATGGGTCGCTAATAAGGAACGTTACGCTAAAGGGGACGCACTTGAAAATCCTCTTGCGGCTTCTCATATGGGCTTAATATACGTTAACCCTGAAGGACCTAATGGCAATCCAGATCCTCTTGGTGCCGCCCATGATATAAGGGAAACTTTTGGACGCATGGCCATGAATGATTATGAGACCGTCGCGCTTATTGCCGGGGGGCATACCTTCGGTAAAACTCATGGGGCTGCAGATCCTGTGGAAAACGTGGGTGTCGAACCGGCAGGTGCCGGCCTGGAAGAAATGGGCCTTGGCTGGAAAAACAAATTCGGGAGCGGTAAAGGGGCCGATACCATCACCAGTGGAATTGAAGGAGCCTGGACCCAGACCCCAACCCAATGGAGCAACAAATTTTTCGAGAACCTGTTTGGTTTTGAATGGGAATGCCATAAGGGACCGGGGGGAGCCTATCAATGGAAACCCAAAAATAATGCAGGTGCAAATACAGTGCCCGATGCCCATGATCCTTCAAAAAAACATGCTCCGTTCATGCTTACTACAGATATAGCGCTGCGGGAAGATCCTGCTTACGAAAAAATATCCCGACACTTTTTTGAGAACCCCGATGAGTTTGCAGATGCCTTTTCAAGGGCCTGGTATAAGTTGACCCATCGTGATATGGGACCTGTATCCAGATATTTGGGGCCAGAAGTGCCTTCAGAAGAACTCCTCTGGCAGGATCCGGTCCCTGAGGTAGATCACGAATTGATTGATCGGGAAGATATAGCTGAACTGGAGAAAATGATATTTGATTCAGGCCTAACAATATCCCAGTTGGTCTTTACGGCATGGGCCTCGGCATCAACCTTCCGGAATTCTGATAAAAGAGGAGGGGCAAACGGCGCCAGGATTCGCCTCGAGCCACAAAGGCACTGGGAGGTCAATGATCCGGCCCGTTTACAGAAAGTATTAATGAAGCTGGAAAAGATAAGGGATGAATTCAACAATGCTCAATCTGGTAATAAAAAAGTTTCCCTTGCAGATCTCATAGTACTGGCAGGCTCCCTTGCCGTTAAGAAAGCTGCGAAAGACGCAGGCTTTGATATAGGAGTCCCATTCGCGCCGGGACGCACAGATGCCACGGCAGAGCAAACAGATGTGGAGGCCTTTGAACCCCTGGAGCCCAGCGGGGATGGTTTTCGCAACTATGCAAGCAACAGAGACCATATATCAGCTTCTGCTGAAGAAAGGCTCGTAGACAAGGCTCAGCTGCTATCATTGACCCCACCTGAGATGACAGTACTGGTAGGCGGAATGCGCGTACTTGATACCAACTATGATGGTTCTAAGCACGGAGTGTTTACCCATCGACCGGGACAACTTACCAATGACTTCTTTGTGAATCTACTGGATATGGGGACAACATGGAAAGCCAGCCCCAAATCTGGAGACTTATTTGAAGGCAGGGATCGTTCCACCGATGAAGTGAAGTGGACGGGCAGCAGGGTGGATCTTATATTTGGTTCAAATGCTGAGCTCAGGGCTCTTGCTGAAGTATACGCCTGTAAAGATGCGCAGGAAAAATTCGTAAAAGATTTTGTAAAGGCCTGGGACAAAGTGATGAACCTTGACCGTTTTGACCTGAAAAATTAAGCTAAGGCAAAAAACAAAATGCTCATTAAAAGGTGGTCTGTGCTAAGATCACCTTTTATATTTTATATTCCTGTAAAAAATTCCATGGTATAATTAAAATATTCAGGTTGTGAAATGCCCTCAGAATACTTTAAATTTTGGGGTTGATCATATTTTTTAAGATATGCTTTGCTGATTCTGATATTAACAGGATCGTCCTCCTCGATTTTTCTGGCAGTTACATCCAGGATATTATCTCCGTATTTGATCTGTCCTATGCCTGAATTCCTGAATTCAGTAAACCAGCTTCTCTCACTTTTGTTCCAGCTTCTTGCAAAGATCCTGTTATCAACTTCCACCATCCAGATAGGCAAAAAGGTGGGGCGGGTATTACCCCCCTTGATCTCTATTAAGGTGTGGTCCTTTAAATATTGGTAAAAATCTTTTGGAAACATATTTTATTCCTATTTATATAAGCAATTTGTTTTCTACGGGATAAAGTTCAGGAAAAAATGGTTTAGTGTGATCTCAGGAGTCAAAAAAAAGTTGGTAAGTAGTTTTGGCAAAAGAAAGTGGTGTTATTTTATATATAAAAAGGGAAACCTATTGATAGGGGTATAGATGTTCTATTATAAGGAGTGTGATACTTAGTACTTTTTTTTATTCCTGGCTTTTTTATAGTTTTTCAGGGTTTTACCAAAATCTTTATCTTTTTTTCGTTTCTCTGCAATTGAAGATTCAAAATGAGTTTTCTCTCTCTCCATTTTTAGATAATTTTCGTAGGAGGCCTGGTCTATTTCTCCTTTTTCAAGAGCGTCAAGAACTGCACAACCAATCTCCTTTGTGTGGGTACAATCTTTGAATTTACAGCTTAGAGAAAGTCTGTTAATCATGTCGAAAGTGATCTCTAATCCACCTGTGGAATCGGTAATGCCTACTTCCCTCATCCCGGGGTTATCAATTAATATTCCCTCGTTTTCAAGAATACTTAATTGCCTGTGACTTGTAACGTGTCTCCCTTTATTTGTACTCTGGCTTATTGCATTTGTTCGCATTATTGTCCTGCCGGCAAGGTTATTTACCAGAGTAGATTTTCCTACCCCTGAAGAACCTAACATGCAATATGTTTTTCCTTTTTCAATAAACGGTTTAATTTTTTCGTATCCATCCAAGGAATTATTACTTAAAGCAATAACCGGAACATTTTTGATCCTGGCTTTTATTTTTTCCAATATCTCAGAAATTTGCTGCTCATTTATCAAATCAATTTTAGTGAGCACAATGATAGGACTAACCTTTGATGAATAACAAATGGTCAGGTATCTTTCAAGTCTGTTGATATTAAAATCCCTGTCAGCAGCCTGGACTATCAATGCATAATCAATATTGGTTGCAATAATTTGCTTCTCTCCGGTATGACCAACATTCTGTCTTGAAATTATTGAGAATCTGGGTAAAACTTTATGTATTTGGGAAACACCGGAATCATTGGTTACCAATGCCACCCAATCACCAACTGCTGGAAAATCTTCCCGATTATTTGATGAAAATCTTAAATTCCCTGTTATTTCGGCCTCCAATTCCCCCTTTTCAGTTCTTACAATATATCTTTCTTTGTGTTCTGAAACGACTCTTCCTATCTCCAGGTCCCCGAGGTTATTCTCAATCCTGAACTTTTCGAATTCGTCATTATATCCAAAATCTTCTAATTCCATTTCAGTTTTCTATTTGGCGTGAATTGTAAATGGTAAGTACCAGGTCCTGCCACTCTCAGGCAGGGATAATTTTGTTAACTCTGATTTCTTTATTTTAAGGGGTAGTTTCTCTAAGCCTTTTTATTTCGTCCGTATCTTTGCCAGCATCTTTTTTCCGTTTTCGTTTTCAGGATTCATCTCTATGGATTTTTCATAATTAATTATAGCCTTGTCTTTCTGACCATCTACCATATAGGCTTCCCCCAGGCTGTCATAGGTATTCCAGGAATCGGGGAATTCTTCAACATTAATCCTGAAAACTTCAATGGCTTCTTTGATTTTTCCGTTTTGAAGTAACCGATAACCAACCTGATTCATTTCCGGTTCATTGAGAGCATAGGTGTCATCGGCTTTCAGTTCCTTGTATCTTGCCAATCCCGCTTCAACACCGTCTTTTGAAAAAACGGGCAACACTTCCATAGCCAGGGACTTCCTGGGCATTTCAGCCTCTGCACCATGCAGGATGTTGGTGATTCCCATTGCTATGTCGTTGAGCCTGGTTCCGCCGGTATTATTCAGCAGCACCACAAGATCCTCCTCTTCGGGGAAACGAACTATCAGTGTATTGAAACCATTTATTCCTCCGCCGTGTACAACAATGGGCACGCTGTCTCTGGATTGGCCAATTGGCAATTTGTCTAAACTCCAACCATAGCCGTAGTGCGAATTTCCGGAGGCGATATGGGGAGTGAACATTAGTTTCTTAGATTTTTCAGACAGCACCTCGTTATTGTACAGGGCGCGGTCCCATTTGAACAGATCTTCTACAGTAGAATACAGGGAACCGCCTGCGTAGGGTAGGGACATGTCCAGGTAAGGAGCATTAACATAACCCCCGCCATTTTTCTCATAGCCCGAAGCCCTGTTCTTCAGGATGGTCTCATGGTGATCATAGCCGGTATCATTCATATTGAGGGGGGTGAAAATGTTTTCCTGCAGTACCTGCTCATAAGTCTTTCCGGTCACCTCTTCTATGATGTGACCCAGCAGGAAATAACCGGAGTTGTTATAGGAAAATCGCTCCCCGGGAGTGAATTGCAGGGTAGAATCTGAAAAGGTCTTCACGAATTCTTCCGGACTGGAAGGGTCCCGGCTTTGTTCCTGAAAAAATCCAGGAAAGGAAGTATAGCTGGGGATCCCCGAACTGTGGGTGAGCAGGTGGTGAATGGTCACCACATCGGCTGCTGGTCCTTTATAATCGGGCAGGTAAGTGGAGATGGGTTTGTCCAGCTCCAGTTTTCCCTGTTCCACCAATTGCAGGATAAGGGCTGCCGTGAACTGTTTGGTGATCGAGCCCAGCCTGTGTTTGGTATCGGGTTGGTTGGGAATATCGTATTCCATGTTAGCCATCCCAAAACCGTCGGAAAAAATGACCTCCCCGTCATCGGCAACCAGGACAGATCCGTTGAATTGTCCGTATTCATGATACTTGTTCAGGAGATCTTCGATCTGCCTGGCTTTGTCTTGAGCAAATAGGATCCCGGTGCTTAAAAACAGAAAGCCTCCAGCCAGTAATGCTGTTTTTTGAAGGTGTTGAATTACTTTTTTCATCTCTTATAATGGATAATTGGTTACTTGAGAATGCTTTGGGAAGGGAAGGTTCTAATTTAATTCAAAAATTTGAATTTCAGAGGGTTGTGAAGGTTTGTTCTTTACGGGAAAATATAAGTGTTTTTTAAATTCATTTTTTGCCGCTTATAATGCATCAAAGTGCCTTAAAAGTACCAGCACCAACCCGAAGAGGAAAATACTGGTAAAGATCAGTTTGTTATGTTTGGCAAGCCAATTAGGCAGGAAGATGTCGAAATTTTCCTTTTTTGAATCGGAATATTTCCTTGCGATCACAGTGAGCGGACAAAACATTTTAAAGATTAACAACACAAAACCTTCTCCAAATATCAGTCCTATTGAAATCCAGGTAAATGGGGTGATCCTGCCGGTAATTCCCGAGTAAACCACTAGAAAGATAATGCTCACAAAGAACAGCCAGACCAGCGTATGCAGTAGTTTAATTGCGAGCAATTTCTTCTGCCTTTCCATGACTCTAAAGATTTTAAGGGTAACCCGGCAGGCCTGGCCCTCCCGCCGCAAAGACGAGGATGGGGATAGTTATCGCAGTCAGTGGGATGAGAATACTTATTAAAATTGAAAGGGCGTCATTTCTCAATCGCAGTTCTTGAATATCATCTTCGAGGAGATTTACATGAAGGAACTTTCCTTTTTTTTCTACCGGCAAACCTGATATCTTCCTGGCAGTATTTGAACTGGTGTGAGCCAAACCCACTAAATGGGCGTTCTCCATTTGAAGCCGCCTGAATTTGTAGGAAACCCCCTTTTCGGTGATCACCTTTACCCTGTTTTTTGATTCCACCGCTTTTTCAAGGCTTACTGATCGGGAATGATAAACACTGCAGGAATTCAGAAAAAACAGGATGAACAAGAAACATAATATCTTTCTCATAACCGGCATGATTACCTGTTTGTCATGTAGCTTAAATAAATTACGTCTTATTGAAGACTTATTAATTTATTTCTTTGTTCAAAATCTGGGTCGTTACAGATATTCTCTTTTTGAAAAAAGTTATTTACAACAATAAAAGTTGACCCTGTTATTCATAGTTATTTCATCCCATATTAACATTGAACATATATCCCACCAAAGCTGTCAATCCCATTGCTACTGTTCCCCAAAAAGTAATTCTTAAAATTGCTTTTTTAATACTTGAGCCACCTGTTTTAGCTGCTAATGCACCTAATATTATTAAAAAAAACAGGGCGAAACCGTAAAGTGAATATTCCATGCTTTTCAAGGGAAGAAAGAGGGTTACAAGAAAAGGTAGTATTCCTCCAACTGTAAATGCTGCACCGGAAGCAAATGCAGCTTGCATAGGTTTAGCCTGACTTATTTCATTAATTCCCAATTCGTCTCTAATATGGGAACCTAACGCATCGTGCTCAGTCAATTCTTTAGCCACAGTCAGGGCGGTTTCTTTTTTCAGTCCTCGTTTTTCATAAATTTCCGCAAGCATTTGCAATTCACTTTCAGGCATTTCTTTCAGTTCTTGTTTTTCCCGCTGGATATCAGCTTTTTCAACATCTGTTTGTGAACTTACAGAAACATATTCTCCGGCTGCCATTGATAAAGCCCCGGCAACTAATCCTGCTAATGTTGCAAGGATAACCGGTTCTCGCATATCACTCGCTGCAGTAACTCCAATCGCGATACTCGCAGTTGATAAAATTCCATCATTAGCTCCAAGGACAGCTGCTCTTAACCAATTACTCCTGTGTATGTAATGGTTATCCAAATAATTGTCTAAATCATTCATTTTTTCTGCCATCTTTCTCTTTGATCAAATTACACAACGTTTCCGGCTAACGTAAGTGGCGGGTGACAGGTTCGTCTGCTTTCAAATGTAGCCGACTGTTTCAGCCACAATGTCGTTTGCTGCGAGAATCACAGTAGGGAAATTACAGTGCCTGATTTAATTTGTCCACGTTTTCATTCTCAGTGATGAAATTGTAACCGGTAAAACTAATTAGCCATTTATTTTCAGCTTTATTTATATATGTTATTTCACGCATCGGGATTTTTGGGCTTAGTTGAGTTACTAAGTATTGGTTCACAATTATTGCTGACATCCCATTAGGAGAAACCTTAATTTCCTGTTTATCAGGTGAAATATTCCAATTAAAAGAAGTGTCTGCAAATTGTTGTTTCATCAAATCAACAACTTCGTTTTTACTCCAAAATTCGTCCGGATCAGTTCCGCAGAATAATCCGTCATCTGCCAGAAGACTTGAATAAGCTTCAAGGTCTTTTGTGTTAATTGCCTTAAAGTAATTGTCCATAATAAGTGAAATACTATCCTTCACAGATGCAAGGTCAACAGGTTTATCCGGTTTATCCTGAACCTTGGGTTGACATCCCACAAAAAATACTATTGCAAGAAATACGAATAAAATGTTTGTTTTCATTTTTAAAGAATTTAAAGGGTTATAATATTGTTTGATTCGATCGGCAAAATTTTCGGCAGGTGTTATTCTATCAGTCAAATTTTAGTTGTTAAGGTTAATTCACCTGGTTTTCATCCTTTTGAATCTTGAAATTATAGATAAATAATTTGTCAAACAATGATATTTTACCTGCTTCACCTTTTTTAAGAATTAAACTTTATTAATGTTTGATAATGTGGTAACCGTTTATTCCGTTATATTGAAAGTGATCTTTACAACTTCTATTGTATTACCAGGGCTTGCACCGTCTGAACCTCTTCCCGTCCAAATTTCAACATAATCTTTGCCTTGAAAATTTGCCTGCGCTTTATATTGGTAAATAAAATCACCGGGAACCACATCATGGATTATTTCACTTAAGTCAGCATTCTCAGGATGCTTTTGGACAGTCGCTCCTTCTTCAACACCAAAATATCCTAAATTATAGTTGAAGGTTTCTGTATTGCTTATTGTGACTTCTTCAACAATTGTTTTTGCTTCAGGATTTTCATCATTACTACATGAGACAAGAACTCCGGTAAAAGTCAGGAAAAGCATGACTTTCTTCATAATCCTGAAATTTTATAGTTATTAATCAAATGGTTTTAATTGCTTACTCCGGTGCAATTAGTACGTGGTTGCTAAACACGTTGTTGGCCGGCAGTGCTTTCTACAAATTACCGTCAACTAAGTCGAATGGTTCTCGATAAGTAAGGTTAAGGATACATCAGTAATAAGTATTTCCTGATCTCCTTTTGTTATTTTATATTCTTAATCCTAAAACTAAAGGGGAAGATTGAAGTTAAGACGATTCAGGACTTTCAATGATAGTTCTGGCTTTATCAAAATCCTGTTGCCTAACTTTCAGTCGTACTGTTGTCGGCGTTCCTCCAAAAAATCCTCCCAGATTTCCTGAATGCAAATCATTTTGAATAATGGAAGGAATTTTTTCTTGCTCCAGAATGTCTTTTATTCGAAGTACCTCGACTTCGGTGCCAGAATAAAAATCGACGTAGTGGGTTGATCCGCTCATATAATTAAGGATTTAGTATTTATCTTTTATTCATATTTGTGTACAACGTCCCGTATAAATCAATGCTTACTGTTTTTAATATGTTTTTAGACCAGGTCAATTTTCCTCCATTTTACCTGCCAGTAATTCTTTAAAGAAGTCAGACACCATTGATTTCCCTGAGTCCATATTCGAATCCACGTTAGATAAAATTGTTATGGTAAAACGCGATTCTGGCAAGTAGATTATTTCACCACTTATTCCATACCATCCTCCACTATGGCCTAGAATAATTTCATCATACCGTTGATCTACATCTATTCCATAGCCTAAATGTGTATTATACCCTTTAACTCTTGGTTCGATCATTAAATCCAGGGTTTTTTTACTTATTAAATCGTGATTGAAAAGTGCATGGGTGAAATTAAATAAATCTTCCACAGTGGAATAATGGAAGCCTCCAGGTGAAGCTTTTGATAAATAGAAAATATTATTCCTTAAGAGTTGGGTTGTATCTCCGGCAAAAGTATATCCATTGGCTTTATTTTCTACTATTTTTTCGATACCAAAAGCTGAAGTATTAGGCATATTAGCTTTTTCGAAAATATTTTCTTCTAAATAGTCGTAATAATTGGAGCCCGTAACTTTTTCTATAATTAATCCCATTAATACATATCCAGCTGCATCATAATTGTATTCCGTTCCTGGTTCGGAAAGTAAGGTGTCATTTACAAATAAAGGTACAAAGTCCTTTACTTCTTCAAATCCAAATTTACATTTGTCTAAAAAGTTTGTTATATAAAAATTGGGTAGTCCGGCAGTATGAGTTAATAATTGAGATATGGTTACAGAATTTCTAACTTTCTCGTTAGGATAGTCTTTTAAATATTCTCCAATTGGTGTTTCCAGATCAATTTTCCCTTCTTCATATAGTTGAAGAATGGCAACTGCAGTAAATGTTTTTGTTATAGAAGCTATATTAAACTTTGTATCAATTTTATTTTTTACATCTAGTTCTTTACTAGCTAATCCATAAGCTCGTTTCTGGGTAATACTGTCACCTTTTGCTACTAATATTGTTCCTGAAAATTCCTCCCCGGTTAAATTACTTAAAAATGAATCTATTTTTTTATCGACCAAACGATGGTCTTGAGAATTGAAACTTTGAGTCGTGAAAATGAATAAAAGAAGAGTTAAGAACTTAATATGACGCATAATTGTGTTTTAATTAATTTGGTTTAACGTCTCGATTAACAACTGTATGGGCTGTCGGGCTTTCTGAACGCTTCGGGGGTCGGCAGGACCATTAAAGGAAAAAATTCATCCAAATAAATGTTCCCATATTTAACAAGATTGATATTACATAGAGGTAGCTTTTTTTGAATCTATTCACAATTATACCAAATAAAGAGGCAAGGGGAACAAGAAATAGCAATGGAATCATAAAAACCCATAGTAATTCATAAATGGCCCCAACGAATATATATGTATATACGTCAAAAGAATTCCCGAAAATCCAGTATCCGGAAGTAATTATACTGAAGAGAATAGCTACCTGTCCTGTATAGAAATTAGTAAAACGCTTTAATTCACCTTTCATAAGTTGAACTTCATACCGCTAACGGTTTCGATTATTGCAATTTGCGGGAGTAAGAAGGCTATTTTTTCTGATTAACGATTGGAAATCAACAAAAAGTTGCAATATTAAGGATTCAATAACCTCCCACGAAACCAATTTCTGAGATATCCTCCCATGGATTTGATTTAATTCGTTTGATCCACCATCCCTTGTCATAAGCTGAATTGTAATATAGGAGCCCCTCTATGTCCCCCTCTTCGTTCTCCAGGAATTCAAACCGGGAATGGAGCTATGGTTTCATATACCCTGTTAGCATTTCGTTTTTTATTCCTCATTTCCAAATAGTCCTGACCATTTTGATTTCTTAATGCTAAAGAATACAGCAGCTACAAGGATTATTATCACAAACGAAATTCCAATCATTCCGAAAAACGGGGTTTTGGGAATCCTTGTTAAAACTTCTGCTACAAATGCTGAGTACAACCCTATTACTGACCAATACATGAATGAAAAATGCATGTATTTCCACTTTTTGGCCGGCTTTTTAGTCCATATAGGTATCATCCCTAAACTAATTGTTAGAAAAATAACGATAGTGGTATAATGGAAAATTCCCCACCCATTAAACAGTCTATAAATCATAAAAGCAGTCAGTATTAATATACCCATACTTATCACATAAACATACCCAATTTGCTTATGTCGTATTGTTCCTTTTTTCATCATCAGGACTAATGTCCCTGTTACTAAAGCAACTATTGATGAAAGCAAATGGATTAACCCGTATGTATCACCGACTAAATATTCCATTTCTAATTTTAAATAATGCTAACGTCCCGAATAACGCAAGGTGCGGATTGGGACATTGAACCATCAGTTAAATAATGTTCTTTAAAAGTAGTTAGAATTGCCTTTTTTAAAAGGTGTTTCGCACTTTGTATTATTCAATGGTGATTTTTACTCACAATTAGGGGTCAGTTCGAAAGTTCCGTCAGTTTTTTTCTTCATTTCATATCCGTTTTCCAGCATATACTTAAAATCAGATCTTCCATTTAAATGCCATAGGAGATATCCATATTCACATTGATTTTTAAGATTTCCAGCTTTATATTCTCTGTCAATTATGGGAATCATTTTTTCTTTGAAACTGAAAGGTGTATGCACTAAAATTGTGCGGGCACTGAAATCTATTTTTTGGTCACTGTATTTCTGAAGTCTTTTTTCGGAAGGGAATCCGTATTTTTCGATGATCTCAATCATTCGATTTGCCTTAAGGGAATCCAAAGGGTTTAAAAAATTTTCCCAGATTTTAGATCTGGATGCCTTAGACAATTGCAATGATTCCTCAGCTACTTTTATTTCATCCTTACTTAATCCTTCAATACTATCGGTAAAACTTTTATTGAAACTACCGTAATCCAGATATTTTCTGGTTCCCTGATCCAGGCCGTGAATAAAGCGTAGTTCTTCTATTAGCAAGTCAGCGTCCTGAGCTAAAAGAGAGTCTTTATCTGCTTGAGCAAATGTGAAGTTTGAAACAAAAATCAGAAATAGAATGTAAATTTTCTTCATTAAAGAAACAGTTTTTGTTTAAATACACTACAACCTTGCGTATATGAATTGTGGTGGTTTTCGAAACACGTTCTTATTGGCCTGGACCAAACTTAATAAAAAGCCGAAAGTGACGTGTAGGGAAGGAATCACTTTCCTGCGTAACGGGTTTTTCTAAGGGAAATAAATGTAGGAAATTTATCTCTCAAAAAGCCATTTTTGATACTCGTTGTTGTGGTGCGTTTATTTGCCATTTTTTTTGAAGTTGAGCAGAGTTTTAAAGTCCTGATAGGTTTCTTCATCTTTTATGTCAAGGATCAGCGGAATGAGTTTTCCTGTTGGTCTTGTGCTTGAAAAAGCAGATTTAATTTTTTCGTTAAAACTTAAATCCAAAACGCCCGGACGGGTTTTTTCAGTAAAATAAAAACTTGCTTTAATGAAATTCGCCCAGATGGAAATCCAAACCATCGTTCTTTTCCTGTAAGTAGCTTTTCCCAACCAGGCTTTTCCGTCTTTATAATATCTCCATTCAAGGATAATTCCTGTTGTTATGAAATTCTGTTCAATCTTCTTCATGATCTCATAGAGGGACTCGTCCAGAATACTTTTAAATAAAGTATCAGAAGGCTCCTGGTCGGGATTTCTGAGCAGTTGATTGAAATTTTCTTCTTTCATTTTGTGCCTACTGTTTCTCTTATAATTATCCTTCAGCCAGGTTACTCTTACCGGTTGGCTAAAGCCTTAGTTCCCAAATGTTGTTTCAATTAGATAGTGAAAGTCTTTTTTCTTTGTCTATTGGAATGTTCGTTTCTTAGGTCTGTCTTTTCTATTACTATCCCATTTAATTACTGCCACAACCATCCAAAGCACAACAGCCCAGGCCAGATACCACACCACACGCTGTTGACCTGTCAGGACATTCGGCATGGATAATATCCAGAATATATCAAGACTTGCGTGCATTAGTATGGCTATTAAGAGGCTTCTTGTGTGTGCATAAACCCATGTCATGAGGATTCTAAAGGGGGGCAGGAAGGAAAATAGAAGTACACCCAGGTATAATGGTAAAGGGAAATTTCCTGCTTCAACGGCACTGCCTGTATAATTTGAAAGCAAGTGCCATAACCCCCACATCACACCTATATTAAGCCCTGTTGAAATGAAATTATGATTCCATCTCAGCTCATGAGTTACAAAACCTGTCCATCCAAGTTCCTCAACGAAGCCGTTAAAAAGGCCAATCAACAGTACAAATAGCACAAGGGTCATTTTGTTACTACCATCCAATCCGAACGAAGAAGCAACAGGACTATCACCGTAGGTAAATATACCGGGCAGGAATTCCGGGGAAAATAACCAGAGAACGAAAAGTGTGGCGAAGACCGTTACAGGTGCAGTTAAAAGGGCAATAGCGTACCATTTAATGTTCACGCGATATTTAAACAGGCGGGATATAAACTTCCGGTACCCTTCGGTTCCGTGGTATATCCCAATCAATAGGATTCCTGCAATACAAGGGCCGGAAACGGTTATTAAATACAAAGGCAAAAAAGGAACTTTGGTTGGCTGAGCAGTAATTTGATCAGGGCCACCTAAGAGTAGCGCGAGACCTCCCCAGGAAATGAGAAATGTTACCAGGTAAAAGATAATAACCGGATGCTCTTTTGCTAAATTTTTGAGCCGGTTCAGTTTGTGCATCTTCTATCAAATTAAACTTCAAAAGTTTCAGCCAACGTAAACGCTTATCCGGAGTGCGTTTAGGAACGGGGATCTTTCGGTTAAAAAGTTTATTTAAAGATAGTTAAGAAAATTTGGATGGACTGCCGCAATTGAATTGTTTAGTCGATCTTATATAATTTTGGTTCGGTTATTCCATTTTTTATTTTCTCCTGAAAATTCTCCGGTTAGACTAAAGTCTTGGCAGAAAGAAATTATAGGAAAAAGGATAAATAGAATTGAACTTGTGGTTTTCATAAATTTTGATTTTGCCTGTCTCCAACGTTCAACAGATTATTTTATAAACTGAATTTCAATTAAATAATAATGAGGAATAGCATATTCATTTCCGAACTGTTCCGGATCAATTTCTGATTGCGCCACCCTGCAATAGGACCCTGATCCATCCGGATTTCTATTAGGCGTGATTATAGACATGATATAGAAGGGGTCATTTGTATCTTCTTTGAGGATTTCTTTGCTTCCAAAAAAATCTTTGGCAACATACCGGCCGTTATCGTGAGTTAGGGGGAAATAGGATTGTTTGCTCCCAAATTTTCCACCTCTAATCCAAATTTTTAAATCCTCTTTATCAATTTTGCTAAGTAGTTTGAAAGAGGTCTTAGAGGAATCTATTTTAAAATATTGATTACCTCTTTCATCGAATAATGTGGTAGTATTGATCATTTCTCCATTCAAAAATTCTTTCATGGTGAGCACAAAATATTTCCCTTTGATTGATTCCCCATCAAAGAAAAATTCAGTTTGGTTTATATTTTCAAAATCAAACAGGGTTTGTAAATCTGTATTTCCAATTCCGGATTTTATGGATACATCTACTTTGGATGTATCAGGAGATAAAGGTTTGCTTTCTAATTCAGCCTGATCAATAGAATTGTTTTGTGCTTGTGTCAGAACTGATGCCAGAAAAATAAAAAGTAAAATTTTCTTCATAATGGAGTTATTTAAAATAGTTGCCAACGTTCCCGGTTAACGCAAGTGACGTGTAGGGAAGGAATCACTTTCCGGCGTAACGGGTTTTCTTATGGAAATAAAATTAGGAAATTAACTCTCAAAAACCCCATTTTTGTTAATCGTTGTTGCCTAAAGTCAAAACACATACTAAATGTAATTATCTCAATTATTTTTCGAGTCAGATTCAGCACAGCAATTTAGCCGAAATCTCAAAAATCCGTCAAGGTTAGCCCAGTACTGTTTTATTTTCATAACTAAATATAGTTCAAAAAGGCACAATTTATTGAGGAAAATTGAGGAAAATTAAGGTGTAAGTGTTATTAAATGGCAATGTTACGCCAAACCAAAATAAATACAAATTATGGCTATGGTGTCAAAAAAACCATGTACAGCAACAACGAACCACAAATCGTATTTACGCAGGTAGAAGATCAAGGCTAGGAGCCCTCCCACAATACCTGCAACAAGTTGCCCTGTAATTCCTTGATAACTATGCATAAAGCCAAAAAAACAAGCAAGTAGAACAATATTAAGCACAATACTGACTTTGTTTTCTCCAAAGAATTTTACGAATTGTCGCATAAAATAACCGCGAAAGATAATTTCTTCTCCAAACCCCGCAGTTGCCCATACTAAAAATAATGCAATTAAAGAGGCTGGAAGATTTCCTCTCAATTGATCAAAACTTGAATAATCGATAGGAACTCCAGTGAGTTTTGTAATTCCAGGAACCAAAGCGAAGACATAAAAAACAAAGAGTCCTAATGCAACTAATGGAGCAAGTACTAAAATGTTTTTGACTGTGAATTTTTCACGTTGAAACCCAAGTGCTGAAAACGGTTTTCCATCATATTCTACATAATTAGCTATAATGATTAATATAGAAATAATGATGTTTTCTACATAACTTAAACGGATGGGGCCAAACCATATAAAGCAGATGATTGCAATGGTAATTAATGGAACTAATGTATTACGTAAAGTGATTTTGTTCATTTTTTTTGATTCTAAATTCTAAGCGAAACAATGAACAAAATCTCTGAAAATTCCTTTAAATACTTACGTTTTTACTCAATGGTCTTAAATTTATAACTGAATGGTCGGTCGTTTTTGGGATCTATTATTGAAACCAATCCATAAATGCTTTTCGTTTGTAACGACTGATAATGATTTGAGCAATCGCATCGTTTTCAATGGAAGCTTTTAACCGAAGACGCAACTTCCCATTTTCAATCTTTTCAATTTGGTCTACAGCATCTTTGTGAATGATAATTTTTCGATTGGCTCTAAAAAACAATTGATCGTTTATTTTTTCTTCGAGCTCATTCAATGTGAAATCGGTATTAATTGTGGTGCCATCATTTTGAACCGTATACACAATTTTGTTCTCTATGAAAAAGCACAGAATATTTTCATAGGTAAGCTTCGTCATTTTCGCGCCGCTTTCAATAGTTATTTCAGCATCTTTTATAGATAACTTGTATAAATTGTAAAGGTCTCGCGCATACAATAAACCTACGAGAATAAAACTCAATAATAAGGTAAGGAGCAAACCAATTAATAAATAGTAGAACTCTGTCTCAGCACCTGCAACTATATTTATAATAATATTTAAAGGAATATACATCATTATAATATATCCCAGGGTAGAAGCCATAAACCATACGATTGTGGCAGTTTCTACCTTTTTCGAAAAATGCTTTCTCTTGTAAAATTTAAAATTAAGATCTGCTATGATTCCAATGAGAATACATAAAGCAATAGACGCCAGAAAACCTTCTACGGGAAACCTATACGATTCGCTATCTGGGAAACTTTCGCGCGTTGCTAAATGATTTAATACTAAAGAGAAAATTGTAAATACAATTGCTTTCTGAAACCAATGCCAAGCAGAATTACTTTTAACTATATGCCCTACTTTTTTTACTGTATTCCTGGTTGGTTGTGCAATACTCATGAATTAGAAGCTTATGTTTTGATCGAATCCAAAGTTATGAAATGCCTGATTGGGTAAAAAAATTGTTTCGAAGAACACCTCTCGGGTATTTTTTGGCAACGTTCCCGGTTAACAAAAGTGGCGTGTAGGGAAGCAATCACTTTCAGTTGAACCGGCTGTTTCTTATGAAAATAAATGTAGGAAAATAGTTCTCAAAAAACCATTTTTGGATAGCCATTGTTGCCCACAGTAAGTTATCCAGGTTTAGAAATAAATAGGGAAAAGTATAGAAACAAACCTATCATAATTAATGTATAAAAAATAACTACGAGTAAATTGGATTCTTCGACGTAGTAACTCTGTGCCATTTGAAGGAAATACGCAGTAATAATCATAATCACTATACCAACTCCTAAAATGGATACGAACTTTTGGTTACTTAATTTGTTGCCCACAAAAGCACCTAAAATCAGGAGATAAAAAAGCATTAATAATTGGAGAAAACGATAATACTTCTCCAACTCAAATTTTCTTTGATTCTTCTCAAAATATTTAATTTGCACTAACTGAGATTTTAATCTTTGAGTATTCTGTTCCAACCTGGAAAATTTAATACTGTCTTTTTTTTCACTCCTTAATTTGTATTTATTGATTTCCTTGGAGTCGAAATTCGACACTATGGAGCTATCAGGAATCTTCCCAGTCAATTGTTCCAAAGTTCGAATTTCACTACTGATTTTTGCGTCCATAGAATCTATTGAAACTTTCAATTCCTCAATGGACTGGTAATGCTCGTTTACTCCTAAAGCCTTCCTTTTGTTTTTCTTCTCTTCTTCATTATATTTTTCACCCACTATATTTTCCGTTCGAATTATTATGGAATCCATACCTAATTCTGTTTCAATGTTATTCGTATAAAAGAACAGAAGGGGACCTAAAATCAGAAATGTCAGGAAGGAGATAAATAAGGAATTTTTTAAAGAGCTTTTCTTGGCAACAAATAAAATACTTATGAAAGATGAAAATAATACTAGATTAGTCAGATGAGAGATTATAAGATACCAGGTATTCTGTATGCCCCCTATTAAGCCTGCTTCTTGTATAAACGATCCTCCTATTTCTAAAAAGACAAATAGAATATATACTCCAGTTGAAATTAGAAAGTACTTAGTAAAAAGGAATAGATTCTTCATTTCTTATTGTGGGCAGCGTCTCCGGTTAACAAAAGTGGCGAGCAGGGAAGATATCACTTTCCTTAGAAACGAATTTTCTTATGGAAATAAATGTAGAAAAATATCTCTCGAAAAAGCCGTTTTAGTTAGCGGATGTTACCTCACGTTTTTATTCCACTCAATATTAATCCGTAAATTAAAATTATTATTAATGAAATCAGAAAAGGTTTTGTGGATTTATAAATTCGAGAAATATAAGTCCAGCTGTATAAATAAATGAAAATGGGAACCATAAATATTAAATTTCCTACCTGTTCTTTAATTTCATAATCTATATAGTGAAACTCGATATAAAATTGCAGAAGTCGTGAAATGGATAAAAATATAAGTCCGAAAATAAAAAGAGAATTGATTTGCGCAATTCTGTTCATTCGGGTTTCCCTTCTATTCTTTAAAATGGGTTTACTTGTCCATAAGTAACTAGTAAAACTAAACCCAAGACTAATCGAAAATAAGCTCCAGAAAAAAGAATAGTAAAAGCTAGGTTTATCACTGAAAGGTGTTTGCCAAAATCCGGTGGTCATTGCAGATAAAACATCACTCATTTGAATAATGTTCAAGAAAAATTGGTTTAAAATAAATCCGAATATCAATCCAACAAAAATTCCGCTATAAAATCTGAAGCGTCCAATTTGTTTGATATTAAAGTTCGATTTGTATTTTTTCAATTCAGCGGAATGTTTTTTTAAATATGAGGTAACGTTCCCGGTTAACAAAAGTGGCGTGTAGGGAAGCAATCACTTTCCGGCGAAACGGGTTTTCTTATGGAAATAAAATTAGGAAATTAACTCTCAAAAAAGCCATTTTTGATAACCGTTGTTGTGGTTAGTATTTCGAACTATTCTATTGTTCGATGTAAAAATGAGATTCTACAAAAGAGTCGTCAAAATTCCAGATTCCTTGGGTAACGTAACCCTCCTCATCATAATTTAAAGTCATATTATGCGATTCACCATATGGCAACTCAATTGTAAGAGGGTTATCTTTTGATAGCTTAAGACCAAGAATTATATATAAAATACTTTCATTATTTGGAATTTCAATTACTGTATTCAAAGGTCCTGGATTTTTACCTGAATCGAAATTTGAATATGTGTATGCTGAATAATCATCGGGATAGGAATACCACCCATTAGAAACTAGTTGGTCATTTTCATTTCTATTAAAGAACTGATTATGTGCAATACTGTTTATATCAGATGGATTGATAGATTTAGTTGAATCTATGTATACACCTGAATGGTAAATTTCAAAAATCCAGTTAGGATCTTCTAATTTTATGTGACCAATAGATGAATTGACTATATAATTATAAGATATATTATTATTACTCGAAATTCCATAATCCAGGAAGTATTTAATTCTTGAAAGTTTATTACCTCTGTACTCTACTTTAAATGTTTCTATGGCATGTCCAACATTGTTGCGGATTACGGAATCTACGTTGTTATTCTTACCATAAAATACCTCTTGTATTATTTTTACATTTCCGTTTAAAACACCTTCACTTCTTTTATATAATTTACTTGATCTATCTGATTTTTGTCCCTTTAAATAAGCCACTTCTAAAATTTCATCTTGTGAACACGAAAGAAGGATTAGAGGAATAATTACTAAAACTAAGGCCTTGATTGATAATTTCATTTTAGTGGTTGGTTAGTTAGAACCAATCAATATATGTTTAATTTGCAATGGATTACGGTTTCGAGTAAGATATTAGATAAACGGCTATTATTTATCTATAAAGACTTTGTTTTTCAGAACCTTACTTTAAAAATGAATCTAATAAAATATTAACTACAAGGGTCAAGTATAGAGCAGAAGCGGATTGAAATGCGATTAGGTGTCCGCTATCACCAAAGTTTATTAAATGCACAGACCTTAATTTTAGCACTTCACCCCACTATTGCTCTTATACAATGTTATGTGGTATTTTTACTTGGTTTTTGAAGGACATGTAGACGCTTATTTGTGACAATCATAACAATGATGACCCATAAGATTAGCCCCAGCACTAAATTCCATACAAAGGCGATTTGCCCGGTCGCTGTCGGTTGGAATATTATAGTGCTGGCAGAAAGAAAAGCGTGCATAAGCATTACGACGGGGAGGCTCCTCGTTCGGTCATAAACTAATACCAGAAGTACCCTATATGCCGGTAGCGCTAACAGATAGAAAGCAATGAAACCCGCCACAAACATCGTCCATGAATCTGCACCGGCCAAATAATTGCTTGCCCAAAAAGCTATCATAAAATGCCATATACCCCAAAGCATACCAACGATGAGACCTGTTGATAAAATACTGTACCGCTTTCGCAGTTGAGGTACCGCAAAACCGGTCCAACCGGTTTCCTCCAAAAGCCCGCCACCGATTAAACCCCAGGAAACACCGAATATCATCAAATCAATTTTGTCTTTCGCTGTGATTATTCCTGGCAGGAATTCTTTATTGAAAACAGAAAGCCCGAAGAGTACTGTAGCAACGAGAATAGGACCTGTAAAAACCGCAATTGCATACCAGCGTCCATTAGTCTGCCAATGCAAAAACCTTGATAGTAGCATACGAAGACCTTTCTTGCCATCGATAAGAAAATTCAAAAGGATACCGGAAACGAAGGGCCCGGTAAACATTATTAAGAGTGCCGGCACAAATAACTTCTCAGCTTGTTCTTTGGTGCCCGGTATGTGGTCAGGACCGCCAATAAGCAGGAGTATGCCTCCCCATGAAATGGCAAATACTAAAAGGTAATAAGATGAAACTGGGTGTTGTTTGATAAAATTTTTCATAGAGTTATCCTTTAAGATTTAAAGAACATATATAACAACATTCAATGCCACATAACGGTCTCGGTTATCGCCAGTTGGCGGAGTAAGGGAAGCGGTCCCGACGGTTCGGGAATCGGCTAAGCGTATAGTTTCCTGGTTTCTAAAATTACACTTTTACGACAATACCTGTTATTTGCGATGAATCGTTTTTGTGTGCTGACTTTTTTAAGAGCCACTGTCATTTTTAAATATAGAGGCTAATTCAGTTTTCAAATACTCGTATTCTTTTGCTCTTTTAGTATTCAGGTAATCCCGTTGAAGCTTTTATAATTAGGAATCTAACTTCGATGTTACTAATTAATCATTTCCTACCGGTTTGAAAGTAAAAAGTTTAGAAGAAAGGTCACTTACGTATACGTTTCCGGAGTTCGTAAAAGGATAAACTCCGAATGCTCCGTTAAATCCGTCGTTTGTTTGTGCTGGAAGAAATCTGTCCGTATCATATTCATAAATTAGAACAGGGTTTTCAGGCGCAGAAATATCAAAAATTTTAAGGCCAGCACTGTAATAAGAAACATAGGCTAAATTATCTACGATATATAAATTATGAACACGCGAAGAATTGTCGTGTATTTCTCCGACCTGCCTGGGATTTGAAACATCTGAAATATCCCAGATAGCAATATCGGGACCACCCAAGATTGTAATATTTAATTGAGACCTGGCAAATTCATTAGTTATATAGAGGTAATTTCCATCGTTTGAAGTCCAGCCATTGTGATCATAACCTACACCGGCTTTTGCTGAACCAAGAAGGACAGGAGAAGATGGATTGGACACATCATAAATGAAAGTGCCCATTTCCCCGTGAAAATCAAACATCCTTTCTCCTATAACCGAAATGTCATGAGATTCAGATTCATCTGAACTCCAGATGAGTTCAGGATTAGTTGGATCGTTGTTCAAATCATATATGGTTATGCCAAATACTATTTCTACGTCATCCTCTTTTAGGTGCCTGCCGGTAAGGTATAAATAACCTCTGTCATCAATAAAAATGTTGTGAGAAGATGGAAATTCACCTACAGGCACAGGGTTTTCTGGATTTTGAATATCATAGATCATCCCGCTATTTTCAGAGGAGCCATCATGTGTGCCGTCAACTACATAAAGGTAATTTTGCCATAATTTTATATCAAAAGCAGCATACGGTGTTCTTGAAATAAGGTCTGGAGATCCGGAATCCGAAATTTCTATAATATAAAATTCTCTGTATTCAGAACTAATATTTCCAAACACTGCATACTCTTTTCCGTCCTGGCTAAAGCCCCAGACATCTGTGCCTTTATTTCCCGGGAATGTTGCAGAGGAAACAGCTTCAAATGGTTCTGCTTCTATCTCATTCTCATCTACTTCATTTTCATTTGTACCTACATCATCTTTAGAACAATTAAAAAAGAAAAGGGATATCAATAGAACTAACAATATGGAAACAGGCTTCTTCATAAAATTATATTTTTTAAAATAATGTCATCTCATATAGACTCTAAATTTTTTACTCCCATATTCTTCCTTAAGTATAATTTCTCCATCTTTTACTTATATGGGGACTAGGACCTGGATCTTAAAGTCTCCCATCTTCCAGTTGGCGGAGTAATGGACGTGGATTTGTCGGACCTGTCGCGCAATAGGTGTGGTTAGTGTTGGTTTGTTGGTCAAGTTAATTATTTTCTTTCCGCCGCTGCCGTCTATTGGCGATGAACCGTTGTTGTACACAGTATTTATTACATTAATTCTATTTGAAATTTTGTTGCATCAAATGCCATCTCCAATCCTTTCAGATTTGAATTAGATTTATTGGTTTTAAATAATTTATTCAAATATTTAGTCTGCTTATTTACATTTTCTGTATCACGTTGTAATATTTGATACTTTAAAAGAATTAGATTGGCCGTAATATTCTCTGATATCATTAAATCGCCGTCTTGTAGAACCTTTTCAATAGTGCTTTTTACTTTGGTATCATTCTCTGGTAATTCATCAAATAAATAGGCGTTTGCCAGGTCAGACTGAGACATTTTGGAATAATTATTTTGGTCAGACATATCTTTTCGATAAGTCATTTTTTCACCATTTAGGAAATACCATCTTGTGTAGGAGTCATTCTCTATTTTGATTTCTTTTTCGAATGTTCTTTTTTTAGAACTCCAGTTTGTGAATGCAATTAATAGTTCAGTTCCATCATCTTTCTTTAAAACTGACATTTTGATTAAGTAGTTTCTTTTCCCAGGTTTTTCAATTTCAATTTCTAACGGTTGATCAACCGAAACATATTTTTTTATAGCCTTAATTATTGCAGAAACTTCCTTTGGGTTAGCATCTGGAAACAGGTTTTCTCTCAAGAACAAATCGAGATATAAATAATGAGTTAAATAAAAATCATCCATTTTTAAATAATTCGATTCTTCCAGATTCTCTGACTTAATTTCAATTTTTTCTGATTGTGCAGTTGCAATACTTGTAAATAGCACTAAAAATGAAAGGATGGTAATTCTTTTAAGCATAATTTTCATATAAATATTGTGTATAACGTCTCCGGTTAACAAAAGAGGCGTGTAGGGAAGAGCTTACTTTTTGGCGTAACGGGTTTTTCTAATGGAAATAAATGTATAAAATTATGTTTCAAAAAGCCATTTTTAATAACCGTTATTGGCAAAAGTGATTTGGTATTTACCAATTCCGGCCCGGTTAACGCAAGTTGCGGACTTGGGAAACTCAAATTTGTCGGTTAAATAATATTTTTAGAGGCAGTCAAAAATGTTATTTTTCAATGGTTTGCCGCTATTTGCTCGTTAACCGATGTTGCCAACAGTTTTTTTATCTGTTTATTAAAGTCAGATAATGAATTGCAAGAAATAACCTATGATCCGGATCTTTTAAATCTAAAGTTTCTACATTTCTTGAAACACCTGCAATAACTGATGGTTGAATGTCATTGACAATCTCAAAATTTTCTTTGTACTTTTTAATTAATTCAGAGTATTCACCGATGCTCTCCAAATAGGAGAAATATTTGCCTTTTGCATTTAGGTTTATTGTTTCTTTTCTATCCTCTTGATTATTGTTCCTTGTGTTTATCCAAATCTCATTAAATACCGATAATGTGAATAAGTTTGTGCTTAAGTTTTGCAATCCTTGGAAATTAGGAACTCCTCCTTTTTTAAACACCAAGTCAGAGAAATCCGTGTAGGCTTGCTCTTTTGAGTTTGTGCCGAACTCTGTCATAAGAGTCTTATCAAATTCCGCTACTATCATATTCAAATCCGCTTCTTCATTAGAATTGAAAAGTCCGTTTGGATTGGAAATATCTCTTTGGTGCGCACAAGCACAAAAAGAGAACAGAATTAATATGGTGACAATTTTTTTCAAATTGTTGGCAACGTTTAAGCTATAAGTTCGTTGCGGAAAATATCTGAAGGACTTTTCCGCCAAGCCATAGCCACTGCTGAAAGATAAGAATTTTCGTAAGAAAATTCCGCCGCAATGACTTATAGGTGTTGTTGTAAAAAGTGTTTGTTTTGAGATTGTTTGCGTTTCTGATTGCGAATTGCCACCCCGGTAGGGGGAAGCCAGCGTACTACTTGCGAATCCCTCCGGACAGATTGGAAAGCCTTTTTGCGCAAAGAATTTCAGGTCCGATTACGTACAGATTTTAAAGTCATCCTAATCCGCTTATTTGACCTTGAAAAACAGGAAGAACATTTTTTACAACGTCCCGTATAAAAACAGTGCGAGCTGGCGAGCGTGATTGTCCGCAGGACAATCCGCTGAGCAAGTGAACACGATGTTTCGATTTGAGACTGAATTAAGCATTGTTTTTATATGTTGTTACCTACTTTAGCGACACATCCGAGTAAAAACGCAACTTACCGAAGTCCGTATATAAAGTTCTACTTGCGTCAAATAGGTTTTAAAGTCCGCTGATCATTTTTTCTTAAATTTTCTCTCAGAATATTGGCCCAACCAGTAGAAAGCTAATAAGGCAACCAGTCCGAATTTTGCGTATTCCTCCAAAAGTTCGAGTCGGTTTAAAGTCAGTAACAGTACCGCCATTAAAAGTATCATTAGAAGATCAAAATGTATTTTTTTCATCATATATTTTTTGGTCCGGAGCTATTGTAGGTAACGTCCCGTATAAAAACAGTGCGAGCGGGCGTGCGTGATTGTTCGCAGGACAATCCGCTGAGCAAGCGAGCACAAACTTTCGATTAGAGACTGATATAAGCATTGTTTTTATATATTGTTGTAAAACGTTTATATGTTATACTTAATAATTATTGTAGCAAGAACAAAAAATATTGCTGCTCCCAACAAAGCGTTTGCAGTACTATGATCCATTTTATCAGTCCGATTTTTAGATTTTTTAGGTCCGAACAGGTACTCTTTAAAGGTTTCATTGGGCTTATTTGTCAGAAGTCCCCAAAGTGATCCGAATAACCAACGGGCTGAGCCTCCCAAAAAATTGAAAAAGGTCACAACTATAGTTATTCCAATAATTTCATTCATAATTTAAACTTTGATTTATTTCTTCCGCTACGCCTGGTTAATGTTTTACAACGTCCCGTATAAAAACTGTGCGAGCTGGCGAGCGTGATTGTCCGCAGGACAATCAGGCGCAGCAAGCGAGCACAGGGTTCCGAATTGAGACAGGTTTTAGCATTGTTTTTATATAGTGTTGTAGCCAGTATTTTTTCCGTCCTTCATTATCCACCAATATTCAAATTCCACAAGATAAGAAGTCCGATAGCCACAAGGACAATTTCAATCAGAAAAGCTTTTTTATAAGTCAGGTTTTTCATTAGTAATCGGTCTGCGACAAAAAGAAACAATGAAATTATCAAAGCGCCTACGGCATAAAGTCCGACAAGACTACTTCCTCCATCCAATGTCCAAAAATTGAACAAATGCAGCTTAAAGATGCTTAATAGCACCAAAGCAAGAATAGTCAGATTAAAGGGTGTTACTATTAGTTTCATTTTCATATTGGCTACAACGTCTCATATAAAAACAGTGCGAGCTGGATAGCTTGATTGTCCGCAGGACAATCAGGCGTTGCAAGCGAGCACGGACTTTGATTAGAGACTGGTTTAAGCATTGTTTTTATATGTTGTTGTGAGACGTCTTTTCTTTTTTGTTCTTCTAATCAGAAAAATGCAAATCAGAGTCAGAAACCCGAAGAAAAGTATTTCCAGCAGGTGTCCGAAAAATGACATAAAAATCAGTTCTTCTTTAAGAAGTAAGCTCTTCACAAAGCTTATCAAAGAAACAACGGCAACAATAAAGAAGACTGACGCTATGGTGTATAAAAATTTAATCATTGCTGTTCAATGTGAATTTGATCAAAAGTCCAGTTATCCAAAGGTTTTTTACTCATCAAAAGAATAACTTTTGCCTTAGCCTTTGTACCTTCAACTGTCGTTTCTATTTGAGCGTACTCTGAACCATTTTCCGATCTGGTACCGCCAGAAGGAAATCTTCCAAACTCTTGGATTTCTCCTATTTCTGCGATGAGTTCGGGACTGTTTGTCAGATGTTTTTTTGCTAATTCATATTCTTCTGAATTGGAAATTTTAAGAGTATTTCCAATTGTCACTACTAAAATAAAAACTACTATACCTAAAACAACGTAAAGGATATACTTGAAAAATTTTGGTATTCTCACTATTGGTTTTGTTTAAAGAAATTCATTTGTAATCAGTTTTTTTAGATGTCTCACAACGTTCCCGGTTAACGAAAGTGGCGTGTAGGGAAGACTTCACTTTCAGACGTAATGGGTTTTTCTTATGGAAATAAATGTAGGAAAATATCTCTTCAAAAAGCCATTTTTGTTAACCGTTGTTGTGAATCAGTGGCGACACAGCTGAGTGAGCACCAAAGATTTGCCGTTATGTTTTCTCGTCAACCTGATTTTCCTTTTTTTATTTTCTCCAGACTGCTTTGTTACTTTTGAGATCCGCAAGAGTGAGAATAGTTAAAAACAGCAGAGTGGTGCGTATTATTTTTAATTTTTAATCCGGCTGAGTAAGTGTCCGTTTTTGTTTTCCAGGAAAAGAGTCGGAAAGTTTAATTTTTAACCGGTTTAGTGAGTCAGGAGCCATTGTTCACAACGTCACCGGTTAACGCAAGTAGCGGACTTTGGGAACGTGATTTATCGGTCAAGTTATCTTTTTAAAGGTAGTCAAAAATGTCATTTTAGATTGTCTGCAGCTATTTGCTCGTTAACCGATGTTATAGGCAGTTTTTATATTTTTCAAGTTCTTTAGTGGTACAAGCAAATATGAATTCCTCAGATCTGTTGAAAACAATGTGGTTTAAAGAGTTTACTTGATCTTCTGTTGCTTTAATATGATCGAATTTCAATCCCTCATCTTTGTAATGAATTTTTAGAGCAACTTTTGGACTTAAGGGATAATAAAACTCTAATGATTTAATATTTCCCAATTCATCTCTTTCATCCTCAAGCAAATTGGTGATCGGTTGGTCGGAAGTTATAAAGTCAATTTTGGAAATATTTTCAATAAAAATGAACTTTGTTTGTTTATAAAATCTCAGTCCGTTCGCCATTCCTGTGGCTAATACAAATGATATTACGTGAAAATATTTTGGAAGAATGGTTAAGTGATTCTCAAATTTCTGGCTAAAATTATTCTGCATTTTTTTAGTCCGGACATATTGAAAACATAGAAAAATTAAAGTTTTAATTAAAGACTCTTCATCTTCCAAAAACATCAAATCTTCAGGCTTTTCGACCAACATCAATTTATGTCCGAAATTTTCAAAATCCGAATGAAAATCTTCCATCAGATTAACCTTCATTAGATCCAATTTTTCTTCTATTTCGGATTTCTGTTTGGTTGGGAGGTCATTGGATTCTAATATTCTCTTGAATCTGGAATAAGTTGTAAAGAGATTGAAGTACTGTTGGTAAATTTCTTTTGTGTCATCATTACTTAGGTTAGAAATTAATTGTTTTAGAACAATCTCCTCCTCAACAGTAAATTCTACAAGTGAGTAATAGAATCTTTCTTGTGCAACACCCATTAAATTTGGTGTAGCGATTTTCTTTTCTTTTTTAATGAGAGCAGGGATTATATCCTTTGAATTAGACCAGGATCTAAGATAATTCCTCCAAACATAATGTTGTCTTTTCTTTTTAATGTTTCGCTCTATTTAAATTGCCTATAACGTCTCCGGTTAACGCAAGTAGCGGTTTGGGAAACATATTTTATCGGTTAAGTTATCTTTTTAAAGGTAGTCAAAAATGTCATTTTAGAGGGATCTGCCGCTATTTGCTCGTTAACCGATGTTGTGCCCAGTATTTTTTTCTTTTTCTTTTTCTTTTGTCAATATGGTCTTCAAATCATATCCATATTCACCATGTCGACCACCGGCCCAGCTTTCGTAAAGCAGTCGAATTGGAGTTTTACAAGTCGGGCAATAATAGTCAAGAAAAGAATTTGGTTTGTTAATCACCGATTCCGTTGTAAATCTTTCAAATTCAAGTTGATCTGCATGCGATAAATTTGAATAATCCGAAAGTTGATGTTTTTTCAAGTCATTAAAGCCAATCGAGATTTCATCATTGCAAGTCGGACATTTTATGTTTGAGGTCGGATAAGTTTCAAAGTCCTCATAGCTGTTGAAACTGGTCTTCTCTGTCAGGTTATGGATTTTGATTTGGTTCATTTCATATTGGGCACAACGTCTCCGGTTAACGCAAGTGGCGGACCTGGGAAACATATTTGTCGGTTAAGTTATCTTTTTAAAGGTAGTCAAAAATGTCATTTTTTGCAGGTTCGGCCGCTATTTGCTCGTTAACCGATGTTGGCGATAGTTATTTTTTTGTAACGCCTTCGTGTATATTTCCAACTACTTCAAATCTTTTTGGATCAGCTTGAAACACCGGAAACTCTTTCTTTTCTCCAATTACCCAAGGCCATAATGGATTAGTTGAAGATAATTTTTGGTTGTCATAAAAGAATTGAATTATCTTTTCTGCTGAAGATGCTACTTTGAATATGTCATCATTAAAATATCCTTTATAAAATTCAGTTCTGTCGATTGATTTTTGGTGAATAATTTCATGCCTATACTTTTCTAATTTTATAAAGTGACTCCAAAGTTTGGTTTCTTGTAGCTTTTTAGTTTGATAAATTTCTGGTAGAATTATATTTATTTTAGTTTTAAGGTCAATCCATTTCTCTATACATTCTTTATCAAATTTTTCAACGGTGCCTTTATTTTTAATTTTTTGCGAATATGTATAATTCGAAGGAATACTCAAGTTGCTAAAAGCTTCAAGACTGGTATAAGCGAAAACAATTGACGTTTGTATCAATTCGATATAATCGCAAAAAGTTGAAGATTTACGTTTTAGCTCCTTAATTTTATCCGTCTCGCTTTCAATATTGTTTATTATATTTTCATTGTAGAATTCTAAAGAGGCCTCTTTATTTTTCTTAGAAATTGATAATAAAATAGCAACATTATTGGGTATAAAAAATTCAAACTTTTCTTTTTTAATTTTGACACTATCACAAATCTGGCTCACCATTGAACCTTTAATTCCCCCTTCATCTTTAAATTCCATTTGATAAGTAAATGGCTTCATTATTCTCTTATCAAATATTTCATATTTATCAGGTTCTAAAGCTATAATCAGAGAATGTTTATTTGTCATAATGCTGAATAATAATTATCGCCAACGGTCTCGCATAACGACAAGTGGCGTGGAGTTATGGATGCGAATTTGTCGGCTTAACGTTTTTGGTTGTTATGGAAACTAATTTAGTTCTTTTCTATGAAACCCGCCATTTGCGGTATGCGTTGTTAGCAAACGTTTTATATGGAATTTAATTTTTCAAAGAGTTTTTCGAAAAACAGTTTGATGGTTTCTAAAAACCTTTCGATACAATCGTAAGGTTCAATTTCTATATTGTAAACCAACTCTTTATCGTGAAAAGCTTGAAATTCTTCTTTTGACATATACTCAATATTCTGTGAAAAACTTAATATGTCTTTGTTATTTGAGATAAATGAAAATATTGAATTCCAATTTCTATGCATTCCACTTATTTCGCCTTTATTATGAACTATGAGGTTTCTAATTTTTCTCAGTTTTTCTAAAAAATTCCATTCTGGATCTAGGTGCTTAAAGTCAATTTTACAAGCTTTTTTCAAATATAGCTTTGCTTTGTCTATATCACTATTACCCTTTAAATCTTTGATTGAAAAGTCTGTAGATTTTGATAGGTGATGGTATAAACAAATTTCTCCGAGTTTATGTTCTAAAAGGGAGAAAATCTGGACTAATAAGGAAGTTCTAAAGTTTTGAGGATAAAACATTAAATGGTCATTTACGACCATCGTTATATTTATTAATTCGGTAAAATCTTTCTCAGTTTTCTTGTAGAATTTATCAATTTCTAATTCTTCTTTTTGTCTTGAGAATTCATTTCTCAAAAAACCCTCCATCATTGAATTATACCTTTTGAACTTGTCCAGATTTGTGCTTAATTCAAATAAATAATTTTCGGAGAAATCTTTCATAAAATGTTTGCTAACGTTTACGGTTAACGCAAGTAGCGGACTTGGGAAACGTGATTTGTCGGTTAATTGTTGATTTTAAAGGTAGTCAAAAATGTCATTTTTTGATGGTCTGCTGCTATTTGCTCGTTAACCAATGTTGTGTGCTGCTTTTATCTATAGAAATTCATCAAATCATTTCCAGATTCTGTCTGATACTTTTCTCGGCTAATGAAAACAATATCAATACCATCTCTTTGGATATAGCCATAAATATCAAAATCCTTAAAAACTGTAATAAAATGGTCATTCCATTCTTCAGAAATCTTTATTTGTCTTTTTTCATCTTCGAGTTTTATATCCTCATATATTGCAAGCAAACCACATCCTCCAAGTAATGGTTGAATTTTAAAATCGGAATCTTTATTTATATCGGAAAAGAATTGACCCTTTAAATCATTCGGTATTTTCCAAAAAGTCTCTATCCGGGCTATGTGAGAAAATTCACCAAAACAAATAAATAGATTTTCTTTATTAAAATCTATTTCGTGTTTATCCGATTTTGATACAATCTCGTGAAATTTTTCTTTTATTAATTCTTGAAGTTCGGGTGCAAAATTAACTCCATTTGAATCTCTGTATTTTGATTCATCATCAGGATTGTCAGTAATAAGGTAAAGTCTTGGAGAATTGTCACCTATATTATTCTCATAAATTACATTGAAGAAACTAAATCCGTAATCTTCATTTACGCAATCTATTAGTTCAGAGAATAAAGGTATTAGGGCCTTTTCTCCTGTCTTAATTAATTTTGATTCAATATATTCTGAGTCTTTTCTCGTTATCATAGGAGGTCATTCAAAGTTGCACACAACGTCTCGTATAAAAACTGTGCGGCGATTGCCGGCGATGATTTTCCGCAGGAAAATCAGACGCAGCAAGTACGCACATACTTTCGAATCGACTCTAAGATAGCATTGTTTTTATACATTGTTGCCAAACGTTTTTATTCAATGTTTCCACTTTCTTTTCTCTTCCGTTTTTCTTGAAGAAACAAATAAGTCCCATAGAAAGCGATTAATAAACCAATTGAAGAAATAATTATCTCCCAATCCGAGTATTTCCCCACGAAAGGAAAAATTCTATTTAAACGCGCTATAATAATTCCAATTAGAATATAAATTTTTGGCGATAATTTTAACCATTCAAATTTGCCTGGGGATTTAGTCGGTTCAATCTTGTTGTCCGATTTCATCTGGAGAACTAATCCGTATCCCAGAGCCAAGCCACCAGAAATTAAAACAATTTCATTGGAAATCAGTCGACCATTATCATCTCCAAAACCAAGTAGAACTATAAAAAGTCCAGTGTATATAAAATTAGATGGTTTGTCCATTAAATGTTTGGCAACGTCTCCGGTTAACGCAAGTAGCGGACCTAGGAAACGTGATTTGTCCATTTAAGTTATCTTTTAAAGGTAGTCAAAAATGTCATTTTTTGAAGGATCTTCCGCTATTTGCTCGTTAACCGATGTTGCCAGCTGGTTTTTATATTCCGAAAAAGAACTCATAATAATTGTCTTTCGGTTTTTTCACATTTATAGTTGTCAAATAGCTAAATCCATTATTTTTATTTTTCTCAAACACGAAAAGGTCAGAGTTTTTTTTGCTTATTGAATCACCAACTTTTAATGATTTATTTTCCAATTGTTCCAAATAGAAAAAGTCAGATTCGTTTATATAAACTTTTGTTCCACGCCCTTCTTTAATTTGATTTATAATTCCGTTCAGATTTTTTTCATAAAAGTCGGTCTTGTTTTTATAGTAACTCCTTTTGGAATTATAAATCAAAAATCCTGCTAGTAAAAGAATCAGAATTGGGAAGATTTTTTTCATATAAGATTTAAAAATTCAGTCAAATTATTACTTGAAAGTTGAGTTTTTCAAACTTGCTGGCAACGTTCCCGGTTAACGAAAGTGGCGTGTAGGGAAGAAATCACTTTCCGGCGTAACGGGTTCGTCTTATGGAAATAAATGTAGGAAATTATCTCACAAAAAAGCCATTTTTGATAACCGTTGTTGTAAGCAGTCTTATTCCGTTCTGCTTAATATTCCCTCTTTGTTTACTTTGAAGGTGCTTTCTCTTTTCGGAATAACAACTCCTGTGCGATCAAAGCGTTTTGGAGGTTCGATAATTCGAACCGATTTCTTATTGTTTAGAAAAACCACCAGCGTATAATAATCAGAGTGGCTAATACCGTTACTCCTTATATTTCTTAGATCAAGGTGAAGAGAATCAGCAATTTTGTCAACCTGAGAATAAGGTCCGAGGGTGATCATTTGATCCCATTCAAAATCAGTAAGCTCCGCAAAATTAACCTTTGATCCGTTTCGTATTTCATTTTCCACCTTTTCTTGAAGAGCTTGATCAGCTTCTAATTGAGAATCCTGGCAGGAAATCAGTCCGAAAAGAAATAATATTAAGATTGGAGTTTTCATAGATTGCTTACAACGTCTCGTATAAAAACAGTGCGAGCTAGCAAGCGTGATTGTCCGCAGGACAATCCGCTAAGCAAGCGAGCACAAAGTTTCGAATTTAGACAGGTTTGAGCATTGTTTTTATATGTTGTTAGCCACAGTATTGTATTCTTTAAATAGTTGTTTTCCCTTCATAGTAGAGGTAATGAAGTGCTCGAATAGCATTTACACAATGGTTTCCCCAATGAGTGGTAAATCCGAATTTTAATTGCCAAAGTCCGTCTTCGACTGCCTCGTCCGTTGCTATTTCGTCGATTTTATGCAGTTCAATTTTTAAATCAGCATAGATATCCACCACATCATCTACTAACCAACCTTGGGTCGACTCCTTATCCTTTTCGTCAGTCGGGTCAAAAATTTCCCAATAGTAACTGTCTTCCCCGAATAACGAAATCAATTTTATATTTTGAGTTTTCAGTTCCGATTTGTCAATGCCATCAAAATATGTCTCGGCGTTTGAATAAAAAAGTTCTACAGGTTTTAAAGAAAGACCAGCATTATATAATTCAGTCAGCTTTTTGTGAATTTGAAGATGAAATTCTTGTTTTTTAATTTCTCCGTTCTCAATTAATAAAATATAACTCCGAGCTACATCTAAAAAATGTTGTGTATCGTTGGCTGTAAGCAATGATTTTATTTCTTCAGATAGATTTTCCATAGTTGGTTATTGTGGCTAACGTCTCGTATAAAAACTGTGCGAGCTGGCGCGCGTGATTGTCCGCAGGACAATCCGCTGAGCAAGCAAGCACGATGTTTCGAATTGAGATAGGTTTTAGCATTGTTTTTATACAGTGTTGGCAACTGGCTATTGGTTTTATTAAGATCAGTTCATTTCCGTCACAAAAGTCTTAATCAAATTAAATTAAAATCAATGGGATCAATAGAGTTATACCAATTATTACAATGTGTAAGATGGATTCCTTAGATATTGAAAGAGTCTGTTTATTTTTTAATTCTTTTAGAATGATCCAGATCAAAATTAATCCGCAAACCAATGCCGTCAAAACATAGGAAAAAGCCCACTGCAATGCTACTCCCATACCTCCTTGCGCTGAGTCGTAAGCAGGCGTGGTTGATTTATATATATTATTACCAGTCGCTATATAAATATTAGTCAGAGTCAATAAGACACAAATCCCAGGAATTAAAAACTTTGATTTAAACATATCCGAGATCCAATATATTGGTTAACTATTTACAAAATTTGACCCTGATTAGTTTCTAATTTTTTTATGCTTGGTGCCAACTCGTTATATCAAAACGAATATAGTTAATTATCCCTTAAAATTTCGGGATAACAACAGGTTTGCGTTGTTTTTATCAGTAGCAGAATTCAGCATTTCCTTCACCGTAACATCCAGTGGGCTTTCGATTTTCATGATGTCCTTTCTCGATACGTGCGTGTAGATCATCGTGGTCTCGGGCTTGGAATGGCCCAGCAACTCCTGGATGTACCGTATATCAATTCCGTTTTCCAACATGTGCGTGGCATAGGAATGTCTCAGGGTGTGCGGGGTGACCTTCTTTATGATCCCGGCACGGCGGCAGGATTCCTGTAAAAAAGTGCGTATGCTCTGCGCGGTGTAAGGTCCGCCGGCCTGGCCCTCGGCAAAATAGACCGCCGGGGTGTAGGTGGAGAGATAATTATTGAGCAGGGGTAACATACTTTCAGCCAAAACCACCACCCGGTCCTTGCGGCCCTTGGAGTTCTTGATGATGACCTGCCGGCGCAGAACATCAATATTGGCCAGCTTTAGTTCCAGGAGTTCGCCAATGCGCAGTCCGCTCGAATAGATCATTGCGATGATGGCGCGGTGCTTCAGGTTTCGGGTGACCCTCAACAGGTGAATGACCTCTTCCTTAGAAAGTACGGTGGGCAGGTACCTGCTCTTTTTGGGCCGCCTGATTTCTGAAACATCAATTTTTTCGCAATTGTAGAGTTGAAGAAAATGCTTAATGGCACTAATGCACTGCCGGTGGGTACTCAACGCATAATTTTCGGCCGCGATGCGTTGTTCAATGAACAGTTCAATATCCCGGGGCGTGAGCTCGGCAAATGGTTTCTCCCCTATAAAATCCACCAGCTTCAAAACAAAATTATAATAGGTCCTTACGCTGCTCTCACTAAGCCGCTGCCCCCGCAAATAGGCCACATACTCGTGCAGTACCTTCTTTTGGGCCCTGCTGAAAAGGACCTTTTTCGGTACCTTTTTCTCTTCCTCTTTTTCTTCTTTTAGCCCCTGCAATGCCGAATAATCTACATACCAGTTGCGGGATGAAAGGTGCCGGTAGAGCAGCTGCCTGTTCTTCAAACTAAATGGCAGGTAGAACGTCCTGTGCGTACGGCTCCACTCGATCCCCTGCAGCTCCCTCAGGTGCTTCCTTACCTCCTCATTGTATTTAAAACCTATCGCGATCTGCAGCTTCCCCCGGTGGTGTAGCGGACTTAATTTTATGTTTGCCATTGTGTTGATTATTAGGCTAATATAAAATAAAATCGTTTTGGTAAACAGGGAAAATGAGCCGCAGTAAAAAAAATTTTTGGGTTAGATCTTTCGTCCTATTAAATTCGTACAAAGGGTGGTAAAGGCAATAATGCTAATTGAACTCAGAGGCATAAGAATAGCCGCAATGATAGGCGACAGCTGTCCCGTTACCGCAAAATACAGCCCCACGATATTGTAAAGAAAAGAGAGCAGCATACTTATTTTGATCACCTTCATTCCCGCCTTCGAAGCCTTGATGAAATCAAGCAGTTTGCCAAGTATTGAAGCATCCATGATAGCATCACAGGCCGGGGAAAATACGTTCACGTTCTCAGAAAGGGCAATTCCCACCTCGCTCTGGGCCAGCGCCCCTGCATCGTTGAGTCCGTCGCCCACCATGACCGTCTTTCTTCCCTGCTGCTGAAGGCTTTTGATATACTCCAGCTTGTCTTCGGGTTTTTGGTTGAACAACATCCTTGTTTTCTTCGGAAGGATCTCCTCCAGCCTTGCTTTTTCGCCTTCGTTGTCGCCCGAAAGTATAGCGAGATCATAGGCCGGGGCAAGGTCTTCAAAAAGGGAATTTACCCCCTCCCGGTATTCGTTGTAGAAGATATACCGGCCCTTGTATTCATTGTTCGAACTTATATGCACGCTGGTGTTAAGGGTGGTCGCTTCGGAAGCATTCCCCACAAATTCGGCAGATCCTACCTTTATGGCCCTCTCCTGGTGCACGGCCTCAATTCCTTTTCCGGTTACTTCAGAAAATTCTTCGGGCGGGGAGATATCATATTCCGCCAAAAGATCGTACAATGCCCTGCTTAACGGATGGTTCGATGCCCTAAGGGTATTCTTCAGCAGCGATTCCTCTTCCGCAGAAAGTTGGACCCCCTCATAACTTATACTGTTTTTTTTGTTCGAAGTGATCGTACCTGTTTTGTCAAAGACTAGTGCATCTGCCTTTGCCAGCTGTTCGATCACCCCCGCATTCTTAAGGTAGAACTTCTTGTTGCCAAAGATGCGCAGTAAATTTCCCAGCGTGAAAGGCGTAGACATGGCCAGGGCACATGGGCAGGCAATAATGAGCACCGCCGTGAACACGTTAATGGCAATGGCCACGTCAATAAAAGCCCAGTAGGCGGTCGCGCTAAAAGCGATCAACAGCAGCACGATGGTGAAATATTTACTTATCTGGTTGATGAAAGAAGTGAAAGATTCCTCTTTCCTGGTTTGAAAAACATCGTTGCTCCACAGTTTGGTGAGGTAACTTTGCGAGACAGATTTTAAAGCTTCCATCTCTATCATGCCCGAAACCTGTTTGCCCCCGGCGAATAATTTGTCGCCAGATTCCTTTTGCACCGCCTCGGCTTCCCCCGTCACAAAACTATAATCTATTCGGGCATTTCCGTTGATCAAAATGCCGTCAACGGGGATAAGTTCTTCATTTCTTATAAGGATCCTGTCTCCTTTTTCAATATCATGCACATGCACGCTCTCTTCCTTTCCTTCGGAAGTGATCCTGGTGATGCCAATGGGGAAATACGATTTGTAATCCCTTTCAAAAGAGAGGAAATTATAGGTCTTTTGCTGAAAGAATTTTCCCAGGGTAAGAAAGAACACCAGCCCCGTAAGGCTGTCAAAGAACCCGGTGCCCCAGTCAAACATGATCTCCAGGGTGCTCCTTACGAACAGTACCACCACCCCCAGCGCCAGCGGTACATCAATGTTCAGGATCCTGGCCCGTAATCCCTTGTAAGCAGAAATAAAATAATCCTGCGCCACATAGAACACTACCGGCAGGGAGAAAGCGAACATGAGCCACCTGAAGAGGCCTTTGTACTGCTCCAGCCAAAACTCGTTCACTTCAAAATATTCGGGAAACGACAGGAACATCACGTTCCCAAAAGCAAAGCCCGAAACTCCCAGTTTGTAGATAATGCTGCGGTCGATCTTCTTTTTAGCCGTCTCGGTATCATCCAGGCTAATGTAGGGTTCATACCCAATGCTGCTTAGAAAGAGCACCAGCTCCTTTAAACTTAAGTTTTCATGGTTCCAGGTGATGCGTATGGTTTTCTTCGGAAAGTCTACCTGCGACGAACTTATCTCGGGTCTTAATTTGTTGAGGTTCTCCAGGATCCAGATGCAGGAGCTGCAGTGTATATGCGGAATGTACAGCGAAATCACCTGTGTCTTCCCATCGCTGAATTCCAGGAGTTTGGCGGCAATGCTCTCATTGCCCAAAAAGTCATATTTGCCCTCAAATTTCGCAGGTGCCGCGCCCGGTGCCGCATCCAGGTCATAATAGGAAGCAAGCCCGTTCTCAGAAAATATTTCATACACGGTTTTGCACCCGTTACAACAAAAAGACTTTTCATCAAAAGTGACGCATGTCTTTATCGTATCACCGCAGTGATAACAGGAAAGATCCTCCATAAATTTAATTGCTCGTTTCGTACCGGCTGCAAAGATTGAAAATGAGTCGGTTATAAAATATGATCAGGATCAGGAAATTTTAAAGGGAAGAATGTTAACAAAATTCCCCCGTCACGTTGAACCTGCCTACCGGCAGGCAGGCTTGTTTCAGCATCTTCGAGTAACGAACCCACAAGACCCTGAAATGAATTCAGGGTAACGTTTTTCTTCCGTCCTACTGAATTCGTTTCCGTCATGCTAAGACCTTAAATAAATATAATAACTTAGAAAGATATCGATTGCACATAAGTTCATTAATTAGCTTCTTTTTTGTAAGTGTAGGGCTCCCGAGGCGTTAAAAATTTTTGAAGCCTTGGAGAAAATTTAGCCGCGGGAGCACGGTTCTAATTTTGCGGGAGCAAAATTGGAAACACCTATCAAAAAAGTGTCCTTTTTTTGGTTCGTTTTTTTGGACAAGCAAAAAAATGAACAATCATGAAAAAACTGGAATATCTAACGACCGAAGGGAGAGGAATGCACAACAAAAAACTGAACAATCATGAAACAATTGGAATTTCAAATGACCGAAGGGAGAAAATTAATATTGAAGAACAGTAATGAAACCTTGTTTCAACATCACTACTAAAACACCCTGAAACGAGTTCAGGTGACAGACCGAAACTCACTCCCGGCCAACAGGATTATCCTCATACCAGTCGTCAAAATCCTTTTCTGTAGTATAATTATCGGTTAGGACTTTATAGACCGTAAACAGCCACCAGGCCTGGCCCGCGAGCACCGTGCCCAGCACAAGCCGAAAAGGTGCCCCAAAGAAGACCATGACCGCGACCGCCACCAGTAACACGGTGGATACCACTACACAGAATATCGCTGAAAGTCTCATATCCAAAAGATACAGAATACCGGAACTTTTCAGCGTTAACAGTATTATAATTCCTCCTTAAGAAACGGAGTCCCGGCTTTTTTAAAAATGTTCCGAAGGAGCATGAGCCCTACAGAGAGCGGCAACAGACTGCTCACCGCAACCAGGATCACAAAATAATTTTCCCATAACGGCAGTCCCAGCCATATTCCCGTGCCTTTGTAGAAGATCAACCCTTCAGAAACAAGGAACCCGACAAAATAGATCCAGAAAACGGGTTTTGAGAGCTTCAGCAAGCCTGCCATCTGTAAAAAGGCGAATAGGGTAATACTTATAAGTCCCAGGAAGGTCCCGTGGAGGTAACCTATGACAAAATCGGTATAATTATAAGCCAGCTGAGCAAAATAGGGGTGTGCACTAAAAAGTTGCATCACGACCTTGATAATGAGCAAAGTCGCGGCGACCTTAAGCAGCAGTTGTTCTAGCGGCAAGATTTGGGACCGCAAAGACCTCCATGCCGGTTGTATAACTGAAAAGAATTCATAGAAGGCCATTAACTGCAGGATCGCACCCAGTGCAGCAAGGGCATAAAAGATCCAGTGGGGTTCCACCCAAAGTACCGAGAGAAAGAAGCTGAGAATGATCCCGCTGTTTAGAAGGAACCAAAAGCTTTTCAGCTGCCTACTTTGAGGCATTAGATCCCTCTTTTCCAGGAAATAAAAGAAGATCCCGAGGAGTGCCAGGATGAACCAGGCGTTGTATTGAAAATGCAGGTAAAAATAAATGGAGATCTTATACCAGATGGAGGTATTGCCAAGTGTGGCCATCACCCCGCCAATTGCCCAGGGCCCTAAACTGGAGAGCACCAGGTACCACAGGGAAGCCTTGATGCATTTAAAAGAATAAGTTTCCTTAAACTTCTGAGGGACCTTTTTAATGACAAACCAGGCCATGAAATAGGAGGCGATCAAAAACAACGTTGAAAAGATGATCGAGAATAGCGCATATCCCGTAAAAGGGAAGGTGAACAGCATCCCCAGCAACGTGACCTGGGTGAACCAAAAGATCTTCAGGTAGGTCTTTCTATGAGCTTCGTCTGAAAAATACAGCTTATATATGAGCGTGGTCAAACCTATATACACCCAACCCAGCAAAGCGATGTGGGAATGGGCATGCACCACATACCTGAAATTCGCGGGGATGGAGGTTACAAAAAAGAACCTCAGGAAAACTCCCAGCAGGGCTGCCAGGAAAAAATAACCAAGGGCAATGTTCGTGTGCTTTTTCAGGTTGATCATGGGCTAAAAATATAAAAATTTGAAGGAGCTATCATCTCTATTCTTTCCAATAGCTTTTGAGTCAAAAATAAACTGCCCAAACAGGAGCGGGATTTCGCCACCATTTGGACAGTTTTTTGTTTTTGGCATTACCTGGTTATTCTACCTCTTCCACAACCGGTTCGTGTTTTTCAACCCGTTGGGTTTGTACCTGTTTCTTTTTGCTGTTCAGTGAAAATACGAACCACACAAAAGAAACCAGTCCTATTGCGAAGATGGTGTCACCAATGGCCCGCATCCAGCGTAGGGTATCCATTCCCGGCTGCTGCATGAATTCCGCCGACCTGGCGTACCACATGCCTTCGTTCACACTGGCAACCGTCTGTAGTAAACCAATTGGCAGAACGCTCAACAGTACCATAAGGATCAATCCTATGTTAATAGACCAGAAGGAGAATTTCAGCAATTTCTCATTCCATACCTGTTGCCTGTACATGCTTCGCAGTACAAACATCATCAGGCCAATTCCAAGCATTCCGTAGACCCCAAAAAGGGCAGTGTGCGCGTGTACGGCTGTGGTGTTAAGCCCCTGCATGTAATAAAGTGCGATTGGAGGGTTAATGATGAATCCAAAGATCCCCGCGCCCAAAAAGTTCCAGAACGCCACCGCCACCAGGCAGTAAATAGGCCACTTATAGTCCTTGATCCATTTCGTAGCCTTACTCAATCTGTAATTCCCGTAGGCTTCAAACCCAATAAGCACCAAAGGCACTACCTCCAGCGCGCTGAAAGTAGCGCCAAGGGCCATGACCGCTGTTGGTGTTCCGCTGAAATACAGGTGGTGAAAAGTCCCGAGGATCCCTCCCGAAAGGAAGATCACCGTAGCCAGCAATACACCCAAAGTGGCTGTTTTTGTGCGTAGCAACCCAAGTCTTACAAAGAGGAAAGCGCCCACTACGGTAGCGAAAACCTCAAAGAAGCCTTCAACCCACAGGTGAACCACCCACCAGCGCCAGTATTCTGCGATCGCAAGGTTGGTCTGTCTTCCCCACATAAGACCCGCCGCGTAGAAAAGCGCGATGGCTGCCGAGGAGACCAGGAACATGAGTAACAGGTTCCTTTCTGATGTTTTGCTGCGTATAACCGGCAATAATGGGCGTACCATAAGAGCCAGCCAAAGGAAAAGGCCTATCAAAAGGAAGATCTGCCAGAACCTTCCCAGGTCTACATATTCATAACCCTGATGCCCAAACCAGAAGTTCTCTGCCAGCCCAAGTTTTTGCATCACTCCCATCCATTGTCCTACCATAGAACCGGCAACGATGATCAACAAACAAATGAACAGGAAGTTGACCCCCAGTTTCTGGAATTTAGGATCTTTCCCCGAAACGGCGGGTGCAATATATAGCCCGGTTGCGAGCCATGCTGTGGCTATCCATAGTATTCCCAGCTGTACGTGCCAGGTCCTGGAGATGGAGTAGGGCAGGATCTCGGCCAGGTTCAGTCCGTAAAATCCGTCACCCTCTACCCCGTAATGGGCAGTAATCACCCCGAAGGTTACCTGTATCAAAATTAGCAGGCTCACTACCCACAGGTATTTTTTCACAGCCTGCATTGAAGGGGTGATGGTTTGCCGCATTAACGGATCTTCAACCGGCATGTCCACACTTTCCTCTTCCTTCATTTTGGCATGATAGAACACCATGACCCCTATCCCGAACAGTAGCAATATAATACTGAACCCGGTCCAGATCAAAAGGTCCCCTGTGGGTTTGTTCCCTACAAGATCCTCAGGTGGCCAGTTGTGGGTATAGGTAACATCACTTCCGGGCCTTTCTGTAACCGTGGCCCAGGTGGCCCAGAAGAAGAATCCGGCCATTTGACGCATTCTGCCTTCATCCTTAATAGCGTTCTTCGGGATGGCGTAATGATTCCTCAACTCATCCAGTTCAGGGTTCTCCATGAAGAGGCCTTTGTAATATTGATGCAGGAATTCAACCGCCTGCGCCCTTACCGGTGAAATGGTAATGACGCCAGTGGCCTCATCATAGGTGTTCTTACGCATTTCCTGCTGCAGCCTTCTTTCAAGTGCTGCCTGTTTTTCGCTGCTCACACTTTCATAGGTCTGCCCGTGTTCTTCTTCAGACCACTGGTTCAAAATGAACAATGATTCCCTGTGCAGCCAGTCTGCAGTCCAGTCAGGGGCGGTATAGGCGCCGTGCCCCCAAATAGATCCTACTTCCTGTCCTCCCATGCTCTGCCATACGTTTTGGCCGTCCAGGATGTCCTGTCCTTCAAAAACTACCTGCCCGTCTGTCGAGACTACTTTTGCAGGTTGCGGGGGTGCTTTTTGATAGATCTCAAATCCATAATACCCCAATATTCCAAATGAAATGGAGGTCACCACAAAAAAGGCGATCCATAATTTTCTTTCCTTAGTCATATGTGTACATTTAAAGAGAAGCAAAAAACGCCGTTTTTGCTTCTCTAATAAATTATTGATAGAATGTTGTTTGGCTTACTTGTTTCTTAGTTCCTTCTCCAGTTGCAGTGATTTTGGGAAAAGAATATTATTTTCCAAATGTATGTGCTGGTGCAGGTCCTGCTCAAATTCATCCAGTTTGGCGTAAAAAGCCCGGTAAGTATTGCAGGCACCCTGTGGAGGATTGTAGTTGCTGCTCAAACCGGCGATCTTGCGAAACGCTTCCCCGGCCTCCTCGTGCTCTACTTCCATCATTTTGATTGGGTTGTCAACGGTTCCAAAATGAGCATCAGGAAGTCCTGAACCTTCTTTTTTGGCTTTTACCATCTTCTTGATGAAAGGGAAGAGGATCAACTCTTCTTTTTTCATGTGCGCGCTTAATTCACCGGCAACTTCCTTAACCAGTTCCTTGATTTCGAGAAGTTCTGTATAGTGGTGTCCGTGAACCTCGGCTACCCTGTCTGCATACTGCAGCAATAAAGGGATGTTCTCTTCTACATAAGAGTGGTGTACATTGATGACATGATCTGTAAGAAAATCAAGCTCCCAGCTGTTATAATTGGTGGCGCGGGAGTCGGTTTTATCGACCTCTTCAAGATCGGTTACCAGTTGATCGAAATTTGCATTGTACTTATCACAGGCCTTTTGAAGGCTGATCCCTCCGCCGCAGCAAAAATCGATTCCGTGTTTTTTAAAGATGTGGGCAGTCTTGATATTCTCGGTTACCATTTCTGCTACTGTTTTTGTCTCTAGTTCCTTCATGACTTTATTTTTAATGATTCTTAATAGACTGAATTTATAATACAAAAGTCTGAACCTTAATCCTTCTGAATTATGAGGGAAGTCATAAAGGACAAGATTGTCCGATATATTTTCCGAAACAAAAAAAGCACCTGTAGGGCAGGTGCTTTTCAAGATCAAATAAGTAACAACTTAAATTAAAAAAAACTCTATCCGTGCAATACCAGTAATGGCAATTGGTTGATGAACGGGATATTATCGTCCTGGTCGTTCTGCAAAAATTTGTTGCAAAGGTTCAGGTTCTTGGCCGCCAGTACGATCATGTCAACATTCCTGTTGGCCATGAAAACTTTTCTGGGGCCTTGTTCTTTAGAAGCATAGAAAGTTTGCAGCACAGGAACCTTGGGGGAGAAGGAATCCTGTAAAAAATTCCTGTTCTCGGCCTGTTCGGGTGAGGGTTCTTTCTCAGAATTGAAGATCTCAAGGATCTTCACATTGGCGTTTGAAAGTGAAGCAAGGTTCAACAGGGTGCGCAACATCCTGCTGCCATAGTGTATCTTATAATCTGTAGGGAACAGGATCTCTTTGTGTTCCTTAAATACCGCATTTTCTGAAATGGCCAAAACAGGACATTTCACTTTTCTCATGACATCTGAGGTGTGCTTGCCAATTACCACGCCCTGTTTATTGGTCGCACCCTTGGTGCCCATCAGGATGAGGTCAATATTCTTCTCCAAAACCTGCGAGCGTACCGCTTCTATAAGATAATTGACCTTAAAAGAGATATGAAAGTGGTGATTGGGATTGGTGCGTGTCTGGTTCAGCCAGGCCAGAAGCTCGTTGAACTTCTGCTGTACATCTCCCGGCATGGTCATGAAACCTGTCACCATTTTTTCTGCAGGCGCATCAAGGACGTGCAGCAGGTGAAAATTACAGGAGGTGTCCTTAAAGAACTGCATGGCGTAAGCCGCAGCATTCCTGGAATTTTCAGAAAAATCGGTGGGCAATAAGATATTCATCATCAGTCACATCTATTTTACCTTGCAAAAATATGCAGCAAGTGATGTGGAAAAAATGATGATAATCAGTTATTGATTCATTCTAAATTAAGGAATAGATCAACTTATCCTTTTCAAGGCCTCAACATCAAGGATCTTGATATTCCTGCCTTCGATCTCAAGCAATCCTTCCTTCTTAAAGTCAGAGAGTGTCCTTATCAGGGTTTCAGATGCCATCCCCGCCACACTGGCAAGATCGCTTCTCGAAATTCTTATACTCTGGGTAGGATGTCTGCGTATCTTTTGAGAGAATAACAGGATGGTTCTTGCCGCTTTTTTACGCACAGAGCCATAGGCCATTTCCAGCAACTGCTCCTTGATGCCCGCAATGTTGTCTCCCATCACGTCAATGAGTTCAAGCGTAATATTACTGTTGTTCATAAGGATGTTCTTCAGCTCATCTTTGGTGATGGCGAAAAGACGGGTGTCTTCCATAGCTGTGGCATACTCATTATAGGGAGTGCTTTTATGAAAGGAAGTATTCCCAAAAAAGTCGCCTTCCTTGTAGATGGAGGTAATCAGCTCCTTCCCGTACTGGTCCATCCGGTGGCTTTTCACTACCCCTTTGTCTACAAAAAAGAAATGATTGCTCATCTTACCTTCTTCATATATGGTCTCGCCCGACTTATAATTCTGCTGGTCATATTCTTTCACCATCTCCCTGAGGTCATTTAGGGTGGCAAGTTTTTCCTGCGGGGTTTCAGGTTGCCGGTCTCCGGTCTCCTGGATCTTTTTAAGAATGGAAACTTTTGCCAGGCGGCTTTCAATGGCACTTATCAATTCTTCCTCTTCAAAAGGCTTGGTGAGGTAATCATCTGCCCCAAGGTCCATCCCTTTTCGAATGTCCTTATGCTCGGTCTTGGCCGAAAGAAAAATAAAGGGTATTTGCCGGGTTGAAGGGTCCTGGGACAACGCCTGTAAAACTCCGTACCCGTCCATCTCGGGCATCATGATATCACAAATAATGATATCGGGCTTTTCCTGTTTGGCAATAGCCACCCCAGATTTGCCGTTGGCTGCCGTGATCACGTTGTAGTCTGCCAGTTCCAGTAACTCGGCCGTATTCTCCCTTACAACGGTATCATCTTCTATAAAAAGTACTTTTTTCATTCTTTGTCTATAGGTAGTTCCACAATAAATTCTGTTCCCGCGTTCTCCTGACTTTTAAATCTTATGGAGCCGCCCAGGTTCTCCAGGTGTACCTTCGCGATATTGAGTCCAATACCAGTACCCTGATTCAAAAGGGCATTTTCTGCCCTGAAATATCGTTCAAATATATGCTTTTGATCTTTTTCGGGAATCCCCATCCCCTGGTCTGTTACCTTGAAGGTGATCTTGTTTCCGTCGGTTTTTGCCTCAAACTTTATAAGTGTATTTTCAGGCGAGTATTTTATGGCATTGCTCAAAAGGTTCGAGAGTACCAATTCGAGAATCTTCTCATCCTGCTGAAGGGTGATGTTCTCTATGTTGCGCGGGTATAAGATCTCCTGGCCACTCTTAAGCGTTACATTCGCATTGTACACCACCTCGTTGATGAGCTTACTTAGACTGAAGGTTGAGAATTTATAATTGACCCTTCCACTCTCAAGACGTTCAATAGACAGGAAATCATTAAGGATGTTATCAAGGTAATGAACCTTGTTCTTGATGGTACTTAGATGTTTTTCCCTTTTTTCCTGTTGATCCTCCAGCTTGTATTTTCCTGCCAATACCACAGAAGTGAGAATTCCGCTTAACGGGGTCTTGAATTCATGGGAGACCAGCGAAAGGAATTTGGTCTTTAGCTCGTTTAGTTCCTTTTCTTTTTGAAGCGCGTTCTTAATGCGGTTTTCAGCCTCTTTACGGCGTTTAATTTCCAGCTCAAGAGTTTTGTTGGCTTTCTGCAGCTTCTGGACGCTCTCCTCCAGCTCCTTAGTGCGTACCTTGATCTTGCCTTCAAGCTCAAAGTTGAGTTCCTTGATTTGGCGTTGGGCTTCTTTCCTTACAGAAATGTCGATGATAAGGGACATTACATAATTTTCCCCTCCAATACTAAAAGGATTTAACCCTGCTTCAACGGGAAATTCCTCCCCGTTCTTTTTCACTCCAAAAAGATCCCTGCCATGGCCCATTTGGCGTTTCTCGCTGTGTGCCATAAAATCCTTAAAATGCTTGGGATGGCCTGCGTGATATTTTCTTGGAATTAGTGTATTAAGGGGTTTGCCTCTCAGCTCCCCTTTGTCGTACCCAAACATGGTATCTGCCGCCAGGTTGCTGCTCACTATAATCTGCGCCTCATCTACAACGATGATCCCTTCAGAAGCAGCGTCAAATAGGACATTAAATACATTCTCGTTCTTTTCAAACATACAAATCTCTTATCGTCCGGGTGGTTTCTGCGGAAGGTTACCTCCGGAATTTCAATTGGACCCAAATTTACATAAATTCGTCAAACTAGGGCTGTCGCCAAAAAAGTATGTGCCCGAAGCTTTTTCCGACGCTATAAAACAAAAGGATCCGGTGAAATTTTCCACCGGATCCCTGATTACAGTCTTACCATTAATTCAACTATCCATCTAACATCTACTCACGGGTGTAAGAGCTGTAATTTTTTTATGCCTCTCCTTCTTCCGTAGAGACATAATCCTTGTCTGCCGGTAAGAGGTTACTTGCCAATTTCGTTACGCCCATGGCGATAAGCACAGCCGTGATGACAAACAAAAGGAATTTGGCCATTAGACTATTTTCCAGTACATCACTGTAGAAGGTCAAAATGATCTCTATTGCCAAAAAGGCCAACTGGAAACTTGCTTTTAAAACCATGGGTGTTTAATTGTCTGTAAATATACTTAGTAGTATAGACAATTGTCATACCCTATTTCACCTTTGACTAAAATTTAACTAGACAAAAAATAAAGGTTAAATAATTTAGGTTAAAGAAATACTAGGGAAATTGTTTCCGAACCTCGGGCTTTTCAAGCTTAAAGGTTATCACGGGGCTGTTAGCGTGGTTCACCAGGTCCTCACTTATACTGCCGTTGAAAAAATGGGTAAGCCCTTTTCTGCCATGAGTAGCTACCCCCACCAGGTCTGCATTGATCTTCTTGGCAAAGTTGAGGATCCCGTGTTCCACAGAGTCATCGTTGTACACATGAAATTCATAATTGGTGAAGGAGAGGCCTTCAAGATATTTTTCAAGGTAAGAATCTGTTTCCTTTGAAGTGATGAATTCATTGGCGGTATTGATATAAAGCAAATGCAGTTTTGCATCCATTAAAGTGGCAAATTCAACTACTTTTTCCAATGTTCTCCTGTTATTGTTGTCAAGATTGGTGGCAAAGACAAAATTGCGTACTTCGAATTCAGGATGCTCGTTCTTGATCACTAAAACAGGGATCTCTGAGGTGCGTACCACCTTTTCTGTATTGGAGCCTACAAACATTTCCTTGAATCCGCTTACGCCTCTTGAACCCATTACAATGAAGTCACATCCATGTTCCCGGCTGGTTTCCATGATGCCGTCAAAGGCACGGTGGAACTCCACGATCTGGTAAATTTTCACACCTTTAAGATAAGGCCTGGAAATGATCTCTGTGAACCTCTTTTTTGCCAGTTTCATAAACCCGAGAGCTTCGGGCAGGTCGCTGGTGCGCGTTCCTCCCACGGGATTTACCATGTCTGCGGGAAGTTCGATCATATGTAATAAATAGATGTCTGCCTGGAACTTATGGGCCAATTGTGCAGCTACCTGCAGGGCGTTTTCGGCGTGTTCGGAAAAGTCGGTCGGGACAAGGATTTTTTTCATGTAGCTTCCGTAATTATATAAGGTTGATTTAGTTATAAAGCTACAAATATTTTTTCATTCAAAATCTTGTTTTCTTTCTACGAAAATATTACTATATTTGCACCGTTGAAGCGAAAAAAAGAACAACGAGGGGACAGAAAGTCCCCTCTTTTTATAGCCGCAATCGGGGATGATTAAAGAAAAAGTAGAAAATTTATTGCAGGAGGCTTTTGAAGAGAATAAATCATTATTTTTAATTGAGCTTAGTATTACCGAGGCCAATCACATCTCTGTAGTGATTGATGGGGATGAAGGTGTGTCTGTAAATGATTGTATTGCCGTTAGCCGCAAAATTGAGCACAATCTTGACCGCGAGGAAGAAGACTTTTCTTTAGATGTAGCCTCAGCGGGTGTTTCAACACCATTGACGTTACCGCGGCAGTACCGTAAAAATATTGGAAGAACATTGGCCGTTACCACTTCTGAAGGTAAAATAGAAGGTGAATTGGTGAAATTTGAAGATGACAGGATCACCCTTCAATGGAAGGCCAGGGAACCAAAACCTGTAGGTAAGGGAAAGGTGACCGTAAATAAGGAAGCTGTGTTGCCTTTAGAGGAAATTAAAGAGGCAAAAGTGATAATAACTTTTTAACAGACAATTGATATGGAAAATATCGCGTTGATAGAATCGTTTTCAGAATTTAAGGATGACAAGCTCATAGACCGTGTCACCCTGATGGCGATTTTGGAAGATGTATTTAGAAATGCTTTGAAAAAGAAGTATGGGGAAGACGATAACTTTGATATTATTGTGAACCCGGACAAAGGGGATCTTGAGATCTGGAGAAACCGCGTTGTAGTGGCCGATGGTGAAGTGGAAGATCCAAACCAGGAGATATCCCTTACTGAAGCAAGAAAGATCGAACCCGATTTCGAGGTGGGGGAAGATGTTTCTGAAGAGGTGAAATTGATTGACCTTGGGCGTCGCTCTATTTTGGCGCTGCGTCAAAACCTTATCTCCAAGATCCACGAACACGATAATACCAATATCTATAAGCAGTTCAAAGAACTGGAAGGAGAGATCTACACCGCAGAGGTACACCACATTCGCCACAGGGCGATCATTCTTCTCGATGATGATGGGAATGAGATCATTTTGCCAAAAGACAGACAGATCCCTTCAGATTTCTTCCGTAAAGGGGAGAACGTGCGCGGAATCATTGAAAGTGTAGAATTAAAAGGAAATAAACCGGCTATTATCATGTCAAGGACTTCTCCTGTATTTTTGGAGAAATTATTTGAACAGGAAATACCTGAGGTTTTCGACGGACTCATTACTGTTAAGAAGGTAGTTAGGATACCGGGAGAAAAAGCAAAGGTAGCCGTAGATTCTTATGATGACCGTATAGACCCTGTTGGGGCCTGTGTGGGAATGAAAGGTTCCAGGATCCACAGTATTGTGAGAGAACTGGGGAATGAGAACATAGATGTTATCAATTATACCAGTAATAACCAGTTATTGATCACCCGTGCCCTTAGTCCGGCCAGGATCACCTCTCTTAAAATAGACGAGGAGAACAAGCGTGCTGAGGTGATGCTGAAACCCGAAGAGGTTTCAAAAGCGATAGGAAGGGGAGGCCATAATATAAGATTGGCAGGACAATTGACAGGTTATGAAATAGATGTCTTTAGAGAAGGCGTTGAAGAAGATGTTGAATTAAGGGAATTTGCAGATGAGATCGAAGATTGGGTTATCGAAGAATTCGCAAAAATAGGGCTTGATACGGCCAAAAGTATCCTTGAACAAGATGTAGATGATCTTGTGAAGCGAACAGATCTTGAGGAAGAAACCATCCGTGATGTGATGAGAGTCCTTAGAGAAGAGTTCGAAGAAGAGAATAATTAGAAATAAAAGAGGATAATTTAGAGGGCAATTTATGGCTGAAGCAAAAACAATGCGATTAAATAAGGTACTACGCGAATTCAATATCTCGCTGGATCGTGCTGTGGAATATTTGAATTCCAAGGGCCACGAGATAGAAGCGCGTCCTACCACTAAAATTTCCGGAGAGATCTATCAGGTGCTTGCTGATGAATTTCAAACTGACAAGAGTAAGAAAGTAGCCTCCAAAGAAGTGGGTGAAGAGAAAAGGAAAGAGAAGGAGGAGATACGACTTGCCAGGGAACGTGAGCTTGAAGAAAAGCGCAAACAGGAAGAACGGCAGGAAGTGATAAGAGGTAAGTCTAACCTGGAAGGCCCAAAACAGGTTGGAAAGATAGATCTTGATAAACCAAAAGCCGAAAAAGAAGAGCCTAAGGAAGCTCCGCAACCCGAAGAGAAGAAAGAGCCTGAACAGCCACAGGCCGAAGCTCCAAAGCCTGCAGAAGCTCCGGAAGTTCCAAAAGCTCCGAAAGCTGAGGAAAAAGAGGAAAAACCCGTTGCAAAAGAAGAGGAGGCTCCGGCCGAAAAACCTGCTGCAAGTGAGGAAAAACCTCAGGAAGTTAAAAAAGAAGAAGAAGAAGAAAAACCCGAAACTCCTCAGGAAGAGGAGTCTTCTACGGTTACCACACAATACAAGAAACTTAGCGGACCCAATTTTACCGGAGAAAAGATCGATCTTTCCCAGTTCAAAAAACCCGTTAAGAAGAAGGACGACAAAAAAGCTGAAGCTGAAAAGGCAAAAAGCAAAAAACGTCGTAAGCGAATAAGTAAAGATGTCAAAGGAGCTCCCGGTTCAACTTCCGGTGGAGCTGCCAAGGCAAGAGGAAAACGTACCCGTCCTGTGACCAAGGAAGAACCAAGCGAAGAAGAAGTTCAGAAGCAGGTTCGCGAAACCCTTGAAAAACTTCAGGGTAAATCGAGTAAAGGTCGTGGGGCCAAATACCGTAAGAGTAAAAGGGATACCCACCGTCAAAGAACCGAAGATGCCCAGCTTGAAGACAGCCACAAGGTATTGAAGGTAACAGAGTTCGTTACGGTGAGTGAAGTTGCCACCATGATGGATGTTCCGGTGACCAAGATCATCTCTGCGTGTATGTCACTTGGTATGATGGTGACCATGAACCAGCGTCTTGATGCTGAAACACTTTCTATCGTTGCAGAGGAATTTGACTATGAAGTTGAATTTGTGACTGCAGATCTAGATGAGCCTAAAGAAGTTGAACCGGAGAACCCGGAAGATCTTGTGCCACGTGCGCCTATCGTGACCGTAATGGGTCACGTTGACCACGGTAAAACATCCTTACTGGATTATGTGCGTAAAGAGAACGTGATCGCAGGTGAAAGTGGGGGGATAACCCAACACATTGGCGCTTATGGTGTGGAACTTGAAGGCGGACAAAAAATAACATTCCTGGATACTCCGGGTCACGAAGCCTTTACGGCGATGCGTGCCAGAGGTGCACAGGTAACTGACCTTGCGATCATTGTGATCGCGGCAGATGATGATGTGATGCCTCAAACCAAAGAGGCGATCTCTCACGCCCAGGCGGCGGGAGTGCCCATTATCTTCGCCATTAACAAATCTGACCTTCCAACCGCGAATCCCGAAAAGATCAAGGAGAAACTTGCCGGTATGAACCTGCTTGTGGAAGACTGGGGAGGTAAGATCCAATCTCAGGATATTTCTGCGAAAACAGGATTAGGAGTGAAGGAACTGCTTGAAAAAGTATTGCTGGAAGCCGAGATTCTTGAACTGAAAGCCAATCCAGATAAACTGGCTACAGGTACAGTGGTAGAAGCTTATCTTGATAAAGGTAGGGGTTATGTCTCTACTATTCTGGTACAGTCGGGGACCCTGAAAGTAGGGGACTATGTATTGGCTGGAAGAAATAGCGGTAAGGTGAAAGCCATGCACGATGAGCGTGGAAAAGAGGTGAAAGAGGCAGGGCCTTCAACACCGGTTTCCATATTAGGACTTGACGGTGCCCCGCAGGCAGGTGATAAGTTCAAGGTGATGCTTGATGAAAGGGAAGCCAAGGACATCGCTGCCAAACGTACGCAGCTGCAAAGAGAGCAGTCGGTACGAACCCAGCGCCACATTACCCTTGACGAGATTGGACGTCGTATCGCCCTTGGAGACTTTAAGGAACTTAACATTATCCTTAAAGGTGATGTGGATGGTTCTGTGGAAGCACTTACAGACAGTTTCCAGAAATTGTCTACAGAAGAGATACAGGTAAATATTATTCATAAAGGCGTAGGTGCGATAACAGAAAGTGATGTGTTGCTGGCTTCAGCTTCAGATGCGATCATTATTGGATTTAACGTAAGACCACAGGGTAACGCCAGGCAGGTTGCTGAAAAAGAAGAGATCGATATCAGAACTTATTCGATCATCTACGATGCGATCAATGATCTTAAAGATGCGATGGAGGGAATGCTTTCTCCTGAAATGAAAGAAGAGATCACCGGTAACGCAGAGATAAGAGAGATCTTTAAAGTTTCTAAGATTGGTACTATTGCCGGTTGTATGGTTACAGACGGTAAGATCTACAGGAACTCACAGATAAGGCTTATTCGTGACGGAGTGGTGGTTTACACAGGTTTACTTGCTTCCCTTAAACGATTCAAGGATGACGTGAAGGAAGTATCCAAAGGATATGACTGTGGATTACAGATCAAGAACTACAATGATATTAAAGAAGGTGACGTAGTAGAAGCCTTCCAGGAAGTAGCCGTGAAGAAAAAGCTGAAATAGGTTATCTTAATTATAACAACCAAAAAAGGGATGCATTTGCATCCCTTTTTTTATTCCTTTTTTCCTGTGACAACGCCACATTGATCGGCAAGGCTCGTTGTTATTTCTTCTCTGGCCTGAACCTGAAAGCTGCCGGGAATGTTTTTTTGATCTCCAGTAAAGCCCTGTCTGCTTCAAGGCTGTTCCTGAAATTACCTACCCACACCTTATAATTGGGGGTTTCATACACGATGGTTGAGGACCATTGTGGATATAATGCACGGTATTCTTTTATGACCGTGCTGGCCTTGTTGTTGTCTCCAGAGAATAACTGTATGCGATACCGGTCTGCAATGCGGCTTTCGTTCACCATTTCAGTTTTTAAGGCCAGTAATTTGGGTATCATTTCGTCCTGTTTGATGGTAACCCTTCCTTCCTGAGCATTGCTGAATAAACTGAATCCAAATAGACAGGCTGCTGTGAATATAAAACTTCTTTTTTTCAACGGTTTACTTTTTAATTTTCTGAAGAACAAATGTATAACTTAATCAGTTAAATTGGGCAGAAGAACTTATTTAGAACAGTTATAAATTATTCTCCCGCCTTCTATAATCGAGTTTAAGTATTACTTTTGTCGGTAAATTTTCCGGTACCTAAAACTGATAAAAATCACATATTTTGTCAATAAAAAACCGTACCAAACAAGACGTTAATTCAACTTATAATATGAAAAAGGTGAAATACCGCCCTTCAGTCGCTCGAATGCTATTTCTTAGTGTATCCTTCTTTTTGTCCTTTAATGCACTTGTTCTGGCTCAGGATAACCCCGAAGATCAGGCCGTTGTACAGGAAACTGTGCAGGGGGCTCAGGAATCAAATGTGGAGGCCGAGCCTTCTGGAGGTGATGCCGCAGCCGGTAAAGAGCTCTTCAATACTTTATGTGCTGCCTGTCATAAGCTTGACGGTAATTCAATTGGTCCCCCGTTACGTGGTGTCAATGAAAGAAGGGATGTTGACTGGTTGCACAGTTGGATAAGGAACAGTTCAGAATTGATCGCCGCAGGTGATGAAGAGGCTGTGGCCATCTACAATGAATACAACCAGGTGGCTATGCCTCCTTTCCCGCAATTAAGCGATGCAGATATAGATAACATTCTTGCCTACACCGGGCAGCCAAAAGCTGTGCCGCAGGAAAAGCAACCGGGTGACGCCGCTGCAGGTACACAAGGAGGTGGCCAGGGAGGAATTTCCACAGATATCCTGCTGGGGATCCTTGCCTTCGTTTTATTGATGTTATTGGTGATCCTGTTCCTTGTGAACAGAACCCTTAGAAGATTTGCAACTGCCAGTGGAGTTGAACTGCCGGTAAGGGAAAAAAGGAAACCAATCTGGAAATCATTTGTGGAGAACCAGTTCCTGGTGATCACCACGGCTATTGTCCTGATGCTGGTGGGTGCCTATTTCGTTTACGGCTATTTTATGCAGGTAGGTGTTGATCAGGGGTACCAGCCTATTCAGCCAATACATTTCTCTCATAAGATACATGCGGGAGACAACCAGATCGATTGTAAATTCTGTCACTCTTCTGCCAGGGTTTCCAAGACTTCAGGTATCCCTTCGCTTAATGTTTGTATGAATTGTCATAAATCTATCGGTGAAGTTGCTGAAGGTACTGCTACAGATGAATATTCTAAAGAATTCTATGATGGGGAGATCGCAAAACTATATAACGCTGTGGGTTGGGACCCGGAAACCCAATCTTACACGGGTGAGACCGAGCCTGTGAAGTGGGTGAGGATACACAACCTTCCTGATTTCGCATATTTCAACCACTCCCAACACGTGGAAGTGGGCGGTATTGCCTGTCAAACCTGTCACGGTCCTGTAGAAGAGATGGAGATCATGTACCAAAATGCTCCTCTTACCATGGGATGGTGTATTACCTGTCACCGCGAGACCAATGTGAGAACAGCGGGGAACGAATACTATGAAAAAGTTCATGAGGAACTTTCCAAGAAATACGGGGTTGAAGAATTAACAGTAGCCCAGATGGGCGGATTAGAGTGTGCTAAATGCCACTATTAATAAATTAGAAGAAATATTTTATATATGTCATCAAACAAAAAATACTGGCAAAATGCTGAAGATCTCAAAGCATCCAGCTCTATTGTTGAGGCGCACCGTCAGAATGAGTTTGTAGAGGAAATACCTACAGATGAGTTCCTAGGTGATAAAGAATCTCTTGAGAATTCGACTACCTCTCGCCGGGATTTCCTGAAATATGTTGGATTCAGTACCGCAGCTGCATCTCTGGCAGCCTGTGAAGGTCCTGTGATCAAATCAATACCCTATGTAGTGCAGCCGGAAAGGATCGTTCCCGGGGTAGCAAATTACTACGCTACTACCATGGCAGATGGGTTCGATTTCGCGGGGGTGCTGGTGAAGACCCGGGAGGGTAGACCAATTAAGATCGAGTATAATACCATGGCCGGTACAGGAGCGAACGCACGTGTTCATGCTTCTGTTTTGTCATTATATGATAATAAAAGATTGCAACGTCCGGTTGCTAACGGGGAAGTGGTTTCCTGGGAGCAGTTTGACAAAGAGGTGAAAGAGAAGCTTAATAATGTGTCCGGGGAGATCGTTTTACTGACCCAGACTTTTGCAAGCCCTTCGACTTCCAGATTGATCAATGAATTTTCCCAGAAGTACGGTAACGTAAGACATGTAGTCTATGATGCCGTTTCAGAAGATGCTGCTCTTGATGCTTTTCAGGCAAGATATGGAACCCGTGCATTGCCAAATTATGATTTTTCAAAAGCAGAGACCATAGTCTCAATTGGAGCAGATTTCCTTGGTGACTGGGCCGGTGGTGGTTATGATGCCGCTTATGCTAAAGGTCGTGTCCCGCAGGATGGAAAAATGTCCAGACATATACAGTTTGAATCAAACCTTTCTCTTTCCGGAGCAAATGCAGATAAAAGAGTTCCTGTAACGCCTTCACAGCAAAGAATGGTCCTTGCGGCCTTGCATGGAGCTATTACCGGAGGTTCTTCTTCGGGTAACCTGCCGGAACATGTTAATGAAGCTGTGGTAAGTGCAGCAAGACAACTGAGAAAATCGGGAGGAAGAGCGGTTGTTATAACCGGAATTCCAGATACAGATGCTCAGTCTCTGGTTCTCTCTATCAACGAGACCCTTGGAAGCCAGGTAATGAATACCTCAAATCCAAGAATGCTAAGGCAGGGAAATGTTGCTGAAGTCAAAAAACTGGTTGCAGATATGAACGCCGGAAGCGTAGGCGCTCTTATTATGGCCGGTGTGAACCCTGCGTATAGTCTTCCTTTTGCTGAAGAATTCGTTGAGGGGATCAAAAAAGTTGACCTTTCGGTAACCTTTTCCATGAAGAAAGATGAAACCGCTTTACTGTCTAACTACATAGCAGCCGCTCCTCATTACCTTGAGAGCTGGGGCGATATACAATTTACAAAACAAACCTACGGACTGATGCAGCCTACTATCAAAGCTTTGTTTGATACAAGCCAGTTCCAGGATGCATTATTAAGATGGTCAGATAACTCTACCTCTTATTATGAATATTTAAAAGAAACGTGGGCCGGTTCCCTTGGGAACTCTTCCTGGAATGATGCTTTGCACGACGGATACTTTGAAGGTTCTGAACCTGCAGGTGCTGCTTCAATAGCCGGTACGGGCGCTGCTGCCGTTTCTGTGAACAATGATGCAACTGCCGCAAGGAGCCTTGCCGGTGGGGCAGGTGAAGGTCTTGAGCTGGAACTCTATACGTCAACTGCGATGGGTAGCGGTAACCAGGCTAACAACCCCTGGCTACAGGAGATGCCAGACCCTATCACTCGCGCATCATGGGATAACTATCTCAAGATCTCGAAAGCAGATGCAGAGGCTCTTGGCCTTGTTAATGAACATGTGTCTAACGGGGCGCTCAACGGGAGTTATGTGAACCTTAAAGTGGGGGATACCGTTCTTGAAAAAGTGCCGGTATTCATTCAGCCGGGACAGGCCAAAGGTGCTGTTGCGCTTGCCCTGGGATATGGTAAGAAAGAAGGTGTTCAGCGTGAGATGCAGGTTGGGGTTAACGCCTTCCCGCTCTACAAGGATTTCAAAACCTTCCAGAATGTAACTATTGAGAAAGCTGGTGGGATCCATGAATTTGCCTGTTTGCAGTTACATACTACCCTTATGGGGAGAAATGATATTATAAAAGAAACTACTCTTGAGATCTTTAATACAAAAGATGTTCATGTGTGGAATGAAATGCCTCAGGTTTCCCTTAATCACGTGGAAACTCCGGTAACTTCACCAGATGTTGACCTTTGGGATGGATTTGACCGTTCAACTGGTCATCATTTCAATATGTCTATTGATCTTAATGCCTGTACAGGATGTGGTGCCTGTGTGATCGCGTGTCATGCAGAGAATAACGTTCCTGTTGTAGGTAAGGAAGAAGTGCGAAAGTACAGGGATATGCACTGGTTGCGTATTGACCGTTACTATTCTTCTGAAGATACTTTCCAGGCTGATGTGGAGAAGAAGGAAAACATGTCTGGCCTTGGGGATTCACTCTCCCAGTTCGGGGAAATGGAAGTTGCGGCAGATAACCCGCAGGTTGTATTCCAGCTTGTAATGTGCCAGCACTGTAATCACGCTCCCTGTGAAACGGTTTGTCCTGTTGCGGCAACCATGCACGGGCGCCAGGGTCAAAACCAGATGGTGTACAACCGCTGCGTAGGTACTCGTTACTGCGCGAACAACTGCCCATATAAGGTTAGAAGGTTCAACTGGTTCCTGTACAACAAGAATGACGAGTTTGATTACCACATGAACAATGATCTTGGGCGTATGGTATTGAACCCCGATGTTACTGTAAGGTCCCGTGGGGTTATGGAGAAATGTTCTATGTGTATCCAGAAAACCCAAAAGACCATTCTTGATGCCAAGAGAGAAGGAAGGGCTATTGAAGATGGGGAATTCCAGACCGCATGTTCTTTGGCATGTGATAAAGGCGCTATTGTTTTTGGAGATGTGAATGATGAAGAAAGCGTTATCTATCAGAAGAAAGAGGATGACAGGATGTATCACCTGCTTGAGTACCTGGGGACAAAACCAAACGTGATGTACCAGACCAAGGTGAGAAATACATCTGAAGCTTAATAAACTATTAAAGAATCAATTATAAAAAGCATATGTCTCATTACGAAGCACCTATACGAAAGCCTTTAGTAACCGGCGATAAGACCTATCACGATGTGACTGTTGATGTGGCTGCCCCGGTTGAAGGAAGGGCCAATAAATCATGGTGGATTGTTTTTTCCATTGCGCTTGTAGCTTTTCTTTGGGGGTTAGGTTGTATTATTTATACGGTTTCCGTAGGTATTGGTACCTGGGGATTGAACAGGACCGTAGGATGGGCCTGGGATATTACCAACTTTGTTTGGTGGGTAGGTATTGGTCACGCTGGAACCCTGATCTCGGCTGTATTACTTCTGTTCCGTCAAAAATGGAGAATGGCGATCAACAGGTCTGCAGAGGCCATGACGATCTTCTCGGTAGTACAGGCAGGATTGTTCCCAATTATTCACATGGGGCGTCCCTGGTTGGCTTACTGGGTTCTTCCAATCCCTAACCAGTTCGGCTCCCTTTGGGTGAACTTCAACTCCCCGCTTCTTTGGGATGTATTCGCGATCTCCACTTATCTTTCTGTTTCCCTGGTTTTCTGGTGGACAGGTCTTTTGCCTGACTTCGCGATGATTCGTGACAGGGCTGTTAAACCTTTTCAGAAACATATTTACGGGATCCTTAGTTTTGGATGGAGTGGCCGTGCCAAAGACTGGCAACGTTTTGAGGAAGTTTCTCTTGTGCTTGCAGGATTGGCGACACCGCTTGTACTTTCTGTACACACCATTGTATCCTTTGACTTTGCTACCTCGGTTATTCCGGGATGGCACACTACCATCTTCCCTCCATATTTTGTGGCCGGGGCGATCTTCTCAGGATTTGCGATGGTGAACACCCTTCTTATTATTATGAGAAAGGTTTCCAATCTTGAAGATTATATTACTATACAACACATCGAATTGATGAACATCGTGATCATGATTACGGGGTCTATCGTGGGTGTGGCATATATTACTGAATTGTTCATGGCATGGTACTCCGGTGTAGAATATGAGCAGTACGCATTCCTTAACAGGGCTACAGGACCTTACTGGTGGGCCTACTGGTCAATGATGACCTTTAACGTATTCTCCCCACAGTTCATGTGGTTCAAGAAATTGCGTACCAGTATCATGTTCTCTTTCTTTATCTCGATCGTCGTGAACATAGGAATGTGGTTTGAGCGTTTCGTGATCATTGTAACCTCACTCCACCGTGATTACCTTCCGTCTTCATGGACCATGTTCTCACCAACCTTTGTAGATATAGGGATCTTTATTGGAACTATAGGATTCTTCTTTGTACTCTTCCTTCTTTATGCACGTACCTTCCCGGTAATTGCGCAGGCAGAGGTGAAGACCATCCTGAAATCTTCGGGAGAGAGATACAAGATTTTACGTGAAGAACACGGGGACCATGTAGACCATACCAATACCATTGTGAGAGAGCCCGTGGCAAATGTAGAAGGAGGCTGGATCAAAGCCCATGAACATGAAGCCAGAAAGGAACATGAGCCAACCACGCATACAGAAAGTCTTACAGATTCTGAGATCGATAAAGACAGGATTGATGAAATGTTGCACAGGATAGGGATCTTTGATCCTGCAACACAATCGGCAGATGACCTTCAGAAACTTAACGGGGTTGGACCGGTAATGGAACAGAAGCTACACCAGGTTGGTATCTATACCTTTGACCAGGTAGGCAGGCTGGCAGAAGAAGATTATGTATTGCTTGACAGGGTGATCGATAATTTCCCTATCGAAGAGAATCGCGGAGATTGGAACCTGCAGGCAAATGAACTTAAAAACAAACGATAATGGCATCTAAAGTTATACACGCACTTTATACCGATGATGACTTGCTTTTACAGGCTGTAAGGCAAGTTAGGGACGCCCGTTACAGTATCAGGGAAATCTATACACCTTTTCCCGTACACGGACTTGATAAGGCAATGGGTCTTGCACCAACAAGGCTGGCCGTAACCTCCTTCATCTATGGGATCATTGGTCTCCTGGTATCTATAGCCATGATGAACTTTATCATGATAGAAGACTGGCCAATGGATATTGGTGGGAAACCAAGTTTCAGTTTCCTTCAGAATATGCCCGCCTTTGTGCCAATTATGTTTGAATTAACAGTATTCTTTGCGGCTCACCTGATGGTTTTCACCTTCTTCATGAGGAGTAAGTTGTGGCCTTTCAAAAAAGCAGAGAACCCTGATATAAGGACCACAGATGACCATTTTCTTATGGAAGTGATGGTAGCCAACCATAATACAGAAGACCTTACAGATTTCTTGTTCAAAACGGGTGCTTCTGAAATTAAATTAATTGATAACAAATAAACCACATGAAAAGTTTATTTAGAAACTCCATATTTTTCATTCTGGCACTAAGCGCTGTTTCATGTTTTGACAGCTCCAGGCCAAACTACCAGTACATGCCTAATATGCAGGAACCGGTATCTTATGAACCTTATGGGGCATACGATGTCTTTGTGAACCAGCAGGAAGCCAAATTACCTGTGGAAGGAACCATTCCACGCGGGTGGGAACCTTATGACTATGAGAATAACCCCGATGGTTTTTCAACAGCAAAAACCGAACTTCAAAACCCCCTTCCTTATACTGAAGAGAATTTAAATAAAGGAAAAGCATTATATACTATCTACTGTGCAGTTTGCCATGGAGATCAGGGAGACGGAAAAGGGATCCTGGTACAGAATGAAAAGATCCTGGGTATCCCGCGTTATGACGATGCGGGAAGAGCGATCACAGAAGGTGGTGTTTATCACGTACAGTACTACGGTCTCAATGCTATGGGATCATATGCTTCCCAGACCTCTATTGAAGAAAGATGGTTGATCACCCACTACGTGATGAAACTTAAGAATGATCTGGAAGGTGGAGCTGAAAGGGAATTTGAGACTGAAGAAGATCTTATTCCTGCTGTGAACGCAGATAAACAGATGGAGTCTAAAGAAACTTCAACTACCGGAGAAGAGGAAAATCAAATCGAAGAATAACAGCATTTAGATATATTTAATATGTACACGCTATCCAGTAAATTAAAATTGTTTTCTATCATTCTTATGGTAGTAGGTCTGTTAGGCTTGGTCTACGGATTTATTGCCGCACCTTCCACTATTGAAGATGTAAGGGAAATAGTCGCTTCTCACGATGACCATAGTAGTGCCGTTGAGATGCCTCTTCCCGGCCAAACCGAGGATGAATTGGAAGATGATGCACAAGGATTTGATCTGGTTCTTTCAGAGCACGAGGTTGAAACTCAAAGGATGGATGAAGAATCCCATACCTTGGCTGAGGAGGAAGAATTGGTTCACCTGGAGCATATTTTACACCAGTTACAAAACAAACCATGGGCAGCTGTATTTGTTGCAGCCTTCTTTTTCTTTATGATCGCGCTGGGGACACTGGCCTTTTATGCGGTGCAGTATGCCGCCCAGGCAGGATGGTCACCTGTTTTGTTCAGGGTGATGGAAGGGATAACAGGCTACCTGCTGCCGGGAAGTATCATTATGTTCCTTCTGTTGGTACTTTCAGGTTTACACTTAAACCATATGTTCGTATGGATGGATGCCGAAGTAGTTGCCGATGATGAAATTATCCAGAACAAATCAGGATACCTTAACGTTACCTTTTTCCTTATAAGGGCTGCGATATATATCGCCGGCTGGAATCTTTTCAGGTACCTTATGAGAAGGAATTCACACAGACAGGATGAGGCTACAGATAATGTTTGGTACAAAAAGAACTTTAAACTTGCTGCAGGATTCCTGGTGTTCTTTATGGTAACAGAATCCATGATGTCATGGGACTGGATCATGAGTCTTGATCCACACTGGTTCAGTACTCTCTTTGGATGGTATGTGTTCTCCAGTATGTTCGTTTCTGCCATTACGGTGATCGCACTGGTTACGATTTATCTTAAATCCCGCGGTTTCCTTCCTTTCGTGAACAACAGCCATATTCATGATCTTGCAAAGTTCATGTTTGGACTTAGTATCTTCTGGACCTACCTTTGGTTCTCCCAGTTCATGTTGATCTGGTACTCCAATATTCCCGAAGAGGTTACTTATTTCGTTTCAAGAATTGAAGATTATGGTCTTGTTTTCTTCGGAATGGCAGCCCTAAACTTTATATTTCCGCTCCTGTTATTAATGAACAGTGACTTTAAACGTGTGAACTGGTTTGTGGTAATGACCGGAATCATTATATTGATTGGCCACTACCTGGATGTGTATGTGATGGTAATGCCTGCAACGGTAGGGGAGTCCTGGTTTATTGGAATTCCTGAACTAAGTGCTTTAGCATTCTTTGGCGGATTGTTTATTTTTGTGGTGTTCAATTCATTGACAAAAGCTCCGTTATTGGTTAAGAGGAATCCGTTTAGAAAAGAAAGTGAGCATTATCACTATTAATTAAAGATTGTTTAAAGAAGAAATTAGAAAATGACTGTATTTTTAATAATCATAGTAGTAGCGCTTTTTGCGATCACCATTTGGCAGCTAACAAGGATATTCCAGTTGTCAAGGACCGGCGTTGATGTGGACTCTTCACAGATCGCAAGTGACAAGGATAACAGGACTCAGGGTAACCTGATGCTTGCCTTTGGTATTGCTTTCTACCTCTTCATGCTTTACAATTTCTGGTTTTTTGGGGACAGGGCATTACCTGCCGCCGCCTCAGAACATGGTGCAGATTATGACAACCTGTTATTGATCACCATGGCCGTGATCATGTTCGTACAGGTGATCACCCAGGGGCTTCTGCATTGGTTCGCCTTTAAATACAAAGGAAAGAAAGGAACAAAAGCCCTTTTCTTTGCCGATAATGATAAACTGGAATTTGTATGGACCATCATCCCGGTGATCGTACTTGCAGGTTTGATCATCTATGGGCTGTTTACCTGGAGCGATATTATGGATGTCGATGAGGAAGATGACCCTATCGTGATCGAACTTTATGCAAAACAGTTTAGCTGGCAGGCAAGATATGCTGGAAAGGATAATGTACTTGGAAAAGCCAATATTAGATTTATAGAAGGAGCAAATACTATGGGTGTTGATGGTAGTGATGCCTATGCCCATGATGATGTGATTACCACAGAGCTTCACCTTCCGGTAGATCGCCCTGTTTTATTCAAAATGAGATCTCAGGATGTATTGCATTCTGCCTACTTCCCGCACTTCAGGGCCCAGATGAACGTGGTTCCCGGTATGATCACCCAATTCTCTTTCACTCCTACGGTTACTTCCGCAGAGATACGTGAAACAGAATACATGAGAGACAAAGTGGCCAGGATCAACGAGATAAGAAAAGAGAACAGCAAAGTGCTTGTGGCGGCCGGCGAAGAAGGTCTGGATGAGTATAAGCAGTTTGAATATTACCTGTTATGCAACAAGATATGTGGAGTTGCACATTATAATATGCAAATGAAGATCGTGGTTGAAACCCAGGAAGAGTTTGATGCCTGGATGGCAGAACAACAGGAATTCATAGATACATATGAACCGGTTGATGGACAGACTGCATCTTTAAAGGACGATGCTGCAGATTTAGCGCAGGTAGAAAATTAATTAAAGTAAAGATTAAGAAAATATGTCAGCAGTAGGACACGCACAGGTTAATGATCACGCTCATGATGACCATCACCATGAGGGTAATTTCTTTACGAAGTATATATTCAGCATGGACCATAAGGTAATTGCCAAGCAATACCTTTTTACCGCTCTGTTTATGGGAATCATTGGGATAGCAATGTCTGTCTTCTTCCGTATGCAGATCGCATGGCCTGCCGAATCATTTAAGATATTTGAGATGTTTCTTGGGAAATGGGCTCCCGGTGGAGTAATGAGCCCCGAGATCTACCTTGCATTGGTGACCATTCACGGTACCATTATGGTATTCTTTGTTCTTACCCAGGGATTGAGTGGTACTTTTAGTAACCTTCTTATTCCGCTTCAAATTGGGGCCAGGGATATGGCATCAGGATTCATGAACATGCTTTCTTACTGGCTGTTCTTCCTTTCCTGTATCATTATGCTGGGATCCCTGTTCGTAGAAGCAGGACCTGCATCTGCAGGATGGACAATTTATCCTCCATTGAGTGCTTTGCCACAAGCTATTGGAGGTTCAGGAATGGGGATGACGCTTTGGCTGGTTTCTATGGCGATCTTTATCGCTTCCTCACTTTTGGGATCGTTAAACTATATCGTAACGGTGATCAACCTTAGAACAAAGGGGATGTCTATGACACGTTTACCGCTAACTATCTGGGCCCTTTTTGTAACTGCTATTATCGGGGTGGTTTCTTTCCCGGTTCTTCTTTCTGCAGCTTTGATGTTGATCATGGACAGAAGTTTTGGTACTTCTTTCTTCCTGAGTGATATTTACCTTAAAGGAGAAGTATTGCATTATCAGGGAGGATCACCTGTATTATTTGAACACCTTTTCTGGTTCCTTGGTCACCCTGAAGTATATATCGTGATCCTTCCGGCGATGGGAATCGCGTCTGAGATCCTGGCAACCAACTCCAGAAAACCTATTTTTGGATACCGTGCGATGATCGCTTCCATTCTGGGGATAGCATTCTTATCTACCATTGTTTGGGGTCACCACATGTTCGTATCTGGTATGAACCCGTTCCTGGGATCAGTATTTACCTTTACCACCTTATTGATCGCCATCCCTTCCGCAGTAAAAGCGTTTAACTGGATCACCACTATCTGGAAAGGTAACCTGCAAATGAACCCTGCCATGCTGTTCTCGATTGGTTTCGTTTCCACTTTCATTACAGGAGGTTTGACGGGGCTTGTACTGGGAGACAGTACCCTGGATATAAATGTGCATGACACTTATTTCGTGGTAGCTCACTTCCACCTGGTAATGGGTATCTCAGCTCTGTACGGTATGTTCGCCGGTATTTATCACTGGTTCCCAAAAATGTTCGGAAGAATGATGAACAAGAACCTGGGATATGTGCATTTCTGGATCACTATTATTGGAGCTTATGGGGTTTTCTTCCCTATGCACTTTGTGGGAATGGCCGGTCTGCCAAGACGATATTATGACAACACCGCCTTCCCGTACTTTGATGACCTGTTGGAGATCAACGTTTTGATCACTGTTTTTGCCATCATAACAGCACTTGTACAGCTTGTATTCCTTTGCAACTTCATCTATTCGATCGTTGCAGGGAAAAAAGCGACAGCAAACCCATGGAAATCCAACTCCCTGGAGTGGACTACCCCGGTAGAGCCAATTCACGGGAACTGGCCGGGAGAACTTCCAACTGTTTATCGTTGGCCTTATGACTACAGTAAAACAAATGAGAATGGGGAATATGTGATCCCGGGACAGGACTTTGCGCCGCAAACGGTACCCCTTCAAAAAGATGAAGAGGAATTGAACCACTAAGATCTCATTCCTGAATTTATATAATCAAAGCCTTTTCTTCGGAAAGGGCTTTTTCTTTTATCTTTGTAGTACTTAAAAAACTGACTATGAATGAGCACCTTGATCCAAGCGGGGAAAGTTTTACTCCCGAAGAAATGGATATCGAGAGAGCTTTAAGGCCCCTCGAATTTGATGATTTTGCAGGACAGGATCAGGTACTCGACAATTTAAAGGTCTTTGTTGAGGCAGCCAACCGTAGGGGAGAAGCCCTTGACCACACACTTTTTCACGGACCTCCGGGACTTGGTAAGACCACCCTTGCGCATATCCTGGCCAATGAGCTGGGGGTGGGGATAAAGGTCACCTCGGGCCCTGTATTGGATAAACCCGGAGATCTAGCCGGACTGCTCACCAACCTGGAAGAAAGGGATGTATTGTTCATTGATGAGATCCACCGCTTAAGCGCGGTAGTCGAGGAATACCTTTACTCGGCCATGGAGGACTATAAGATCGATATCATGATCGAAACCGGGCCCAACGCCCGTTCTGTACAGATCAATCTTAATCCTTTTACCCTTATAGGGGCTACCACCCGCAGCGGATTATTGACTGCGCCTATGAGAGCGAGATTCGGGATCTCCAGCCGACTTGAATATTATTCTACCGAACTTCTTTCAGATATCGTACAGCGAAGTGCAGATATCCTTAAAGTTCCTATTTCCCTTGATGCTGCCATAGAGATCGCAGGACGCAGCCGTGGAACCCCGCGTATCGCAAATGCCCTTTTGAGGAGGGTACGCGATTTCGCACAGATCAAAGGCAACGGGAAGATCGACATAGAGATCGCCCAATACAGTCTTAGAGCCCTCAATGTAGACGCTCATGGGCTGGATGAAATGGATAATAAGATCCTTACCACCATTATTGATAAATTCAAAGGTGGCCCGGTGGGCATTACTACCCTGGCTACGGCCGTAAGTGAAAGTGCAGAGACCATTGAAGAAGTCTATGAACCTTTTTTGATACAGCAGGGCTTCATCCAGAGAACTCCCCGCGGCAGGGAAGTTACCGAAGCGGCCTATAAACACCTGGGTCGCGAGCGCGGAGGTGTCCAAGGTGGGCTTTTTTGAGCAGAAAAAATCAAACCTGCCAGGTCTCCAGGACCTGTTAGATTTTGAACTAAAGCTATGAAGCAGGATGTTTTAGAACCGGGAGCAACCTACCATATTTTCAATAGAGGAAATAATGGAGAGAATATCTTTAAAGATGAAGGTAATTACTTTTACTTTCTTAGGTTAGTCGAAACTCACTTACTACCAGTTTGCGATATCTATGCTTATTGTTTGTTGCAAAACCATTTTCATCTACTCCTAAAGATCAAAGACAAAGAAGAGCTTTCATTAATTCATCAACAAAAAATTCATCTTCCTTTTTCAAATTTATTCAATGCCTACAACAAGGCTATAAATAAAAAATACAATAGAACCGGAAGTCTTTTTCAGGAACATTTAAAGAGAAAAAGGGTAAGTGATGGGAAGTATCTTATTCAATTAATTGCCTATATTCATTTAAATCCGGTGAAACATAATTTTGTTGAAGATCACAGAATTTATAGATTTTCATCCTACAAGGCCTATACCAGTAATAAAACAAGTAGAATAGATACAGATTATATATTTTCCCTACTCGATAAAGAGGTTTTTCAGCAATGGCATAATGAAAGAAGTTTGAATAGTGAATATTTAAATAATTTCCTGCGGGACCAGACCTAACAGGTCTCTAAGACCTGTTAGGTCTAAAAAGGATAAAGAAAACGTGAGGTAACCATGAAGGATGACAATTATATGACGGTAAAAAAGGTTCCCACAGTTCCGGCCTGGGAATTTTACAAAAATTCCCTGCGCATCTTGGAAAATCCGCTGATCTTTCACCGGAAGAAATTCGATAAGCTTGGTGATACATTTCGGTTAAAAATTGGCCCGGGTAGCTCTGTGATCTTTTCCCGAAACCCCGCTTTTGCCCAATATGCCCTTCAGAAAAACCATAAAAATTTCTCCAAGACCACCATCCAAACCAGGGATATGGCGAAATATCTTGGACAGGGGCTGTTAACATCTGAAGGGGAACACTGGAAAAAACAGCGTAAACTCATACAACCTGCCTTTCACAAAAAGCAACTGGTACTCTTATTAGATAGCATCAAAGCTGCTATATCAACAGAACTTGATAAAATTGAAACCGGTAAGCCTGTGGATATTTTTCCTGTTTTTAATGACCTCGCATTCCAGACGGTGGTAAAATCCCTGTTTAGCAGTGCCGTGGGTCAAAAGGAGATCAATCGGCTGCAGTATATTACAGAAGCTGCTCAGAAAATGCTGGTTCGGGAATTAAGACAACCATATCTGGTTTGGTGGTTCAATTTATCAGGTAAGATTAAAAAGCATACAGATCTTACAGACGAGGCCAGGGATATTCTAAGAGAGTTGATAGATGCAAGACGAACTTCCGGTGAAAGACAAAACGATCTTCTTGATATGCTCCTTGAGGCAAGATATGATGACGGCAGTAGCATGGAGAATGAACAACTAATAGATGAGATCCTCATCCTGTTCACTGCCGGCCACGAAACTACCTCAAATGCACTTACTTTCACTGCTCAGTTACTGGCAAAATATCCTGAAGCCCAGGAGAAGATCCTGGAGGAGGTGAAAAAGGCAAGGGCTGAAACCGGATCCCTTGCTGAATTTATCCAGGCTTGCAGTTATACCAAAATGGTAATAGAGGAGGCGATGCGTTTATACCCTCCGGCTTATTTTATCGATCGCGTGAATAAGGAAAGGGACGTTTTTGCCGACCTTGAAATCCCCGGAGGTTCCAGCCTGCTGTTTTCCATGTATGAGATCCACCGGCATAAGGATTTTTGGGAAGATCCCGAAACCTTCAAACCGGAAAGGTTCACAGATCCAAAGAAATATTCTTCCTGTTATTATCCATTTGGGGCCGGTCCAAGGATGTGTATTGGAAATAACTTTGCAATGTACGAGATGATCCTGGCTATCGCTGAACTGGTTTACAAATACCGTATTTCGGGTGCTGAAGGAGAGATACAGATACAGCCGCTCATTACCCTGAAGCCTAAAAATGCCGTTCTGAAATTTAATTTCAGATAATTAAGGATCATCGGTATATTTTCATTACTTTTATTGAGCTGTGGTTCAAATGTTTACAGTAATTATGTGATCCCCCTCTTATTTTTTCAACCCCCAACAGGGTTTTTGAAATCATACCCCGTAAGTTTAAATTTCATTCCTCCTCTAAGATTCCGATTTCTCTAAATTAACCTGAAAGACCGGGATTTACCACTTTTTGGTTTTGCTCTAAACCTGCCACTTCGTATTTCTTCGTTCTTTGATCAGGAAGAACTTCTACTGCTTATTTGGCTATTGCTGTGGTCCATAGTGCATCGCAGTATAATTAATCATAAAACATTTTATTATGGAGGCGAAAATTGAAGAGCTGAAAAGTCACGTTAAAGGCAGGATCATTACACCATCAGATACTGAATATGATGAAACCAGGAAGATATACAACGGGATGATCGATAAACATCCCGGTATAATCTTAAAGTGTAAGGATAAAGAGGATGTTATCCAGGCAGTGAACTTTGGCAGGAAAAATAACCTGGAGGTTTCCATTCGAAGCGGAGGGCATAGCGGAGCCGGCCTGGCGCTTTGTGAGGACGGGTTGGTGATCGACCTTTCAGAAATGAAGGAAATTCATGTAGATCCCGAAAATCGTACAGCCGTCATTGCCCCCGGCAATATGCTTAAGGAAATAGATGCGGCCACTCACAAGTATGGACTGGCTCTGCCCAGTGGGATAATTGGGACCACAGGTATTGGCGGAATCACCCTTGGTGGAGGGATAGGTTATTTGAGTCGCAAAGGGGGCTTAACTATTGATAACCTGCTTGAGGCCGAAGTTGTTCTGGCTACCGGTGAATTGGTAACAGCAAATAAGGATGAAAATCCTGACCTTTTCTGGGCGCTGCGTGGGGGCGGTGGAAATTTCGGGGTTGTAGTCTCTTTTACTTTCAATCTCCTTCCGGTGAAAAATGTATATGCCGGGCCCATGTTCTGGCCTCTTGAAAAGGCAGAAGAGGCCATGAAGTTTTACGACAAAACCCTTAGGGAAGCTTCAAATGATCTTTATGGTTTCTTTGCTTTTCTCATTGTACCTCCCGGGGATCCGTTTCCCAAAGAGCTCCACATGAAAAACGTCTGCGGGGTGGTGTGGAACTATACCGGTCCAATTGACAAAGCAGAAGAAGTTTTTAGACCCATCAGGGAATTTGGTCCGCCCATTCTGGACTTCGTCAGTGAGATTCCCATGCCGGCACTTAATACTATGTTTGATGATCTTTATCCCAGCGGACTGCAATGGTATTGGAAAGCCCACTTTATTAATGAGTTGAGTGAGGAAAGCATAAGGGTGAATATTGAATACGGTTCCAAAATACCCACTTTTCATTCTACTACACATCTATATCCCATTGATGGTGCCGTTCATGAGGTAGCTCCCGGGGAAACGGCATGGGCAAACCGGGGAGCGAGATGGTCTCAGGTTATTGTAGGGGTTTCTCCCGAAGCCGATGATGCTGAAGAAATTACTACCTGGGCCAAAGACTATTACAAGGCTTTAAACCCATATTCAGCCGGTGGAGCTTACGTGAACTTCATGATGGAGGAGGCAGAAGGTAGAGTGAAGGCTTCATATGGCACTAATTTCGAACGTCTGGGAAAGATCAAGAAGAAGTATGATCCCCAAAATTTTTTCCATATCAACCAAAACATAGAACCCTGTGATTGAAATAGAATTTCCTGTTCTGGAATAACATTTGTACAAGAAATGCAATAGTTTTGCAGGTACAGTGAATTTAAGATCTAAATATTCAGATGTGATCAAAACCGAAGCTAAACGCCTCGGTTTTTTGTCATGTGGAATCTCCAAAGCCGGATTCCTGGAGGAAGAGGCACCGCGCCTTGAAGAATACCTTCAAAAAGAAAGGCACGGAAAAATGTCATTTCTGGAGAATCATTTTGACAAGCGCCTGGATCCCACCAAACTTGTAGAAGGCTCCAAAAGTGTGATTTCCCTGCTCCTCAATTATTATCCTGAAGAGAAACAGCGGGAGGACTCTTACAAGATCAGTAAATACGCTTACGGGACAGATTATCACTTTGTGATCAAGGATAAACTTAAGGAACTTCTGAAGTTCATTCAGCAGGAGATTGGTGAGGTGGAAGGCAGGGCTTTTGTAGATTCTGCGCCGGTGATGGACAAAGCCTGGGCAGCAAAGTCCGGTCTAGGCTGGGTGGGGAAACACACCCTGTTGCTGTCAAAGCAGAAAGGTTCCTTCTTTTTTGTTGCCGAGCTCATTCTTGACCTGGAACTGGAATACGACACTCCTGTGACCGACCATTGCGGAAGCTGCACCGCCTGCATCGATGCCTGCCCTACCGGTGCCATAGTGGAACCTTACAAGGTAGACGGCAGCAAGTGCATTTCCTATTTCACGATCGAACTCAAAGACCAGTTGCCCGAAGATATGAAGGGAAAGTTCGACGACTGGATGTTCGGTTGCGATACCTGCCAGGATGTATGCCCGTGGAACCGCTTTTCCAGCCCTCATAATGAACCGCTGTTTAACTCTCACCCCGGGTTGCTCAGCATGAGCAAAAAGGATTGGGAAGAGATCACTGAAGATACTTTCCGGAAGGTTTTTAAGAAGTCGGCCGTTAAAAGAACCAAATACAGCGGACTCACCCGAAATATTAAGTTTCTAAAGGACTAATTTTCCGTAGAAAAAACTTTTAACCGCCTTCTTTTGTTCATTCCTGGCGGGAGCTTCAAGACTTAACGTTTCTAAAAATGCTTTTGCCTGTTTGCTTGCATTGTTGTCGTTGTGGCTCAGTACCAGTACATTTTCAGCTTCAGCATTTTTATTGATCTCCAGATAGTAATTCAACACCGTTCCCGATTTAGCTTTTACAGACTTCGCGATCAATTTTTCAAGAGTCTCCTGGAAACAGGAGCTTTTATCAGGTTTGGGTATACAAGCTTCAAATAAGGGTGAAAAGGCAGTTTTGGTAGCATTGGGGAGATTTTTTGCCCTGGTGTCAAAAAAGGCGCCGTAACTGTCATACATTGTTTGTTTAAAGATCACCGGAAGGGCATGAGTAACGGCTACTGCTTTTCCGTCAAGTTTTGCAGGAGATGCAATCTTTAATGAGGACAACACCCGAATCACCTCCTCTTCCTGATCTTTATCTGTAGCTTTCACCTTTACATCGCTAATGGCGCCGGTTTCCGAAATATGAAAAGTAGCATAGGCTTTTCCTTCTCCTTTTACCGTTTTTGGCGTGACCAGGTTACTTTGCAAAAAGTCACTTAAGTTTTGATTAAAACATTCTTTACTATCTTTATTAGGGTCATAGCACTCTTTGATAAATGGAGCTTCATCTACCGCAACCAGTGTGTAAGTTTCCTGTTGGGCAAAGGTGTTATAGCTGAATAAAAAGAAGCAGAGGAATACAAAAAGAGTTTTCATGAAGAAGATTTGCATAAAAATAGGAAAAAACATAAAAATTTTAATTTTTACGGCTATTTTTTCTCTTTTCGGGAACGTATTTGCTCAAAATCCGGAATTCATACTGCAGGTCGATCCAACTTTTGAAAAACTCGTAGCCGTAGCCGATACAGACGGCGATAAAAAGATCACTATTGAAGATGACTTAAAAAGCCCTTTTTGGATGGTGAGCAGCGAAGGGGATTCTGTAAAGATCTCTGAAACCTATTACCTCTCCAACCTGCTTCAGGAATTGGCCATAGCAAGAGCCGGGGAAAAGGAGATCCTTCGAATTTCTATTAATGAAGTTAAAGAACCGCCTACTGCACGTATCTCCCGAAGGATCAAAGAAGAATTCTGGGATGATCTTACCCGAACCATTGACCGTAAGGGTTTGAAAAAGATCCTGAAGGATACTAAAGCTTCAGATGGGGTGCAACGACTTTATGTGCCGGCAACAGATTCTGTGGGGATTTCCTATTTTCAAAACCTGCAGCAGGAACTGGAAGGTTTTGAGGTGGTTATTCTTCCGCATAAAATAACTCCGGAATATGTGAGATCCCTCAACAAAAAACCGGGTTTGCTGGCCTTGAAAATTGAGAATGACCGCGGAGTTCCTTTTGTGGTGCCCGGCGGCAGGTTCAATGAAATGTACGGTTGGGACAGCTACTTTGAAGGTATTGGCCTTATCATCGATGGGCGGGTTGACCTTGCCAAAGCCATGGTCGATAATTTCGTTTACCAGATCAACCACTACGGAAAGATCCTGAATGCGAACCGCTCCTATTACCTCACCCGCACCCAACCTCCCTTTCTGTCTTCTTTTGTGCGGGAAGTAAATAAGGCTATGGAAGAAAAGGATACAATATGGCTCCGGAATTCGCTGGAAGCTGCGATCACCGAATATGAACAGGTGTGGATGGCAGAGGGAGAGCGGCTCACCTCCAATGGTTTGAACCGTTACCTGGGGCAGGGGATCGGGATTCCACCTGAGACCGAAAAAGGGCATTTTGAAGAGGTGTTGAAAAAATATGCCGCTAAACACAACCTGCCCGTTGCAAAATTTGAAAAAAAATATAAGTCGGGCCAATTAAAGGACAGGGAACTGAATGAATATTTCGTGCACGATCGCAGTGTTCGGGAAAGTGGTCATGACACCTCCTGGCGGCTGGAAGATCGCGCAGCCCACCTCAATACCGTTGATCTGAATTCGCTGCTTTATAAATATGAAAAGGATTTTGAGCACCTTATCAAAAAATACTTCGACGGGATTTTTAAACAGTCTTCAGGCTCAACCTATTCTGATGTTTTTTGGGCTAAAAAAGCTGAAAAACGAAAGGAATTGATGAACCGTTACCTCTGGAATGAGGAGGAAGGCAGTTTTTTCGATTATGACTTTAAAAAAGGAGAACAGACGGGATATATTTCGGCTACCAATTTCTACCCCTTATGGAGTAAAATGGCTTCTGAAGAGCAGGCTCAAAAAATGCTTATCAATCTTCTGAAAGATCTTAAGGCAAAGGGGGGAATTCTTTCCACCGCAAAAACTTCCGTAGAAAAAACCGCGACCAACGAGGTGCAACGCCAGTGGGATTATCCCAACGGCTGGGCGCCGCATCAAATGCTACTGTGGCAGGGATTGCTTAATTACGGGTATGAGGCTGAGGCGCATGAACTCATCTACCGCTGGCTCTACATGATCACCAGAAATGCTGTGGACTACAACGGTACCATACCAGAAAAATACGATGTGGTAAATACCACTCATAAGGTCTATGCTGAGTATGGCAATGTTGGGACAGAGTTTGATTATATCACCACCTCTGGCTTTGGCTGGATGAACGCATCTTACCAGCTGGGCCTTGAGTTGTTACCCCGGGAATATCATCGGGAACTTGATAAACTTACCCCTCCCGGGAAGCTGACTTTCCGGTAAGGACTTCCGGTTTGGAGCTTGCTTTCCCTGCTCCAAAAAATGAGGGAAATCAGTTAGCCATAAAACCTAAACTCTTACCTTTGTTTGTCCTGAAAAAATACGGGAACTATGAGTAACGAACGCAAACGACGTGAAGCTTTAGTCTATCACGCCAAACCCTACCCCGGAAAGATCCAGGTGGTGCCCACAAAAAAATATTCCACACAAAGAGACCTGTCATTAGCATACTCCCCCGGGGTGGCAGAGCCGTGTCTTGAAATATTCAAAGACAAGGATAATGTCTATAAATACACTACTAAGGGAAACCTGGTGGCAGTAATTTCAAACGGGACCGCCGTCCTTGGATTGGGTGATATTGGCCCTGAAGCCTCTAAACCGGTTATGGAAGGAAAAGGCCTGTTGTTTAAAATATTTGCTGATATAGACGTTTTTGATATCGAGGTGGACACGAAAGACATAGATAAGTTTGTGGAGACCGTTAAAAATATTGCGCCCACCTTTGGAGGAATAAACCTGGAAGATATCGCCGCACCTGAAGCTTTTGAGATCGAAAGAAGGCTAAAGGAGGAACTGGATATTCCGGTAATGCATGATGATCAGCACGGTACGGCTATTATCTCTTCGGCTGCACTTTTAAATGCGCTTGAACTGGCCGGTAAAAAAATAGGCAGGGTGAAAGTGGTGATCTCCGGGGCGGGATCTGCCGCGATCGCCTGTGCCAATCTGTATGTTGCCCTGGGAGTGAAACTGAGCAACATTGTGATGTTTGATGTCAAAGGGGTGCTGCACACCGGCCGTGAAGACCTGTCTGACCTGCAGCAAAAATTCGCAGTGAAGAAACAATATACCAACCTGGCTGAGGCCATGGATGGTGCAGATGTTTTCCTGGGACTTTCTGTTGGAAATATCGTGACTTCAGACATGCTTAAGAGAATGGCCAAAAAGCCAATTGTTTTTGCTATGGCCAATCCTAATCCCGAGATCGATTACAACGTAGCCATTGAAGCAAGAAAAGACATTATTATGGCCACCGGTCGCAGTGATCATCCTAACCAGGTGAACAATGTGCTGGGTTTCCCATTCATTTTCAGGGGAGCTCTTGATGTAAGAGCAACCAAGATCAATGAAGAAATGAAGATGGCGGCTGTTAAAGCCCTTGCCAGGCTAACCAAAGAACCGGTGCCCGAGCAGGTGAACATCGCTTACGGTGAAACCCGTCTTAACTTTGGGAAGGATTATATTATTCCGAAACCATTTGACCCCCGCCTTATCACTGAGGTTCCTCCTGCCGTAGCCAGGGCAGCCATGGAAAGCGGAGTAGCCCGAAATCCTATCCTTGACTGGGAACGTTATGAAGACGAGCTCCTGGAGAGAATGGGTAATGACAATAAAATTACCAGGCTGTTGATGAACCGTGCAAAAATGGATCCCAAGAAAGTGATTTTTGCCGAAGCAGATCATCTCGATGTATTGAAAGCAGCCCAGATAGTTCATGACGAAGGTATCGCCATTCCTGTACTTTTGGGAAGACGGGATGTTATCGAAGAGCTTATGCGGGAAATAGATTTTCACGCAGAGGATGTTCTCATCATCGATACGAAAAGTGATGATGAAAAAGAGCGACGCAACCGTTATGCCGAAGGCTTCTGGAAAACCAGAAACAGAAAAGGCGTGACGAGATATGATGCCGAACTTCTTATGAAAGAACGCAATTATTTTGCAGCCATGATGGTGAATGAAGGAGATGCTGATGCCCTGCTTTCCGGTTATTCCAGGTCCTATCCTACCGTTCTCAAGCCAATGCTGGAATTGATAGGAAAAGCCAAAGGAGTTTCCAAGGTGGCCGCGACCAACTTAATGAATACCTCCAGAGGACCAATCTTTATTAGTGATACCTCGGTAAATATAGATCCAACCGCTAAGGAACTGGCAAAGATCGCCCAGATGACCGCCCGTACCGTAAGACTTTTTGGAATGGACCCGGTGATCGCGATGATCTCCTACGGTAACTTTGGATCTTCCAAGAACGAAAAGGCCGAGAAAGTTAAAGAAGCAGTTGCCTACCTGCACAGGTTCTATCCCGATCTTGTGGTAGACGGGGAGATGCAAACAGATTTTGCCCTGAACAAGGAAATGCTCCAAAAAAAATTCCCCTTCTCCAAACTTGCGGGCATGAAGGTGAATACCCTCATTTTTCCAAATCTTGATTCAGGGAACAGCACCTATAAATTGATCAAGGAGTTGAATAAAACAGAAAGTGTAGGCCCTATTCTCATGGGAATGAACAAACCCGTGCACGTTCTGCAGCTTGGAGCCAGCGTGGAGGAAATAGTTAATATGACCGCCGTGGCGGTTGTGGATGCCCAGGAAAAAGAAAGAAAAGCGAAAAAAGAAGGGGTATAAATTTCAAACATACTTTTGATTCAGAGGCTGTTGGAGATAAAAACTCCGGCAGCCTTTTTTATGGTAAATCTCCCGGGACTGCTTTAAGTGAATAGGTGAAACCTCAGCTTTTTCAGGGCTTTGGCCGGGGTGAATTTCATTTTTCGGCATCTCTATTATTTTACTACATTTGAGTCATTAAGCTTTCTTGACCAATGATCCACACAATAAAAGGCCAGCTGGTGGAAAAAAATCCAACCAATGTAGTGATCGACTGCAACGGCGTTGGTTATTTTATTCACATTTCCCTCCATACATATTCCCTAATTCCATCTTCAGAAGCCGTAAGGTTATACACCCATTTGCAGGTAAAGGAAGATTCGCATACCCTTTTCGGGTTTTGGGAGAAGAGTGAACGGGAGATCTTCAGATTGTTGATCTCGGTCTCGGGGGTGGGAGCCAGCACAGCCCGCACCATGCTTTCTTCCCTTGAGCCTAAACAGATCATGGAGGCCATAGCTGCAGGTGATGTTGGTACAATTCAAAGTATCAAGGGTATAGGTGCAAAGACTGCGCAGCGGGTGATCCTGGACCTTAAAGACAAGATCCTGAAAGTGTTTGGTTTAGACGAAGTTTCAGTATCAAAAAGCAATACTAATAAAGAAGAAGCGTTATCTGCTTTAGAGACTCTTGGTTATACCCGTAAGCAATCGGGGAAAGTTGTAGATAGAATTGTCAAGGAGGAACCCGAAGCTACCGTAGAATCACTCATAAAGCTTGCACTTAAAAAATTATAAATGTCTTGAGGCAGAACTACAATTATCGGGTTTCGCTTTCGGTTGCTTTTGCGCTTTTTTGTGCTCTTGCTGTTCCTTTTTCAGCCTCGTCCCAGGAGACTGAAACCCCTCAGGATACGACAAAGACCGGATATTCGCTGGGAAGGATAGAACTTCCCCGGCCCAACAGCATCGTGGCTTCCTATAAGTACGACCCGGTGCTTGACCGCTATATCTACACCGAAACCCTTGGGAATTTTAATATTTCTGCCCCTCTTATCCTTACTCCTGAAGAATACCGCGAACTGGTCATACAGGAGGAAATGCAGAATTATTTTCAGCAGAAGATTGACGCCATTTCCGGAAGGAAAGAAGGGTCTGAAGATCAGCGGGATCTATTGCCCGGATTCTATGTGAACTCAGATTTCTTTCAAAATATTTTTGGTGGGGGTGATATCGAACTTATCCCACAGGGATCTGTGGCGCTTGATCTTGGAGTGCTGTATTCAAAAAGGGATAATCCGGCGTTCTCCCCACGTAACAGGAGCACCTTCACCTTTGATTTTGACCAGCGAATTCAGTTAAGTCTTCTTGGGAATATTGGGGAACGCCTCAAGGTTACTGCCAATTATGATACTGAATCTACCTTTGATTTCCAGAACCAGTTAAAACTGGAATATACCCCAACCGAAGATGATATCATCCAGAAGATCGAGGTGGGGAACATTAATATGCCCCTCAATTCTGCCCTGATCCAGGGTGCGCAAAGCCTTTTTGGGGTAAAGACAGAATTGCAATTCGGAAAAACCCGTATCACCGGGGTGTTCTCTGAACAAAAATCTGAACGTCGCACCGTAAATGTAGAAGGCGGTGCAACAGTACAGGAATTTGAAAAATTTGCCATTGAGTATGATGAAAACCGTCACTTCTTCCTGGCGCACTACTTTAGGGACATCTATGATGAAGCCCTGGAAAATTACCCTTTTATAAACTCCAATGTACAGATCACCAGGGTACAGGTTTGGGTAACCAACAGGACCAACAGCGTGCAAAACCTTACAGATGCAAGAAATGTGGTAGCTATACAGGATCTTGGGGAAACTGCGGTAGAAGGGAACATTGGATTGGAAAATCCGCCTGCAGGATTCTTTAACCGTCCGCCGGGAGCCTATGCCGACAACCGCAACAACGACTTCAATCCCTTTGGGATCACAGGTCCCGAAGAGTCTGTTCTTACCCCGGCCATTCGTGACATCGCAAGGGTAGGAAGTGGCTTTAGTGGCGTACAGGTGTCTGAAGGTACAGATTATGTAAAGCTTGAAAACGCAAGGCAATTACGGCCATCTGAATACCGTCTTAATAGCCGGCTTGGATATATATCCCTTAACCAAAGACTTGCCAGTGATGAGATCCTTGCAGTTGCCTTTCAATACACCGTAGGTGGAGAGGTCTACCAGGTAGGGGAATTTGCCAATGATGGGATCGATGCTTCGGGAGGAACAGGAACCGAAACGGCTATCTCCCAGAACCTCGTGGTGAAACTGCTCAAAAGTTCGGTTACCAACGTCAATGAACCGGTGTGGGACCTCATGATGAAGAATATTTATAACCTGGATGCCATGCAGCTGGAACGGGAGGACTTCAGAATGAATATCGTATATACAGATCCTCAGCCGTTAAACTATATTACAGGGGTAGACGGCGAGCCCCTGCCCGAAGATGTGGAGGAGACTACCCTGTTAAGGGTTTTTAATCTTGATAACCTTAACATCAACGGAGATCCTATTATAGGGGGAGACGGATTCTTTGATTTTGTACCGGGGATCACTATAGACCAGGAGACGGGTAGCGTAATTTTCACCTCTGTTGAGCCTTTTGGGGAATACCTGTTCAGGAAACTTGACCCCAACCCCAATACAGGTACTGAAGATTACAATATCCCTGAAACCTATAATGCCAACCAGGAAAAATACGTATTCAGATCCCTCTATAACACCACCAAGACACAGGCAGAACAACTGCAGGCAGATAAGAACAAATTCCAGTTAAGGGGGCGCTATAAATCCTCTAACGTTGAAGGGATCCCCATAGGGGCATTCAATGTTCCCCAGGGATCTGTAACGGTGACCGCGGGAGGCCGTGTTTTGCAGGAAGGGGTTGATTACGTAGTGAACTACCAGTTTGGAAGGGTACAGATCCTGGATGAAGCCTTGCTGGCATCCAATATTCCAATCCAGGTGTCTACTGAAAATAACGCCCTTTTTGGACAGCAGACAAAACGTTTTACCGGGATCAATGTGGAACATCAGTTCAACGAGAATTTTCTCATTGGAGGTACCTATTTAAACCTTAATGAACGGCCACTAACCCAAAAATCCAATTACAGCTACGAGCCTATAAACAATACCATTTTTGGACTTAATTTGAATTATTCCACTGAGGTTCCCTTCCTCACCAGAATGGTGAACAAACTGCCCAACATTGATACAGATGTTATTTCAAATCTTTCCCTTAGAGGGGAAGTTGCCTATTTATTGCCCGGGGCACCAAAGGGTAATGAATTTGGCGGAAGGGCTACCACTTATGTTGACGATTTTGAGGCTGCACAAACTTCTATATCCATTGATAATCCATTGGGCTGGGAATTGTCAAGTGTACCCTTAGGCTTTGGAGGAGAACTCGGGAACGGCGACCTGGCAACAGGATATAAAAGGGCAAAACTGGCGTGGTATAGTATAGATCCTATTTTCTACGGAAGCAGCAGACCATCCGGAATAGATGACTCAGATCTTTCCAGTTATGCTACGCGAAGGGTGTTCTTAGACGAGATCTTTCCGAATGTTGATGTGGTGCAGGGGCAATCACAGGTACTGTATACCATGGACCTTGCTTATTATCCAGGCATCCGTGGACCTTATAACTTCAATCCCGCCACGGCAGGTAGTAATACCCTGCCTAACCCCGCCGACAATTTTGGGGGGATCACCCGCGCCCTCAATTCCACGAACTTTGAACAAAGCAATGTGGAGTATATTGAATTCTGGATGATGGACCCGTTCATATATGAGCAAAATACCAATAACAGCGGAGGGAGCCTGGTCTTTAACCTTGGGAACATTTCCGAAGATGTGCTGAAGGACGGTCGAAAACAATATGAGAACGGACTTCCTCCTGACGGAAGCGATCTGAACACCACAACTACAGAGTTTGGGAAAGTTCCTTCCAACCAGTCCCTTATCTATGCATTTAATACTGAAGGAGAAGAGCGTGTCAATCAGGATGTAGGTTACGACGGGTTACAGGATCCTGAAGAAGCGGTTAAATTTCCCGCTTTTGCCAACCTCCCCGATCCCTCTGCTGATAATTACAATTACTATTTGAATGCCTCGGGAAGTATCTTGCAACGCTATGCAGATTACAATGGAATGGAAGGAAATTCCCCGCCGACTGTTACCAATACCAACAGGGGAAACACCACTTTACCGACTACTGAAGACATCAACCGTGACAACACCATGAATACGGTTGACAGTTATTTTGAATATGAAGTGCCGGTCTTTCCGGGTATGAACCCAGACAACAGCCGGTATATAACCGATGTGAAACAGTTCAATACCACCCTTCCAAACGGCCGCGAACTTCCGGTAAGGTGGTTGCAGTTCAAGATCCCGGTATTTGAACCAACCGATGCAAAAGGAGGGATTGGTGATTTCAGGTCGATACGGTTCATGAGAATGTACCTTACAGATTTTGAGGAACCAACCGTCTTGCGTTTCGGCACCATGGACCTGGTGCGGGGGGATTACAGACGATATACCCAAACCCTTGATCCCGATAAATCTGATCCTGCCACAGAACCCACCTCTTTTCAGGTAGCAGCGGTGAGTATTGAAGAGAATGAAAATCGTCAGCCCATACCCTATGTACTTCCTCCGGGGGTAGAAAGGGAAGAACTGCAAAATAACAATACAAGGATCCGTCAGAATGAGCAGTCACTTTCCCTTTCGGTCTGTGAGCTGGAACCTCAGGATTCCCGGGCAGTTTACAAGAATTTCCAGCTGGACATGAGGCAGTACAAGAACCTTGAAATGTTCCTGCATGCCGAATCAATCGTAAACCGTCCTGCCCTTGCTGAAGGGGAACTGGTAGCCTTTCTTAGAATAGGAACAGACTTCACCGATAATTACTACCAGGTGGAAATACCATTGAAGCCCACCCAGTTTGGTGCAGCAAGTTCATCAGAGATCTGGCCCGATGAGAACCGCATGAACCTGCCGCTGGAACTGCTGCAGGAAGTGAAGGCGCTGGTTATTGGTGATCCTTCCTATCTTTCTTCTGAACTCAACTTTTTTACCGAAGAAGGCTTGCCCGTAGATGCCGATGATCCTTATGAAATGGGAAAACTAAGGTTAGGGATAAAAGGAAATCCAAGCTTCGGGAACATCAGGATGATGATGCTTGGATTAAAGAACGGGCTTCCTAAAAGTAATGCCCGTGACCTCTGCGGAGAGGTGTGGTTCAATGAACTCCGACTTTCTGAACTCAACAATGAAGGAGGCTGGGCAGCTATTGTGAACATGGATGCCAACATTGCAGATTTTGCCAACCTTTCTGCAACGGGAAGAAGGAGCACAGTTGGTTTTGGAGCCATCGAACAGGGGCCAAACCAAAGGAGCAGGGAAGACCTTCAACAATACGATTTTGTAAGTAATCTGAATATGGGGCAATTGCTTCCTCCTGATTGGGGACTTAGAATTCCCGTTAGTTATAGTATTGGGGAGGAATTGATCACTCCAAAATACGATCCCGAATTCCTGGATCTTGAACTGCAGACCGTTCTTGACAATGCGGCCACACCAGAGATAAGAGAGGACATTAAAGAAAGGGCAGAGAATTATACCAAACGTCAAAGCATAAATGTAATTGGCCTTAGAAAAGAAAGGACAGGAGAAGGTAAACCCATGCCTTATGATGTTGAGAATATTACTGTTTCAGGAAGCTATAACCAGGTAGATCACAGGGATTTCGAGATCGAGGATGCTTTTGATCAGAATGTAAGGTTGGGGGCTACCTATGATTATACTTTCGCGCCGCTTTCAATAGAACCTCTCAAAAATATCACGGCTTTAGACAGTAGCGCCTATTTTGCACTGTTGAGGGATATCAATTTTAATGTTTTTCCTTCCACTATTTCTGCCAGTTCAACGATCTTCAGGCAGTATAATGAACAAACCTTCAGGGAGATCAATCTTCCCCCGGGATTCCTCAACGGAATTCCTACGTTATACCAGCGAAATTTTCTTTTTGACTGGCAATACACCATCAATTACAATTTCACAAAAAGCCTTAGCCTTAACTTTGATTCCAGTACCAACCGAATTGTAAGGAACTACCTGGATGAGGAAAACAGGCCCGATACTACGACCGGTGTTTGGGATGGGTTTTTCAATACGGGTATCCCTAACCAGCATTTCCAGTCACTGCAAGTGAACTATAAGCTGCCACTTGACAAGTTGCCGGTACTCAGCTTTATTAACGCCACCTATTCCTATACAGGGAACTTCCAATGGGACAGGGGTTCAGAAATGTTCAGAATCCTTGATGAGGTACCCGATCTTGGGAACAGTGTTCAAAATTCAAATTCCCATAAAATCAATGCAAACCTGGAAATGCAGACTTTGTACGATTACGTGGGCCTTAAGAAACGCACGCCACAGGATGCCGGCGAAACCATCAGGGAAAGGAGCAGGGAAGTTCCAACCCTTGAACCGGCTAAACCCGGGACTCCCGCTGAGGAAGAATCTGACAGGTTGAGTACCGGTGACAAGACGTACAATACTTTTATAGGTCTGGTGACTGCCATCAAAAAGATCCAGGTCAACTACCAGGAAAACAATGGAATCTTTCTTCCAGGCTACACCAATGATATAGGATTTATGGGCACCTGGAAACCTACTTTTGGGTTTACACTGGGGAGCCAGGAGGATGTACGGTACATGGCCGCCCGTAAAGGCTGGCTTACCTTGTACCAGGATTTCAATCAACAGTATACTGAGGTGGAGAATGAACAGCTGGGAATAAATGCATCGCTCACCCTTATCCCTGATCTTACCGTTGAAGTGACTGCAGGGAGAATGTACTCAGAAACCTTTTCAGAAAATTATCGTGTTCAAAATGACCTGTACATGCCGCTTACCCCGGTAACCTATGGAAACTTCAATATTTCTACTATTCTTATAAAGAGCGCTTTCAATGAAAGCACGGCAGAGTCTTCCGCAATATTTCAGGAGTTCAGGGAAAACAGGTTGATCATCGCTCGCAGGCTTGCAGAAGAGAGAGGATTCGATCCTAATGTCACTGATGCAGACGGATACCCGGTTGGTTTCGGAAAAGGCAGTCAGGATGTCTTACTCCCTGCCTTCCTTGCCGCATATTCGGGAACAGATGCAGACAATATAAAACTTGGAGCTTTCAGGGACTTTCCTCTGCCCAACTGGAATCTTAAGTATACGGGACTCATGCGTCTGCCGTGGTTCAAGAAAAATTTTAAACGTTTCTCCATAAATCACGGTTACTCCTCGGGCTATACCATCAACCAGTTCCAGAGCAACCTTGATTATGACCCCGAAAATCCTCTTGCCATAGACCAGGCCGGAAATTATAAAAGTGAGACCCTTTTTTCCAATGTCAATTTAACCGAGCAGTTTAGTCCGCTGGTAAGAATAGACCTGGAAATGACGAATTCGGTGAAGATCCTGGCAGATGTTCAAAAAGACCGTGCCCTGGCATTAAGTTTTGACAATAATCTCATGACCGAGATCAACGGGAACCAATACACCCTGGGTCTTGGATACAGGATACAGGATCTCAGATTTACCACTATGGTTGGGGGCAGGCAACGTATTCTGGCCAGTGACCTGAACTTTAAGGCAGATATTTCCTATCGTCACAATGAGACCGTAATAAGATATCTGGATGTGGACAACAACCAGGTGACCGCCGGACAGGATATCTGGGCGATCAATTTTTCAGCAGATTATGCCCTTTCGAAGAACCTGACTGCTCTGGTTTATTACGACCACAGCTTCTCAGAGTATGCGGTTTCCACCGCATTCCCGCAAACCACCATAAGGTCTGGTATAACTTTGCGTTATAACTTCGGAAATTAACAAATGCTGTTTGAACAAAAGAATTAAAAATTTAACTTTGCCATACTAAATAACTAGCCAATGAAAGTTCCAAAAGATTTAAAGTACACCAATGATCACGAATGGGTGAAAATTGAAGGAGATATTGCCACTGTTGGTATTACCGATTTTGCCCAGGGAGAATTAGGGGATATTGTTTATGTTGAGGTTGAGACCGTAAATGAAACTCTTGACAGAGAAGAGGTCTTTGGTACGGTTGAAGCAGTGAAAACGGTGTCAGACCTTTTCGCGCCTCTTTCCGGAGAGATCATAGAATTTAATGAAAGCCTGGAGGATGAACCTGAAAAGGTGAATTCAGATCCATATGGAGAAGGATGGATGGTGAAGATAAAATTCACTGACGCGTCAGAGGTCGATGACCTTTTAACTGCAGAAGAGTATACTGAAGTTATTGAAGGCTAGACTTCTTTTTTTTATTCCCGCATTTGTCTATACCCTGGGGATCCTTTACCTGTCCCTCATTAATCTAACCGATACACCGGTAAAAGATCTGGGGGTGAGTGATAAAGTTATGCATGCCGGCGCTTATTTTGGCCTCGGATTTATCTGGATGTTCTTTGCACTAATGAATTATCCGGAAAAAGGATTTTTTAAGAGATTACTGTTTATAATAATCGCTTCTATCATATTTGGCATTTTTATTGAGGTTCTTCAGGATAGTTTAACAACTTACCGCGAACTCGATTTTTACGATATCTTTGCAAATAGTATTGGGGTTTTGGCGGCAGGAATTTTAGTATGGCTCATAAAGGATTCTCTAATCAGGTTAAAAGCTAAGATTAATTTATTTTTTATTAAAAAATAATTATTTTAGCCAACCTATAATCAAAATGGAATTATGAAACCCAAGAAAAACCCAAAAGCTGATTTGTCCAGGAGAAGTGTTCTCTTCTTCCAGATTGGTATGATTTTGATGCTTTTTATTACGTGGAGGGCAATTGAGTGGAAAACCTATGACAGAGAAGCCATTGATACCGGAATGGTAGATATGGACGCTTTTGAAGAGGAAGATGTGCCAATTACTGAACTTCAGAATACCCCGCCACCGCCACCGCCACCACCGCCACCGGCACCCGAAGTGATCGAGGTTGTTGAAGATGAGGAAGAAGTGGAAGAGACCATTATCGAATCTACCGAGACTAACCAGGATGAGATCGTAGAGGTTGAAGAAGTGGAAGTAGTTGAAGAAGAAGAAGAAATTGGTGATGTTCCCTTTGCGGTTATTGAAGATGTGCCAATCTTCCCGGGTTGTGAGAATATGAAAAACAACCAGGCTCGTAAGGATTGTATGAGTGAAAAGATCAATGAATTTGTGAACAGAAGATTTGATACCGGTTTAGGTAGTGACCTTGGACTAACAGGTATTAACAGGATCTACGTACAATTCAGGATCGAGAAAAATGGTGACGTGACTGTTCTTGGGGCACGTGCACCGCACCCTCGCCTGCAGCAGGAAGCAGAACGTGTTGTAAACATGCTTCCAAAAATGCAACCGGGAAAACAACGAGGTAAACCGGTTGGGGTACTTTACTCGCTTCCAATTACCTTTAGGGTTCAGGATTAATAAACTCTTTTTTATTATATATAAGATCCCGCATCAAAAGTGCGGGATTTTTTTGTTATATATATCCGAAATGCGACCCGGGAAACAGGGAGGTAAGCCGGTGGGGGTTCTTTATTCCCTTCCAATTATCTTCAGGGTTCAGGAATAAACTTTTACAATCTTAATTAAGGTCCTGCGTTTAATGATGCAGGACCTTTTTTTCGCCTGTTCCTGGTTTTTCTGCCTGCTCTTAAAGGAAAATGCGCCCGTTTATTCCCACTTCTTCAAAAAAATGTATCTTTCCCACAGTTAATCCCAAACAGGAATCTTCAGGATATGACCAAGTTTTACCCGCTGCTGTTTCTCTTATTTCCCATTATTTCTTATTCACAGGTGTTTGTTGGAGATCATGAAAGATTTCCGGTCTTTCCCGAATGTCAGCAAGTGGATTTTGAAGATGAAAAGTCCTGTTTTACGCAGGTGCTACGGAATAAAGTTCTGGAAGAGTTTGTAATTCCTTCAGTGGTTTCTGAAGATAATTTCAGGGGAGAGCTGGTGGTGCTTTTTGAAGTTACCCGGGACGGAAGCTTCAAAACCATATATGTAGATGCTCCTTATCCTGAATTAAAGGATGAGGTGTACAGGGTTTTTAATACCCTTCCGCAGATAAAACCCGCGTCTTATAACAGCAGGCCAATAAGTATGCAGTTCAGGATGCCTGTGCAGATCCCTTTTGTGCTTTCTTCTGTTTCCGAAGAAATAAAGGAACAGGAAGAACTTGATGTGGTCAGGACCGGCAGGGAAGACCAGCCGAAGGTGGCCGATGAGTATGATCTTATAAAAAGTGCTGAATACAAGGACAGGCTGGCAGGCAGCGAAATAAATATTCCGCTTTCCCACGAACTTTACAGCAGATTTGATGCTGAGGTGAACCGGGTGGGCACCAATTTTCATTCGGCTTCAAAGCCTTTTCTTTATAGTGAAGTGCAGCCGTATTACGATTTTGAAGCAGAGAATGCATTACTTGGAAAACCTGTTTCTTCCTGGTGGGGCAGAAAATTATGGAATGAGCATTTGATCACCTTTCAGGGTGATGGATACTGGTTCATTATAGATCCTGCGGTTGATATGCAGGTGGGGAAAGATATTGACAGTGAACTTGATGTAACTTATAACAATACCCGTGCTGCCATATTCCAGGGTGGCCTGGGGAAAAAATTCAATTTTTACTCGGTAGTCTATGAGAGCCAGGGGCGGTTTGCAGATTACTACAACCGTTACGCGGAATCTATGCGCCCCGGCGCAGAGGGTGCAGCAGTAGTGCCCGGCAGAGGGGTGGCAAAATCTTTTATGGGGCAGGCTTATGATTATCCTGTGGCAGAGGGGTATTTATCCTACAGCCCCGGCAAATTCTTTAACCTGCAGTTTGGACACGGCAAGAACTTCATAGGCGACGGTTACCGGTCCCTGTTGCTAAGTGATAATGCATCTCCTTACCCTTACTTCCAATTGAATACCACTTTCTGGAAGATCAAATACACCAATACCTGGATGTCTTTGCGCGATATACGCCCCGAAGTGACGGGGGAGGGATCCTTCCGTACCAAATATATGGCGAATCACTATTTGAGCTATAATGTGACCAAAAGGCTGAATCTCGGGTTCTTCGAATCTGTGATGTGGGAAAATGACAATAACCGTGGTTTTGATCTCAACTACCTTAACCCGATCATATTCTACAGGGCCATTGAATATTCCACAGGGCACCAGGCCGGTAATGCGATCATAGGTCTTACCGGAAAATATAAATGGAGCGACAATGTTCTTACTTACGGGCAATGGTTAATTGACGAATTCTCTTCCGGCGACGTTTTTGGCGGAAAAGGAAGCTGGAAGAACAAACATGGATTCCAGCTGGGAACAAAATATTTCAATGCCTTCAAGGTGCCTGACCTGTTCCTGCAGCTGGAGTATAACCAGGTGCGGCCTTATACCTACTCGCATAACACTATTACCCTTAATTACGGGCACAACAACCAGTCGATGGCGCATCAATGGGGTGCAAATTTCAGGGAGGTTACCGGAATAGCCCGTTACAAATCTGGTCGCTACTATGGAAATTTTAAGGCGGTGTATGGAATTCGGGGCTTTGATTACAACACTTTCAATGACAATGCTAATTATGGAGGGGATATATACCGCAGTGAAGTAGACCGGCCTTACGAAACAGGAGTTGAAATAGGTCAGGGGAACAAGACCACCTCTTTTTTCGCCGAAACTGAAGTTGGATACCTTATCAATCCTGCTACTAACTTAAAATTCTTCGGAAGTTACATTTTTCGGAATTTTGATCCGCAGGCGAACACTCCTTCGACTTTTGATAATACGACTCACTGGATCAATATTGGGCTTAGAACCGACATCTTTAACTGGTATTATGATTATTAAGTTTCAAGGTGTTGATCTTCAAGGCTGAAATTTTGCGGAGCATTAAAAATTTACAATTGCATCTCCTTGTCAAAAAGCAATTTAGGAGTATCTTTGCGCCAGTTTAAAAACACCTTTTGGAGAACACCCGCGTACATACTTCAACTGTTTCCCTAATTTCAGACCTAAAGGAGATCACCAAGATGAGACTCGCAGTGAGTGTTGTCTTTTCTTCAATTGCAGGTTATTTTCTGGGTGCAGATTCCGTAGATTTTTTGACCGTGATCATGCTTGGAATAGGAGGATATTGCCTGGTGGGTGCTTCCAACGCTTACAACCAGATCATAGAAAAAGACCTGGATGCCCTTATGGACCGCACCAGGAACAGGCCTGTTCCTTCAGGGAGGATGTCTGTGAACACAGCTTTTATTATAGCCAGTTCCCTTACCATCCTCGGCCTTATTATCCTATACCTTATTAACCCCAGAACAGCCATGTTTGGGGCCATAAGTATCTTTCTTTACGTGAGTGTCTATACCCCACTCAAGACGAAAACCCCACTTTCAGTTTTTGCAGGAGCTTTCCCGGGAGCCATTCCTTTCATGCTTGGCTGGGTTGCTGCAACCGGTGAATTTGGAATTGAACCTGGAACCCTCTTCATGATCCAGTTCTTCTGGCAGTTCCCTCACTTTTGGGCTTTGGGATGGTGGCTTTATAAGGACTATGAAAAAGGAGGCTTCTTTATGTTGCCTACCGGAAAAAGGGACAAAGGTACCGCGGTGCAAATCGTACTGTATACTCTGTGGACTGTTCTTGTTTCCCTTATCCCTGTCTTTGGAATGACGGGAAAACTTTATATCACTCCTTTTTCAGCCATTTTGGTACTGCTGCTGGGATTGGGAATGCTATACTATGCAATAGGCTTATATCGTAATCGGGATGAGAAGTCTGCTAAAAAACTGATGTTTGCGAGTGTTTCCTATATCACTTTGCTGCAAATAATATATGTATTGGATAAATTGATTAGAGTATGGATTTAACACAAGGAACTCACCAGCACAAAGCCGGCCGGGCCAAAAAAATGATGTTGTGGTTTGGGATCATAAGTATGGCCATGATGTTTGCCGGGCTTACCAGTGCCTATGTGGTAAGTAAGAACAGGCCAGACTGGCTTACTACCCTGGAACTTCCGTCTGCCTTTTACTGGAGTACCGTGATCATTTTCTTAAGCAGTGTGACCATCCATCTTGCTGAAAAAGCTGTAAAACAAGATAAGCGCCCTGCCGCTACGGCATTTTTATGGGGAACGCTGGGGCTTGCGGCTGTGTTTATATATCTGCAGTTCGCCAGTTTCAATGAGTTTATTGCTGCGGGTTATTACTTTACTGGAAGCGAAAGTAATGTGACCACTTCATTTATCTACATTGTGGTGTTAGCCCATTTAGCCCATTTGGCGGGGGGTGTGATCGTGCTTTTGGTTTTAATTTATAACCATTTTAAACAGCGCTACCATGCAGGGCAAACTCTTGGATTAGAACTGGGTGCTACCTATTGGCACTTCGTGGACGCCCTCTGGATATACCTGTTTTTCTTTTTATATTTCTTTAGATAAGAAAAAACTGTATTTTTGCGGAATACTTAAATTAGAAATTCTCTATGGAAGCTACTGTTACTAGAACAGGTACTGAAGGAAAAACCTGGGGCGGCGGGAACGAACCTTTAAGAGTAAGCTACGGTAAATTGATGATGTGGTTCTTCATTTTATCTGATGCTCTTACTTTTTCTGGTTTTTTGGCGTCATACGGTTTTGCTAGATATAAATATTCAAACAGCTGGCCAATTGCAGATGAAGTGTTCAATCACTTTCCCTTTTTACATGGAGTAGATGCTCCCATGTACTATGTGGCGCTTATGACGTTCATTCTTATCTTCTCTTCTGTGACCATGGTTTTGGCAGTAGATGCAGGGCATCAAATGAAGAAGGCAAAAGTGACCTTTTACATGCTTCTTACCATTATTGGTGGTTTGATCTTCCTTGGTTCGCAAGCCTGGGAGTGGAAGAATTTCATTCAGGGTACTTACGGTGCAATTGAAACCAAAGGAGGGAATATCCTTCAGGTGGTAAACAGCGAAGGGGAAAGAGTAGCTATTGCAGATTTTGTAACAGCTGCCCCAAGAGAACGTGTGCTTCACGAAAGATCAAACGGACTCTGGTTCGTTGATGAACCAAGCCTTCCGGCATATGAAGTAAGCGATATCACGCAGGGCTTCGCGGCCAACCCAGATCTGTTGATACGTACACAGGAACTTACCCCTACCGGAGAAAAAGTTGTTTTGACCAGACAGCAATCTATGGCCAAGATACAGACCGAAGCAGTAGGAGTTATCCAGGGAGCTAATCTTCACAAGAACGAATATGGCCATCCTCTTTTTGGAGATTTCTTTTTCTTTATCACGGGATTCCATGGATTTCACGTGTTGACGGGAGTTCTGATAAACCTTATCATCTTTTTCAACGTTTTATTAGGAACCTACGAAAGAAGGGGAAGTTATGAGATGGTCGAAAAAGTGGGTCTTTACTGGCACTTTGTAGATCTCGTATGGGTATTTGTATTTACATTCTTCTATTTGGTATAACACACAGAATTTTTAAACATGGCACACGATACTACACATTTACATACATCGAACACCAAAAGGATCTGGAGTGTATTTATAATCCTTTCTGTGGTGACTTTAGTAGAAGTTATTTTGGGGATCATGAAACCCGATTTCCTGGTTCACACATATTTTATTAGTCTTAAACTTATCAACTGGATATTTCTTATCCTCACTATTTATAAAGCATACTATATTACCTGGGCCTTCATGCACATGGAAGGAGAGACGAAAGGTCTTAGAAGGTCAGTCGTCTGGACTGCAGGTTTCCTCATTGTCTATCTCGTTTTTATACTGTTGACAGAAGGGGATTATGTTTATGAGGTAATGAACAGGGGGCATGTCGCCTGGGACTTTTAAAAGTTAAAACATATAGGAAAGGCGGTTTTAAAACCGCCTTTTTTTATTTTTGTGCACCATCTTATTTGGGGAAATGAAAAAATTCTTTGTCATTATTGTCCTGTTCGCTTTACCTCTTGTCGCTTATCTTTTCTTTGCTTCGGGAGTGAACAATTTCGCGAAACTTCCTGTACTTAACAGCCAGCTATCTTCTCTTGAAGAATTCAATTCCTATGGAGACAGTATTATGTCTTTTGAAGATAATATTACCATCCTTGGATTTCCCGGTAAGGATCCGCTGGAATACGAGACCAATGCCTATCACCTGGCAGAGAAGATATACAAACCTTATTATGAGTTCAAAGACCTCTATTTTGTATTTGTGGTTCCTGAAGGTAACGAAGAAGAGATCGAAGCATTGAAGAAGGATCTTTCCGGAGTAATAAACCTGGAAAAATGGAAATTCGTAACGGGGAAGGAAGAGAGGGTACAGGAGCTTTTTAATAGTCTGGAAACTAACCTTGAATTAAATGATAAGCTGGCCACGCCCAATGTCTTTATTATCGACAAAGAGGCAAGGCTGAGAGGACGGGAAGGCGATGAAGACGAGGAAGCTCTTTTTGGATACGATACAGGGTCTATTGCCGTTCTTAACAATGAAATGAAAGATGATGTAAAGGTGATCCTCGCAGAATACCGCCTGGCACTTAAAAAATATAACAAGAACCGTAAAAAATAATATGAAGAATTACTCCTACATAGGTATATCCCTGGTGATCCTCATTTTTGGGATCATAGTGATCCCTGAGATCATTGACCGGGTTCAGGAAAAGGAAGTTGTCACTTCAAATCGTTCTGACGGAAGAGAGGAAAGAAAAGCCCTTTCTGAAGAGTTGGTCTACAGAATGGAAGATGGGGAAAAGAAAAAAGTACCCCCCTTTGAATTCACAGATCAGGACGGAAATATAATTACCAATGAAGATTACAAAGGAAAGGTCTATATAGTGGAGTTCTTTTTTTCTACCTGTCCTACCATTTGCCCGGTAATGAAGAAGAACCTGGTAGAGGTACAGCAGGAGATTGGGGAAAACGATGAATTCGGGATCGCCTCTTTCAGTATAGACCCCACTTATGATACTCCTTCTGTACTAAAGGAATATGCTGCCGGTAACGGGATAACACACCCTAACTGGCACCTGTTGACCGGAGACCGGGATGAGATCTATGCCCTCGCCAACACCGGATTTAACATCTATGCAGGTGAAGATCCCGATGCTGAAGGAGGTTTCGCCCATTCAGGATATTTTGCCCTGGTGGATAAAGAAGGTTATTTCAGGTCGAGAAAAGATGATTTCGGCAACCCAATCATTTATTATAGAGGTTCTGTTGAGAGGAATAAATCTGTAATGGAAGGAGAGGAAGAACCTCAGATCGACATTTTAATTGAAGACGTTAAACAACTTTTGAAGGAGGATGAGAAATAGTACTGACAGGTTCATGATCCCTGCCATTACGGGTATATCTGTATTGGTGCCCGTGTTGGTGCTCCTACTAATGTACCTTCCCGAAAGGTATAATTTCATTGGGGTGGAAATGGGAACTTTCCCCTTCTTTCACGCAATTCTCAACTTCTGTACAGCAATGCTGCTCATTGCCGGCTACTACGCCATGAGGTTAGGGGAATTAAAGTGGCATCGCAACCTTATGATCACTGCCTTCGTACTTTCTGCAGTGTTCCTGGTGAGCTATGTGATCTCCAAGATAAGCAATGATCCAGTTCCCTACGGCGGCGAAGGTTTTATGCGTCCACTTTACTTTTTTATTCTGATCACCCATATCCTGCTTTCCGCGATCATTGTTCCGCTGGTATTATTCACTATGTACCGTGGCCTTACAGGGGAAGTGATTAAGCATCGAAAAATTGCCCGCTACACCTTTCCGGTATGGTTATATGTAGCAATTACCGGTGTATTGGTATATTTGTTCATGTCTCCTTATTATTAAAAAATGAAGCTCAGGGTCTCTTTCCTATTCGTCCTTATATTTTTCATCTCATTTGATATTGAAGCACAATGTGCTATGTGTCGCGCTGTCCTCGAAAGTGAATCAGACCAGTCTGCGGCACGGGGGATCAATGACGGGATCATGTATCTTATGGTCTTTCCATACCTTCTTATGGCTGGAGTAGCTTACTTTATCTGGCGGTCCAGGCGTAAGGATAAATTAGACAAAGACGCCTTCGGAAATTGACCCCAGGCAGAAATTTTTTTTCTCCACAATAAGGTTTTTTGTAACAAATCAGATTTTGGAGAGTCTAATGAGGTGAAGAGTGGTACCCTGTTAGATTTTCCAATTTATGATCGAGATAAAAGACTTACACAAATCCTACAAAACCGGAAGTACTTCGCTGCATGTCCTTAAAGGGATCAATTTTTCTGTGGCCGAAGGTGAACTCGTTTCCATTATGGGATCTTCCGGGTCGGGTAAATCTACTCTGCTGAATATCCTCGGAATGCTGGACGAGGCTGATGAAGGTTCTTATTACCTGGATGGGGTTCCAATCAAGAACCTGAATGAAAAGATCGCCGCCCGCTACCGAAATAAATTCCTGGGTTTCGTATTCCAGTCCTTTAATCTTATCTCTTATAAGACTGCCCTTGATAATGTGGCACTGCCATTATACTACCAGGGAATCAAGAGAAAAGAGAGAATTGAGAGGGCAATGAGCTACCTTGAGAAGGTAGGGCTTGCTCCATGGGCTTCCCACCTGCCCAACGAACTTTCGGGAGGGCAAAAACAACGGGTAGCCATTGCGCGGGCCCTTGCCAGTGATCCCAAGGTATTGCTTGCAGATGAGCCAACCGGGGCTCTTGATAGTAAAACTTCGTACGAGGTAATGGACCTTATTCAGTCAATCAATGAAGAAGGAAGGACCATTTTGATCGTGACGCATGAACATGACATAGCCCAGATGACCAAAAGGATAGTTAACCTGAAGGATGGGGTGATCATAGATGATACAAAGGTAAACCAGGTTAAAGCACTTCATAATGTTTGATCTTGAACGTTGGGAAGAGATCTTCGATACCATACGAAAGAACAAGCTTCGTACTTTTCTAACAGGACTTTCTGTGGCTTCAGGGATCTTTATTCTTGTTATCCTCCTGGGAATAGGGGAGGGTATGCGCAATGGGATCTCCAGCGAATTTGAAGGAGATGCCTCGAATATTCTCTATGTTTGGACCGGAAGGACCTCTGTTGAATACAAAGGTCTCAATCCCGGTAGAATGGTCCAGATGAAAAACCGGGACTTTGAGCTTACCACCCTTAAACATGCCGATGATCTTGAGTATAAATCTTCGGTATTTCGAATTTGGAACGGGATCGTCAACTACAACAAGGAATCGGGTTCCTATCGTGTTGAAGGAGTGCTGCCCGATTATCAATTCCTGGAAAACAGCTCAATGGTAGCCGGGAGGTTCATCAATCATACAGATCATGTAAATTATGAAAAAGTAGTTGCTATTGGGAATAAGGTAAAGACCGATCTTTTTAAGGATCAGGATGCCATTGGCAAATACCTGCAGATCTCAGGCATCAATTTTAAGGTGGTCGGCGTATACACAGATCCGGGGGGAGAAAGGGAAGAGTCAAGGGTATTTGTTCCGCTTTCCACAGGACAGAGAGTGTTTGCGGGAGGGGACAATGTCAATAATATGGCTTTCACACTTCAGAAAGAGGATAATTTTGAAGCAGCACTCGCGGCCTCCAATCGTTTTTCTGCAGAACTGCAACAGTTCCTTAAAGAGCAGCATACCATTGCCCCCGAAGATGATCGCGCCATAAACATTAATAACTCCCTTGAAAATGCAAAAAGGTTCTTCGATCTCATGGATATGATAAAATTCTTTTTCTGGGGTGTGGGGATATGTACCATCATTGCAGGTATTGTAGGGGTAAGTAATATCATGCTGATCATTGTAAAGGAAAGAACCAGGGAAATTGGGGTAAGGAAAGCCCTGGGGGCAGAACCCTGGTCTATTGTTATGATGGTGCTGCACGAATCGGTCTTTGTTACCGCCATTGCGGGATTTATTGGCCTTATCTCCAGCCTTGCACTCCTGGAACTGGTGGGGCCAATGATAGAAACAAATTATATTTCAAATCCTTCGGTCAATTTTACAGTGGCGGTGAGTACCGTTTTCATACTGGTAATAGCAGGTACCCTGGCGGGATTCTTCCCTGCCTGGAGAGCGGCCAGGATCAAACCTATTGAAGCACTAAGAGACGAATAATCATGTTCAGCAGAGATAATTGGGACGAAATAATTGAGGCGCTGAGTTCAAACTGGTTCAGGACTATCCTGACAGCTTTTGGAGTTCTCTGGGGGATCTTTATTCTTGTAATACTGCTTGCTGCGGGAAAAGGCCTGGAGAATGGAGTGAAACAGGGGTTTGGAGGCATCGCGACCAATACCATGTTCATGTGGACCCAAACAGCTTCCAAACCTTATAAAGGACTTCCGAAAGGCAGGCGCTATAATTTCAAAACTGACGATGTGGCTGCCATAAAAGATGAGGTACCCAATCTTCGGTTTGTCTCCCCGCGCAACCAGCTTGGTGGCTTCGGTGGTACCAACAATGTAGTGAGAGGATTGAATACAGGTGCTTACAACGTGTATGGAGATTATCCCGAGATCATTCAGCAGGAGCCAATGGATATTACCTCAGGTAGGTTTGTCAATTATTCCGACATCAACGAAAAAAGAAAAGTTGCCGTAATAGGTGAAGGGGTTCGTAGCGGGATGTACAAAACCGGTGAAGAAGTGATAGGGACCTATCTCAAGATAAACGGAGTGAATTTTATGGTCATAGGGACCTATAAGAAGAAGGGGAATAACGGGAACCAGGAAGAAGCCCAGAAGCAGATCTATGTTCCTTTTACGGCTTTTTCCCAGGCTTTTAACCGGGGGAATGATGTAGGTTGGATGGCCATTACCGCGCAGGACAATGCTTCTATAACAGAATTAAAACCCCTTGTTTTTGAGATCATTAAATCGAGACATTCCATACATCCTGAAGATGAACGGGCTGTTGGACATTTTGATCTTTACGAGGAATTCAGCAAGATCAACGGCCTCTTCGTTGCCCTAAAAGGAGTTGCTTATTTTGTGGGGATCCTTGTCTTGCTTTCAGGGATAATTGGTATTAGTAATATCATGTTGATCGTGGTAAAAGAAAGGACGAACGAAATTGGAGTGAGACGTGCGCTGGGAGCCAGCCCATGGAATATAAGGGGGCAGATCCTGATGGAATCGATCTTTTTAACCATTATTTCAGGAATGGCAGGCATTGTCCTTGCGACGCTGGTGCTTTATATTGTCAACTTTGCCATGCGAGGGATGGACACTTCCGAAATGATGTTTTCCAACCCCAGTGTAGATCTTGGAGTGATCCTTACTGCCCTGGCCATTCTGGTCATTTCAGGATTACTTGCGGGTTTGATCCCGGCACAGAATGCCATAAAGGTGAAACCCGTAGACGCATTAAGAACCGAATAGAATAAAAAAGTTTAATAAATCAATAGAATGAAAAGAATTGTAACCATTGTGATCCTAGTTGTTATCGCCTTATCCTTTGCAGGGGCGCTGTATTACCTGTATCAAAAGAATCAGGAAGATCCTACCATTTATACGACAGAACAGGCTTCGGTCCAGACTATCGTTAAGCAAACAGTGGCTACCGGGAATATCGTACCCAGGGAAGAAGTACTTATCAAACCTAATATCTCGGGTATCATTGATGAGATCTATATAGAAGCAGGTGACAGGATCAAAGAAGGAGACCTTATTGCAAAAATACGGGTGATCCCCAATGTTTCCTCCCTGCAAAGCGCAAAAGATGCTGTAGCAACAGCCAGGATCACGCTGGATAATGAAAAGAAAATGTATGAGAGGCAAAAATCCCTTTTTGATAAAGGAGTGATCTCTGCCAATGAATATGAAAGTGTTGAGGTAGCTTATAAACGTGCCGAACAGAATTACCGCTCTGCGCAACAGAATTACGAGATCGTACGAACCGGTACTACCAGTGGCCTTGGCAGTGCGGCCAATACTTTAATCAGGTCTACCGTAGAGGGAATGGTGCTTGATGTTCCGGTGAAAGAAGGAAACCAGGTCATTGAAAGCAACAATTTTAACGATGGTACCACCCTTGCGGTGCTGGCAGATGTCAATGAAATGATCTTTGAAGGAAAGGTTGACGAAAGTGAAGTGGGTAAGATCAAAGAAGACCTTCCTCTTGAAGTTACCGTGGGTGCGATCGAGAACAAGACCTTTGATGCGGTACTGGATTATATCGCTCCTAAAGGAGTGGAAGAGAACGGGGCCATACAGTTCAATATCAAAGGAACCCTTAATAAACAAGATACTACTTTTATAAGAGCAGGACTTAGTGCCAATGCCTCTATCATTCTTGCCCGTGCAGATGAGGTGCTGGCGATTAAGGAAGCCCTGGTGCAGTTTGACCCCAAGACCCAGCAGCCATTCGTGGAGATCCAGACGGGAGATCAGGAGTTTGAACGAAAAGACATTGAGTTAGGGATAAGTGACGGGATCCATGTGGAAGTGAAGAACGGTATCTCTGCAGATGATAAAATTAAAGTGTGGAACCAGCTAAAACCTGCAGGAGCATTTACAGCTAATTAATTAAAAGTGTAACATCTTCAAAATAAGTAAGACCTATCTTCAGAACCATAATTATGAAAAAAATTTTATTGTCTGCCTTTTTTCTTTTCTCCGGAATTGTAACCTACGGGCAAACTAAAGAATGGACCCTTGAAGAGTGTATTCTCTATGCACTTGAAAATAACATTTCGGTAAAGCAATCTGAACTTGACGTAGAACTATCAGATATCCAGGTTTCAGATGCCTGGGGTAATCTGCTTCCGCGGGTGAACGCTTCCGGATCAAATTCCTGGAACACGGGTTTAACCCAAAATGTTACCACAGGGATACTGCAAACCCAAACCACCCGGAATTTTTCGGCAGGGGTAACCGCTAGCCTTACATTGTTTGACGGTCTACGGAATTATAATGAATTGCAATATGCCAGGATGTCCAAACTTGCCAGTCAATACTCCCTTGAGCAAATGAAGGATGATGTGGCACTTTTTGTAGCCAATGCGTACCTGCAGGTACTCTTTAACAAAGAAAACCTTAAGGTGATAAGGGCACAAAATGAGATAACCCTGGAACAACTGGAAAGGGCACAGGAACTGGTGGACGCAGGTTCTCTTCCTCAGGGTGATTTGTTAGAAATCAGAGCAACCGCTGCTAATGAAGAGCAGCGAATAATTGTAGCCGAAAACGCAGTACAGATATCTCTTATTTCACTTGCCCAGATGCTGCTCATCAAGGATTATGAGAATTTTGATATCGTGGAAAGGGATTACGACGTTTTTGGACATGAAATAATGGAGATCCCGGTTTCTGAAGTGATCTCCAATGCCGAGGAAAATCGTTACGAGGTAAAGGTTGCTGAGGTTAATCAGGAAATGGCCGAAAAAAATATAGAGATCGCTAAAGGTGCTCACTGGCCAACGCTGGGTGCTTTTTTCAACTATAATACCCGTGAGAGTGGTGCCGGAAGGATAGTTTCGGGTGGTCTGGACCCTGATGAGCCTTACCGGCAGATTGGTTTTGTCGAGGCAACCGAAGAGATCGTGGTAGCCCCTAATATGGTAACCGAAATTGGAAGTCCGCTCCCTTTCTTTGAGCAACTTCAGCTTAACGACGGTATTTCCTATGGGTTGCAGTTGAATGTACCCATATTCAATGGGTTTGCCACCCGCAATTCCATAAAGAGAAGTGAAGTAGACGTGTTGCGCTCAGGTTACATGCTGGAGCAGGCGAAACTTGATCTTGAAGCCAATGTCTACCAGGCCTATGTTGATGCCAATGGAGCTTTAAAAGCCTATGAAGCTTCTCTTGTAGCTCTTGAGGCGCAGGAACTGGCTTATGACTACGCCACCGAAAGATATAATGTTGGCCTTACCAATGCCTTTGATTTCTCACAGGCTAAATTTAACCTGAGCAGTGCTCAAAGTGAAGTGGTAAGAACAAAATATGATTACATTTTTAAACTGAAGGTGCTGGAACTTTATTTTGGAGTACCTATAGCCGATTTGAAATTTTAGAACATGAAAAAAAAGACACTTTTCACAATCATTGGAGTTGTAGTCGTTGTTATACTTGTACTTATTATTGGTAAAAAAGCCGGATGGTTTGGTAAATCAGGTAATTACAAACAGATCGAGATCACCCGGGTTGAAAATATGGATATCATTGAAACGGTTTCCGCAACCGGAAAAATTCAGCCTGAAATTGAGGTGAAGCTTTCTTCGGAAGTTTCGGGAGAGATCATTGAACTGCCGGTTGTTGAAGGACAGCAGGTGGAAAAAGGAGATCTCCTGGTGAGGGTAAATCCCGAGATATACCAGTCGAATCTTGAGAGGTCCCGTGCCGGCCTGCAGAATATTCGTGCAGGGTTGGCTCAGGCCGAAGCGAATCTTAGAGAAGCAAAAGCGAACTACGAACGTAACCAGACCCTTTTTGAAAAAGGGATCATCTCTAAAGCCGAATGGGACAGGATCGTTTCTGCCTATGAAGTTGCACAAGCCGGGCAGCAATCTGCCTATTATAACGTGCGCAGTGCTGCGGCAACTGTGAATGAGGCACAGGAGAACCTTGGACGTACTACTATCTATGCACCAATGTCTGGCACCATTTCCTCCCTTGAAGCCGAATTGGGGGAGAGGGTAGTGGGAACACAGCAAATGGCAGGTACAGAGATCCTCAGGGTGGCCAACCTCGCTAATATGGAAGTGGAAGTTGACGTTAACGAAAACGACATTGTAAAGATCTCTATAGGCGATTCTACTATTGTAGAAGTGGATGCTTATTTGAAACAGGAATTTAAAGGCCTGGTGACAGAGATCTCCAATTCAGCCAACTCGGCCCTTACAGCAGACCAGGTGACAAACTTTAAAGTGAAAGTCAGAATACTGGAAAAGTCATATCAGCATCTTTTGGAGGGGAAGCCTGAAAATTATTCACCTTTCAGACCCGGAATGACCGCTACGGTAGAGATCATTACTAACCGTAAAGATGACGTCCTGGCGGTTCCAATAAGTTCCATAGTAGTGAAGAACGATACCGCCACTCCGGTTCCCGGAAAGAAGATAGCCGAAAAACCGGTGGCTACAGATAAATTATTTGAAACTGTTTTTGTCAAAGAAGGAGAAGAAGCTAAATTGCGCGTGGTTACTACCGGGATTCAGGATGATTCCAACATCGAGATCGTTTCTGGTCTGGAAGAAGGGGAAGAAGTGATCACCGGGCCATACAATACCGTGACCAAAAGCCTCAAATCTGGCGATAAGGTTGAAGTAATCAAAAAGGAAGAGGAAAAATAAAAACAGAAAGAAGTTTTGGGAGTGATCTTGTGTATTGAAACGGCTACCACCAATTGTTCGGTAGCCTTGGGGAAAGAGGGAAAATTACTGGCTTTGAAAGAAGATTACAGCAATGACTATTCTCATGCTGAAAGACTGCACCTGTTCATAGATGCCATCTTGAAAGAGCACGAACTTGTTCCGGGTGATCTTGATGCCATTGCCGTTAGTAAAGGACCTGGTTCCTATACCGGTCTCAGGATAGGGGTTTCCGCTGCCAAAGGACTTTGTTTTTCCCTGGATATCCCATTGATCTCTGTTCCAACACTTACTTCGCTTGCACGGCAGGTTGAGACGGCAGCGGGAGAATTCGTGATACCTCTGCTGGATGCCCGAAGAATGGAAGTCTATACTGCCGGTTTTAACGGGAAATACGAACCGGTCTTTCCAACCCGTGCAGAAATACTTGCTCCTGCCTCTTTTAAGGAATACCTGGATAAAGCAAAGGTTACTTTTATTGGCAACGGAGTGGAAAAATTCAGCGCGATCTGTGAACATCCCAATGCCACATTTATTCAAGAAAAACTGCCTTCAGCAGCCGAAATGATATCCCTGGTCGAAGATAAATTCCGTAGCAATAACTTTGAAGATGTAGCTTATTTTGAACCCTACTACCTGAAGGATTTTATGGCAGGATAAAACGGTTCCCGCTCTTCAATTAACGAATTTCGAAATCCAAAATTCCAAATTCCGAACCCCGAAATACCGATTCGCAATTTAATTTAATTTTATCTTCCATTTTACCCCAACCCTGAAGAGAGCCGGAAAAATTTACCATATCTCTTTGTGCTTTTTTTTTGTTTGTGCTCTTTGTGTGAAACTTAAGTGATGAAGATTTTGCGCAGGTAACTGTTTAGAGTAGGGAGTTAATTTCAAAATCAACGATTCCCGATTCCCAAATTAACCAATTAACCATTCACCTCTTCCCCTGTTTCCTTGCTATGGTTGAAAAAATGTACATCCCGCTGTGGGAAAGGAATAGATATTCCGGCAGCTTCCAGTCTCATTTTTGCCTCCTCAATAATATGGAAATGGATATCCCAGAAATCCTCATTTTTGGCCCAGAACCTTACTGAAAGGTTTACTGCACTATCTGCCAGTTCAGTAACTACTACGGCTGGTGCAGGATCTTTAAGGATCCCCTCCTGTTCTTCCAGAAGTCCCACCAGGGTATCTTTTGCTTGTTTGATGTTGCTGTCATAAGAGATCCCAATAGTTATTGCATCCCTTCTAATTCCTTCTCCTGAATAGTTGACGATATTGTCATTGGAAAGCTCCCCGTTGGGAATTATTGCCAGTTGATTTCCAAATGTATTCAACTTTGTATAGAACATAGAGATCTCCTTAACGCTCCCGGAGATCCCCTGAACCTCGATCCAATCCCCAATTTTGAAAGGCTTCAGGAGTATTATCAACACTCCCCCGGCGAAATTAGCCAAAGATCCCTGCAGGGCCAGACCAATTGCCAGGCCGGCCGCACCAAGGAGGGCTACGAATGATGTGGTTTTAATTCCCAGTTGCCCAATCACTGTGACCAGCAATAGAATGATCAACCCCCAGTTAGCCAGAGTTAGAAAAAAATCTTTTAGGGCAGGGTCATGTCCTTTTTTGTTCAGTACTTTTCTTAAATACCCAATGAATATTTTAATGGCCCACCAGCCCAATGCGAGCAATACGATTGCTCCCACCAGGTTAGGAAGGTAATCTATAAATTGTCTTGCATATTCTTCTGTATAATTTTGTATTTCGCTCAGCTCATCCATAAAAAACATTTTCCGCAAAATTATCTAATCGTGGGATAAAGGAAGGCTTGTGATTGTTAAAATCTTTGAAAACTGGCTGTTTCCGGAAGGTTTATAAAAAAAAAGCTCCCGCGAAGGAGCTTTACTAACTAATTAAACAATTCGGAAAGATCAGGCGCCCACCTCAAAAGTTATCTTCACGATAACTCTATAATCGGTGATACTGTCTCCGGAAACATTCGCCGTTTGATCTTTAACATAGACCGAACGAATATTTTTTACTGATTTTGCTGCTGTTTTTACTGCGTTTTTAACGGCATCTTCCCAACTTTCAGTGGAGTTTGCCATTATTTCAATGACCTTCATTACTGCCATAATAGAATAATTTTTGTGGTTAATAAATTTTTAACTGGTTCATTATCAATTTACAAAAAGGACCCCCTATTTTATGTAATTATTTGTTAAACCTTGGTTACACTGTCCTTCGGGAACGTCAAGGATTATGCTCTTCATAAAAAGTTGTGTATTTTGGCAATACAAAATCCTTTAGGCCCCTATGGAAGATATTTATATTGTCATGTTGGTCGCACTGTTTGCACTGGCAATCACAGACCTGGTGGTAGGAGTAAGTAATGACGCAATTAACTTTCTGAATTCTGCCATTGGGTCGAGGGCATTTTCGCTGAGGAACATTCTTATTGTGGCCAGCCTGGGTGTAGCAGTAGGTGCTATCTTCTCCAGTGGGATCATGGAGGTGGCCCGAAAAGGGATCTTTATGCCTGGCCAGTTCTATTTTGAGGAGATCATGATCATATTCATGGCCGTGATGATCACTGATGTGCTGCTGCTCGATTTTTTTAACTCCCTTGGACTTCCAACTTCTACCACGGTTTCTATAGTTTTTGAATTACTCGGTGCAGCTGTTTTTATGGCGGCTATAAAGATCTACAGGGACTCTGGAAATTTTGCAGACATTCTAACCTATATAAACACCGAGAAGGCGACAGAAATAATTGTTGGTATTCTTCTGGCGGTGGTGATCGCATTTCTGTTAGGAGCAATTGTACAATATATATCACGGCTTATTTTTTCATTCCAATATGAAAAAAAGATCAAATATGCAGGTGCCATCTTTGGGGGGTTTTCTTTGACCGCAATTTTGTATTTCATTCTTTTAAAGGGTTTAAAGACGGTGAGTTTTGTTTCAGATGAGTTTCTTGAATTTGTCAATTTAAATACTGTTTATATTCTTTTAGGGGGGCTGGTTCTGTTTACCATTATTTCCCAGGTTCTCATGAGCGTATTAAAGTTCAATATTCTTAAGGCTATCGTATTGGTAGGAACCTTTTCCCTGGCTCTTGCCTTCGCGGGAAATGACCTGGTGAACTTTATAGGGGTCCCTATTGCAGCCTGGCAGTCCTTTGAACTGTGGCAAACGGCTTATCAGGCTTCGGGAGCTATGCCCGGAGAATTCCTTATGACCGGACTTGCAGGGGAGGTTTCTACCCCACCTTTACTTTTGGTACTTGCCGGGGGAGTAATGGTTGTTACACTCTGGTTTTCCAGTAAAGCTAGATCTGTGGTTGAAACCGGGGTCAACCTTTCGAGACAGGGGGATACTACCGAGCGTTTTTCGGCAAATTTCCTCTCCCGGGCTATAGTGAGATACTCTGTTTTCTTTGGAGAAGTTGTGGGAACTGTTACTCCTACCGTGATAAGGAAAAAAATAGAAGAAAAATTCAAACATCCTAAATCATTTTCCAGAGCCAAAAAAGAAGACACTCCGGCATTTGACCTTGTAAGAGCTTCTGTGAACCTGGTGGTTGCCAGTATCCTGATATCTATAGGTACCAGTCTTAAACTGCCATTGTCGACCACGTACGTCACCTTTATGGTCGCTATGGGTACCTCGCTGGCAGACCGGGCCTGGGACCGGGAAAGTGCGGTTTACCGGGTTGCGGGGGTTGTAAATGTCGTGGGAGGGTGGTTTGTGACGGCCCTGGTAGCTTTTTCGGCGGCCGCGATCTTTGCTGCAGTCATTAATTTTGGTGGAATAGTAGCTACTGCCATATTAATAGGTTTGGCCATTTTTATGATCACCAGAAATGTAGTGCTCCATACCCGGAAGGAGAAGGAAAAGAAGAAAAAACAACCCTTTCAGAAAAAGGATATCAGCACTATCAATGAAATGATCATCGATACCTCAGAGAATATATCTGATGTTATTAAAGGGGTCAATAAGATGTACTCTAAGACCATTGATAACCTGGGGCTTTACGACAAAAGCAAACTAAAGAAAAACAAAAAAGCCATTAAAAAGCTGGAGAAAGAGATCGATGAACTCAAAGGTAATGTGTTCTACTTCATTAAATCTATGCAGGAAAACACCCTGGAATCCAGCCGGTTCTATATTTTGATCCTGGATTATCTACAGGACATGGTCCAATCCATTGGCTTTATCACCCGGAACAGTTATAACCACGTCAACAACAATCACAAAAATTTAAAATTCAACCAGATACGGGACCTTAAGAGTGTAGACAGTAAAACCCAGGTGCTGTTTGATGATATTGAAGAGATCTTCAATACCCAGGCTTTTGACAGGATAGACCAGGTGCTGGCCGAAAAACAGCAGTTGCTTGATGAGGTATCAGAACTGGTGGAGAAACAAATTCGCAGGATTCGTACTTCAGAAACCAGTCCTAAGAATTCTGAACTTTACTTCGGATTACTCCTGGAAACCAAAGATCTGGTCACTTCTACCATGAACCTTCTGGAGTTGTACAGGGAATTCAATCTTGCCGTTGAAACCACGATGTTCCCTAAAATGCCGGGGCCAAAAAGTAAAGGCTGAAGAACCCCTTTCAGAGGTTTTAACAGCCATTAAAATGTTATGTCGGTAAGTTTACCCGTTGATGGCTTCCACTCTTTCTACACGGTCCTGAAGCATTTCTTTTAACATGTTCTCTATTCCGTTTTTAAGGGTAAAGGTAGAGGAGGGGCAACCGCTGCAAGCTCCCTGAAGGATAACCCTTACCAGTTTCTGTTCTTCATCGTATGAATCGAACAGGATATTTCCTCCGTCACTAGCTACGGCCGGCTTCACATATTCCTCCAGGATTGCTACGATCTCTTTAGAGGTATCATCCAACTGAACTTCCTGTATAGTTGTTTTTTCTGTAGGATTTGGTTCGGCTGGTGCTGCGTGGTCTTCATTCAGGACTTCCTTTCCCTGTTCGAGGTAATTCCTTATGAATTCACGTAATTCCTGGGTGATCTCTTCCCATTCAGCGATATCAAACTTTGTTATAGAAAGATAATTTTCATCCAAAAAAACTTCTTTTACAAAAGGAAAGTGAAAAAGTTCTTTAGCCAGAGGGGCGTTTTTTGCCTCATCAATATTTTTGAACTCTACTGTATGAAGCACCAGTTTTCTGTTTGAAACAAATTTCATCACCGTAGGATTCGGTGTGCTTTCGGCATAAACTGTTACAGGGATCTTCTTGTTATCTTCTTCTGATGGGGAAACTACTACTCCTCCGCTGTTCAGAAAAGATTCTATCTGGTCTGCTATTTCCTGTTGTACATCTTTCCAGTGAACAATATTATATTTTTCAAGTGCTACGAAATTCTGTGCGATATAAACCGTCTTTACGAACGGAAGGTGGAAAAGCTGTTGTGCAAGTGGAGACCTACCTGCTTCGTCGATATTCCGGAATTCAAAACTCTCGTGGCGGGTAAGGAATTTATTGGCCTCAAACTTTACAATAGTAGGTTTGGTCGTAGGTTGTATGGAGATGGTAAATTGATTCATGATAAAATTTTTGCAAAAATACAAAATCCAAATGGTTCCTTAGCTGGTATTTAGAATCATTCCTATTAGAGTCTAGAAATCCATGTAAGAGATTGAAAAAGTGTCAGAGGGTGCCGGTATTATCCTGTCGAGTATGTGGGGATCACCATTGGTGAAAAATTCAGGCTTGTGCTGCCGGCTTTCGGTCAAAAGGTCAAGACTGCGAAGCACCAGCCTGGTTTGTTTGGCTACTGCCATGCCCGAATCAATAAAACTAACCTTGGGGGGAAGGATCTTCTTTAAGGTTGGTATAATGAAGGGGTAATGGCTGCACCCCAGAACAAGGTAATCTATCTCTGCATCGATCATTGGCTGCAGGAGGGAGGTGAGCAACTTTTCCATTTCAGGGGAGTCTTTTCTTCCTCTCTCGATCAATTCTACAAGTCCGCTGCCCACAACTTCCACTACTTTGGTGTCTTTTGAGTACAGATCTGAGGTTTTGGCAAAAAGTTCGCTGGAGAGTGTACCTTTTGTAGCCAGAATGCCAATACATTTTTTCCTGCTGTAAAGGGCTGCCGGTTTTATGGCCGGTTCTATTCCTATGAAGGGAAGGTTATAGGTGGAGCGCAGGTGTTTAATGGCATTGGTGGTTGCGGTATTACATGCAACCACTATGATCTTGGCTCCCATTTCAAGGAGTTTTTCAGTATTTTTTACGCTGAGGCGTTTTATCTCTTCTTCCGGTTTTTCGCCATAGGGAGCATTATCACTGTCAGCGAGATAGATGGTATGTTCCAGGGGGAGGAGTTCATGTATCTCCTTCCAGATGGAAGTTCCGCCTACCCCAGAATCAAAAATGCCAATAGGACTGTCTTTGCTCATTGGTGTAAAAATAAAAACTGCGCATCATTGATGCGCAGTTTTTAAAGATTTATTTTTTCAAAAGATTAGATTCCCAATTCTTTCTTTACATCGGGCATAAGATCGTATCCATCTGCCATGATCACCCCTGTTCCGGTAGTAGAGTCAAGTACATAGTCAAATCCTTTTGCACGGGCAACCTTTTGAATGGTGGTACGTGCTTTTTCCAGTACAGGCTTAAGAAGCTCTATTTCCTTCTTTTGTAGTTCCTGCATTGCATTCTGGCGGTATTCACCTATGGTTCTCTGTGTTTGCTGAAGTTCGTTTGCTCTTTTTGCATTTTCCTCATCAGTCTTGGTTTGAGCTTCAGTTTCATATCTTTTCATGGTACCTTGAGCTTCAGTCACCATGTCCTTTATCTCAGTATCATAAGTCTTCTGCAGCTTCTCCAACTGATTCATAGCTGATTTATAGGTGGGCATCTGTTCGATCAACTCCTGGGTAGCGATATGAGCCACCTTTGTCTGAGCGTTTGCGAAAGAAGTTGCACCGAAAATTAGGGCTGCAGCTATTAAAAAGGTCTTGAATTGTTTCATTTTAAAAGTATTAATTGTTGAGTTATTAATTTCTGTTTATATCTGGCCGAATATCCGGCGGGGTTAATTGTTATCTTCTTTTTTCTGTTCCCGGGCTTTTGCTACGGAATCTTTTTTCCTTTGACGCTCTTCCAGCAATTTTGCCCTTCTCTCTTCATATTCCTTCTGCTTGGCTGTCCTTACAGAATCTCTTAAACGTTTTCTTTCTTCAAGCAAGGCCTCCCGCTCATTCTTTCTTGCTTCCTGGATCTTTTTCCTTTCAGTGACCTCGGCATCCTGTTCTACAGTCTTGTCTTCACTTCTCAGCAGATCCTGCTTTTCTCTTCTTGACTCCAGCTGCTCCCTGTTTGAAGCTCTGGTAATACTTCTCAGCACCTGGTCACTTACATCCAACCTCTCAGCTGCATAAAGGGTGATCACATCTGCCGATTTATCGAAGATAAGATCGTATTTTCTTGCTTCTGCAATTTCCTGTACCGCGACAAATACCTGATCCTGAATAGGTTTTATCAGTTGTAATTTCTGGGTAATGAGGTCCCCCTGGGGCCCGAACCTTTTCTGCTGGTATTCAAGGATCTTTTCTTCCTCAAACCTAATTTCGTCTTCACGTTCTTCAATGAGCTCACTGGTTAGAAGCGGTTTTTCATTGGCCAACTCCTGTTTCATCTTTTCAATCCTGCTAAGTTCGGTCTCCACTTCCTTTTTCCATTGCTGGACCTTTCTCTCAAGTTGAGCAGAGGCTTCCTGATATTCAGGAACGTTCTGCAAGATGTATTCCATGTCTACATAACCAATTCTCACCGTTTGCTGTGCATTTGCGGTGAAACCGGCAAAAATTAGAGCGAGGGCTAAAATTGATCTTTTCATAGTTACATAGCTATTAGAAAATACCGTGCCAAATTAAAACTGTTGTCCAATTATAAAGTGAGTTTCCCAACCGTTTTTCTTGGTCTCACCCGGAACAGGATCAAATCCATATCCAAAATCAATACCCAGTAATCCAAATGCAGGCATAAATATTCGTAGTCCTGCACCCGCAGATCTGTTAACCTCGAACGGGTTAAAATTCCTGAACCCATCATAAGAGGCACCTGCTTCCACAAAGGTTAAAGCATATATAGATGCGGTTGGCTTAAGGGTAATTGGATACCTTAATTCAAGCGAGTATTTGTTATAAATTGTTGCTCCGTCATTATCTGAAGCCCTGCTCATGCTGCCACGGTTCACCGGCACCAATGATTGGTTAGGATAACCTCTCATGGCTATGGCTTCCCTGCCATCAAGGCTGTAAGTTCCCATTCCGTCACCTCCAAGGTAGAACCTTTCAAAAGGAGGAATTCCCCTATCATTATTATATGCTCCCAGGAATCCATATTCGGCATGAGCGCGCATTACTAATTTAGCAAATAAATTCTCATACCATGTTCCATTGAACTTTATTTTGTAGAATTCCAGCCACTTATACTTTTCCTGGTCAATCTTGGCCGGGTCTCCAATAGGCTCTTCGCCTGCTCTCAAAGGCCGGGTTGGCACCAGTTGACCCGCAGAGTTATATGCGCCCTGGGTAAGTACCCCGTCTTCATTTTCAAGCTGGAACTCTCTTTCTTTGTCCAGGTTTGCATAATCTACATCATTGAAAAGGGAATAAGGTGGTGTAAATTTTGCCAGTATTTCAAATTTCGAACCTCCCATAGGGAAGATAGGATTGGTAAAGGTATTATCCCTGGTTAAACCTACAGTGTAGGAAAGGTTGTTGGAATATCCGTCTCCAAAAGTGAATAAACCGGTGTTGTAATTGCTAAGGTTGTAATGTTGAAAGGCAACGGCATGTGATAAGACAAAAAAGTCATCTGGCACCGTTAACCTTTTGGCAAGTCCAAGAGTTATCCCAGATATAGAGAACTTACGATCCTTATCTGCTTTCCTGTTGCGGTAGTCATAAAAATATTGTTCTGTATGTTGTAATGAGAGAGAGAGTCTTCTAGGTTTAACTCCTCCCCACCAGGGTTCAGAGAATGAAAGGCTGTAGGTTTGATAATATGTACTGGCTTGTGCCCGCAGGGAAAGGGTTTGTCCGTCTCCCATAGGTAATGGTTTATAAGCTTCCTTGTCAAACAGTCCTGCAAGAGAGAAGTTATTGAACGAAAGGCCAAGGGTTCCTACGAAACCACCTCCACCATAACCACCCTGAAGCTCTATCTGGCTGGCACCGGCTTCAACTACAGAGTATTCAAGGTCAAGTGTTCCGCTGTTGGGATCTACATTCTTGAAGTCAGGCTTCAGGTTTTCGGCATCAAAGAATCCCAACTGCCCAAGTTCCCTAACCGTTCTTACTACGTCCTCTTTGCTGTATTTGTTTCCCGGTTTGGTCCTGATCTCCCGGTAGATCACGTGATCTTTCGTCTTGTCGTTACCTACTACCGAAATATCGTTAAAATAAGCCACTTTTCCTTCCCTTATCCTTATTTCAAAGTCAATAGTGTCATTGTAGACCTTTACTTCAACAGGGTTGATGTTGGAGAACAGGTAACCGGTGTTCTGGTATTTGTTGGTAAGGTCATTCGCATCGGGTTTGGTTTCATCGGCGATCTGTTTTTCCAATAAAACCCCGTTATATACATCTCCCTTGCTTATTCCAAGGGTTCTCTGCAACTCAGCGTCTGAATATACGCTGTTCCCCACGAAATTTATATTTCCGAAGTAATATTGATTCCCTTCTTCGAGTTTAAGCCTAAGCGCCACGTCGTCTTCATCTCTTTTGATGAGCGTGTCTGAAACAATACGGGCATCACGGTAGCCTCTTTCCTTATAGGCGTCAAGGATATTCTCTTTATCTGTTTCGTAATCCTCAGGTATAAACTTTGACCTTTTCCAGAACCTAAAGAAGTTTTGTTCTTTGGTCTTTTTCATTTGACGTTTTAGGAATCCGTTTGAAAGTGCCTCGTTGCCTTCGAATTCAATATCTTCAATCTTCACTCTTTCCCCTTTGTCAATATTGACAACCAGGTTCATTAAATTTGCGCCGGTCGTATCTTCGGCAGGAACGGCATTGATATAGACCTTTGTGTTGAGGTAACCGTCTTCCCTGTAATTGTTTTCAATATAATTCTTAGTGGTGGTAAGGAGGTTCTCGGTGACCTTCGCACCTGGCGTGAGCTTATTTTCCTTGATCAATTCCTCCTGTTGTTTTTTCTTTACCCCCTGAATCTTTACGTCGGCCAGGGCAGGTACTTCCTGGATCTCCAGTTCAAGGTTGGCCGTGTCTCCTTCTATACTGGTCACATAAATGTTGATGTCGCTGAAAAGTCCCAGATCCCAGAGTTTTTTCAAAACTTTACTGATCCTGTCCCCGGGAATGTAAATCTTTTCACCTTTCTTTAATCCTGTAAAGGCAATCACGGTTTGCTCGTTATAAGAAACGGTACCCGTAACATTTATATCTCCTATGATGTATTCTTTGCCATTTGCAAGTGGCAGGTCCTGTGCTTGTGAATGGATGCTGTAAAAAAGGCAAAATGCCAGGAGTGCTATTATATTCTTTGTTGTAGATGCACTAACTAAGTTGCTCACTTGTTTTTCCAAATCTTCGTTCTCTGTTTTGATAATTATAAATGGCCTCAAAAAGATCCTCCTTACGGAAATCCGGCCATAGTATTTCTGAAAAATATAACTCTGCATAAGCAATTTGCCATAAAAGGAAGTTGCTAATGCGCTGTTCCCCGCTGGTCCTGATCAAAAGATCTACATCGGGTAAATTTCGGGTGTAAAGATGCTCATTTATAACCGATTCATCAATAGCTTTCGAGGAAATCTCGTCGTTTTTGACTTTTTCGGCAATTTCTTTTATTGCATGGGTAAGTTCTTCCCTTGAACCATAGCTTAAAGCGAGTGTAAGCGTCATGCGGTTATTGCCGCTGGTTTTTTTGATCACTTCTTCAAGTTCCCTATTTGCTTTTGCAGGTAAATTTTCGAGACAACCTATGGCATTCAGCTTAATGTCATTGTCCTGAAGAGTTTTGATCTCCTTTTTAAGCGAGGAGACCAATAGCTTCATAAGGGTGTCAACTTCACGCTTGGGTCGGTTCCAGTTCTCTGTGGAAAATGCATATAAAGTAAGGTTTTTGATACCTGTTTCACTGCTGGCCTCCACCACCTCGCGTACGGCTTTTGTGCCCTTTTCATGCCCCATTGCACGAACCAATCCCTGCTTTTTGGCCCACCTGCCGTTGCCATCCATGATGATGGCTATGTGTTGCGGTAATTTTTCGGGATCGATCTTTTCTTTAAAATTCATATTAGTATTTGTTGAAGCAGTCAGCTCCTCTTCCGAAGTTGAAAGTTAGGTAGATGCCGGTAAATACATACCAGTCTGTGGTGTTGGAATTCCCGAAGTTCCAACGGTTGTATTCTCCGTTTACTTCTGAAGGCTGACTACCGTCCAGGTTATCTGTAAACGTATAACGGGCGCCTATCTCAATGCCGCCGGCCATAAAATTGGTCAGGGTTTGTTTATAGCCCATCACTAAAGGGACGGAAAATTCCCAGTTATTGCCTGCCTCCTCCAATTCGTTGTTGGCAGGGTTCGTATACGCCCTGTTGCGCAGCATAAAATGCTTGGCGTGATAATAATTGATGCCGGTATAGAGATATGGGGTAGACTGGTAGGTATTCGCGTGCAGATCCCATTCCCAAAAAGTGAATTCAAGGCCAAGGGAAGCTTCGGCTATGGTATTGGAAAAGGAATACCCCCTTTGTTGCCGGCGGGTGTCGTGAGAGTTTGCGTCATCAGCCTCAATCTCTGCGTAAAGCAGTGATAGCCTGAAGGCATGCCTGTCACTTCGGTTCCATTTTACCAGCCCGCCAAAGACGAGATTACTGGGCCTTATATAGGTAGAGTTGCCCACGTCCCCTATGTAATTCGCGCCTCCTATAAAAGGGCCAATCTCAAAATTCTGGGAATATGCCTGGTTGCCAAAAAAGAACATAAGGACCATAACAACTATATACCTCATAGGTTTTCAAAAGTTTGCAAATATAACAATAATGTTTGCTCCACAATAATTTGAGCGGATTTGTACTTAAGCATTAACAACTTTCAGAGGTTTTTATTGTTCAATTGCGCTTGTCTTCTCCCCATAAGAGTTTTTTCCGAAGGGTCTTTAAAAAGGTGTCTCCGGTGAATTGTATCATTTTAATTTTGAAAGGGGCTTTCTCTATGGTAACCGTCGTATTTTTCTTTAGGGTAGCGATACGGGAGTCCATAGAGACCAGGTATTCATCTTCTCTTCCAGAGACCTTTAAAGTGATCTTTGTATTGTCTTTAATGATCAAAGGGCGGGCATTCAAATTATGGGGTGCAATAGGGGTAATGGCCAGGGCTTTAGTCGCGGGGGTGATCACCGGGCCTCCGCAGCTAAGGGAATATCCGGTAGAACCCGTAGGGGTTGAAATGATAAGGCCATCTGCCCAATACGCCGTGAGGTATTCTTCATCAAGCCAGGTTTCAATGGTGATCATGGAGGTGGTGTTCTTCCTGCTTACCGCGATCTCGTTAAGAGCATAATTACTGTCGCAGAGGTCTTTATCTTCAGGCTCTGTCCTCATGCACAAAAGTGTTCTTTCAGAAATGGTGTATTCTTTTTTGATGAGCCTGGCAATGGTGCCGCGAATGTTCTCCTTATTTACCGTGGCAAGAAAACCAAGGCGGCCGGTATTTATACCCATTACCGGGATGTTGAGGTCCTTGATATAATTTATCGCCTTTAAAATGGTTCCGTCACCACCCACGCTCATAAACACATCATAGGAGTCATCCAGTTTTGTAAAGGTCTTGATGTGGCTAAAGCCTTTTTCGATGCTTTGATTTTGTTCGATCAGCTTCAGGAACTCCTCTTCAATAACGATCTCAATTTCTTCATGATCGAGTACATTGAGCAGTTCTTCAATATAGACACTGGAATTGACATGATAGAATTGACCATAGATACCTATCTTCATGTTTAAATATTTAGGTATTTATCCAGGTATCTGGAGCGGTCCTTTAAATCAGCAGAGTATGAATCTTCCTGGTGGGAGGATATTACTTTGTATCCATATCTGCGGAAGGTTTGAAGCAAGGTATTAATAGGGGTAATTCCGGTTTTAACGGTTATCTGCGCAAGATCGTCCTCAATATTCGAAAGAAATGCACCTAATACGTGAGCTCCGTTAGATTCCACGATCTGGCAGATCTCACTGAAGGAGTAGTCCTTATAGCCCTTTTCCACGATCAATATCCCACCGGGGTTATTCAGAAAAGGGGTTTCAGTGAAAAGGTTCATGATGTCATGCAATTCAACATATCCAAGGTATTTATTCTCTTCATCAAGTACCGGAATTATATTACACTGGTTCCTGGAAAAAGCATGGAGTACATCCAGCCAGTTGTCGCTCTCCCGGGCAAAAAACCCCTCAAGGGCATAGTGGTAGTGTTCAACGGTTTTCGAGGCATCAAAGGAATGAATATCATTTTCAGACATACTCCCCACATAAATTCCCTTGTTTTGCACCGGTATATGGGTGTAGCTCACCTGGTCTAAAATAGACTGCAGGTCCCCGATTTTCGAGGTAGTCTCCGGGATTTCAATCTCATTAATAATATACGGCTGTATGTTCATAACGCCTCGATTTTTCTGCAAATTAATTAAAATAAAGTACTTTTTTGCCTATTCAACTTTGTATTTTTGTTTGAAATAACTGCGAAAAATGACCAAGTTAAGTGTAAATATAAACAAGATCGCGACCCTTAGAAACTCCCGGGGAGGCGACGTTCCCAACGTGGTGCAGGTGGCTAAAGACGTACAAAGGTTTGGGGGAGAAGGCATCACCGTACACCCAAGGCCCGATGAGCGGCATATCAGGTACCAGGACGTTTTTGATCTTAGACCCATTGTTTATACTGAATTCAATATTGAAGGGAACCCCATAAAACAATTCGTAGACCTGGTACTTAGGGCAAAACCCGAGCAGGTCACCCTTGTCCCCGATGCTGAAGATGCCATTACCTCGAATGCCGGTTGGGACACGATCAAACACCGGGATTTCCTGCAAGAGATCATCGCTGAGTTCAAAAATAACAGTATTCGCACCTCCATTTTCGTCGATCCTGACCCAAAGATGATTGAAGGAGCGGTAAAAACCGGAACTGACAGGATCGAACTTTATACCGAGGAATTCGCCACTCAGTATGCTAAAGGTAATAAGGCTGCTGTCGAACCTTATACCCGTTGTGCAGAGATCGCCGGGGAACTTGGACTGGGAATTAATGCCGGCCACGACCTTTCTCTGCAAAACATCAGGTTCTTTAAAGAAAATATTCCCGGATTACTGGAGGTTTCCATAGGACATGCCCTTATTGCGGAATCTATCTACATGGGACTTGAAAATGTGATTGGCCAATATCTAAAACTTCTGAAAGATTAATGAAATTACATGCTACTGTTTTAGGAGAAGGAAAACCCATTTTGATCCTGCATGGATTCCTGGGAATGAGCGACAACTGGAAAACCGTTGGAAAGGAATTGGCCGGTGCGGGTTATGAAGTACATTTGATCGACCAGCGAAACCATGGTAGAAGTCCTCACAGTGAAGAGTTCAATTATCTGGTTATGGCCCGTGACCTAAAAGAATATATAGATTCCCACTCGCTGGCGAACTGTATCCTTCTTGGGCATTCTATGGGTGGAAAAACAGCTATGACCGCTGCGGCCCTTTTTCCTCATATCCTGGATAAACTTATCGTTGTAGATATCGCTCCCAAATATTACGCCCCACACCACCAGCAGATCCTTGAAGGATTGCAGGCGATAGAAGAGGCCAGTCTTTCTTCAAGGGGTGAGGCAGAAGACCTGCTCGCAGAATATGTAAAAGAGGAGGGTATTCGCCTTTTTCTCCTGAAAAACCTTTACTGGAAAACAAAAACCAGATTGGCACTTAGGTTAAACCTGGAGGCATTAATTAAAAACATTGAGGAAGTAGGCCAGGCCCTGGATCCCGATGCTGTATATAACAAACCCACCTTATTTATTCGGGGTGAAAGATCTGATTACATAACCGTGGAGGATGAACGGCTAATTGAAAAACATTTTCCGGAAGCTGAAGTAGTCACTATTCCTAAATCAGGGCACTGGGTACACGCTGAGAATAAAAAGGCCTTTTTACAGGCCGTAATGAATTTCCTGTAATCATTTTATCTTTTTATTGTGCACGCATAATAAAATGACAGTTATTCTTGCATTATATCTATTTTGTGCTATTTTTGAACCAATGATCCGAATATTTTAATCTTTAATCCTAATTATGAGAAAACTTTTATTCTTGATGGTGTTTGCACTGGCAAGCGCCGTAACCTATGCCGGCGGTTATCGGGTAAGTGTCCAGGGGCAGCGTGCGCTTGCCATGGGGCACACCGGGGTTGCCGTTGTTAACAGTGCCGAACTGGGCTTCTTTAACCCTGCGGGACTGGTATATCTTGAAGATCAACTTACTATTTCTGCCGGGGTGAGCGCCGTTTTTTCTGACGTGGCCTGGCAAAATGAAGATACCGGGCAGATCCACCGTACAGATAATCCTGCAGGAACCCCATTCTATTTCAATGCAGCCTATAAACTTAAAGACTGGATGTCCCTGGGCCTAAGTATCTACACTCCTTATGGTAGCACCGTTAAGTGGGAGGATGACTGGGCCGGTTCTCACCTGGTGAATAATATTGAACTTCAGGCGATCTATATTCAGCCTTTGGTTTCTTTCAAAGTTGCCAATTTCCTGAGCATCGGGGGTGGGCCAATCTTCGTGACAGGATCTGTTAACTTTAATCGTAACCTTACCCGTACCCTTACCGATACTGAAGGGAACCGTTCTAATGTTACCATTGATGCCTCGGGTGTTAATGAGTGGGGTTGGTCTGTAGGGGCTATGTTCACGGCTACTGAAGATCTTCGTGTTGGAGTGAACTATCGTTCTGAGATCATTATGAATGCTGAAGGCGGGGATGCAGATTTCGAAAATGTTCCCAACTCCCCTCTTTTGCCATACAGCGATACTTCATTTAGCGCCGAGTTGCCTTTGCCGGCCGAACTTACTGTAGGATTGTCCTACCAGTTCAATGATAAATGGCTTTTTGCTTTTGATTTCAACCGCACTTTCTGGGAAGTGTATGAATCTTTGGATATCAGATTTGCTAACGGAACCGTTTCAAAAAATGCCCGCAACTATGAAGACTCCAATACCTGGAGATTTGGGGCTCAGTATAACGCTACCGATAAACTGGTGCTTCGTGCCGGATATTACTTAGACGAATCCCCCGTGCAACCCGGATATTTCGCACCCGAAACTCCGCGAAATGATTCTATGGGCTTCACCGCAGGTCTGTCTCTTGATGTGACTTCAAGACTCGCAATTGACGCTTCTTTTGCCTATATAAGATTTGATGAGATTGATGCTTCTTATGATCATTACGTTGATGAGAATGGACAAAATGTACCTTTTGGAGGTACCTATAAATCTGTGGCCTTTATTCCCGGACTAGGGGTGACTTACAAACTTTAATAAAAAGATCCTATACAATGAAAAACTATATAAAATATATCGGGATACTTGCCCTTGGAATGGTGGCCTGTGAGCCCGATTTCGAAAATCCGGTAGATGCTAATGACGCATATACCAGTGGGGATGCCGATTTTTCTAATTTTGTGGCAATAGGAAATTCCATTACTTCGGGATATGCAGATAATGCTTTGTACATAACTGCCCAGGAAGCTTCTTATCCTAACATTCTTGCCAATCAATTTGCAAAAGCCGGTGGAGGCGACTTCACTCAGCCATTAATGGCTGATAATTACGGTGGACTTTTGCTGAATGGAAATCAAATCGAAGGTTTTGATACGAGATTAGTTTTGGCTTTTGACGCTGAAGGGAATGCAATGCCCAAAAATTTAGATGCTACGCCTACTACCGAAGTAACCAATGTCCTTACAGGGCCCTTCAACAATATGGGGGTGCCAGGAATGAAAAGTTTTCACCTGTTTGCAGAAGGTTATGGAAATGCAGCGGGAGTGGAAGCCGGCCAGGCAAATCCTTATTTTGCCCGTTTTGCCTCCTCTCCCAATGCAACTATTCTTGAGGATGCAATAGCTCAAAATCCAACCTTCTTTAGTCTATGGATAGGCAAGAACGATATTTTAAGCTTTGCTACTTCAGGTGGGGCAGGAGTAGTCCAGACCGCCACCGAAAGCCCGGCTAATTACGGGAGTAATGATATTACGAATCCAATGGTTTTTGCCGGGGTATATTCCCAAGTGGTAGACGATTTGATAGCAGCTGGTGCCGAAGAAGGAGTGGTGAATGCCGTTCCTGATGTTACCGTAGCACCTTTCTTTACCAGGGTGCCTTATGCGCCGCTTAGCCCTGCAGATCCTGATTTTGGACCTATGATCCCTGCGTTGAATGAAAGTTTTGCCGGTCTTAACCAGATCATCTCCGCAGTAAGAGGAACGCAGGAATTTGATGCTGAAGGCAACAAGATCGCTGAAACCGAATATACCATAGAATTTAACCCGGCAGGTGCGAGTCCTTTAGTGATAATAGATGAAGCCCTTACAGATATTTCTATGCAAATTAAGGGAGCATTGATGCAGGCCGGTTATCCTGAGGCCCTGGCAGAACAGTATGGAGTACAATTCGGGCAGGCAAGACAAGCCACAGCTGACGACAGAGTACTGTTGACCAGTGCAGGTGCAATTGCAGAGGTGAATATGGCAGCTGTACAGGCGTGGATGCTGGCAGGACTGCCACAGGAACAGGCAGGTCAACTGGCTGTAACAGGCATCACTTTCCCAATGAAAGATGAGCTGGTACTCACAGAAGATGAAGTTAACATGCTTAATACTGCACGTATGGCCTTTAACACTTCAATACAGGGAATCGCCCAGCAAAAAGGTTTGGCCTATGTGGATGTCAATGAGATTATCCAGCAAATGGCTACCGGTGGGATCCCATATGACGGGGGACTTGTAACCGCAGAATTTGTCACCGGAGGAGCTTTTTCTTTAGATGGTATTCATCTCACCCCAAGAGGTTCAGCCATACTTGCAAATAGAATGATAGACGCTATCAATGCAAAATATGGCGCTACCGTTCCGAAAGTTAATGTGGGTAACTACGGAACTATTACTGTAAGCAATGATGTAGCTCAATAGTATATGTTCTTTAAATATTTAAAACGCCGGATAACCTCCGGCGTTTTTCTTTTGGAAAAATCGTATATTGGTTTTAAAACCAACCTATGACTTTTATATTGCGAATTCTGTTAACGGCCGTAGTGGTCGTTTTTCTTGCCAAATTCCTACCGGGGGTGACCGTTGCAGGTTACCTTACTGCTATAATTGTGGCCCTGGTGTTGGCGCTTCTCAATTTTATTGTAAAACCGGTATTGATCTTACTTACCCTGCCGGTCACCATTCTTACCCTTGGCTTGTTCCTTATTGTGATCAATGCCATTATCATTCTGCTGGTTGATGCCTTTGTAAGTGGTTTTGATGTGTCGGGATTCTGGATCGCGTTGCTCTTTAGCGTCCTTTTATCTATTTTTCAATCCTTGTTCTACTCCATTGCCGAAAAGAAATAAAGCCTTCTGAATTTCAGGTTTTTGAAACTTTGCTTGCTCTTAAAAAAGTTGTACTTTTGCAAACCAATTTTTATAAGAGTTTATAATGAATATAACGAGAGAGAATATCGATGAGCTGAATGCGGTAGTGAAGGTAGATATTACCAAAGAAGACTACAGTGGCAAAGTTGAAAAGGTCTTAAAGGATTACCGTAAGAATGCCAATATTCCCGGTTTCAGGAAAGGGCATGTGCCTATGGGAATGGTGAAGAAACAGTATGGGAAGGCAGTATTGGTTGATGAAGTGAACAAATTACTTCAGGACGCCCTCAACAAATATCTTACCGAAGAGAAACTTGATGTTCTTGGAAATCCGTTGCCTAAAGAGCAGGAGAATTTTGACTGGGACAACGACACCTATACTTTTGAATTTGAATTGGGGCTTTCTCCGCAGTTCGAAGTAAGTCTGGAGAATAAGGAACCTATCACCCATTATAAGATCGTAGCCGGTGAGGAGATGGTTGAGAACCAGGTGAAAACCCTTCAGAAGCAGTATGGGAAACTTATCTCTAAAGAAGTAGCTGAGGAAGGTGACCAGGTAACGGGTACCTTTAAGAATGAAGAGGAGGGTATTGAAGCCAAAGCAACATTACCCATAGAAAAAATAAAAGGCAAGAAGAACAAAGATAAATTCATTGGGGCCAAAGCCGGTGATGTGATCACTGTAAAGACCAAAGGGCTTTTTGAAGATGATCACGACCTTATGGAATTCCTTCAGGTAGAGCATGATAAGGCACACGATCTTGATGTGGAGGTGGAATTCACCGTTTCTGAGATCAACCAGCAGGAGTTGGCAGATCTTGACCAGGAACTGTTTGATAAGCTCTTCGGAAAAGGGGAAGTAACTTCGGTAACCGAACTTAAAGATAAGATCAAAGAAGATGCTGCCAAACAATTCGGGCAGCAGGGCGACCAGCAATTGCTTAACGATGTGACCGAAATGCTTATTGAAAACACCAGGTTCGACCTTCCGAAGGAATTCCTTCAGAAGTGGATACAGACTGCAGGAGAAAAAGAGCTTTCAGAAGAAGAAGCCCGTGAGGAATATGAGAAAAGCGAAAAAGGACTTAGATTTCAGTTAATTGAAGGGAAGTTGATAGCTGATCATAAACTCGAAGTAAAATTCGAGGATCTTAAAGCTTTCGCCAAAGACCGTATCAGGGAACAAATGGCCCAGTTTGGACAGATGAACCCGGAGGAAAAAGAACTGGATGATATCGCTGCCCGTATCCTTTCACGCCAGGATGAGGTGAAACGCCTTTCTGAGCAGTTGATGAACCAGAAACTACTTGAGCTTTACAAAGAGAAAGTAAACCTTGAGGAGAAAGAGGTAACATATGAAGAATTTGTTAAAGAAGTTTATCAATAGAACTTTTATAAATTAATACTTATATCTTTAAGGCGTTAGACCAAATGCGGGATAACGCCTTTTTTGGCAACTAAAAAAGGGACGGTTTTAGGCCCGAAAAACCTTTTTAAACCGGTTAAACAGAAAATACATTTTAAATGGATTACGGAAAAGAATTTGAGAAATATGCTACCAAACATCACGGTATCAACAGTAACTATTACAACAAGATCGTTAGCAGCATGAACCCTATGGGGATGACCCCGAATATCATTGAAGAAAGGCAGATGAACATTGCCATATTCGATGTTTTCTCCAGGCTGATGATGGACCGTATTATCTTCCTGGGTACTGCTATCAATGACCAGGTAGCCAACATTATTCAGGCACAATTGTTGTTCCTTGAGAGTACAGATGCCTCCAAGGATATTCAGATATATATCAACTCTCCGGGAGGAGGGGTTTATGCAGGCCTCGGGATCTATGATACGATGCAGTTCATCAAACCCGACGTTGCAACGATCTGTACAGGAATGGCGGCTTCAATGGGAGCGGTTTTATTATGTGCCGGTGAAAAAGGAAAACGAAGCGGACTGCCGCATTCACGTGTGATGATCCACCAGCCGTTAGGTGGGGCACAGGGGCAGGCCAGTGATATTGAAATCACCGCCCGTGAGATCCTTACCCTTAAAAAGGAATTATATGAGATCATCGCAAAACACTCCGGCCAATCTTATGACAAGATTGAAAATGACAGTGACCGGGACTATTGGATGAAGGCCGATAAGGCCCTTGAATATGGAATGATTGATGAAGTTTTATCAAGAACCTAAAAGTTCTTTTTAGAAGAATGTAGAGATAAAGTTTTCGTGCCGCGAAAACTGCAATAAAAAATTTATGGCGAAAGAAGAATTAGAATGTTCCTTTTGTGGAAGGAAAAAACCGGAAACCAATTTGCTCATCGCAGGCCTGGACGCACATATTTGTGACCGCTGTATTGAGCAGGCGCACGGTATTGTTATTGAAGAATCAAAACAGGAGGGGAGCAGTGAGCTATCTTCAGAACTTAAATTAAGAAAGCCACAGGCTATAAAGTCTTTTCTTGACCAGTATGTAATAGGCCAGGAACACACTAAAAAAGTACTTTCTGTAGCGGTGTACAATCATTATAAAAGATTGCTGCAACCGGTGACAGATGATGATATTGAGATCCAGAAAAGTAACATAATCATGGTTGGGGAGACCGGTACCGGTAAGACCCTTATGGCCAAGACCATTGCCAAAATGCTCAATGTACCGCTTGCCATCGTTGATGCCACCGTATTGACCGAGGCAGGATACGTGGGGGAGGATGTGGAAAGTATCCTTACCAGATTACTACAGGCTGCAGATTATAACCTTGAAAAAGCACAACACGGTATCGTCTTCATAGATGAGATCGATAAGATTGCCCGTAAAAGCGACAACCCTTCAATCACACGTGATGTATCTGGCGAAGGGGTACAACAGGCTTTACTGAAACTTTTGGAAGGGACCACGGTGAATGTACCGCCCAAAGGAGGTAGAAAACACCCTGATCAAAAATTCATCGAGGTAGATACAGAGAACATCCTGTTTGTAACCGGTGGTGCCTTTGACGGGATTGAACGCAACATCAGCAAAAGGCTTAATATGCAGGCTGTTGGCTTTAGTGCCTCCAAGACCGATGATGCCATTGAACGTGAGAACCTTCTTAAGTATATAATCCCTAAAGACCTGAAGGATTTTGGACTTATTCCTGAGATCATAGGGCGTTTGCCGGTGCTTACCCATATGAACCCACTCGATAAGAAAACCCTTCGTTCAATTTTGACCGAACCTAAAAATGCCATTATCAAGCAGTATCAAAAACTGTTCGAGATGGATAATATTGAGTTTACCATTGAAGATGAGGCACTTGATTTTATTGTAGATAAGGCGATAGAATATAAACTGGGGGCACGTGGGTTGCGTTCCCTTTGTGAAGCCATCCTTACAGATGCCATGTTTGAAATGCCTGAAGGCAAGAATAACAAACTGGTTGTTGACAGGGAGTATGCTGAAGAGAAACTGGATAAATCCGGAATCAAACGGTTGAAAGCGGTTTCCTGACAATCGATCTATAGAATTATAAAAAAGTCATCCCCCGGGATGACTTTTTTATTTTTATTTGGGCAGCAGGCTTTTCTTTTCTCGTGACAAATTTCTAACTTAGTTAGATAAGCAACTGTAAACCAATAACAAATGGCGATTTTAAATCCTTATCTGACTTTTCCCGGCAACTGCGAGGAGGCTTTTAAATTCTACAGATCAGTATTGGGTGGGGAATTCGAATATCTCGGAAGATTTTCTGAGATTCCCGAAAACCAAGGAATGATAATTCCTAAAGAGCACAAGAACAAGATCATGCACGTATCCTTGCCAGTAGGCCATGGCAACTCTCTGATGGGTAGTGATACGACGGGTGAAATGGGTCCGGCACTGGTGATAGGAAATAATTTTTCCGTTTCTCTCGGTCTTGACAGCAAAGAAGAGACAGATCGGATTTTTAATGGTCTTTCTAAAGGTGGAAATGTGATCATGCCTGTTGGTGATGTCTTTTGGGGAAGCTACTACGGGATGTTCACAGATAAATTTGGTGTCAACTGGATGGTGAGTTATACCAAAGAGGAAAACAAAAATTAAAATCTTATAAATGAACATTTATTCATGGAGAAACTTAAAATAAGTACCGCTATCCAGATTGCAAGGCCGGTGAACGATGTCTTTGAGGCAATTCTGGAGCCCGATAATATGTCTAATTATTTTATTGCTGAAAGTTCGGGAAGGATGGAAGAGGGGAAAACCCTGCAATGGAAATTCCCGGAATTTGATGAGTGGGTTGAAATAGAGGTAGTAGAGATCACTACAGATGAATATATTTCCTTTCAATGGGAAGGGTCAAAAGATAAAAAACTGTTGGTAGAAATCACCCTGCTACCCATGAACGGGAATTCCACCCTTGCGAGAGTGACCGAAGGGGAAATGGAACCGGATGAAACCGGAATCAAGTGGCTGGCCCAGAATACTGAGGGATGGGCCAATTTCCTGGCCTGCCTAAAAGCATATTTAGAGCACGGGATAAATTTGCGCAAAGGTGCTTTTGAATTCCTGAAGGTTAATTAATTCCTTCAACCTGCCCGAAATAATTTAAAGTGAATGAAAATTCAATCTATCGTTTTGTTGGGGGAACTCAGAGAGCTGACCCTGAAAAATATTGTTGTTCCTGAAGAATTAAAAAATAAGTCTTCAGGAACACTTAATTACAGAACCGCTCCTGCTTCCTGGACAGCTCTCGAATGTATCGAACATCTTAACTTCTATGGAGACTATTACCTGTCCGAGATTGGGAAACAGACCGACACTTCCCCTTTTCCTGCAGAGGAGATCTTTAAGAGCGGCAGGTTAGGGAATTACTTCGCAAAGAGTATGCGTCCTGGTCAGGAATCAAGGAAGATGAAAACTTTGAAAAGTTCGAATCCGCTGGGAAAGGTCATTGGTAAGGAGGTAATAGATCATTTTATAGAAGATCAGAATAAAATACTGGACCTTTTAAAAAAAGCAGAAAGGGTTAGCCTCACCCGTACAAAAACCGGGACCAGTATAGCTGGCTGGATCAAACTTCGGCTGGGTGATACCCTTAGAGTGGTGATCTATCACAATCAAAGACACCTGCTGCAGGCACAAAGGGCAGTGCAAAGTTTCAATACCTCAGCCGCACCGGTGTAAAAATAAGATGCTTCAAAAAGATCTTTTTGTAAGACACTGTCTTTTGAAGGTATCGCAAAAAAAACCCGCTTCAGCAAAGAAGCGGGTTTTATATTCTAACTTAAGATTTGAGTATAAAAATCTCAATACTCATATCTCAATTCTATTTTACATCATTCCGGGCATACCTCCGCCCATTCCCTGTGGCATTCCGCCACCGGGGTTGTCTTCTTTGATGTCTACCAGTGAACACTCGGTAGTTAAGATCATTCCGGCAACTGAAGCAGCGTTCTCAAGCGCTACTCTGGTTACTTTCTTAGGATCGATGATACCTGCGGTCATCATGTCAACGTAAGTATCAGTTTTAGCATCATATCCGAAGTTGCCCTTTCCTTCAAGTACTTTATTGATCACTACAGAACCTTCACCACCTGCATTTTCAACGATAGTTCTAAGTGGGGCTTCAATAGCACGACTTACGATCTGGATACCGGTAGCCTCATCTGCATTCGCAGCTTCAAGGTTAGCAAGCACGGCTTTAGCGCGTACCAGGGCAACACCACCACCGGCAACGATTCCTTCCTCAACAGCCGCACGGGTTGCGTGAAGGGCATCATCAACACGATCTTTCTTTTCTTTCATTTCAACTTCTGAAGCTGCACCTACATAAAGTACCGCAACACCTCCGGCTAATTTAGCCAAACGCTCCTGAAGTTTTTCCTTGTCATAATCTGAAGTAGTAGTCTCTATCTGGGCTTTGATCTGGTTTACCCGGGCTTTGATAGCCTCGTTCTCACCGGCACCGTTTACAACAGTAGTATTGTCTTTATCAATCGCAACTTTTTCGGCAGTACCTAATTGATCGATAGTTGCATTCTCAAGAGTATACCCTCTTTCTTCAGAAATAACGGTTCCTCCTGTCAATACGGCAATATCCTCAAGCATCGCCTTTCTTCTGTCTCCAAATCCTGGTGCTTTTACCGCAGCGATCTTTAAAGAACCTCTCAGTTTGTTCACCACAAGAGTTGCAAGGGCTTCCCCGTCAACATCTTCAGCAATGATCAAAAGTGGCTTTCCGCTTTGAGCAACAGGCTCAAGTACAGGAAGCAAATCTTTCATTGAAGAGATTTTCTTGTCGTAGATAAGGATGTATGGATCTTCAAGATCTGCAGTCATTTTCTCGCTGTTGGTAACGAAGTAAGGAGAAAGGTATCCGCGGTCAAACTGCATTCCTTCTACCACATCAACATGGGTATCTGTTCCTTTAGCTTCTTCAACAGTGATCACCCCTTCTTTTCCAACTTTTCCAAAGGCCTGGGCGATCAGCTCTCCAATTTTATCGTCGTTATTGGCAGAGATAGAAGCTACCTGCTTGATCTTTTCTGAAGAGTCCCCTACCTGCTGAGTTTGCTCCTTAAGGTTGGCGGTCAAAGCTTCAACTGCTTTGTCAATTCCTCGTTTAAGGTCCATCGGGTTTGCACCCGCTGCAACGTTCTTAAGACCTTCTTTAACAATGGCCTGTGCAAGAACCGTAGCGGTGGTTGTACCGTCACCTGCAATATCATTGGTCTTGGAAGCAACTTCCTTCACCATTTGAGCACCCATGTTCTCAAGAGCATCTTCTAATTCGATCTCTTTTGCAACAGTTACACCATCCTTTGTCACTACAGGAGCTCCAAAAGATTTGCTGATGATCACATTTCGGCCTTTTGGCCCCAGTGTAACTTTTACTGCATTTGCTAATGCGTCAACTCCGCGCTTGATCCCGTCGCGGGCTTCAATGTCATATTTTATGTCTTTAGCCATTTTTAGTATTTTTTCTCCCCTAAGGGAATTAGTTAGTTGTTAAAAAATTCTGGTAAAAACCGCCGTCAGGAAAGAGGCGGTATGAACCACAGTATTATACTATGGCAAGAATATCATCCTCTCTCATGATAAGGTAATCTTTACCTTCAAGTTTAAGTTCGGTTCCCGAATATTTTCCGTAAAGCACGGTGTCGCCTACCTTGACAGTCATGTCGTGGTCTTTTTTACCGCCGCCTACTGCTACTACCTTGCCTTTTTGAGGCTTTTCTTTTGCTGTTTCGGGAATATAGATACCTGATGCTGTTTGAGTCTCAGCTGCTTCAGGCTCAACAAGTACTCTGTCTGAAAGAGGTTTAATGTTTAGTGCCATTTTACAAGTGTATTTTTAGTTAATGAATTCGTTACTGAATACCGGATAAGACGAAAATTGTGCCACTTGGAAAATGCTGACATATGGCAAAAAAAAATGCCAGCTTGTCAGAAGCCGGCATTTGATATATGGGTGTATGTTTTTTAGTTTTCTTCTCCCGGATTTTCAACAGGAGGCTGAATTGGAGCAGGTACGTTAGTTTCAACTTCTGGTTCACTACCATTGATGATCTTTGATTCTCCTACAGAACCACTGTCCATAATGGTCACGTTAGAAAGAAGGATGAGCACCAATAATAAAGTAGCAAGGGTCCAGGTACTTTTATCAAGGAAATCAGATGTTTTTTGAACTCCCCCAATTTGATTCGCACCTCCCCCAAATGCAGAAGACAGTCCTCCTCCTTTTGGATTCTGTACCATGATAACTACCACCAGCAAAAATGCAACGATTATGATAAGTGCTAAAAAGATTGTAAACGTGCTCATTATAATTAATTATTATTGTCTTGTAATTTCTCTATTGCCCGAATTTGGTCTGCAAAGAAACCACTTTTTTCGGGATTTTTCAAAATTAAAATTTTATAAGCCTGTATTGCTTTTTTATAATTTTTCTGTTCCAGGTATACCCTGGCAAGAGTCTCTGTCATTAAGGATTCAGGGCCTGCCATATTCTCCTCGGCCAGATTGATCTTCCTGGTGTTTTTTGCAGGATCTATCCGCGGATTCTTCGCAATGAATTCATTGATGAGGTCGTATTTTCTCGATTTTGGATCTTCTTGATTGCCACCGGTGCCTTCCCTCTCGATGGGTTTAGCCGTCGCTAGTTTTAACCACTCTGTAAAAGAGTGATTTTCGTTCTTGTCAAAGCGTAAGGGGCTTCCCAGCTGCAGGGAATCCTCTTTCCTGTCCTTTTCAATTTTATTCTGTTCTTTTTCAGATCTGCGGAATAATTCGGGATCAAATACCTGTTCAGATTCCCGTAACTTCATTTTCAGGGCCTGGTCCAGGGTGATATTCTCTTCTTTATCTTCCCGGTGCTCCCTATCTTTTTGTCGCTGCTCCTGTTTCCTTATCTCACTGGCGATCTGGTTCTGGTTAAATTCTTCGGAAGTGATAAAATCAAACAGCACAGCCCGGTCTGTGGTATAGGCGGCAGTTACTTTAAGTTCTTTATTGTAGTGCAGGCTATTGGCATTTTTCAATCCTTTTAAATATACCGCCCTGGCAGCCTGAAAAAAGGGATACTGGTCAATAATTTCCCTGATCGCGCCCGTCTGCCCGAAACTTATCGCAGCAGGATTTTGGAGCAGGTATGTTATTTCCTCTTTTTTCATTACCAGTTCGCAAGGGTTGCATTAAATATATCCTGGGTGATACGGGTGAAAATCTCTTCCAGTGCGGTTGCCAAAACTGCCCCTGAAAGTTGTGCATTGGCAGGATAATCATAATAGAAGGAGAACCTGCGGTCAAGATCCTTATCGGGATCCAGGGTGTTAAAGAACCGGAGCTGGACCACAATGGTCAGCCGGTTTTGTGCCGCGGTACTTTCTGCGGTGGCACTCATGGGAGCAACGTAATAATCTACGATCTCCCCTTCATAGACCAGGTCTCCGTTGTTGTCTGTAAGGTTGAGGTTGGTCTGGCTCTGTATGAGATCCTGAAGTTCCAGGGTAAAAGTTCGGTCAATGCCCGGCTCTACGATGGCTGCTGCATTCTGAAAGTAATTTACCTGGAAGGTCTGGGCGGCACCGGTATCTGCACCTGAAAACGAATAGATTCCGCAGGACTGGAAAGTCAGGAGTAACAGGCCAAAAAACAGTAAGTGGATCTTCTTCATAAATAGGTATCGAAAATAGCTTTTTTAAAGGTCGTATTGTTTGATTTTGCGATAAAGGGTGCGCTCACTAATCCCAAGTTCCTCTGCGGCAGCCTTTCTTTTGCCGTTGTGACGTTCCAGGGATTTCTTGATGAGCTCCAGTTCTTTATCCTGCAAGGAAAGGGTTTCCTCTTCCTCGATTTCTTCTGCAAAGTAATATTTATCCTGTTTATCGGGAGTATTATTCTGCGGAATTTGAAGCACTTCCAGTTGTTCGTCGGTGATCTCTTCAGGAACTACTTCCTCCTCATCATTATTTCCGTAGATCTTCTCAATAAGGCCTTCGTTCTCTTCCTTTACTTTTTCGCTGTTGTCATGCTTCATAAGCTCCAGCGTAAGTTTTTTAAGGTCATTAAGGTCGTTTTTCATATCAAAAAGCACCTTATAAAGGATCTCCCGTTCATTGCTGAAGTCGCTTTCCCTTTTCTTCTCCTCGATGACTGCAGGCAGGTTGCTCCCAATGCCCGGAAGGTATTCCCTGAGTTTTTCAGCATTGATACTTCGTTCCTGTTCCAAAACAGATATTTGTTCTGCAACGTTCCTTAACTGCCTCACGTTCCCATTCCATCGATATTTTTGAAGCAATGCAACCGCATCATCCTCCAGCCGAACGGTGGGCATTTTGTATTTCATGGCAAAATCTGCCGCAAACTTCCTGAACAATAAATGAATATCTTCCTTGCGTTCCCGCAAAGGCGGCAGGTGTATTTCAACCGTGCTTAATCTGTAATAAAGATCTTCCCTGAATTTTTCTTTTTTGATGGCCTCCGTCATATTGAGATTGGTGGCGGCAACAATACGCACATCTGTTTTTTGCACTTTTGAGGAGCCAACCTTTATAAACTCCCCGTTCTCCAGGATCCTGAGCAACCTGACCTGGGTGGTTAACGGTAGTTCCCCAACTTCGTCCAGGAAAATTGTACCCCCGTCGGCAACTTCAAAATAACCGTTTCGGGATTGAGTGGCTCCCGTAAAAGCCCCTTTTTCGTGACCAAACAACTCACTGTCAATTGTGCCTTCGGGAATGGCTCCGCAGTTCACAGCAATGTATTTACCGTGCTTGCGATGGGAAAGTGCGTGAATGATCTTTGGGATACTCTCCTTCCCAACTCCGCTCTCTCCTGTTACCAATACAGATATATCTGTAGGTGCGACCTGGATGGATTTTTCAACCGCCCGGTTCAGCTTTTCGTCATTACCCAAAATGCCGAAACGTTGTTTAATTGCCTGAATGCTTTCCATTCTTTAATTCAAGATTCAAAATTGAGAATTCAAAATTCTTTTAATGGCATTTTCTGCCAGCTGTTCACTAATTATTGCCGCTGTACTCAACCGCCTCTCCGAGAAGGGTAGCACTGGTACAGTCATTTATCTTCACATTGACGAAATCTCCCACTTTGTAGTTTTCCTTGGGAAACACTGCAACAGTGTTCTGAGTAGTTCTTCCACTCCAGTGGGCATCAGATTTTTTGGACTCTTTCTCGATCAACACCTCTACAGTTTTCCCCACGAACTGCTGAGTTCTGAAGTGACTGTGTTTCTGCTGAAGATTAACGATCTCTGTGAGACGTCTTTTCTTTACTTCTTCGGGAACATCATCTTCGAGCTTCCTTGCCGCCATGGTTCCGGGCCTTTCTGAATAAGCGAACATGAATCCGAAATCATATTTTACATACTCCATTAAAGAGAGGGTATCCTGGTGATCTTCCTCTGTTTCTGTCGGGAATCCGGTGATCATGTCCTGGGAAATGGCACACTCTGGCATCAACCTCCTGATGTTATCGATCAATTCAAAATATTCCTCACGGGTATGCAGACGGTTCATTTCTTTCAGGATCCTGTTGCTGCCGCTCTGTACCGGCAGGTGAATGTACCTGCAGATGTTAGGGTATTGTGCCATGGTCCCAATCACATCAAGGGTCATATCCTGCGGATTGGAGGTAGAGAACCTTACCCGCATTTTTGGATGTGCTTCTGCAACCAGTTTTAAAAGTCCGGAAAAATTGGTAGCTGTTGCTTTTTGAATTTCCGAAGCATTTTTAAAGTCTTTTTTCAGTCCGCCGCCATACCATAAATAACTATCCACGTTCTGTCCAAGGAGGGTTACCTCCTTAAAGCCCCGTGTTGCCAGGTCATTTATTTCTTCAAGGATGCTTTGCGGGTCGCGGCTTCTTTCCCTTCCGCGGGTAAAAGGCACGACACAAAAAGTACACATGTTATCGCAGCCACGGGTAATGGATACAAACGCCGATACCCCGTTGCTTTGCAGACGCACGGGAGAAATATCCCCGTAAGTTTCTTCTTTGGAGAGGATCACGTTCACTGCGTTACGACCTTCTTCCACCTCACTAATAAGGTTTGGCAGGTCTTTATAAGCATCGGGCCCCACAACCAGGTCCACGATCTTTTCTTCTTCCAGAAACTTTTCTTTCAGGCGTTCTGCCATGCAGCCCAGTACTCCAACCTTCATCCCCGGGTTGATCTTCTTAACGGCATTATATTTCTCCAGTCTCTTTCTTACCGTTTGTTCTGCCTTGTCACGAATAGAGCAGGTATTGATAAGGACAAGATCTGCCTCCTCGAGATTCTGGGTAGTATCAAAACCTTCCTTCGCCAGAATTGACGCCACGATCTCGCTGTCACTAAAGTTCATCTGGCAACCATAGCTCTCTATCATCAGCTTACGTGCATTGCCGGTTTTAGGTTCTGTGACCAGTGAATTTCCTTGCTGTTTCTCGTTTATTATCTTTTCCATAAATCAAAAAAGTACCTATAGGTATTTGAACGTGCAAAGATACAGATTTAGTTGGGATGTGACAAAGTGACAGGAAATAATTGTAGCCAAATTTCGGACGTTATTCGGCCATTGTGGAAAATTTAAGAGGCATATCTAAAAATTCCTATACTTTTGCAGAACAAAAATACATACTATGGCGAAGAATTTAGTGATTGTAGAGTCCCCTGCGAAAGCAAAGACCATCGAAAAGTTTTTGGGCAAAGATTACAAGGTCGCGTCCAGCTTTGGTCATATTGCAGATCTGCCCACCAAAGAACTGGGGGTAGATACCGAGGGAGATTTTACTCCTAAATATATAGTATCCAAGGATAAGAGAGATGTGGTCAAAAAGCTGAAGAGCCTGGCCAAAGATGCAGAGATGGTTTGGCTGGCCAGTGATGAGGATCGGGAAGGAGAGGCGATTGCATGGCACCTTGCTGAAGAATTACACCTGGACAAGAAAAAGACCAAACGGATCGTTTTCCACGAGATCACCAAGTCGGCCATTTTAAAAGCCATAGAAAATCCGCGTGACATTAATTACAACCTGGTGAATGCCCAACAAGCACGACGGGTACTTGATCGTCTTGTAGGTTACGAACTTTCCCCCGTGCTTTGGAGAAAAGTTAAGGGCGGTCTCTCGGCGGGAAGGGTACAGTCTGTTTCCGTTCGGCTTATTGTGGAGCGGGAGCGTGAGATCCAGAATTTCAAGCCGGAAGCTTCTTTTCGAATTGATGCTGAATTCACCAATGAACAAGGCAAGACCTTTAAAGCGAAACTTCCTAAGAATTTTGATACCAGAACAGAAGCTGAGCAGTTCTTGTCACAGAATATTGAAGCCGAATTCAAGGTAGCCGACCTTTCTACCAAGCCGGCTAAAAAATCACCCGCACCACCATTTACTACCTCGACCTTACAACAAGAGGCTGCCCGTAAATTATATTTTTCGGTGAGCAAGACCATGACCATGGCTCAACGCCTGTATGAAGCGGGACATATAACTTATATGAGAACAGACAGTGTGAACCTGTCTGAGGATGCCCGTAAAGGTGCTCAAAAAGAAATTCTGAAGGCTTACGGGGAAAAATACAGCAAAAGCAGGCAGTTTAAAGGGAAAGCTAAAGGTGCCCAGGAAGCCCACGAAGCGATTCGGCCTACCAGTTTTGCAGCTCATAGCGTAAAAGCCGATAAAGATGAACAGCGGCTTTATGAACTTATCTGGAAACGGGCGATCGCTTCCCAAATGAGTGAGGCTCAACTGGAAAGGACCAATGTAAAGATAGAGGCCAACAAGCACAAGAAACAGTTCACTGCCAATGGAGAGGTGCTCATATTTGACGGTTTTCTCAAAGTTTATCTTGAAGGAAGGGATGAGGAAGAGGAAGAATTACAGGAGCAGGAAGGAATGCTTCCGGCGCTTAGGGTGAACGAAAAGCTGGAAAACAATTACATTACGGCGACAGAGCGTTTCACCCGCCCGCCTTACAGATACACCGAGGCTTCCCTGGTAAAGAAGCTGGAAGAGCTGGGGATAGGACGACCATCTACCTACGCGCCCACGATTTCTACTATTCAAAACAGGAATTATATTGAAAAAGGTTCTGTTGATGGAACTGAGCGGGAATACCTTCAGTTTACCCTCAAAAAGAACAAACTGAGCGAGAAGAAACATACCGAAACGGTGGGAAGCGATAAAGGTAAACTTGTGCCCACTGATGTAGGGATGGTGGTAAACGATTTTCTCGTAAACCACTTCTCGACCATTTTGGATTACAACTTTACCGCCAAGGTCGAACAGGATTTCGATGATATTGCTGAAGGGAATGAGGAATGGACGAAGATGATGAAAGAGTTCTATCGTGAGTTTCACCCGCATGTAATAGATGTTGCTGAAAATGCTGAAAGGGAAGTGGGGGAACGAATTTTAGGAAAAGATCCCGAGACCGGAAAACCGGTAAGCGTGCGTCTTGGAAAATTCGGGCCTATGGTGCAAATGGGTTCTGTAGAGGACGAGGAAAAGCCGAAATTCGCCAGTCTTTCACCAGACCAGACGCTTGATTCTGTCACCTTTGAAGAGGCTATGGAGCTTTTTAAACTTCCGAAGGAACTGGGGGAATATAAAGGAGAAAAAGTAGAAGTGAACAACGGCCGATTTGGCCCATATGTGAAATTCGGGAATAAGTATGTGTCCCTGGAAAAAGGAGAGGATCCTATTGTGGTGACTCTTGACAGGGCATTGGAACTAATTAAAGAGAAAGAAAAAGCCGATGCTCCTATTTATGAATATCAGAACCTTCCGGTACAAAAAGGAGTAGGTAGATTCGGACCCTTCCTGAAGTGGAACGACATGTTCATCAATGTCAATAAAAAGTATGATTTTGATGATCTTTCCGCAGAAGATATTGAGGAACTTATTGAAGACAAACTTAGAAAGGAGCGGGAAAAAGTGATCCATAACTGGGAAGATGAAGGCATACGTGTAGAAAAAGCTCGCTGGGGACGTTCCAATATCATAAAGGGAAAGACCAAGATCGAATTGCCGAAGACGGTAGATGCAACAAAGCTGAGCCTGGCTGAAGTAAAGGACATAATAGAGAAGAAGGCGCCTAAAAAGAAAGCGACAAAGAAAAAGACGGCCACCAAAAAGACGGCGGCCAAAAAAACCACTAAAAAGACAACAGCTTCCAAAAAGAAATAATCTATGGACTTTGATTTTTTTACTCCGGTAAATGACGGGCTCATAGCTGAATTCAGATCCGGAAGAGGGCTAGGCTCCACCTTAAAGATACATGCCGAAGAAAAGGCATTCCCTGATCTCGATGATGTGAAGATCGCTCTTTTTGGAGTGAATGAGGACCGGTTGAACGAGGATAGTAATGGCGAGCCTTTCAATTTCGACGGAATAAGGAGGTCTTTTTACAGTTTGTTTCCCGGAAACTGGCATTTAACCATGGCAGACCTTGGGGACATTACACGGGGAGAGACTGTGGAAGATACTTATTATGCTGTGCAGACCACAGTGGCAGAACTTCTGAAAAAGGGAATTATTCCTGTTATTATTGGAGGGAGTCAGGATCTGGTTTACCCTCAGTACCGTGCATATGACGGGGTGGAGCAAATGGTAAACCTGGTAAACATAGATTCCCGTTTTGATCTTGGAGATGCAGATAAAACGATAAGCAACAGGTCTTATGTAGGGAAGATCGTGGTAACCAAGCCTTATAATCTTTTTAATTATTCCAATCTGGGATACCAGACCTATTTTAATTCCCAGGACGAGATAGAACTAATGGACAGGCTTTTTTTTGATGCTTACCGGTTAGGGGAAGTAACTTCAGAGATAAGTATGGTGGAGCCGGTAATGAGGGATGCCAGTCTGGTTACTGTTGATATGGGTGCAGTGAGTGCAGGGGCCCTTGGCAACTACAGGATGCCCTCACCCAACGGTTTTGACGGGAAAGAGATTTGCGCACTAGCCCGTTATGCGGGAATTAGTGATAAAGTGACTTCCTTTGGGGTGTACGAAATAAATTCTGATCTTAATTTTTCTTCCTGTAATATGTTGATCGCCCAGATCATCTGGTATTTTGTGGAAGGGGTGAATTTTAGAAAGAATGAAAATACTATTTCGGCAAAAAAGGAGTTTATAAAATATCAGGTACCGGTTGATGATGAGATCCTGATCTTTTATAAGAGCCCGGTTAGCAGTCGTTGGTGGATAGAGATCCCATTTATTACTAACAGTAATAATAAATTAAGAAGGCATACGTTATTACCTTGCACTGAGGGTGATTATAAAGATGCCTGCGATCAGGTAATTCCTGAGAGATGGTATAAAACCAAACGAAAAAACGAAATTTAACTATATTTAAACATCTGTAGCAGGCCGATTTTGCCTAAATAATTGTTTATTAGAAAATAAATAAATAGGTTTACTGCCTTCAAGCTATTATGTCCTAACTTTGAGAGATATTATGAGGAAACTTTTTTCACTTATTGCTGTAATTTCTATTCTGGCCTCGTGTGGCCGGGGTGATCAGGGGCAATTGGTAGGTGTGCAGGGTAAAAAATGGCATCCGGAGAAACCATTGGGGATGACATTGGTTCCCGGCGGTTCTTTCATTATGGGGAAATCTGATGACGATATGGCGGCCTTGAACAATGCGCCTCCAAAAACGGTAACCGTGGGTTCCTTCTATATGGACGAAACCGAGATCACGAATGCAGAATACCGGCAGTTTGTGGAATGGGTAAAAGATTCTGTTACCCGGATGAAGCTGGCCATTTTCGCTGAAGAGATCGGGGAAACCCCCGGCACCGGTGGGATTGGCGACTATGCATTTGCCGATACAGATGAGGCAGACATGACCCCTTACGAGCAGTATATGTATAATAACTATTACAGTATGGGCGGTTATGAAGGAAGAAAGATAAATAAAGATATAGACCTTATTTGGGATACCCGTGATTACCCTGATGAATATTACGCAGAGATCATGGACACCCTTTATATACCTATTGAAGAGGCCTATAACGGTCAGCGTTCTTTTGATGTGAACCATTTGAAGTTCCGTTATACCTGGATGGATGTGGGAGAGGCGGCCAGATCAGAACCGGGACGCCGAGCCGATTTCATTAAGACTGAAGAAATTAAAATATACCCAGATACTACTGTCTGGATCAAGGATTTTAACTACTCCTATAACGAGCCAATGCATAACGATTACTTCTGGCATGACGCTTATGGTGATTATCCTGTAGTTGGTGTTAACTGGAAACAGGCCCGTGCTTTTGCCCAGTGGCGTACACTGTATCACAATGCTTACCGCAAGGAAAGAGGGAAGCATAACGTAAACTCTTATAGACTGCCTACAGAGGCAGAATGGGAGTATGCTGCCCGTGGAGGATTGGAGTCTGCCTCCTATCCATGGGGTGGGCCATACACCAAAAATGACAGGGGTTGTTTTATGGCTAACTTTAAGCCATTGAGAGGGGATTATGCAGCAGATCAGGCTCTTTATACCGTAGAGGCTCAATCTTATGAGCCTAATGATTACGGACTTTACAACATGGCAGGAAACGTAGCTGAATGGGTGTTCTCATCCTATGATCCTGCTTCCTATGAGTATTCTTCATCCATGAACCCTTCGGTGAATGATGAGGAGAATATGAAAAAAGTAGTGCGCGGCGGTTCCTGGAAAGATGTGGCTTACTTCCTGCAGGTAAGTTCAAGGGATTATGAATATGCCGACACTGCGAGAAGTTATATTGGTTTCAGAACTGTACAGGATTACCTTGGTACAGATGTAACTCTTAACCAGAGACGATAAAAACCCCCTATTTTCACAACAACCAATTAAAAAAGAACAGAACCTAAATTTTTATTTATTATGGCACAAACAAAGTCAAGTAAGAAGTTAATGAACATGGTGTATGGGTTAGGTGCATCCGTAGTAATTCTCGGTGCACTTTTTAAGATCATGCACTGGCCATTCGGAAACATGATGTTGATTATAGGTTTAATTGTAGAGGCGATCGTATTTGCCGTATCTGCCTTTGAGCCTGTAGATGATGATCTCGACTGGTCGCTGGTATATCCTGAACTTGCCGGTGGTGAAATTTCTGCGAGGAACGGCGGAGTAGTGGTTAGCAACGAAGATACAGACGGAATGTTATCTAAAAAACTGGATGAGATCCTTCGTGAAGCAAAGATCGATTCTAACCTTATGAGCAGTCTTGGTGAAAGCATCAGGAACTTTGAAGGTGCCGCAAAAAGTATTACCCCAACTGTTGACGCCATGGTTTCACAAAAGAAATACAGTGAAGAGATGAGTCTTGCTGCCAATCAAATGGAGTCCCTTAACAGCATTTATAAAGTTCAGGTTGAATCTGCTGCAAGACAGGCAGAGATCAACGAAGCAGTGGCAGATAATGCCGGAAGACTTAATGAGCAAATGGAATCCCTTGCTTCCAACCTTTCTTCGTTGAACGGGGTTTATGGTGGAATGTTATCAGCAATGCACGTTAAAGCCTAATTGGTTTAAAATATAAACTGAATAGTATTAAAAACATTAAACTAAATTAGAGAATGGCTGGCGGAAAACAATCACCAAGACAAAAGATGATTAACCTGATGTACCTGGTTTTCATCGCAATGATGGCTTTAAATATGTCTAAGGAAGTTCTTACTGCCTTTGGTATGATCAATGAAAAACTTGCTGACTCCAATGCTTCTGTTTCTGAACGTAACGAAGCTGCGATGGCGGGATTGGCTGCCAAAGCTGATGAGCAACCTGCAAAATATGTGCCCCTAAAAGAAAAGGCTGAACAAATACACGACCTTACAATACAGTTCACCTCCTATATCGAGGAACAAAAACAACTGGCTTTGGAGGATGTAGGAGATGCTACAGACTATGAAACCATGGATCAATCTGCAAAGCTTGATGAGCTATTTTTTTCAAGTGGGAAACCAAGCGCCGCAGGGCGTGAATTCCTGAATGCTATTGAAACCTACCGTGAAGGTGTGGCCGGGATCATTGAAGAAGATTTCCCTGCAATAGCCGCAGAGATCAGAAGAGAATTCAGTACCGAACCTGTTGAAGACAGGGAAGGAGTGGATAAGCCGTGGCTGGAGTACAATTTCCAGGGATTCCCTTTGATCGCTTCGGTAACTAAGTTTACCCAAATGCAGGGTGACGCCAAATCTGCAGAGAACGATATTCTTTCTGCAATGCTTTCTGGTCAATTACAAAGTGAAGTATCGCTTACTAATTATGAGGCCCTTGTTATTCCTGATAAAACTGCATTTTTTAGTGGTGAGAATTTCACCGGAACTGTAGTTTTGGGAAGGGTAGATAAGACGCTCCAGTTCGATAAGGTAGTGATCAATGGAAAAGAAGTTAGCAGTACACAAGCCGGACAGGTGAAGCTCGAATTCCCTGCTGGTAATGTAGGTGAGAATGAAATTAAAGGTCAACTTCAGTTTAGAGAAGGAGATTCCATCGTAACTATTGATGTTAACAAGAGTTATAGTGTAATTCCTCGTCCAAATTCAGCAGTGATCTCTGCAGACAAAATGAATGTGGTATATCGTGGAGTAGCTAACCCTATGACGATTTCCATCCCGGGGGTTGGTAATGTATCGGCCAACGCACCAGGGCTAAGACCTGCAGGTGGAGCCGGTAATTATCTCATGGATGTTACCACACTTCAGGCTCGTGAGGTAACCATTAATGTAAGTGGAGAACTTCCCGGAGGAGACAAAGTGTCTGACAGCAAAACCTTCAGGGTAAAAGATATTCCAAGACCGGTAGGAACGGTAAGAGGGGAAGACGGTACTGTGAGAATGCAGCGTAATACCCTTGAGATCGCTACCATAGGTGCATCTTTGCCTGATTTTGATTTTGATCTTAACCTTAGGGTTACCGGCTTTAAAATTAAAGTTCCGGGACAACCTACGGTGCAGGTTAGAGGGCAGCAACTGGATGAGCGGGCTAAAGGCGCACTAAGACGTGCAGGTAGAGGTGAAATGATCCAGATCTTTGATGTGGAAGCCCAACTTGCCAATAACTCAAGTTATAAGCTTAAGCAGGTTTCTCCGGTATTTGTGGAGTTAACGAACTAAAATAAAAAGAACTATGAACTGGAACCGATTTATTGTTGGAATGTGCGGTTTGCTATTTTCGGTGACAGCTTTTGGCCAGAATAATATTTTGAACGCCAAGAGCCCCGATGATATAGGCGCACCAACGGTGGTGGAGCAGAAGTATGGAAAAGACAAACCATTGGAGTATGGTTACGTCGATGACAGGGATGTGCTTTGGGCAAAGACTACCTGGGAAGTGATAGATCTGGATGAAAGAGTGAATTTTCCTCTTTATTATCCAATTGACACCAACCAGATAGGAAGTTCAAGACGTTCCCTTTATGATGTCCTAATCGCCAACATTAAGAACGGGAAGATCCAGAACATCTATGCAGATTCTTACTTTAATGATAAACGAACCCTTAAGGATATTTCTGCAGCACTTTCAAAAGTGGATACTACAGACCTTGGGATCGAGCAGTACAATGCCGGGGAACAGATAGATCAACAGTATATCAGCAGAAGGGATATCTCCTCTGCAGATATTGCAGCATATCATGTACGCGGTTACTGGTATTTTGACAAGCGCCAGGCCGAATTAAAGTACAGGCTGCTTGGAATAGCTCCTGTTGCACCCGATGTTAACTTTATTGACGAAGGTGAACCGCAGCTGGTTGAATTGTTCTGGGTTTGGTTCCCTTCTGCAAGGGAAGTACTGAATGATGCCTATGCCTTCAACCCCGATAATACCTCCCAGAATTTCTCTTTTGATCACCTGCTGAATGCGAGGCGTTTCAATGCGACCATTTATGCAGAAGATAACGTGCAGGGTGATAGGCGTGTTGATGAATACATAAGTAACAATGCCTTTATGCAGTTGCTGGAATCAGAACGAATTAAAGAACAGATACGGGATTTTGAACAAGATATGTGGAATTATTAAACATTGTTCTGTCTAATATTAAAAAGCGCCTTTCTCACCGAAAGGCGCTTTTTCTTTTTAAATTTGCACCATGAAAGATTTTATTATTGTGGGACTGGGTCTAAGCGGTGCCAGTCTTGCATATCGGCTTGAGAAGGAAGGAAGATCCTTTATGGTTTATGATGATGAATCCCAGGAAGCTTCCAGGGTAGCGGGAGGTTTTATGAATCCTATCATTTTAAAGAGATTCACCCTTGCCTGGAAGGCTGATGAGCAGATGTCAAAAGCGGTTGACTTTTACGGCGCGATGGGTAAAGATCTCGGGAAGAACTTTCTTTCGCCTTTGGAGATCTACCGCAGGTTTTCCTCAATTGAGGAGCAGAATAACTGGTTTACCGCAGCCGATAATCCCCGGGTTGCGCCTTACCTGGACCTCAATCTGGTGAAGACGGTGAATCCTCATATCCCCTCAAAGTTTTCCTTCGGAAAAGTTCTGAACACCAAAAGGATCGATCCAAGGGATCTGCTGGAATCCTATGCTGCTCACCTGGCAAAAAAAGGGCTTTTGATCAACGAATCTTTTGACCATGACGCACTTGGGATTTCTGAGGATCATGTGGAATACAAGGGTATAAAATCCCGGAATATTATCTTTTGTGAAGGTTTTGGATTGCTGAACAATCCATACTTTGGTTACCTTCCGTTAAAAGGAAATAAAGGAGAATATATCATAATTAAAGCCCGGGATCTGGACCTGGAAGTAGGAGTTAAATCTTCAGTTTTTATTTTTCCGGCAGGAGAAGACCTGTATGCCGTAGGGGCCACCTACAGCAATACCGATAAAACGCCGGGTCCCACCACTGCTGCCCGGGAGGAACTTATAGAAAAGCTGCGTGACCTAATAGATGTTGATTTTGAAGTAGTGCATCAGGTAGCGGGATTGCGACCTTCTACGATAGACCGCAGGCCTTTGGTGGGGAAACATCCCGATCATGAAAATTTATATTGTTGTAATGGCTTCGGAAGCAGGGGAATCTTACTGGCTCCCATGATCTCTGAAGAGCTTCTTAACTTAATTGATACAGGAGAGGAGCTTTCACCTGAAATCGATCTGGCCAGGTTTACCAAAAAATGGTACTCTAAAGTTTAGGTTTAGCCTTTGTTTTATCATAGCTGAAGAAGAAATTCACCCAAATATTCCTGCTCCATCTTATTATTACCGGCAGGAAAACAATAAGTGTTATCACGATCACTATAAAGGTGGGAAGCAATTCAAGGCCCAGCATCCACCATGCAATGACAAAAGCAGCTACTGCAAAGGCAATACCCAGGGCATAGCTTACATACATAGCCCCAAAAAAGAAAGAAGGCTCCATTTTGTACTTGGTATTGCAGTTGGAACACCGCTCGTACATATCGAATAATCTGGAGATCTTATACGGGTTAGGTTCTTTATACATGCTCTCTTCCTGGCAAACGGGGCAGGTGCCTGTGAGAATGCTGTATAGTTTGCTGCCTTTCAAGAATGTCATGTGCGTTTTTTTAGCATGGTAAATTTAAGCATCTTTGCAAAAAAATTGAGGAAGAATGTTGAATATCCATAATTTATCTGTCTCCTTTGGAGGGGAATACCTGTTTGAGGAAATAACTTTCAGGTTAGGTGCAGGAGACCGCGTTGGATTAATAGGAAAGAATGGAGCGGGTAAGTCTACCATGCTCAAGATCCTGGCAAAGGAAATGGAACCCGATTCAGGGCAAATTGCAGCCGATAAGGATCTTAAAATAGGTTTTTTGAAGCAGGATATTGATTTTGTTGAAGGACGCACGGTGCTGAACGAATCTTACCAGGCCTTTGAAGAAATTAAACGACTGGAGAAGAAACTGGAGGAGATCAACCACCAGCTCGCTGAGCGTACAGATTATGAAAGCGAAATTTACCACCAGTTAATGGTAGACCTTAATGATGTACAGCATCAATACGAGATACACGGGGGGTACAACTATCAGGGGGAGACCGAGCGAATTCTGCAGGGGCTTGGTTTTCAGCGAGAAGATTTCAATAAACTTACCGATACTTTTTCGGGTGGATGGAGAATGAGGATCGAGCTGGCAAAACTGCTGCTTCAGCAAAATGACATTTTACTCCTGGATGAACCTACCAACCACCTTGATATTGAATCTATAATCTGGCTGGAAAGTTTTCTGAACAATTATCCCGGGGCAGTGGTGATCGTTTCCCACGATAAGATGTTCCTGGACAACGTAACCAACAGGACCATAGAGATCTCTCTTGGAAGGATTTATGATTTTAATAAACCCTATTCCCAATACCTGGTACTTCGCCAGGAGCTTAGAGAACAGCAGCTTGCTTCCCAAAAGAATCAGGAAAAACAGATACAGCAGACAGAAAAGTTGATCGAGAAATTTCGTGCCAAGGCCTCCAAGGCCAGTATGGCCCAGTCGCTTATCAAGAAGCTTGACAAGATAGACCGGATTGAGGTTGACGAAGACGACAATTCGGTCATGAAACTAAAATTTCCGGTTTCTGTAGTTCCCGGCAAAGTGGTGATCGAAGCCCACAAGATCACCAAGAATTACGGCAACAAAAATGTACTTAGAAATATTGACCTGCTTATTGAAAGGGATTCAAAAACCGCATTTGTTGGGCAGAACGGACAAGGGAAATCTACCCTGGCCAAGATCATAGTAGGGGAGATCGAATATGAGGGCAAACTAAAACTGGGGCATAACGTGCAGATAGGATATTTTGCGCAAAACCAGGCAGAATACCTTGATGGTTCCAAAACCGTACTTGACACGATGATAGATGCGGCCAATGAAAAGAACCGCAGCAAGGTGCGTGATATTTTGGGATCCTTTCTTTTTCGCGGAGAAGAGGTTGATAAATATGTAAGGGTACTTTCCGGAGGGGAAAGGAACAGGCTGGCTCTGGCTAAAATGTTGCTGCAGCCGTTCAATGTACTGGTGATGGATGAGCCTACGAACCACCTTGATATTAAATCCAAGAATGTACTTAAGGATGCCTTGAAGAGTTTTGAAGGCACCTTGATCCTTGTATCGCATGACCGGGACTTTTTACAGGGCCTTACCAACAAGGTCTATGAGTTCAAAGATCATAAAATTAAAGAGTATCTTGGGGATATTGACTTCTACCTTGAACAGCGAAAACTCACGGATATGAGGGAAGTTGAAAAAAGGGATGTGGAGAAACAGGCTCCAAAAGAAACCAACAGGCAGTCTTACGAAAACCAGAAGAAGCTTAAATCCCTCAACAACAAGCTTAGTAACATTGAATCCAAGATCACCCGGCTGGAAAAGGAACTAAAGGAGGCTGACGTTGAGTTAGCCACTAATTATGAAAAGACCATTGGGCAGAAGGACTATTTGAAGAAGTACAATTTAAAGAAAAAAGACCTGGAGAAGCTTATGAAAGATTGGGAAGAGGTGCAGGAAGATCTCATGGAGCAGGAAAATTGAGATATTTCGGGAGATAATTAAACCTATACGGCATTTTAAAGTCAAACAAGCTAATATGGATACACGTAAAATAATTCTATCTGTCATTGGCGTTCTGCTGATAGTTGCAGCGGTTTTTGGGGCCAAGGCCATCATAGACAGCAATGTAAAGGAAGTGCCACCGGTTTCAAAAGTGGTTAAAAATGTATTTGTCGATACCGTGCAAAACACCACGGTACCCATCGTTCTGCCTGCGAATGGTAATGTTACCGCCCTTAGAAAGTTGGAACTTTTTTCAGAAGTGCAGGGGATCTTCCAGAGCAGCAGCAAAGACTTCAGGCCCGGCCAGCGTTACAGTAGAGGGCAGGTATTGATCAATATCAATTCCCAGGAGTATTCAGCCAGCGTTCAATCTGCCAAAAGTGATCTTTACAACAAAATCACCTCTATAATGCCCGACTTAAGGCTGGATTTTCCGGATGCTTTTCCGAAATGGGAAACCTATCTCAATAACTTTGATATTAATAAGACTGTACCGCCTCTACCCGAAGCTTCTTCAGATAAAGAAAAATATTTCATCACAGGCAGGGGGATCATATCTGCTTATTACAATATAAAAAACCTGGAAGAGCGCCTTGGGAAATTTCTTATAGTAGCCCCATTCGACGGGATCCTAACCGAGGCATTGGTCACGAGGGGAACCTTGATACGGCAGGGCCAGAAACTCGGAGAGTTCATTGATCCTTCAGTTTATGAACTTGAGGTGTCTGTAGCGAGGAAATTTAGTGATATGCTGAAGACCGGGGAAAAAGTGGAATTGAGCAATCTCGATGAAACTGAAACCTATACCGGTACGGTATCCAGGGTGAACGCTCGTATTGATCAGGAATCACAGACCATACAGGTGTTTATTCGGGTGGAAGGCGAAAATATCAGGGAAGGGATGTTCCTTCAGGCCAGACTGGCTGCGAAAGCAGAAGAAAATGCCATTGAGATCCCGCGTGAATTATTGATTAACCGTTCCGAAGTATTTGTAGTTAGAGACAGCGTACTCAAACTGGTCAAAGTGGATCCTGTTTACTTCGGAAAGAATGATGTGGTGATCAAAGGCCTTGAGGACGGGGAGCAGATCCTTTCAGCAAATGTACCGGGGGCTTATTCGGGAATGCTGGTGAATATTCAGAAAGAAGAGGGTACCACTAAAAATGTGAACCCTTGAGAAAATTAATCAGTTATTTTATAAAATATGAGGTCGCCGTAAATGTGATCATCATCGCTTTTGCCATTTTTGGAGCGGTGGGTATTTACCAGATGAAATCCTCTTTTTTCCCGCTCCAGGAATCCAGGATCATAAACATAAGCATTGCTTATCCGGGCTCAGCTCCCGAGGAGATCGAGGAGGGGATCATCCTCAAGATCGAAGATAATCTTAAAGGTCTTGTGGGTATTGACAGGGTAACCTCTGTCGCGCGTGAAAGCGGGGGTTCGATCACGGTGGAGATCGAGCAGGATGAGGACATAGATGTGATGCTGAGCGAGGTGAAGAACGCCGTAGACAGGGTTCCCACCTTTCCTTCAGGAATGGAGCCTCTGGTGGTATCAAAGCAGGAAACCATCAGACCCACCATATCATTTGCCATTAGCGGGGAAGATGTCCCGCTGGTGACCCTTAAAAGGATTGCGCAGCAAATTGAGAAGGATCTGCGAATGTTCGAGGGAGTATCACAGATAGAGATCTCGGGCTTTCCGCAGGAAGAAATTGAAATAGCTGTAAGCGAGACAGATCTCTTGGCTCACAATCTGACTTTTGAGGAAGTGGCTCGCGCGGTTTCCAGTGCAAATATCCTTTCAACCGGAGGGACAGTGAAGACTATTGCCGAAGATTATCTTATCAGGGCCAATAACCGCGCCTATTACGCCGATGAATTAAATGACCTGGTGCTGCTCTCGTCTTCAACCGGACAGATCACCCGGCTGGGCGATGTGGCTGTAATAAGGGATCAATTCTCTGAAACACCAAATGCCTCATACTTCAATGGGAACGTGGCAGTCAATATTACCATCAATAATACGAACAACGAAGATCTCTTATCTACTGCCGAAAAGGTGAATGCCTATGTGGAAGAATACAACCAGCGAAACAGCAACGTGAAGCTTGATGTAGTTTTTGACTCCTCGATCACCCTGGGTCAGAGAACTCAACTGCTGGTGGAGAATGGGATCATGGGGATCCTGCTGGTACTGTTCTTCCTTTCTCTTTTCCTGAATATTCGACTGGCTTTCTGGGTGGCCTTCGGGCTTCCAATTGCCTTTTTGGGAATGTTCATTTTTGCCGCGCAGTTTGGCGTGACCATTAACGTGCTTTCACTTTTTGGAATGATCATCGTGATCGGTATCCTGGTAGATGATGGAATTGTGATCTCAGAAAATATTTACCAGCACTATGAAATGGGTAAAACCCCAATCCGTGCAGCCCTTGACGGGACCATGGAGGTGGTGCCTCCAATCATCTCGGCCATTATTACCACGGTGCTGGCCTTTTCCACTTTTTTATTTTTAGACAGCAGGATAGGTGAATTCTTCGGCGAAGTATCAACAGTTGTGATCTTAACCCTGGTGATCTCCCTCATAGAAGCATTAATTATCCTTCCTGCCCATATTGCTCATTCCAAAGCTTTAAGAATTAGGGATACACAGGTAAAAAAGAAGCCAAAGGGTATTGCTGCTTTCTTCGGAAAAATGCGGGCAATCAACAGGGTGGGGGATCGAATCATGGTCTATCAACGGGACAGGATCTATGCCCCAATCCTTAGGTTCGTTTTGAGACAGCAGCTCCTGGCATTCGGGATCCTTGCAGCGATCCTGATTCTAACCATTGGTGCCATAGGAGGGAACAAGATCAGGGTTACCCTGTTCCCCAGTATCGCCAGTGACAGGGTGAACATAGATCTGTTAATGCCCGAAGGGGTAAATCCGCAGAGAACAGACTCGATTATAACCATGGTGGAAGCTGCAGCCTGGAGGGTCAATGAGGATTTTACGGCAAGACAGACAGATAACAAACAGGTTATCGAAAACATAATAAAACGTGTTGGTCCCGGTAACAATAAGGCTTCTCTTCAGGTGAACCTGCTGCCCGGTGAAGACCGTGACTTCAGTTCACCGGAGATCACCAATGCCATAAGAGATGAGGTAGGACCGGTATTCGGGGTTGAGAACCTCACTTTTGGATCTGGAGGTAATTTTGGAGGTTCCCCGATTTCGGTTTCCCTGTTAGGGAACAATCTTTCTGAACTGGAGGCAGCCAAAGAGGAACTGAAACAGAATTTTGAAAACAATCCGTTGCTCAAGGATGTCAGTGATAATGATCCGCAGGGGATAAAAGAGATCAACGTTAAACTGAAGGATAATGCTTATGCTCTTGGTCTTGATCTCAGCGAAGTTATGAGACAGGTGAGAAATGGCTTTTTTGGTGCACAGGCACAGCGGTTCCAGAGAGGCCAGGATGAAATAAGGGTCTGGGTGCGTTATGATCTTGAGAACCGTTCCTCGATCAATGATCTGGATAACATGCGTCTTATGACCCCTTCCGGCACAAGGGTGCCTTTTGATGAAATTGCTAATTACGAAATAGTTCGCGGTACAGAATCTATCAGCCACCTTGATGGGATGCGGGAGATAAGGGTTACGGCAGATATGGAAGATCCCAATGGAAGTTCCACAGAGATCTTAAGCGATATTCAGGAGAATGTAATGCCAGAGCTCCTTTCAAAATATCCCAGCATCACGGTATCGTATGAAGGGCAGAACCGGGAAGCAGGAAAATTATCAAGGTCGGCAAAATCAGTTTTACCGGTGATCCTGTTTCTCATCTATGCCACGATCGCTTTCACCTTTAGAAGTTACAGTCAGCCTTTGCTGCTCATGCTTATGATCCCGTTTAGTATAATAGGTGTGGCATGGGGCCACTGGATCCATGATTTTCCTATAAACGTTCTTTCGGCATTGGGAATAATTGCCCTGGTTGGGATCATGGTCAACGACGGACTGGTGTTAATTGGAAAATTTAACGGATTTCTGCGGCAGGGAATGGAATTCAAGGAAGCCCTTTATGAAGCCGGTAAGGCGAGGTTCAGGGCGATTTATCTTACTTCCCTTACCACGATCGCAGGACTGGCACCCCTGCTCCTGGAAAAAAGCCGCCAGGCACAGTTTTTAAAACCCATGGCGATCTCTATTTCCTACGGAATTGCCATTGCTACCGTTTTGACCTTGTTGTTACTGCCATTGCTGCTTTCTATAAGCAACAATATCAAAGTGGGGACAAAGTGGCTGGCTACCGGAAACAATGTAACCAATGAAGAAGTGGAAAGAGCCATTAAGGAACAAAAAGAAGAACGTGAGCATGAAGAAAGACAATAGCTGGTTTTTACTTTTTTTAGTGTTGGGGGGAATGCTGCAGGTACAGGCCCAGCAAACAGTTCTTACCAGGGAGGAGGCTATAGCACGCGCTCTGGAAAGTAACTACGGAATAAGGATCTCTACGAATGAAGTTGAGATCGCCGAAAACAACAAAAGCATTCGTAATTCAGGATACCTGCCATCCCTTTCGGCTCGCGCCGGCACCAGTTATGACCTTAATGACCGTCTAACAGAGCCAGATGGGGAAGAATCGGTGGAGCAGAAGGGTATTGAGAATATGTTTTACAATGGGTCTTTAGATCTTAATTACCTACTTTTTGACGGCTTGGGAAGATTGTATAATTACAGGAGCTTAAAGGAACAATATAATTTAAGTCAGCTGGAGGCGCGGGAAACGATCGAAAATACCATTTTGCAACTGTTCAGCGTCTACTTCGAGATCGCCCGGTTAAGTGAAAATATTGATGTGCTCGAGGAAACTCTTGAGATCTCACAAGAAAGGGTTACCCGTGCCGGGTATATGTTCGAATATGGGCAAACCAATAATCTGGCCGTGCTCAATGCCCGGGTAGATGTCAATAATGACAGCATTAACCTGCTGGAGGCCCGTCAGCGACTATTTAATACCAAAAGGGATCTCAACGTACTGCTGGATAGGGATGTTAGCAGGCAGGATTACCGGGTTGATACTACAGTAACTTTTCTTCCCAGGCTAAGTCTGGATGCGCTGGTGGAGGAGGCTGAGGTCAATAACGTGCGCTTATTGCAAAGTGAGAAAGCTATTACCATAAGCGAATACGACATCAGGATTAGAAGATCGGGATATTTACCTTCTGTGGGGCTGACCGGCTCCTATGGGTGGAACCGGAATGAAAGTGCGGCTACCGCGTTCTTTCCGGGCTCAACCACGACCACTTCAGGACTTTCAGCGGGACTTAATCTTTCCTGGGATATCTTTGACGGGGGCAGGACAAGTGTACAGGTGCAGAATGCCAGGATCATTAATGAAAGCCAGGAATTGCTGAAAGAGCAGATAAGCCTTGAGGTGAAGCGGGACATTGCCAACGCCCTGGGAACCTATGAGAACAAGCTGTACATTTTCCATGTGCAGGAGGAAAATGTAAAAACAAATCTTGATAACTTCAACCGTACTGAGGAGCAGTATAAACTGGGACAGGTGACGTCAATTGAGTTCCGGCAGGCCCAGATCAACCTGCTTAATGCCAGGACCAGCCTCAATCTTGCAAAGTATGATGCTAAACTGGCAGAGTTGGAAGTATTAAGACTTAGTGGCCAACTCCTTAATGTAGAATTCTGATCATATGGTTGAGCATGTTTTTCAATGTCCTTATTGTGGGGAAGACATTTCGATGTTGCTCGACCCTTCTGTGACTGTTCAGAAATATATCGAGGACTGTGAGGTATGCTGCAATCCCATTGAGATCAATGCGCGATTTGCAGACCGGGAGCTCGTATTATTTGAGGCCGAAAGTATTGATCAATAATAATTGATCTTCTTCAACTATTTGAGCCTTAACCTACCCGAATGATCAGGGCCTCATGGATAAATTAATTTCACAAAAAACTTTGGAGAAACGAAATTTGACTGTATATTTGCAGTCCAATATCGCGGGATAGAGCAGTAGGTAGCTCGTCGGGCTCATAACCCGAAGGTCACTGGTTCGAGTCCAGTTCCCGCTACTAGAGAGCCCTTCAGAAATGAAGGGTTTTTTTATGGAAAAATTTGTAGTAAATATTCTTTATTCTGAAGAATATGGGAAGACCTACGGTGAAACCTTCTTTCCTGATTTTCATATTCAAATGCAAAGCATAGTAATTCGGAAATTAGCCAACCACAAGAAAAATCCCTCCTCGCCAAATGCAATGAGGGATAAAAAGTTAAATAATGTTTTTCAAGCACACGAAACTGTCACGTTATGAGTGTGTCCACTATTAGAAGTTGAAGCCTTCGTTATTGATGAATTCGGACTAGTCTTCAAAGCCTGAAAATCGTTTGCCTCCAAAGTAACTTGATGGATATGATCTGCTGACTGACTTAAATCATAAGTTTTGGTTGCCCCTGCGGAAACATCTTCTTTGGAAACTGAAAGGCTGTGAGTATGATTGTCTGCGGTACTGACTGATGTACTTGTGCCGTTCTCCACACAGTTTTTGGCTGTGGGATCAGGATCTGGATCTGGTCTCGAATTTCCATTATCATCTGATCCTGAACAACCGAGAATTGTAACCGCGGGAATACTTAATAGAATTCCCAGGGTTGTTTTTTGAATGAATGTCTTTCTGTCCATAGTCCAATTATTATAATTAATACTCCTTTTACCACACATGTTTGAGGGGGAGCAAATAGAAAAGGGACTAGTTAATTTTTAGAGGGATAAATGATCAATTTATTCTATTTAAGAATTAATTCAAAAAATAGATTTATCATGTAATTTACAAATTAATAATCGTAAGTATAAAAATTTAACCAACTAATGTAATTATTTCATTTTAATCAAATAATTTATTAGAAAGTCTTATGGTTACTGAGGGAATCAGTGCCTATTTATCTAATAAAAGATATAACTTATTGATTATCAATGTTAAAATTGGAAATATACATCTCCATATATTATTAATCTGTTCTTAAATGTGGTAATTTTAAGTTACCTCCCTATTAATAATTTAAAAAGATGTGTCATGAAAACGATCAACTTTTCAATTTTAACAAATGCCGGGAGAAATTCTTTCTTGTCGCTCTGCATCTTCTTTTTAATCGTGATCTGTTTTTCAGGATGTTCAGATGATGATGACAATAACACTCGTCCTCCAGTAGACCCAACGCAATCTATTGATTTGGTGCTAATCGCTGATAATTTAACATCCCCGGTGGGTCTTATTCCCTCTCCGGATGATTCCGGTAACTTATATATTATAGACCAGATTGGGAAGGTGTGGGTGATTGATGATTCCGGAGCTTTACAGGAGGAACCCTTTTTGGATGTAAGTGATCAAATGGTATCACTAAGTGCAAATTATGATGAAAGAGGATTGTTAGGGCTGGCTTTTCATCCTGATTACGAATCCAACGGTCGTCTTTTTGTTTACTATACGGCACCGCCTAATGCAGGAGGACCTGAGGCAGGAGAAATGTGGGATAACATAAGCAGGATCTCAGAATTCACTGTTTCCGCTTCTAACCCCGGACAGGTCAATACCAATTCAGAAAAAATAATTCTGGAAATTGACCAGCCTCAGTGGAATCATGAAGGAGGAACTATAGCTTTTGGACCTGGTGATGGCTACCTCTACATTTCGATTGGTGACGGAGGTGCCTCAAACGATGTGGCTCCCGGTCATGTGGAGGATTGGTACGAAGTGAATGAAGGAGGTAACGGACAGGACGTCGAATCAAACCTTCTGGGTGATATTCTAAGAATAGATGTCGATGGAGCTGATCCCTATGGTATTCCGGGTGATAATCCATTTGTGGATTCTGAAGGACGGGATGAAATCTATGCTTACGGGTTCAGAAATCCGTTCAGGTTTTCGTTCGATATGGGAGGAGATCATCGTTTATTCGTTGGGGATGCTGGTCAAAATTTATGGGAGGAAATAAGCGTGGTAGAAAACGGCGGTAATTATGGTTGGAACGTAAAAGAAGGAACGCATTGCTTCGACGCCTCCAATAACGAGAATGTACTTTCTTCATGTCCTGAGGTAGATGAATTAGGAAATGAGCTTATTGACCCTGTTATTGAGATGAACAATGCTAATAATCCGGCAGGTGGAACTACTGTCACTATCATTGGTGGATATGTCTACAGAGGCCAGGCCATACCCGATTTAAGCGGGCAGTATGTATTTGGTTCTTTCTCTAAAGATTTCGAGCCTACCGGGGAAGTTTTCATCGCCAACCCTATAGGTGAGGGTCTTTGGAATTTCGAAGAATTGGAATTCAAAAGCACAACAGATGACATAGGATACTATTTAAAAGGATTTGGTCAGGATCTTGAAGGTGAGATTTACCTGGCCGTCTCCAGTTTTCTGGGTCCTGAGGGTAATACGGGAAAGATTTTCAAATTAGCTTTAGTTGATGATTAATCATGACCAATGAAAGGCTCATTTCTCTACGATAGGTTTTTAGAATTTTATTTAAAATCTTTGTGGCATGAATTGGGTGGATATTACAATTTTTCCCCCTACTAGTAAAACCACCTTTTAAGGTGGTTTTTTTCTGAAGTCTTGGATTCTCCAGGGGGCTTCTGGATTGTCCCCCGCAATCGAACATCCCCGGACCTTAAAAATCTCTTCTGGTTTTTCATTTGATTTTTTCTTAAATTAAAGAGGTCTAACTAAAACGTGAATTCATGTCAAAATTTGAGATCAGTAAAGATAAAGCCGGGGAATTCCGGTTTAATTTAAAATCGGGTAATGGCGAAATTATCCTTAAGAGTGAAGGATATAAGGATAAAGAGTCCTGTGAAAAGGGAATACGTGCTGTACGTATCAATGCTCTAGAAGATGATCACTTCGACCGGAAAGAGGCATCCGGAGGCTATAGATTTAACCTCAAGGCTTCCAATGGAGAAATAGTTGGCTCCAGTGAAGTATATACCACCTTAGCTGCTATGGAAAAAGGAATAACCTCGGTAAAGGCAAATGCGCCCGATGCAGAGATCCAGGAATCAGGATCAGAATAAATGAAAATGATTTTGCGGTAAGTTTGTGAAGCCCTGATCGTAGTGAACATAATTTCCATGTTAAGCAGGAAAAGAATTGTTCTTAAGTGCCAGGTTGGCTATTTTAATGGATATTAGGGGCGCAGTTCTTCCATTGCCAGAGCCCTGCCTTCAGTTATGTGTATTCATAAGAGATCACGGTCGAAATATAGAATTCATCGCAATATCTGCATACCTCACTTCCCTGTTCTCTGTAAACTCCACACTGCCGGAAACATCGGTTGGGAAGCCGGGGTCAATATGTTTGTCGATCACTTCTGAATCCCTGTTGGTGATTACCCAGAAACTTTTGATCCCATCCGGAGTTTTACTGGTTCTTATGTACTGGTGCCATTGATCTCTACCTGATTTGAATTTAAGGTCGATGGCTAAATCTTTTTGAAAATTCTCAATTTCAAATGCTACGGGATTATGGGCGGTTAAGGTTCCAAGGAAAACGGTTTTGCCTTTATTTGCAGTTGCCTCCAAAGATTCTCCTGCATTATTCAGGTAATCAAAATTAATTCTTCTTTCAATTTCAAGATCTTTGATCTCTTCCCTTCCGTTTAGGGTAATGAGAACTTTTGCGGCAGTTCCACCTTTTTCAGGGACCAGGCTGGCTTGCGGATAGCTGTAGATTCCCCGGGAAGTTAGTTCTTGTGAGAGCTGTTGAATTTTATCCTCTAGAACTTTGATCTTCTCAGTCTTTTCTTCTATCTGTATCCTTAAGTCTTCCTTAGAGTTTAATGCACCGGTCCTGAAGCCAAGATAAATGGATATGACTGCTGTTGCCATCAGCAAAATCGCCAGAATTATTTCTGATTTTACCTTCATATTTGAGAATCTACAGGCAATATAGGATTTTTCCGACTCTTTCACCAGACCGGTAGTGATTTAGCAGCTCGTCATTAAAAAGATCATTTCCCTCAGCAGAAAACGCGGGCTTTATTTATGAGGGATATTTCGAATTTACTTCACATTTTATTTGATATGGCATTGGATTTGCAACCCCTTTAATAAAAAATTGCTATGTCTAAGCAGGATATTTACAGGCTGCTGAATAATTCAACACTAAGGCTGATCCTTATTTTTCTCTTTGCAGCAATAGCAGGTATGCTGCTTATTCTTACCTTTTTGAGGTTATTATTCATGTGATTCAAACCAGCTGCTGTACATAATATAATTTCCGGCAGTCTTTTTCAGGTTCTCGATCTGGGCATCACTCATTTTTTTTATCTTTTTCGCAGGAATACCAGCATAAATATATCCCGGTTCACAGATGGTATTTTCCAGTACCACTGCTCCGGCAGCGATGATACAGCCTTCCCTTACCACAGCATGGTCCATTACAATAGCCCCCATTCCAATAAGCACATTATCTTCAACGGTGCAACCGTGCACAATAGCCCTGTGGCCAATTGATACATTATTCCCAATGGTGGTGGCAGCTTTTTCATAGGTGCAGTGGATCACCGCCCCGTCCTGGATGTTGGTCCTGTTTCCTATGTCAATGGAGTTTACATCTCCCCGAATCACTGCATTAAACCATACTGAACAATCACTCCCCATCGTGACATCTCCCACTATGGTAGCATTTTCTGCTACAAAACAGGAATCTTCAATTTTTGGATAAACCTCCTTTACCGGTAATATAAGTGCCATAATATTTGTTTTAAATCCTTTTTTCAAATTTAATCCTTTTAGCATTAATCGGGATTTTCCCGGGGATTTCTCTTTATTTATTTGAAGCCTTCCTGCCGTGTACAACCTCCTGCACTTTTGGTTGTGAGAAAATGTAAATTTTAAGTATCTTCTGTGGGAAATAGCCCTATGAATTAAGGGTAAAAACAGGTCACATGGAAAATAGCGGAAGATCAACAAAGGAAAATGTTATGCTGCGCCTGCCGGTGAAAATAAGATATACGGCAATAGAAAGATATCTAAGAGAGAAATATATAGGGGAAGTCCTTAAGGAAGAAAAGAAAGACGGTGAAGAGAAGGAATATGCCGAGGTGCTGGCTATATCATTGGGAAAAAGTGAGGAAGAGAATTTTGACCTTGCTCTTAATCTACAGTTAAGAACTCTTACCTCTTTTTTCAAAAACAAGATCCTCAGGGTGAGGGTGCATCTGGCAATGACTTTTGACCCCGACAAGCAGGAAGTGAGGATATCAGATTATCAGCTCGAAGGGGAGAATAATAGCTGGTTGATCAATAAGTTCCTGCAGGTAATGGCCAATACTTTTCTGTTCAGCGGATTCAGGAAAAAGATGAAATATGATTTCCGCCCCCTCATTGAAGATCAGGTCCTTGATCTCAACAAAAAATTGCAGGGCGATATGGAAGTGTATGACGGGATAAATATTTCTGGAAACCTATCTGAATTTCGCATAGCTGACCTCATTCCCGGTCAGGCTCACCTGCTCATCTCTGTGGTGATCGCCGGTAATACGGTGATTGATATTGAAAAGATCAATTTTTCAGAAGGAAAAATTTCCTGATCATTCATTGCTATTGATGCTCAATACCGGCATCTCGAGCTTGTTGATCAAGCCTTCAGAAATACTTTTTCGATAAAGAGGTGATAGGCCTGCCCTGCCGTGGGTGATCACCCCCAGCATATCGCAATGACAGTTCTTTAGGAATTTTTCAATTCCCCGCTGCTCATCATGCGCATTAATGACAGTATGCTTCACATTTTGACCGGAATATTTTTGCAGGAACCTGTTGAGTTTCTCCTCGATCTCTGTACTTTCCCTGAAATTGTATGGGGTATTAACATATAACAACTGAATTTCTGCTCCCAGCGCAATGGCAATTTCCATGATCATTTCAAAATCTGCCAGAGATTCATTCTCGAAATCTGAAGCTATTGCAATATTTTTAGGTAGGACCGGTCCATCCCCTCGTTTAACGGCCAGCACCGGGACGGGAGATTTGCTCATGACTTTATGGGTATTGGTACCTGCCATTTTATTAAAACCTTTTTGGCCATGGGTTCCCATCACCACAAGGCTGTAATGTTCCTTATTGATATATTTATGGATCTCTTCTATACCGGTATTGAAGATGAGGGAAGAGCTGATCTCTACTCCGTTCTTTTCTGCTCTTCTTTCTAATTTCACCAGTTGATCCTTCGCTTCCCCAATAGCTGCTTTGGTTTCAGGATATAGCGATTCCTTTTCCAGCGGCAGTTTTCTCCAGTCAACAGGTGTAGAGATAAGGTGCAGAAAGGTGACGCCGGTGTTCATTTTTTTCGCTATCTCTACTCCCAGGTCGGAAGCGTAAGAGGCGCTTTCAGAAAAATCTGTGGGAATAAGTACATTTTTCATGGCCGAGAGTTTTTCTAAAGATATTTGGAAAGGGGTATTTTTGAAATGATTAAAATCATTCTTTAAATTTTTCAGGGTTTTTCGAATTACTATTTTTGGCTCATGAAAGTAGATAATCTGGAACAGGGATTCTTCGGAATTGGGATCCAAAATGGCAAGACTCCCGAAAATCTTGGAGTTCTTTGGCGTTCTGCCCAGAATATGGGAGCAAGTTTTATTTTTACGATTGGGAACAGGTATGCCAGGCAGGCTTGTGACACCCATAAGGCCATTGGGGCCATGCCTTATTTTCATTATCAAACCTTTGAGGATTTTTACCGGCACCTGCCCAAAGGAGCCATGCTGGTGGGAGTGGAATTGACAGAGGAGGCTAAACCCCTTGAAACTTTTGAACATCCGCGGCGCTGTGTCTATCTCTTAGGTGCTGAAGATCACGGCCTCTCCCGTAAGGCTATTGAAAAAGCACATTTTCTGGTAAAGTTCCAATCCACTTTCAGCCTTAATGTTTCAGTTGCAGGTAGCATCGTCATGTATGACCGCGGGATGAAGTAGTAATTTTCCGCAGAAATCAATCTTTTGAGCTGCTTTAGAATTAGGTATCTTTGTAAAAAAATAAGTTATGGCTCACAAAGCTGGTTTTGTCAATATCATAGGAAATCCCAACGTGGGAAAATCTACCCTCATGAATGCTTTTATAGGGGAGAAACTCAGTATAATCACCTCTAAGGCGCAAACCACTCGTCACCGTATCCTGGGGATCGTCAACGGGGAAGACTTTCAGGTCATCCTGAGTGATACCCCGGGGATCATAAAACCTGCTTACCAGCTACAGGAATCTATGATGGATTTCGTGAAATCGGCTTTTGAAGATGCAGATATACTGGTGTATATGGTTGAAATAGGCGAACAAGAACTTAAGGATGAGTCATTTTTCAATAAGATCATTCATTCTGAAATTCCTGTTTTGTTGTTGCTGAACAAGATCGATAAATCAAACCAGGAACAACTGGAAGATCAGGTACAGCTGTGGAAGGAAAAAGTACCTAATGCCGAGATCTTCCCGGTTTCTGCCCTTGAGGGCTTCAACGTCCCACAGATCTTTAACCGAATCGTGGAACTGCTGCCCGAGTCTCCTGCTTTCTATCCTAAAGACACCTTAACCGATAAGCCCGAACGCTTCTTTGTCAATGAGATCATCAGGGAAAAGATCCTGATGCATTATAAAAAAGAGATCCCTTACAGTGTTGAGATCGACACCGAAGAATTCTTCGAGGAAGAAGACATAATTCGCATGCGTAGTGTGATCATGGTGGAACGTGAAACCCAGAAAGGGATCATTATTGGTCATAAAGGAGCGGCCTTAAAAAGGGTAGGAGTGGAAGCCCGGAAAGATCTTGAAAAATTCTTCGGAAAGCAGGTACACCTGGAACTGTATGTAAAAGTGAACAAGAACTGGCGTAGCGATGCAAGGCAATTGCGTCGTTTCGGATATTCGGGAGATAAAAAATAAGTTCCTTTTCTGATTTTTCACTCTACCGAAAAATCCTTTTTTTCAGTGGTGTCTCCCTTTAATCCGAATAAATTTGGTGAAGAGAGGTTACTTTCCGCAGCAGTTGAAAATTAGATAGATATACATGTAAGGCAATTGCTTTAAAACACCTAATTTTGCACCCTTATTTAGAATTGAGTAATTATGAGCAGTATTGTAGCCATTGTAGGGAGACCTAATGTTGGAAAATCAACTTTTTTTAACCGGTTAATTCAGCGTAGGGAAGCTATTGTAGATTCTGAGAGCGGGGTGACCCGTGACCGGCACTACGGAAAAAGTGACTGGAACGGTAAGTATTTTTCTGTCATAGATACCGGAGGTTATATACTGGGAAGCGATGACATCTTTGAAGCCGAGATCGATAAGCAGGTAGAACTTGCCATTGACGAAGCCGATGCCATCATTTTTATGGTAGATGTAGAGACTGGCGTCACTCCTATGGATGAAGATGTAGCCGCTTTGCTGCGGAAGGTGAACAAACCAGTTTTCCTGGCTGTAAATAAGGTAGATAACTCCAAACGCCTTGAAAATGCGGTAGAATTCTACTCATTGGGTTTAGGTGAATATTTTCCTATTGCAAGTACTAGTGGTAGCGGTACGGGGGAATTACTGGATGCCCTGGTGGAAGCCCTGCCGGAAGATACCCGTGAAGAAGATGCCGAATTGCCCCGTTTTGCGGTAGTTGGCCGTCCCAATGCGGGAAAATCGTCATTTATCAATGCGCTTATTGGGGAAGACAGGTATATAGTGACCGATATTGCCGGTACCACCCGCGATTCTATAGATACCCGCTACAATCGTTTCGGATTTGAATTTAACCTGGTGGATACCGCCGGGATAAGGAGAAAATCCAAGGTAAAGGAAGACCTCGAATTTTATTCGGTTATGCGGTCTGTCAGAGCCATTGAACACTGTGACGTTTGTTTGATCGTGATGGATGCCACCCGAGGATTTGACGGACAGGTTCAGAACATCTTCTGGCTGGCCCAAAGAAACCGGAAAGGGATCGTGATCCTGGTGAACAAGTGGGACCTGGTTGACAAAGAGACCAACACCATGAAAGAATACGAAGCGAAAATTCGCCAGGAGATGGAACCTTTCACAGATGTCCCTATCGTATTCATGTCTGTACTCACCAAACAGCGTATCTTCAAAGCTATAGAAACAGCTGTTGAGGTCTACCAGAACCGCAGTAAAAAGATCAAGACCAGTGAGCTTAATGAAGTAATGCTTCCTATCCTTGAAGCTTATCCGCCGCCGGCCTATAAAGGAAAATACGTGAAGATCAAGTTCTGTATGCAGCTTCCTACACCCCAGCCGCAGTTCGCATTTTTCTGTAACCTGCCGCAGTATGTCAAGGACCCTTACAAGCGGTTCCTGGAGAATAAACTTCGCAAGGAATTCAACTTTACGGGAGTTCCCGTTTCAGTATATTTCAGAAAGAAATAAAAACCCATGTAACTTTTTCTCTTTTTGAGAGTCAAATGGATACTGCCGGCAAAACCCGGCGGTATTTTTTTTGTTTAAAAATCCCCCATAATGAGAATTTTTTCATTTCTATGCCTGCTTCTTTTTTCCCTGGGAGCGGCGGCACAACAATTTGAGATTTCCGGAAAATTAGTAGATAAGAAGACCAGCCTTCCCCTGGAGTCGGCTACGGTTTTTGTAGAAAAAGTCTCAGACAGCGCCCTGGTTTCCTATACCATTTCAAATGCAGAAGGTATTTTCGTGATCCAAGGTTCCAATAAGTCAGATTCTTTGCGCCTGGTGAGTTCCTATAGTGGTTATGCCCCTTATACCAGAATAATTGAACTCTCAGGACCCAGGGTAGATCTAGGGTTAGTGAAAATGGAAGAGATGAATACCATGTTGGGAGAAGTAACAGTGATCTCAGAGAGGGTTCCCGTTATTATAAAAAAGGATACGCTCGAGTTCAATGCGGGTTCTTTCGCGACCCGTCCCGATGCTAACCTGGAGGAGGTAATGAAGAAACTTCCGGGAGTCGAAGTAGATGCCCAGGGGAATATTACTGTAAATGGTAAACCTGTTTCCCGGATTTTAGTGAACGGAAAAGAATTCTTCGGGAACGATCCCAAGATCGCAACCAAGAACCTTCCGAAGGAAATTATTGATAAGATACAGGTGGTCGATACCAGGACCAAGTCTGAAGAATTCACCGGGAAAGCCGGAAATCCAGATGACAAGACCATCAACGTAACCATTAAAAAAGACAAGAACAAAGGTTATTTCGCCCGGGCCACGGCAGGTGGCGGTACAAATGGGAGATATGAGCTTAGCGGGATAGGGAACTATTTTAAGGATGACCTTAGGGTAAGTGTGTTGGCCGGAGGCAACAACATCAACAGCGCCGGTTTTAGTTTTGATGAGATATTCGACATGATGGGAAACAGCGGCCGTGGTCGCAGTATTTCCTTTAACCGCAACGGCAGTTTTAGTATTGGCGGGAACAGCTTTGGCAGCAACGGCGGTATCACAAAAAGTGAAACGGCCGGTTTCAATTTCGCCAATGAATGGGACAAGAAATATGAACTTACCGGCGATTATTTCTTCGGAAAAAATGACACCGAAACAAAGACCATAGTACAGAGAGAGACTTTTCTGCCAGACAGGACCTACTATACCAATTCAGTATCCTCCGGAAACTTGATCAACGAAAGTCACAGGGCCAACGCAGGTTTTGAGGTCGAGATCGATACCCTTACCAAGTTATCCATTCGTCCCTCGGTGAATCTCAACGACGGTTTCTCCACCAGGAGCAGAACCTCAGAGCGAATTGATGAGGAACGGGAGGTGATGAGTACCACCTTTGACAATGAGGACCTGAGAAAAAGAACTTTTACTAACCGTATTAATTTTATTAGAAAATTCGGGAGTCGCGGGGCTTACCTGCAACTGGACCTTGTCAACCGAAATGAGTCTGGTGAAAGCGAGAACAGGTTCTTTTCAGAACAGCTTAATTATGAAGACGGAATCCTGTCAGATTCAGAAGTGCGCGATCAATTCATTTTGGAAGATAATACTACAGATGAGTATGAAGCAGGGATCACCCAGCGTTCTGTGCTCGCCGAAAAACTCTTCCTGGACCTTTCTTATGACTTCAGCACCCGTAAATTGGGCAATACGCGTGATGTTTTTGACCTCGACCAGGCCACAAACAGCTATAGCGATTTCAATGAAGTGTTGAGCAATGATTTTGAGGCTACCAGCCTGAAGCATATTCCTAATATAGGGCTGAACTATGAAGGGGAAAAGTGGCGGCTTGGTTTCGAAACAGGTCTTTTGAGTACCAGGCTTAAGAATGAGGATTACCTTTCAGAAACATCCTTTAACCGTAATTACAATAACCTTTTCCTTAACACCAGCGTAAGATATACCATGGGCAGGGGAAAATCAATGTACGCCTATTACCGTAATGATACAAATATCCCTACCATCAGGGAACTGCAGCCGGTGGCCAATTTTACAGACCCGTTGAATATTATCATAGGGAATCCGGAGTTAAAACCCACTTTTACACATAACTTTAATTTTGGCCTTCACAATTTTGATTTCGCGACCCGCAGTGGTTTCAGTCTTTATGCTTCAGCCGGTCTTTCTGAAGATCTTGTGGTACCCTATAGCGTGACAGATGAAAATCTCGTCACCACAACTACTTTTAGAAACCTTGATGGAGGATTAAGAGCTGGAGTAGGTACTTATTACAACAAACGTTTTAAGAAGGAGGAGACAGCGTTCAACTACCGGTTAGGGATGAACGCCAATTACAACCGGCAGGTAGGTTTTTCCAACGGTACCCGGTATAATGCAGATATGTTTACTATTAATCCTTCTGTACGTTTTGGCTACGATTACACCGAGCGAATTGAGACCAATTTAAGGTATGAATTGGGTTATAACTTTTCAGATTACGACATTAGGCGTGACAGGCAGGAGGAATTCGTGAACCATACCATAGGTCTTGAGGTGACCACTTACTGGCCGAAAAATGTGGTTTTTGGAAATGATGTTTCCTTCAGTTACTTCGGAAATACCGCACCCGGTTTTGACCAGACGTCGCTGTTATGGAATGCGAGCCTTGGCTACAAGTTCCTGAATGATGATGCTACCCTGAAGGTAAAGGTTTACGACCTGCTCAATGAGAATGTAAGCACCCGAAGGACTACCGGGGAGGATTATGTACAGGATACCGAAGAACTTATCCTGGAACAGTATTTCATGCTGAGTTTCACTTATAAGCTTAGCAAGTTTGGAGGGAAAGATCCTAATAAGAGAAAAATGATGAGGTTCTAAAAATATTTGAAGCATAAAATACAAGAACTCCCGAAAATGACCTTTTCGGGAGTTCTTGTATTTCTATCATTTAAGATTTAAGATCTCATGTCTCATATCTAAAGTTTCATGTTTAATGCTACCATCCTCCGCCGGCACCACCACCGCCAAAACCACCGCCGCCGAAGCCGCCACCAAAACCGCCTCCGCCGCCAAAGCCTCCACCTCCGCCAAGGCCTCCACCGCCTCCAAATCCTCCACGGCCAAGGCTGCTAAGGATTAGGATGTCCAGCAGTCCGCCGCCTCTTCGGTGACCGCCTTTTCCGCCGCCACCTCGTTTGTTGCGTCCGCTTAAAACGATCATGAAGAAAATGAAGATAAGCGCAAGGATGATGAATCTTGGGGTCGAGCCACCGCCGTTTCTTTGCTGCGGTGTGCCTTTGTAAGTTCCGGCCAGTACCTGCATGATGGCATCTGTACCTGCATCCAGTCCGCGGTAAAAACTTCCTGCCCTGAATTCAGGCAAAATGACGTTGTCAACAATGTTTTTGGACATGGCGTCGGTAAGGTCTCCTTCCACGCCATAGCCTGTTGTTATCCAGATCTTTCTTTCCTCTTCTGCCAGCATGATCAGGATCCCGTTGTCTTTATCTTTCTGGCCAATTCCCCATTCATGCGCCCATTCGGTTGAATAAGTTCCAATATATTCCCCTTCCAGGGAGCCAATGGTCACCACGACGATCTGTGTAGAAGTGGTATCGGCATAATTGATAAGCTTTTGTTCCAGGCTCTTTTCTTCTGAAGGGCTTAGCACTTCGGCTTCATCGTAAACACTGGTCTGCAGGGCAGGTCTCTTCGGAATCTCACGCTGTGCCTGTACTGCCAGAGTAGTACCTGTCAGCAGGATAAAAAACATGAAGATCCGGGGTAAGTATTTCATTTATCTGGATATTTTATCCGAAAGCTGGTTTTCGTCATCTCCTTCGCTCCAGGGGAAATGCACCTGTAATTCGTGACCGGCACGGGTAATACCGTCAATAAGACCCTGCTTGAAGTTACCTTTTTTGAATTGGGCAACAATAGCGTCTTTGGTGCTCTCCCAGAAATCGGGAGGAACCACATCGTTGATCCCCTTGTCGCCGTAGATCACAAAATTACGGTCATCAATAGCGACATAGATCAGTACACCGTTATCTTCCTTGGTATTGTCCATTTTGAGAAGATGGAACACTTCCATGGCACGTGCCCAGATGTCTCCTTTACTGCTCTTCTCAATATGCACCCTTATTTCCCCCGAAGTCTTACGTTCGGCCTGGCGAATCGCTTTTACGACTTCTTCCTCTTCTTGCTCCGTAAGGAACTCCTCTATTTTCGCCATGGGTAATTAATTAAAGTCAAATTCTACGTCGGGAGCAGTTTCTGCGCCGGGATCTGATGCGTATGGAGGCATTCTGTCAAAGCCATACATACCCACGATCACGTTATTAGGAAACCTCCTTATGAACCTGTTGTACTCTGTCACAGATTCATTATAGCGGTTCCTGGCCACATTGATCCTGTTCTCGGTACCTTCCAGTTGTGATTGCAATTGCTGGAAATTCTGGGTAGCCTTGAGTTCGGGGTAACGTTCTACGGTCACCAATAGCCTTGAAAGGGCAGAGGAAACTTCTCCCTGCGCCCGCCTGAATTGTTCGATCTGGGCTTCAGAAAGATTCTCTGCATCTACATTAACAGAGGTAGCTTTGGCTCGCGCTTCGATCACATCTGTAAGGGTTCCCCTTTCAAAATCGGCTGCACCTCGCACTGTACTAACCAGGTTGTCGATGAGATCATTTCGTCGCTGGTAGGAGCTTTCCACATCTGCCCATGACCTGCGGGCCTCTTCCTGTTTGTCTACGGCAGAGTTATATTTCCCCACAAAGAGAAAATAAATTCCAAGAACAATTGCACCAATTATCAATACGGGGACTAGCCACTTTTTCATTATAGTTGATTTTTTAGGTTGATTAGCGTTGATTTGATATTCTCCAGTTTCCGGATTATTTCAAAGTTAGATAATGTTTTCCGGCTTTTCTCCTCCTTTAGGTGGATTTTCGCACCTTCAAGGGTAAATCCTCTCTCTTTTACAAGATGGTAAATAAGTTCGAGGTTCTTGATATCCTCCCGGGTGAATTTCCGGTTTCCTTTGGCGTTCTTTTTGGGTTTGATCACATCAAACTCCTTTTCCCAAAATCTGATGAGCGAGGTATTCACCCCAAAAGCATCAGCTACTTCTCCAATTCCGTAATACAGTTTTTCGGGCAGCTCTACGTGCATTAGTCTAGAGATTGATTTTCTTGTTGGGACTGTTGCAGGATCTCGTCATATTCCGCAGGGGAAAGATTGCCGTAATAGAAGTTGATGGGGTTGATCCTTTCATCGTCCTTGAAGATCTCGTAGTGCAGATGAGGTGCCTGGGAGCGTCCAGTGCTTCCCACAAACCCGATAAGGTCCCCACGTTTCACTTTTTGACCCGCTTTTACATTGTATTTGTACAGGTGGGCATAAAGGCTCACATAGCCGTAACCGTGATTTATCCTTATGTGCCGCCCGTAGCCGCTGGAACGGTTATCTGCGCGGTCTACCGTTCCGTCACCGGGAGCATAAATAGGGGTGCCCCGTGGAGCAGTGAAATCCATCCCGTAATGAAATTTGCGCACTTTGGTAAAAGGATCTGTCCTCCACCCGTAGCCCGAAGCCATACGTTTAAGGTTCTCGTTCTTTACCGGCATAATAGCGGGAATAGACGCCAAAAATTGCTCCTTGTCCTCAGCCAGATGTACGATCTCGTCAAGAGAGCGGGACTGCACCACCACCCTTTTGGTGAGCATGTCTATCTTTTTATGACTTTCGATAATTAGTTTGGAGTTATCATAGCCTTCCAGGTTTCGGTACCTGTTCACACCCCCGAATCCTGCAAGACGCTGCTCTTCAGGGATGGGATTGGCTTCGAAATAAAGTCGGTAAATGTTATTATCCCGGTCTTCAACATTCGCAAGGACCTCCTGTACCTGGTCCATTTTGCGGTTCAACATCCCATACTGCAACTTCATGTTCTCCAGTTCCCTCTTTAAGGCTTTTTCCTTGGGGGTCTCCAGCTGCGGAATGTTGAGGTAAATGACCAGCAGAATAAAGCCCGCCAGAAATGCACTGACGGTACTGAGTATAATGAATCCCAGCTTCCGGCCCTTTTTTCGCTCTATCTTTTTATAGGAAAGCGTCTCACTATCGTAATAATATTTAACCTTCGACATAAGTTAAATTATGCTATTTTTGCGTTACTATGCTGTTGCAAGAACAGTGCAACTTAAGCTAGAGGAACGAACAAATATAAAAATTGTTTTCTCCCCCGCATAATTTAATAAATACTGAAAATTTTATTCCTACATGAGATCCCAGGACATTCGTACTAAATTCCTAGAATTCTTTCAATCCAAGTCCCATACTATTGTGCCCTCAGCTCCCATGGTCATCAAGGATGACCCCACGCTGATGTTCACCAATGCAGGGATGAACCAGTTCAAAGAATACTTTTTGGGCACCGGCACCCCGGCCAGTCCCCGGGTGACCGATACGCAAAAATGTCTCAGGGTGAGTGGAAAACATAATGACCTGGAGGAGGTAGGGAAAGACACTTACCACCACACCATGTTTGAGATGCTTGGAAACTGGAGTTTTGGCGATTATTTTAAAAAAGAAGCCATTCAGTGGGCATGGGAACTATTAACCGAAGTTTACGGGATTGATAAAGAGATACTTTACGTTTCTGTATTTGAAGGCAGTGAAGAGGAAGAGATCCCGGTGGATGGCGAAGCACTGGCCCTTTGGAAGCAGATCGTACCCGAGGACCGTATCATTTTCGGAAATAAAAATGATAACTTCTGGGAAATGGGTGACCAGGGGCCTTGCGGACCTTCTTCAGAAATTCATGTTGATCTAAGGTCAGAAGAAGAAAAAGCACGAATTCCCGGAAGGGACCTGGTCAATAAAGATCATCCTTTAGTGGTTGAAATTTGGAACCTGGTCTTTATACAGTTCAACCGGAAAGCAGACGGTTCGCTGGAAAAACTTCCGCAGCAACACGTAGATACAGGAATGGGCTTTGAACGCCTGAGTATGGTGCTGCAGGGGGTGAAATCAAATTACGATACAGATGTCTTCACGCCCTTGATCACCGAGATCCAGAAGATCACCAACTCGACCTACGGAAAAAACGAAGAAACAGATATCGCCATTCGCGTGATCGCAGATCACGTACGTGCAGTGGCTTTTGCAATTGCTGACGGCCAGTTGCCCGGAAGCACCGGTGCAGGTTACGTGATACGTCGAATTTTGAGAAGGGCTATCCGCTACGGGTTTACCTTCCTTGATCAGAAAGAAGCTTTTGTATACAAATTGGTGGATACCCTGAGCAAACAAATGGGAGAAGCTTTCCCGGAGCTCCGTTCACAAAAGGAGCTTTGTAAGAATGTAATACGAGAGGAGGAAAACTCCTTTTTACGTACCCTTGATCAGGGACTGGTTCTTCTGGACCAGATCATGAAGGAGTCCCAAGACAGAAATGTTTCAGGAAAAAAAGCTTTTGAGCTGTACGATACCTATGGCTTTCCCATTGACCTCACCGCATTGATCCTGGGCGAAAAGGGATATACGCTGGACCAAAAAGGATTTGAAGAAGAACTTCAAAAGCAAAAGGACCGTTCCCGTAACGCGTCCAAAGTCACTTCGGGGGACTGGGAGATACTTTCAGATGAAGAATCTGCAGGGTTTGTGGGTTACGACAGTCTCGAAGCTGAGGTGAAGATCATACGTTACAGAAAGGTAGAATCTAAAAAGGAGGGACAACTTTACCAGCTGGTGTTCAATAAAACCCCTTTTTATCCGGAAGGCGGTGGCCAGGTAGGGGATAGAGGTATTCTCGAAGACAGGGATGGGGAAGTGGTTTATATTACCGATACCCGGAAGGAAAACAACCTTATCATCCATTTGGCCAAAGAGCTGCCGAAAGATCCTGCCGCGACTTTTAAGGCTGTTGTAAACCCTGTCCGCAGGGCTCGTACAGCCGCCAATCACTCTGCTACACATTTGCTGCACCAGGCATTGAGAAAGGTTTTGGGGCCGCACGTAGAGCAAAAAGGATCTATGGTGCACAGTGATTATTTGAGGTTCGATTTTTCTCATTTTAGTAAAGTAACTCCTGAGGAACTTAGGGAGATCGAAAAATTCGTGAATTCCAGGATCTCTGAAAAACTGCCTTTGGAAGATAACCGCGAAATGTCCTACCGGGAAGCGTTAGAGGCCGGTGCAATCGCTCTTTTTGGTGAGAAATACGGGGATAAGGTTCGTGCCGTTAAATTCGGGGAATCCATGGAATTGTGTGGAGGTACTCACGTAGGCAATACTTCAGACATCTGGCATTTCAAGATCATTTCTGAAGCTGCCGTGGCATCAGGAATACGGCGTATTGAGGCAATCACAAATGAAGCCGCGAAAGAATATTTTTCTGAACAAACCGAAACCTTCAGCGAAATAAGATCTGTCCTTAAAAATGCCAAAGATCCGGTGAAAGCTGTGATAAGTCTGCAGGAAGAGAATGCTGAACTAAGAAAACAGGTGGAACAACTTTTAAAAGATAAAGCAAAGAACCTGAAAGGGGACCTAAAGAACGAAATAAGGCAAATTGAAGGAGTGAATTTCCTGGCCAAAAAGGTTGACCTGGATTCTGGCGGGATCAAAGATCTGTCTTTCCAGCTTGCTGAAGAATTTGACAAGCTCTTCCTTTTGTTTGCAAGCGACCAGAACGGAAAAGCCTTATTGTCCTGCTATATTTCAAAGGACCTGGTAAAGGAGAAGGATCTGCATGCCGGTAAAGTCGTGAAAGAACTGGGGAAATACATCCAGGGTGGCGGTGGCGGACAGCCGTTCTACGCTACTGCGGGAGGTAAGAATACGGCAGGTATTAATGAAGCGCTGCAAAAAGCTGAAGACTTCGTCAAATAAATGACACCAGACCTGAAACCTTGCAGGTCTGGTCTAAAATTCAACTAATGGAATTCCGCACTCAGGTTCCAATTCATCCGCAGGAACCAAAGATAGGTTACTCCTCAAAAGTGCTGCTTTTGGGCTCTTGTTTTGTTGAAAACATGGGAAATAAGCTGGAATATTTTAAATTTCAGCAACTGCTGAATCCTTTCGGGATCCTCTTCCATCCCGCGGCCATACATAATTTTTTAAACAGTGTGGTTCAGAAGAAAAAGTACACAGAGGAAGATATTTTCTTTCATAATGATGCATGGCATTCCTACCGGGCTCATTCAGACCTTAGCAGTTTAGAAAAAGAAGTAATTTTGGACCGGCTTAATTCGGCTGCAGAAGAGACCCGTACCTATCTCAAAACGGCATCCCATGTGATCATTACTCCCGGCACCGCCTGGGGATATAGATTAAAGAAAACAGGAGAAACGGTCGCGAACTGTCATAAGGTTCCGCAGAAAAATTTCAGCAAAGAATTGATCGATGTTGAAACCAATCTTTTTGAATGTGTAAGACTCGTTAGGGAACTTAATCCTGAGGTCACTGTAATCTTTACAGTTTCTCCGGTTCGTCACCTTAAAGACGGGTTCATTGAGAATCAATTGAGCAAGTCCCGGCTTATCACTGCTGTGCACCAGGTAATTTCTGAAGAAAAGAATACCGCTTATTTTCCGGCGTACGAGATCATGATGGATGAACTGCGGGACTACCGGTTTTATGCCGAAGATATGCTGCACCCTAACGCGATAGCCATAGATTATATATGGGAAAAGTTCACTGAAACCTGGATCCCTTCCGAAGCATTACCGGTGATGAAAAAGGTAGAAACCATCCAAAAAGGTCTTTCTCACAGGCCTTTTAATGAGGATTCTGAAGCGCATAAAAAATTCAGGAAGGATCTTCAAAAAAAGATAAGTGATCTGCAGAATAATTATCCCGAAATCAGGTTTTAAAGTAATCTTTCACATTTTCTTCAAATAAAGGCTGCAGGGAATTTGTAACTTTCCCTCATGAGAAAATTTCTATATGGTGCTCTGGTAGTACTTCTTTTGGTCTTTGCCGTGCGTTATTGCGAGAACAGGAACAGCGAAAGAGACCGGCTGGAGGAGAGTTCGGCCCTCATACAGGAGCAGCTGAAAAATGTCGGGAAGCTGGTGGTTACTGAAGGGACTTTTTCGCAGGTGTATACCTTTAATGACTCTAAAAAGTTCTACCTGGACATATTTTCTGCCAGGAAAAAAGCCCTGATCGTGGTGAATGCCAAAGCGACCGTCGCCTATGACCTAAGTAAACTGCAGGTGGAGGTAGATGAGGAAAACAAGATCGTGACCATCACCCATATTCCCGAGGAGGAGATCAATATCTATCCAGATATCAAGTATTACGATATAACCCAGGATTACCTGAACCAGTTTGACGAAAAAGATTACAACAGGATCAAGAACAGGATCAACAGTTCAATAATGGAAAAAGTTGAAAATTCAACTCTTAAATCCAATGCGAAGAACCGGCTCGTGAGCGAACTTCAGAAGATTTACATCCTAACCAGTTCCCTGGGCTGGACCTTAAGATACAATGATGAAGAATTCACCACTTCCGAAGATATGACCCGGCTTAAGCTTTAACTTTTAACCTGCCACAAAATCTGGTTTGATCAGGCTTATCCCACCATCGATCAAATGAGCCACTTCAGGGCGTTGTGCCCTGACTTTTTCCAGGTGTTCCAGGACTTCGGAAGCCAACCTTTCGTCTTTGTCATGTGCCAATTCAAAGATCTCTACCGAAAGCAACCAGTCTTTTGGATGGTGTTTTTTCAAAATGTCAAAAGCAGCTTCAAGAGAGAATTTAGTATTCTTTCCTTCCCGGATATTCCTTACCGACTCATAAAGTGATTCCAATTCCTGTTTCTCAGGGGTCTTTTTGCTCTTGATAGTGGTAGAAGAGGTCTTATGGGTGATCATATCAAACGAATGCCAGTCTGCCGGGCCGGCAAAAGCAGAAACAACTTCCTTACCTACGGCCATGTCGTATTTCCCCCATTCGGGTTTGAAAAGAACTTCTTCTTTATAGGTAACCGTGCAGTCTTTGAGACTGATCAAAATGATCTTTCCCTGCAGGTTTCGGGTTCCCGTTATGATCTCTCCTTTAACGACTACTCCGCCTTCAAACTCAAAGGCCACTTTAAGGCCTTCATAGATATCATATGCTCTAAGGTCTCTTGGACTCATATCCTCAATAGCCAGGTTAATGCCCTTAAGTTTGCCTACCGGAGATCCAAATCCGTCCGGATGGTTCTCAATACCATGTCCCACAAGTTCTTTATCCCGGTTTGCCAGCGCGGTCTCTCCGGTGGTCTGGAAATAGACCGGGTTTCCTTCATGCTCTATCACCCGCGTAAAATCGCCTGATATCTGTAATCCGGTACTAAGTTCAATGGTTCCTACATTTTTGGAATTAATAAGCTTTTTGATTCCCTCCAAACCTCCGACCCTAAGAGCCATTTTATTGGCAAATTCTTCGAGGACCATGCTCAGATGAGCAAAATCAGGAGTAACATAGAGTTGAGGCTGCGGTTTGGTAATGTCAAATTCCTGTTGTGCGGCTTCGATGGAATAAGGTAGCTTCTTCACTTTGTCTGTCATGCACCAGGCGCTTTCCCCAATAGAGGAGAGCAGGCCGGCGCCATAGATCCTGGGGTCCTCCACTGTCCCTATGAGTCCGTATTCCACAGTCCACCAGTGCAGGTTTCGTATCTGTGCCATTTCGCTCTGTTCCCTCAGGTCATTCTGAAGTTCATCCACGCGCTTTTCGGCGACGGCGATTTCTTCATCGGGTGTGTCTTCAGCTTCCTTGATAATAGACAGGTGTCTTATTGCTTCATAGATTTCGTAGTCCTTAGCGCTGGAAATTGCTTTGCAGCCAATTTCGCCAAAACGACGCAGGTATTCGGCATATTCAGGATTTGCGATAATGGGTGCGTGACCCGCACCTTCATGGATGATATCAGGGGCCGGGGTATATTCAATATGGTCCAGCTGCCTTATGTCACTGGCGATAACCAGCACATTGTAGGCCTGGAATTCCATGAATGCAGCAGGGGGAATAAATCCATCAACTGCAACAGCTGCCCAACCAATCTCCTTGAGTATTCTGTTCATCCCATACATGTTGGGAATGTGGTCTATGGAAATCCCGGTTTGACGCAAGCCTTCAAGATAAGAGGAATGTGCAACCTTGCTTAGGTAGTCTACATTCTTGCGCATCACGTACCTCCATACAGCCTGATTAACGGCGGTATAGTCCTCATAGTTCTGAGGTTTAATAAACTGTTTGAGGTGTGCCGGTAGGCGGTCAATTATCTCATTGGATTCAAATTCCTGTTCCATAAAAATCATCTAAAAAATCATGCGTTTAAAGATACAAAAATATTATCTCCTTAAAATTCTGAAGCATAGATAAGTAGGCCTTGACGGAATGAAAAAAGCCGCTAAAAAAATGGTTATTTAACGGCTTCAGCTTGGGGGGACAACTTTTTTAATTCTTTCCGGGAGGATACTTTTCGAGGATCTCTTTGACGATCTCATTGATCCTTCCCTGTTTACGTTCTACGTCTTTGGCAAGAGCAGCTGTTCCCATTCCCTGCCATACGAGTTCTTTTCTTTCAGCATCTATAAGGTCAATATACAGTGTACCTTCAGTAGTGGAGCTTACCGTGTTGTATCCAGATCCCCAGTACCATGGGTGCCATCCCCAGCCGTATCCATAGGCGTAGTTATGGTTGTAAATATTGATGTTTTCTTTGGTCTTGGTAAAGATGCTGACTAAGAGATCAGGGTCTTCAGATTTGGTGAAGCCTTTTTGTTGCATTTCTGCCTCTATAGCACGAAGGATCCTCTTTTTATCAAGATCAGAGATCTCAGCTTTGTCAATTCCCGGTTTGAAGAAAGCAAAGGATTGATACTGATTGAAATTTGCTTCCCGATCATAATCGGTAGCTACTTTTACTGTGTTGCACGAGTTAAGAACCAGCACAAACAGGAGGAGAACCGCAGTAATTTTTAATGGTTTCATAGGCCTGTAGTTTAAGTTTTACATTTGGTTAAGCAAACTCTCATCTACCATATTAGGAAGCGTGACTTTTAATTTAGGTTCTGTTTCCATGGCCCTTTTAATTGCAAACACGGCTCCTTCATTACGGGCCCAGGATCGTCGGGAGATCCCATTGTTTACATCCCAATATAACATAGACTTAAGTCGTCTTTCAGATTCTAAATTACCCTCAAGAACCATACCGAATCCGCCGTTGATCACCTCTCCCCAGCCTACACCCCCGCCGTTGTGAATGCTCACCCAGGTAGCTCCTCTAAAGCTGTCGCCAATGACATTC
>NZ_JBHULT010000007.1:0-3328 GCF_042684505.1 Salinimicrobium flavum
TTCACAAGTAAGTGGATCCGGAGCGTCAACCACCACAGGAGTACCTGCAGTTAATGGGTTGCCACAGTTATCCATCACTGTTGGAAGGGTGATACCAACACCGTCAGCATCTGCCTCACAGGCTACGGTCTCAGAGCCGTCCATCTCACTAATGGTGAATGGCTCATACTCGATAGTGTAAACATAAGACCAGTCAGCAGTATTGCCTTCGCAATCTGTAAAGGTCCAGGTGTACGTACGGGTACCTTCACAAGTAAGTGGATCCGGAGCGTCAACCACCACAGGAGTACCTGCAGNCTAATGGTGAATGGCTCGTACTCGATAGTGTACACATAAGACCAGTCAGCGGTATTGCCTTCACAATCTGTGAAAGTCCATGTATACGTGCGGGTGCCTTCACAAGTAAGTGGATCCGGAGCATCAACCACCACAGGAGTACCTGCAGTTAAAGTATTACCACAGTTATCCATCACTGTTGGAAGGGTGATACCAACACCGTCGGCGTCTGCCTCACAGGCTACAGTTTCAGATCCATCCATATCTTCAATGGTGAATGGCTCGTACTCGATTGTATACACGTAGTTCCAGTACACGGTATTTCCGCAGTCGTCTGAATAGGAATACTGATAGGTACGGGTTCCCTCGCAAGTTATGGGATCAGGTTCATCTGTTATCACAGGACCAACCGCATTTAACTCCACTCCACATTCATCGGTCACAACAGCCGGAACAGGAGGTGTAGCTTCAGACAAACAGGCTACGGTCGAACCTCCATCCATCGGAGGTACCGGTTCCATTCTGTCTTCAATCGTAAAGGTTGCTTCACAAGAGTAAGGTTCATTACAGTCATCTGTAATGGTATATCCAATAGTCACCGCACCTCCACACTCATCAGGGGCCACATCAACCCCGGGTTTAATAGCGCCGGTCGAGTTGCCGTTCACAAACCATTCTACAGTGCTGTTCCATCCGCCGCTTGCGGTGAAGTCGTCAAGGAAATCAGAAAAAGCCATATCAATAGCTTCCTGCGACTGACAGGATCCTTCAATGACATCTTCCGGACAGTTGGTAGCGAATGCAGGACATTCATATTCACATTCCTTTATTTTAAAGTTTAGGGATCCATTTGTAGGAGCGTCATAGAAAAATGCGATATAGTATACATTATAGACATCATCTCCAAGTACTGCATTATCATTACTCCAGGCCTCGTACTGGTTAGCATCACTGCATGCAATAAGTTCAAATTGTTCTTCGCAGGCGATAGGATCTGACAATCGCTGAGCGATGCTTTGCATATCCCCGGAAGTATCTGTAAAAGAACCGGCGTGGAACAGAAACCAGGAGTCTGATGCTCCTACGCCCTGTATTTTTGTCCCGTCAACATTGGGAGGAGTAGCAAAAACCATCCATTGAAGATAGTTTCCGGTCTCACATCCGCTTCCGTTGAAAAGATGGTCATATTCTGCAGCAGCGGATGCATCATACAATCCTATATCAGGATCACTGGCCTCAATACCGCATCCGTCTGTATCTGCTGCATGGGTACAACTTATGAGACCTGATTCCACTGCTCCACTGTTGGAGCAGTATACTTTGGCATCACAAGGATCTGGGCCATGCCCCTCCTCCATATTTGGCTGGCAAATAGCCGGCGAGGATTCACATTGTGCCTGTACCTGTTGAGGCGGTAGAAAAAACAGAAGCAGGATAAGGATCAAACCGGAAAAACCATTGATCATGGATTTCCTGTTACGGGGCCGGGTTCGGGGCCGGGAGTTGGATGTCCGGTGGTTAACCGGACAAAAAGTATCATCTTTCATAATTAATAATTTTGGTTAGAATTATTGCCAACAAAAGATGGAAAAGAACGGTAGGTACAGGGCAATGTACTGCTACAGCAGTTTTTTAGAAATTATATGTAAGAAAATAAAATAGGGAGGCAATCATCAGCCCGGGGGATAGGTTCTGTTAAGCTCTAAAGACATAGTCTTTTACCGCGGGGGAAGGGAATTTTGATCGTTGGGGGAGGAAAAGTCGTAATAATTTAAAGCGAAAATGTAGAGACTGAGATTGTAAGATTCGTCTTCAAATCATTAAACTTACCTTAAATGTAAAATAAAAATCAGGAGGTAAATGTCTGATTATCAGAAATTTTTGTTAAAAACTAATATTTTTAGATGAAATGCAAATTTGAAGGGATAAAGATTACATTACCGGTGAAAATTTATTCTTAATGAAATTAATAGAACGAATTTTAAAAACACCGTGAAATAGAAAAGCAGCCGTTTCCGGCTGCTTTTCAGGTTTTAAAGGTTAATAAAATTTATTTTTTAGACGAAACTATTTGTTTCACAAATACTTCACGATCTGTTGTTACTCTCACTATGTACATTTGATTGGCACCTATTGAGAAGTCAACACCTATAGAAGTAGTGGATCCTTTAGAGACTCCGCTATCCTGAACGGTTTTCAACAAGTTGCCTCCCAGATCAAAGATCTCAATAACCACATTTGAAGAGTAATCAAGGTCATAATCTACATTGATCACCTCACTGAATGGTACAGGATAAACATCCACGTCATTCTCCACAACTTCCACGTTCAGACTTTCTGCCTGGATGGATTGGGTGGATTCAAGAGCTGTGATGGTAGGTGCAGGATCTCTTGTTCCTTCACAAACATCTACATTGGCATGGCCTATGAAATAGAAATTACATAAATCCTTGTTTTTTCCTTTCCCTTCCAAGACTGAAACCGGTATTCTAATTGTGGCGGTATATTCATCGACTACCGGTCCGCTATAGGGGTACTGTCCCGGAATTCCGGCAAACCTAGGATATTTGTCACAACCAATATATACATGAATGCCTTCTAATTTATAGATTTCATTATTCGCAACATCATCCATCATGGTATAGACCACATTGATATAATCTCCGTCTCTATACAAACGCACATTTCCAACAAGGGTTCCACTATCTATGGTACATTGTGACGCACCGGCATACAATGGTAGAGTAACATCTAATCCGCTAGCATTGTAAGGTCCGTTTGACCAACCCCAATTACTGCTTTTTATATTGCCGCAGAAGTCGTTTGCCTTACTTCCTCCATAAGCGTAAGCTGTTTCGGAGGTGCAGCATGGAACAAGAGTGAGAGTTCCAGTGCCACTACCAGTACAAGCGGTGGTAGTCTTATCCGTAATGGTCACACTATAACTACCCGCAATACTTGCACTAAAACTAGCTACGTTACCAGGATCACTTACTCCCATTGGTACAGTCCAGCTATAAGTGTAGTCTCCTCCACTGTCTGCAGGACTCGG
>NZ_JBHULT010000008.1:0-349139 GCF_042684505.1 Salinimicrobium flavum
TGTTAAGCCTGCCGCTAGCGTTCATCCTGAGCCAGGATCAAACTCTTCATCGTTAAATCTTAAATAAATTTACAATTACTAAGGAATTCCTCTCCGTCCCGATTTACATCAGGACAAAGCTCAAAACGTTCTTCTAGTCTTAATTCTTATTTGCATTTGTTGTTTATAAAAACAACATACGCGCTGTCAATTCAATATGTCAATGAACTTACCCCTCTTGTGCATTCCTCTCGCTTTCGCTCGTCGGATGCAGACCGGACATCTCCCCTTAAAAAAGGGGAGAAACTATTCCTTATTCAGGAGGCGTTTCTTGTGGAAATAAAAGGAGTTGAACCTTTTCTCTGTTACCCGTCCCGGGATTCCTTTTCAGTATAATTTAATGAACATTCGCTCTCGTTCTAAGCGGCTGCAAATATACAACCGATTTTAAAACCTGCAAGAAAAAAATTTTATTTTTTTTCAGGGAACTCCCCGAACTTGTTTTGTCACAAAAGCGGATGCAAACTTACAACCTTTTCCCGTTACAACACAAACAAAATTTCAATCTTTTTTCAGAGAACTTGCCAACCAATCAAGGTGGGCTTTTTCGCTTTGAGACTCCTGCCCTATTGGGCTCGCAACTCCCGGTCTAAAGACCCTTTGTTGTTTCTCAAAGCGGCTGCAAATATACGCCTGTTTCTTTCTCCCGCAAGTCCACAACCCATCTTTTTTAAGGTTTTTTTAAGCCTGTGGAATAAGGGGCTGAAAATGTGGTTTTTGGAGGGGATTTTTTTAGATTTCTTTGAAACCCTGTCGGGGATCAAAACTGCTGACAGGGTTGATAACGAAAGGGCGAGAACCGGTAATTTGGTCGTATCGCCGTTAGCGGGTGGAGCGGCATCTTTTAAAGCGCTTCCACATAAGGCGCTTTAAAAATACAGCGGAACACGCGACCCACCAAAGCCCTTTGCGAAGGTGGGGAACGCCCACATTTAAAAAAGAAAAATTCTACTCATATATATAATAGTATTGTAAAGCACCTATTATCCTGTTATCTTTGCAGCTTAATTGAGAACTATGATAAAGATTACGTTGCCAGATGGCAGTATTAAAGAGTTTGAGAACGGCACTACTCCCCTGGAGGTAGCTAAAAGCATTAGCGAAGGACTTGCCCGGAATGTACTTTCGGCCAAATTCAACGACACGATTGTAGAATCTACCACTCCTTTAACTACCAACGGCAGCCTTACTTTATATACCTGGAATGATGACGAGGGAAAAAAGGCTTTCTGGCATTCTTCTTCTCACGTGATGGCACAGGCCATCCAGGACCTTTATCCCGGTGCGAAACTTACCATTGGGCCGGCGATCGAGAATGGATTCTATTATGATGTGGATTTTGGCGAGCAAAAGATCTCTGAGAACGATTTTAAGAAGATCGAGGACCGCATGCTGGAAATCTCCCGTGGAAAGCATGACTTCCAAATGAGGGAAGTTTCCAAACAAGAGGCACTTGATTTCTATAAAAAGGAGAACAACCCCTTCAAAGTTGAGCTTATCGAGAACCTGGAAGACGGAACCATTACTTTTTGTGATCACGACACCTTTACTGACCTTTGCCGAGGGGGACATCTTCCCAATACGGGGGTGATCAAAGCTGTAAAGTTAATGAGTGTTGCAGGAGCGTACTGGAGAGGGGATGAAAAGAATCCGCAGCTTACAAGGGTCTACGGAATTTCATTTCCCAAACAGAAAGACCTGAAGGAATATCTGGAATTATTGGAGGAAGCCAAAAAAAGAGACCACCGAAAGCTCGGAAAAGAACTCGAATTGTTCACTTTTTCACAGAAAGTAGGTCAGGGGCTGCCATTATGGCTACCTAAAGGTGCAGCTTTAAGAGAGCGCCTGGAGAACTTCCTGAAAAAGGCTCAAAAAAGAGCCGGCTATGAAATGGTAGTTACTCCTCATATTGGCCATAAAGAATTGTATGTGACCTCGGGTCATTATGAGAAATACGGGGAAGACAGTTTCCAGCCTATCAAAACCCCGAATGAAGGGGAGGAATTTTTACTGAAACCCATGAACTGCCCTCACCACTGTGAGATCTACAACAACGGGCACTGGAGCTACAAAGATCTCCCCAAAAGATTTGCCGAATTCGGAACTGTTTATCGCTACGAGCAAAGCGGGGAATTACATGGCTTGACCAGGGTTCGGGGCTTTACCCAGGATGACGCCCATATTTTCTGTACACCCGATCAATTGGATTCAGAATTTAAAAAGGTGATCGACCTTACCTTATATGTGTTCAATTCTTTAGGATTTGAAAATTTCACTGCGCAGGTATCTTTAAGGGATCCTGAGAACAAGGAAAAATATATAGGATCTGACGAAAACTGGGAAAAAGCGGAGAGTGCTATCATCAATGCAGCCAGGGAAAAGGGGCTAAACTTCGTGATTGAGACCGGGGAAGCCGCTTTCTACGGCCCAAAGCTAGACTTTATGGTGAAGGATGCCCTGGGAAGACAATGGCAATTGGGAACCATTCAGGTAGATTATAACCTTCCCGAAAGATTTAATCTTACCTATAAGGGAAGTGATAATGAAATGCACCGCCCGGTGATGATTCACAGGGCTCCTTTTGGAAGTATGGAACGCTTTGTAGCTATCCTGCTGGAACATACGGCCGGAAATTTCCCTCTTTGGCTAATGCCGGAACAGGCTATTATTCTCTCTCTCAGTGAGAAATATGAAAAATACAGCCAAAAAGTTTTAACTTTGTTGGAAAATCACGAAATTCGCGCCCTTACAGACAACCGAAACGAGACCATTGGGAAGAAAATTCGGGAAGCTGAAGTGAACAAAGTTCCGTATATGCTGATCGTTGGAGAGCAGGAGGCAGAAAATGGAACGGTTTCTGTACGTAGACACGGGGAAGGCGATATTGGCACTATGTCGGTTGAAGACTTCGCAGAAATCATAAATAAAGAAGTAAACAGTACTTTAAAATCATTTGAAGTTTAATTTAAATATTTGAGCCATAGCAATACGTAGAAAAAGATCAAGAAGACCTCTTAGAGAAATCAAAGAAGATCCGCACAAAATTAACGGTAAGATCCGTGCGGAGGAAGTTCGCCTCGTAGGCGATAATGTGGAGATGGGTGTATATCCTCTCAAAAAAGCTTTAGCCATTGCTGAAGAACAGGAACTGGACCTGGTGGAAATCTCTCCCAACGCCAAACCTCCTGTAGCCAAAGTAATGGATTACAAGAAGTTTCTCTACGAACAGAAAAAACGTGAAAAAGCGCTTAAAGCCAAAGCCACACAGGTTGTGGTAAAGGAAATACGTTTTGGACCGAATACTGATGATCATGACTATGAGTTTAAGAAGAGGAATGCTGAAAAGTTCCTGAAGGACGGTGCCAAATTAAAAGCCTTTGTATTCTTTAAAGGACGTTCTATCGTTTTCAAGGAACAGGGGGAAATTCTCTTGTTACGCCTTGCCCAGGATTTAGAAGAAGTTGGAAAAGTGGAACAAATGCCGAAGCTTGAAGGAAAGCGAATGACGATGTTCCTCTCTCCGCGCAAAACCAAATAACACACTTAGAAATTTCAAATTTTTAAGTTTACAATAATTAGTGAGATAATTAAAAAGAAGGACACAATGCCTAAAATGAAGACGAAGTCCAGTGCCAAAAAGCGTTTTAAGCTTACCGGTACCGGAAAAATTAAAAGAAAGCATGCGTTTAAAAGTCACATCTTAACAAAGAAGACCAAAAAACAAAAGCTTGCGTTGACTCACAGCACTTTGGTGCATGAAGCCGACGAAAAAAATATCAAACTTCAATTACGTTTAAAGTAATTGGACCTTTGATGGTTTACCAAATTTAATAACCCTGGAGTTGGGCAAATAAAAGTATTCAGAATTCAAAATTCAAAATTTTGAATGTATGGGTCGCCTGCTACAAAAAAATTTAAAAATATGCCAAGATCAGTAAATTCAGTTGCAAAGAGAGCCAGAAGAAAAAAGGTTCTTAAGCAAGCAAAAGGTTACTTTGGACGTCGTAAAAACGTTTGGACAGTAGCTAAAAACGCGGTTGACAAAGCAATGTTATATGCTTACAGAGACCGTAAGACCAAGAAAAGAAATTTCCGTTCACTATGGATCATCCGTATCAACGCTGGTGCCCGTATGCACGGAATGTCTTATTCGCAGTTCATGGGGAAAGTGAAAGCCGCCGGAATCGAATTGAACCGTAAGGTTCTTGCAGATTTGGCGATGAACCACCCTGATGCGTTCGAAGCTATCGTCAAAAAAGTAAAGTAATTAAAAATTTTATCTCACTATAGAAAGATCCCGTTCGAAAGAGCGGGATCTTTTGTTTTAATCAGATTTTGAGTTTTTTTGCCACGAATTCACTAATGAATTATGTTTTCTTTCTGCGGAAGGGTTCTTTTGTCATTCAGAACGGAGCGCAGCAGAGTGATGAATCTCCTGACCAGGCACAAGCAAGGATTCCTCCTGCGTCGGAATGACAATATCCCGAAAGGATCCTGAAACAAGTTCAGGATTACGGTTCTTTCTTCCTGCGTGGTGGGAATGACAAAGATTTATTTCTCCCCCATAATAGTAAGAACCAGTTTCCTGCTGCCGCCGTTGTTCCTGTGTTCACATAAATAAATTCCCTGCCATGTCCCAAGATTCAATTTACCGCGGGTGATGGGAATTTGTAGTGAGGTATCGAGTAAAGAAGATTTGATATGTGCAGGCATATCGTCTGGACCCTCCAGGGTGTGTTTGTAGTAAGGCTGATTTTCAGGCACCATTTTATTAAAGTGGCTTTCAAAATCCTCTCTCACGGTAGGATCGGCATTTTCATTTATGGTAAGGCCGGCGGAAGTGTGTTTAATGAAGATCTGAAGAAAACCTACAGAGATCTCTTTTAACTCCGGAATTTGTTCCACCACCTCCTCTGTTACCAAATGAAAGCCTCTTGGTTTAGCCGAAAGTTTTATTTCCTTCTGAAAAATATAATCCAAATTTCCCATTTTCAATACCTATGATTTTTCGGTTTTCATTTTTTAATCTGGTCAAAATCTTTCGATCGCCGATGACTCCTTAATAGGAAGTGCTTAGAATCAGGGTGTATCTTGAATGTTTTTATGATCTACTTCTGTAACTACCATTTCTGAAGCTGTTTCATTGGCATCTTCCTTATTAGTCTCCAAATAGTCTTTCACGTATAATTCTTCAATAATCACTATAAGTGCAGCAAGAATTGGAGTAGCCATTATAAGTCCGAGAATTCCTGTAAGCACTCCTAAAAGTACCATCCAGAAAAGAGTAAGCGCGGGAGGGAGATGAACCATCTTCTTTTCGATCATAGGAGTAATTAAGTAACTTTCTACTATCTGAATACCGAAATAAAGTATAAGAACATAAATAAACATATTACCTCCCTGCATTAAAGCAATCAATACTGCGGGTGCCAGAGCCAGATAAGGACCAATATTGGGGATAAATGAGAATAAAGCAGCTATTAAGGCCAGTGCATAAGGCATAGGCATTCCTAGAATTTCGAGACCAATGGCAGTAAAAACCCCCACTACTAACATGGAGATCAATTTGGCCATCATCCAAAGGCTAAGGGAATATTGTGTCTTCTCCATTACTTCTCTTAATCGCGGACGAAAATCTACCGGAAACAACCTGGTAAAACCTTTCGTATAAATACCTGGACTTGAGGCCAAAAAAATTCCGGTTACAATGATGATAAAGAAATTTGCTATAGCACCAACGGTTGTCGAAAACGAGCCGACGATCCGGGACATTACTTCTTCCCTGTTTTCTAACAGGGCGCCAAGATCAGAAGGAAGTTCTTCAAATAAACTTCGCCCAATAGATGTTTCTTTTATCTTATCTCTAAGATTCTGAAGAGACCGGGGTAAAGTATCAGTCATATCCTGTACCTGCTCAACCATAGAGGGGCCTATTAATCTAATTATCAGATACAAAATCCCCGTCATGAAAAGCAGAATGAGAAATAAGGCCAATCCATATTTTAGTGGTGTCTTACTAACTATCCAGCTGGAAGCAAAATTTAGCAATACTGAAAAAAAGATACCCGCAAAGACTAACAGGAAAAAATTAGCGTGAAAAATAAGAAGAGCGAAAGCTGAAAGCATCAGCAATGCGATAAAAATCGTTTTAGTGGTCTTTTTGTTGAAGTTATCTGATTTATCCATAGATGAGTAAAGATAGGAATTACTCCCCTAGGTTTTTTGTTTCTGTTTTTTGGCAGCGGGAAAAAGTACGTTGTTTAGGATGAGGCGGTATCCCGGGGAGGTAGGATGCAGTTCCAGTTCAGTTTTTGGATCTCCCACCATGTGCTGATAATCTTCGGGATCATGGCCTCCGTAAAATGTGAAAAATCCGCTTCCCTTTATTCCATGCAAATATCTCGCTTCCCCGTTTATCTTATTCTCCCCCAACACTAACACAGTGGGTTTAATGGTTGCGGGATCATACGCTGTAGTTTGCCCCATAAAACCCTTCACCAGCATGGTATGGTTCTGAGTGAGCATAGTGGGAATAGGATCCCATTTTGCAGAGAATTCCATAAGGGTAAAATAATCCACATCCATGGGAACTTTTCTTTTGTTGGTCATATCAATTGAAGAAAATTCATAGACCATGGGATCCCGTTCAAGCACGAAATCTGTAAAAGCGAAACTTTTACTGTAGTCTATACTTTTTTGATAATCGGGGTCACTGGGATCGCCATCGAACATAGGTTCAGCAATATCCACGCCTTCTGCAGCAAGAGCAATATCAAAACTGTCTGTTGCACTGCACATGGCAAACATGAACCCACCGCCAACCACATAATCCCTGATCTTAAGGGCCACCGCCAGTTTCTCCTCAGAAACCTTGTCATATCCCACCCGGGCAGCAAGGGCTTCGGCTTCTTTTTTATCTTCAATATACCATGGTGCTGTACGGTATGCGCGGTAAAATTTTCCATATTGCCCGGTAAAATCTTCATGATGCAGGTGCAACCAGTCGAAAAGCAATAAGGCATCGTTAAGGACTTCCTCGTCATAGATGGTCTCATAGGGAATTTCAGCATAAGTAAGCACCATGGTCACGGCATCATCCCAGGGTTTATTTCCTTCAGGGGAATAAACCGCGATCCTTGGAGCTTTCTCCAACAGGACAGCCTCCATATTCTGCGACGGACTACTGATCTCTTCCAGGATCTCTCCGGTTTTCTGATCACTCAACACCTCAAAAGAAACTCCGCGAATTCGACATTCTTTTCTTACCTCTTCAGAATCGGGCATAAGGAAAGAACCTCCCCTGTAATTCAGGAGCCACTGTACATTTACCTTCTTTTCCAGCAACCAGTAGGTAATTCCGTAGGCTTTTAAATGGTTTTTCTGGGTTTCAGCATCCATAGGAATAAGGATCTGTGATGAAAAAGCCGGAATAGAAATCAGGAATATGAGGACCGGAAGGATCATATATCTTACAAAAAAACCGGATCGGGAAGAACTCCCTGATCCGGTTTTCGGTTTATTAAAAACAAAAGAATTTTTTCCGGATATCCGGAAATCAGAGTTTTTAGAATGGCACGTCGTTATCATCATTAAGGTCATTCATTGAGCTTCCAAAAGCTTCATCGGCACTAGGAAAATGGCTTGTACCAAATCCATTATCCCCCGAATCATCATCATTCATCTTTGAATAGAATTCTGAAGGGGAATCAAAGTCATCTAAGTTATCGAATTTACCTAAATGTCCAATGAATTTCAACCTGATATTCTCGAGACCCCCGTTACGGTGTTTCGCGACGATAAACTCCCCTTGTCCATCTGTTGGTGATCTCTCTTCATCATCCCATTCTTCTATCTTGTAGTATTCGGGACGATAGATAAAGGAAACAATATCGGCATCCTGCTCAATTGCACCGGATTCCCTAAGGTCACTCAATAATGGTCTTTTACTTCCTCCCCTGGTCTCTACTGCCCTTGATAACTGTGAAAGTGCAATCACAGGAATGTTCAATTCCTTTGCAAGCGCCTTAAGGTTTCGGGAAATTGTTGAAATTTCCTGTTCCCTGTTCCCTCCTTTTTGGCTTCCCCCTGCGGTCATCAACTGGAGGTAATCAATCACGATCAATTTAATGCCGTGTTGAGAGGCAAGCCTCCTTGCCTTGGCCCGAAGGTCAAAAATAGAAAGAGAAGGGGTGTCATCTATGAACAAAGGTGCTTTTTCCAGACCTTTTACTTTTACGTTCAACTGCTCCCACTCATGCTTTTCAAGATTTCCCGTTCTCAGTTTTTCTGAAGACAATCCGGTTTCCGAAGAGATCAATCGGGTGATCAATTGAACTGAAGACATCTCAAGGGAGAAGAAAGCTACAGGAATATTCTGTCCCACGGCAATGTTACGGGCCATAGAAAGGGTTAAAGCGGTTTTACCCATACCCGGACGAGCGGCCACAATGATAAGGTCACTGGGTTGCCATCCCGAGGTAAGTTTGTCCAGTTTTTCAAAGCCGGAAGGAACCCCACTTAAGCCTGATTTGTTAGAGATCTCCTCTATCCTCTTCTTTGCCTGCATCACAAGGTCCTGGGCAGTCTCTGAAGAACGTTTGATGTTTCCCTGGGTTACTTCGTATAACTTTGACTCTGCTGTGTCCAGGAGGTCAAAAACATCTGTGGTTTCATCGTATGACTGTTCAATGATCTCATTGGAGATCTTAATAAGGCTTCTCTGAATATATTTTTGAAGAATGATCCTTGCATGGAATTCAATGTGTGCAGAGGAGGATACTTTTTGAGTAAGTTGCACCAGGTAAAAATCCCCTCCTGACTGCTCCAGTTTTTGATCTTTCTTCAATTGATTGGAAACCGTTAATAAGTCCACCGGTTCAGAATTTTCAAACAACTTGAAGATAGCTTCATAGATATGTTTATGAGCACTCTTGTAAAATACCTCGGGATGCAAAATATCTATGATCTCGTCAACTCCTCGTTTGTCGATCATCATAGCTCCCAGTACAACTTCCTCTAAATCAACAGCTTGTGGCGGAATTTTTCCTTTTTCAAGATTAATGACATTTCCTGGGCTGTAATTATAATTCTGGGGGGACTTGGCTTTTTCCATATAGCGAAAGTAGAAAAATAGACTTTAGAACGGTCTTGTAATTCGGTTTACTTAGTTCACAGGTTATGAACAATTTAACTGTTAAGAACTTTAATATTTTGTTGATAAGGCTAAAAAAATCCGAAGCAGCTGCTCCGGATTTTGAAGGTTGTATATGTTTACGGGTATTAACCCTTAAAAACACCCATAGATGAATATTTATCCATTCTCTTTTTCACCAGGTCTTCTGGTGATAAGTTTTTAAATTCGTCATAAGCATCAATAATAGCATTTTTGACAGTTTCAAAAGTCATTTCCCGGTTGCTGTGAGCTCCACCCACAGGTTCCTTTACGATCTCGTCAATTAGCTTTTGCTTTTTCATATCCTTAGCGGTCAGTTTTAAAGCTTCCGCAGCTATCTCTTTGAATTCCCAGCTTCTCCATAGAATTGATGAACAGGATTCCGGAGAGATCACAGAATACCAGGTATTCTCAAGCATCAAAACCTTGTCTCCTACTCCAATTCCCAAAGCACCACCACTGGCACCTTCGCCAATGATCACCACAATGATAGGCACTTTAAGCCGGGTCATTTCCAGTATATTTCGGGCGATAGCCTCTCCCTGTCCACGCTCTTCGGCTTCCAGACCCGGATAGGCTCCCGGGGTATCCACAAAGGTCACTACAGGAATTCCAAATTTCTCAGCAGATTTCATAAGGCGCAGGGCCTTGCGGTATCCTTCAGGATTAGCCATTCCAAAGTTGCGGTACTGGCGGGTTTTGGTATTATATCCTTTTTGCTGACCCACGAACATATAGCTCTGGTCTCCAATCTTTCCAAGACCGCCAATCATGGCTTTATCATCCTTGACATTACGATCCCCATGCAACTCTAAAAAAGAGGCACCACAAATGGAATTAATATAATCAAGGGTATAGGGGCGATTTGGATGTCTTGACAGCTGCACGCGCTGCCAGGCAGTCAAATTCTTATATATCTCTTTCTTGGTCTCGATTAGTCTTTTTTCTATCTGCCTGCAGGTTGCGGATACATCAACTTCACTCTCCTGACCAATGGCACAAGCCTTTTGGTACTGCTCTTCCAACTCCTTTATAGGTAATTCAAAATCTAAATATTCCATAATGAGTTATGGGGTTTGTTTAAAATTAGCTTACAAATATAAGAAACTTTAAAAGGTAGCTTTCCTTTGTCTTTTAATTTTTCGTTTCGTTTTCAAGATTCCATTAAGGATCACGGTAGACAGGATTATTACTGCCCCATAATAGAAACCCGGAGACATTTTTTCTTCACTTCCAAAGATCCAGAAAGCCAATAAAATTCCGTAGACCGGTTCAAGGTTAATCGTCAGCATAACGGTGTAAGGACTCAAATGTCTCATTACTGCTACGGATGCTATAAAAGCGTATGCGGTACAGACCGAAGCCAGAATGAGAAGATACATCCAGTCTTCGGCAGACACACTGAAGAATGCCGGACTAAAACCATTATCGCTTCCCAGGAAGGTAAGGATCAGCAAATAAATACTGATTGCCACGGTTCCTGTAAGAAGTTCATAAAATGATATTACCGAAGCATCCTCTTTTTGGGCCAGTTTCCCGTTGATGAGTGAAAAAACTGCGGAAAGGAATGCGGAAGCCAGGGCAAGTAGTATTCCAAGCACATATTCTGTTTCCACTTTGAAGATTATATAAAGCCCCAGAATTACGATCAACCCGAACAGGATCTCATACCAGATCACTTTCCGTTTATAAAAGATGGGTTCCATTATTGAGGTAAAAAAAGCGCCGGTTGACAGCAGAGCAAGGGTGATAGATACGTTGGAAACTTTGATAGCACCAAAGAACGTGAGCCAGTGAAGTGCGATCACTACCCCGGCAATAAGCATTACCCAGGTCCTTTTGGCGCCCAGTTTAAGGTCTTTTTTCCTCCATTTGATCCAGAGAAGAATAAAGAAACTGGCCATCAACATCCTGTACCATACCAGCGGCACAGCATCTAAAGATATTAAGGCACCCAGCACTGCGGTGAATCCCCAAATGAAAACGATCAGGTGAAAATGCAGGTAACTGCGCAGCTTATCGTTTGGCATTGAAAAGCAGGTAAATAGCTAAAATTCCGAAGAGAACATTAGGCGTCCATACGGCGATCAACGGGGAAAAGCTGCTTTGTTCGGCGATGGTCCCAAATACTTTGTCCATAAAGATGAACACGAAGGCCAGGGTGATACCCAAAGCCAGATTTACCCCCATTCCTCCCCTTCTTTTGATTGATGAGACAGCGACAGCAATAATGGTAAGGATATAGGCAGACACGGGCAGACTCCAGCGTTTATAGGCAACAACCCTATACCGGTTGATATTACCCGACCCTCTGCGCTGCTCCTGCTCAATAAATGCAGCCAATTCATCGTAATTCAGCGTTTCTGCCATATAGGAAACAGGGGTAAGTTCGTCAAATTCAAAGGGAAGTACCGTGTCTTTACTTATCTCGGTAAGGATCTCATCTTCATTTTCCCCAATGACCCTTTTATTAAAATTAGTGAGGGTATAGGTAGAATCCTCCTCATTTAGTTTTAAACGTGAGGCACTGATTTTGAACAAAAGTTTGTTCCCTTCAAAATGTTCAAGGGTAAAATTACGGGCCGATTTTGTTTGCGGTTGAAAATGCGAAGCGTAGATATATTCATTATCATTGATCTGCCTGTAGACATCACTGGTCTCCTGCACATCACTACCTCTTTTTAAATAAGTATATTTAAAATCATTGAAACCCTTACTTGCACTGGGAGCAAGATACATACCCAGGACCAGGGCACCCAAACTTACCAGGGTCGCACCAATTATATATGGCCTCAGAAACCTCCAAAAGGAAACCCCGCTGCTCAAAAAGGCAATGATCTCTGTGTTCTGCGCCAGTTTTGAAGTAAACCAAATTACAGAAAGGAACAGGAATAACGGAAACAGGAGATTGGCAAAGTAAATCGTGAAATCTATATAGTAGTTCACTACCTCCCAAAACGGAACTTCATTTTCAAGGATCTTATCTATCTTTTCTGCAAGGTTAACCGTTATCCCAATAGGTATAAAGAGAAGGAGCATCATTATAAAGGTGCCCAGGTAGCGTTTCAATATATACCAGTCGAGTATCTTCAAGTTACAAACGTTTATCCATTTGCTGTACCATCCTGTTCTTCCAGGATGCGAAATCTCCCGCTAAGATATGTTTTCTGGCCTCACGAACCAACCACAGGTAGAAGCCCAGGTTATGCATGGTGGCAATTTGTTTGCCGAGCATTTCATTTACCGTAAACAGGTGCCGCAAATAAGCTTTGGTATAAAAGGTATCGACATAGGTGACGCCGTTTTCATCAATAGGAGAAAAGTCATCTTCCCATTTTTTGTTCTTGATATTAATGGTTCCGTGAGAGGTAAACAGCATTCCGTTCCTCGCGTTCCTCGTAGGCATAACGCAGTCGAACATATCAACACCCAATGCTATATTCTCCAGGATATTTATGGGGGTACCAACGCCCATGAGGTATCTGGGTTTTTCCTTCGGAAGGATGCTGGTCACCACTTCAGTCATGGCATACATTTCTTCAGCAGGCTCCCCAACAGAAAGTCCCCCAATGGCATTTCCTTCAGCCCCGGCATTTGCTATATATTCTGCAGACTGTTCTCTTAGATCTTTATAGGTACTTCCCTGTACAATAGGAAAAAGTGCCTGTGAATATCCATATTCAGGTGGGGTTTTATCGAAATGAGTTATACAGCGATCAAGCCAGCGATGAGTGCGGTGCATGGAATTCTTCGCATAGTTATAGTCACAAGGATAGGGAGTACACTCATCAAAAGCCATGATAATATCTGCCCCTATGAGGCGCTGTATTTCCATAACATTTTCAGGGGTGAAATTATGAAATGAGCCGTCAATGTGGGACTTGAACCTTACTCCCTCCTCCTTGATCTTTCTTCTCTCAGAAAGGGAGTAAACCTGGTACCCGCCACTGTCTGTAAGAATATTTCGGTCCCAGTTCATGAATTTATGAATTCCTCCCGCCTTTTTAAGTATTTCGGTATGGGGACGTAAATAGAGGTGATAGGTATTTCCCAAAATGATGTCCGGGTTGACCTGTTCTTTCAGGTCTTTCTGGCTTATGCCCTTTACTGTAGCAATGGTCCCCACCGGCATAAAGATGGGAGTTTCAATGGTTCCGTGGTCGGTAGTAATAATTCCTGCCCTGGCACTACTGCCGGGATCATTAACTGCTAATTCAAATTTCATAGAATTCTTTAAGGGCGCAAAGATAACCAACTTGAGGCCATTTTTTAAAATTCAATACCTAAATTGGCTTCTTCTATTAAAGAGGTGCAAGAATTGACCGGCATTGGTTTTCAAAGCATTATTAAAATGCTATTTTTGCAGCACATTTAATCAAACACAAATGCCAAACACACAACAACTAAACGATTTTGTTACCCAGGTGAGAAGGGACATTCTCAGACAGGTTCATAAGGTAAATTCGGGACATCCCGGAGGTTCTTTGGGCTGTGCTGAATTCATGACTGTCCTGTTCCAGGAAATTATGGATCGCAAGGAAGGTTTTGACATGGACGGAAAGGATGAAGATATCTTCTTTCTTTCAAACGGACATATCTCCCCTGTATTCTATAGTGTATTATCCCGAAGCGGTTATTTCCCTGTGGAAGAACTAAACACCTTCAGACTTATCAACTCCCGCCTGCAGGGTCATCCTACGACTCATGAAGGACTTCCGGGTATAAGGGTGGCCTCAGGTTCACTGGGCCAGGGATTATCTGTAGCCCTTGGAGCCGCAAACTCCAAAAAACTTAACGGGGATAACCACCTGGTGTATTCCCTGCATGGTGACGGGGAACTTCAGGAAGGACAGAATTGGGAAGCGATCATGTATGCAGCCGCAAAAAAGGTGGATAATATTATTGCCACAGTAGACCGCAACCACCAGCAGATCGACGGATGTACAGATGACGTACTACCTATGGGAGATCTTACTGCCAAATTTGAAGCTTTTGGATGGGATGTGCTGGAGATCAAGGATGGGAATAACATTGAAGAAGTAATAAATGGGCTTAAGGAAGCCAAAAGCAGGACCGGAAAAGGAAAGCCTGTTTGTATACTTATGACCACCGTTATGGGCCATGGGGTAGATTTCATGATGCATACTCATAAATGGCACGGAGTTGCCCCAAATGATGAGCAGCTTGAAAACGCGCTGTCGCAAAACCCTGAAACTCTCGGAGATTATTAATCCCACCTGTCAAAGGTCAAAAAACAGATTTCCGCCTGCGGAAATGACAAAACTGAAACAATGAAAAAATATACAAATACAGGAAATAAAGATACTCGTTCAGGATTTGGGGACGGTCTTACTGAACTTGGTAAAAAGAATCCGAATGTGGTAGCGCTTTGCGCCGATCTTACAGGATCTTTAAAAATGGGCGACTTTGAGAAAAACCATCCCGAAAGATTCTTCCAGGTAGGTATTGCTGAGGCTAATATGATGGGAATCGCAGCAGGGATGACCATTGGTGGAAAGATCCCATTCGCGGGTACCTTTGCAAATTTTGCAACAGGACGCGTGTATGATCAGATAAGACAATCAATCGCCTATTCAGACAAGAATGTGAAGATCTGTGCCTCTCACGCCGGCTTAACCCTGGGTGAAGATGGCGCAACCCACCAAATCCTTGAGGATATAGGATTAATGAAGATGTTGCCCGGTATGACCGTGATCAACACCTGTGATTACAACCAGACCAAGGCTGCAACCCTTGCAATCGCCGAACATCATGGTCCTGTTTATTTACGCTTCGGAAGGCCCAAAGTTGCCAACTTTACTCCCGAAGACCAGAAGTTTGAAATAGGAAAAGCTAACACGATGACCGAAGGAAATGATGTAACCATTATTGCTACAGGTCACCTTGTATGGGAAGCTTTGCAGGCAGCAGAGCAACTGGAGAAAAAAGGGATTAAAGCTGAAGTTATTGATATTCACACCATCAAACCGCTTGACGAAAAAGCCATTCTGGATTCTGTCAGAAAAACAGGTTGCGTGGTAACTGCCGAAGAGCACAATTTCCTTGGTGGCCTCGGGGAAAGTGTGGCCAGAACTTTATCTCAGCACGATCCCGCCCCACAGGAATTCGTAGCTACACAAGATACCTTCGGGGAAAGCGGAACTCCCGAGCAACTTATGGAAAAATATGGGCTCAACGCTGAAGCTATCGTGAAAGCGGCAGAAAAAGTGATGAAAAGAAAATAAACCTGATTTTTCTTAACTTAAACAAAACCCCTTTAAAAGTAATTTTTGCAGGGGTTTTGTTTTTATTTGAAATATTATCAATAAAGGATCGTTTTATTTCCTACAAAAACAAACCTACAATTATGAAAAAAGGAATTTTAATTTTAATGCTAATAATCTCGGGAGCAGTAATGGCCCAAAGCGGGTTCGGGGTTAAAGCCGGACTCAATTACGGAGATAACGGGGATGTTGAATATACAGATGTTACAGGTGCGGGAGAAGATATCATGAAAGGTGGTGACAGCAAAGTAGGATATCACTTCGGACTTTTTTACCGGGCAGAAATGGCAGGATTTTTTTTGAAACCCGAATTGTTGTATACCCAGACAAAAAGTTCATATGACTTCAACAATGAGGACGCAGAATACAAGATCTCAAAAATCGATCTTCCGGTACTTCTTGGTATCAGGGTATTAGGTCCTGTAAATGTATTTGCAGGCCCCTCCTTTAAGTATATTCTTGATAACGACTTTCAGGGAGTGACCGTTGGGGATGTAGAAGATGAATTTACCATAGGTGCACAATTTGGTGCCGGGATCCAGTTCAAGGGGATTGGGGTAGATGTTCGATATGAAAGAGGCCTAAGTGATAACGAAGCACAGGTGTTGGACCTGGATAACCCCAATGGGGTTAAAAGGGTGGATGCCCGTCCCAACCAGTTTATTTTAAGTTTATCCCTTAACCTGTAATAGAACCATCTCAAATAAATATAGACCATCAAAAAAGCCTCAGAAATGAGGCTTTTTTGATGGTCTATATTTTTCTTTAATTCTTGGGATCCAGGTAATCTGGCGTTCCATCGCTGTTTGTATCAGGGAACGTTATGCTTCCGTCTTCATTGATGATGATCTCTTCACGCGTTGGTATAAAATCCCCGTCATCATCTGTATCAATGTAATTTGGCAGGTTGTCAGCGTCTGTATCGTCATTTCCAATGACCTCGTCTCCATCAAGGTCTTCCATCCATGAAGGAATTCCGTCACCGTCGTGATCAGCCTCATTCACACCATACAGGTGGAAAGTAAACACCAGCGGACTGTAAGATGGAATAGTAGTTTGAGAGGTAGCGAAATAACCAAGCCCTGAAGGCATGAACACGGCACCAATTCCATAGTCGTTCTCCCACTTGATCGTATTGTCACTTAAGATCTCAAAGCCTGAAGCCCCTTTAAATTCGGTCATAGCCTGCCCAAATCCGGGAATAGTCCTGGTAAGGTCAAACCAAATAGGAGTTACCGAATTATCGAACATAGAACGGTCAAGTAGTTCACCCCGGTAACTTACAAAAGTAGAATCTGTAAATTTTGGCTGATCCTTTGCCCCTTCCCTTACTTTCAAAATATATACAGTATAGTCAACTTCGTTCCTGGTAACGATCTTGGTTTCCAAAAGATCAGATTGGATCAATGGCATCTTATCTGAATTGGCTTCATTGATGGTATCGATACGAATGGTGTAGTCAAAAGATTCAGCCGGATTCTCAAAATCTTCATAATTATAGAAATGAGTTTCCAGGTAGGCCTTTAACGCTTCCTGGTCCTCTATTTCTTGTTCAGTCCTATCCCTTTCGGGTATTGGTTCAAAACCCGGATCATCGTCCTTATCACAAGACATCAGCAAAGCTGTCGAAAAAACACAGGCAATTAAAAACTTATTCAATCTCATCAATACTTAATTTTAAAGGCCGCAAGATACAATATTCTTGTATTTTTGTTTAGGAATAACCGAGTTTTACTGCAAAAATATGAGAGTAGATAAGTTTTTATGGGGAGTGCGGTATTATAAGACCAGGAGCATTGCTACAGAAGCTTGTAAACAGGGGAAGGTCAGGGTCAATGAAGCAGTGATCAAACCCTCCCGGGATGTTCATCCCGGTGATAAGATAAGCATACGAAAGAACCAGATCAATTACCAGATAGATGTGCTTGACCTGCCCCCTTCCAGAGTAGGTGCAAAACTGGTAAACTTGTATATAAATGACGTTACTCCAAAAGAGGAATTCGATAAGCTGGAACTACTGAAATATTCCCGTGATTATTACAGAAAAAAAGGAACGGGAAGGCCCACCAAAAAAGACCGTAGGGAACTGGACGATTGGTTTGAAGGACCTGAGGAGGAGGAAAAGAAAAAGGAAGAATAAGTATTTCCTAAATCAAAGCAACAACCCAGACAGCAGTTTAGTATATTTAAAAAAACAAGATCCCCATGAACAAGTCAGAAGTTTTTATCCTTGACCATATCCAGATAAGTCACAAGATCAAAAGGATCGCTTACCAGATCTATGAAAGCAACGTGGAAGAAGACAGGATCGTGCTCGCCGGAATTTTAAAAAACGGTTTTGAACTTGCTAAAAAACTAAAGGATGATCTTGAAAGGATCTCAGATCTTGAGATTGAACTTTGCGAGGTGAAGATCAACAAGAAAAACCCTCTGGACGAGATCGAGACTTCACTGCCTTCTTCAGAATATGAAAACCGCTCGATCATCCTGGTAGATGATGTTCTAAATTCAGGAACTACTTTGATCTACGGGGTTCGACACTTTCTTAAAGTTCCTTTAAAGCAATTCAGGACTGCCGTCCTGGTAGACCGAAGCCATAAAAAATATCCTGTAAAAGCAGATTTTAAAGGGATCTCACTTTCTACATCGCTCAATGAAACCGTGAAAGTGGATTTTACGGAAGGAAGGAACAGGGTAGAGTTAATTTAGGCATTTGAGAACTTCCTCTGCCACTGCCTCGGCAGTTTTCCCATCCGTACCAATTATTTGATCACTTTGATTGTAATAGAAGGTGCGCTCAAAAAGATGTTTTCTAATAAAATCTTCCAGGGCTTCAGGTGAATCCAGGTGAGCTATCAGGGGTCTTTTATCCCGTTCCTTAAAAAGCCTTTCCTTAAGCTCCATAAGGCTCGCCTTAAGATAAATAAGGGTACTGCCGGGATCTTGCTTTAGCAATTCGACATTTTTCCCGTAACATGGGGTTCCCCCTCCCAAAGCAAGTACAAAGTCCTCGGGAGAATTAAGCAGGTCCTTCAAAATTTCGGTTTCTTTTCTTCGGAAATAGATCTCCCCTGACGATTTAAAGATCTCGGAAATACTTCTGCCTTCTCTCCTGCTTATTTCATGATCGAGATCCAGAAACCGGAAGCTCATTTTTTTAGCCAGCAGTGTGCCTACCGCCGTTTTTCCGGATCCCATATAACCTGAAAGAATAATTTTCATGCCCTTAAAATGATGATTTTGAGGAGGTTTTCCTACCCATTTATATAGATGCACAAATTTATATCATTTTGTCCTTGAAAAATAAATTAATGATGGTATATTTGCACCCGCATTAGCAAAAATGCAACAAGGAAGATCTGGTAGCTCAGTTGGTAGAGCATCTCCCTTTTAAGGAGAGGGTCCTGGGTTCGAGCCCCAGCCAGATCACTAAATGAAATTCTGATCTTTCTGGGCGAGAAGCCTGTCCCGAGCAGCTGAACGAAGTGAAGCGTGTCGAGGGAAGCCCCCCGTCCGAATGGTGTTTGGCCCGGCGGACAGCCAGATCACGAAAAATGTTCAGGTCTTGTTAGATGGGAAATTCTCCCAACCAAAGATCTTCTTATTGTTTTTATTTCAATGATCTGGTAGCTCAGTTGGTAGAGCATCTCCCTTTTAAGGAGAGGGTCCTGGGTTCGAGCCCCAGCCAGATCACTAAATGAAATTCTGATCTTTCTGGGCGAGAAGCCTGTCCCGAGCAGCTGAACGAAGTGAAGCGTGTCGAGGGAAGCCCCCCGTCCGAATGGTGTTTGGCCCGGCGGACAGCCAGATCACGAAAAATGTTCAGGTCTTGTTAGATGGGAAATTCTCCCAACCAAAGATCTTCTTATTGTTTTTATTTCAATGATCTGGTAGCTCAGTTGGTAGAGCATCTCCCTTTTAAGGAGAGGGTCCTGGGTTCGAGCCCCAGCCAGATCACTAAATGAAATTCTGATCTTTCTGGGCGAGAAGCCTGTCCCGAGCAGCTGAACGAAGTGAAGCGTGTCGAGGGAAGCCCCCGTCCGAATGGTGTTTGGCCGGGTGGACAGCCAGATCACGAAAAATGTTCAGATCTTGTTGGGCGAGAAACCTGTCCTGAGCGAAACCTTTTAGCGAAGTCGAAGGAAGCCCCAACCAGATTTATATTTATTGCCAGGTCTTTTGAAAAGGATTTACCAGGCCCGAGGCCGACAGATTTCCGTTATTTTCACAAGCAAAATTGCCCAGGTGCTGGAACTGGTAGACAGGCATGGTTGAGGGCCATGTGTCCATTAGGGCGTGCGGGTTCGAGTCCCGCTCTGGGCACTTTTTTATTACTTATTACCCCTTTCAAACTTTCTCCGCTAAAATTCTCTTTTCTGTTAAAAGCATCAACCTTTTACAGAATCCCCTTACATTTATACTAAAAATCTGTTAATCACTCATTTACAGAATGAAGAAGCTGAAAAAATTTCTATTTTTATAATAGTTAATAATAACAGGCTCACAGGAACGTCATGCAAATTCAGTTATACTCCCAGCTACTACGCCTAGATCTTTCTAACGATCATCTTCTTCAGATGTATTATGTTCTTTATTATGATCTGCCGCAGGAAGAAAAGGAAATGACTGATAATATAGCACGACTCATCGAAATAAGAGAAAAGACCAAGCTCGAATTAAGAAGACTGTTGTTCAACATCAAGAATTCCCTTCACCTGAATAAGATCACTACAGCTATCCTGGAGTTTCTTCCTGTATTTCTGAAACTGGATTATTTGGCAAGAAACACCTTCAACACCCCTAACTGGAAGCTGTGTTATGAAAAAGAGAAAAAGAATATCAGATTGTATTACGAAACCCTCTACAATCAAAACATCCCGGCTTCAACAGTAGATATGCTGGTGAAACAAAAAAAGAAGCTGGAGTCCCTACCATAACATAATAGATGAGAATCAGAGTAATTTTTACTGGGGGGCAAAAATTACTTTACGAAACTTCGGTGGTAAAACACCGGAGCCTTCTCATCTACTTTTTGAGAGGCAATCCTTTTGGATTGCCTTTTTTGTTTCTTTATTATTCAATCAGGCATCCCCACCCTTTAACAAAGAATTGATCTGCTGATTCATTACAGCAAGCTCCTGTTTAAGATGGTCTACAACCTCCTCCAGAGACTTTATTCTCCCCTTAAAGTCCTTATTGTCTGGAGCCAATAGAACACTACTTATTTTTCCTTTAACCAGCATGAGCTCCCGGAGTTCTTTTCTGGAAATATTTTGCTCCTGTAGTTCACCATCTTCAGGATTATCACTTTCAAGCAGAATAACGTCAGGATCTGGATTCACCCTGAAACGTTTGATAAGTATCCTATCTGTGAGTACCGCAAGTACGACCGAACCCTCGAGGGTATTATCTATTTCTTTTTGAGGCTCACAGATCACGATGTCACCCGGTATGATAGTGGGTAACATACTTTTACCATCTACCTCAAAAAGTTTCTGGCCTTCGATAGGTTCAAAACCCGGTATGCGGTACCAGTCATATTCCTGATGGTTTTCCTTGTCGGGATAATTCTTTAAAAATCCCGCCTGTGCTTCTGCACGTACCAATGGGATGAATCCGCTTGAATTGGAGATTTCCACAAGGTGTTTGTTACCAGTAAGAATATAATCTGCAGGAATACCATAAAGCTTGCTTAATTTAATGATGTGTTCAGCGACGATACCGTTTTGCGAATTTTCTATAAGCGAGTAGGCTGCCTGAGAGATAAAGAGTTTTTGGGCAATAAATGATTGAGAAAACTTACGGGACTTCCGCAGTTCCTTTATGCGCTTTCCTATTGCTTCTCTGGTTTTCATGTAGGGATGATGACTTACCAAAAACAAAGGTCGCACTAATAATGTTTTATTCAATAAGTTATAACTATTAATAATAGAACCTATTAAAATTTAGCTAAAAGAACATAAATATTACCATCAGTTTTAAGAGGAAAATTCCGGTCTTATTAATGGGCTGATGATTCAATCCATTCATTACGGAAATTAAAATTTTTTTGCCGGTTTTAACATTGCAGAATTATTGAATGTTAACATATTGCAGAAAATCTTACAAAAAAACTCCCGCCGGTGGCGGGAGACTTAATCATATATTTTTTGACCTGTTTATGCAGCATTATGCTTTTTGATAAGATTAAGAGCAGAACCTTCCTTGTACCATTCTATTTGGGGTTGATTATAGGTATGGTTTGCCTTAATGGTATGGTTGCTACCGTCTGCATGTACGATCTCAATGGTCAGTTGCCTGTCTGGCGCGAAATTTTCAAGATCTGTAAAGTTAAAGGTGTCATCTTCCTGTATCAGGTCATAATCACTTTCATTAGCGAAGGTGATCCCAAGCATTCCCTGTTTTTTAAGGTTTGTCTCATGAATACGGGCGAAAGATTTAACCAGCACCACTTTCACCCCTAAATGTCTTGGCTCCATTGCCGCATGTTCCCGGGAAGAACCTTCCCCATAGTTATGGTCACCTACAACCACCGTTGGAACTCCTGCTGCCTTATACGCACGTTGTACATTAGGTACACCATCATACTCACCGGTTATCTGGTTCTTGACAAAATTGGTCTTTTTATTGAAGGCATTTACAGCGCCAATCAACATGTTATTCGAAATGTTATCCAGGTGACCTCTAAAACGTAACCACGGCCCGGCCATGGAAATATGGTCTGTAGTACATTTCCCGAATGCCTTGATAAGGAGTTTCGCACCCATAAGGTTCTCACCGTCCCATGGCGTAAAGGGCTCCAGCAATTGCAGTCTTTCTGAAGTAGTACTCACTTTAACTTCTACCGAAGCTCCGTCTTCGGTGGGAGCCAGGTATCCAGGATCTTCTACATCAAACCCTTTTGGCGGTAATTCCAATCCTGTTGGTTCTTCCAGTTTCACGTACTCCCCGTCTTCATTCAATAAGGTGTCTGTTGTAGGATCAAAGTCCAGTCTTCCCGAGATCGCTATTGCGGCCACCATTTCAGGAGAACCAACAAATGCGTGAGTATTGGGATTTCCGTCTGCTCTTTTAGAGAAGTTTCGGTTAAAGGAGTGTACAATGGTATTCTTCTCCTCATCTTTGCGGTCACTTCGGTCCCATTGACCAATACAAGGTCCACAGGCATTCGTGAAGATAGTAGCATCAAGATCTTCAAAGATCTGTAACAAGCCATCTCTTTCCGCAGTAAAACGTATGGTTTCAGAGCCCGGGTTAATCCCAAAATCAGATTTCGCTTTTACTTTTTTCTCAACTGCCTGCCGGGCAATAGATGCTGCACGGGTAAGGTCTTCATAAGAGGAGTTGGTACACGAGCCTATAAGCCCCCAGTCCACATTGATAGGCCAGTCGTGCTCTTTTGCTTTTTGTCCCATTTCTGAAATAGGGGTTGCCAGATCTGGAGTAAAAGGACCGTTTAGGTGAGGTTTCAACTCAGAAAGGTTGATCTCTATCACCTGATCAAAATATTGCTCAGGATTAGCATAAACTTCAGCATCGCCGGTAAGGTGTTCCTTCACTGCATCAGCAGCCTCAGCTACATCTGCCCGGTTTGTAGCCCGCAGGTATCGAGCCATAGATTCATCATATCCAAAAGTAGAGGTAGTTGCTCCTACCTCAGCTCCCATGTTACAGATAGTTCCTTTTCCTGTGGCAGACATAGATTCTGCGCCTTCTCCAAAGTATTCAATGATAGCTCCTGTACCACCTTTTACAGTAAGTATACCGGCCACTTTTAAGATCACATCCTTAGGAGCGGTCCACCCTGAGAGTTTTCCGGTAAGTTTGACTCCTATTAGTTTCGGAAATTTAAGTTCCCACGCCATTCCTGCCATAACATCAACAGCATCTGCCCCTCCTACTCCAATGGCCACCATTCCAAGTCCTCCTGCATTCACGGTATGTGAATCTGTCCCAATCATCATTCCTCCGGGGAAAGCGTAATTCTCAAGGACAACCTGGTGAATGATACCGGCTCCCGGTTTCCAGAACCCTATCCCGTACTTATTGGAAACAGACTCTAAAAAGTCAAAAACCTCATCGCTTGATTTCTTTGCACTGGGAAGATCGAACTGAGCTCCCAGCTTTGCTTGTATTAGGTGATCACAGTGGACGGTGGTTGGTACCGCAACATTCTTTTTTCCAGCCTGCATGAATTGCAACAAAGCCATTTGAGCTGTTGCATCCTGACAAGCTATCCTGTCCGGAGCAAATTCCACATAATCCTTACCACGAGTAAAACCTTTTGTTGTATTTCCTTCCCATAAATGAGAATAAAGGATTTTCTCTGAAAGGGTTAAAGGTTTTCCAACGACTTCACGTGCAGTATTCACACGTTCTGCCATTTGACTGTAAACCTTTTTGATCATATCAATATCGTAAGCCATAATCTTGAATTTTATTTTTTTCTGAAGTCCAGCAAAATTACTAATTATAGACGGTAATTAAAAATTACAACCAAATACGAATATTAAATGAATTTAATTCAATAATTGTAAAAAATTACCATCGTAATTTAAGCACAAGGCATAATTTTGGGTTAGAAATGAGAAAATGATAATTTCGGAAGGCTTTTTATCGCTTTCTGAAAAATGAAGTTTGAAGATGTTTTAATTTTTTCCGCAGAAAGAGGTAGATCGCCGGGGCAAGCCAGGGGAAGATTAGCATAGAAAACAACCAGAATGTTTTGTTGTAAATCTCAGTCCTTATCATGTCGGTCAAAACTATGATCCAGAACGATGAAAGGAAAAGTAAGCTGATCCATCCCGGAATTTTGAGACTTTCCAGGTGCAGGAGACTATTGTTACCCGACAACCATAAAAATTGGAAAAGGAAGAACAATATAATTAAAGGGATACGGTATCTAATAAAGTGACCAATCATTACCCAAATATAATAAAATACTTAAAACAAGGTCTTTATGATGTCTTCTTCAGAAATCCCTTCGGCTTCGGCCTTATAATTCTTGATAACGCGATGCCTTAAAATACCGTAAGCTACCGCCTGTACGTCCTCTATATCCGGAGAAAATTTACCATGTACGGCCGCATTTGCCTTGGCTCCTAAAATGAGGTTTTGAGATGCTCTTGGTCCTGCACCCCAATCTACGTATTCCTTCACCAGATCTGTAGATTTATCACCGGCCGGTCTTGTCTTGCTAACAAGGTTGACAGCATATTCCACCACATTGTTGGCCACAGGGATTCTCCTTATCAAATGCTGGAAATCCACAATCTCCTGCGAAGTAAACAACGGATTGATGGTCACCTCCACGTCTGAGGTCGTGCTTTTTACAACATCAATCTCTTCCCGGAAGGACGGATAGTCAAGCTTAATGGCAAACATGAACCGGTCAAGCTGAGCCTCAGGTAATGGATAGGTTCCTTCCTGTTCTATGGGATTCTGAGTGGCCAGTACAAAATAAGGCAGGTCAAGTTTGTAGTGCTGCCCGGCCACTGTTACCGCCCTTTCCTGCATTGCCTCCAGCAGAGCAGCCTGAGTCTTGGGCGGTGTTCTGTTAATTTCATCTGCCAGGATAATATTCCCGAAAACGGGGCCTTTGATGAATTTAAAATGCCGGTTCTCATCCAGGATCTCCGAACCGAGGATATCACTTGGCATAAGATCTGGGGTAAACTGAATCCTTTTGAAGTTGAGACCCAGTGCCTGGGCAATGGTATTTACCATAAGGGTCTTGGCAAGACCCGGCACCCCAATCAATAGCGAATGTCCTCCCGAAAAGATCGATAAAAGGATCTGGTCTACCACCTCGTTCTGTCCAATGATCCTCCTTGCAATTTCCTGCCGGAGCTCTTGGTGACGGGTGACCAGGTTCTTTACCGCTTCTACATCAGACATAAAACTTTTTTATTTTTTCAACCAGTTACTGCTATATTCACAGTCCCTGTATTCCCCGTTTACCTTGATATAGGTTTCCCGGATCTTTTCTTCCATCCATTTTTCAATCGCCTGCAGCTGCTTATCCCGCAAAGCTAGATCTTTTATTTTGTTGTAATCCTGTGCATAATTTGCCTCATGTTCAGGATATCTGTTTGTGACTGTGATGATCTTGTAAAAAGGTCTTCCGGTATTATCCTGATCGGTTAATACGGGTGATATTTCCCCTTCTTTAAGGTTCACTACCTGCTCGTACAGCAAAGGATCGATTTTCGTTAGCTCAAACCTGGTATCTCCTGTGGTAGGGTTGACCAACTGGCCACCGCTTTCCCTTGTTTCTTCCTCATCTGAAACGTCACGTGCGGCATCTGCGAAGTCCAGTTCCCCGGCTTCAAGTTTTTGACGTACATTCTCTATTTCCTCACGGGCCTTTCTTTTAGTTTCCTCGGTTACATCAGGGATCAAAAGAATATGCCTCACGTCTACCTGCTGTCCACGAATCTTATCTACTGTTAAGATATGAAATCCGAAGATAGTTTCAAAGGGCCTGCTCACTTCTCCCTCCTGAAGGCTGAAAGCTGCATCTTTAAATTCCTTTACGAATGGATCTTTCCTGGAAAGGGTGATCTTACCCCCAGAAGATTTGGATCCAGGATCCTGGGAATACAATACCGCTTTGGTATTGAAACTTGCCCCATTTTCTACGACATCCTCTCTCATATCATTGAGCCTGTCAATGATCTTCTGCTTTTCTTCCTGAGGAATTTCAGGTTTGATCACGATCTGCGAGATCTCTACTTCATCACCAAACACCGGACGTTCGTCTTCAGCGATACCGGTAAAAAAGGTTCGCACCTCTTCAGGAGTGATTTCAACATTGTCAACTATCTTACGTTGCATCTCTCCCGCAAGTCTGTTTTGCCTGTTGATCTCAAAAAGCTCTGCTCTGAAATCGGCTTCATTCTCTTTCTTATAAAATTCAAGCACCTTTTCTAAAGAACCAACCTGTTGGGTCATATAGGCGATTTGCTGGTCTACCTCTGCTTCTATTTGGGCGTCGGAAATGATGATACTGTCCTGGATGGCATGATGGGCATATAATTTATTCTCCATAAGCCTCCCAGCAAGGCTACAGTTATTCACATCTTTGATGGAAGCACCCTGGCTCTGCATCTCGATATACATTTTGTCAATATCGCTCTCCAACACCACGAAATCACCTATTACGGCTGCAACCCCGTCAACTTTAAATTTCTTAAAAGGCTTAATACTGTCTTGTGCCGGGATTACTTCATCATTGATCGCGGTACTGTCTGTCACCACTACTTCCTGTGCATAGGCTGTTCCCGCTACCGAAATAAGCAGAAGAAAAGCTGCCCGGTTAATTATAGATCTCAAAATTGTCATTTTTAATTGCATCTTGGGTAATATCTTTTTCTAGTTTCTTGATAAGTTCCAGCTTCCGTTTATTCAGCAGGATCTGTTTAATGTTTGGCAGTGAATACTCCAGGGGGGCTTGTTCACTGCGCAACCTGGTATCTTCAACAGAGATCAAATATACTCCTAATGAATCTTCAAGTTGTAAAAAATTCTGTTTTTTTAGGAATTGTCCTTCCATATCAGGGGATAAGGGTCTTATTTTGTCGTAAACCTGTTTGGTCTTCACCCATACAGAGTCATTCAGAGAATAGGAGTTGAACTGGATAGCCATATTCAGTAATGCCTCCTTGTCCTCTTCATTAAAACGCCTGAAACGGGTCCTTATGTCGTCGAAGTCCTTGTTGTCTTTGGTAAGGTTAATATATCTTAATTTAACAAGGTTCTCATTGAGTATGAAGTTCTCCCCGTGCATCTCATAATATTCCCGGGATTCCCTCCTGCTCACAGCAGTATCCAATTCCCTGCCTATAATGGCATCTGTATACGCTTTTGCATAAAGTTCGTTGTGATAATTCTGCACCAGCATATCAAATTCCTTTTGCTGTTTCTCGCTAAGATTGACACGGGCACGGTCTATAAGCAATTTTTGGGTAGCCCAGCGATTAATGTAATTGGAAACTATAAAAGCGCTGTCTTCCGGGGAGGTGTTCTCAAAAATGAGGGAAGCGATATCATCCTCATACAGATAGGAGTCATTCACCCGGGCAATGACCACCCGGTCTTCAGTTTCTTTAAATAAATTGCAACCGGTCACCATGATCAGCAACAATGATACAATGGTTACTCCTTTTCTTTTACTCAACTTTTTCTTCAGGATTTATGAATAGGCAAAAATAAGAATTCTACTATGTTTACCAACTTCTATGGTTAACGATACCCGCTAAAAAAAAGTACTTTTACAACTATTTTTCAGCTTTGTAAAATACACACAAATAAAAGACCAAAAATGGAACCGGAAAGAAAACTTAAACTTATATGGGATTTTAAAGGTCCCGATGCCAATATCACCGCCCGTCATCACGCTGCACATCTCAGGGATTTTATTCACATTAACAAACTTTCAATGGAGATAGTGAAAGTGGAAGAACTCTCCCCCGCACATTCAATCGCTTCTATGGTTGTAGCAGATAGCGAAATGCCATCGGTTAGGGATGCCCTGAAACCTCACCGCGGACAGGTTTACGAAAATTAAATTTAAAAATCTTCATGTAAAACAGAAGAATAAACAACCACCCCTTTATATTTGCCACCAAACAATAAGATTTATGAAAAAATTTATAGTATTATCCGGTTTGATCCTTTTAAGCTTTTCAACTTTGGCCCAATCTAAAGTAGGTAGCATTGATGCTGATTATATCCTGGCCAACCTTCCTGAAATGGCTGAAGTGAACGAAGACCTTAAGTCCTATAATGAGGAGTTGCAAAAGGAGCTTCAAACCAGCATTCAAAGTTATGAGACCCAGGTGAAAGATTACCAGGCGAATAACGCTACCTTTTCTGAAGAAGAAAAAAAGGTAAAGGAAGAAGAGATCATCTCCCTTGAAAATGAAATCAAAGGCTTTAGACAAAAAGCCGGGGTCATGATGCAAATGAAACGAAATGAACTAACCCGTCCCCTTTACGAAAAGATCAACACCGCAATGCTCAAGGTTATAGAGACAGAGAATTACACCCAGATCCTGCACGCAGGAGGTAACAGTATTGCCTACTCCTCTCCGGAATTTGATATCACCTTGAAGGTACTTGAACTGCTTGGGATCACTATTGAAAACTAGCACCTTTAAATAATTATATATAGAAAAGGCTTTACCAAATGATAAAGCCTTTTTTTTGTTCTCTACCAGAAGATATACTATCTGCTGTAGTTAGGGGATTCTGCAGTTATGGTCACGTTGTGCGGATGACTTTCGTGAATTCCTGAAGCCGTGATCTTGACGAATTTTGCAGTTTCCTTTAAGGTAGCAATATCTTTAGCGCCACAATATCCCATTCCTGCACGTAGACCGCCGATGAACTGGTGTATGCTTTCAAAAAGGTCCCCTTTATAGGGAACACGGCCCACAATCCCTTCTGGCACCAGTTTCTTGATATCATCTTCCACATCCTGAAAATAACGGTCCTTAGAACCTTGTTTCATGGCTTCTACAGAACCCATTCCGCGGTAAGATTTGAATTTTCTTCCTTCGTAGATAATGGTTTCTCCAGGAGATTCTTTAGTACCTGCCAGTAATGAACCAAGCATCACGCAATCGGCTCCGGCTGCAATAGCTTTTGGTATATCCCCGGTATATCTTATTCCACCGTCGGCGATAACAGGTACGCCGCTGCCCTTAACTGCTGCCGCTACTTCAATCACAGCTGAGAATTGAGGGAAACCGACCCCCGCCACTACCCGGGTAGTACAGATAGAACCGGGTCCAATTCCTACCTTGATGGCATCTGCTCCAGCTTCTACCAAATATTTAGCAGCTTCGGCAGTTGCAATGTTTCCAACTACCACATCAAGCTCCGGAAAATTCTTTTTAATATCCTTTAATACGGTCACCACTCCTTTGGTGTGACCATGGGCGGTGTCTATAACGATCGCATCTACTCCTGCATTCTTCAGGGCACGAGCCCGGTCAACAGCATCCGGCGTAACCCCAATAGCAGCTGCAACCCTAAGCCTACCGTAGGTATCTTTATTGGCTATAGGTTTTTGGGTGAGTTTGGTAATATCTCTGAAAGTGATCAAGCCTACCAGTTTTTTCTCTTCATTCACTACAGGCAGTTTCTCAATCTTATTCTGTTGCAGAATTCCTTCAGCTTCCTGTAGGGAGGTGCCTTCTGCCACTGTCACCAGATTTTCTGAGGTCATAACCTCTGAAATGGGTCGGGAATTGTTCTTCTCAAACCTAAGGTCACGATTGGTTACGATCCCCAGCAGTCTACCCTGGTCATCTATAATAGGTATTCCCCCAATACTGTGCTCCCGCATATTGTCTTTAGCATCTTTTACGGTAGCAGTGATTGGTAAGGTAACAGGATCAATGATCATCCCGCTTTCTGCCCTTTTGACTTTACGTACTTTCAGGGCTTGCTGTTCAATGGTCATGTTCTTGTGCAAAACTCCTATTCCTCCTTCCCTGGCCATGGCAATCGCCATACTGGATTCAGTTACGGTATCCATGGCTGCGGAAACAATGGGTACATTAATAGTAATATTCCGGGTGAATTGGGATTGAATGTTGACTTCGCGCGGAAGGATTTCCGAAAAAGCGGGAACTAAAAGTACGTCATCGTACGTAAGTCCTTCGCCAACAATTTTAGAGTTGTGTGCAATCATGGCAATTAATATTTAATTGCGTGCAAATATACGTTCTTTAAATAACAACAATAGAATAAAGAAGTGTAATTATTTGCTTTTCCAGCATTTACATGTTTAGATGGAAGAAGCTTAATGAGAAGCTCTCGTTTTTACCTTTTGGAAGAGCAACTGGTAAAGCACAATGCTTACTGAAGTGATGAAGATGACCGTCATTAAAATACCTGAAACCAACACAACATACTTCATCCAGTCTACCCCTTTCCAAACAAAATAGATCCCGCCAAAGGTGGCCAAAATAGAAAAGAAGGGTTCCAGAATAAGAAAAAATTTCAATTTCTCAGGAAGATCTGCAAATACAAGAATACCTCCCAGCAGGAAAAAAATAAAAGATATGGAAAGGATATGGGTATGAATAATGGTGAGCATTTCCCGCTCCCCTTTTTCAAATTTCATTACTTCTGCATCGGGATCATCTTCATTTCCCAGATAATTCTCTTCGATGCCTTCAGGAGTAGTGGTCTCGGTTTGACCAACAAACAATAACCCGGTAAAATAACCTACACTCAGCACTACCACAAAAATGGCTAAAAAAGATTTTATTTCCCGCGGAAGGGTGAGTAGCAGCGCATTATATTGCATTAAAGCACACTATTTTGTTCCATTATTTCAATACTTGAAAGAATATTTTTAACTGCCTTTTTCATTGACCTCACAGAAATAGTAGCCCCTGAAATGGCTGCAATATTATCAAGTTCCCCTGCTTTTGATTTTCCCGTGAACTGTCTCAACCAGCGTCGGCTGCCAATTTCCCCTCCATATTCTTCCCGGTATACCAGCACTTTAGTACGGGCAATAGCCAGGTCTTTGTCAAAGATAACCAGATAATCAAATTCTGCAGTTTTACTGGGCGCCTGGTTCAGGTAAACATATCCCAGTAATTCACCTTCACTTTTAAGCCTGAAAAAATTATCATTTGAAACTCTTGACGGCATTTGTTGCTGAAGTTCTTTTGAAACCTCCACCCCTTCGTGGGTATAATGGGATACTTCGAATTCATCTTTTATTTCGCGGTCTATCTTTTTTTCCAAACCCTTCATAATACCAAAAGATAGTATCACAGGCAGGGCCATTAAAAGCGCGATAAGAATGCTGAGTTTTTTCATCGGTTCAAAATTAAGTATTTATTACCTCATTAGGCAAATTATATGCCAACAGTCGGAAAGAACCAACGCTCTTCCCGACTGCGACATAATCAATTTTATGATTTAGAACCAAACCCCAACGCCAAAGTTGAGCTGGTTCTTTGCATCTGCGCCTTCAACAGCGTTGTCCTTGATTTGATAATCTCCTTTGAAAACAACACCCGGTGCAATGTGGTAACTTAACCCAAGAGTTACGTCATTCCTGTCATAAGCAGGGTTTTCAATAAGACTTCCCTCAGTTTCTGCATGGGTATCATAATCTTCGTAACGTGCGAAAGCAAAAAGTTTTTGTTCATTGCTTATTGGTAAAAGGTTGTATGCAGCTTCTGCGTACCAACCTGAAAGGGCACTACCAAGATCCCTTCCGGTTAGAGTATTGTAATCATCGGTATCTGAAAGTGAGGCATAGATGAATTCACCTCTTGCAGTGAAACGTTGATATACATAACGCGCATCCAGACCTACCATAGACATTCCAACATCAGCACCGTCAAGCATATCCACCTCATCTGCAGCCTGGGTTCTTCCGAAGTAACCGGCAAGACCCAATCTCATTCCCAGGATACCATAGTATTCAAGCTTGGCAGAAAGGTTTGGAGTGTTGACCGTAGACTGGATCCCTTTTTGGCGCCCACCGCGAAGTCCGCTGCTTCCACCAATAAGACCTTTACCACTGGCATCTGTTGATTTAAAACCGTTGAATACATAAGCCTGGTAAGTCAAAGAAGCCGAGTTGATCCTTCCGGTCACCCCAAGCCCGATTTCTCTCCAGGTAGTAGGAACAATTGAACCTGCAATAGCCGGTCTTTCTACTCCATTAAAGGTAGTAGGTTCGTGGTATTCATTGATGATCCCCATTGGCACCAACATAAGACCTGCTCTCAAATTCACATTACTGGCAATGTTGTAATTCACAAAAGCCTGCTCTACATATACTTCTTCTACGTGCTCAAATTCAATTTCGGTAAAGAACTGCACTCTATCACTAAACTGGTATCCCAACAACATAACAAGACGCTGCACATCCAGCTCTCCATTGTCTCCTTCTGGTTGGTTATAGGTGATCTCCCCATAAGCTCCAAGAGTTACGGCTTTATTGTCAGCAGACAAAACCCGCTGGGCAGAGTTTTGTTGATATTGAGGATCAAAAGTGATCGAATCCTGCTGGGTTTGTGCAACTGAAACTGCCGCAGTGGCTCCTATTGCTAATGATAATAAAAAATTTTTCATGATTCTTATTTAGACTTGTTTAAAATAATAACGCAGCAAATATATATCAGCAGCATATTTCTCCCAAGCTTATTTAGATTAAATTCAAATAAAATTTATCGATCAAAAAGCCTCAAATGCATTGTATTTACTAATGATAGGCAGAGAAAACTTTAGTTGCTTCATTATGAGCAGATTCAAAACTCATCATTTTGACATGGGTCTCTGCTTTTCGCGAGGTAAAGTAAGAAAGAAGCTTTTCTGTAGGCATATTTCCGGTCAATTCATCCTTGGCCATAGGACAACCACCAAAGCCCTGGATGGCTCCGTCAAACCGCACACAGCCAGATCTATATGCAGCATCAACTTTTTCAAACCAACTGGAAGGCGTAGTATGAAGGTGTGCGCCAAACTCTATTTTTGGATACTTCGGAATAAGATTTGAAAACAGGTATTCAATGACCTCGGGGGTCGAACTTCCAATGGTATCAGAAAGTGAAAGTATCTTAACGCCCATCCCTGAAAGTTTCTCGGTCCACTCCCCCACTATCTCCACGTTCCAGGGATCACCGTATGGATTTCCAAATCCCATGGAAAGATAGGCCACCACTTCTTTACTGCTCCTGCCGGCAATATCCAGGATCTCCTGCAAGGTTTCGACAGATTGCGCAATGGTTTTGTGCGTATTCCGCATCTGGAAGTTTTCTGAGATCGAAAAAGGATATCCCAGGTAATCTATTTCCGGGTGCTGCGAGGCATCCTGTGCCCCACGGGTGTTGGCAACAATGGCCAGTAATTTACTACGGGTCCTGGAAAGATCAAGTTTAGAGAGTACTTCGGCGGTATCGGCCATTTGAGGAATGGCTTTGGGGGAAACAAAACTTCCGAAGTCAATGGTATCAAATCCGCAGCGCAACAGCGACTGGATGTATTGCACTTTTTGCTGAGTGGGTATAAATTCCTTAATGCCCTGCATGGCGTCGCGCGGACATTCGATTATTTTAATTTCGGCCATGGGTCAAATATAGAATTTAGATTTGAGATATGAGAATGGAGATCTGAGATCTTGAAAGGTAGAAAAAATACGTCTTTGCGAAGAAGCCGGCAAGACTACTAAGCAATCCCCTGATGGTGGAAAACAGCCTAATCTATTCTGCGAAAATTTGTGTTACCCGGGAAAATTAAGCGCTCATTCCAAAAGCTAATGGCCAAAGGCCAAAAGCCAATAGCTAATAGCTAATAGCTGAAGGTTAACGGTATTTTCTCTCCACCTATACTAACTACTCTATATCAATATAAAGATCCCGATCCCTATAAATACCAGAACCTGAACCCATTTGAACACCACCCCTGAACGCGGATGTTTTTGAAGATATACCGAGATCTTTCCTGCCAGGACCGCCACGGAAGAAAAGATCACGAAAGCCTGCAGCATGAACAAAAAACCCAGCAAAAAGAATTGATACACCGTATTCTCTTGTGGCTCCCACAGGAATCCCGGGAAAAAAGCCAGGAAAAATATCGCCACTTTTGGATTGAGGACATTCATTAGAAACCCCCTTTTAAAAAGGGAAAAAAGCTCTTTCTTTTGACCCTCGGTACCTGCAGACACTTCGATTTGTGCCTCACTCCGAAGAACCTTGTAGGCCAGAAAAAATAAATATAAGGCCCCAAGGATCTTGATGATCAAAAACAAGGTTTCTGATTGTTTAATGATGGCAGATACTCCGAAGGCTACAAGGCTGGTATGGACAATGATTCCCGACACCAGGCCAAGGGTAGTGACGATCCCGTGCTTCTTCCCATTGGTCATTCCCTGCACCAGCACATAAATAATATCGGGGCCCGGGGAAATGGTCAACAAGATTGAAGCCGTTAAAAAAGGAATGATCTGCTCCAGCACTACGAGCGTTTTAAAATTTCCTTATTGATATCCCTGATCAATCCTGGTCCTTCATAGATAAACCCGGTATAGACCTGGACAAGGCTGGCGCCGGCTTCCAGTTTCTCTATGGCATCTTCGGGAGACATGATCCCCCCCACTCCAATTATTGGAAAGGCTCTGTTACTTTTTTCTGAAAGGAACCTGATCACCTCTGTAGCACGATCCTTTAATGGTTTTCCGCTTAAACCGCCTGCCTCATCCCGATCCCGAGAGGTAAGACCTTCACGTGAAATGGTCGTATTAGTAGCGATCACCCCTGCAATCGCGGTCTCTTTGACAATATCAATAATATCCAGCAACTGTGAGTCAGTAAGGTCTGGAGCGATCTTTAAAAGGATAGGCTTGGAAACCGGTTTTCCGTTATTTCTCTTCTGAAGGGTATTTAAAAGATTGGTTAGCGGTTCTTTGTCCTGAAGCTCCCTTAAGTTGGGAGTATTTGGCGAACTTACATTCACAACAAAATAATCTACATAGTCGAAAAGAGCATCAAAACAAATTATATAGTCGTCAACCGCATTCTCGTTAGGAGTTATCTTGTTTTTCCCAATGTTTCCGCCAATAAGTACATTTTTGTTCTTCTTCAAACGTTTTACAGCATCCTCTACACCGCCGTTATTAAAACCCATCCTGTTAATAATGGCTTTGTCTTCTTTCAGCCTGAAAAGTCTTTTTTTCTCGTTCCCCGGCTGTGGCTTGGGAGTAAGGGTACCTATTTCGATAAATCCGAAACCAAAATTGGAAAGCTCCTTATAAAGTTTTGCATCTTTATCAAATCCCGCAGCCAGGCCAACCGGATTTTTGAACCTCAGGCCGAAAACTTCCCGCTCCAGCCGTGGGTCGTTCACCAGGAACTTCCGCCGAACTATTCCCGCAAGTGCAGGTATGCTGAATAACTTCCGAAGCATGGAAAAGGTGAAATAATGAACCTTTTCAGGATCCATTTTAAAGAGAAGCGGCCTAACTACACTATTATACATAGAACGGGTTTTCAGCAAAATTAAAATAAACCGTATTAATAGCAGGCGGAAAAGATAAAACGTTTTGAAGCTGACCGGCAGTTCATTATTTTTGATGAAACTAGACTAAGCATGACCAATAAACAAGAGATCATAGACCGATTTTTAAGCTATGTAAAAATAGACACCCAGAGTGACGAGAACAGTCAGACCACTCCCAGCACACAGAAGCAGTGGGATCTTGCCAATAAATTAAGAGATGAACTCAGTGAGATGGGGTTACAGGACGTAAGCATCGATGAGAATGCCTATGTTATGGCCAGCTTACCTTCAAATGTAGAGCACGAGGTGCCGGTGATTGGATTTGTCGCACATTTTGACACTACCCCCGATTTCTCGGGCACCAATGTCAATCCTCAGATCATCGAAGATTACGACGGAAAGGATATCGTACTCAATAAAGAGAAAAACATCATTCTTTCCCCAGATTATTTTGAGGACCTGCTTCAGTACAAGGGACAGACCCTTATAACGACCGACGGGAACACCCTTTTGGGGGCCGATGACAAGGCCGGGATAACTGAGATCATGGAAGCTTTAAAATACCTGCTCCAAAATCCTGAAATAAAACACGGGAAGATAAGGGTGTGTTTCACTCCCGATGAGGAAATTGGGCGGGGAGCGCATAAGTTCGACGTGGAAAAATTCGGGGCCGAGTGGGCCTACACTATGGATGGCAGCCAGATAGGTGAACTGGAATATGAGAATTTCAATGCTGCCGGTGCGGTGGTGACCGTTTCTGGAAAAAGTGTACATCCGGGATATGCCAAAGACAAGATGATCAACAGCATGTACATCGCCACAGATTTCATTAATTCCCTTCCCCGCCTTGAAACCCCTGAACACACAGAGGGAAGACAAGGATTCTTCCACCTTAACGGAATAGAGGGCGATGTGGAAGAGACCAAACTGCATTACATTATTCGTGACCATGACAGGGAGCATTTTGAAGCACGGAAAAAGATGATCCAGGACCTCGCCGGAGAAATTTGCAGCCAGTATCAAAGGGAATGTGTACAGGTGGAGGTGACAGACCAGTATTTCAACATGAAGGAAAAAGTTGAACCCGTAATGCATATTGTTGACATAGCCGAAGAAGCCATGCAAGAGCTGGGAATCCTCCCGGATATCAAACCCATTCGCGGGGGTACAGATGGGGCACAGTTGAGTTTTATGGGACTCCCCTGCCCTAACATCTTCGCAGGAGGCCATAATTTCCACGGAAAATATGAATATGTTCCGGTAGAAAGTATGCAAAAAGCGGTGGAGGTGATCGTTAAGATAGCTGAGTTAACTGCGGAAAAATATCAGCAGTAGTTATAAAGTTCAGCAGTTATCAGTCGTTGGTCCCATTAACCAATCAATAATTAACCAAATAAAAGAATGGCTATAAAATCAGCTGAAGATTACATTTCTGCTCATCCAAAATGGGAAACTGAGCTAAGGGAACTAAGGGAGATGATCCTCACTACCGAAGTGGAAGAAACCATAAAATGGGGTGCTCCCGTTTACACCGTAAATGATAAGAACGTGGTTGCTATAGCTGCTTTTAAGAACCATGCGGCACTTTGGTTCTACCAGGGTGCGTTATTAAAGAAGCATACTGCCCTACTTGAGAATGCGCAGGAAGGGAAGACAAAGGCATTGCGCCAGGTGCGGTTGGAAAAAGGAAAAGAAATTCCGTTGAAAGAACTCCGCAATTATGTTCTTGAAGCCATTCAGAATCAGAAAGAAGGAAAAGAAATAAAACCACAGAGAGGTAAAAAAGTAGAGATCCCGCCTTTTCTGGCAACTGCATTTGAAAATGATGACGACCTTAAAAAGGCCTTTTTTGCCCTTACTCCCGGGAAACAGCGTGAGTACTGTGAACATATAAGTGAAGCTAAGAGAGAAACCACTAAATTCAGCAGGTTGGAAAAGATCTCTCCCATGGTCAAGGAAGGACAGGGGCTTCATGATAAGTATAAAAACTGTTAGAACCCTTACGGTTTGGAATTCTGAAAGGTTGATCCACCCACAGACCTACAAGGTTCCAAAAACCATGCAGGTCTTTTTTTTTCATGAAAAACCTATAAAGTTCAAATAGGTCCTTGCAGGTTAAATTGGAATTCCAAGCTCCATAATCAAAATACAAAAAAAGCCCCACGCGAGCGATTGCGTGGGGCTTTTAAATGAAATCCTTCAGGATCTATTTCTTTTCCTTCACAGGTTCATTCAGCTTGCGGCTCATCTCCATGGAAATGGAAGATCTGTCGAAAGTGATTTTTCCAGCTCCGGTCTCAATGATCACAGCATTTTGTTTTTCACTAAAGTCAATAATTTTACCGTGCATTCCACTTTTAGTGATGACCTTATCACCTCTTTTAAGTTCTGAAGCGAATTGTTTTTCTTGTTTGGCACGTTTCATTTGTGGGCGTATCATAAAAAAATACACCACTACAAACATTAAGATAATTGGGGCAAACTGGGTTAATTGATCCATAGATAATTTTGTTGCTCTTGCGACTTCTTAAGACTGTGTGTCTTTAGGATTTACAAAAGCTTTAATTTTTAATTGTTCTTTCCCAGTTTCGGTGTTTGCAGTAATATTTACTGTCTTTGTAACCTGGTTCTGGCCGGTACCATTGAATTTAACAAGCATTTCTCCTGTTTCACCCGGAGCGATAGGGTCTTTTGTCCAGGTAGGAACGGTACATCCGCAAGAGCTGGTAGCATTAGTGATCACCAATGGTGCTTTCCCGGTATTGGTAAAAGTAAAGGTATGTTCAACATTGGTTCCTTGTTCAATGGTACCAAAATCGTGCTCGGTTGCATCAAAACTGATGGCAGGATAAGTAACTTCCTGTGCGTCACGTGCTGCAGCTTCCTCTACATTCTCTGCTTTTACTTTGTTAGAGGCATCCTCTTTACAGGAAGTGAATGCCATAGCAATTACTGCTAAAAATAAGATTCCTTTTTTCATGATTTACAATTTATAGTTAAAGGTGATAAAATTATAAAAATTTGCAGGACTACATAAGACCCCTGCCCATTTTGTTTAGTTTGCCCTCCTCTTTGTACTCTTTTGAGAGTTTATCAAGGATCCCATTGATAAAAATACTACTTTTTGGAGTACTGTATTCCTTAGCAATTTCTAAATATTCGTTAATAGTCACCTTTACCGGGATAGATGGAAACTTTAAAAATTCACAAATTGCCATTTTAATAAGTATGGTATCCAGGTCGGCGATGCGTTCTTTATCCCAGTTTGGCGTTTTGCCTTCCATTTCCTGAGCAAGGTCTTCATCATTCAGCAGGGTTTTCCGAAAAAGCTGCACCGCATATTCCTTGTCCTCCTCATTCTTGAAAAGACGGGTGAGTGCATGTTGTTTGCCCTCCTGCAGCTTTTGAAGCATTTTTACAATGGCCGTGTTGACGAGCGGAAGGTCGTCAATCCAGGTGATCTTCTTATCTTCCAGGTAATCATACAACTTTTCATTTGGCGCGATCACCTCTTTAAAGATCCTGATAACAAATTCCTTGTCGTCCTTAAAAGTGCTGGTCCTTGACGCCATGTAAGATTCAAAAGCATCACTATTTCTTATCTCATCCCAAAGTATCGCGACATATTCGTCATCATTTTTCCAGTTATTGAGTTTCCTGGTTTCCAATCCGGTTTGCAGGGCCTGATTCTGTTCCAGAAGTGCGATCACTTCATTGTTGACAAACTTGCGGTTTGGATCAATCTCTTCCTCAGAAGGCAGATGTTTTTGCCGCGATTTCTCCATATACTCCTCAGAATAATCCTTTATCTCCACAAAAAGGTTCAGAAGTAAAAGGTACAGGTTGTACATCTCATCCATACTTTTCAGAAGAAATTTTTCTTCCGATTTCAAATCGTCATTTTCACTCTGAGAGTAAGCATACAAAGACTGCATTACTTTAACTCTTATGTGTCTTCTGGTTAACATAGCTGTAAAAGAACTTTTTAAAAAATTAAAGGGCGAAAGGTTTTCCTTTCGCCCCGCAAAAATACTATTAAATTGAAAAATGGCTTAGCTTATCTTCGATTTTTTCTATCGGCGATTCGCTGCTGCGCCACCCTCAACGCAGCCTCATGTGTTGTGATGTTTTTAACATCTGCCTCATTCAGGATCTCAAGTGTGGTGTGGTAAATATTCTCGGTCTTCTCCATGATCTCCTTCTTACCATATCCTTCTATTTCAGCATATACATTGATGATACCACCGGCATTGATGAGGAAGTCTGGCGCATATACAATCCCTTTCTCCCTTAGCACAAGACCGTGTTTGCTGTCATCTGCCAACTGGTTGTTGGCAGCACCTGCGATAATGTCTGCCTTGAACCGTTCGAGAGTAATGTCATTAATGGTAGCTCCCAGAGCGCAAGGCGCATAGATATCAACATCTGCTGCGTATACATCTTTGCCTTCAAAAATAGTAGCATTGTACTGCTTGCTTACCTGTTGCAACCGCTCTTCATTGATATCGCTTATAATTACTTTAGCCCCTTCTTTGGTCAGGTGGTCTACAAGTGACTCCCCTACGTGTCCTATTCCCTGCACCAGTACAGTTCTGTTCTTTAAATTATCTGAACCATATTTGAATTTTGCAGCAGCTTTCATTCCCATAAATACCCCATAAGCGGTAATAGGTGAAGGGTTACCCGCGCCACCTTTATCTTCAGAGATCCCAGTAACATAAGGGGTCACTTCGCGAACGATATCCATATCGGCAGTTTCCATACCTACATCTTCAGCGGTGATATATTTACCACCCAGCGAATCCACAAATTCACCAAACCTTCTCATAAGCTGTGGAGTCTTTTGTGTTTTGGCATCACCAAGGATAACGGCTTTACCGCCTCCAAGATTTAGACCGGTGATCGCACTTTTGAAGGTCATTCCTCGCGAAAGTCTCAAGACATCATTTACCGCATCCCACTCACTGCTGTAGTTCCACATACGGGTACCCCCCAATGCAGGCCCTAAAACTGTGTTATGAATTCCAATAATTGCCTTTAAACCTGTATCTTTGTCGTTGCAAAAGACCACTTGTTCGTGGTCATCAAAAGAAAGCTGCCCAAAGACCGGAGCGGCTTTTTTAAGTTCATTTGCCTTTAGAACATCCACTGTCATAAATATTGATTAAGTTATTGTAATCGAAATTATTATTGGCAAAAATAAATAATATTTCAATTTGAAAGGGGTTTTTCATTTGATAAATAGGAAATCGCCAAAAAACATCCGGATTCATCCGCTATGAAAGAATTAAAACATCTTAATAAATATTTCTTCAAGTATAAATGGCATCTCATAGGAGGTATCATTATTACTATCATAGCGCGTATTTTTGCCATTTTGACCCCCAGGTTCATTGGGGAATCTACAAGTGCCATTGAGAGATACATCAATGGGGAAACCACATCAGAAGCTGCGGTGCGTTCTGAGCTAATGACCAATATTTTACTCATTTTAGGAGCTACCATCATGGCAGGGCTTTTCACCTTTTTAATGCGACAGGCCATAATCGTGGTTTCCCGGCACATTGAATTTGACCTGAAAAACGAGGTTTATCAAAAATACCAGGATCTATCCCTCAACTTTTACAAAAAGAACCGTACAGGAGATTTGATGAACCGTATTAGTGAAGACGTATCCAAAGTCAGGATGTATGCCGGCCCCGCCTTTATGTACAGTATCCAGACAGGGATCCTTTTCATCATTGTGATCCCATATATGTTCCTGCAAGCCCCTGAGCTTACTCTATACGCTGTGGCCCCATTACCCATTCTCTCTTTTGCCATTTATAAACTAAGTGTGGCGATCAATTACAGGAGCACCATAGTGCAGCAATACTTGTCCAAACTGAACACTTTTACCCAGGAAACCTTCAGCGGGATCTCGGTTATAAAATCCTATGGACTCGAACCTCAGACAAATAACGGGTTTGTCAATCTCTCTAATGAAAACAAGGACAAGAACATAGACCTTGTAAAAGTTCAGGCCTTCTTTTTTCCGTTAATGGTGCTGCTTATAGGAGCAAGCAACGTGCTGGTCATTTATATTGGCGGTAGAAAATTCATCTCCGGTGAGATCGATAATCTGGGGATTATCGTAGAATTCCTTCTGTATGTGAACATGCTCACCTGGCCTGTGGCCACAGTGGGATGGGTAACCTCTATCGTGCAACAGGCCGAGGCATCTCAAAAAAGGATCAATGAGTTTCTAAAAGAAGTTCCCCAGATCCTTAATCCTTCAGAAGGACATGAGGATATAAAAGGATCAATATCCTTTAAGAACGTTTCTTTCACCTACGAAGACACCAATATCACAGCACTTAAAAACGTCTCTTTTGATGTAGAAAGCGGGGAAACCCTTGCCATCATTGGAAAAACCGGTTCGGGTAAATCAACCATTCTGGAGCTTATAGGTCGGCTTTACGATGTGGAATCGGGGGAGATCTGTATTGATGGAAAGAACATCAGGGAAATGAACCTTCGGGAATTACGGGACAGCATAGGTTATGTGCCTCAGGATGCCTTTCTGTTTAGCGACAGCATTGGGAATAATATTAAATTCGGAAAAGCAGATGCCACGCAGGAAGAGATCGTCACGGCAGCCAAAAATGCTGCGGTTCATCGAAATATTCAGGGCTTCAGTAAAGGTTATGATACTGTGCTGGGGGAAAGGGGAATTACTCTTTCCGGCGGACAAAAACAAAGAGTTTCCATTGCCAGGGCTATCATTCATGATCCAAAAATCCTGCTTTTTGACGATTCACTTTCCGCAGTAGACACTGAAACTGAGGAAGAAATCCTTAACAACCTCTTCAAATTATCCCGAAACAAGACCACAATTATCGTGAGTCACCGAATCTCTTCAGTAAAAAATGCCGATAAGATCATCATCCTGGAAGCCGGTCAGGTCGTCCAGCGGGGGACACATCAGGAACTTCTGGGCACAGAAGGTTACTACAAAGAACTTTACCTGAAACAATTAAGTGAAAAAGAAATGTAAAAATTTGTTGTAGAATGTTAATTTTTTTTGGATTTTTGACATTATGATTTACAAACCGTAAAAGATATTTTGATTATGAGCGACAATGGAACGATTGAAAAAGAAGAGATTTTTTCCAAGGTCTTAAGAGCCGGAAGACGCACCTATTTTTTTGATGTTAGGGCAACTAAGGCAAACGATTATTACCTGACCATTACTGAAAGTAAAAAATTCACTAACGAGGACGGATCTTTTCATTACAAGAAGCATAAGATCTACCTTTATAAAGAAGATTTTGCCGGTTTTAATGAGATTTTAAAAGAGATGACAGATTACATTCTTGACGAAAAAGGTGAAGAAGTGATCAGTGAGCGCCACCAAAAAAACTTCAAAAAAGAATTCGAAGACGAGGCTGAACCAAAAGCCGAGCCAGCAGGAACCCCTTCTGCCGCTGCCTTCACCGACATTAGTTTCGAAGATATTTAAAAAGAAATAATGCAGATCATTTAAACCGTCCGGGCGCAATCCGGGCGGTTTTTTTATATTAGACCCTCAAAAAAAATTCCATGAACAAGATCCTTTTTTCCCTTATCCTACTGTTAAGCCTGCAACTCACCGCTCAGGAAGACCTGGACCTTTCCTATTATTTACCACAGGACGTCTCCTATAACGATGAGATTCCCAAGCCTCAGGACATCCTGGGATACATTCCCGGGGAATGGCATGCCAATCATGACCAGGTAGTTAATTATATGAATACCCTGGCTGAAGCCTCTCCCAGAATAAGACTTGAAAATCGTGGCCGCACCTTTGAGAACCGGCCACTTATCCTGTTGATCATCACTTCGGAAGAGAACCAGGAAAACCTCGAAGAGATACGCCGGCAACATGTCGCGCTCACAGAACCGGGATCTGAAGATCTGGATCTTGAAAACATGCCTGTAGTGGTGAACCAGGGCTTCTCTATCCACGGAAATGAGGCCAGCGGTACAAATGCCGCTTTACTTGCAGCATATTATCTGGCTGCCGCCGAAGGGGAAGAAATTGAAGATTTACTTGAGAATACCGTAATTCTATTTGACCCTGCGTTCAACCCTGACGGCCTTCAGCGTTTCTCCTACTGGGCCAACACCAATAAGAGCGCCAATATCAACCCCGATCCCCAGGATAGGGAGTACAGTGAAGTATGGCCGGGAGGTCGTACCAACCACTACTGGTTTGACATGAACCGGGACTGGTTGCCGGTTCAATTACCCGAGAGCAGGGTAAGAATAGAGACCTTCCATCAATGGTATCCTAATATCCTCACAGACCACCACGAAATGGGACCCAATGCCTCCTTTTTCTTTCAACCGGGAATCCCCTCCAGGACGCATCCCCTCACTCCTGCCCTTAATCAGGAACTCACAAAGGAAATTGGGACCTACCATGCTGCCGCATTAGACAATATTGGGTCTTTATATTATACCGAAGAGAACTTCGATGATTTCTACTATGGAAAAGGTTCTACCTTCCCAGACATCCAGGGAAGCATCGGGATCCTGTTTGAGCAGGGAAGCTCCAGGGGACACGCCCAGGAAACCGATAATGGGATCCTTACTTTCCCATTCACTATAAAAAATCAATTCACAGCAGCTTTCTCTACTTTGGAGGCGGCGCAAAAAATGAGGGTTCAGCTTTTGGATTACCAGAGAAATTTCTACAGGAATGCCCGCAGGGAAGCTAAAAAAGGAGCTTACGCCTTCGGGAATTCCAAAGATGCTTCTTCGGCTTACCATTTAGCCGAAATTTTAAAACGGCACCAGGTGGAAGTGCGGGAGGTAAAAGAACAATTCAACGTCAAGGAAAAGACCTTCAAACCCGGAAGCAGTTTTATTGTTCCGAAGGACCAGAAACACCACCGACTGCTGGAAGCTATGTTTGAAAAAAGGACTCAGTTCACAGACAGCCTTTTCTATGATATTTCTGCCTGGTCACTGCCTCTTGCATTCAACCTCGATTTCACCGCAGGTGCTCCAATAAAGAATGCCGGCCAGACCATAGACAGCCTGACCGGGCCGGTAATAACCCTGCCCGAAAAAAGCCGGTATGCCTACTTGATGGAGTGGCATCCATATGAAGCACCTAAGGCGTTAAACCGCATCCTGAATCAGGGTATTAGAGCTAAAGTTGCTATGCAACCTTTCAGAAATGCAGAGCGCACTTTTGACTACGGCACCATTATGATCCCGGCTCAAAATCAGGATATGGATGCAGAGGAAATACACAAGTTCCTGGTCGATGTTGCTGAAGATGCCCACATTGGGATCACTGCCATAGAAACCGGATTGACCGCAGGTGTTAACCTGGGCAGTAATCAGTTCCGTGCCCTGGAACCTCAAAAAGTAGCCCTGCTGGTAGGTGACGGGATCACTCCTTATGACGCCGGCGAGGTATGGCACCTTTTTGATCAACGGTATGATATGAAGATCACCAAACTCGATCTTTCCCGGTTCTCCCGTGCAGACCTCAGCAGGTATACAGATATCATTCTTCCAAATGCCTGGGGAAATGCCGTGGGGGAAGAAGAAATGAAAAAATTAAAAGAATGGGTTCAAAACGGGGGTACTCTCATTGGATTTAAAAATGCCGCACAATGGTTTGAAAAAAATGATTTCATGGACCTGGAATTTATTGAAAATGACGTACAGGCCAAAAATGTCACTTTTGAACAACGTCGGGATTTCCGTGGTGCCCAGGGAATTGGGGGAGCCATTTTCGAAGCCAAACAGGACAGGTCGCACCCTGTCAACTTTGGATATAAAGATGATAAACTCGCTCTTTTCAGGGATACTACCATTTTTGTGAAAGCAGATTCCACCTCCTATAAAAATCCTTTGATGTATACTGAAGAACCCCTTTTGAGCGGGTATATCAGCGAGGAGAACCTGGAAATCCTGCCGGGAACTGTGCCGTTCAAGCACAACTCCATGGGTAGGGGAAATGTGATCCTGTTCACAGACAACACGAACTTCAGGGCTTTCTGGTATGGAACCAATAAGTTGCTTATGAACGCGATTTTCTTTGGTGATGAAATGTGATTTAGTAATGAGTAATGAGTAATTAGTATTGAGTATTGAGTATTGAGTATTGAGTATTGAGTACTGAGTATTGAGTACTGAGTACTGAGTATTGAGCTCTATATTCACTAAAAAAAAGAGGTTTCAAAAATGTGATTTTTGAAACCTCTTTTTTTTTGGCTAAAGCCCTGTATTTCTTGTTTTCCTCAACCCTCGGCTGAAGCCGGAGGTAATTTATACAAAGGGCTTTAGCCCAATGCGATCGTGTTATCAGTTTTTATAACCTGATCTTCACTCCCCCATTAATTACAAAACCATCAACAGGTGCATAAATATCCCTGAATTGTGGATCTGAAATGGAACCGGTGTAAATAGTATCGAAGCCGGTTTGGCGGGTATCGGTGAAGTTCTCAAAATTCAGGAAAATAGAGAAGCTCTCCCATTTTTTCTCTGTCATTAGTCCGAAGATCCAGTACTCCTGCCCTGTGGCACCGTCACCGAGTTCCTGTGGGCCAAAATAATAACCTTCAAGACCTATAACGAGGTTATCCTCCAGTTCATAAACCAGCACATTATTAAGTCGGTGCTGCGCCACCAGGGGCATTTCAGTTGACTCTCCGCCGTAGTGCTTATTGACATCGGCCAGAGTATAACCTGTGAACAGCTTAAAATTGCCGTAACCGAACCTCATGTTCGCTTCAAGACCTTTGGTGTCAATATATCCCTCCGGTTGAGTGTACTCGTAGAATTCCCCACCGGCATTACTAAGGATCAACGGGTCATCAACCTTAGTGTAAAAAAGTAAAGTATTCAAGCTGAAATCAATAGTTTCAAAAAGTTCAGTGCGGTAGTTAACATCAAGGTTGAGACCTATAGACCTTTCCGCTTCTGTTTCAGAAACATCTATTGGCATTACATTCTGGAACTGTATCCTTTCCGCATCTTCGGTAAAGATCGTCGGGGTTTTATAGCCCAGCCCCCCGCCTACCCTGGCGGTAACATTTTCAGAAAAATTGAACATGGCCGAAAGGCGCGGTAACAGGAAAAATCCGTAGTCATTTTGGTAGTCGGCACGTAGCCCTGATTCCAGGCTAAAGCTCCTGGATACGCTCCAGTTGTTCTGTAGAAAAGCCCCATAAGTGATGTGGTTATAGTCCACCACCTGTGAAGAAGGATTTGGATCTTCCTCAAAACGGTCAACGTTCAGGTTAAGACCTGCGATCCATTCCATCTCTGTGCTTCCAAAATTGTAAGCCACCTCATTAAAAGAAGCGAATTGATTTCCCGAAAAAACAAAATCGGGGATCTCGATCTTCCTGTCAAAAAAGCTGAAACTGTTCTTAATACTTAGATAAGAGCCGTCCAGGTAAAATTGATCAAATCCTACACGAGTAGTGATGCGCTCGGTATTATTGCGTTCAAAATAGGGATTCTGCACCTGCTCCCCTTCGATATAGTCAATATTCCCACCTGTTCTTTCCTCCACCACGGTATTTACGCCCACCTCTAAAGTAGTGCGGTCATTGAAATAGTAGAACAATCTAGGGTTCACGGTATACCGATTGAATTCGGGAATCGCGGTAAGCCCAATATCTGCCGGGTCATAAGGATTTCCGTAGTTATAAGAAGCAAAGACAGTAGTCCCTATCTTGTTCCAGGTATTGGAATAAAAAGCGCTCGCGTCAAGGCCGAGGGCAGAAGTTCCGTTCAGCAGAAGGTTAAGTTCTCCCTCCTTAGCTGGTTTTTTGGACACCAGGTTAACCAGGCCGGCAATGGCCCCGCCCCCGTACAAAGTGGAAGACGCCCCTTTGATCACCTCAACCTGTTGCAGGTCCAGTGGTACGATCTGTAAAAGACTCAATCCTCCCGAGAATCCGGAGTACAAAGGATAACCATCCTTGAGCAGCTGAGTGTACTTACCATCCAGTCCCTGTATCCTTATACTGGAATTATACGAGGTGGCAGATGTCTGCTGAGTCTGGATCCCGGTAGTTTCATTCAGTAACATCCTGATGTCCCCGGGTTTCATATTTCCTTTTTCCCCCAGTTCTTCCCCCGAGATCACTTCCACCCGTGTAGGCAGATCAGCAATTGTTCTTCTTGAACGAGTGGCTGAAATGATCACCTCCTCCATCTCTTCTCCCTTCGGAAACAAATAGATCACCACAGGCTCCTCATCTTTACTCGGAAATTCGAGCTGCATTTCGCGTGTCTCATAACCAACAAAACTGATAATTATGGTCTGTTTTCCATCAGGTATATTTTCCAGGACGAGCCGTCCTTCCTGATTGGTTGTCGCACCCAGGGTGGTTCCTTTAACTGAAGCGTTCGCACCTGGTAGCGGGCTGTTAGTTTGCGCATCAAGGATTTGCGCTTCAAACCGGTTTTGGGCATTTACCAGAGCTGTCATCAGCATAAGGGCAAATACCGCTAAATATTTTGGATTCATGATTTTCTTGATAATAAATAATGATACTTAAAAAGGAGATTATCCTTTATTTGAAAAGCTAAAGTTCATTATGGGTTTGGGAGGCTGCCAGATGGTTTCTGAAAATTCAGAAAAAAAGCGGTTTTCCGGCATCTTTATTTCTGTGACTGAGGGTTGCAGGTACAGGCTTATCTCCGGCAGCTCCTCCTGCAACACAAAGCCCACACAACTTCCACAACTTAGAAAAGGGGAACAGGTCTGTTCTGTACCCGTATGTTCTTCCACAGGCTCCTCTTCTGAACAGCTCTCCCAGCAACAGGGAATGGCATTCAAACTCAAAATAAGGATAGAAAAAATGATCCCGGCAATTTTCATGGGTGCAAATTTAAAAAAGCCTACCGGTTTAGCCCACTCTTAAACCATTTTCTACCTTAAAATCTGTATTGAGGAGTACTATGTCATTCTGATCCCCCACTGCTCCCAGCACCAGGCATTCACTCATGAAATTGGCGATCTGTTTCTTCGGAAAGTTCACCACTGCAATAACCTGCCGGTCCAACAATTTTTCTTTGGAATAGCGACGGGTGATCTGGGCTGAAGATTTAAGGATCCCGATCTCGGGACCAAAATCGATCTTTAACTGATAGGCGGGAGTCCGGGCTTCAGGAAAATCTGACACTTCAGTGATCGTTCCCACCCGCATTTCTATCTTTTCAAAATCATTCCAGGTAATCAAGTCTTCCATTTGGTTAAATGATTTAAGATAACAACTTTCAAAAATGGCATTTTTAAACGAATTTCAGAAGAATTCTTTTTTCAGAAAGCTTTTTCACACAAAACCCACGAAGATGAAAAGATGATCACAAAGAGAGCTGTGGAAATTTGCGAGATCTGCGGGAAACTTTTAATCTCACACCCCTTCAATTCTATTCATCCATCAAATAAAAAAATCAAAGCTCCATGAAAATCTGCGGATCCAGGAGGAAAGAAAGCTTAGAGCCAACAGCTTATGGCAGGCAGCTATTGACCAACAGCCATTCCACTCAATACTCACTACTCATTTCTCAATACTAAATCATCCAAACATCTTCTTGATCACCCACGCCGGGCCAATCAACAGAAACTGTACATCCTTCAAAAATGAGGGTTTTTTGCCTTCTATTTTATGTCCGTAGAACTGGCCGATCCAGGCTATGACAAAGATAATCAGTGAAACCAGCCAGAGGTTTGCTACCAGTGATATATAATAATTACCTGCAATGCAGAGCCCGGCAAAGATCAGGATCTTCAATCCCATGGAGAATGATAACTGAAAGTAAAAAAGCAAAACCAAAATAAGAGCTACTACTGCCCAATTCTCCAGAAATGGAATATACATGGGAAAAATCCCGGTTAATGGTCCCGGCGGAATGCTCATTAGCAAACCCACGATAGAAAAGAAGATCGCCGGTACACAGATGTAATGGATGGCTTTATTGGTCTCGTTCTGATGGCTCACCGAATATTCAGAAAACCACTCATCTAAAGTTCTCATCTTTCTGATTTTACCGGAACAAGATAGGAAATTTGGAAAAATTCCGGTAGAAATTCGTATTTTCAGGACCTTAAACCTTTCCGAAGAAATGGCTGAAACAGCATCAAACATGATCCCTCTGGGCACGCAGGCACCCGAATTCGAATTACCCGATTCGGTCACCGCTAACCTATATTCCCTAACCGACTTGCAGGGCGAAAAAGGAACGGTAGTAATGTTCCTCTGCAACCACTGCCCTTTTGTAAAACATATAGCAGATGAGATAGTGCGGGTGGCAAATGATTACAGAGTGCTGGGATTTGGATTTTTAGCCATTAGCAGCAATGACGTGGAACAGTATCCCGAAGACCACCCTGACCTGATGTGGAAATTTGCACGGAAACACAACTTCACTTTTCCCTACCTCTATGACCGCACCCAGGAAGTGGCCTGGAATTATAAGGCAGCCTGCACGCCAGATTTTTATTTGTTTGATGAAGACCTTAAACTTGTTTACCACGGCCAGCTCGACAATTCCCGTCCCGGCAACGGCATTCCTGTGAATGGTCGCGATCTCAGGGAGGCTTTAGATGCACTTATGAACAGCCGTAAAGTTCCCGGGCCTCAAAAACCAAGTGTGGGCTGTAGCATTAAATGGAAATACCGTCCTTAATTTTTAAGATAAGTTTACATCTTTAAAATAAGACTTCCATCTCTTTTATTCCGAAATTTAAGCTTATAAACCTTTAAAAATCAGAAACAATGAGTTCACTTAAATTAGGAGATAAAGCGCCGAATTTTGATGCGGAAACTTCAGAAGGAAAGATCAATTTTTACGATTACCTGGGAGACAGCTGGGGGATACTTTTTTCACATCCTGCAGATTACACCCCGGTGTGTACTACAGAGCTGGGTGCCGCCGCAAAATATAAGGATGAGTTTGAAAAACGGAATGTCAAAGTAATGGCACTTAGCGTTGACGGAGTGGAATCTCACAAAGACTGGATAAAGGATATAAACGAGACCCAGAATACCACGGTAAATTTTCCTATCATCGCAGATAAAGACCGAAAGGTTTCTGGTCTTTATGACATGATCCACCCCAATGCAGATGATACTCTTACGGTGCGCTCTGTCTACGTCATTGATCCCAACAAAAAAGTGAGACTAATGATCACCTACCCTGCAAGTACAGGAAGAAATTTCAAAGAATTGCTGCGGGTGATAGACTCTCTGCAGCTTACCGAAAATTATAAAGTGGCTACTCCTGCCGACTGGAAAGAAGGTGAGGATGTGGTGATTAGCACTTCCATTTCCAGTGAAGATGCAAAAAGCATGTTCCCAAAAGGTTTTAAAGAGATAAAACCGTATTTGAGAATGACTCCCCAGCCTAATAAAAAGGATTAACGGCTAACGGCTAACGGCTAACGGCTAACGGCTAACGGCTAACGGCTAACGGCTAAAATAAAAAACCTCAGCTCCTTGATGATACTGAGGTTTTTTTATTTTTAAAAAAGTCTTTACTTCACCTTAACTAACTCAACATCAAAGATAAGAGTAGCGTCGGGGGGGATTACTCCGCCGGCACCTCTGGATCCGTATGCCAGGTCTGAAGGGATCACGAATCGTGCCTGGTCTCCTTCTTTTAATAATTGGATTCCTTCATCCCATCCCTCGATCACATGACCTTTTCCCAGTGGAAATTCAATAGGCTGTTTTCTTTTGTATGAAGAGTCAAACACAGTCCCATCCGGGAGCATTCCTTTATAATGAACAGAAACCGTCTTACCCTTTTCGGCTTGTTTTCCATTTCCTTGAGAGATCATTTTATATCGAAGTCCGCTATTGGTCTGTTCAAAACCCTGGGCCAGTTCGCCCATTAGTTCTTCCTGTTGTTTTTTGGCTGCAGCTTCACGTTCGGCTTTCGCCCCGTTGAACTGCCTGAAGGTCTCTACTGCATTGAAATTCTTTGCAGCATCGCCTTCCCTGATGATCTCGAGCTTTTCGATCTTATCGCCTTGTTTGATGGCATCAACCACATCCTGCCCTTCAACTACGTGGCCAAAGACCGTATGTTTACCATCAAGCCAGGGAGTTTCCACGTGGGTAATAAAGAACTGGCTTCCGTTGGTTCCCGGCCCGGCATTTGCCATGGAAAGAATTCCGGGGCGGTCGTGTTTCAGGTCGGGGTGGATCTCATCCTCGAACTGGTATCCCGGTCCGCCAACTCCTGTTCCTTTAGGATCGCCTCCCTGCACCATAAAATCGGGGATTACCCGGTGAAAAATAAGTCCGTCGTAATATGGATCCCTCTGTGGTTTAGCCTCGTTCTCAAGGTTCCCCTCGGCCAGACCTACGAAGTTTCCAACCGTTCCCGGTGTTTTTTCATATTCAAGCTCTATCAAGATCTCTCCTTTAGAGGTATGGAATTTTGCATATAATCCGTCGTTCATAACTGTTTTTTAGGTTAAAAGTACAAAGATAAAGAAATGAATAATGTTTAATGTATAATGAATAGTGAAAGCAGGATCTTTAGAAGCAGGTGGGGGATTTTAGGAGGTGTTCCAACGTCAATTTGCATGGCAGGTAGAGGATGATGCCTTTCTCATACAAAATTCCGATCTCCATGTAGACTATTATGAACGATATATAGAGAAAAACCCCATTTGATATTTCGTCCCTACGGGACTTTTTGGCAGGGGTAAAATAACTCTGCTACCGGTAAAAGGTCCCTACGGGACCAACTTTAATCAAAATGAATTTCCTTTATAGAAAGAAGTAATTCCTCGTTCAGCATAAGCTGCGCTCTAAATAACAAAGGAGCGTGATGGTCATTTCACCTCGACATATCTTTAGAAAAATCTGCTCTGCGCACTAAAGATTCTTCACTTCGCTGCGCTTCGTTCTGAATGACAAAAGAATGCGACTGTCATTCCGACGATAGGAGGAATCTCTTCCTCGCACGAAAGATTTTAAACTACGCTGCGCTTCGTTCTGAATGACAAAAGGATGCGACTGTCATTCCGACGATAGGAGGAATCTCTTCCTAGTACTAAAGATTCTTCACTTCGCTGCGCTTCGTTCTGAATGACAAAAGGATGCGACTGTCATTCCGACGGAAGGAGGAATCTTAACTTATTCGATCTCACCATTTAAAAATTTCCATTCTGGATTATATTCCTTTATCATTCTTTCCTTTTTTTCTCTTCTCCAGCCTTTAATCTGCTTTTCCCTTTGGATAGCCAAATTAACATCCTGGAAATGCTCAAAATGGATCAGATAATAGCACCTATATCGGGTAGTAAAATGTTTGCTCAAAGCATCAGGATGGGTATGGAAATAAAGTCGAGCTTTTAAATCATTTGTAACTCCTGTGTACAGAACTGTTTTATTCTTATTCGTAAGGATATACACATAGTAATTATGAGTACCAAGAGTTTTCATATCTCAATTTAAGAAAAAAAGAAATTCCTCGTTCAGCATAAGCTGCGCTCTAAATAACAAAGGAGCGTGATGGTCATTTCACCCCGACATATCGGGAGAAAAATCTGCTCTACGCACTAAAGATTCTAAACTACGCTGCGTTTCGTTCTGAATGACAAAAGAATGCGACTGTCATTCCGACGATAGGAGGAATCTCTTCCTCGCACGAAAGATTCCTCACTTCGCTGCACTTCGTTCTGAATGACATGCGAGCTGCGCTTTGAATGACAAAAAATAAAAAAAACCGAAACTCTCGTCCCGGCTGTTATTCCTTAGTCATTATACCTTAAACCTTTAGTTGGCTACTTCACTGATAAACTTGATCCTGTATAATCTCAATTCTTCTTCATCGTAATCGCCATCAAATTCCTCGAGGGCATCTTCGATCTTATCGGTTTCGGCATCGATGAAATATTCATGGATCTCCTCCTGCTGGTCTTCATCGAGGATCTCATCGATCCAGTAGTTGATATTCAGTTTGGTACCACTGTAAACAATGGCTTCCATTTCTTTGATGAAATCATTCATCTCCATTCCCTTGGCAGCAGCGATATCATCTAACGGCAACTTCCGGTCGACATTCTGAATGATGTATAATTTAAGTCCGCTGTTTGCACCGGTTGTTTTGACCACCAAATCATCCGGTCGGGTGATGTCATTTTCTTCCACATAGCGGGCGATAAGGTCAGCGAATTCGTTTCCGTATTTCTTAGCCTTTCCTTCTCCTACTCCATGGATATTTCCCAGCTCTTCAACAGATACGGGGTACTTTAATGCCATATCTTCGATAGAGGGATCCTGAAAAACAACAAACGGGGGTACCCCCAATTTTTTGGCGACCTTCTTCCGAAGATCTTTTAGCATCTTCACCAGTTTCTCATCGGTGCCACCGCCGCCTTTGGCTGCAGTCACAATGCCATCATTACGGCCTACTTCATAGGTATGGTCTTCAGTCATCATGAAGGATTGAGGCTTCTCAAGGAACTTCTCTCCTTTCTTCGTGAGTTTTACTACTCCGTAGGATTCGATATCTTTCTTTAGATAACCTGCTACAAGCGCCTGGCGTAATAAGGCCATCCAGTATTTTGCTTCCCGGTCGCTTCCCTTTCCGAAGAGCTTATGCTCATCTGTATGGTGGGATTTGATCAAGGCATTGGATTTCCCAACCAGGGTGTTCACAACTTCCTTGGATTTGTACAGCTCTTTAGTGTCCTTTACGGTCTTTAACAACAGTTCCACCTCCTCCATGGCCTCATGCTGTTTCTTCGGATTACGAACGTTATCATCCATATCTGAACCTTCCCCGGTCTTCTCGTCAAATTCTTCCCCAAAATAGTGGAGAATGAATTTTCTTCGGGAAATGGAAGTTTCGGCAAAAGCGACCACCTCCTGCAAAAGAGCCTGGCCAATCTCCTGCTCTGCCACCGGTTTTCCGCTCATGAACTTTTCCAGCTTCTCAATATCCTTGTAGGAGTAGAAGGCAAGACAGTGGCCTTCGCCTCCATCCCTTCCGGCACGGCCGGTCTCCTGGTAATAACTTTCTATACTTTTTGGAATGTCATGGTGGATCACGAAACGCACATCGGGCTTATCGATCCCCATTCCGAAGGCAATGGTGGCTACCACCACATCAACATCTTCCATAAGGAACATGTCCTGGTGCCTGGATCGGGTTTTGGCATCAAGGCCGGCGTGATAAGGCACTGCCGAAATTCCGTTCACCTGCAGGGTCTGGGCGAGTTCCTCCACCCGCTTCCGGCTAAGACAATAGATGATACCCGTTTTTCCCTGGTTCTGTTTGACGAACCTGATGATATCAGCATCGACGTTCTTGGTCTTGGGCCTTATTTCGTAATACAGGTTAGGCCGGTTAAAAGAGGCTTTAAAAGTCCGGGCATCAGAAATACCCAGGTTCTTGAGGATATCCTCCTGTACTTTTGGCGTAGCTGTAGCCGTTAGACCAATGATAGGGATATTATCTCCTATTCGTTTTACGATATGTCGCAGGTTGCGGTATTCGGGCCTGAAGTCGTGTCCCCACTCACTGATACAGTGGGCTTCATCAATGGCCATAAATGATATCTTTACGTTGCGTAAAAACTCAACGTTCTCTTCTTTGGTAAGGGATTCGGGGGCTACGTATAATAGTTTAGTAATTCCGTTGGTAATGTCTTCTTTCACCTGTTTCACTTCGGTCTTGTTCAGGGAAGAATTCAACACATGCGCAATGCCGTGTTCCGAAGAAATTCCACGAATGGCATCTACCTGGTTTTTCATCAGGGCAATAAGCGGGGAGACCACAATGGCGGTCCCTTCTTTGATTAGGGCAGGCAACTGGTAGCACAAGGATTTTCCACCTCCGGTAGGCATGACCACAAAGGTATTATGGCCATTTACTATACTCTTTATTACCTCTTCCTGAAGGCCTTTGAACTGGCTGAAACCAAAGTATTTTTTAAGCTGTTCGTGTAAGTTGATTTCCTGCGAAGTCATTCAATTGTGTTACAATTTTACATACATTTGCACAATTAAAGATACATTTTTCTTTAGTTCATGCAATTCATAATTCTACAAATTTGACACCTCAAGAAAAAATACTTTCTGTTGCCAGAGAGACGATTTTAACTGAAGCAAAAGCGATAACAAATTTAGAGCAATTATTAGACCAAGATTTTGTTAAAGCGGTCCAGGCCATATACGAATCCAAAGGTAGAGTTATTATTACAGGAATAGGAAAAAGTGCGGTAATTGCTACAAAAATTGTTGCTACTCTTAATTCCACAGGCACCCCTGCCGTGTTCATGCATGCGGCAGATGCGATTCACGGAGATTTAGGTACCATTTTGCAGGATGACGTGGTAATATGCATCTCCAAAAGCGGAAATACCCCCGAGATCAAGGTGCTGGTTCCGCTCATAAAGAACTTCAAAAATACCCTTATCGGGATCACCGGAAATATCGATTCTTTTTTGGGACAGCAAGCAGATTTCACGCTGAACTCCTATGTAGAAAAAGAGGCTTGCCCCCATAATCTTGCACCAACAACAAGTACCACGGCACAGCTTGTGCTAGGAGATGCCCTGGCAGTTTGCCTTTTGGACCTGCGTGGCTTTTCCAGCAAGGACTTCGCTAAATACCATCCGGGTGGAGCACTGGGTAAAAAGCTCTATTTAAGAGTAAGCGACATTGCTGACCAGAACCAAAAACCAGAGGTTACTCCTAATACCCCCATTCCCCAGGTGATCATTGAGATCTCCGAAAAAATGCTGGGAGTGGCTGCAGTTGTTGAAAATGATAAAATTATTGGTATAGTGACCGATGGAGATATAAGAAGAATGCTCCATAAAAGCACAGAAATTTCGGGCTTGCTCGCCAAAGATATCATGAGTAAAAACCCAAAGACCATAGATCATAATGCCATGGCAATAGATGCTCTTGATGTGCTTGAGGAAAATAAGATCTCGCAATTACTGGCGGTGAAAAATGACAAATATTATGGGGTGGTGCACTTACACAACCTGATAAGAGAAGGAATAATCTAGGATGGCGAAAATAAAAAAACCATCCGACGAAATGTCTTTTTTGGATCACCTGGAGGATTTGCGCTGGCATTTGATCAGGGCGACCCTTGCTGTGGTGATCGCAGGTACAGCTGCTTTTTTGGCCAAAGGCTTCATCTTTGACGTCTTGCTCTTCGGCCCCACCAATGCAGATTTTTTCACCTATGATATCCTATGCAGGCTTTCAACAGCCGTAGGACTCGAGGGTGGCTTCTGCTTTGAAAAGATGCCGTTCACCATACAATCCCGTACCATGGGTGGGCAATTCTCGGCACACGTCTGGACGTCCATCACGGCAGGCTTCATTATTTCCTTTCCATATGTGATCTATGAATTCTGGAGATTCATTTCCCCGGGGATGTATGCCAATGAACGAAATACCGCAAGGGGTTTTATTTTCATCTCTTCCCTGCTGTTCTTTTTAGGGGTTTTGTTCGGGTATTACCTGGTAACCCCCTTGTCTATTAATTTCCTCGGAAAGTACCAGGTTAGCGACGTGGTACTTAATGAATTTGACATTGGCAGTTATATTAGCCTGGTAAGATCTTCGGTGCTTGCCTGCGGCCTGATATTTGAGTTACCCATTATCATTTATTTCCTGACCAAGATTGGGCTGGTGACGCCCGAATTCCTTCGGAAGTACAGGAAATTTGCACTGGTGATCGTTTTGATACTATCAGCTATCATAACTCCTCCCGATATATTGAGTCAGATCATTGTAGCGATTCCAGTACTGGTGTTATATGAATTAAGCATAGTGATCGCCAAAATTGTAACCAAAAAAGAAGAAAAGAAACTAAGAACACAGAAGTGATGAAGAATCAGGTAGAAGAATTCAATGAATACCGCCAAAAGATGAACGATAAGATCCTTGGCGACAACAATAAGATCATTAAACGCATATTTAACCTCGACACCAACGCCTTTTCCGCAGGAGCCCTCGATGTCAAGACCAAGGAATTACTCGGCCTTGTAGCATCGACCGTACTGCGATGTGATGACTGTGTGAAATACCACCTCGAAACCAGCTACAAAGAAGGCATTTCCAAGGAGGAAGTTATGGAAGCTTTAAGCATCGCTACCCTGGTGGGAGGAACTATTGTGATCCCGCATTTGAGGAGAGCATATGAGTATTGGGAAACTTTGGAAACGTATAAGGATTAATGAGTAAGGATTAACGTGGCAATCTTATTTTCCGACGATCCTCATTAAATAATCCATCCTGAAAATTTCATATATTTAGTGAACCTCAATATCTCAATACTCATATCTCAATACTAATATCTACAGAATGAAGTTATACGCTGAAAGTCTTGTAAAATCCTACAAAGGAAGAGAAGTTGTAAAAGGAATTTCCCTGGAAGTGAACCAGGGAGAGATCGTGGGACTATTGGGTCCTAACGGGGCCGGAAAGACTACCTCTTTCTATATGATCGTGGGATTGATCAAACCTAATGGCGGAAGGATCTTTCTGGACAGGGAGAACATCACAAAATTCCCCATGTACAAACGGGCCCAATACGGGATAGGTTACCTGGCGCAGGAAGCTTCTGTTTTCCGGAAGCTAAGCATCGAAGATAACATCATGAGCGTACTGGAATTGACAAAACTTTCAAAGAAAGAACGGGTAATGAAGATGGAATCCCTCATTGAGGAATTTGGATTGGGGCATATCAGGAAAAACCGCGGAGACCTTTTGAGTGGTGGGGAACGCCGTCGAACCGAGATCGCCCGTGCCCTGGCTACAGATCCTAATTTTATCCTGCTTGATGAACCTTTCGCGGGTGTCGACCCTGTTGCGGTAGAAGATATTCAGCGTATCGTGGCACAGCTAAAGGACAAGAACATTGGGATTCTCATAACAGATCACAACGTACAGGAAACCCTGGCGATTACAGACCGTACTTATCTAATGTTCGAGGGTCGCATCCTTAAAGCCGGAATTCCTGAAGAACTCGCCGAAGACGAAATGGTAAGAAAGGTGTACCTGGGACAGAATTTCGAACTTCGTAAGAAAAAGCTTTTTAATTAGATTTTCCCGGCCACCAATAACTTTCCGTTTGGTTTTGTTTAGACACAGGTAGAAGTTAAAATAATTTTCAGCTCTCCGGGAAGCTATATTTTCCTGCTGCGTTTCCATTTTACCATTGCAAAAAGAAAGATGAAAAGTGCAAGGAATTGGGAGATCCTAGCAATATAATCGCCGTGCCGGGTGTAAAAGGTGATCTTGTCATTAAGGCTAACCTTTCCACGCAGAGCACCCTGTTCCTCGTATCCTAAGGAAGCCGTAATCTCCCCTTTTTCATTGATAAAGGCAGAGATCCCTGTGTTGGCGCTGCGGGCAATAGCACGACGGTTCTCAATAGCACGTAACCGGGCATAACTAAGATGTTGTTTATGTCCCTGGGTTTCCCCCCACCATGCGTCATTGGTGATGATGGCAAGAAAATTTGCCCCGTTGTTGACATAGCCCGTCACAAAATCTCCGTAAACAGATTCATAGCAAATGATAGGTCCTACCCCTTCAGAACCTCTGACGTCAAAAACGCCCCGCTCCTCTTGAGTGGTTTTCATGGCTACCGTACCTCCCAGATCGATCATGACATCTCCCACTACCGGCCGCAAGACTTCCTGATAAGGAAAATTTTCCACCCCTACCACCAGTTTGGATTTATGGTAAAAGCGCACAGAGTCATTGGCGCTTATCATAAAAGCCGAGTTATAGTCATCATACCAGTCTCCTGGCTGGATCTGGTTACTTTGACCGGTTACCCGCGAAGGATCACTGAAGCGGTCATACATGGAGATCCCGCTGAGGAAGTCAATTTGAGGATGCCTGCGCACGATTTCCCGGCTAAAGAAGTTAGCTTCAGATTCCTCAAACCTGCTCAACACAGTCCCGTCTGCAAACACAGTTTCAGGGGCAATGACAATTTGGGTTTCAGGGGTGATATTCTCTTCGGCCAGTTTGGTGAGCAGTTCCCCTATCCGGGTATCATTGGTATTGTATTTTTCGGTGTAGGGATTCACATTCGGCTGGAGCACAACAGCTTCAAGACTCTGCGGACTCTCCTCATAATTTGCCAGGATGATATAGGAAATAATTATGGGCAGCAGGATAAGGAGTCCGGTTTTCAGCATTCCGCGAAAAATAATGGCTTTATCCCGGTGCTGCCGGTAAAGCAATATCATTTTCAGGATCCCAAAATTCGCGAGCAATACCCAAAGCGTTCCGCCGAAGGTTCCCGTGTATTCATACCACTGTATCCATTGGGTATGTTCAGAAAAAACATTTCCCAGGTTAAGCCAGGGCCAGGAAAATTCCCAGTTGAGGTGCAGGTATTCAAAAGCGATCCAGATGGAGATAAAAAAAGAAGCAGCAGCCTTAAAATTTACCCTTTTCGCTACTATATGAAAAATAAGGAAAACCACCGCCATGAGCAGTGAGTTGACCGTTATTGCGAATATTCCTCCAAATGGAGTTGAGAAATAGAGCCAGTAGGTGGTAATGAGGTTCCAGAGAAAAAAACTGAGGTACGACAAGCCGAAGATCTTCCATTTTTTCCACCTGCTCCCAGACGTTCGGACCGAAAATTCTGCCAGCAACAGGGGAACAAAAGCGAAGAAAAGCACCAGCGGGACTCCATAAGTAGGCCAGCTCATCGCCAATAGGATACCTGAAAGTAATGCGTAAGAGAAATTTTTCATTGGGACCTTTGATGGCCAAATTTACAAATAATAAAAACTTTATTTATTAAAAAGCCTGCGGCTCCTTGATTATGGTTTGCTCAAGGTTCCAAATTTATTTTTGTGCTTAAATCCAGACATTTGTTGGTCTTTTTTCCTGCGGAAATCTGAGAGCTCTGCGGGAAAAAATTTCAACCTTGATCTTTCAGTGCTCTTAATTGAAAACTTCGTGATGTGTGAGATTAAGTAAGAGAGCCAAAAATGGAAAAAATACACCTTGCGGAAGTTTTTACTATTTTTACCCAAAACCAACCATATGAGCTTCGCCAGGCATATTCCCAACAGCATCACTTTACTTAATCTTCTCTGCGGAAGTATCGCTACCATTTTTGCGGTGCAGGGAAACCTGGTCATGGCAGCGATCTTTGTCGCCCTGGGGATCTTCTTTGATTTTTTTGACGGACTCGCAGCAAGGATGCTTAATGTCAAAAGTGAGCTCGGGTTGCAGCTGGATTCCCTTGCTGATATGGTGACAAGCGGGGTGGTTCCCGGCATCATTATGTTCCAGCTCTTTCTGAAAGCACTACCCGGAGATCAGACTACCAATAGAGACTGGACCTCGGGACAGGACCTGCTGGAATGGAATTTTCCGGTTTTGGCGCTAATTGGCCTGCTGGTGACCCTGGCTTCGGGATACCGGCTTGCGAAGTTCAATATTGATGACCGTCAAACCGATTCCTTCATCGGACTCCCTACCCCTGCAAATGCTTTGCTGATCATAAGTCTGCCGTTGATCCTGATATTTCAGCCGCAGCCGTTCCTGGTAGATATCATTTTGAACCCATGGTTCCTTACCGCACTTACACTTTTTAGCTGCTTTATGCTGAACGCTGAAGTTCCCCTCTTCGCGCTCAAGTTTAGTACCTGGTCTTTTGCGGATAACAAACTGAGATATTTCTTTTTGTTGTTCTGTGTCCTCCTGCTGGTCTTCCTGCAGTTTGCCGCCATCCCGCTGATCATCTTTAGTTATGTGATCCTTTCCCTGCTCTCTAACAAAAGAAAAACCGAAGTTCAGGCCTAATTAAGGATCAATTTCCATCGCAAATGTTGGAAAGCGAGCCAAATAAATATCAGCAGAAAATCAGCTTTCCAAATAAGCTTCACGACCGTTACAAAACATTTGGGCCCTCTGCGTGAAATAAAGTTGATTAAAAAAATTGATCATTGTTTATTGATAATTGAACATTGCATTACTGTCCCCTGAAGAAAATAACCGTACTCATGGTTTTTGTAAGGATAGTAATATCGAGGAAGACATTCCTGTGTTTGATGTAGTAGAGGTCGTACTGCAGCTTTTCAAGACTGTCGGCGTGGCTGTTGGCATAATCTGTCATTACCTGCGCCCAGCCTGTGAGACCCGGTTTGATGAAGTGACGGGTATCGTAAAAGGGAATCATTTCAGAGAGTTCTTTCACGAAAATGGGACGTTCCGGCCGCGGACCGATCAGGCTCATTTCCCCTTTCAGGATATTATAGAACTGCGGAAATTCATCCAGTCTGGATCTTCGAAGGAACTTTCCGAAGCGGGTGATGCGCACATCGTTCTTCTGTGCCCATTGAGCCCCGTTAGGCTCAGCATCATCTTTCATCGTGCGGAACTTAATGATCTGAAATGACCTTCCGTTCTTGCCCACACGTTCCTGTTTATAGAACAGGCGGCCTTTATTGGCGATCAAATTTCCGAAGAAAATAAACGGAATAAGTAAAGCCCCCAGAAAAAGACCCGGGATAGAAATTAGAATATCAAATACCCGATGAAAGAACAGGTAGAACTTGTTTTCGTTACTCCGGCTTAAAGGGAAAAACTTGTAAAAATTACGTTCGATGTGCTGAACTGGTATTCGGTGGGTCTTTTCCTCATACACCTGGTTATAGTCCCTCACAGGAAAACCACGCTTCACCAGGGCCATAATGTCTTCATAAAGAGGGGTGCCCGGGCCTGAGATGCTCCCACCCGAGATCAGGACCTCATCCACCCCGTTCCTCTTCAGCGTATCCTCAAGGTCTTCTGAAGGGTACTGGGAAAGACTGATGGTTTCATTGGATAAACTGAGGCCACCGCATTTGATGTAACCTATAATGTTATAATTAGGATCAGATTTCTCCAGTTGTGAGGCAATGATATCCACATCAAGGGGCTCCCCTATGATCAGGACTCGCCTGTAGAACCTGGGGGAGGAAATAAGGGTTATGTATGCAAACCGCCATAATAACATCGTAAAGACGATGGCGAGGTAGAAGTAAATGATCTGCACCCTGTTTTCTGGAAGGACAGGCGTAAGGACCGGGGTAAGCAGAAAGAAGAGTACGGTCACAGAGGAAGCGAGCACAACATTTTTAAGTACCGTGTAATATTCACTTGCCTTTTGCAGGTCATACAGTTCAAATATGCTGGAGAAAAGGCTGAGATAAGCGGCCAGTACCAGGCTCCAGCGCCAGGAATGATCATTTATACTGAAATATTCAAGCTGGAAGAGGATTCCCACCACATAAAGTGCGAACAGCACCCATACCACGTCAAAGATGCGCAGGAGCACCTTGCGCTCAGAGATCGCAAATTGTAAGGTAGACTTGGGGGACATGCTAACGCTTTTACGGCGTAAAGATAATGAAGAGTTTAAAGCCGACAGGTTAAAGTCGGTGTTTTTTGAAAGTAACTCTGATTGTTCCATAAGCTCCCGGTTTCTGCAGCAGCAGATACTATTTGGTTAAATTAATTTTTCAAAATAGCCTGACTTTGGGAGGAGCAGTCAAAAGGCTTTTTCAGGAAGAAAAGATCCTCCTTTGAAGTTCCCTCTGTTCAATGGAAAAGAAGGAAAAATTTTGTTATTGGTTATAGGGGAGAAAATATAATATGAAGTTAAAGTAGTAATTTACAGATAAGTATGAAAATTTTTTGAAGATTTTTTTGCCCTGCCTCAAATCTTTTCCTCTCCCCGATCTTCTCCAAAGGTGAGGGAGTTTATTGGATCTTGGTCCCCGTCATTGATTGCAAATCCGCGCCAGCGGAGGGTAACGAAGTGATGGAGTAACGGAGTGATGAAGTGACGGAATGACGAAGTAACAATTATCGAATTAGCCATTCACTATTCACGAATTAACGGCCCTCCAATTAACAAATCAGGCTTTAATCTTGTCCCGCCTTCATAATTCCTTCAATCACCCTCATCCTCTCCCAGGGAAAGGGAGCTATTGGCCTCCCCGTCACGGATTGCAAATTTTCACCAGCGGCAGAGATTCAAAAAATTCCGGATTTACCTTAAAGTCTTGATTCTTGTCTCTTGATTCTTGTTTCTTTTATAACTCATAAATGTTCCCGTACTTCATATTCCGGTTTACTTGCTCAGTAATTCCTTCCAGGATTTTTTTACCCTCTCCCAATCAAAAGCCTCCACTTTCTTTCTCGCTGCAATGGTTCTTTCATGGGCACGGTCAGGATCCTGAAGGAGGTTTTTTAAGGCAGAAACCATTCGTTCGGGGTCATCGGGGTTGACGAGAATTCCATCTATGTCGGCAGAAATGAGGTATGGGAGTCCGCCGACGTTAGTAGAGACCACGGGCAGACCTAAAGCCATAGCTTCGATGACGCTTACGGGAGAGTTGTCAATATTGGTGGTATTGAGGAAGATATCATAGCTTTCAGAAAGAGCCATCCATTCTTCTTTAGCCAGGCGGCCAGGGAAACGAACCGGCAGCTGGTGCAGCTTGGCGTAGCGGATGCAATCTTTCCAGGAATCATCCTTCACCGGGCCTATCATGCAAAGTTCAGCTCCGGGATAATCGGGCAGCAGCAACTCCAGTACCTTCAAAGCCTGCATCGGATTGTAAATCTCTGCAAAGGCACGTACCCATAGCAGCTTTGGACGAAGTTCAGAACGCTCTTTAAAATGATAATCTTCCAGATTAATAGAATTGGGAATGTATCGCACGTTAGTGAAGCCGGCCTGCTGGAAAACGGTTTTCATATACAGCGAAGGAGCCACATTTATAAAGGCCTTTCCAAATAGCTTTTTTGACACCTTAGGAGAGTGTTCGAGTCGGCCGGGAAGTTCCCCGCCGTGGAGAATGGGAATGTACTTTAAACCCAGCCTTTGGCATAGCATCGCAACTGTATAGGCATACCAGAAGTTCTGGGTGCTGTAGGTATCGATGAGGAAGTAGTCTGCGGTATTCCTGTTCCTGTACACAGTCGATACCATATCTACGAACCGGAACAGCTTGTTCTTTTTTGCTGAAGCTGTTTTTACTGTAAATCCTTCTTCTCTGAGTAGGGGTGCCAGGGTGTCAATGGAGGTGGGAATGCCACCGCTGGTGTATAATTTGTTACCTATGTAGATTAGGTTTTTCAGGATCTGCTTAAGATGTTTGAGTAAAAGTAATTAAAATTAATACACTGTCACCTTGACCTCGCGACGCATAAACAATTATCCTGTTCAATGTTAGGCGAAGATGGAAAGGTAGGTGTTAGATTAAACTTCTAAGTTTAGGTCCATTGAAATGTCTTCCTCTCCCCCAGGTCAACAGTAATTCTTATAAATTTCATGATTGTTCATTTTTTTGCTGTGCATTCCTCTCCCTGCGGTCGTCGGATGCAGGCAAAACGAACCAAAAAAAGGACACTTTTTTGAAGGTGTTTTCAGCTTTGCTTCTGCAAGCTGAAACCGAAATCTTCCGGCTAAATTTTCTCCAAGGCTTCAAAAATTATTAACGCCGAAAGATTTCTACACTGCCAAAAAAGAAACTAACCAACAATAATCTGGATATCAACGGATAAATTTTATTCTCGGGACAGTACTCCTCCTAACGTCCCAAAGACTAAGAAAACGTTAAGCATCGACAGGTAATAGCTTTAAATTAGTAGTACTTAAATATTCAATATAAATTATTCAATTATTACTCCTTATTCCTTAGACATTATTCATTTAAGACAGCAATCCACTCTTCCTTCACGATCTCCCAATCAAACCTTCTGACTTTCTCATAAGCTGCTTGTGCGATTTCCCTGCATTTTTCGGGATCCTGAAGCAGATCTTCTATGGCGCTGACCATTGCGGAGACATCGTTTTGAGGTACCAGAATACCGTCTTTTCCGTCTTCAATGAGGTAAGGCATACCGCCGACATCTGTAGAGATCACCGGGAGGCCGAGGGCCATGGCTTCTATGACACTTATTGGGGTATTGTCAACATCGGTGGAATTGATGAAGAAATCATAATCAACTGAAATAGCGGCCCAATCTTTCTTTTTCATTTTCCCCGGAAATTCTACAGGTAAATTTTGTCTCGCTGCATATTCCATGCATTTCTCAAGAGAGCCGTCCTTCTCGGGTCCAACCATACTCATCTTAGCATCGGGATGCTTGCGGTAGATCTGCTCAAAAACCTTTACAGCCATCATTGGATTGTACCGGTCCTGAAACCTGCGCACCCACAGAAATTTAGGCCCGAAGGTCTTCCTTTCCTTAAAAGGATAATTTTCCAGCGTAATGGAGTTAGGAATTATGCGGGAGTTAGTGAAATTGTGAGCTATAAAGATGTCGTATAAAAAGTGGGAGGGCGCAACGTTGAGTCGGGCGTTGCCGAAAAGCGACTTCGAAAGGTTAGGAGATTTGTCGATACGTTCCTTTAAATTTCCTCCGTGTAATATTGGAATATATGGCAATTTTAACTGTTGACACAGCTTGCCGATGCTGTAGGCATAATAGAAGTTTTGTGCACCGTAAGTATCAATAAGCACGGTGTCTGTCTCCTTGCGGTGGGTCCAGATAAGGGAGAGCATTTCCACCAGCCGCAGGGCTTTGTTATCCTTACTTGAAGCAGTTTTCACCCAATACCCCTCCTGCTTCAATACTTCGCTAAAAAAAGAAATATAGGTAGCGGTAAAGGTGGGATTGGAAAGATTGTTACCTATATAAAGAATTCTTTTTTTCATCAACTATTCTATAACCGTACCGGCCGTTTTTGCTTCAATGCTTTTTATTTTCCCCGGTCTTTTCTTGTCCTCCACAATGTATAGGAGGGCCAGTCCATACACAAAAGCCGGTAGGGCAATTCTCATGGCCGAATGGTTAATGGTGAGGAACCAAAAGGCTAAGAAAGCTAAAAAATAGTAATTGTTTCTAAACTTTGTCCAAAATATAATGGGGACAAATATAAGAATTAGAATGGCTACCACACCTAATAATCCATGTTCAGAAAGTAATCTACTAATTTCATTATGAGTGGCAATCTCCACTCCTAAATTCTCTTCCCTAAATTCAATACCCTTTCCAACACCTATGCCGGTAACGGGATTTTTATAAAACCCGTACAACTCAGTTTTTACCAATTCCACTCTACCCGTTGTAATATCTTCCTTAAGATTCCCAGCTGCATCCCTTCCTTCGTAACGGTTTTCTAAAAGACCAAAAGTCTGGGTTGAAGTAATAAACCAAATAGCCAAAAACGATAAACCTAATAAGATTGTTTTGAACCTTATTTTTCCTTTTTCTCTAGAGCTCTGTTTATAATAGAATAGAAGAATAAAAGCCAAAACACAAACTAAAGCCGTAAAAACACCACCTCTAGAAAAGGTCACCAAAGCTCGATATCCTATCATTAGAAGTAATATAGTATCTAGTAAATTGATTGTTTTACTTTTTAAAGTGAAAATTCGGGTAACAAGCAGAAAAGTCCCAAATCCAAAGACAGTAGAGATTTGATTAGGTCCATATCCACCCGTCGCAGCATAATTTCCTGATAAGCTAACTATCCCTTCATGCAGAGTTGGTGTATATAAGTACAAATAAAACATTTGAGAAAGGAGAGGTAAAAGCAACATTAGTATCACCTTCTCAAAATCTTTCTTCTGAATCTTTTTATAGTAGCAATATAAGGCTGAAACTCCTAAACATACAGGGCCCGCCAAGTTAAATGCAATACTTTTTCTGAATTCAGCTTCATAACTCATTGTTATGGAAGCCACTACAATACCGGGAATTAGAATTAGGAGATAAGTCCAAAAAGGGACTGTTTTTGATGATGTTCCCTTAAAAAACATCCCAATGAGAAGAAAAAGAATTACCGCATATTTCCCTGTCTCGTAAAAGAACAGAGCCTCCGTCTGTCTCCAAAAAACCTCTACACCGGCAATATAGGCCGCTGCCATTAAAGCTTCATTATTGCGGTTACGATTCTGAAGAGTGATAAATAAAAAATATCCAAATACACCTAAGAAGTAAAAAAAAGAAGCTCCTTTAAATAAGTAAATAGCAATGGCAATTCCTAAGTGAAGCAGCAACAGTTTGACGTACTCCATTTTTGCCAACCTGGAAAGAGTGGCAGAGTAACGGTGGTTAAAGGATGCGACTGCAGGCATAACTCAAGATCAGAATACAATAATACGGAAAACAAAAAGTTCAATGTTCAAGGTTCCATATTTAATGTTTAAAAAAATCCAGCACCTCTGGTATTATAATTTCTTCGGAATAAGTCTTTTTAATTACCTGCTGAAAAGATAGGGCATCTGATTTTCGAACCTGATCATTTTCAATATATTCCCTGATTGCCTGTGCCAGGGCTTCCGAATCTTGAGGAGCAACTAACTTTCCGGCCGATCCTATAACCTCGGCACACTGACCCACATCGGTAGAGATTACCGGAATTCCGGCACGACCGTATTCGAGGAGAGCCATCGGCAGACCTTCTGATTCAGAAGATAAAATCCCAAGATCAGCCTGATCAATATATGATGAAACATTTTCCTGCTCTCCATAAATAAAAACATCCTGATTTAGATCCTGGTGGTGAATATATTTTTTAATTTTAACTGAATAAGAATCCTGCTCATTTTTTCCCAACAGGTGCAGGGTAGTTTTCGGGTGATCCTTTTTTATAAGTTCGAAAGCCTTAAGCAAATTCAGGTGGTCTTTCTGCGGCCGGAAATTGGCGACGCAAATGATCTTAATACTGTCTCCTCCTTTTAATTTCATATTTTCTCCTGAACCGAAGTTTTCCGGAAGAAAATTTTTAAAGAACCGCACCTCCTTGGAGGAAAGGTTTTTCTTTGACCATTCTTCAAGGTCGTTATTCACCGCTATAATTCCGTCAAAATATTTTGAGGCAGGTTTTAGTAAGCCTGGTTTTCTACTACTCAACTCCCTTCCGTAATGATCATGCCAAACCAATTTTACACCCGGCAGACTCAGCTTGACTAATAATGCCAGAAACCAGGAACTGCTATGGGCCTGGATGAGATCGATCTTATTTTCTTTTACAAATCTTCGCAGTTTTATAAATGCCTGCAAGTCCAACGTGTTTTTTTTATTCAGAAACAAGTAACCTACATCTGATGACAGCTGCTTTTTCAGCAAACCTTCTTTTCGGGTACAGCATAGAAATGATGCGTCGATGCGCTTTGCCAAGGCGCTGGCATATGTTACAGACATGCGTTCAGCTCCACCACTTCTAAGGGAATCGATTAACTGTAATACTCGCATGTTATCATTTGACTGAATATTATATTCCCTATCATTTTTGTTCAATGTTGAACGTTTAACGTGCATCCGTTTTCACTTCAGGTTATTAGTTTTTCTTCTTAAACTTTGGGCCTTTTAAATTGGATCTGTTCAGAAAATTAATTAAAGCTGTGATTTTGGCAATTTCCTTTTCGCATTTATCAGATAAACTTTTAAACTCCATTTCCGAAATTAGGTTTTTATCCTGTGCGCGGTACAGTTGAGACTTTAATTCGGTACAGGAGCCGCGGGAGAAACTCATAAAATTTCTGAACTCCATATTTCCACCTCTTCCGAATCCTTCTGCTATGTTATCCATTATAGATCCAGAACTCCTATCCATTTGATCCTTTAAGGAATACCTTTTACCAACGGCTGTGGTTTCAAATAAAGTTTCAACATCAACACAAATTTCTCTCGCTAAAACCCAAACCTCCAGATCTTCAAAACTTTCTACTTTCCCCATACCTTTAATTTTAGTTCAAGAGCACCTTGAACTTTAAACGTTAGACGATGAACCTTGCTTTTGCTACTTTTTATTGTTTAGCACCTCTTTTATCGCCTCCTCAAACCTTTCTAATGTATATTCCTGACTCCATTTTTTAGCTTCCTCAGACATACGTTTCATTTCTTCCTGATCTGTTAACAATTTTAAAATTTTCGCAACATCCTGTCCTCTGTTCTCTGTCCTCTGTCCACTCCTTTTTAGCTGTTGGCTATTGGCTGTTGGCTGTTGGCAACAATCTTCCAATAATACTCCTCTACTACCGTACTTGAGCATCCACGGTACACAGCTTACAGGGGTCGCTATGGGAATACCGCCAAAGAACATGCCTTCTGCAATGGCTTTGGGCCAGCCTTCAGACATGGATGGCAAGATCACGAAATGAGCTTTTTGATAAGCTTCTTTTAATTCTTCAATAGGTCGGTTTCCTTTGAAGATCACTATTTCCTCCAGTTCATTCTTCGTAACGTATTTCTCCAACCTCTTTCTTTCCGGACCAACTCCATAGATGTGCAGGCTTGCGCAGATCTCCCGATTGGTACCATTTTCACTTACTGAATTTATCGCTTCTACTAGCTTCACTGCTTCCAACGGCCGCTTCCCCTTCACCAGGTTCCCCACAAATAAAAAAATTAAATGTTCTGAAAAAGCCTTTTCAGGCACCTCAGCTATTTCCTTTTTGGAAAAAGAAGCGGTAAAAAATGGGACAACATTCTTCGACTGCCCCGGCCATTGACCGTAGACCAGCACCTGCATATTCCGTGTCAAAAATGAATTGCTAAGAATCCATTTTTGAAGCCTATAGGTCCAGGGTTGAACTGACTGTGGATCCCAGTTGCCGGCATATTTTGCTGATTTTGGTTTTGAAGGAAAAAAGACCTGGCAAATACAGGCCAGAAGCCCAATATTCCCAGGACACCGTAAATGCAAATGGTCTGCCCTCCTCATCGCACCGAACATTTTGAAGAAGATATATGGAATTTTAATAAAAGCCTTTACAGCAGACAAGAAACTGAGAAAATTAAAAGAAGGAATTTCATTAAAGGTCAACTTTGAATGTTCGTATCTAATTACTCCCCCCCCCAGTTCCTCAGTCCCAGAGGCCCCTCGTTCCCAAGTTGTCAAAGGTGCAATCATCTCCACTTCCTCCACATGATTCCACCATATGTTCATCTCTCGCACATAAGGCGCATAGGCGTAATACCACCCCTCCCGCTCTTTATGTTCTACATGAGTGAAGATCGCAAATCGCATTAATCCTTCTTTTTCATCAGCATACTCAAGTGCATACATCTAAACATGTATTCATCATCCACTGCCGAACGATCCCAGTCTTTCCGATGCCAAGCTCTGGCTTTTTCCAGCTTTCTGTCATTAGAACCTGGAAACAGGTTAAATAATGGCAGCCATTTAGTCTTTCCTAAAACTGCCCGACGCTCCACTATGTCAAACGAACCGTCAAATTTATAATAGGTTTTCCTTGAAAAAGGCCATTCCCAGTCTCTATCGCTCTGGAAGGGACGATAAATACTACGGATAGTTTTTATGGGCAGACTAGTCTGTAGCGGATCATGGCTCACTATCCTTCCGCCCGATTTCAGCTTTTCCTGCAGCTTCAATATTAGTTCATCCACATCTTTAAAATGATGTAATACTCCGTAGGCATAGATCAGGTCAAAATCTTTTTCCTTAAAATTTTCTGAAAGAAAGTCATTTACCTCAGCTTTAGCTCCGGTCACCTTTTTAAGTCTTTTGCTCAATATATTGATCCCCTTCGGACTTAAATCTATTGCTAAATATTCTTTGGAATTTTCTGCAAGAAAATAGCTAAGTGAATTTCCTGCATAACATCCGAGATCTAGCACTTTTTTTCCTGAAAGATCACCTAACCATCTTTTATGCAGTTCATAGATATCTACCTCAATGCCAATTTCTTTCTTTATACGATTTAATGCTCCATTTCGAAAGTAGGACCAAAGGCGAGTAGCCAGATTTTTCTCCTTTTTATCGTAAAAATCCTTTTGACGCTTATTAACATCTGTTCTCGATCTTTTCATTTATCGGAATAAATTAATTAGATCATAATAATTGTATTTTAAAGAAGCTTTCCAACTGGTAAGTTTAGGAGCAAGAGTATCTTTTACGTCCCCATCAAAAACTGTGTAAAAGTGGTCTTTCACCTTAATGAGAGAAAGGTGATGCATCCCCCTATTAAACCATACAATCGAATCTGAACTTTCAAGAAAAGAATCTGATACCTTTACAAATTTCTTCTGGTTTTCTTCAACTATAAATTGATAAAGTGCAAGACCGGTTCCATATCCATCATTATTCTTCTGAAACGGTAAATACCAGCTGTTATTGACTTTAAAAAAGTTCCCTCCAGCACGTGTTTGATCACCCTGCCTATCCTGAAAAGCAGGATCTTTTACCCATGGTCCTTCGAGAGATTTTGAAGTAAATAAATGTTGTTTCAGATTATGATCACTTGCACTTATTACTTTAAGAGAATCAGTCATTAATAGCGCTGGATCCTTCAAGTGAACGTTAGTAATTAAGGTATCATAGATTTTCCAATTATAGGGAAAATCTTCAGCTTTATAAAGTAAAATGTGACCAGCTTGTTTAGTTTCAGGAAGCATATAAAAATCTTCTTGATATTTGAAAACATTAGGAAAAGATAAATGAAATTTTTCATCAAGAACTTCTCCCTTATAGATAAAATTATAACCATCGTGTGACTGTAATAGTCCGATATTGGCGTTACCAACTCCCTGATGTTCAAAGAACACAAAAAAGGTATCCCTCTCATGAATAACAAATGGATCGGCTAAAAAGATGGTTTTTTGATCTGTTTTTCTGTCTAACCATTCCAAATCCAAAACTTGAGAACCCATTGGTTCTACTTTTCGTAATGGATCTTCTATAAATCTATATCCAATTGACCAACCTCCACCCTTAGAAGTAAAAAAAGAATAGCGATTATGGGCCAACAGCAAGAAAACAATAACTGCTAGGGTAAAAACTGCAAAAAATATAAATACTTTTTTGTAAGACCTTTCGTTCATCAGTAAATCTTAATTAGCTAAACATCAGGCGCAACCATCCTATAATTCTTCCTGCACTCTCAGAAAAAGCCTCTCTTTTTTTAGGGGTGGTAAATATATTCGAAATACGCACACTAATTAAAAGAAAGGCAGTAAGATGCCATTTTAGTTTTCCCTTAAATGAAGGTTTTGAATATTTTACCCGCCAAACATGCCAACCATTCCTAATTACCATCTGCCCGTACTTAAACCTGTTCGGTCGTCCCGCCTCCTCATGGTGATGCGTTACCCTGGCCGCTGTATTCACATAATTGGGACCAAATCGAGAAGCGCGCAAACAAAAATCCATATCCTCATACAAGCCATAACCCTTAAAGTAATCCGAAAATGAGATTTTTTCAAAAATCTCTTTACGGTAAGAAGCAACTCCACCCATAAAATATTCTACGGGATAAATATTCCCTGAGGGTGGCAGGAATCCAATTGATAATCCATTTGAAAATTCGGGCATCACTCCCGGGGCCTGATCACTTAGCAATCCAATTTTTTTCCGAAGTAAATTTCGGCTGCCTAATTTTCGAATGAATCCGTCTATTTTATATTCATCAAAATCAGGGGAAGTTTCACTTTTTTTCCAAACGACTTCATTGGAAATATATCCGCCGACACCAACCGCAGTGGGACAGAATGTGTATGTCCTTATCAGGTTTTCAAAATAATCAGGCTCTAGAATAATATCATCGTCCAAAAAGCAAATTACTTCGATTTCCTTACTTGTCTTACTAATCCCATAGTTTCGCTGCCGGGTAAGACCACTATTCTTTTCATTAACTTTAAAATATTTAAGTGCCGTATAGCTAAATTCCTGGAGTAAATTGGCAGTTAAATTATCAGGCGAAGCATCGATCACTAGAATTTCATCTGGATACAAGGTTTGACAGGCAACCGAATCTAGTAAATCTTTAATGGATTTAGGCCGCTTAAGAGTACAGATGATCAGATTAAACTTCACGAGCTTTTCTTAAGGTGCTAATTAAATGGAGTTCAGCATTTAAAGCCGCCGCACCGATTATATTGATATTAGCAAAGGGCCATTGTTTTAGATCTCTTCTTTCCAGTGCTTGATTTTTTATACCCTGTACATAAGCCTTCCCTAAATAATTATCTCTAAAATACCCCTCAAGAATCTTTTCTAAGTCGGAGTTTTGGTAAACTCTGGCCCAATTTATAGATTTCAACAATCGATAACGTTTTTTCGGGTTTTTTGTCTTCATCATATGCCTAATCAGTGCCTGATCAACTTTAGATCTTAATCCCCAACTTGCAAATTTTAAAAAATCTGGAGCATTTTGAGATACAAAGGGTGCCTGACTCGTAGGTACTTTCCGAAATTTTCTCAACTCTTCAGTATTTTTGAAAAGCTTATTTATAAAACGGTAATTTAGTCTAAGGTTTGGATGGAGATTGGAGGTTTTTCTAAGCATCTGCAGTGACATAGCCGGTGAAAAAGCATCAAATTTATTGCTAACCACTAAAAGTTGTTTTGAAAGATGCATTCTTGTATAGGTATACCATGAGAAAAGTTCGTCATACAATTCTACATAAGGTAAATTATGGACCTCGATTCTTTCAAATACTTCATTGAGATCTGCAGCAAGCTCTTCTCTCACCACCTCAAAATCGAAATCAAAATCAAACCTCAACAAATTCTTTTCATGAAAATAAATTAAATAATTCCTAAGCTTTTTTTGTTTCCATTGCTCAAAAGCCTCAGAAGATGATTTTTCCAGATGATAATCATCATTCTTGACATAGTACTTTAAGAAATTCTTCTGTCTAAATTTTCTCGTTGAATATCTAGCTATTTTTCGCCCCGGAAGGGCCTCACACAATTCTCCTAGCAACAACGGTTCCTTAACTTTCTTTTCAACGCTTTCAGTTATTTCCAACCATGAACAAAGCTCAAGAGCTTCCGTTCCCCAGGTATATTTGTACAGAATTTCAGAAGTAGGGAAATATAGCTCTGGACGATAGCAATTTTGAAAACTTGCAGCTTTCAACTTTGCCAGTCGTGCCGCTATCTTCGTCTCATAATTTTTAATACTGCCAAAAGTATAGCAAGTCAATTTTTTAGAATCTGAAATGGCTCCAAGAGTAATTCTACTATCAACACCACCACTTAATGCCAAATTCACACTATTTGCATTGTTCAAACAATATTCCACCTCCCGCTTATAAGCCTCCCAATAACCCTTAACTAAATTATGGTTCTGGTTGGCATCACTTAAATCTGAATAAAGGCTATTATCAAATTGAATGGAAATTAGGTTCCCTTCCAGGTCATACTTGCGCCTTTCCCCAGGTAAAAGTCGCTTACAATTTTTCAAGATCGTTCTAGATCCCTGATTAGCAAAATCGGGTCCAAGACTCCTCTGCAAAATTCCAGTCGGATCCATCTCCGCTCCCGAAATCGCGCCCAATAATATTATTGAATTAGAAAAGAAGAATTTATTACTGTCGATTCGGTAATACAGGGGATAAAGGCCAATCAAATCGGTAGAAAGATTGACTAATTTTTCCTGTACAACTATTAGTATTGCAGAAAATGATCCTGTAATATTACTGGGTAACGGCCACTCTCCAGACAATGCTTCTATGACACTTTTTTCCTGCTCCTTTTTCTCATGTACCTCCTTGTTAAGATCTCTTAAATATCCATCAACCGATATAATTTTATTGTCAATTTTCTCCGGGGGGATTACACTCTCGGTTATAACAGAAAAATTTTCAATTTGATGTTGAAAAAGGCCCTGAGGCAATTGCTCAGGAGTCAACTCAGTATTATTTGTGATCAAAAATTTTTTCATTTAAACGGAGGTTTTCGGAACTGTAGCAAGTGTTTTCTTCAATATTTTTTCCGCCCATTTCTCACTTATCAACCAGCGCTTTCTCATTGTTTTCAGATATGTTACCGGATTCTTAATTTGCTGACTAAAATAATAGCGAAAAAACAGTTCAGCTTTAAAACCTTTTAATTGTTCCTGAGTATAATATTTCTTTAAATATATCATCAAGGTGGGTGAAGGCTTAGGTTTATCCTCTACCCAGGGAGCTGCGGTTATTTCCCTAAAACCTCCTCGCGGAGCTTTGAGATGAAGAATTTGCAGCGCAGGATGATAAATAATATCACAGCCGGAATTTCGTAGTTGCATGCCATAATCTTTATCTTCGGCATAACCATATTCAAAAGCTATGTCAAATCGTAATTTGGAAGCAAACTTTCCGGCTACTATACTATTCCCCGCACCAAAGGTCCCCCATTGTTTCAATTTATCAAAAACTAAAGATTCTCCTTTCTGGCGATAATTCAGAGTTAACAGGTCAAGACCATATTTTTTAATTTCTTGTATTGACTTTTGTAGTATATCTTCTTCCATACGATTATCATCATCTGCAAAAAAAACCCAATCGGCATTGACTTCTTCCAAAGCTACATTTCGGGCATTACAAGCTCCTGTCTGATGGGTGAAATGATGAACCAGTTTAAATGGCCAGGGCTGTTTTTCTATTTCCGGTATATCCGTCTGCGAATTGGGATCAGGATTTTGTTCCACAACTATTACCTTTTGAGGAAGCAGGGTCTGGGATTTTAAATCTTCCAATACTGTTAGAAGATAATCCCTCCGGCCTAAGGTAGGAATGATTACATCAATAGATTCCCCGTGTTTATTTAATTTTTCTGACTTTACACAAATATCCGACAGATCGACATCTTTTTTAAAAAATTTCTTTTTGAAAAAGGCAGTTATTAAAGACCCTCCAGGAAAAGATTTTTCATATTTGACGAAACACCAGAAAAGTAACCAAAGCCGAACGATTTTGTAATGGGAATAAACAAAAGAGAACAAGTCTCTTTTTGATGCTTTTGATCTCACTTCAACGGGACGGTCTGAATGACAGCAGTCCTTTATTAATAAAGGTTCACTGTAACAAAAAAGTCCATTTTGCTGCCCCAGTTTGGCTATGCTGTTGAGTAGAAACCCAAGATCATCAATATGTCCGAAAATCTCGCGAAACTTTAATATCACCTCACCCTTTATCCCCCCAACATCACTACTCATTTGCCAGGTGCCATATTGCACTTCCCTATTAATATTAATGAAAGGCAGCTGATCGATGTAACCTATTTCATCTGAAAAATAAATTGAATTTATTGGGTAAGAAGCCATGATCAGGTCATGGTGAAAGATCTCATCAAGCTTTTGAAAATTAATATCCTCAAGAAAACTTTTTTCCACCCAACAAATAAGTTCTTCAGGAAATTCTAAAGCCACTTTCCAGAGTACTGAAATATAGCTTGAAGAACCAAACTCTAATTTCTCTTCTCCTATGAGAGCTTGCTCTAAAATTTCTCCATTACTATGAACAAGTAGTATCATCGGCCTCTATTTAAAACGATTCTCCAAAACCTGTTGATAGAAAGCAATATTCTGTTCAACTACAACCCTGGTGCTGAATTTATTTTCAACTTCTTTCCGGGCTGCCTTTCCCATTTTTGAAGCAGTTTTAAGATTCTCCATTAAATATAAAATTCTCTCAGCATACGCTATATGATTCTTAGGATTAACTGTAAATCCTGTTACTCCATTGATCATCACCTCAGGTGCCCAGCCTATGTTTGAAGTAACCAATGCTTTTTCCATAGCCATCGCCTCCAGCCAAGTCATCGGAAGAGCCTCAGCAAAACTCGGGAGCACTACTAAATTGGCTTTTTCGATCTCTCTTTTTATCATGGAATAATTCATGGATCCAATATATTCGAAGTTCTTTGCTGCTTCAGTAGAGAGTTTGTTTTTAAATAGTTCCAGGGTAGAAACCTGTTCAAAAATATCAACCACATCCCTTCCCGCCAAAATGAGTTTAGCTTCTTTATTCTGCTTCACAACCTCATTAAATATACTTGCCAGTTCTAAAACACCTTTTTTCCTTATCAATGTTCCAAAATAAAGGATTCGGTTTGACTTCGGGTTATTATAATACGGCATAAAATTCTTAACGGAAATACTGTTCGGTATTACTTCATAATTTCTGTTAAGATTTAAAACTTCTAAAGTTTTTCTTCCTGTAAAATCACTTACTGAAATTATACTGTCGGCATCGTGTATCGCCTGCCTTTCAAATAATCGATTTTTAATTTTTTGTTTTCGGTTCTCAAGTGCGCAGAAATAGGCATCTGTACCGTTCATTCTTATTACCAAGGGAACATTAAATTTCATAAAAGCGGTAATCCCTGTCCAATCAGGAGCTTCAATAAGGCTAATATTTTTATCCAAAATAATCTCTGAAACTTGTTTTTCCAGATATTTTCTATAGAGATACCAGCCTCCGATAGAGTAATTTTTCTGTCTGATAAAATAGAATTGGATTCCGTTTTCTTCCAGGTTCTTATCCTGCGCCTGACCATAAAGAATTACGCTAACTCTTACTCCTTTCGAGACCAGCGCTTCAGCCATATTCTTAATGCTGGTTCCAAGGCCACCCGAAGTGGAGCAAAGTACGTGAGGGTATTCGGGGGTTAGGTAGGCGATGTGCATTTTACCTAATTTTTAATAAGTTCCTTAAGATAATTACTTATTCTGTCAGTAGCCTTATCCGCCGGTTGTTTGTTAATTCTCTTAAACCATACCTCAGCATTTTGAATAACGTTTCCAGCTTTTAATTCCAGTACCTGTTTTATTACCTTATCCACTTCATTTCTGTCATTGATCCAATATACCGCTCCTTCCGGCATGGATCTGAAATGTACATAATCATAAATAACCGCTACATCTTTAAGCATCTCTGCTCCACCGGGATTATAATTTATAAAAGCACAAGGTTTGCTATAACTGGCGTAATCGAAAACCATAGAAGATCCAAGATTGATCACCATAAAGCTATGAGCTATTGTATTTGCTTGAATTGTTTGATCTTCTTCTTTCGGGATCACCTCATTCCAGTTATCTCCTTTTTTTTCCCATGCAGGAGCAATTGGTGTAATTATACTTTTGTAAACATCTAATACCCGGTCATAGCGGTCTGAAAGGTCAACCGGTGATCTCCTAAAAATAATACCGAGATTTTCTCCCTGGGAATTTAATTTTTCAACCGCTCTGGCTACATCTTCCAAATATTCATGGTCTCCGGGGGAAGTGGTAATATCATCTCCCGAAAAACAAAGATATTTTCTTTTATTGTCTAAACCGAAAGTATCAAAAAACTGCTTTCTTTCCCACTTGTATTCGTTCTCAAAATGAACTTCGAATTGTGGACTTCCTGTAATCTTAATTTGCTCTGGCTGGATATCGGGATAATATTTCAATAATTCGTCTTTCATTAATTCGCTCCACACGAAATAATAATCAGTATTCATAATTTTTGTTGCTTTTGGAAGATTATCCCAGGAAAAAATGAAGCAACCAGTTTTTATACCGAGATCCCTGGCTGCAAGTATTGGAGCAAGTGCTTTTATCGGTCTTTGATTGGTACAAAAAAGAAGGGCAGGTTTTTCTTTTTCAAGCAATGTTCTACATTGGCTATAGAAAAAAGATCTCCTTTCGCTCTGCTCCATTTTTTCCTGCAGCTTTCGAACACCTTTCTGACCAGGGTAAAGGCCTATCAGAAATCGGACAATCCGGTTCTTCAGTTTATTCTTTATCCCGACAGAAGAAGACGGAAACTTATAAGTGTCATAGACCGGATCTTTAAATCTCTCTTTGAAGCAGTTCAACTCATTTTCAATCTTAGCTCTTTTGAAAAGATCGGTAAATATCCCAGGCTTTCCTTTTAATTTTATCTCTTGCAGGCCTTCTTTCTTCAAGTTTTTGGAAGTCTGGTTCCAGTACACAATTTCCATTCCTTCACCCGCTGCTATTTCAGGAAAACTGCTGTAGACGAAATTTCTTAGTCCGACACCATCAGGGATCAAAACAAATATTTTTTTCAATTTAGCTGATATCTCTAAATTGTTTCTGATGTTCGATTTTCCAGATATCTTCACTTCTTATAACGTTTAAAAATTTCCCTGCACTGTCTCCGTTCCCGAAATCGAATCGTTCTTTCGGGAAAGAAACAACTTCTGTTTCACCAATTGATTTTAAAATATCCTCGATTGAGTAACCACAATTAATGATTTCCGCATTTGTTGACCTGTTTTGTTGACGGGTCCCGATATTTATTGAAGGAACTTTATAGTAGTGAGCCTCTCTTATTCCAGCACTGCTATTGCCGATAATAAAATCGCTGTTTTTCAATAGACTTAGAAAATATTCAAACCTCATCGATGGTATAATTCTAAACCTGGAATTATTTTCAAGACGTAAATACTCTTTTAAAATTCTTTCGCTCCCGTGATCATTATTAGGATATATCACTACATAGTTTCGGTCTGTGTCCAATAAAGCGGTAACAAAATTTGAAACATGATCTTGAATTCCATGCACCTCAGTGGTAACGGGATGGAACATGGCGATCGCATATTGATCGAATTCAATGTCATAGTATCTTTTCACCAAACTCAGATCAGGAAGACTTTCAGAAAACATAGTATCAATATCTGGCGAACCTATTTCGAAAATAGAACTCTCTAATTCTCCCATCTGCATAAGTCTTTTTTTAGCCTCTTGATTAGAGACGAAATGCACATGGCTTAATTTTGTGACACTGTGCCTTATAAGTTCATCGATGGTTCCTGAAAGTTCTCCTCCCTCTATATGTGCAACTAAAATATTGTTCAGAGAACCTACAATGGCACCCGCCAAAGTTTCAATCCTGTCTCCATGCACCACGATTAGATCAGGTTTTTCTTCTTTTACCCAACACGAGAGTCCTTCAATGGTTTTTGCAAGGCTCAAATCCATAGTCATTTCACTCGTATGGTTATCGAAGGTTCTTATGTTTTCAAAACCGGATTTCTCAATTTCCAGCACAGTATACCCATACGTTCTTTGCATGTGCATTCCTGTGGCAAATATTATATAGTCAAATTCAGGTTCTTCTTTTACAACCTGCATTAAGCTTTTAAGTTTTCCGAAGTCAGCACGTGTGCCGGTTAGGAACAATATTTTTTTTGATGCTATCTCTCCCATCTAAAAAATTAAGTTTTCATATCATTCCATACAATCAGCTCATCTGCATCTATGTTTTTGGCAGCAACTTTTCCCAGCACCTGATTAAAAAATTCAGCTGAAATTTCACCGGTTCCTGGTCTTTTAACCCAAATGTTTTTAGGAGTAAAAGTCTCACCAGCTTTAATTGGTACAATGCTACATACACTGGCAAAGGCAAAATCACTGGTTATTTTTTCCTCATCGGCCGGACCTTTTTTACCACCGCGCATCAATGCAATTTCTGCAGAAAATTGTATCAAATTCCTACAATCATTCTCATCCATACTACAAAGAATGTCTGGCCCTACACGATCCTTTCGGTCCGTAAAATGTCTCTCTAAAATTGAAGCTCCCAGTGCCACGGCCCCAAGACAAGCGTTATTATTTAAGGTATGATCAGACAATCCAAAAACTTTATCAGGAAATGACTGATGAAGTTCCATCATAGCCCCATATCTAACAAGCTTCGGCGGTGTAGGATAGAGATTTGTAGTGTGTAATAAAGCACAAGGAATGTTATGATTATCGAATATAGAAACGGCTTTACTTATACTTTGAATGGTATTCATACCAGTACTCAAAATTACCGGTTTGCCAAATCCGGCAATATGTTCTAACAGTGGATAATTATTACACTCACCACTGCCAATTTTATAGGCAGGAACATCAAAAGAATTTAACCTATCAGCAGCTGCCCTGGAAAAAGGTGTTGAAATAAATATCATATTGTTCTTTTCAACATAATTCTTTAGCTCCAGCTCATCTGCCTCGCTCAAAGAACATCTCTTCATAATTTCATAAATGGAAACGTCGGCATTTCCCGGAATGACCTTCTTTGCTTCCTTTGTCATTTCATCCTCTACAATATGCGTTTGATGTTTTACTACCTCTACCCCGGCTCTTTTAGCCGCATCAACCATTAATTTTGCCACATCCAGAGAACCTTCATGATTAATTCCTATTTCTGCTATTACAAGAGGTGGATAATCCAATCCTATCTTTCTGCCTGAAATTTCCATATAAGGATTAGCGGGCTTTGCATTTTCTGACTGTCTCATTATAAATCATCATTTTTTAATCTGTCATTTTCATACAAGAATTGGGCATACCTCAAGTCTTCAATGGTGTCAATATCCACATTTGCAAATAAATGATTAACCTTAAAAGGTAAATTTTTCTCAGCTAACAAAAGATTATTCATAACAATTTCGGAACGTATTATATACAGCAGACCATTTTCGTAATATAGAGGTTCGAGGTCCTGACTTCTTTGACCCATCTTATAATTAAACGGAATAAATTTACCCTCTTCTATTTTTCCTAATTTATGATAGCTCCTACTGACTGTCATCAGGCTATCATATTTGCCATTTTCAAATTCTTTAAATGCATCTTTTAGTAAGTTAGGAGGACGCAAAGGGTTCGTTGGCTGTAATAAAACTATTACGTCATATTTCTTGCCCAACTTCAACAAAGTATGTTTAAGGACTGATATCGTGGAACTTTCGTCTCCGGAAAGTTCTGCTGGCCTTTCCACCACAGTTGCACCCGTGTTTTTAGCCACTTGAATAATTTCCTTGGAATCAGAACTTACGACTACATCATCAATAATCCCGGCATTTCCCATAGCGTAATTGATACTATGCTCTACCAAAGTTTTACCTCCAATCAAACTTAAATTCTTATTGGGTAATCTTTTTGAACCTCCACGGGCCGGTATAATAGCAACAGTCCTTTTAGCCAATACTATATGTTTTGATTTTCTAATCTAAAAATTGATTGTTTTCTCCACTCCAGATACTCCATCACCTTAAAACCTTTCCTTTCAAAAATATCTCTTAGATCTGAATTTGTATAATCACTTAACCAGCCCTGCTTTAATCTATTCGCTCCTGAAATATCGGCACAGGCGTATGTCAAATTAATATATTTAAGAGATTTAGCAAGTTTTTCGAATAGATTATCCAGATCATAAACATACTCCAGCACTCCGCTGAAAATGGCCGTATCATAATTTTCCAGATCTATCATCTTATCCTCATTAAGATCACAGTAAATCACTCTGGAATCTCTTATATGTATATCTGATGGTGTATATTCACAGTTTGGGGGAAGATAATCTTTCAAACGCATTTTCCCAGCACCAAACTCTATAACTTTAGCTCCACTATTCACCATTTCCGCAAGAATAATTGACCTTTCATTCCAGTCTTCGTTTAATTCACCGGTCTTCTTCCATCTTAATAAATCAGATCTTTTTTTTTCTTTAAGCTTTTTTGTCTTAGTCACTCTCCGTTTTAATAATAGTGATTCATACAGCCTGTTGATTCTAAAGGCGAGGATTACTATGATTTTTTTCAATGTTTTCAATATTCCTTCATTTCTATTTTAAATGCTATCGATCTAAGATCCTTTGAAATCTTATAAGAATAATTATAATTATGATATTTAAAAATTATATGCATTAAAATGAGATCATTAATCTCCTTCAGGGAGCTATAAACCTGGGTCTGCCTATTCAGCAACTTTTTTAATTTATATTTGAAAGAACCAAAATAGGGAGATTGAACGACCTCTACTTCAACAATCTCCCCATGTGAATTGGGTAACTCAAATAATAGTAAATGTTCAATTTCTGCAAGAATATTGGTGAGCCTGATTTTCTTAGTTGGAGATTCAAGCAATCTTTTTCGAGACATTGGAATAATTTCTCCCCAACAGGTCTGTTTAGCTGGAACCACCGCTTTTTCTCTCTTATGGTAAATGTAATGCTGTTCATTAATTCGAAGAACATTTTTTAATCGGGGGTAATGATCCAATTTTCTTGTTTGGGAATTTTCATAAGAATCATGCCATATGTGATAAAAATAAGTGTCTTCAACAAATTGAGATCTCAATCCATAGTTTTTCAAACGTGAATAAAGATCTACATCTTCAGATCCATAGAAGTGGTAAAATTCATCATACCCTTTTACATGAAATAAGGATTCCCGGGAGGTCAAAAGCATACCATTCACATTTCCAAATCTGCCAGGATTAAATCCTTCAAAATTAGTCTCTCTTTTTATTTTTTTGGATTCCTCCTGATCAAGATATCCCATTTTAAACCTATAGAAGTATTCCGGATCTGCAACTTCTTTTAAGAAAGCAATTGCATGGGGATGAAAAATGAGGTCTATATCAGCAATAAAAATATACGGATTTGTTGCTCTTTTAATTCCATAGTTCAAAGCCCGGCTCTTATTCCATAATTGATGGGATACATCTAAATAAAAGTACTTGACAAAGTGGAATTTTTCAGCTAGCCTCATAGCGCTCTTTGCATTTATTTCACTACTGCCGTAATCTATGAAGATCACTTCAAAACCTTCTCTGACCTGTCGGTCCAATGATCGAAACGAGGCCTCTATTCTTGCAGCCTCTCTATCTCTATAGGCATATATTATACTAATTCTATCCATGTTTTATGGATATTAAATCAACCTGCTTATTCAATATTACCGATGATTTCATTAATAACATCCTTAAGGTGATTTGAATCTAAATATTTTGAGAGGTCTGGCCTGTTGAGGTAGAAATCTTCAGGGGATGACTTCCATCTTTTATACAATTGTTCAATTATACCGGCAATCCCTTCTTTGTCATCAATTACAGTGGAATAAGGGTAATCTTTCCCTAATAATCTGTTTGATTCACTTAAACAGGGTCCTAAATATAAAATTGGTTTATTTGCCTGAATACAATGAGGAAATTTCCCAGGTAAAAACGGACTTATCTCAGATTTTGCCTCTAAAATAATATTAACCGAACTTAATCTTTGTAGAGTATAAACAGAATTAAAAGGCAACTTATTTTCAACCAGAATCAATTGCTTTAGTACAGACTTCTTGTTTTTTAACCAATCTGAAAATATGCTTTTTCCTCCTACAAAAATAAGATTAGATTCTTTTTTCGCATCAGGATTTCTTTCTAGAAAAGTATGAAATGCTTCTACAAGAATTTTAGGGTCTCTTGGCTTCAAAAGAGCACCGGCATGTAGTAGGTTGAAATTTTCAATTTTGAAATAATCAGGAAGATCTTTTTTTTCCACATCAAGATCCGATATTTGATGGGGAATTATATAGCCGGTATCATTAAATTTTGGGTAATAACTTCCCATCCAATCTTTAAGTAACAAACTTGGGAAGCCACTAAATTTAGCCTTTTCTGAAATATCTCTTATAAGTTTCCATTTTTTTCTATATCCGGGTTCTACCCATGCAAATGGTCTTGGATAAAGATGCATCGGGTAGGGATCATGTACATAGGCCAGCCATTTATAATGTAATTCCGGAAGTTTTAATAGCGCATGATGAGGGCGAAAGCTGCCTGCCTGGCTCAATGTAATAACCAAACGAGACTTAGTATGCTTGCTCTTTTTAAGAGTTGACACGATGCTATTTCTATCATTAAAAAGAGCAAATGAAAACCCAAAAAGTTTTTCCAACTGCTTATTAGGCTCTACCTTTAAAAAGTATCTGGTATATCTCTCAAACCGACTTAAAAAAAATAGAAGGCTCCACCTGTTTTCTCGAATATTAATACATTCTATATCATCTAAATGAATATTTTTCTGAGAGTAGTGATGAACTTTTACATCAAATCCTGCTTTATGCAAATTTCTTATAAGTGCTACATTGGCTTTTGCCCCACTACTCCCATCCACATCGATTGATTCAACTACTACTAAAATCGTTTTATTAGCTGGCAAATTCTTGTGCTTTTATTGAGTAAAACTATAAATTTAGCTGGATATAAAATTACTTCTTAGTAGATGTTCCAAATGTCTCTATTTCTCTTGTGAGAACAGCAGTAATTCATCTACAATTTTTACTGCCGCATTACCATCCCCATATGGATTAGAAATATCCGAAAAATTATAGTCGGCATCTAAATATTTTCCTGCTTCCATAAGAATTTTAGATTTATCTGTTCCCACCAAAGTTGCCAAACCTGCCTCTACCACTTCCATTCTTTCTGATACGCTTCTGGTAACTAAAATAGGGGTTTTAAAGGAAGGGGCCTCTTCCTGGATTCCCCCGGAATCAGAAATAATAAGTTTGGCTCTCTTTAATAACCAGATCATTTCGGGATATCCTACAGGCTGAATTAAATGAACATTGTGAATATTTCCAAGAATTTCGTGCACAGGTTCTTTTACATTAGGATTAAGATGTACAGGGTAAACAATCTCAACATCTTCCCTCCTGGAAAGTTGCTTAATAGCTTCACAAATTTGTAACAAACCCTCACCGAAATTTTCTCTCCTATGGCCCGTCACAAGAACTAACTTCTTGTTACTATGGAATAAGTCTTTAAAAAAACCATAGGCATTCGCCTTTGCACCCATCTTCTTTTGTGCCCATTCTAATGAATCTACAATAGTATTCCCCACCAGTCGGATGCTGTTTTCCGGTATATTTTCCTTCAATAAATTAGCAAGGGCTTTTTGTGTCGGCGCAAAATGTAAATCTGCAATTCGGGAAATTATCTGCCTGTTCACTTCTTCAGGATAAGGTGCTGCCTTATTATAAGTTCTTAATCCCGCCTCTACATGGGCCACCGGGATCTTTTTATTAAAAGCTGCAAGTGAAACCAGTGTAGCACTGGTTGTGTCTCCCTGGACTAGTATTATGTGTGGCATTGCCAACTCCAAAATCCTATCTGCTTCTGAAAGAATACGAGAACTTATCATATTAAGGGACTGTTCCGCTTGCATGATTTCCATATCATGGTCTGGTTGGATCTGGAAGAAATCGAATATCGGAGCTAACATCTCCCTGTGTTGTCCGGTTGACATTATACTAAATTGGATATTCCTCTTTTTCAACTCGTGACAAACCGGAGCCATTTTTATTGCCTCGGGTCTTGTACCTATACAAATAAGAACTTTCAATACAGTATCCTATTTAAAATTTCGTTTGTACCAGGGCATAATTGCCTTGAATATTTTATACCTGGCAAGGTAATAAGGATATCGCGAAGGAAACAGACCATTTTCAATAAAAAGGTATTTATTAGCCATTATGACTTCCTTATCTGAACTTCCAAACATTAAGAGTAATTTCTTCAACTTCCATTTCATGAAATTTTTAGCTTTCACATCTCTTAGTTTTTGATGCGCCTGTATCAACTTATAACCATATAAAAGAGAAGCTAAATTTTTGGAATTAAAGGAACTGCTTATCCTTTCTCCACTATGCATTCTATAAAGAACGTGACATCCTTTAGTATTTATTAATCCATCTGAAACCAAGATTATTCTAATAAAGTATTCAGCATCCTGATTTATGGATAAATGCGTGTTCCAGGGGCCGGCCAGTACCGCCAGGGTTCTTGGAATTAAGTAAGCGTGCGGTGGAACAAATGTTTCCTTTTTTAACAATGAATGACAAAACTCTTCTGCTCTCAATACCTCATCATCATCAATTACATTGTGAGGTTTAAAATCTTTACCTTGCCAAAAGACATCCCAATTGCAGGTGGTGAAATAATTCTGAGTTTTATCCTCCTCAAGTTTTAAAACCTGCAGTTCCAGTTTGTTCTCTGAAAGAAGATCATCATCATCTAACCACTGAATATATTCTCCGCGGCTGTTATAAAAACCATAATTTCTGGCACCACATGCTCCCTTAGGAAAATCACCACTTCGAAGATAATATCTAAAGCGCGGATCCATGTTTGTGAATTTCTCTACCACCCGAGCCGTATCATCTGTACTGCCGTCGTCCACTACAATACATTCCCAATGTGCATAAGTTTGATTTCGAACAGACATCAGGGTTTCTTCCAAAATACTACTCCTGTTAAAAGTAGGAATAATGATCGAAATTAGTTTATTGGTGGTAAAGTCCATTAAATTATGTTTTAAACCCAGGTAGAAATCTTACCGAGAACCTTATAATGTAGCTTGCTTAGAAAAAGACCTCCTTTGATAAAAAACTCCAGTTTAGTCCCAAGTGTTGTGCTCTTTTTCACGTAAACCAATAACCTTTCGACTACTTCGGGATTGTACTGATAGGTCAAAAAAGATCTGGTAAAGAAAATAATACTTTTTTTAGTGTGCAGGTTGTTATCTGTCAGGTAATTGACGAGGATCAACCGGCTTACCGAGGTCGACTTCCTTCTCTCATAATCTGCATCCTCTCCCATGGTTAAAGTACCTGGATGCTTTCGATAACCAAAAAGAAAATGATCTACCACCTCATAGTTATTAGGGTATTCATATCCAATTCTTATAAACAACTCCCATTCCTCTGCATATCTGAGTCTTTCATCAAAACGGAATTTGTCAATAAGGTCCATATTCCAGAGACCACTCAGACTATTCATCTTAAATCTCCCGGTTAATACTGCATCTCCAATATGTTCATGTCTCAAATTCAATTCGGGGCTGGCAATGATCGTTTCGTCCCCATTCATTTGGATTATTTTTTCATATTTGCACACTGTAAAGTTCAGAGTCCTATTTCTTATAAATGGTTTAACCTGCAACTCCAGTTTTTTAGGATACATGATATCATCATCATCAAAAAACTGGATGAGTTCAGCACCTCCTGCCCGTGCCAGGTCCATTCCAAAGTTACGTGTACCCGACAATCCTTTTTTATAAGTAGCGGGTTTGGTGTGAAAGCTGAATCTGTCATCGCCCTTGATAAAATCTTTCACTACTTCCGCAGTCCTGTCAGAAGAATTATCGTCAGTTATGTAACAAACCCAATTAGAATAGGTTTGATTTTTAATGGATTTCAAAGTCTCCACGATAAATGAGGCTCTGTTATGCGAAGCTAGTAATATCGTAACCTGTAGATCCTTCATACTATTTTCTAATAATTGATCTAAAGGTTTGAAATGGTTTTAGAAGAGCCTTACCCAGACGGTATGTTATTTCATTCTCTATTTTCTTCTTGTCGCCTGATTCCTTTTCAATTCTTTCGAACAGGTTTCCTACTAATTCTTCGAAATTTTTTTGATATAAATCCTTATGCTTTAAAATAATATATTTGAATTTTTCCTGCCTTAGATGACGTATTCGTTGGGTAGTTGAGTTTTCTCTTATCTGATAATGAAAAAGGAGTTCGGGGATAACATAGGCATGACCGCCATTTTTAAGAAGCTGAATATAAAACTCCCAATCTTCAAAGCCTAAAATTGGCAAATTTTCCTCGTACCCACCCGTAGTCTCCCAATCCTTCTTCCTGAACATAGAACTACCTACCGCGGCATTGGCAAAAAGAAAATTTTTAATATCCCCACCTGCAGGCTCAAAGATACCAATATCCTGCCCATGATAAGTTCTATTTACTTTACAGGTCACAATCTTCACATCTTGATCTCTCTCAAAAACCATTACTGCTTTCTCGCAAAAGCTGTTTTCAAAATAATCATCTGAGTCAAGATTTAAAATGTAACTTCCGGAGGATCTTTTGATACCATTATTCCTCGCAACACTTTGGCCTTTGTTCTCCTGATCGATTAATATATCTATCTTATCCCTTACCGATGAAATGGCCTTTAAAGTATCTTTGTCGTCAGATCCATCATTTACCACTATAATCTCCTTGTTGACATAAGTCTGATTTACAGCAGACTTTACAGCATTAGCCACATTAGGATCATTATGACAAGGAATAACAACCGAAATTAGGGATAAAGGCTTTTTCTTATTTCCTTGCATAAAGCATAATTTTATAACCTTTATTGAAATATTTTGCTCCTAATAACGCTACTAAAAAAGCCATCCCCTTTGCAATAGAGTAATATCTACATATTAATTTAAATGCCGGTATAAAAAAAGGAATACTGGCTTTTCTAATTCCTAATTGAAAAGAATATCTCATATAGCCTGCTAAGAACCAGCGTATAAGTTTTTTATCATCATAAATAACTAAATCACGGGCAGTTTGAAACTTGAGGGCAGTAATGATTTTTTCAAAGTAAATTTCATTTTTTGTACTTTCTGAAGTAATAGAGTCAATATGGATTCTTCTGTGAGTTACAATTTCGTTAATAAAACAGCCCGAAAAATGTTGATGCAAAAGTTTGATAAAGAAATTATATTCATCTCCATAAAAAATTTCTTCATTGAAAGTAATATTTTCAACAATTTCCCTTGTTCCTAAGAAATCATCTGTTATCCAACCGATTTTATTAAGTGCTAAATTTTCTGCCGTTATTTCTGCTTTCTTTCTATCAAATACAAAATGTTCTCCTAAGAATTCTTTCGTGTTACTATCAAAGTTTAAAGAACTAGTAATTACGAAGTCGAGTTTATTCCTTATTAATGTTTTCGAAGCAATCTCAAGATGATGGGAGAGCATTATATCATCACTGTCAAACCATTTAATAAGGTCTCCCTTGCTCTGGGTAAATCCATAATTTCTACAAGAATTAGCTCCTTTTAATCTATTTTTGGGTCTCCTATAAAATTGGAAACGCACATCCTCTTCTGAATACTGGGCTATGACTTTTTCGATGTCATCTTCACTTCCATCATCCACTATTATACATTCCCAATTTTTATAACTCTGTTTTTTTATACTGTCGAGCGTTTCCTTAACAACATGTGCACGATTAAATATTGGAATGATTATGGAAATTAACGGGTCGTGCATTAAATAAGATTTTCTTTTTACACCAAATACCTCAAACCAATTCTGATTTTACCTAACGGAAGAATACTTTTTAAAGATTTGACTTTTCTTTTATTCCTATTAAATTAATAACTATGTTTTAAACGTAGTGTAAAAAACACCTGAAATAAAACCTTCGAAACGGCTTTTAAAATAAGGTTTAAAATACTTCCCTCTAAACCTATTGAATACTTCTACTAATAGGCTTTTAAAGTAATAACTCCTCACCTGGGGAAAGTTAGGGTGATAATTTTTACAAAATATCAACTTATTACGCATAAAATAATAATGAAAAACAGATTCCTTTGCACTGGTAAGATTAAAAACTACTGCATTAGAATTTAATGCAAGGCGCCATTTCTTTTCTCGAGCCCTAAAACACCAATCCGTTTCTTCAAAATACAAAAAATATTTTTCCGGGAATTTCCCTATATCTCTTAGTGCTATACAATTTAATAGAATACTGCTTCCATTAATGTAATCGATTTGGTAATCAATAGTTTTTGGTATTTCTGAAATTATACGATTATAATTTTTTTGAGTTGTGCTACACTTCTTATCCATTACCAACATTTCACCATCAGAAAAAATCTTCAAGGTATTGCACCTATGAATAATCCGCGGTCCCACTGCAGCTAAGGTCTCATCTTCTGAAATTGTTTTAAGAAGTATAGGGAGAGTTTGATCATTAACCCTTATATCGGGATTTAATACCCAAACATAGTCTGCTTTCTTATTTAGAGCAATTTCAATTCCAATATTATTCCCGCCGGCGTATCCTAGATTCTTGTTGTTAATGATTAAACTTTCGGAAGGTATATTCTCTTTTAATTCGAATTGATCCGATTCAGAAGAATCATTATCAATTACCAGAATCTCTAAGAATTTATAATTCTGTTCTTCTAAATTTTTAAATAAGGTAATGCTTTCTTTTGCACTGTTGTAATTCAAAATAACTGCAAAAACTTTAAACCACTTAGGATCAACGGATGTAATCAATTTCGTTCAATTTAATGTTATAATCTTTTTTTATTAAATAGAGAGAAACCAAAAAATGTCTTACAAAAAAGATTAATTACAAACTTTTCGCTTTTCAATATGGCTGACATTTCATTCTCTTTTTTCTGTAAATCCTGATTCATCGCATGAAAAGAACCAAAATAGCGAACAAAAAAGTCGGCATGTTTTACACTAAGGTATTCAAACAGATAGGTATATTGATCTCTGCTTATCCTTCTATGCATATTATTATCGGTTATTCTATAATAAAAACCAACAAAATCGAGCTTCTTAACGTCACCTCCATTTTTTAGGATAGATATCCAAAATTCCCAATCTTCCCAACCGTACTTCATGTTCTCATCAAATCCTCCTACCCTTTCCCACTCGACTCTCCTAAAGAGGGCACTACAAAAAATCATATTCATTCTGCTCAGATTGAATAGCGAAAAAGTTTCTAATTCCCAGAGTCCACTTTCCTTTCCAAATTTTTCAGCTTCACAATACACTACTTTAATTGACGGATCATCTTGTAATACCTTAAGTGCTTTTTCAATATAGTCACCTGAAATTTTATCATCAGCATCTAAAGGCAGAAGAATACTCCCAACCGATTTATCTATTCCAAAATTACGAGCACTACTGAGCCCTCTATTTTCTTGATAAAAATACTTGAACCTGGGATCTTTTGAAATAAACAATTCAGCTACTTCTTTCGTTTTATCCTGACTTCCGTCGTCTACGATAATACACTCCCAATTTAAATAGGTTTGATGCAGAACAGATTGTAAAGCTTCACCTAAATATTGAGCTTGATTATATGACGGTACAATAATTGAAACCTTAAAATCCATTTTATTTTTCCAGTAGGTTGTTCATTTTCTTTCTTACCTTCTTACCAGAAACATCCAGGATAAGGAGGGTATAATATTGAACGTACAAAGTTAAAAACTGGTAGAAAGTTAAAATGTTATTTTTATAAAAGACCTTAAAGAGGACAAGATTATTTTGTCTACTGTTATATTGAAGTGACTCCCTCAGATAATCTTTAAGATATCCTTTTAAACACGGGAGTAGGTGCGGAAGCAAATTTTCTTTTAATTCTGAAGATATATCAGGAATAAAGAGCATTAGTGATTGAAAATATTTACGGGCAATGTCGAATCCTATTTTTGAAAATGCAGGTCTATAAACACTATCTGGATTACTTTCCCAAAACACACTGTAGTTTAATTGGGAATGGATCATTGCTCTGATATGGATTTCAGGATCGTTTAACCTGGGATAAGATTCCTTAAATCCTTTAATAGATCTTACGAAATTTCTATCCCAGAGAGTACACATTGTCTGCCAGTAAATTTTACATTTTAGAAAATCCTGCAAATATGATTTCTTATTTGGAATTTTTACTTCTTGCAATTCTTTTTCATAAGTATTTACATACATCGGGAATATCCAGAAATCCTTGTTTCGATCTGCTTCAATTCTTTTAATCCTATCTTCTATACAGGATTGGAGAAGTATGTCGTCTGAATCCAGAAAAATGCAGAATTCTCCTTGCGCCTTCTCCAAACCAATGTTTCTACATCGTGAAGCTCCTTTAGGAGCTGAATCTCTTAGAAGATATTTTATTTTAGAGTTTCTGCTGCTATAGAATGACAATAATTCTTCTGTGTAATCTTCAGATTGGTCATCTACTACCAAGCATTCCCAATTATCATAACTTTGAGAAACTATGGAATCTATAGTTTCTCCTATTTGAGAAGCTCGATTATAAGTGGGTATAATGACGGAAACAAGAGGTTGCACTATAATTTTTCAGCAAGATATCAAATGAAATTTAAAAAAGTTCTCTTTGGGTTTATCTTGTTAATTCCCTTTAAGAAAAACATATCCTTTTCCGAATAAAGAAAAAGAAATAACAGCAAAAGTATATTTCACGAACCAAATGACGAAATGAATACTAGGAAAGGCCAGTCGATAAAACAACTGATAATTTCGCCTTGTTATTCCCTTCATTTTCCACAAGTACTGATATTTCTTCAACTGATCCTTTAAATAATAATATTTAATCTCCCGGGATGCATTCTGCGCCAAAACCGTCTCTAACTGTCGGTTTACGGCTTCATAATTTGATCTTACGACTTCTATTGAAAGGTCATTGGAAATTGAGTACAGGGACTGCCGGTATTGGGTAAGGTACTTATCTATGAAATAAATTTGAGGCCTCTCAAGAAGTCTTCTAATATGAAAATCACGATCCTGTCCTCTGTGCAATTTCTCATCAAAAAGCTCTTTGTTCTCCAAAAAGGATCTTCTGTACATAGGGTCCGGAAGATACCAGCTCACTTCAAGGCAAACATAGTCTTTTAGAAGATTCTCACTTGGCCGGGTTCTTTTCTCTTCTCTAATAAATTTCCCTTCATTGCTCACCAGCTCATGTTTTGATATCACAATATCTATCCCCTTATCAAAGCTTTGCACCTTCTCCTGAAGGAAATTCTCCTTCATAAGGTCATCACTGTCAAACCAATTCACAAAACAGCCTTTACTCAAGGAATATCCGTAGTTCCTGCAGGAATTGGCCCCCTTAAGTTTTGAAGTCGGCCTGGAATGGAATTGGATACGAGGATCTACAGCTTTGTAGAATTCAATTAATTCTAATGTATAGTCATTAGAACCATCATCTACCACAATACATTCCCAATTTTTGTGTGACTGAGCTATAATACTCTCAAGGGTTTCACCGAGGAATTCATATCGATTGTAAGTGGGTACGATAATGGAAACAAGTGATGACATATATTCTGAAGATAAGCGGATTAGCTTGTTCCTTTCCTGAAAGATTCGCTAAGTGCTTTAAAAATAAGTTTATTGAGCAGAGAAATATGTCTTTCCATGGTAAAATTTTGTTGTATATATTTCTTTCCTGCCGCACCCATCTTTTTGGCATAATTCTGCTGTTCCAGAACCTGAATCATTGCTGCTGCCATAGCCTCCACATCATGTTCCTCTACAAGTAAACCTGTTTCTCCATTAATGATCACATCTTTTATACCCGCATGCTGGGTGGCAATTACCGGCAAGCCTGCTGCACTGGCTTCAAGTACAGACAATGGCGTTCCTTCAGAATCTCCATCCTCTGCTATAATGGAATGTTGAATTAAAGCAAGAGAGCCTTCCATATGATGCCGAAATTCTTCGGAGCTAATAACCCCCAGAAAAATAATATTTTTATCAAGCTTAAAATATTTTACGAGATTTCTACTGGAGTTTAATAAAGCACCTTTACCGGCCATAAATAATTTGGCTTGAGGATATTTTTTAAGAACCTTACTAAATGCCAAAATATTGTAATAAGGTGCTTTTTTATCTACAAACCTTCCAATCGAAATAAAATGGGGATTTTGAAATCCGGGTGATACTTCAAAGAACTCATCTCTTGGACCATATACATTATACACCAGTTTTTCTTCGGGACAGCCTAACTGTAATAATTTGGCATACATCTCCTTGGATACTGTAATTACATAACTGGCGTACTTGAAAACTTCCCTGTAATTATCATTATTCTTGATAACATCATATTTGCTGGCATCCACACCATGAAAATGAACTATTAAAGGCAAGGTTAACTTTTTGCATATAGGAATCATCCGGGTTCCTGTTGGCCCAAATTCGGCAAAAACAAGAGCAATTTTATTCTTTTTAAATGAGGTAATAAGCGCCTGCTCTCCTAAAGAATACTTGTTCAGATGGAAATGTCCTTTAAAAATATCGATAATCCTACTTTTCCTGGAATTTATAACCAGGCCATTTTCCAACCTACCAGGCAATTCACTGGAGTAGTAGTAAAAAACATTTCCTTTCAAAAAATCCTTGTGAGCCTGAATAAATGTCTCAGAATAAGCATTTTTGGAGGGAGAACAGAGAGCTATATTCATGATATTTTTTTATAGATTTTTTTTACCAAGCTTCTTATTCTCTTAGCAATAGTAATGGTTTGCCTCTCGGGAGTAAAATCTTCTTCGCTCCAAAGTTTTTTAAATCTTACTTTCTTTGAAAATTCTTCTATTATATCCACATCTGAATATTTTAAGAGATTATCCCTATACTGCTCTAAATGAAAACTTAATAGCTTATCATTCTTATAAAAAACACCAGTTAGCAGCGAATTTGTGAAATGAACGAAAACTATAGGAAAATGATTATTAATAGTCACTTCTCCATTGTCATTTAATGTGCGATTGCATAAAATTTTATTCCAGTTAGCGACATTACATCCTTTATGCCTTAAAATTCCAGTATTTTCAAAAAGCACTGGGAGTAAATCAAGATATCGCTGATCATCATAAAATCCTTCCGCTGTATTCACTTCACATTTAAATAGGATCATTTTAGCCCACCAGTTCAGGGCAAGTTCGGCACCCCGTGAAGCACCTATAAAACCTGCATTATAAAGACCTTCTAAAAAATTAAGTTTAAAATTATCATATTCCACCAAAGGATTAGAATTTCTCCAATGTGGGGTTAATAGTAGGGCCACGTGATTTAATTCTTCATATAAGAAATGGAAATCACTAAAAAAATAAATATCACAATCTAAATAAATAACTTTCTCAAATGATTCCAAAAGAAAGTTTATGAAAACAGGCTTCATTCCCCACCTAAAAGCATCGTGCCGTTCCTCACAGTATTTATCTTTAAGATCCTTAGCATAGGAAAAATTTTGAAGATCCTTAAAATCATATAACTGAACATATTTTCTTCTTAAAAATTCTTTTTCAAATGCTTCAGAAAGTCCTCCTTTGCTCAAAAAAACGGAAAAGTGAAAGGTTTTATTAAACCGACATAGGGAATCATGCAAGACTAATGCATAGGGCGCGTAATCAGCGGTTATGATTGTACAAAAACTTATATTTTCTTCTCTATTCAACTTAAAATTTATATCCAAATAATTTCAGATCCTTCTCATAGTATTCTTCAAGAATTTTTTTTGATGTTTCATCTATCAATTCTCGATAATCCAGCTGGTGAGAGGAAGAATTCAGAACAGGAAAACTTGAAATAGAGAAATCGAGCTTGTTTAGATCTTTTCGCAATTCTTCCAAATTTTCAAAACGATATATCTTTTTCACCAAAGATTTCCTTCCCTTTTTATCATATAGCCAAGTATACTGCGGCACCCATTGATTCCATTGGGCATCATGCTTCAATTTATCATTTTTCAAATACTCGGCACATTCTCTAATAGAGGCATTCTTTAATAATTTAAAATCAAGATGTCTAGGACGGGATAGATCCACTGGCTCTACAATATTGTCGTGGTAATAACTTTTTTCCATTCTAGCATAATTGTACAAAGAAAGAAACCTGTCAAAAGGATTTCTAACTATTCCAAACGAGAAATTATTTTTTAAGAGATGATTATTGCCTGAAGCTTTTACCTCCCATGCTTTTATGTGCATATAACTTGTAAGACCAAGTGTTTTAGCAACAGATGTACCACCATTTTTAGGAACATGAATAAAATAAACTTTCCCAATAAGGTTTCTCTGCGGGTCTTTTAAAGGTTTATATAATTTTTTAAATAAAAACATTTGCTATAATCTTTTAAAAATCTTGTCTATCCAGGTATATTTTCTTGTCCGTTCAAGATACTCCATTTGGTTTAGTAAATTATCTTTAGAATAATTATCCCCTGAGAGATTCACGAACTCAAACCCTTTGTGATTTTTTGAAATAATAAATTGATTAAATGGCAGAGCAAAAATTTTGAAATCTACTGCTTCTGCAAAATAAACAGCATAAGGAAAAACGAGGGTAGGTTCATACTTCTCTTTGTGTTGCCAAATATTCGGACAGAAATCATCCCCGGCAATAAATCCATTGTTTTTTATCTTATTCCAATATGTCAATAAATCTATACTAATTCCTTTGAGGGTATGATCTCCATCAATGTAAACCAAGTCCAACGAGTTATCAGCTATGTCTCCTGCAATCTCTTTTGTTCTCCCCCTCAAAATTAAACGTTTGTTCCTCGCAAAATCAGTTCTTGATAATGTTTCATTGTAATACTTCTCAAATTCCCGATTACTTGTATTGGCAGGTTTGTTCCAATCAGAAATATATCGCCAAGGATCAATCATAAAGTATTTTTCAAGTGACTGACAATTTCTAAGCATGGCTTCCGCGAATTCACCTCTATAAACACCGATTTCGGCAAAATATTTTATCTCAAATTTTACTATGAATTTTTCCCACAACTCGAATCTGTTTGGGCTATTTAGAACTACATTTTCTAACTCTCTAAACATGTCTTTAATCGTTCTGATGAAATTCCGTTTGTAATAAAAAAGGTGGAAATATATCCCGTGGATGGCCTACATGAAAAGAAATTGCACCACTTATTCTTAATATGGGCTCCCGGGTTTTCATAGCATGTACTGATACATCAATGGTATAATAACCTTTAGAAAGTTGTAAAGTTTTATGCTTTACTGTGAATTCCAAAGATCCTCCTTTACATTTCAGATTTTTAGTATTCTCGTGGAGGTAAGCAATTTCACGCTGCTCTTTATCATAAATAACAAGAATGAATATAAATGGTGATTCTCTTTGGAAACTGAAGTGCAACTTAATTTCTAAATCTTCCCCCCATTTAATCTCTGGCACTCCTTGAAATGAATTATTAAAATTTATAATAGTACTATTTTTCAATTCAAGGTTCCCATCTGTAAAAATTATATTTTGTTCATTATTACGAAAACTTGAATAATAATAATCTAAACCTTTGCCGATATCAAGTCCAGAGAATTTGACATTTCCTTTTTCCATTAATAAAATTTGATTACAAATTCTGGAAACTTTTGGCATACTATGGGAAACAAAAACAACCGCTGTTTTTGGTAAAATATTATCTATGGTTTTAAAACATTTTAAAATAAACCCAACATCTCCAACTGCTAAGACCTCGTCAATCAATAGTACATCAGGCTCCATCTGTGCAGCAACCGCAAAGCCTAACCTCACCTTCATCCCACTACTGTAATTTTGTACTGGCATATCAATAAATTCCCGAAGTTCTGCAAATTCTATGATTTCCTCTAGCCTGGCATCTATTTCTTTACGGGTAAAACCCAACACCGCTCCATTGTTATAGATATTTTCCCTTCCGGTTAAAATGGGATTAAAACCGGCACCAAGCTCTATCAGGGCCCCAACCCGGCCTTTAATAGTGATCTTCCCGGCATCGGGATTAATTAGGCCATTCAACATTTTTAGCAACGTAGATTTTCCGGCACCGTTGTGACCTATAAGTCCAAGACATTCGCCTCTGCGCAACTCAAAGTTAATATCCTTTACGGCCCAGAATTCTTTATCCCTTAGAATTCTCTCTGGTTGATTCCCTTTTAAATTGCTCACCAGGTCTTTAACTCCATACCACAGGCTGGTTTTAAGATCTTTACAGAACTTTTTGGAAACACCCTCTGCCTTTACCAATACCTCTTTTTCTTCCATCTTATGCACTCATTCGTTCAACAATAATAGGAATGGATACCCTGTAAAATACCAGCCCCACAAGCAATAAAGAAAAGGATACCAGGGCAGTCACGGTATAATATGGCAGGTATTCCGGCATGGTACCGGTTAATACATTACGGCTGGTTAGTATTATTGGGCTTATGGGATTTATTTCCATTAGGGCCTTCATTATCCCCGATTCTGGGATGGCATACACTACTGGAGTCGCATACATCAAGAAGGAAAGGCCAACCGAAACGATCTTTCCGATATCCTTATATAGCATACTAAGCGGTGTTAAGAATAATCCTATGGTAGTTCCAAATACCAAAGCAATAAGGATAGCTAAAGGCAAAAGAAATATGCTCCAGTGAAAGCCAATACCAAAAAGAAAAACAAAAGCCAGCAGGAGAACAATTTTGACGGATGAATTAAATAGCAATTTATAGATTCCGGAAATGATTAAAGCTTCTTTTGGGAAATTGATCTTGGTCAGTATGCTCCGAGCAGAGTTGGTGCTCGCCGTTGGAGCGTTAATAGCTTCTACAATTATAGACCAGATCAATGTTCCTGAAAACGCATAAACCGGATAAGGGATACCGGTGTCGGTTACTTGGATAGTGCCCGAAAGGTTTAGAAAGACCCACACTGCAGCTGTGGCCAGTGGAGTTATAAAAGCCCAGATAATTCCAAGATAGGACTGCCTGTATTGAGCCTTAATATCCCTTTCGGCTATCTGCCTTGCCAGAAACCTGGAGGTATAAATATCCATAAGGCTGGCCTTAAGCAACTGACTCACCTTTAGATTATTCTCCTTTTGATATATTCGGGTTTCTAAAGCCACTTTTATACTTTTTTACTTAATTGATGTAATGTTTTCCTTTTCTCATATTCAACTCTCTGCTCTTTATGATTTCAGGTATTATTCTTCTGATCATTGTTAATTCTGTGAAATAGAAATGCGCTTCTTTCCAACGCAAAAATAAAATGTTCTTTAAAATATCTTTTTTGAGTTCGGCTAGTTTTCTTTTAAGTTCATCAGAAATCGGAGTGGTTATACTGGCAAATCTAACCTTATAGTTTCGTTCCTTATAATCCAAATAAGCTTTAGTGAAGTTTTCCAGGTTGTGCTTTCTTGTCTCGCGATCGTGGACAATATAATTGTCTACACTGAGACCAATCTTAAATCCATGATATCTTACTCTGCTGCAATAGTTAATATCTTCTCCATAATGGAAAAAGATTGGGTCAAATCCACCGACAGTCTCAATACATTCCCTGGAAATCAACCATGCCGCTGCATTAATAAAAGGGAAATCATAGAGGTCTTTTTGCTCTTTTTTAAGAACCAGATCGGATAAAAAATATGGATTATATTCGAAAGATATATGTTTAGAGAACATAACATCCATTTTGTCCTTTTTGGCGTTTAGGTGAACAGGGCTTAAGACTCCATATTGAGGATTTTTCTTTTGTAGATCTACCAGATTGTCCACACAGCCTTCCAGTATCCAGGCATCTTGATTCAAGAGAAAAAGATGCTTTGCCCCACTTGAAAGTGCCCGACTCAATCCAATGTTATTAGCCCGTCCAAAACCAAGATTTTCAGATTGTTCTATTAAATTTACTTGGGGAAAATTTTTCTTTATTAAATCTTTTGTCCCATCGCTGGAGTTATTGTCCACTACAATTACCTGATATTTTGAAACGCTCTGTAAACATTCCTCCAACCATTGAGTGGCATTATAGGCAACTATTATTACGTAAACATCACTGAGCATGTTTGCAAATTATTATATACTGGAATGTTACTAAATCCTTATTAAGGATCTTGATCAAATTATATCTCCAGTTAAACTTTGACCCTAATGAATCTCTAGCCCTGAAATTTCTCCTAATGGCCAGAACATCCAAACCGCTGTCGAGAACTAAATCTATGGCATCTTTTCTCGTATACCAGCGCAAATGAGTCTTATCAAATATTCCACGATTGTTCCTTGGCCATGTCCCTTTTATAAACAATTGAATAAAGGTTTCAAGATGACCAACATTTGGCAAGGAAATAATTATTTTACCATTTTCCTTTAGTATATCTTTAAGTTCCTTTAGAACCGTTTCCGGTTCAACCAAATGCTCTAACACATCCCCAAAAATAATATAATCACATTCAGGTATTTCTTTTACAATACTAAGCCTAAATCCTTCATCATTTAAATCTCCATTAAATACCCTTTCATAAGTTTCCGCTGCCTCTTTAGACATGTCTTCAGAATATTCTATTCCATAAACTTTCTGTGCAATTTTGTTCTGTAAAAGAAATTTTCCGGCAGAACCCGTTGCACAGCCCACATCCAATACCACATTGTCAGCTCCTGATATTTCTTTAATGATATCATATCTCAAGCCAGTATAGGAAGGATTGTAAACCATTTCCACTTCACACATTATAAGGTAGATCTTTAAGCTTTTTAAAAAGCTGAGAGTCAATCTTTACATCAAGAAAACTTTCTTTTGTTTTAATAATTCCCAAGCCAAAATCTTCTTTTAATACTGTAATTTCCAATTTCTCTGGATACTTTATTTTCAGATATTGAATTGTTTTCCATACATCCCCGCACCACTGCCCTGTCCATCCTTCAATTTCCATTCTCTCAGCTTCATGAAAGGAAGGTGCTGCAGTAGCAGCAGCTTGGTGAGGAGGAACACAATCATGCATAACTATAATGCCATTTTTATCCAAATACTTTAAACTATTCAGAACATCTTTAAGACTGGCTTCAAAAGTATGTAAGCCATCTATAAAAAATAAATCCACCCCTTTTTCTTTGAACAATATTGGAGCCTTTTCTTTAAAAAATTCATCACTGGTCAACTCGAAATATCTGTTATTAAGATTATATATGTTCTTTATAACCCAAACGAGTCTTCCACGCCAATTTATCTTCATTACCGGATCAACAGCAATCTTTTTCTTGCATCTTAAGGGTAAAAAAAGTCTTCCCCGATATACTCCTACTTCTACGTAGGAGGTATAATTATTTTCCTTTATGAGCTTCTCGATTAGCTGAAACCGATTCATTCTAAAATTTAATTACTTTTGTTAAAACTACTGCCTCTATGATCACCTTTTCTAAACTGGAAAAAAAAGGAAATTTAGGTAATCAACTATTTCATATCGCCTCTACTATAGGCATTGCTAAAAAAAACGGGCAGCCCTATGCTTTCCCTTCCTGGCGGCTGGAGGAATTCTTTGATTATACATTTCCAAAAGCCCCAGAGAATAATAATTTTAAATATATAAAAGAAAAACAATTCCACTTTTATGAATGGGAGCTGCAAGATATGGATTATGACATTGAAGGATGGTTGCAGTCTGAAAAATATTTTGATATTCCGTTTACACGTAATACCGTCTTTAAGTTTAAAGAGAGCTTTATAAAGCCCCTTCTAGAAGAATACGAATACTTATTTGACAGAAAGAATATTTTAATAAGTGTTAGAAGAGGAGATTTTATTCATCATCCTTTTTATTTTCAACTATCATATAGATTTTATTTTACCGCCCTGCTAGAATATTTTCCAGATTGGGAAGAACGCAATCTTATTTTTATAAGCGATGATATAGCATATTGTAAATTCCATTTTTCCCATTTTCCCAACGCGTATTTTCTGGAAGGTTTAAGTCCAATAGAACAGCTTGCCTTAGGTTCCAGAAGTGATGACTATATAATCAGTAATTCCACATTTTCCTGGTGGGTTGCATGGCTTGGTGAAAAGGAGAACTCCAAAGTAGTAAGACCATTGAGCAAGTTTAGAGGAGAAAAAAGTACTCTTTCCAATGAAAAGGATTTCTTCCCCGATAGATGGACCATACACGATCACCGGAAAAAGACTATTCCTTCCAGATATTCCAAGCTCTATATTAAAGCTAATACCTATCTCTTGGGAAGATTCATTTACAATAAGCTAAGGGGAATGAAATATAGGATCATCAGGCTACCAAAAAAAATTAGGCTGGTCTTCTTAGTACGATAAGCTGGCTTCTTGCCATGCTAATATTTAGAACCTCCGGTAAGTGTTTTTCATTTTTTAGTGCCCACTTAGTGTATCTCCCGCTTAGCTTTCCTACTTTGAAAAGCCTCCTGAACCTTTCCAGCGAACCAATTGGAGTAATTTCAACTTCCTGAAAAAACTCCTCTCCTGCTTTTTTGAAATGTCGGCTGCTAAAACTCCTGTCGGGATGAGGATCATTAAATTTCCATTGCTCAAAAGCCTGCTTGTTAAATTTTGAAGGCCTGTCTCCTACTGGCATATACCATCTTATTTCATCCAGGATCATATTGTTTACTGCCGGTTCAAAGAAACGGGCTTCACCTGACTCTTTAAGAAGTCGGGATGTTTCGGCTAAAAATTTTCTTTCAACAGGCACCGTTAGATGATGTAGAAAAGCCTTACCTACTATAAAATCAAAGGAGTCACTTTTTAGTTTATTGTCCAGGAAATCTCCTGGAACAAATTGAATAGGATATTTAAACTTATACTTATTATTTAATTCATCAACAATCTTACCACTGGAACTGGCCAAATCATTAGCATATACTCTTGCTCCAAGAGCAGCCATAACAGCAGCATTGTTACAATCTCCGCACCCCATTTCCAACACCTTTTTATCGATGATTTTTTCTCTAAAATTATACTGGTAAAGCCCATACCAGCTAGTTTCATGTGTAGTAACAAAATTGAAGTACTCCTCCAGATGATTAAGCCACCAAAGAATATTCTTAAGAGAATAATTCTCATACACTTTTTCGTAATGCTGCTTATTTTTTTCCTGATTTGCGTCTGCCATTAATTTTAGATTCTAGGAATAGAAAAGTATCTTGATAATAAAGTTTCTGAATATTAGCGAAATGGACAAGAATTTAGTAATCCATTCTGAAGATCATTAACAATGGCTTGTTCCGGAAGAGCAGGATTTTTCCTGAGGAGAGTTTCCAACTCCTCTACAGGTAATTTTTCAGCAAGAAAGGAAGGTTCATAAACCGGAAGTTGCACTGATTCCAGATAATCCAAAAATTTCACCCCATCTCCAAAGAGTCTATTGGAAAATTTGACCCATACACAGGGAATTTCATATGCGTGAGAGACTATAATGCCATGAAGCGAAGAAGAAATCACCTGTTCACAGCTTAAAATCTTATCAGTAACTTCTTCAATTCTCATTGTCATAATATCCACTACTAAAACCTCGACTTCACCTTCATATCTTTCCTTCACAATTTGATAATCGTGGTAATGAGGTACAATACCTAATTTGTATTTCTTTTCTATAATTGGAGAGTAGAATTGTGGTAATAACAATGCGGGATCTCCAAAAATTTCAGGACACGTATATCCTCTGTTTATCAAATAATTTCTTGTTCTGGGACCGCGTACAGCTAAAAAACTGGCGGCAGGAACTGGATGGCTCATATCAATTATTCCACTTCCCCAGACTATACTTTTCTCAGTAGCATGATGTAAAATGCTTCCAATTACCAAATAGTGCTTTCTTTTCTTTCTATACCAAGGCTTTTTTTTAGGGTGCACCCATTCTACTGGCCTTCGGGAAATTTCTTTAACTAAAAACCAGGAGAGGAGATCACCATAATTTTCCCTGGCTTTATTCATTAGACGGGTTTCACTCCACCAGAATAATGGTATTTTACCTTTCAATTCTTTTAATTTTTGAACTTAACATCTGAAAATCCCTTGTCATATTTCATATTGAGATATTTGATGTAACATTTTCTTACCCATTCTTCCTTTCGAATCTCTTCATCTCCGGAATTCAGAAAGAAAGTGTTTGAAATCGACTGAAGCTCAATAACTTCTCCCTCTGCATTCTGAATTTGGTTTTCTCGTTTCTTCATTTCTTTTTTAAGATGTAAATAGTCTTTAGATAAAAACCCCTCGTGAAGAGCAATGTAATTCTTATTTTGACTTAGGGAGAAAATAAATCCTACTAAAATTAATGAATTTAAGTACTTCGGAATTCTGAGATTAATTTCTTTTTCCTTGAGAAAACAAACTAAATTAAAAATATTGACAACAAATAAAATAAAGGTGATCAATCGCAGAAGATTAAATGCCCTCCATTGGCCATAACTTTTAAAAGTTCCCATCGCATAATACATAATAAATACCATGCTCAAGACTGAGATATAAGAAAGAATACCAAGGATAATTGGATTAATAGGGTTTAGTTTCTTTTTAAAACCCTTTTTTAATTTCCACAGGAAAAAAAATGTAAAAAGGTAAAAGAGAATCTGCGTAAGACTAAACATGGAGACCCCTATAAATTTTGTCCCATAAAAGAGAGCAACTTTTGCAGACCCCCATAGATCACCACCATAAGTAAATTGGTTTTGTCTTTGTGTCATTCCCGGCGCATATATCAAAAGTAAGGTAGATACCCAACTAATAAGATTAAGCAGAAATAACCGAAAATCGAAATTTCTAGTTCTGATGTAATGAAAAATCAGGGTAGACAAAAGAAGGAGATTTGTAATTCCTATCACTAGTTCACTGTTCCCGTTAATTAGAATGGTGAGAATTCCTAATCTATAAAAGTTTAATCTGCCTTTAAACCAGAAATTCAAAAGTTCCGTAAAAAGAAAAATCAGGAAAATACCAGACACTTCATAGACTATAGCAGCCGCATACCAGTAGAAAAACTCGTCTAATGAAGGCAGCAAAGCTATCATAGCAATAAAACTTACGACCGCCAAAAGAAGCGGAGAATCTGAAGAATCACTCAATCCATATCTTTTGAAAAGGAACTGCATTAAATAGACAAAAGCGCAAAACAATGTAACCATCAATGATATCAGAACTATTCTATAGACACTAAGGGTATAGACAGGAAGTAAAGCCATCAAAGCATTAATATATCTACCATTATGCTCTGCAAACCATAATACTACTTGACCTGGATAATCGGCCAGAGAGATTCCCGCCCGGCAATAATCATCCATTAAAAGCTGGGTAAATCCCCCAAGAAAAATAAAGGGAAAAATTAGCGCCAAAAAAAGCACTACACCTATACCTGTTTTAACTGAAATATGGGGCATTACTTATAATGTTGCTTAATTAAATACAGTTGATAAAGTATTTTATGCCCACTAAGTACTTTTGAAGTTGACTTTAAGGCATTTTTGCTGATTTTTAATGGGACCTCGACGATTAAATTACGAGCATTATACCGGTGCCTTTTTAATCTTAAAAAAATTTCTATGTCGAAGAGCCATTGTGATACAAACTTTTGTCCAAAGCACAAATCCACTAAGTCTGCCTTCAGCATTTTGCAACCGCACTGAGTATCTTTTATAAATGGCCTGAAACCAATTATTCCATTGGCTATTTGAACCATAATTAAACTAATATAGGACCTAAGCCGAAAGAATTGAAACTCATTATAAAACCCTCTATTGCTAATTGCGAAGGATGCTTCTGTGTTTTCCAGGCACTCATAAAGTTTTAACACTTGATGCAAAGGAATATCCAGATCGGCATCTATAAAACCATAATACTTGTAATGCTCACAAGCTACATTTTGAATTCCATATCGAATTGCATTTCCTTTTCCCAGGTTAGAAGAAATAGGTATTAAAAAACAGTTTTTTGCTTTTGTAAGGGAAGATCTTATTATTTCGGAGGTATTGTCACTGCTTCCATCATCAACAAAGTAAAAATCGATTAGGTTATTTTGTTCTTCAATAAATTTCTGAAGGGAAGAAAGATCTATTCTTTTAGCCTCATTATAACAGGGAATAAAAAGGGCAACTCTATTCAATTTATCTATTATTAAAATACAGCTGAAAATAACAAATTTATGTTTGGGCCTTTTTCAGAATATCACAGCGCCTCTTGCAAGAATATAATTTTCTGTTGAGGTCAAAAATATATAATTATTTTTTAGCACATATATTAAACAAAATAGACAAAAACCATTAATTTGCCTCTACACAGTTTTTACATTTTCAAACTCCGCAGTTACTGAGCTCACGGTTCAAAATTGACCTAAAAAGCAGAAAAAATAAATAGTTAGGATTTATGTGAGCTTCAAAATGAAATAAAAATTGTTATTTGTTCCACAAATCTAAAAGTATAGACTTGCAAAAATTATCTGTTCTTATTCCTGCTTACAACGAAGAAAAAACTATTGTTGCCATTCTGGAAGTTTTAAAAGAACTGAAGCTAGATTTCTCTCTTGAAAAGGAGATCATAGTAGTAAATGACTCTTCAACTGATAAAACAAAGGTATTATTGGAAGAATTTAAGCTTGCTAATCCTGAAACCGACATAACCATTTACCACCAAACTTCTAATTTGGGAAAAGGAGCGGCACTTCATCAAGCGATAAAACTAGCAGCAGGCGATTTTATAGTTATTCAAGATGCCGATCTTGAATATGATCCTACAGAATATAACAGACTTCTAAAGCCTGTAATTGCCGGTAAAGCTGATGTGGTATATGGATCAAGATTCATGGGAGGAAATCCTCACCGCATATTGTTCTTCTGGCACTCCATCGGAAATAAATTTTTGACAACTGTTAGCAATGCCTTTACAAATTTAAATCTCACTGACATGGAAACCTGCTATAAATTATTTCGTGCAGAATTTTTAAAGGGCTTGGACTTAAAAGAAAAAAGATTTGGATTTGAGCCAGAAGTAACGGCAAAAATCTGTCGAATTCCAAAAATAAGAATTTATGAGGTAGGCATATCATACTATGGAAGAACGTATGAAGAAGGAAAAAAAATTAACTGGCAAGATGGACTCAGAGCCTTATGGTGCATTTTAAAATACAACACTATTTCAAAGTAATATGTCAGATTATTTAAAGAGGATCAAAATTTTTGCCATTGCTCTAGCTCTTCCTATCCTTCTTTATAATTTTTTCACCGCAGAATCGATGAAATATGATATTGGAGGTGATGCATATGACTATGTCAGCCTAGGAGTCAGCCTGGCAAAAATTCAGAAATATGGACATTTGAGCTTTGATGATGGACTGATAAATGAACTTCAAAAAGATACTATTTCTCAAAAGAATTATGAATTTGCTGGCCATAGCACCTGGAGACCTCCTGTTTGGCCGATTTTAATTGCCGGAGTTTTTTTGATTTCAGGATATAGCTTGACTAACATTATTATTTTTAAGTTTCTCCTTCACCTATTAGGAATTTTTATTTTTTACAGGATGCTAAAGCTGCTAAAATTTCATGGGCTGGGGTTGATTATTGGCACTTTTTTATATGCAGTAAGCCCTGCCTGGCAGCTTTACTCTCGGGTTTTTCTCTCAGAGCCTATTACCTTTTTCTTAATTACACTCTGGATTTACATGTTGTTAAGGCACTACCAAAAAGGAACTGTGTTTTTATGGCAAGCAATTGTTGCAGGCATTTTGATTTTATCTCATCCATATTTCCTTTTTTTACCTTTTTCTGTATGGATAGTCCTTTTTCTTCAGAGAAAATTTGCGCTGAAGAAGGTGATAATTTCCTCTTTTATTGCCACATGCATTATATTTTCCTGGATCGTTAGAAATTTTTATGTCCTGGATACTAATGAATTTGTCCTGACAACCTCTTCAGGAGCGGTACTGGCAAAAGGCTGGAACGGGGAGGTGATTAAAAATCACACCAACACCAAAGGAGATCTAGCAGATGAGACTCTGGTTCTTGCGGATTATAATTTTGATCGCTCTAAAAGGTATAATGAGGTGGAAAAAATGCAGCTTTATAAGAATGCTACACTTGATTTCATTAGAAAGAACCCCCATCTCATCCTCCCGATAGTAAGTACTAAAATTAAGAGTGCCTTTAATCCCTTTCCTGAAACTCCCAGACCAGGTATTCTTGAAATTGGGCGTTGGGGCTTCCAGTTTCTCGCTCTACTTTCTCTCTTATATATCTTTGTATTTTTAGGAAATCCGTTAGTTAAATCTTTAGCATGGGGACTGGTTATTTCTACAATTGGGATAACAGTTATTACCTATTCCGGTTTCCGATTCAGAATGCCACAAGTGGGATTGGAGTTACTTTTGATTGTATATGCGGTAAATGACTTAGGAAAAAGAGTGAAATCTAAAGCAATTCAAAACAATAAGGTAAAATAGGGTCGAGAGAAGGGATAAAAGGGTTATGTCTGCCTAACACTACTTCCCTGAGCGGTTCTTACTTTTCTTAGAATAAGTTTAATGGAGGAAACTGCTTATTCAAAATTCCTCATGATCTCCCTCCACTTCCTCTTCAGCTTACTTTTACGTGTTTCCTGCTGTCCGTAGCCTTTCCCGTATTGACCGTAGCCATAGCCGTAACCATAACCATAACCGTAGCCATAACCATAACCGTATTTGGCGCGGTGGACAAAGTGGTTTAAAACGAAGGAGATGTTTTTTACCTCACCTTTGTTGTATTTCTCATTGATCACCTCCAGCATGCCGCGTTTAGTGTAATCCTGACGGATAAGATATAAGGAGGCATCAGCATATTTAATGAGGTTAAGCGCATCAGCCACCACCCCTACAGGCGGGGTGTCCATGATGATATAATCATAACGCTCCTTTAGCTCAGCCATGAGGGTTTCCATCTGCTCGTTCATAAGAAGTTCAGAAGGGTTTGGCGGAATAGGCCCGGCAGTGATCACATCCAGGTATGGCACCATACTTGGCTGAATAATGGTATCCAAAGATTCCTGGCCAATAAGGTAGTTGACTACCCCTACATCATTATTGATCTTAAAGTCATCAAAGATCTTTGGCTTACGTAAATCGGCACCCACCAACACGGTTTTCTTTTCACTGAGGGCGAAAACTGTGGCCAGGTTCATGGCGCAGAAAGTTTTCCCTTCTCCCGAAACTGAGGAGGTAATAAGAACTGTTTTAGACCCGGTGACGCCCTGCTTTTTATACATAAACTGCAGACTCGATCGCAAGCCCCGGAAACCTTCGGCAATGGCCGATTTGGGTTTCTGAAACACCGCCAGGTTGGTTTCCATGCGGCTCTTCCCGATCATCCCGAGAATGGGAATAGGCGATAACCTGGTTACTTCCTGTGCATTATGGACATTGGTATTCAGAAATACCAGCAGAAAAACAAAGGTCAAGGGGATCATTCCTCCAACCATTAAAGCCATTACGTAGTTAAGCTGAGTGTTTGGTCCAATTTGTCCTCCGCCGGTATCCTTGGCGGTGTCGATCACCATCACATCACTAACGTTGGCTGCTTTGATGAGCCCTGCTTCACTGCGTTTTTCGAGGAACAGGTTGTACGTGCGTTCACTCAGCGAATATTTACGCTGGATCTTTAGCAGGTCCTGTTCTTCCTGCGGAAGCTTCCTGATCTCTGATTCAGCCAGGGCGATATCCCTATTGATATCCCGAAGTTCCTGCCGCAGCAAACGCTGGGAGGAATCCATATTTTCAAGCAGCACATCTTTTACCGCATTGATCTGGCGGTCAATGTTATCAAAAACCGGGGAGTCCTCCTGTAGGGAATACTCATACTTACGGCGCTCTTCGGCCAAAGCCAGAATACGGCCTACCCCGCTTACTATACTCCCTTCATTGATACCGGCTACAGAGGGTGCAGGAACATCTGAATAATCGCTGCGGGTCTGCAGGTAGTCCTGCAAGGTCTCATAATAGGCCAGTTGGCGGGCAATACTTTCTTTTCGCACATCAAGACCGGAGAGTTTTGAATTCAGCTGACTGCTTTCCGCGGAAATATCAAGGATGGAATTGGTATTCCGGAATTTATTCAGCTCATCTTCCACCACCTGCAGCTCCATAGCCTTCACATTCAGGCTACTGTCAATAAAACGGATGGTCTTGGTCGCAAACAGGTTCTTGCGTTCAAGCATATTCTGGCTCAGCACCCGCACCGTACCATTAAGGTAGTCGACAATTTCAGCTTTATTATCCCCTGTCATGGACAAGTTTAACACTGACGCGCCCTGGGACTGCGGATTCACAGAAACACCCCTGAATCTGCCAACGGTACCGTCAAAATGTTTGAATTGCAAATAATAGGGTTTGTCAATAACCGGGGCAATAGGTGTTGGCACCAGTTTTCCGCTGAAAAAAGGCAGGTCAATAGGTTCATCGAGATGGTACTCCTTTACAAACTCCCCCTCCTCTACCACTACCGAGGAACTCTCCTTAGTGCGGTAATTGAACACCGGGGTGTTACTTGTCGGAAAATTAGTGCTGAGGGTAAAGGTTTCGGGATCTTTGAATTTTATGGTAAAGGTTTTTCCCTGCGCCTGAAAGGCGGCCGTATCTGCTACCACTTTAAAAGGGGTAAACCCATAGGCATTCACCCGCTGGTATTTACCATCCTGCTGATACCCTATATAGTACTGCAGCCGCTCCACTACCTCTTCGTTATGAGACCGGGAACGCAAAATGGTCATCGCCGTATTCACCTTATCTGAAGTCCCGCCCCAGTTAAAAGTCAAGCTGGTATTACTGGTAAAAAATGGGTTCTGATCGTCTTTTATGGAAATGGAATTCCCCAACCGGTAAACCGGTAACTTCCGAACGTTATTATAGTATGCCACCCCTAAACTAATAGCGATGGAAATAAGGATAAGCTGCCAGTAACTAAAGACCTTGAGGATAAAACCTTTAAAGTCAAAGGTGGAGCCTACGTCTGAAATGTGATCGTCTTCATGTGCCATACATCACCGTGTAAAAATTAAAATACTACTTATCACTAAAGCCAGGACCGAGGTGAAAGTCTGGAAATTGGACAATCCTGTAGTCCCTAAACCCCAGGCTTTCTGCGGAAGCGGATTCACAATGATCAGGTCATTGGGCTGAATATAATAGTAGGGGGACCTCATCGCATCTATGGTCGTAAGGTCAATATGGTGCCTTTTTTCTCCACCCGGATACTGCCGCACGATGATCACATCTGTACGGTCACCGAATTCAGAAATATCCCCGGCATTGGCAATGGCTTCCATAATGGTCACCTGCTCCTTATAGATCACCTGGCTGCCCGAGCCTATCTCACCAATGGTAGTGTACCTTATTCCGGCAAGTTTAACGGTGACGAATATGTTTGCCTGTTCAGTAAAATACTTTTCCAGCAACTCTTTTTCGATCATCTCCCGCACCTCGTCTACCGTATACCCCAACACCTTCACATTTCCCAAAGTAGGCACCCTGATGTTCCCATGTCGGTCCACCAAAAAACCGTCGTAATAAAGTCTTTCTTCCCCTGTTGCGTTAGGATTCTCCTCCCCAATAGGGTTGAACATCCCCACCAGCTCCTGGTCAAGTGCCTTCACCCTTATGCTCAGCAGGTCATTGATCTGAATGCGGTAAGGTTTCTGAATGCGTTCCACCGAGATCACGCTGTCAATGGTGGCTTCACTCTCCTGCAGATATTTCAGCCGCTTTGTCGGCACACAGGAAGAAAGAAAAATTAAAACGCAAACAACAAGTACTAATGGCCTGACACTCATTCGGGACTAATAAGGTTAAGACAAATATAGGTGTTGAATGTTAATAATAAAATAATTGAAGCACTACTTTGTTAATTGGTGTTAATTCGAAAAGCTATTGGCTGTTAGCTAATGGCTGTTAGCCTTTAGCTGTTGGCTTTTGGCCTTTTTGATTGTTGTTGTGGTTTGTTGAATCTGAAGTGTCATTCAGAAGGAGCTCGGAAGAGCGACTGAAGAATCTCTTTTTAGGGGCGATCTAAAGATTTTTCCATCTGCCGGTAGGCAGGGGGGCTCTTAGAGCGACTGAAGAATCTCTTCTACGATACCATTCAAAGTTAGACTGCTGCGGCAAAAAGGCTCATTCTGCATTGAATTATAACAGAAGCAGAGTTCATAAATCCAAACTGAAAATAGATTGCAGCATTCGTACCTCCTTCTCAGTCACAAAATAAGATCTAACTGAATTTATTATGCCTTTAAGATCTGTCAGGACTTTTTTGAAAAAGTTAAAAAGTAAGTACCCAAGAAAGACAATAGAATTTTAATAGCAAGATCTACCTCTGCGGCGTCCTTCATTAAGTCCGGGTCCGCCAATTTTAAAGATCAAACTAACAATAACCTGATTTAACCGGGAATCATTGAACCAGCCCTTGTTAGCTCCTCCCTGATTACCTCCATATTCACTATTTATAAAATCCACTGCTTGTCTCTCTGCATCAGACAACGAATGTTCATATCGCACGTCGACGCCAAAACGTCCGAATTCTACTTTAGCACCTATTTGTGCATTAATGGGAGTATTCTGCACTACAATATGGTCATTTAGTTCCTCGTCAGGAATTTGAGATTCCAGAATATTGGAATAAACCGGACCTGCATAAATATCCAAGGGTCCGTATATGTTGTAACCCAGAAGAACAGGGATTGTAAAAGTTTGAACATTAAATTCCGTATTCTCATCCCTTTTAGGAATTGCAAATTCCTGTGTTAAGGAACTATAAACGATTTCCGGACGGATAAAGAACTTTCCAAAATTTACTTGTCCAAAAACTCCTCCGTGAAATCCAAGAGCTCCTTCCCCTTCTGCTATTCCGTCCCAATAACTAAGTGTAGAATTATTACCCTGGATCTCGCCGCCCATGGAATAGTTAATTCCTCCTTTAAGCCCGTAACTAAAGGTTTGAGAATAGCCGGTAAGTGTAGCAGCCAAAACAAAGAGTAGGCCTAAAAGATATTTTTTCATAAGATTTGGAATATGCTTCAATTGGTTTACAAATAAAAAGGATTTTTCTCTATACCTCCAACAAATTTGCTCTATTCTAACGGGGAAGATAAAAAAATATTTTGTTTACGCTCCCGGAAGTGATTCTACAAAAATATTACATAGCTCTATTTCATTCGATTTGCAATGGCATTCAAACAAAGCCTAGCCTGGCAATGAGAGGAATTAATAATCCTTCTTCATGGCAAAACCATTCCTTTTCGTTCGCAACATCATATTAAAATTCTTTCCGTCTTTGCGAACCTGTCTGCCGGTAGGCAGGGGAGCTCGGCAGAGCGACTGAAGCAATCTCCTTCTTTAGGACCTCCAATTTTTCTTTTTTACTTTTCACGAAAGAACTCTCCCCAACGTGAGATTGCAGCGGTCGGGTTGTCCCCTCCCTCGCAAAGACGGCTTAAAAATCTTCTAATAGTCTCTGCTAATTGTTAATTGCTCATTGATCATTGAAATCCCTACTTTTGCAAAAAATAACTGCGTGAATTACTTATCGGTTGAAAATATAGCCAAAGCTTACGGGGAGCGGGAACTCTTTCGGGGAATTTCCTTCGGGATCAATGAGGGACAGAAAGTGGGTTTTGTGGCCAAGAACGGAACGGGAAAGACCTCCCTGCTCAACATCCTCTCAGGAGCAGACACTCCCGATGAAGGTCGGGTGGTGTTTCGAAAGGATATTACCACCGCTTTCCTTCCGCAGGAACCAAACCTGGATCCGAAACTTACCGTAGAGCAGACCATCTTCGCTTCAGACAATGAGATCCTGAAGGTAATAGAGCGCTATGAAAAGGCCCTGGAGAATCCGGAAGATTCCGAAGCCTATCAAAAAGCATTTGAACAGATGGAGGCCCACCAGGCCTGGGATTTCGAATCCACTTACAAACAAATACTTTTCAAGCTCAATCTGGAAGACCTGCATGCCATGGTGGGGAGCCTGAGCGGAGGACAGAAAAAAAGACTGGCGCTCGCTTCCATGATCCTCAACAAACCGGATCTTATCATCATGGATGAGCCCACCAACCACCTCGACCTGGACATGATCGAATGGCTGGAGGAATTCTTCCGCAAAGAGAATTTTACCATTTTCATGGTTACCCACGACCGCTACTTCCTGGAACGGGTTTGTAATGAGATCGTAGAACTGGAAGATGGTAACCTGTACACATATAAAGGAAACTACTCCTATTACCTCGACAAAAAGGAAGAAAGGATCTCCCTTGATCAAACCAATACCGATAAGGCTAAACAGCTTTTCAAGAAAGAACTTGACTGGATGCGGCGACAGCCAAAAGCCCGTACCACCAAGTCGAAATCCCGCATCGAAGATTTCCACGAGATCAAGGACCGGGCTTCCAAACGCCGTAATGACCACCAGGTGCAACTGGAGATCAATATGGAACGTATGGGCAATAAAATTGTAGAGTTCCATAATATTTCGAAAAGCTATGGCGACCTGGAACTGTTGCATAAATTCAATTACAACTTCCAGCCGGGTGACCGCCTGGGGATCATTGGCAAGAATGGAACAGGAAAATCCACTTTCCTGAACATTATGACAGGCGCTGTTCAACCAGATTCGGGCAAGGTCGTGATCGGTGAAACCGTGAAATTCGGGTATTACACCCAGCGGGGAATTGAGGTAAAACCAGGTCAGAAGGTAATAGACGTCATCAGGGAATACGGGGATTATATTCCGCTTAAAAAGGGAAGGCAGATCTCTGCGCAGCAGTTGCTGGAACGTTTTCTCTTTGACCGCAAGAAGCAATACGATTTTGTGGAGAAACTCAGCGGGGGCGAGAGAAAACGCCTTTACCTGTGTACCGTGCTTATTCAGAATCCAAATTTCCTCATCCTGGATGAGCCTACCAACGACCTGGACATCGTGACCCTGAACGTTCTGGAAAACTTCCTTTTAGATTTTCCGGGCTGCCTCATCGTGGTTTCCCATGACCGGTATTTTATGGACAAGATCGTAGATCACCTGTTCGTGTTTAAAGGCAATACTGAAATTGTGGATTTCCCCGGAAATTATACCGATTACCGGGAGTATGAATCCAGCAAGGAACCTGAGCCTGCAGCCAAACCTGAAACGCCAACCGACAAAAAGGAATGGAAGAAAGAAACTCCTTCTGCCGGACTTACCTATAACGAGCAGAAGGAATACCAGAAGCTGGAGCGGGAGATCCATAACCTCGAGAAAAAGAAAGAAGAGATTCAGCAGAAATTCCTGCAGGAGTTAAATCCCGATGAGATCGCCAAAACTTCGATGTCCCTCAAAAAGACCGAAGATGAGATCGAGAAGAAAACGGAGAGGTGGTTTGAGTTGGGAGCGAAGATGGAGTAGTTACAACCCTTTCAGCGGTTTTTAACCCTGAAAGCGGTTGATTACACCTAACCCTCTTTCGGGGCTCCAAGCCGCCGAAAGGGGTGACCGATTACCCAACCCTTTCAGCGGGTTTTTACCCTGAAAGTGGTTGGTTTAATGAAATTTTATATTTAATTTCTTTCCTCAAAATAAAAAAATTGCAGATCGAACCTATAGAACCGGGAAACTTCTACCATATCTACAACCGTGGGAACAACGGTTCAAACATCTTTTTTGAGGAGGATAATTATCAACATTTCCTGCGACTCTATAAGAAATACATGTATGCTGTAGCCGATACCTTTGCCTGGTGCCTAATGCAGAATCATTTTCATGTACTTATTTATCTCAAAACTGACAGTGAAATTAAGAAGGAGGACTATTTATTTTCTCCGGGGAAAGAACCGAAGAAACCTGATGCCTCCAGACAGCTCGGTCATTTATTTAATGCATATGTTCAGGCAATTAATAAGAAATACGGAAGAACAGGAAGTCTTCTGGAAAAACCCTTTGAACGTAAGAGAATAACTTCTGAAGATTATTTGAGAAAATTGATATTCTACATCCATAACAATCCTGTTCATCATTCAGTTGCTGAAAACATTTCTTCTTATCAATGGAGTTCTTATCATGAATTTATAAAAGAAGAAGCTATAGTTAAGAAAAAGGAAGTTTTTGAATTGTTTGGTGATTTGGAAAACTTTAAAATATACCATCAAAAAGAATATACGAACGAACCCTTTCAGGGTTTGGAACCCTGAAAGGGTTGAAGTACGATGCACATTATTTTTGCTTACATAAAGTTCCTCCTTCGCTCCACGAACCAACATGGGGTACACTCGCCGTTTGTATTCAATCTGGTCACGAAATGCTTTTATGACAAAAAGGAATATCCCGCTTACGCGATCCTGAAGCAATACCGAAGAGCGCTGCGGAAGGATAAAAGAATTATTAAAATAAAAGACTTCGGCGCCGGAAGCAGAACATTCAGATCTGATGAACGCAGGGTTTCCGAAATAGCAAAAAACGCCGGAATTTCCACGAAGCGCGCCCGACTCCTAAACAGGCTGGTACGTTACCTCAAGGTGGACCGGGCACTGGAACTCGGCACCTCCCTGGGGCTGGGAACTTCGGCTATGGCAGCAGGAAATGAAGTAAAGATTACCACGATAGAAGGATGTCTTGAAACAGCTGCTATAGCAAAGGAGCAGTTCGATAGGTTTAACTTTTCAGGAATTGAGCCTAAGGTTGGGAAATTTGAAGCTTTTCTGGAGGACAGTGGGCAGAGGGCAGAGGACATAAATTCCAAATCTCAAATCTTTACCCGCCGAAGCCCTGGCGAAGGCGGGCCAAATTCCAATTTTTCCACTACCGACAACCCACAACCGACAACTTACAACCGACGAACAGATGGCGCAGATTTGCAATCCGTGCCGGGTAAACCCAACTCCATACTCAATACTCAATACTCACTACTATATATAGACGGCAATCACCGGAAAGAAGCGACTTTACGTTATTTTGAAAAATTGCTTCCCACTGTACATAACGATACGGTCATGATCTTCGATGATATTCACTGGTCGGCAGGGATGGAAGAAGCATGGGAAGAGATCAAAAAACATCCGTCTGTGACCGTTACCATAGATACCTTTTTCTGGGGTTTGGTTTTCTTCCGGCAGGAACAGGAAAAAGAGCATTTTGTGATCAGGGTGTAATTTAGGTTTTTTCCTCTTTGCAAACCTGTCTGCCGTGGTGGGGCGGGGGTGTGGGATGAGAATCATAAAATAGGTCACCAATGCCACACCTGCCGGCAGGCGGGCTTTAGGGCCGGGGCAAAGAAGCGCGGTGACATCACAACGGGAGATTGCCGCGGTCGGTTGCCCCCCTCGCAAAGACGGTAACAATGAAAAATCTCATCCTCTCCCCACCCTCTTCAGAGGAGAGGGAGTAATTCATGTAGCTCCTCTCCCTCAGGGAGAGCCTGCCCGCCGAGGTGAGGAGGGGGTGTGGGATGAGGATCAAATACCGAATAATTAAATCGATTCTGCTAATTGTTCATTGATAATTGATAACTGATAATTGATCGAATGTAACATTATCCTCTTCCCTGCGTCTAACCTTTTGAATTCAATTTTGCTTATGAGCAGCGTAATAAAGATCAGGAATATTACCCGGGATTTCTCCCTGGGGCAGGAAATTGTAAAAGTTTTAAAAGGCATCGACCTCGACATTGATAAGGGCGAGTATGTGGCCTTTATGGGTCCGTCAGGTTCCGGGAAATCTACTTTAATGAACATCCTGGGATGTCTGGACACGCCCACTTCGGGCCAATACATCCTCAACGGAAACGATGTTAGCCAGATGAGCGACAATGACCTTGCCGAGATAAGGAACAAGGAGATAGGATTCGTTTTCCAAACTTTCAACCTCCTGCCCCGCACCACTGCCCTTGACAACGTGGCGTTACCCATGATCTACGCCGGGGCTACAAGAACCGAACGCAAGGAAAGGGCCGAAAAGGTCCTTACCGATGTAGGCCTGGCCGACAGGATGGACCATAAACCCAACCAGCTTTCGGGAGGACAACGACAGCGGGTGGCCGTGGGAAGAGCTTTAGTGAACAAACCTTCTATTATCCTCGCCGATGAGCCTACCGGAAACCTCGATTCCAAAACTTCCGTAGAGATCATGAACCTGTTTGATGACATACATGCAGCAGGAAATACCGTGATCCTCGTAACCCACGAGGAAGAGATCGCCAGGCATGCACACAGGATCATAAGGCTACGCGACGGTATGGTGGAAAGCGACGAGAGAAAGGAAATGAATCTTGAAGTACGGGGGTAAAAGTAGGAAGTACGAAGTAAAATTTCGGTTTTCTAAAAATATCGTATTTTCGGTATGATCAGCATCAGTGGAAACCGGAACAGGAACAAACCACCTTCTAAATTCTAAGTTTTAATGTCTTTTCTCGATAGCGATACTCTCCTGTACCTTGTCATTATTGTGGTCTTCCTGGCTTTTTTTCTTTGGAACCGAAACCGGGCAAAGAAAAACAGGGAGAATAAGAAGAACCGCAGTTTCCGCAAGAGATACCACGAGCGACGCAGGAACCGATAGCTGAAAAATTCCTAAAAGTCTGGTTAAAATTTTAAGCCTTCCGCAGGGATTTGGTATATTTATGAAGTACCAAACCTATTGCTATGACCGATTTCCTGACCAACGAACTATTCCTTTACCTTGCGCTGGGGTGTGTTGTGGTGGCTTTCGCTTTGTATATAAGAAGCCGCAGAAGAAGAAAAAAGATTCTTGAAAGACGCAGGTTGCTCAACCAGGAAACCCCTAATGCTAAAGAGAGTAATAAGATCGTATAAGAACCCTTCTGGTCACGGTACCCAAATAATGCCGCGTATTTTTTACAACCCCTGCATTTTTCCTTATTTTAGGCGTCCTTCCACACTTACATGTGACAGGCCATAAAACAAAAATCAAATGAAGATCTATACCAAAACGGGAGATAAAGGCACAACCGCCCTTTTCGGAGGTACCCGCGTTCCCAAACATCATATTCGTATTGAAAGTTACGGCACTGTGGATGAACTGAATTCCCATATAGGACTACTAAGGGATCACGAGGTAGATAAGCACAGTCACGAGATCCTGTTGAGGATTCAGGACCGGCTGTTGACCATAGGTTCCATCCTCGCCACAGATCCCGCCAGGGCTACCTTAAAAAGCGGAAAAGCAAGGCTCAACATCCCAAAGATCTCTGCGGAAGATATCCAGCTTCTGGAGAAAGAAATGGATTGCATGAATGAAGAATTACCTGAAATGACACATTTTGTACTTCCCGGCGGACACAAAGCCGTGTCAGTTTGTCACATTACCCGCTGTGTATGCCGCCGCGCTGAACGTTTAGCGACTGCTTTACATGAGTTGGAACCCTTTGAAGAAGAAGTTTTGCAGTATTTGAACCGCCTTAGCGATTACCTGTTTGTGCTGGCACGAAAGTTGACTCAGGATCTAAAGACCAACGAAATTCAATGGATCCCGCAGAAAGACAGCTAATTTCACACTTTTGAACGGCCGTTTTTGCCTGGAAACATTCACGGTCACACGTTCTTAAAATTAATGATAAATAAATGATTTTTTTCTTGACTTTCTCGTCAAAAAAATTATTTTTGCAAAAATTAAAACCGATTAACCAATGTATTGGACATTAGAATTAGCATCCTACCTAAGTGATGCACCATGGCCCGCAACAAAAGATGAGTTAATTGATTACGCCATCAGGACGGGTGCCCCGCTGGAGGTTGTTGAAAACCTGCAGGCGATAGAGGATGAAGGAGATTCTTATGATTCGATCGAGGAGATCTGGCCAGATTATCCTACCGATGAAGATTATCTCTGGAATGAGGATGAGTATTAGAAGCACACAAAATAAATAGAAGAAAAAAGTCTCAAAATTGAGGCTTTTTTTATTCGTACATTTGACATAATAAAACAATAAAAACTATGAGTTTTTTAGATTCAGTATTGAAAGTTTTTGTTGGCGACAAGTCTAAAAAGGACATTAGGGAAATTCAACCCGTTGTTTCGAAGATTAAAGAGCTGGAAAAAGAGTTTGAAGCCCTTTCTTTAGATGAACTTCGCGCCAAAACCGCCACTTTCAAAAATAAGATACAGGAAGCCCTAAAAGAGGTAAACGAACAGATAACAAGCCTTAATGCCGAAGCTGACGCCTCTGAAGATATCACCCGAAAAGAAGAGATCTACGCTGAAATAGACAGTTTAAAGGAGAAATCCTATCAAACTTCTGAGGAGGTATTGAACGAGATACTTCCGGAAGCCTTTGCGACCGTAAAGGAAACTGCAAGAAGGTTTGCCCATAATACACAGCTGCAGGTAACTGCCTCTGCCTATGATCGTGAACTTTCCGCAGAAAAAGATTACGTAAACCTCGACGGCGACCACGCTATTTGGAGCAACTCCTGGGATGCAGCCGGTAAACCCATTACCTGGGATATGGTGCACTATGACGTGCAGCTTATTGGAGGTGTCGCTATGCACCAGGGAAAGATCGCAGAAATGCAGACCGGGGAAGGTAAAACCTTGGTAGCTACCCTGCCAATGTACCTCAACGCCCTTACGGGGAACGGAGTGCACCTGGTGACCGTGAACGATTACCTTGCCAAAAGGGACAGCGCCTGGATGGCACCCCTGTTCCAGTTTCACGGTTTGACTGTTGACTGTATTGACTATCACAGACCAAATTCGGCTGCAAGGCGTAAAGCCTATAATGCCGATATCACCTACGGAACAAATAACGAATTCGGGTTTGACTACCTGCGTGACAACATGTCCCATTCTCCCGATGACCTTGTGCAGCGCGTGCACAACTACGCGATCGTGGATGAGGTGGATTCTGTTCTGGTAGATGACGCCAGGACTCCGCTTATCATTTCAGGTCCAATCCCAAAAGGTGATGTACATGAATTCGATCAACTAAAGCCTGCTATTTCTAATATTGTGGAGGCCCAGCGTAAATATCTTACCGGAGTACTTGCCGAAGCCAAGAAACTTATTGCCTCAGGCAACACCGAAGATGGCGGTTTCCAGCTGCTGCGTGTGTACCGCGGGCTCCCAAAGAACAAAGCTTTGATCAAGTTCCTTAGTGAGGAAGGGATCAAAACTCTGCTCCAAAAGACCGAGAACAAGTATATGGCAGACAATAACCGGGAAATGCCGAAAGTTGATGCCGAGCTATACTTTGTTATTGAAGAGAAGAATAACCAGATCGACCTTACAGATAAAGGGATCGAATTCCTTTCAGGAAAAGATGACCCCGATTTCTTTGTGATGCCCGAAATTGGAATGGAGATCGCAGGCATCGAAAAACTAGGTCTTTCAAAAGAAGAAGAAGCTGAGAAAAAAGAAGAACTCTTCCGCGATTACAGCGTTAAGAGTGAACGTATTCATACCCTTCGACAGCTGTTGAAAGCCTACACCTTGTTCGAAAAGGATACCGAATATGTGGTGATGGACAATAAGGTGAAGATCGTTGATGAGCAAACAGGGCGTATCATGGAAGGGCGTCGTTACAGTGACGGGCTACACCAGGCAATTGAAGCCAAAGAGAACGTGAAGATCGAGGATGCAACCCAAACTTTCGCAACGGTCACGCTGCAGAATTACTTCAGGATGTATAGCAAATTATCGGGTATGACCGGTACTGCTGTTACAGAAGCCGGGGAATTATGGGAGATCTATAAACTTGATGTAGTGGAGATCCCAACTAACCGTCCTATTGCCAGAAAAGATAAAGAAGACCTCGTATTCAAAACGAAACGTGAGAAATATAATGCGGTAATTGAACACGTTACCGAACTTTCAAGGGCAGGAAGACCGGTGTTGATAGGTACCACTTCCGTAGAAATTTCTGAATTATTGAGCCGTATGCTTACCCTTCGGAAAGTTCCCCACAATGTACTGAACGCCAAACTACACAAGAAGGAGGCAGATATCGTTGCCGAAGCAGGTAATGCCGGGGTGGTGACCATTGCCACCAACATGGCCGGCCGGGGTACAGATATCAAACTAAGCCCTGAAGTGAAAGAAGCAGGAGGTCTTGCCATAGTAGGTACAGAACGTCACGATTCCAGACGGGTGGACAGGCAGCTGAGAGGTCGTGCAGGTCGCCAGGGGGACCCGGGAAGTTCCCAGTTCTATGTTTCACTGGAGGATAACCTCATGAGGTTGTTTGGATCTGAAAAGATCGCCAAACTTATGGACCGTATGGGTCTTGAGGAGGGTGAAGTGATTCAGCATTCCATGATCTCCAAATCAATAGAAAGGGCACAAAAGAAAGTGGAAGAGAATAACTTCGGGGTACGTAAGCGACTGCTGGAGTATGACGATGTGATGAACGCGCAACGGGAGGTGGTGTACAAACGCCGTTACCACGCCCTTTTTGGGGATAGATTGCGGGTGGATATTGCCAATATGATCTATGATACTTCTGAAGCGATCGCTGAAAGCAATAAGCTCGCGAACGACTTTAAGAATTTCGAATTTGAACTGATAAGATATTTCTCCATGAGCTCCCCAATTACGGAAGACGAGTTCGAGAAAATGGATTTCCTGAAGATTGCGCGTACGGTTTACAAATCTGCTTACGAGCACTACCAGGAAAAGATGAAGCACAGTGCTGCGGCCGCTTATCCCGTGATCAAACAGGTGTGGGAAGATAAGGGGAATAACTTTGAAAGGATCTCTGTACCCTTCACAGATGGGGTGAAAACACTTTCTGTGGTTACCAATCTGGAGAAAGCATACGAGTCTGAAGGAAAACAACTTATCCATGACTTTGAAAAGAACATAAGTTTAGCCATTATCGATGATGCGTGGAAAACGCACTTGAGAAAGATGGATGAACTAAAACAGAGTGTGCAGCTGGCTGTTCATGAGCAAAAAGATCCATTATTGATCTACAAGTTCGAAGCATTTGAATTGTTCAAGGTGATGCTGGACCAGGTGAACCGGGATGTGATCTCCTTCCTTTTCAAAGGGGAACTGCCTGCACCCAACCCAAGCCAGATCCATGAAGCCAGGCAGGTAAGAAGCCGTGAAAAGGTGGAGACCTCAAAAGAAGAGATCCCCAACATGGATGAACGTGCCTCACAAAGCCGGGCTGCCGGACAAACGCAGCGACGCCCGCAGGTTACCGAAACCATTACCAGGGAACGCCCAAAGATTGGACGTAACGACAAGGTCACCATTAAAAATGTGATGACCGGAGAGAATAAGAGCATGAAATTCAAACAGGCCATTCCTTTACTTGACAAAGGAGACTGGGTACTGGTAGATAAATAATCTTTTGAGCTTTATTTCTCCTCTATTTGTATAGAGAGATGTCCAAAGAACAGAATACTCATATGCCGAAGCACTCGCTTCGGCATTTTTTTTGCCCCAATTTCCAAACAGGTTTCTTTTTTTCCTATTTTTAAGGTACCAACCTTAACTATGGCTATGAGCAAATACCGCATCGAGATCAAATGGTCTGTTATTTTCTCTGTCGCTATGATCCTGTGGATGCTTGGTGAAAAATATTTTGGACTTCACGATGAATATATTGCCGAGCACTCTTTTTACACCAGCTTTTTTGGAATCGTCGCCATAGGGATCTATTTGCTTGCCCTGTACGACAAAAGAAAGAATTATCACAACGGATTTATGAGCTGGACAGATGGCTTTAAGACCGGAGCTATCCTCACGCTCGGCATTGTCATCCTCTCCCCTTTCGTGCAGCTGCTCATTATTGAATTTATTACCCCCAACTATTTCAGGAACATTACTGAATATTCGATTGAAGCAGGAGAAATGACCCGGGAAGAAGCAGAGGAATATTTCAATACAACCAACTATATCCTTCAGAGTGTGTTGTGGGCAGCTGTTTCAGGCTTGATAACCGCAGCCATTGCAGCACTTCTTCTCCGCCGTAAGCTGCGTGATCCCTACCAGGTGAAAGGAACCACTCCATACAGGTAAAATGGTAAAATTCGACATCCCCTTCCGTAGAAAAAATTCAAGCAAAACCCAAAACCGGATTTAATTTTTTGGAACTGCCTGAAGGACCTCCGGAAAACGCATATGAAAATACCATTTCCGATTCTCTTTTTAACAGGTCTTTAGCAGCAAAAGCAGGCCCTGATACTTATCTTAAAGAGACTAACCTTTAAGACCAAAAAAATGAAAATCGAAGACAACGAAAAAAAGATCAAACTGGCAGAAGACCAGGGGAAAGCATATACCGCGGCGCTGGATTACATGAAAGAGATGGACAACCACGCCGAAAAGGAAGTGGATGACTACATCATAAGCCTGGCTTCTGAAGAAGCTGAAGGCACTTACCAACTGCAGGAAGGAAAGCTGAAATGGAACACTCCTAAAGAGGGTTTTAATACGCACCTGGAGATCGTGGTGAGAGACAAAAAAGACAAACGTTTTATTCCGGGTTTAAAAATTCGCGGAAAAGTTCTCGATGAGGACGGAAAGCAGATCATAGAGACCGATTTTCCACTCCTTTGGCATCCATTCCTGCTCCATTATGGCGCATTCTTTAAAATTCCGAAGGAAGGAAAATATAAAGTCCAGCTGGAAATTCCGACACCCGAATTCCACAGGCACGACGAGATCAAGGGGAAAAGATTCGAGAAGGATGTGAAGGTGGAAATAGAGATCGACATGGAGACCGGAAGAGAACCTCATGGACCCGAATAACCTCATTTTCAAATAATGCCACATGCAGGAAAAAAAACTCCATTCCCAGGGAAAGATCCTCTTCTTCAATAAAGAATACATCGCCGAATTCGTTTACGGAGGGATAGACGGGGCTATCACAACATTTGCAGTAGTTGCCGGCGCTGAAGGTGCCAACCTTGGGATCTCTGTAGTGGTGATCCTGGGGCTGGCCAACCTTATTGCTGATGGTTTCTCAATGTCTGTAGGGAACTTCTTTTCCACTAAGGCAGAAAGGGATTCTTTTGAAAAACACCGGCAGGTGGAATACTGGGAAATTGAGAACCTGCGGGATAAAGAGATCGAAGAGATCAGGGAGATCTATGCCGCAAAAGGTTTTAAAGGAGAGCTCCTGGAACAGGTGATAGAAGTGATTATCTCAGACAAAGATGTGTGGGTAGATACCATGATGAAGGAGGAACTTGAAATGACTAAAAGTGATAAGGCCCCTTATAAGACTGCTGCCGTAACCTTCTTTAGCTTTTTAGCGGTGGGTTCTGTACCCTTACTATCATATTTCTTCGCAGGTGCTGATATGTCGATCGAAAAGCCCGAACTTTTTGTTTATTCCTGCATACTTACAGGTGTGGCCCTCGCTATAGTGGGCAGCTTTAAAAGTATAGTGGCTGAAAAGAATATTTTCATAGGCATTATGGAGACTCTTCTTTTGGGAGGACTCGCAGCCTTGCTCGCTTACTTTGTAGGTGACGTATTGGAACAGTTGTTCAGGTAAGAATTACCACACCAATTTTTTCTTAAGATTTTTTTATTTTTCTTAAAATTTACCGAATATTCTATTAAAAATCAGCGTTTTAACAATTGCTTGGCAGAGCAAAATATGATCTCCAAAGTATATTGGTCTTATAATCTAAAAAGGACTAATATGGAAGATCGTTACTCTAAATTTAAGAAGTTAAACTGGCTCCTGTCGGCAAGCTTTGAAGCTGAGCGAGTATACTATAATGCCGGGGAAGATGTTCAGCAGGTAGAACTAAAGCGGTTTTTCAATTTTGAAAGTGTGAACCGCAACAGGTTTAGCTATGAGATCTCAGAACAACTGGTTCAAGCCGGTGTTGAGCCTGAAAAAGAATGGATCCAGAAAGGTAACCTGGATCGTGACTGGAGGGAAGAGAAAAAAGCCCTTACCAGAAGCCGTCCCTTAAAACTGCTTAAAAAATGCAGGGAAAGGGATGAAGAGAACCTGCAGCTTTATGATGAGATCCTGGAGGAGGGGAAACTTCCCAAAGAAGTCCTTAAGATCCTTAAAAAACAAAGATCGTCTATCATCATGAGCCTGGAAAAGGCTGAGAGGTTCAGGACCGGGGAACAGGTACTTGATCCTTCCAGAAGAAGCAAGGTCGTCGCCCTTAAAGCAATGTAATTTATTGCTGCTGTTTTATATTAACTGTCCAGAGAAAGAAATTTTCGTTAATCTGCCAACCATTATATATGGGAACCCAGTCTAACCACCGCGAAAAAATACTTTTTTTGGACAGTCTTTTTATATAACTTCGGCCTAAACTTTGTTCCCTTGCTATTATGAGAAAAATCCTGGAGCGTAGCTTTATTGGAGTCATTGTTCTTATAATGGCCATTATGGTTTCGTATTTTATCTTTAAGATCAATACGAAATCCTATAGTCCCGAAGATACAGTCACCTATCAAAAGGACGGGCTTAGCCTGGAAGTATTTTACAATCGTCCTTATAAAAAGGACAGACAGATCTTCGGGGGACTCGTTCCTTTCGATCAAGTGTGGCGCACAGGAGCCAACGAAGCCACAACTTTTACCACTACCAAAGACATTCTTGTAGACGGCTCCCTTCTTCCCGAAGGAAAATATACCCTCTGGACCATCCCGATGGAAGATACCTGGAAGGTGATCTTTAATTCTGAAATGTATCCCTGGGGAATCACAGCAAATGAAGTCCCCTTCCGGGTAGCAGATTATGACGTATTAACCATTGAGGTTGACGTTACGCCCCTGGACGAGGTCGTCGAACAGTTCACCATTAGTTTTACCGAAGCTTATAATTTTGTAATGCTCAACCTGGCCTGGGATAAGACCATGATCAGTATTCCCATAAAAGATGCTGAAAAAGTACAGCGGGTAAGATCTAGATAGAAAACGGGATCTTTAGCAGGAGATTGGGATCGGGACAGTTTTGAAGATAATGCGACAACTCTTTTCTACACGCAACTCCGGGATAATCTCCTATCCTGTTTCCAGGGTCCTTTATGATCTGGAAATGTAAATGAGGTGCATATTCCCCATTTTCTAAGGGGCTGCCCAGGACAGCTATCTGCTGCCCCCTGTTTACCCTTACCCCAACCTTTAATTCCTGAAGAGATGCTCTGCTTAAATGGCCGTAAAGGGTATAGAATTTACGTTCTTCAAAATTATGTTCCAGGATTATGGTAGGGCCATAGTCTCCAAAATTGTCATTATCCCTGAAGCTATGGATTCTTCCATCAAGCACGGCCAATACGGGAGTTCCCGCAGGTGCCCAGATATCCATTCCCAGGTGAACATCTCTTACCAGGTCTTCATCAATGGCTTCAGAAAACAGACTGCTCCGCCTGTACAATCCGCGTTTTTCATTATACCCGCCCCACGCTATTTTCATACCCGTTCGGGAAAGGAAACCGTCGAGATATTTTGATAATCCTTCCGGAGTGGAAAGTGCGGTAGGGGTGAGTTCCTTATTTTCCGCAGAGAGATCAACAGGAATATATTCCTTAACAGAAAAGCCGGCATCAACAACGGGAGTGAATCCTTCTGTTAAGCCGGCAATGAAATCTAAAAATTCGTTTTCCTGCATTTACTTTTTTGACAAAAGTAATCCATGAAATTTACTTCAGCAATACATCACTAAAACTCGCACTTATAGAAACCGAAGCATTTGCATTCTTATTTTTACTGAACCCCTGCAATTTCTCAGTGTTATAGGATTTACTGGATTTTACCTTTAAACCTTCCGGGTAAGTCAGCTTACTTTTAGTCCCCGTGTAGGTGAAATTATAGGCAACATCTGGCAGGTCAAGTTTAAGGTCGCTGTTCTCGAGGATGATGTCAAGACTGTTGAACCCGGTTCCCAGCTTATCTATCACCAGCTCCCCGAAAGTCCCTTTAAAGATACCGTTGTTTTCCAGCTCCTTCACGGTCACCTCGCTTGAATTGGAGGTAAGTTTTATGCTTACCGCCTTATCAATATTAAGATCCTGCACGTAAGATGCATTCAACATCCCGTAATTCCACTGCTTCACCTTTACCGGGGTATAAGACACCTTAAGGTCGGTCTTTTCTCCCGAGATGGTATTGGCCGAGAACTTACTGTGGGAAATATTCCCTCTGAGGTTCTTTGTTTCCCCGTTAAGTTTCACATCCCCATGGCGAATGTTCATTTTCACCTGTCCGTTTCGGGGCATCCTGATCCTTATGGTTTTTTTAGCAGCATCACTGTCTTTCAGTACCACCACTTTTTTGTCACCATATCGGGATTCCATTTCTTTTCCTACCTGTTCTCCCCATTTTTCCATTTCCTTCCCGAAATTCTCTCCCCAGGCTTCCATACTTTTTCCAAACTCTTCTCCCCAGGCTTCCATTCTCTTTTCGAGTTCGGCGGTCTCTTTGGCGTTTCGTTTCCACATAGCCGAATCTTTTTCAAATCGCTCTGCCCATTCCTCCATGGATCTTTCAAAATCTTTCCCGAAGCCTTTTTCCATCTTCTTCTCCCACTTTTCAAGGTATTTATCTCCATCTTTCCGGTAGGCTTCGTAATCGAATTTCATCTCTGCCATATTATCGTAGAATTCCTGCGGAAGCGGGTTTCCTGAAATTCCTTCAAGCAAGGGCCCTATCATCTCCTGTAGCGGAGAGATAATTTCGGTTAGACTGGCCATTGGCCCTTCCAGGGCGGTCATATCGATATTTCCGTCCCAGGTTCCACCGCCTGCTGAATTTATATATACTTCAGAAGCATTTCCCCTGGTCTCGAGTTTCCATGCGTCCAGGTTCTTTTCAATATCCTTTTTCTCAGCGCCTTTCATTTCAAGGAGCGCCTCGATCTGCACCTCATTCTTATCCCAGTAGTCAATAATGACATTGGTGTACTTTGAGTCGATGTTCACAGTTACCCCGGAATTGGTCTTGTACGACTTGTCCAGTTTTTTGGTTTGCGCCATAAGCCCTGTACAACACAGCAGGCATATGATCATATAATTAAGCCTGAAAATTTTCATAGTCTTTATTTTTTGATTGATTGATTTCTTTGAGTTTCTCCTTTAACTTATACAGCAATTCCAGCCTGAGCTGCAAATTTGCGATCAAAGCCCCGACACTGCTTTCATTAAGCCCGGTCTCATTGATCTCTGCATTTAACCTGCTGTATTCTTTATCAAGTTCGGCCAGTTGTTCCATAAAGGAATCGACCAGGGCTTTGTTCTCATCGTTCACTTCGAGTTTGGCCAGTTCAATATTCAAACTTGCCATATAGTAATTCTCGATCTTCCTGAACTCGGGCGAGACGTCGCTCAACTGGTATTCTTTTGAAACGGGAATTACTTCCTCCTTCTCTTCTGTCACCGGATTTTCTACTACCTGCTGTCCGTTTATAAACTCATCAGGAGCCAAAAAGAAGTATCCAATTCCCAGTAACACGACCAGTACAGCCGCGATCTTGAGGAACATGAACCTATTCCCTGATTTATTTTTCTTCTGCGGAAAGGCTTTTTCAAGCCTGGCCTCAAATCTCTGCTGATGCCCTTTTTCCAATTTGTCGGAAACCAGAGGCTTATCCTCCTGAAGCATTTTTCTAATATCCTGTGCCATGTCGTAGGTCTTTTAATTCTTCCTGTAATTTTTTCTTTCCCCTGTGCACCAGCGTCCGTGATGCAATTTGTGTTATATTCAATATTTCAGATATCTCTTCGTGATCATAACCTTCCAGCAGATACAGCATAAGGGGATATTTATACTTTTCAGGAAGGTCTTCTATTTTCTGTTTCACTTCCCCTATTCCCACACCGTCATCAACACTCCAGTTATCTTCCTCTTCAACGCTTTCCAGGATTTGTTCGTTGATCGCGACGAGTTCCATTTTTTTGGCTTTCAGTTTATCCAGGCACTTGTTGATCACGATCCTCTTCAACCAGGCCCCGAAGGTCACTTCCCCGGTAAACTGATGCAATTTTTCAAAAGCCTTTATAAAGGACTCCTGCAAGGCATCTTCAGCTTCTGCAGAATCTTTCATGAAGCGTTTTGCCACATAGTACATCCCCTCACAGTACTTGTTGTACAGTTTAAGTTGTGCCCGGCGGTTGTTCTGCTTGCAAGCCTCAATTAACTGATGTTGTATCAAAATGACTTTGTTTGGTTGCTGTTCACTTTAAAGACGACAGGTTTATACTAATGTTGCAAAACCCTGAAAAATATTCTGTCTGTAGAGCTAAAAGTAAATATTTTACAGGAAAAGCTTCTATTGAACCCCCAGAGAAGCCTTAAAGTCAGACCTCTGCCCGAAGAATAGAACCAGATCAAAAAAAAAGAAGCACCCTAAAGTGCTTCTTCATGTTCAACAATTATAAAATCAACAACTATTCGTCTTCGTCCAACATCAAATTTAGGGTGATGTCAATGTTATCACGTGTGGCCCAGGAATAGGTACATATTTCATGGGCTTCATTGATCATTTCTTCCCCGGTTTCAATATCTACCCCGGGAATATAAACATCAAGGTTCACAGACATTTCCCGGTCGCCCTCTTCGGTCTCTCCCAGATCAACAGACGCGGTGACACTGGCATCTTCCATAGCTACTTTATGTTCCTTTGCGACCTCTTGAAGGGCATTGAAGAAACTGGCAGAATATCCCGCTGCAAATAGCTGTTCAGCGATTGTTTTTTCCTCTCCTTTATTCAGTTCAAGGTCCAGGACTCCGTCATCTGTTCGCACATTCCTATCGTGACCACCGGTGGTGGTGGCTGTTACCGTATACAATGTCTTCATGGTGATCTTTATTTTATTAATTTAGTACTTCAATATACGAATAAGATATTCACTTATAAACATAAAATCAGTTTGGATAAAAAATCGGCTTTACATGAATCTGAAGGTACCGCGCCTTCTTCGGGGGTAAACGCCGAAGTTGCCAAAAGGATAAAAGAGGCCAGGAAGAAGGAGATCAATGTTGAAGAGCTGTACCGTGAGATCCTAAGCGGGAACAAATCGGCTCTCAGCAAAGGAATAACCCTGATTGAGAATACCAACCCTGTATTTGAAGAAAAAGCTTCCCGGCTAATTGAACTTTGTTTGCCTCATGCCAACAAATCGATAAGGATAGGTATCACCGGAGTTCCCGGGGTTGGAAAAAGTACTTTTATTGAAGCTTTCGGAATCTACCTGGCAGACAACGGAAAGAAAGTAGCTGTCCTGGCTGTAGATCCTTCCAGTACGGTTTCCAAAGGAAGCATTTTGGGAGACAAGACCCGGATGGAAACCCTGGTAAACCATAAAAATGCTTTCATTCGTCCTTCCCCCTCCGGCGATTCTTTGGGCGGGGTTGCAAGGACTACCAGGGAAAGTATCATTTTGTGTGAGGCAGCAGGTTTTGACACCTTACTTATAGAAACAGTGGGCGTGGGACAGAGCGAGACGACCGTGCACAGTATGACCGACTTCTTTCTGTTGCTTAAACTTGCCGGTGCCGGTGATGAACTGCAGGGTATCAAACGCGGGATCATTGAAATGGCCGATGCTATTGTGATCAATAAAGCTGATGGAGAAAACCGGAAGCCTGCTGAAAAGGCCCGTGCAGAATTTCGCAGGGCACTGCACCTTTACCCGCCAAAGGACAGCGGTTGGGAACCTAAGGTGCTGCTGGCCAGTTCACTTAAAAAGGAAGGGATCACCGAGGTTTGGGACCTGATAAATGAATTTCAAACTCTTACTAAAAAGAATGGTGGTTTTGACCACAAGAGGCATGAACAGAACAAATACTGGCTTCTCCAGACCATAAATGACCACTTAAAAAGCCGTTTTTACCACCATCCCGTGATCAAAAAGAGCCTTAAAAAAGAGTTACTTGCCCTGGAAAAGAATGAGACTACCCCTTTTAAGGCCGCGGCTTACTTACTTGAAAAATACCGGAAATTATAAAAAATTCTCCTTGTACCAGTTGATCTGATGCTGCAGGCCTTCCTTTAGAGAAGTGGCAGGACGGTACCCCAGTAATTTTTTCGCTTTTTGAATGTTCGCGAGAGTACGGTGCTGATCTCCCGCCCTTTTGGGAACTGCCTCAAGGGCTATCTTTTTACCCAGCAGCTCTTCCACCAAATGTATGCCCTCACCTGTCTTATATTCCTCTTCTGCCCCAAGGTTAATGATCTCCCCGTCTAACAGCTCATGTTTTTTAACCGCCTGTAAGATTCCTTCCACAATATCCCCTACATAAGTAAAGCTTCTCAAATGTTTTTCACTGCCCTCAAATACGGGAAAAGCTTCTCCTTTTATTCCGCAGGCGATAAGCCTGGTGTACAATTTTTCAGGTCGCTCACGTGGCCCGTACACAGAGAAAAGCCTCAGGGAGGAAGCCTTTATTTTACCTGACCTGCTTTCGGCCAGTACCAGCTGTTCCCCCGCCAGTTTGGTCACTCCGTACCAGGAGGCAGGTCTTGGCGGCACCGTTTCAGGAAAAGTAGCTTCCAGGCCATAAACAGAGGAGGTGGAAATATTGATAAAATGCCTGAGTTTCCTGTTTCGGTGAGCAAAATTAAGCAGGTTTTGTGTAGCTATTACATTATTGGTCAAATACAGTTCGAAAGTACTAGCGGAGGAAATACCCGGCTGTGCCGCAAAATGAACGATAAATTCAAAATCTTCGGGCAGGGCCTTAAATTCTTCGGGGGACCGTAGGTCTATTTTTTTTACTTCTATTCCTGCCTTGGCAAGCGCCTTTGCATTAAGCTCCTTAAGGGAGACATCGTAATAGTCTGAAAAATTATCTATTCCTGTTACTTCGTATCCTTCCAGTTGCAAACGTTCCGCAGCATGCGAACCTATGAACCCGGCGGCCCCGGTGACCAGTACTTTCATGTATGTTATTTAATTCCGAAGAAAGTTTCGGTATTGGAAAGCAAAATTAACAATCTTTCCAGAATATCGGGCTTTTAACCCCCTCCTTAAAAATCCATAATTATTATTGATACATTTGTACCCACATAATTTTTCATGGAATACCAGTTTACGATCATCGTTCCCCTGTACAATGAAGAGGAAAACCTGCTGCGCGTGGAGCAGGAACTAAGTAAATATCTTGCCAAAGCACCCATAAACACCTGCGTTCTCTTTGTGAACGACGGCTCAACAGATAACAGCCTTGAGCTGGTGGAGCAAATCTGCACCCGCAACAAAGATTTTAAATTCATTTCTTTTGAAGAGAACCGCGGACTTAGTGCAGCCATTAAGGCAGGTTTTGATCATAGCACCACTCCTTTAACGGGTTATATAGATTCAGACCTGCAAACAGACCCCGAAGATTTTGATTTGCTCCTGGAACAAATAGGAGAGTATGATTTGGTCACCGGAGTTCGAACAGACCGGAAGGATTCTTTTAAGAAAAACCTTTCTTCACTCATAGCCAACAACATTCGTCGCAGTTTCACCCATGACGGTATGGATGACACAGGGTGCCCGCTTAAGGTGATCAAGACTGACTATGCAAAACGTATCCCTATGTTCAAAGGTTTGCATCGCTTCTTGCCCGCAATGATCCTGCTGCAAAACGGGAAGATCAAACAGGTACCTGTAAGACATTATCCGCGCATTGCGGGAAAGGCAAAATTCCACTTGATGAACCGGCTGGTAGGCCCTTTTATTGACTGTTTTGCCTATTTGTGGATGAAGAGGAACTATATAAACTACAAGGTGGTTCGAAAAAATGAATAGCTGGCTGGTATACACCATAGGTTTTACTGCACAGATCCTTTTCTCTGCCAGATTGCTTATTCAATGGATCTCTTCAGAAAAAGAAAAAAAGGTCCTCACTCCCTCCACTTTCTGGAAACTTTCACTGCTCGCTTCTTTTCTGCTGTTCGTTTACGGCTATCTAAGAAGTGATTTTGCTATCATGTTAGGACAGGGCCTCACCTACTTTATTTACATTCGCAACCTGCAATTGCAGGGAGAATGGAACAAACTACCCAAATGGTTCAGGATCTTTCTGTGGATCTTCCCGGTGATCCTGGCCATATATTCTTACAATAACAACTCCTACGATATCCAGAAGCTCTTCTTTAATGAAGACATTCCGCTTTGGTTGCTGGTACTGGGTTCTGGGGCACAGGTGGTTTTCACCTTCAGGTTCCTTTACCAGTGGATATATTCAGAAAAGATCAGAGAATCCATACTCCCGTTGGGGTTTTGGATTCTTAGCCTTACCGGCGCCAGCCTTATTCTTATCTATGCCGTGCTGCGGAAGGACCCCGTGTTATTGGCTGGGCACCTTATAGGCAGTATTATTTACACCCGTAATATTATCTTAAGCCGAAAAGAATATGCCTGAAGTTTCTAAAAAGTACCTGTGGATCCTGATGGCCGTGGGAGCTATGATCTTCCTTGCCAATCTTGACGTGATCTACGTGAACATCATGGAAGCCCGTAATTTCGTGACTGCCCGGGAAATGGTAAATGATGGCAACTGGTTACTCACAACCCTTAACGCCGAACCCCGATATGAGAAACCACCGTTGCCCACATGGCTTACAGCGATAAGCGCGATGATCTTTGGCTTTGACAGTCTGTTTGGGCTGCGCCTTCCGGCCGCTTTGATCACTCTCATGTTGCTGTATTTTTTCTACCGTTTCATCACCAAACTGGAGGTGCCTGAAAAATTGGCTTTTATCGCCTCCCTGGTTCTTTCCTCTTCCTTCTATATCATTTTTGCCGGCCGTAACGGGCAATGGGATATTTTTACCCACGGGTTTATGATGGGCTCGATTTATTTTTTGTGGAAGTTTTTCAGAACAAATGAAGGGGAGGTGAAAAATGCCCTTTTTGCCGCCCTGTTCTTTGGGTTCTCCTTTATGAGCAAAGGGCCGGTGTCGCTGTTTGCCTTACTGCTCCCCTTTATTATCGCTTATGGGGCGGTCTATAAGTTCAAAGGTTTTAAAAGAAAAGGCAAGGCCTTTCTCCTGTTTCTGATAGTGGCAGTTATATTGAGCGGCTGGTGGTTCCTTTATGTGCGCCTTAAAGATCCCATTGCCTTTATGGAGATCACCACCCGGGAAACCAGCAACTGGGCCGGTTATAATGTTCGACCTTTCTACTATTACTGGAGCTTTTTCACCCAGAGCGGTATTTGGACCATTCCGGCTTTTGTGGCCCTTCTTTACCCCTATCTCAAAAACAGGGTGATCAATCCAAAGGCTTACCGGTTCTCTTTTTGGTGGACCATGGCAGCCGTGCTGTTACTGTCTGTCATTCCCGAAAAGAAGTCGAGGTACCTTTTACCCGTCCTCATTCCTATGGCGCTTAACACTGCCTTTTACATTGAATATCTTTTCAGGAGGTTTAAACAACTCCCCAAAAATGAGAAATGGATCGTATATTTTAACCACGGACTTATCGCTCTGATAGGGATCGCCTTCCCGGTAGCAGGATACTTTGTGCTGAAACCTGACGGGTATTGGTTCTGGTTCATTGCGACTTCTGTCGTGCTGTTCTCAATTGGAGTAGGTATTCTCTATTTTTTAAAAAATCAGGAATATCCAAAAGTGTTCTATCTTACGGTAGCCTTTATCTGCGGAATTATGGTCTTCGGATTTCCGCTTTCCAATGCCTTTTTGGAAAACCCTGATTTCAGAAATTTCTCTGAACTTCGGAAAAAAGCCGATGCCGGGAACTTTAAGGTCTATGAATATAATGCCGGAAGTCCTGAAATTATATGGGAATACGGTAAACCCCTGGAAAATATACCCGAAAATTACGATCAACTTCCGCAGGAAAAAAAATACGGACTCCTGTTGCTTGAAAAGGATACCTTACTTCTGAAGGAATTACAGGCAGATTATGACATTCTTTCCGAAGAAAGGTATGACCTTAACTATGTGAATCCTGAGGCTTCAGGGTACAAGGACAGGTTGATCAGGAGGTTTTTCCTTCTTCAGGAGAAGGAATAGAAAAATACCTTTTCAGAATGTATTTCCACAGCTTATAGAAAAGAAGTCCCAGAAGTATCCCAAAGAACCATCCCGTAATGATATCCCCGGGATAATGCACTCCCACATAAATACGGCTATAGGAGACCAGAATTGCCCAAAAGACCAGAACTAAAAAGATCCCGCGCCAGTAAGGCCTTAGGATGAATCCGAGGAAAACGGTGAGTGCGGCAGAACTGGCGGCATGGGCAGAGAAATATCCGTAGCGCCCACAACGAACGGCAATATAACGGGCATACTCCATCACACCTTCCTGCCTGCATGGTCGGGGCCGTTCAAAACCGTGTTTAAAGATATTCGCAAGCTGGTCTGTGAAGGTGATGAGAAGGGCAACAAAAACCAGGGTTACCATTGTCTTTTTAATCCCAAAACTGCGATAAATAAGGTACAGTAGCAAAGCATAGAATGGGATGGAGGTAAGTTTATCTGTGACGAAGTTCCAGAAATTATCCCAGGGAGTACTACCAAGGTTGTTCAAAAACAGAAAAAGTTCCTGATCTATTTCTACCAACTGCTCCATAAAGAATTAATCTTCGTAACGGGATATTTCCCTATCGTAAAATTCGGTGGCCTGTTTGATTAGACCTTCGGTTTCTGAGGCCAGTTCTTTTTCATCTGAAGAATCAAAATCCTCCAGCCACTCCACTTCATCATTTTCCAGGTTCAGGATAAAGCGTGGAAATTCGGTGTGAATGATAAAAATAGCCGCGGGATAATCTGTATTATCACCCAGTAGAAATTTTGGAAAATCCATAATAAGAGAAATATTTATTTAGTTTTTAAGCGTTAACCTGTTGCCGGGCTTCAGATTCTACCAGCAGTTTTTTGCTCAAATAATTGAACCGAATATACAACATTAATGCGGAAGCAGACAGGCCGGCGAGCAACCCGTACCATATCCCCATGCTCCCCAGGGCATCTTTTTTACCCAGGAAAAAAGACACCGGAAAACCAATGATCCAATATGCAATAAAACATATTATTGTGGGCACCTTTACATCCTGAAGCCCACGTAAGGCTCCAAGGATCACCACCTGTAAACCATCACTTAGCTGGAAAAGAGCTGCTACAATCAATAGTTGCGCAGCCAGCAAAATAACGGCCGTGTTGTCTATATACAAAGTAGGTAACCAGTCTTTCAACAGGATAAAACCTACCGCGAATACCGCTTCAATCAAGAACACCAACAGGAAAGTAGAATAAGCGATCCTTCTCAGGTCCCTGAAATTAGCTTTACCTTTTTGATTTCCTACCCTTATGGTCGCCGTCACCCCTAGTCCCACCGCTACCATAAAGGTCATTGAGGCGAGGTTAAGTGCGATCTGGTTTGCAGCCTGCGGATTGGTGCCCAGGGTTCCCGCAAGGAAAACCGTAGCCGTAAAGATCGCCACCTCAAACAGCATTTGTAAGGCAGTAGGGAAGCCCAGAGAAAACAGCCTTTTAAAAATGTGCATTTTGAGCAGCTCTTTTCTTGACCAGGTAAAGTACTCCCTGAATTTCTTTTTTCGGCGCAGGATCTCCCAAATAAACCAGAGCATGAAGAACCTCGAAATGAGGGTGCCGGTAGCGGCTCCTTCCACTTCCAACCGGGGGAAGATCCAAACCCCGTAAATAAGTAAATAGTTGAAGACCACGTTCACTACATTGGCAATTAAGGTGGCGTACATGGCATATTTTGTCTGGGAAAGTCCGTCAGCAAATTGTTTATAGGCCTGGAACAGCATCAACGGGATCATGGAAAAAGCGACGATCTCGAGATAGGGAATCGCAAGATCAACTACTTCGGGCGGCTGGTCCAGATGATAAAGTATGGGTTTGGCCAGGAGCAGCAGCAGGAACAGGAATACCCCATTGATGCCACACATTATGATGCCGTGGTGAAAATAGCTTTTTCCGGTCTCAATATCCCCGGCACCGTCAGCTTCAGCAATAAGAGGAGTGATGGCAAATGAAAAACCAATTCCCAGGGAAAGAGCGATAAAGACAAGACTATTTCCAAGAGAAACCGCCGCCAGGGGGGCAGCTCCCAGCCGGCCTACCATAATATTATCTGCCAGGCCCACCATAACATGGCCCAACTGTCCCAGCATTACCGGGTAGGCGATATTAAGGTTCTTACTAAATTCTCTCGTATAGGCTGTAACAGGCACCCTCTGAAGTTTTGAGGGTGCAAAGATAATAAGTTTCCCAGCCTGCAGGTACTATTCCTGCTATTCTTTCTACTTAAGGATCTCTTTCTCCGGCACCTGTTCAAAGCCGTACGTGTCTACCAGGTACACGAGAGAAGCCATAGTTGCTGCTCCCAGTTCCAGTTCCCTCTTGTTAATCGCATCAAAGGTATCTGTTGCGGCATGGTGATAGTCAAAATACCGTTGGGAGTCTGGTCTTAATCCGGCCAGTACGGTGTTCCCTCCTTTAAGCGGACCAATATCTGCCCCACTGCCTCCTAATTCAAAGTAATGGATAAGATAAGGTTTGAAAAGCGATTGCCAGGACTGGATCTTTTTGAATTGGGAAGGAGATGCGTCAAACGAGAAACCGCGTGGGGTAAAACCTCCGGCATCACTCTCCAGGGCAAAAATGTGGTTTTCACGATTCTTTTTTGCGACCTCGGCATATTTGTTCCCACCGCGCAGGCCGTTCTCTTCATTCATGAACAATACTACCCTAATGGTCCTTTTTGGCCTGATCCCGCTCTCCTTGAACAAACGGAGTACTTCCATTGACTGTACTACGCCGGCACCATCATCATGAGCTCCGTCACCAATATCCCAGGAATCCAGATGTCCTCCAACCACAATGATCTCATCAGGAAACTGGCTGCCTTTGATCTCACCTATCACGTTATGGGATTCTACATCCTCATAATTGCGACAGCTCATTTTATAGTAAAAATCAAGATCGGGGTTCAGTCTAAGCATACTGCTGAGATATTCAGCATCTTTCGTGCTGATGGCCGCAGCCGGAATTCGCTTCTCGTCTGGGAGATCGCCATAGCTCATAGAGCCGGTGTGGGGATACTCATCTATCTTGTGACTAAGTGATCTAACGATCACTCCCGCAGCACCAAATTTTGCAGCTTCCTGTGCCCCGGCATACCGCTGGTCAACACATCCGCCATAAGCTTCAAAGGTATGAATGAGATCTGCACGCATAGGGCGGTTATAAAAAATGATCTTTCCTTCTATCTGCTCCCTGCCGTAATGGGCAAGATCTTCAAGCCCCTGCACTTCGATTACTTTAGCTCTTAAACCGGTTTCTGGAGTTGCTACAGAACCTCCCAGAGCGGTAATATTCACTGTCGTAGTGGGACTATCTGCAGATTGTATATAAGCATATTCTTTTGCCCCGCGTGTCCATTTGGGCACCATAACAGGCTGTAGCCATACGCTGTCCAGATCAAGTTTTTCCAGTTCTGTCTTTGTGTATTCCACCGCCTGAGCTGCATTCACAGATCCGGAAAGCCTTCCCCCGATTTTGTTGGAGAGGTGGTCCAGCCAGGCATAACTTTTTCCGTTTAGGAGTGACATATCATATAACTTCCTAAGATTAAGAGAGTCCTGTTCTTCAAAAGACATTTGAGCGACAGCGTTATAACTAAATGCGACAAGAAAAATTAATGACAGATACTTTTTCATATTCTTCAGAATAAAATGAGGTTAACAAAAATAGAAAACCAAAATAAACAGGTCCTGATTTTCAGGTAATATTAAATGTTTTTAACCTTTTCTATGAGGCACTACCTTTTTTCCTTTGGAGGTAGCCACTCTATTGAGGCTATTTTTTTATCTTTCGGCAAAAATCGGGCCTTGTGAACAAACAGCAAATTATAAAGAACGTTTCCACCCTGCTACAGGAGATTCCAACATCCATGGAGATCGTAAAGGATGATCATAAACGGGAAAAACGTTTCGATTACCTGGCGAAATATATGGTGGAAAAGGCCATTGAAAAGGATGCGCTCATTGTTTCTGATGACGGTAAAGGGATCGCTATCCTATTCCGGACCAATAGCAACGATAAAAACTTCTGGAAAGATACCATCCAGGACATCAAACTGGCGCTTAATGTGACCGGGATCAAAAAAGGGCTCAAAGCCATGAAGACCCAGTCTTACGTCAAGAGTCAGAGACCCAAAGAAGGGGATTATCTCTACTGCTGGTTTTGGGGTATTCTCTCTGACGCCCGTGGCAGTGATGATAGCAAAACGGCCTATAACATGAAGAACCAGTTCTATGCCAGGGCTCAGGAATTACAATTGCCCATCTATGCTGAGACCAGGATAAGACGCATTAGCATCGCCTATCAACGTTACGGCTTTAAGCAATTCAATGAATGGGATCACCCCAGCGGGGGTAAGATGTATTTTTTGAAATACTCCCCCCCTCCAAAGGAGAAATAGTTTATTTGCTCGCAAAAAGCTGCACATCTTCCTTACTTACCTCACTGCCGCCAAGGATAATAAGACGCTCCACCACATTTCTGAGCTCCCGTATGTTTCCGGTCCAGTTGTATTCCTTCAACAGCTTAAGAGCGTCTTCAGAAAAGGTCTTTTTGTTCATACCCTGTTCCTCACTTATCTTTTCGGCGAAATAACTTATCAGGAGTGGAATATCATCCCGGCGTTCATTTAACGGTGGTACTTTTATAAGTATGACCGCCAGCCTGTGATAAAGGTCTTCCCTGAATTTCTTCTCCTCGATCTCTCTTTTCAAATCCTTATTAGTAGCCGCGATCACCCGTACATCAACCTTGATATCCTTATCACTTCCTACCCTGGAGATCTTGCTCTCCTGCAAGGCCCTCAAAACCTTTGCCTGGGCAGAAAGACTCATATCCCCCACCTCATCAAGGAAGATCGTACCACCGTTGGCGGCCTCAAACTTCCCGGCCCTGTCTTTATTAGCCGAGGTGAAAGCACCTTTGACATGGCCAAATAATTCACTCTCGATAAGTTCTGAAGGGATCGCTGCACAGTTCACCTCGATCATAGGCCCTGCAGAACGTTCGCTCTTTTGATGCAGCCAGTGTGCAACAAGTTCTTTTCCCGTACCGTTAGGACCGGTAATAAGAACCCGTGCATCTGTAGGTGCCACTTTTTCAATGATATCCTTTATTCTTTGGATAGGTTCAGATTCCCCTATCATCTCAAAGTTCTTACTCACTTTTTTCTTGAGGCGGGTATTTTCTACCATCAGCTCCTTGCGGTCAAGGGCATTTCGCACAATATTAAGGAGCCGGTTAAGGTCAGGGGGTTTAGAGATGTAATCAAAAGCTCCCATTCTCATGGTTTGTACCGCTGTGTCGAGGTCACCGTGTCCCGAGATCATTACCATAGGGATCTCAGGCTTGAGCTTTTTAACCGCATCCAACACCTCTACCCCATCCATTTTAGGCATTTTGATATCACAAAGGACCAGGTCATATTCGTTTTCCCTTATTTTTTCTATCCCCTCAAGACCGTCTGCAGCTTCCTCCACTTCGTAGGTTCCATTCTCTTCTGTAAGGATCTTGGTCAAAACCCTTCTTATCGCAGCTTCGTCCTCAATTAATAATATTTTCGGCATGCTTTTATATTTTAAATTTCAACCCGCTTCGGGCATAAAAAGTATTTGAATTATTTACCGGAAAAACCTCGTCTTTACTACCATCACGCAAGCGAATATCGTTCATTAAGGTATGTCCGGCATACAGGTAATATACTAAATGTTTCGTAAAGTTATATTCATATCCCATCCCTGCCAGGACGATGGTCATCGAAATATTTTCGGCTATTTCACCCGTGCTCCTTAACCTTCTGTTATCCTGAATATTGGCAAAGAATCCGTCAAGGGTAGCAAATGCCTGCAAGTGATTTTTTTGATTAAAGGAATATTTTACATTGGTTTTAGGGATTCCCAGGGAATAAGACCAGTCAGGATGAAATTCCCGGTAATAATTGATCACCGGTAAGGGGAACGGGAAACCCGAAGTAGTGGAGTAATGTAATCCTGCAATAAGTCTCCAGGGGGTAGGGGCCTGGTCTTCTCCTGTCCTGTCTTTTATAAAGAAGAAGGCCCCGGTGTAAATGAGATCATCCTTAATAGGTTTTCCGGTCTCAAAATTGGAAGCAAACATGGTACCCGCCTTTGCGGCAAAGCGCCAGTCATTTTTCATTTTGAAAGTATACCCCAGGTTTAAACTGAAAGACTGGAACCTGTCAAGTTCCCCCTTTTTGTCAAACGGGGTATAATCTTTAAACTTGAAATTAATATTCTCATACTCTATTCCCGGTACCAGGTAACTTTCATTTTCACCCATCTTTATGGGGAAATTCACGTGCGTACGAAATCGCCGGAAGGAATTGTCTGAATTTGTCTGCGGGAAATAAGTATATTCAATTCGGGCGAGATCTGTAGATTGTGCCTTCCCAGCAATTCCCGATGTTGTGATCAATAATAACAAAAAGAATCTTTTGAAAAAGCTATTCATCATTTTCTTCTTTTAAATTCCCGTCCCTCCTGAAAACATGTATATCTCTTTGTGGGAATGGAATGGTTATGTTATTTTCTCTGAATTTCTGGTCTATCTTATATCGCACCTGACTCTTGATCTTGGGATCAACAAAACTGTCAGTAACAAAAAAGTTCACAGAAAAAACCAGGGCAGAATCCCCGAAATCCTCAAAAAGCACAAAGGGAGTGGGCTTGTCTGCAATACCCGCCTGTTCTTTTACACTATCAAGCATCAGGTTCTTCACCAGGGTGGTATCACTCCCATATGCTACCCCTACCCGTACCAGTTCCCGTGTAGTACGGTGGTTCTGGGTGAAATTCAGAATAATATCACTGGTAAATTTATGGTTGGGTATGATCATCACCTTATCATCCCGGGTAAGAAGCCTGGTAGTTCTTAGTTTGATGTCGATGACCCGGCCTACTTTGCCATCCATCTCAACCACATCCCCCACCAGCAACGACTTGTCCACGATAATGAAAAGTCCGCCAATAATGTCCTGAAAAAGTTCCTGCAGGGCAAACCCTAATCCTACGAAAAGAGCTGCAGATGCAGTAAGTAAAATGGTAATATCAATTCCTACAGAACTAAGCGTAATGATCACCACGATGACATAAACCAGATACCTGAAAAATTTAAATACGCTTATGAACTTTAGTTTGTCGGCCTCTCCAAGCTTTCGGGTAAAGAAGATCCTTATCCACCTCATTATGATGTTGGTAAGCAGGAACGCCAAAATGACCAGGAGCACCACACCCACCGTGATCCTCCCAAATTCCATTGGTATGAGCGTGAAATCCAGAAAACTGAGAATGCTTCCCCAGATGTCTTCCTCGATCACTTCCTTTACCTGTTCAACTCCGCTCTGTTGCATTTCTAATATTTAAGCCATTTATATAATTCCTTATAACTCGGTTTTTTGCCGTACATAAGTATGCCCACCCTGTAGATCTTGGCCGCAACCCAAACCGTGCCGGCAATGGTAAGGAACAGTATCAATACAGACACGATCAATTCCCACCAGGGCACCCCAAAAGGAATCCTCATGAGCATAACAATAGGGGAAGTCAACGGGATCATGGAAAAGACCGTAGATACCACACCATGCGGATTCTCTATGACAGAGAAGAACCCAACATAGATACCCAGCATAAGCGGCAGGATCAAGGGAAACATGAACTGTTGAGTATCAGTCTCGTTATCTACCGCCGCGCCAATAGCTGCATAAATAGAACTGTAAAGAAAATACCCGCCAATAAAATAAACCAGAAAACTAATAAGAAGGGTAAGCATAGGCAACCGCGCAATGTCTATTACCAGTTGCTGCAGGTCATTCTCTGAAAGCTGCTCCATTGCCTGTTGCTGCGGACTATTTATGGCGCTCACATCTACTCCCGCCATTGACGACATGATAGTGAGCATTACCCCGCCCAGGATCACCCAAATAAAGAATTGAGTAATTCCTGCAAAAGAAGTTCCCAAAATTTTGCCCAGCATTAAATGGATTGGCTTGACAGAAGAAATGATAATCTCGATGATGCGGTTGGTCTTTTCTTCGATCACGCTGCGCATCACCATGTTTCCGTAAATGATGATAAACATCATCAACAGGTATCCGGCAGCTCCTCCAAAGAACATCTTTACGTAATTAGACATTTTGGAGGTTCTTTCTCCGGAAAAATTCTGGATCTGTATATTAATCTTCGCCTCAGATTCTTCAATAAGCTTGACATCTATACCCCTCGCCTGAAGTTGCCTGTTGGTAAGCTTGTTCCCTATGATCTTTTCGATCTGGGTCAGGAATCCGAAGGCAGGAGCCTCTTTGGCGAAGAAGTCTACACCGGGAACAATATTTTCCTCGATTTCCGGAATATGCAGAAGGCCGTAATAATTCTTTTCCTTCACAAGGGTCTTGGCATCTTCCAGAGGCAATGAAGAAAGATCAATATACCTTACTTCTTCCGAAGTTATAAGCTCTGAAATGAACAATCCACTTTCATCATTTACTGCCACAAGACGCTGTTCGTCCTTATTAAGGCTTGCCAGGTAAGCAATTAAAAGGATCATACCCACCAGGAAAAGCGGGCTCAAAAAAGTCATAACAATAAAAGTCTTATTCTTTACTCTTGCGAGATATTCCCTTTTTATGATAAGCCTGAGGTTACGCATTAGTGGTGACGGTTTGAATGAATATATCATTTACTGAAGGGATAACCTCTACAAAATGGTTGATTTGTGCCTGTGAAGTGAGGTAGATCAACAGGTCATTGGGAGAGGCGTCTTCGCCAATCTGGATTCTCAACTTCAGGTCGTCGTCAATGCTCTTGAACTGCGCATCACTTATTTTGAATCGCTCATTCAGATCCTTTCTAAGCATCCCGGGGTTTTGCGTTATAATACCCACTTCATAGGTATTGGATTTATATTGTCTTTTTATCTCGTCTACTTTCCCATCCAGTAACTTGTTCCCTTTATGGATAAGGGCCATATGATCACAAAGTTCTTCGACACTCTCCATCCTATGGGTGGAAAACACAATAGTAGCACCTTCTTCTCTTAACTGAAGGATCTCATCCTTGATAAGGTTTGCATTCACGGGGTCGAACCCACTAAAGGGCTCATCAAATATAAGTAGTTTGGGACGGTGGAGAACAGTAACCACAAATTGTACTTTTTGAGCCATTCCTTTTGAAAGCTCCTGGATCTTTTTGTCCCACCAATCTTCTATTCCCAGTCTTTCAAACCAGTAATGCAGTCTCTTTTTGGCCTCTGCCTTTGACAGGCCTTTTAACTGGGCCAGATAAAGGGCCTGCTCCCCTACTTTCATCGATTTGTAAAGTCCCCTTTCTTCAGGAAGGTATCCAATATGTTTTATATCTGAAGGGTGCAAAGGATGCCCATCCAGGTACATTTGTCCGTTACTTGGCAGGATGATCTGGTTGATAATTCGAATAAAGGTTGTTTTTCCGGCACCGTTTGGGCCTAAGAGGCCAAAAATGCTACCCCTGGGAATAGAAAGGGAAACATTGTGTAGTGCAGTAAATTCTCCAAATGTCTTTGAAATATTTTCTGCTACCAGGAGGTTCTCCATAGATGTGGTTTGATGTAAATATATTGAAATGCTGAAAATGAAATTTTAAGATTAGGAAGATTTTAAGATACTGCAGCAGCTGAAATGGCAGCCCGTATACCCACCTTCAAAAAAACAAAACCCACCCTTAATCGCTCAAGGGTGGGAAAAAAATTGCTATGAAAAAGAAAAATTATCACTAATTGTGTGTAGTGATGCTCAAATATATGCAAAAAAAATTAACATTCACAAATTATGTAAACATATCTTTAACTTTTTCAAAGAAGGATTTATCTGATTTTTCTGGTCGCGGTTGAAAATGTTCGTCAGTGGCCATTCTTTCAAAGAAATCACGCTGCTCACGGCTCAGGGTCTTTGGCGTCCACACATTTACGTGTACCAACAAGTCTCCCCTGCCGTACCCGTTTATATTTGGTATACCTTTTCCGCGAAGGCGAAGGATCTTTCCTGACTGTACTCCTTCATCTATCTTGATACGCACTTTCCCGGTCACGGTATCTATCTCTCTTGAGGTTCCCAGGGTAGCTTCAGAGAAACTAATGTACAGGTCATAGTGTAAATTATCACCCTCACGCTGCAATACAGGATGTTCTTTTTCTTCAATGGCTACCAACAGGTCGCCGGGCACCCCGTTACCGGGAGCATCATTTCCTTTACTGGAAACCTTTAACTGCATTCCTTCAACCACCCCCGCAGGGATCTTGATGGATACAGTCTCTTCATGCATTATTAATCCATGAGCATCTGCTTCAGCAGGTTTGCTGTCAATGATCTGTCCGCTACCGCCACAAGAGGTACAAGGGGAAGCAGTTTGCATTCTTCCTAAAATGGTATTGGTAACCCGGGTAACCTGGCCACTACCGTGACAGGTAGGACAGGTCTTGTAAGTGGTTCCTTTAGCCTGGATCTTACGTTTGACCTTTATCTTCTTCTCCACCCCGTTAGCGATCTCTTCAAGGGTAAGGGAAACCCGAATCCTCAGGTTACTGCCTTTCACTCTTCGCTGACCACCGCCAAAGCCTCCGCCAAATCCGCCAAAACCTCCGCCGCCGCCAAAGGCACCGCCAAAGATATCCCCGAACTGGCTGAAGATATCATCCATATTCATGCCGCCGCCGCCAAAGCCGCCGCCTTCAAAAGCCTGATGGCCAAAGCGGTCATACCTGGCGCGCTTGTCTTCATTGCTGAGAACCTCGTATGCCTCGGCTGCTTTCTTGAACATATCTTCTGCCCTGGAATCTCCCGGATTTTTATCGGGATGAAATTCAATAGCTTTCTTGCGATATGCCTTTTTGATCTCTGCAGTAGTCGCGTTCTTACTTAAACCCAGTATTTCGTAATAATCCTGTTTCATTATAAAGTGCTGTTCTTGTTTTTCCTGTTATAAACTATTTACCGGTCACTACCTTTGGATAGCGAATAATACGGTCTCCCAGTTTATAACCTTTCTCTACTACGTCAACAATCCTGCCCTTTAATTTATCTGAAGGTGCAGGTATCTGTGTAATGGCTTCATGAACATCGGCATCAAAAAAGTCTCCCTCTTTTACTTCCATTTGCTCCAGCCCTTTGGCACGCAGTGTTTCTTTGAATTTATTATGAATAAGCTGCACCCCTTTAAGAAGGTCTTTATCCTTTGCTTTTGTTATTTCATTCAAGGCGCGGTCCAAATCATCAAGTACCGGTAACATAGAAGTAATGACATCCTGTCCCGCCGTCTTGAACATCTCGATACGCTCTTTGCTGGTTCGGCGTTTATAATTTTCAAACTCGGCAAATAATCTCAGGAATTTATCCTTTTCCTTTTCAAGGTCAGCTTTCAACTTATCTTTTTCAGATTTATAGTCTTCGTCCTGACCTGATTCAGAGCCTTTTCCTTCGGCTTCTCCGATAGCTTCATCAAGTATTTCCTCTACCTGATCTTTTAAACTTTCTTCTTCTGATATATTTTCTTCGTTACGTTCTTTTTCGCTCATTTCAATAAAGTTTATTTCAGTCTTTCATCAGACAAAAGTGCTGCCAATAACTGCAAAATGTCAAAATGTCACCAGAAAGATTTAGTAATAATTTAAGATTCTTTGCGGGTCAAAAATCTAATTTTACCCTTTAAATCAAAAATCAAATAATTAAAATGAATAAAAGAATTTTAAATCTAATGGTCATCGCCGGGGTTACCCTGGGATCTGTAGCTTGTAAAAATGATAAATCCAATGAAGTTGCCACCGGGGAAGCCAGGGAGGCAGCAGCAGCCACTGAGGAAGCTGTGACCTACAAAATAGATACTACTGCCTCTACCATTGAGTGGAGAGGAACCAAACCTACCGGGGAACACAAGGGTACGATCAATATTCAGTCTGGAGACATTTCTGCTACAACTGATGAGGTCACCAGCGGAAAGGTAACAATTGACATGAACAGCATTAAGGTTACAGACGAAGGGATGGCAGACAAAGACAGAGCAAGTCTTGAAAACCATTTGAAGGGAACTGTAGAAGGAAAAGAAACAGATTTTTTCAATGTTGAAAAATTTCCTACTGCTACCTTCGAGATCACCGGCATAACTGAAGAGAATGGCCAAAAAATGCTTCAGGGAAATCTTACTCTAAAAGATGAGACAAAAAATATTCAATTTCCTGTAGACACAGATATTGAAGATGATGAGTTAACCCTTGAAAGTGAAACTTTCACCATAAACAGAACAAACTGGAAGGTGAACTATGGTTCTAAATCTGTTTTTGATAACCTGGGGGATAACTTCATCAGTGATGATATGGAGCTAACCATCAAGGTGAAGGCTACAAAATAATTCAGTAAGACATATGTAAACTGCGGAAAAACCGGCGTTCAGCCGGTTTTTTTGTGCCATAGATCTTCAAAGGCTTTCTCCAGGTTCGTGTACCTGAAATCAAAGCCGGTATTCTCGATTTTTTTACTGCTCACCAATTGGCTGCTTAAAACAGCCGAAGACATTTCTCCCATTACCAGTTTTAGCATGAAGGAAGGTACTTTAGGAAGCCAGAGCTTCTTGTCCATTGTTTTCGCAAGCTGTTCAGTAAGATCTTCATTGGTTGCAGGATTGGGCGCAACCCCATTGTAAACCCCGGTTAATCCGTTCTCCAATATGTGCAGAAAGATACGTGCGAGATCTTCTATATGTATCCAGGATTGCCACTGTTGTCCACTGCCAAGCGATGTTCCCAAATTATAAGCAAGAGGCCGCTGCATTTGCGGTAGGGCGCCACCCTCATTAGACAACACCAACCCTATTCTCACCTTGGCCACACGCAGCCCCAGGTCTTTAAAAGGATCTACGGCCGCCTCCCATTTTTGTACTACTTTTCCCAGAAACGAATTATCTACAGCACTTTCATCTTCGTAATGCATTTTTTGATACGAACTTTCATAGATACCAATGGCGCTGGCAGAAATGATTTGCCCCACTTCATGCGGATTGTTTTTTAAGGTTTGGAACAAGAGGTTTAGGGAATCTACCCTGCTGTTAAGGATGTTTGCTTTGGCTTTTTTTGTCCAGGGCTGGAAAACACTGGCGCCTGCAAGATTGATAATGGCCCCGACTCCTTCCAGGCATCGAACATCAATTTCTCCGGAAGAAGGATTCCAGAAAAATCCCCGGTAATTCTCCTTTTCTTTGATCTTCTTTTTACTGGTTGTCAGGTAATTAACCCCAACTCCTTTTTCATGACAGATTTGTGTGATCTTTTTCCCAATTAAGCCTGTAGCTCCGGTAATAAGAATCCTCATTTTTGTTTTAAATTTATGGATTGTTAAACAAACCCTGCAAAGAATTATAAGGCCTTTAACAAAGCTTATTAATCATTAGGCTTGGTGGCTCGCAGCATTTCCCGCTTCCCTGGAGGACCCGGCAGTCGTTCCACCAGGAAGCCTACGGCTTGCATGGCCCTCCTCACACTCCCTTTTGCTGAATATGTAACCAAAACGCCCCGGTGCCGGAGAGCCCTGTACATCCTGGTAAAGATCTCCTCTGTCCAAAGATCGGGTTGAACCCGGGGTCCAAAAGCATCAAAAAATATCAGGTCACAGGCATTCTCTGCCTGTATATCTGAAAAGAACATTTGTTCCTTTTGAAGCGTGAAAAAGGGGGAGATTTCCTGCCTTTGTCCCCAACTACCTTCGTGCAATTTTAAAAATACTTCGGAGGCATTATCTTCCGACAGGGATTGTGCATATTCAAGGGCAGCTAATTCTTCATTAGAAACGGGATAAGCTTCCACCCCGGTATAATTGATCTCTATTCCGGCTCTTTCCGCAGCATAGTAGCTTATCAACGCATTGAGTCCGGTCCCAAATCCTATTTCAAAAATGTTCATTTTTTCAGGGTTATGTATCCTAAGATAATGTTGCAGGCCGGTATCTATAAAGACATGAAGGGCTTCCTGCAAAGCCCCGTGTTTTGAATGGTAATGTTCATTCCATTCAGGAATAAAAATGGTTGACGAGCCATCGGCTGTCTTTATGATCTCTCTTTTCAAAGCTATTCTTCTATAAGCACCCCGTCAGCAAGAAAGGACAAGGTAATTTCCGGTTCTACAATTGCTTCCACCTCTTTGATGGTTTTTCCGGCATCTTCGGCGTAATGGCGCTGCTCCTCAACCGAGACTTCTTCTACAAAGGCTTTACCATTAAGGATCACTTCCTTTTCCTCAATATCCTTAGGTACAAAAAAAGCATAATCCTTAAACTTCACCATGACCTCCCTGCCATCTTGTAGGTCAACTCTCATCCAACATCCTTTATTTTTGCATACCGAAGCTACATCGGCCTTGAAGGATATATTCAAGGTATCCCCGGGTTTAAGATCATTATATTTTTCCTGCATGTTAACAGCTGTAAAAACATGTTCCAGTTCAAACTTTTCCCCGACACCTGAATACCCGGCTGGCAGTTTTTGATCCTGGGCGTGCAGTAGGTCACCCGCATTTAAAAACAGCATAAAAAGTAAAAAAATAAGCGTTTTTTTCATGATCATATATATACAGGATTCAAAAATTTAAATTAAGATAAAATTAGTCAACGGGCATCTTTATTTACCGCATTTATTTAGGTAAATTTGCAAAAATATCTATAGCATGAAAAATGGTTTACCTCTCGCAATCGATGTAGTTGAAGCTCCCGCTTCAAAAATCGACGCGGTTGACTTTGAAAATTTAGTATTCGGGAATGTGTTCACTGACCATATGATGATGTGTGACTATGAGGACGGAGAGTGGCAAACACCCCGCATTCAACCTTACGGGCCCATTCAACTCGAACCTTCTGCCAAAGTCTTCCATTACGGGCAGGCCATTTTTGAAGGAATGAAGGCTTTCAAGGATGATGAAGACCAGGTTTGGCTTTTCAGACCGGAAGCAAATATCGATCGTTTCAATAGATCCTCAGTTCGTCTTGCAATTCCCGAATTTCCAAAAGAGGTATTCCTTGAGGGTTTGGAAACCTTGCTGAACCTTGACAGAGACTGGATCAAACAAGGGTTTGGAAGCTCTCTGTACATCAGGCCCTTTGTGATCGCAACAGAGCCGGGTGTATCAGCCTCCCCTTCAAAGAATTATAAATTCATGATCATTTGCTCTCCCGCCAAAGCATATTACAGTGGGGAAGTAAGAGTGGTATTTGCAGAGCAGTTTAGCCGCGCAGCAAACGGCGGAGTAGGATTCGCGAAAGCTGCCGGAAACTACGGTGCTCAGTTCTATCCTACCAACCTTGCAAAACAAGAAGGATTCCAGCAAATAGTCTGGACAGATGCCAGCACACACGAATATCTTGAAGAAGCAGGCACTATGAACATATTTTTCAGGGTAGGTGATAAATTATTGACAGCCCCAATTAGTGACAGAATCCTTGACGGGATAACACGAAAAAGTGTAATTGCCCTGGCCGAAGAATTCAAGGTGCCTGTAGAAGTAAGACGGGTTACGGTCAAGGAAATAGTGGAAGCCGCGGAAAAAGGTGAATTAAAGGAAATGTTTGGAGCCGGTACAGCTGCGACCATTAATCCTATTAAAGGATTTGGCTACCAGGGAAAAAGATACGAACTCCCAGAACAGGAAAACTCTTATGCGAGCTTTTTCAAGACCAAATTAATGGAGATCCAGTATAACAAGGCTGAAGACAAATTTGGCTGGAGATACCTGGTAAAAGAAAAATAATCCCGCCTATAGCACAATTAAAATACCACCGGAACGCGATATACCCTGTCGTGTTCCGGTCTTCCTGAAGCATTAGATCGCCTGAGGATCAAATACCCGTTTTGAGACTTTCCCGGTTCAAAGGAGATCTCTGCCTCAAAAGGCACAAAATCTTCGGTCATCCATTCCTCCGTGGCACGCACAGATCCTTCTGCAAGTTTATCATAATTTTCGTTGACCAGTACATAAGGAAATTCCCCTTCAAAATACCACATTCCCCGGGCTTCGCCTGTAAGTTTAAAAGGCGTGGTTACTTTGGAACCTGATGCCGGTTGATCAACCTTTATCAGATCATTCAATTTCCTTTGCTCCTTTTGAGGATCAAAGAAGTTGAAACTTTCCAACACCTGGTGTAACCGGCTTCTGCTCTCAGTGTCAACCTCCCCATAGAACTGCATGGCATCACCTTCAAGCGGATCACATTTTTCCATAGCCAAAGCTTCCCCGGTAGCCGCACTAAAACAGGTTGCACGAAAATCATTGACCTTATAGAACACATAGATCTGTCCATACTCGTTCCAGCCCGGAGGAGGAGTATGAAATGATAAACTTACTGCCCAGGGCTCCCCATTTTTGAGAAGGTATACAAAAGAACTTTCTCTATCAGGACTAAAAGGAAGAGGAAGATTTCCCTGCCATTCCCTGAGGGACTGGCGAGGCCCTCCGGGAGCATCAACTCCAAATCCCTGTGGAAGTATGGCTATGTAAGAAGTTGAAGTTTCATTATGAATCCCGAACGGAGGCTTTTCCTGACTGCTTTTTTCATAAAAATTGATCACCGGAGTTTCTCCGGGCAAAGTTCCTTCATAGACCTCAACACTCCCTGGATATGCTGCTGAAAAGTTCCATTCTTTGCTGCTGAATTCTTTTAACTCCACAGAATCAATTTCTGAATTATGGTCTTTTTCAGCTTTAACAGATTTCGAACCCTCCTGTTCAGCGCCGTTCTTACAGGAAAAAAGAGTCAGAGTACCGAGTAAAAGAAATATGATCTTTTGCATTTTTTCTTTTAATGTATGAAAACAGGAAAAAAAGTCTGGTATTTTTTTTTGAAAAATCTGGCCTGTGGCTTATTCCCGAAACAATTCTTCCAGAGCAGGCGAAAAATAACCAGGGCCCTTCAGGACCTTTCCGTCTTCGCGGTACACAGGATTTCCGTCTGTGCCCAGTTTACTCATATTGCTTTGGTGTATGGCTGCGAAAACCTCTTCAATTTTATGCTGCATTCCATGTTCGAGGATCGTTCCGCAGAGAATATAAAGCATATCCCCAAGCGCATCGGCGATTTCCACCTTGCTCCCTTTATTTGCCGCCGTAAGATATTCTTCATTTTCCTCTTTCATGAGTTCATACCTTAGCAGATGTTTTTCTTTTCCCAAACAAGCGACAGGCTGGTCCTGAACTGCCAGGCCAAAAGCCTCGTGAAACTCCCTCACTGCTTCTAATCTTTTTTTCATCTTAAAACTTTAACTTCGCGTAAATTTAAACAGATGTTTACTACCGGACAGTTAATCTTTGCAGCTATTTTCTTTGTGATCTTTGTTGCGGTAATAATTTTTAGTTACCGCAAGGACCTGAAGCTGCACAGAAAATACTATAAGGGTACCCTGTATATCCTTATTGGTTTTATCGCCTTCATTCTGATGCTTTTCGTGATCAAGTCATTTTTAAGATCCTGAAACGACGCGATTGAAAAAAACAAAACCGCCACTCCTGTAAGGAATGGCGGTTTTTTTAATTTTATAAAACCTACTAGTTTTCCATAGGAAGAACGTCGTACTTTTTAGAATAATCAAGCATTTGCTCTTCAAAAGATACAGGTTGAACCACTTTGATAGAAGTGATCTCTCCACTTTCATCAGTCTCTGGCACCAGAACAGGGTTTACAAATCCGCTGTATGGAGCAGAAGTAAATTGTTCATTTCTCTTAAGAACTTCGGTATGGATCTCCTGGTCAACTTTTACCCCATAATTTTCTACAAGGTTTTTAGCCGCTTCGTAATCTCCTTCAGATTTGATCCTTTGGGTCTCTCTCAACAAGTCTCCAAACAGTCCTCTTAAGGCATCATAATCCTTGATGTCAAAATAGGTTTTTCCGTCTTTTGAGACTTTTTCAATGATCCCTTCTTCCTGTCCTTTTTCGAAAACCCAGGCACTTACCCATTGACGGTTTCTCATGTGGGATTCTTCAATATCTGCACCCGGTTCAAGACGGATCAACTGAGTCATCAATCCGTTGCGAATGTAACCGTCATAAGCAGCCTTTCCAAGTTTCTGGTGATCATCTACCAAACCAAGTTCTTCCAGTTTAGGATCCATAAGGTAGTATAATCCTACAAGATCTGCACGTCCTTCTTCCAGAGTGGAAGCATAGCTCTTAAGCGTTTCTTTGGTTTCTCCTACTCCGGGATTCAATTGTCCTGAAGCATGTCCCACTACTTCGTGAAGTGCGGTATGTAATTTATCTGCAAGTTCCCCGTACTCCTCCTCAAGGGCTACCTCTTCTTCATCAAAGGCAAATTCCTGTAATCTTCCGGTGCTGCCTGCGTTGTTGTAAGCTTCAATAATATTCCCCAGGGAAACAGATTTACTTCCATATTCCTTCCTGATCCAGTTCGAGTTTGGCAGGTTAACTCCTATTGGAGTTGCCGGGGAAGCATCTCCTGCTTCTCCTGCTACGATCACGGTTTTGTAGGTTACCCCAACAACAGATTTCTTTTTATGCTCTTCCATAAGCGGTGCGTTATCTTCGAACCACTGTACATTCTCTTCAAGCACCTTCATTTTTTCGCTCATATCAAAATCCTTGATTTGTACGATGGTCTCATAAGAACCTCTGTACCCAAGAGGATCATTGTATACTTCGATAAAGCTGTTGATGTAATCTATATTTCCTTCGGTAGCCTGTACCCATGCGATGTTATATTCATCCCACGTCTGGAGGTCCCCGCTCTTATAGTATTCTATCAAAAGTCCCAGAGCATCAGCCTGTTTTTCATTTTCTGCAACTCCCTGTGCTTTTTCCAGCCAGGATACGATATTGTCTATCGCTTCTCCATACATTCCGCCGCTTTTCCAGACTTTCTCTGTAACAGTTCCATTCTCTTTTACCAGTTTGGAATTTAAACCAAAAGCAAGAGGTTTTTCAGGATCAGGTGATTTCTTGGTAGCATAATAGGCTTCCACATCTGCAGCCGTAACTCCCTCTCCGTAAAAATTAACCGCAGAACCTTCAATAAGGCCTTTGGATTCATCAAGGTTCACTTTTTTGCTATCCTTTTCATTGAAGATCACTTCATAGGGTTCTCCCGAAAGATCCGTATTGGTCTCGGCAAGAAGAGTATTGAAATACTCTTTGCTGAAAGACGGTTTGATCTTATCCATAGAATAGTGATGGTGGATACCGTTGGAGAACCAAACCCTCTTCAGGTAGGTTTCAAAGTCTTTCCAATCCTGCGAAGATTTGTCACCTTCATAGGTAGTGTAGATATTCTCCAGAGCTTCACGAATCTTCAGGTTGTGCCTGTAGTTCTGGTCCCAGATTATGTCTCTGCCGCTAAGACCGGCTTGAGTAAGGTAATACACAAGCTTTTGTTCCTTTAAGCTCAGGTCTTCCCATCCCGGGATCTGGTAACGCAGGATCTTAATATCGGCGAATTCATCTACCTTATAATCAAAATCACTGGTTTGAGTAACTTCTTCTGTTCCCGCCGGCTGGCTCACCGTGTCGGCACAAGACCAGAAAAATGTTGATGCCACTAAAAGCATCAAATAAAATCTAATTTTCATTTGTTAGGGTTTTAAAATAATAAAGAGTTTGAATGATCTCACAGCCACAAGTTCTCCGCAGAAAACCCGGTTTTTGCATCAGGATCATTTAATAACAAATGTAAGAATAAGCATCATGCAATTTAACTATATTAGCGTATTAATCTATTAAACCCGCCAAAGGACCATGAAAATTATAAAATATCTACTTTTTTTGATCCTGATCCTCTTTATTGCCGGATCTATTTATGTTGCCACCAAGGATGGCGACTACACGGTTCAATCCAGCCGAATCATGAATGCCCCTGCTCCCATGCTCTACAGGGAAATAGCAGATCTTTCAAACTGGCAGGAATGGCAGGCCTGGAATGCCCCGGAAGGGATGCGTACAGACCTGGGGGAAATTGCCTCGGGAGAAGGTGCAGAACTAAGCTGGCAGGCGGAGAATTTAAGGGATGGGCGAATAGTTACAACCTCAGCGATTCCCTTCAACAAAATAGAACAGGAGCTGGAAATGCAAACCAGTATGGGTACCGCAGAAGGGAAGGTAGTATGGGCTCTGGAAACCAACGAGGGGCAGACCAGGGTCACCTGGACCCTGACAGGCTCCCAAAGTTTCAAGGAAAAACTGGCCTTCACCCTTCAGGATAAAGATATGAGCGAGATCTTTCAGCCCATTTTTGAACAGAGTCTTGAAGATCTGGAAACCTCTGTCATTAGCAAAATGGAAAAATATTCCATCAATGTAGACGGAGTAACCGAGCATGGCGGAGGATATTATATGTATACCACCACTGCTTCCAAACTGGCAGAGGTGAATGTTCGTGCCGCAGATATGATCGAACAGGTAACGATCTACATGCAGGAGAATAATATTTCCATCAACGGAAAACCTTTGGTGATCTATAATCAAAGAGATGAAAGAAATGGCACAACGATCTTTTCGGCCGGGGTACCCACGCCGAACCAGGTGATTACTCCGTCAGGTAGCCCTGTACTCACCGGCTACCTTGAACCACAAAAAGCGGTTAAAACCACCCTGCGCGGCCATAACAAGAATGCAGCTGAAGCCTGGGAAGCAACCTATCGCTATATAGAGGAAAATGGTCTGCAGGTAGACCCCCAGGGACAGGCTTTTGAGATCTATATTACCAATCCTTCTGAAGTGGATAACCCTGCCCTCTGGGTAACAGAGATCTATATTCCCGTTCAATAGGCATGAAACAATTATTACTGGTATTTATGGGAGGGGGCGCAGGCAGCGCTCTGCGATTCCTTATTTCCAGAAGCCTGAATCAGGCGACAGTGCTGCCATTGGGAACACTGATGGTAAATGTGGTGGGGAGCCTGTTAATAGGATTCCTTCTGGGAATGGGGTACCGGCAGCAGGTACTTTCCACTAATGCCATGCTACTTTTGGCAACAGGATTTTGTGGCGGCTTTACTACCTTTTCAGCCTTTAGTTATGAGAACCAGGTCTTTTTAAAAGCCGGAGATTTCCTAAGCCTGGGCATTTACATTGTTTCCAGCCTTATCCTTGGAGTGGCAGCGGTTTTTGGAGGTATTTATTTTTCGCGTTTTTTCTAGACCCTATTTCAGCTTGTATGCCTTAACCCCTGCAGTGACAGCCAGGTCCATATGATTTTCCTCGGGAGGAATGGGACATGAATATTCCCCATTGTAAGCGCAGTAAGGGTTATAGGCTTGATTGAAATCTACAATAACCTTGTTAGACTTTGGGATCTTCATGTCTATATATCTCCCGCCGGAATAGGATGATTCCCCGTTGGTAAGATCTGTAAAAGGTAAAAACAGGTAGTCCTTATATTCAGCCTTTTTTGTCAATTGTTGATTCTGGTAAAGGTTGAGTTTATATTCCTTTCCCGAAAGGGTGAAAAATATTTCTCCATATTTCACATAGACCGGTTTTCTTTCTGTAGTTGTGGGCATTTCAAAGGGAGCTTCATAGGGGGTTCTTATAAACTCTGCCTCTACGGAAAAAGCGGTGTCGATCTCGAAGAAATCCAAAGCTTTAAAGGTCTTACGTTCGTTTGCAGGAATAGGGGTTTTTGCCGGATTCTTAAAATCCTGATTGATCTTTTTCTGGAATTTAAGCGCAGAAGTGATTTTTTGATTCTGCTGAGCAGTCATAACTCCGAAAAAGAGTAGCAGGCACAGCGTCAGGAATTTTTTCATTGTTTAGGAAATAAAGATTTCTCTTCAGGTTTGTCATAATACCTGGAAGAGCCCAGATATTTTTCAATAAGCAAATTATATTCGGGAGTTAGCCTCAAGCCAAGTGTGCCATCTATATTGTAAAGAGCCTCCTTATTGGTATAACCGTGTTTGAGCATTTCTTCAAGATAAAAAAGGGCTGTTCCAAAGTCATTATCCTGGGCACTTAAGGAAATAATATCCTTGTATGCAGAATAAGCCTGTGGGTCAAATATGGTTTGTATCATATCTGCCAGTAGTTTCTGTTCAAGGGAAGATCTCTGATTTTCCAACTCCTGGCGTTGGGTTTTTGCAAGTTCATTGATAAGACCTTTGATCCTGGTGGCCATCTTACCTTCTGCCCCACCCTTCCTGGCCAACGAATCGAGCTGGATCTTCTGGTAGTTCCACCAACCCAGGTTCTCGAAATTTACCGTACGTATATCTTCACTGAAATAATAAAGAAAATCTTCAACCAGCCTTCTTTCTTTAACGCGTACAGCTTCTAATTGCCGGCTTTGATCCATGTAGTTTCTGGAACGTTTTATTTGACGAATCCTGTTCTCAATTTCATCGAGATCCCAAAGTCTGGCATATTTATCTTTCATAAGTTCGAGAAGATCACTGGCCTCCACTACCTTGCTGTTGCTTAACCTGGCATTCACCAGGTTCATATCTGCCGTATAAAGTTCTTCAACCAGGGTGGGATCCTCGGGTCTTAACTTCTTGCGCATGGCATCAAGGGTAAGGGAGCCAAGTACACTTGAAACGATTTCGGGCCGGGGCCAGTCATCTCCCCCTTCATAACTGTATACCTGGGTAGGTAATTTCATTCCCCGCAGCAATTCTGCCGTAAATTTTACCCCTGCTGATGTAAATTGTTCATCCCCTGCCACGCCAATGAAAATGAAGCCATTCCTTTTTTCCAGAAGATCATAGTTCATCCATTGATCTCCAATGGCGATCACACCATGAATATTCTCAAGTAAAAAGGGAATGGAACTGGCAACCCTGGCCCCTTCCATAGAACCCGCGGTTGAAAGCTGTCTGAAATCAAGCGGAATGAGGGTTGAAACGCTCTGGATCATTCGGCTGGCAATTGTAACATTTTCCTTAAAATCTGCTTCGGGAGAAATATTATTGGAAGAGACCAGCACATATCCCTGTCGCTCTGCAGCATTTCGGAAAAGCATAGCTGCTGATTTTCCCCGGCCTTCTGAGTCAAAAATAAACAGAGTAGGCATGGCTGTACTATTCTGGAAATTCGTGGGCAGATAGATCGCGAAACTCTCGTCAATGGTATCTGAAACCTTAAGGGAGTCAATAACAATTCCTTTCTTTAAGGTCATTTCCTGGGCAGAAACCTGGGCTGCGATTAACAAAAAAAACAAGATTTTTCTCATGGAATTAAGGTAATAATTTTTTTAAAATTCCTGAGTCAAAGTTTTCTGAAGAAAAACTATAAAAATTAAGCATAAAAAAAGGCCTTACTAACGTAAGGCCTTGAAATTATAAATAAGATACGTGGACTATTGTTGTCTCACGTTTACTGCATTTACACCTTTTCTACCTTCTTCAAGGTCAAAAGTAACTTCGTCATCTTGTCTGATCTCATCAACCAATCCATTAGCATGTACGAAATACTCATCATTTGTTTCTTCGTCTTTAATGAATCCATAACCTTTTGATTCATTGAAAAACTTAACTGTACCTTTATTCATTATATAAAAATTAAATTGGAGACAAATGTACAGCTAATAATTTGATAACCTATTATAAATCAATAAATTATTTAAAAGAGCTGATTTTTTTATTCCAGGAAAGCTATATTGATCCCCTGTATCAGCATGTTAACCCCAATTATGGCAATGATAAGTCCCATGATCTTTTCGACGACCACGATCTTATTTGCCCCAATATATTTAACCAGATATTCACTGGAGAGAAATGCGAGGTAATTGAGCCACATTACCACAGCGAACATGACCAGGATTATACCCAGTTCCAGATAGGTTGCAGTGGTTGTGAAGTTCATTGCGGTCACGATAGTACCAGGACCTGCCAGGATAGGGATCCCCAGGGGGGAAATAGATATGCCTTCATTGAAATTGATCTCCTGCTGGTTATCAATACTGGAAACCTGCGCCCTTATCATCTCAAAACCAACGAAGAATACCAAAATACCACCCGTAATTTTAAAGGCCGGAATGGTGAGCCCGAAGAAATCAAAGATGTATTTTCCAAGGAAAATGAAGCCTGCCACGATCACAAAAGCAGTAAATGTTGCTTTTTTAGAGATCATTTTCCGGGTAGGACGGTCTGCCTGCCGGGTGAGACTAAGAAAGATAGGTACATTTCCCACAGGATTATTAATGGCAATGAAACCTGTAAAAACTGCGATGGCGAAAACTCCTATACTTTCCATTGTATGTAATTGAGAAAAAATATTTTAAGAGGGTAAAAGTAATCAGAATATCCTTCCTGCAAAATCTAAAAAACTTAAATCTCAGCTTTGTTTATCACATTAATGAGATGGATTTTGAGAATTATTTAACGCGGGGGAGACAGCATTTTTCGTACTTTTTCTTCTTATCATTTAATGAGCTACATGAAAACTTATAATGAGAAAAGAGATTTCAGTAAGACTAAAGAACCCAGGGAGGAACCTTTAAAAAAGAAAAATAAGAAACCCATTTTTGTGATCCAGAAACATGATGCTACCAATCTTCATTATGACCTAAGGCTCGAGATTGACAATACCTTAAAATCCTGGTCTGTTCCCAAAGGCCCCAGTACTGACCCGTCTGTCAAGAGAATGGCGATTCCCACAGAGGACCATCCTCTTAGATATGCAGATTTTGAAGGGACTATTCCCGAAGGTGAATACGGCGGGGGTACTGTTATGGTTTGGGATAAAGGCACCATTGAAAGCAACAAGAAAAATGAAGAGGGGAAGCTAATTTCTCTTGAAGACAGTTTTAAAGCCGGAAGTATCGAAGTCGTTCTTCATGGAAAAAAACTGAAGGGAGGTTATAACCTGGTGGAAATGAAGGGTGGCAGAATGAAAGGCAACTGGTTGTTAATGAAGCAGGATGACAAGGAAGCTGATGCCCGCAGAAATCCAGTGAGCACTCAGACAAAAAGTGTGGTGACCGGGCGCAGCATGAAGGAGATAGCTTCGGAAGACTCTGAAAATACTAACTAAAAAGAGGTGAGAAATGGAATTTTCAAATGTGGAAATATCGCATCCCGATAAGATCCTTTTTCCGGAGAAAAAAATTACCAAAGGTGATATGGCCGCCTATTACGACAAGATCGCTGACAAGATGCTGCCATACCTGAAGGATCGCCCGCTAACCCTTCAGCGGTTCCCATCAGGTATACAGGAAAGCGGATTCTACCAAAAAAGTATTTCAGATTACTTTCCAGATTTTATTAAGACAGTAGAGATTGAAACTGAAGAAGGAACCAATACGCAGATCATCTGTAACGATAAACAGAGCCTGATGTACCTGGTAAATCAGGGTACTATTTCGTTTCACATCTGGCTAAGCCGGAAAGATAAAGTGAGGCAGCCGGACAAGGTGGTCTTTGACCTTGACCCTCCTGAAAATGCTTTCGGGAAAGTTAAGGAGGCGGCAAAGGTGGTAAGGAATTACCTGAGAAAACAGAAAAAAGATCCCTTGCTAATGACCACAGGACAGAGCGGGCTCCATTTGTATTATGACATACGTAGGGGAAAAGATTTTGATGAGGTAAAAAAAGAAGCCCGTAAAGTAGCAGAGGAAGTCACCCGGTTAAGACCCGATCTGCTCACAACAAAAATCAGAAAAGAACAGCGGGAAGGAAAGATTTTTGTAGATTACCTTCGTAATGCATATGCCCAGACGGCTGTCTGCCCATACTCCTTGCGCGCCAATGAGGCTGCAGGAGTGGCTACACCAATTGAGTGGGAAGAACTGGCAAAACTGGAAAGTGCTTCTTATTACAATATCAATAATATTTTAAGGAGACTGGGACAATTGGAAAACACTAAATAAAATTGAAAAAAATGGATAATATAAGCCCCGAAAAGGCAAATGAGGTCCTCCAGGACCAGGCAGAAAAAGTAGAAGAAAAAGACCTTGAAAAAGTACTGAAAAAGCAGGAAAAGATCGAGGATAAATTCAGGAACAACAATTCAATGAGCGGGTACTTTGAAAAGGCAAAAAGCATGTTCTCCCTCATACGGGATTACTGGAGTGGAAACTACAGGCAGGTGCCCTGGAAAACCGTTGCTGCAGTGGCTGGTGCCCTTCTTTATGTGCTCATGCCCCTGGACCTAATACCCGATTTTATTCCCATCGCCGGATTTTTAGATGACGCCGGGGTCATTGCTGCCTGTCTCACCCTTGTCAATGATGACCTGGTGGAGTATGAGAAATGGAAGGTGCTTCAGGACCATTCAGAAGAAGCATAACCGGGAAATCCCAGTGCAGCCAAAAACCCAGCGATAAAAATGGATAGAGACAAACTGGAAAAAATGCCCCTTTACCTGAAGGCGCATGAGATCCTTAACATTGTGGAAAGACTGGTAGATCTCGTCGCCGAGGATGATACTTTTCTTTCCCATGTCGCAGACAATATGTATGCAGACGCATTGCAACTGGCACCCAAGATCGCCGGGGCCGAGGGAGTTGACCTTTACGACATTAAAATGGAAAATGCTGCAATAATCAGGAAATGCGCCCGGGATATTTACGTGGGTTGCAACGGATTCCTTATTGAAGATTTTCAGGATGTGGAATATCTTGACCTGCTGAGAGCTGAAGTCGAGGAATTCAGGATCCTGTTTGCAGAATGGGTCAAAACCTTTGACCAGTGGAATTACATTATAGACCGCTGGGGCCTTTTTAATCCCCCTGGGGTGAATTATGACGACAAGGATCCCGACGATGATATTCCTTTTGATAATCCTTTTGATGATACCGAAGAGTGAGGCTCTAAATCATTCAAAAATCTTATATTTTTAAACCCTTTCAGGGTTTGGAACCCTGAAAGGGTTGATGGTAGGTGAATTTCAAAAGAGGCAAAAAAACCTAACAGGTCTTCGAGACCTGTTAGGTTTGGTTTTTTATAAAATCCCGGTATCGCTTACGCTCATCGGGATAAGCAGCGTACCCCTTTCTCCTTAAACTTTTTCTGAAAAACAGATCCCGAGTCGGCTGCGCCTAACGGGATAAGCAGTCTGCTCCTTTTTCTCTGCCCTTCGGTTGAGAAAAAGGGCGATCTGCTTACATATTTCTTCTGTACTGTCCTCCTACTTCAAAAAGGGCGGTGGTGATCTGTCCGAGTGAACAAACTTTAGTGGCTTCCATAAGCACCTCAAAAATATTTTCGTTTTGAACAGCGGCTTTTTTCACCTTTTCAAGGGTCTCCTTCTCCAGTTCTTTCTTGGCTTCATGAAGGTTCACCAAAGTCTTGATCTGGTTCCGTTTTTCTTCTTCGGTAGCCCTGATCACCTCGCCCGGGGTAACTGTTGGTGAACCGGTAGAGCTTAGGAATGTATTTACTCCAATAATTGGGTAATCGCCATTGTGTTTCAGGGTTTCGTAATACAGGCTTTCTTCCTGTATCTTGCTGCGCTGGTACATGGTTTCCATAGCTCCCAGTACTCCTCCCCTTTCAGTGATCCTGTCAAATTCCAGTAATACGGCATCTTCCACAAGATCTGTCAATTCTTCGATGATGAAAGCCCCCTGGATAGGGTTCTCATTCTTCGCAAGTCCTAATTCCTTGTTGATGATAAGCTGAATAGCCATTGCCCTTCTAACAGAAGCCTCTGTGGGTGTAGTGATCGCCTCATCATAGGCATTGGTGTGCAGGGAATTACAGTTGTCATAAATGGCATAAAGCGCCTGTAATGTCGTCCTGATATCATTGAAGTCGATCTCCTGTGCATGCAGCGATCTTCCGGAGGTCTGAATATGATACTTCAGCATCTGTGCCCTTGGGTTCGCTCCGTATTTATACTTCATGGCCTTAGACCAGATCTTCCTGGCCACGCGACCAATAACCGCATACTCAGGATCAATTCCGTTGGAGAAGAAGAATGACAGGTTGGGACCGAATTTGTTGATATCCATTCCCCTGCTCAGGTAGTATTCCACATAAGTGAATCCGTTCGCCAGGGTAAGCGCCAATTGGGTAATGGGATTCGCTCCTGCTTCGGCAATATGGTAGCCTGAAATGGAAACTGAATAGAAGTTACGCACATTCTCCCTAATGAAATATTCCTGCACATCTCCCATTAACCTCAACGCAAATTCGGTAGAGAAGATACAGGTATTCTGGGCCTGGTCTTCCTTCAGGATATCGGCCTGTACTGTTCCGCGCACCTGGCTTAGCGTTCGTTTTTTAATATCAGCATAAACATCGGCAGGAAGTACCTGGTCTCCCGTCACCCCCAGAAGCATCAATCCCAGGCCATTATTTCCTTCCGGAAGTTCCCCGCGATAATTTGGCTGCTCCATGCCTTTATCGGCGTAGATATTTTTGATCTTTTCCTGCACCTCCCCTTCAAGACCGTGCTCTTTAATGTATTTCTCGCACTGCTGATCAATTGCCGCGTTCATGAAAAATCCGAGTAGCATCGGTGCCGGACCATTGATGGTCATACTTACCGAAGTCATAGGATCTGCAAGATCAAAGCCGGAATACAGCTTTTTAGCATCATCCAGACAGCAGATAGAAACCCCGGCGTTCCCGATCTTTCCGTAGATATCAGGTCGGTGATCAGGATCGTTACCATACAAAGTCACTGAATCAAATGCGGTAGAAAGCCTTTTTGCAGGCAAGCCCATACTCACATAATGGAAACGACGGTTGGTTCGCTCGGGTGAACCTTCCCCTGCAAACATACGGGTAGGGTCTTCCCCCTGTCTTTTGAAAGGATATAATCCCGCGGTATACGGGAATTCCCCTGGCACATTTTCCTGTAGACACCACAGGAGTATATCACCCCAGGCCTTATATTTAGGTAAAGCCACTTTCGGGATCTGCGAGTGTGAAAGGGATTCAGTATGTGTTTTTATTTTTATCTCCTTGTCGCGCACCTTAAAGCTGTAGATGGGTTGCCTGTATTTATTCACTTTTTCATCCCAGCCGGTGATGATCTCCCAGTTATAAGGGTCAAGGTCCATTTTTACCTTGTCGAATTCCTTTTTCAAAAGGTCAACCAGTTCTTTATTTTCTTCGGAAGTAGAATTCTGAAGGCTTTCCTCTTCAAAACCATATTGGTTAAGATCCACCTTAACCCCGGTAACAGATTCCACTGTTTTATAGATACCGTATAATTTTTGAGCGACCTCAGCCTGTGTGGTCGCCTTTTCATCATAAGCTCGGTTATTTTCAGAAATTTCGGAGAGATATCGCGTCCGGCTTGGTGGGATCACAAAGATCTTTTCACTCATCTCCTGCGTAATGTGGAATTTCGAATGGAATTTACTTCCAGTTTTCTCATCCAGCTTGTCCATGATCTGTCTGTACAGGGTGTTCATGCCGGGATCATTGAACTGCGAGGCAATAGTACCAAACACCGGAAGTTTTTCAACATCTGAATGCCACAGCCCGTGGTTTCGCTGGTATTGCTTTTTCACATCCCGCAAGGCATCAAGTGCCCCACGTTTATCGAATTTATTGATCGCAACAAGGTCGGCAAAGTCAAGCATATCGATCTTTTCCAGCTGGGTAGCCGCACCAAATTCCGGCGTCATTACGTAAAGAGAAACATCAGAATGTTCAAGGATCTCGGTATCTGACTGTCCGATCCCTGAAGTTTCCAGGATGATCAGGTCATAATTGGCTGCCTTGAGCACCTGGACGGCTTCAGCTACATATTTAGATAAAGCCAGGTTTGACTGCCGTGTTGCAAGTGAACGCATGTACACCCGTGGATTGTCAATTGCGTTCATACGGATACGATCTCCTAAAAGGGCTCCTCCGGTCTTTCTCTTTGACGGGTCAACAGAAACGATTCCTATGGTCTTTTCCGGAAAATCGACCAAAAATCTGCGAACGAGTTCGTCCACCAAAGATGATTTTCCGGCACCACCGGTTCCGGTAATTCCCAGTACCGGGATCTTTTTATCTTTATTTTCCTCGTGAATCCTGTCAAGGGTATCTTTTGCTATTTCAGGGAAATTTTCCGCAGCAGAGATCACACGGGCTATCGCTCCCGCGCGTTTTTCAGAAAGCTGATCCACTTCCCCATTTAGATTGTCTCCTAAAGGAAAATCTGACAGTTTGACCAGGTCATTGATCATTCCCTGCAGGCCAAGCTCCCTTCCATCATCTGGGGAATAGATACGGGTGATCCCGTAATCCTGCAGCTCTTTGATCTCCTCGGGAAGGATCACGCCGCCGCCGCCGCCAAAGATCTTTATTTGAGAGGCTCCTTTTTCCTGCAGGAGGTCATACATGTACTTGAAGTATTCGGTATGCCCGCCCTGGTAAGAGGTCATGGCAATAGAATTGGCATCTTCCTGGATCGCGCAATTCACCACCTCTTCCACGCTGCGATCATGCCCCAGGTGGATCACCTCGACCCCGGTGGACTGGATGATGCGACGCATGATATTGATCGCGGCATCATGCCCGTCAAAAAGGGAAGCTGCTGTAACTATTCTTACTTTATTCTTAGGTTTATAAGGAGCTTGTTGTTCCATTTTGTTTCCTGATATATTTAGTGGCCGCAATTTACGAATTTAGGCAGGAACATGCCATTTTTGAGAGAATATTAAAACTCAGGGGTTTACGAAAATCGCTTCTGAAATACTGCTGCTGGAAGGATAACGTTTGTTTATGATTTTCCTACTCCCCAATTCTATAACTTTGAGAAAAATCATAAATATGAAAAGAATTTTACTCCTGATCATCCTCCCTTTTTTTATGGGATGTGCAGAATTACAGCAAATAGCAGACAGTCTACCCGAGGAAGGTGGTTATATTTCAAATACCGAAGTTGCAGCCGGACTTAGACAAGCCCTCGATTTTGGAATAGAGAAACAGGTTACCAAACTTACCGAAGAAGACGGATTTTATCGCAACGAACTGGTGCGTATCACTCTGCCTTCTGAACTGCAGAAAGTAGATCGTACCCTGCGTGACCTGGGGATGGATGCCCTGGCAGATGAAGGACTGAAGGTACTTAACCGGGCCGCAGAAGATGCCGTTAAGGAAGCTACCCCTATTTTTGTGAATGCTGTCAAGGAGATCACATTTACCGATGCAAGAAATATCCTTACCGAAAATGATACGGCGGCTACCTTTTACCTGGAGAACAAAACCACCAATGATCTTTACGCCAAATTCAATCCCGTAATAACAACTTCACTGGATAAAGTGGGCGCAACCCAGGTATGGACAAACATTATCAACCGGTATAACCAGCTTCCAATGACCAATAATGTAAACCCAGATCTGGCCGATTATGTCACCAAAGAAGCTCTTGATGGAGTATTCACTATGATAGCAGTGGAGGAAAAGGAGATCAGGAATAATTTCGCGGCCCGTACCACTAAATTGCTGGAAAGGGTATTTGCCTTACAGGATTGATCTTTATGTAGGAATTTTTCCAACCCCAAAAAAGGGTTATTCACAATCTGTTTATTAGCTACAGGAATGACTATTACTGAATTATAAGGTCTTAAGCCTTAAGTTTTTAACAATTATCGACGGAAGGATTCTAATTTTTACAATAAAGTTAACTATAGGTTAGGAGTTCTTCGGAAAGCAGGTAAATATCTTTGTACTATAACGAAATGATATATGTTTAGACTATTCGAACCTCGTTCTACCCTGGAAAGGCTACAGGAAAAATATTGTTTCCTTATGCGCCGATCCTATGAACTGGCGGTCATCGACAAGCTTCGTAGCGATATGCTGAACGAAAAAGCTTGTAAGATCCTTCAGGAAATAAGACGTATGGAAAAGGGTCAGGTAGAAAGCACCTCTGACCGAAGTCGTTGAAAATACTCAAAAGCGGGTATCAACCTGGAGCCGTACCAGCTAAAAAATTCCCCGTCCACAATGTGGACGCAATCCTTCCCCACCCATCTTTTTATCTCATTCCTATGCTCTTCTTTAAAGGGGTAAGGTTCTGTCGACAAAAACACATGATCGATTTCGTCAGGTAGTTCCTTCAGAAATATCTCCGGATATCGCGACTTTTTATCTGAAAAAACATTTTCAAAATTGTTCAGGGAGAGGAGATGATCAATGAAGGTATCCTTTCCTGCTACCATCCAAGGATTTTTCCAGATCAAATATGCCACCTTCCTGGCAGGTTGCCCTGCAATGGACATTTCAAAAGCTTTTCTAAGGTCTATGATCTTCCCTACGATCTCTGAGGACTTTTGGCGGGTATTAAATATTTCCCCGTATTCCCTGATGAGTTCAAGGGAGTCATCTATGGTTTTAATATCAGAAACATGAACCGGTGCGATCTTCTCCAGATCTTTAACAATTTGTGGGGTGTTTTCCTCTTTGTTGCACAGGATAATATCTGGGGCAAGTTTTCTGATCTTGTCAATATTCACCTGTTTGGTGCCGCCCACCACCTGTTTCCTCTTCCTGAGATCTTCGGGATGTACGCAGAATTTCGTGACCCCAACCAAAGATTCTTCAAGACCGAGATCTACAAGTAATTCTGTTTGACTGGGTACCAGGGAAACGATACGCTTTGGTGGGTTACCCACCTCTACCTCCCTGTTTAACTGATCGTAGTAAGTAGCCATCACGAAAATTTTTAGCCAGAACAATTTACCAAGAAAAGCCTGAAAAATAAAATTTCGGGCGGTAAGGAATTTCCTTCAGGTTTTACAGGAATCCGGCCATTTGCACCTGCAATTCTTTCGCCTTCTCTGCTGCAGCTTCAGTAAAATCTTCTCCCTTTGATGCATAAATTATTCCGCGGGAAGAATTGACAAGCAGTCCAACCTTACGGTTCATACCATAATCACAAACCTCCTGCAGACTTCCGCCCTGGGCTCCCACCCCCGGTACCAGGAGAAAACTTTCAGGAATGATCTTCCTTATCTCTGTCAAATATTCAGCCTTTGTAGCTCCTACCACATACATTAGATTTTGACCGTTTTTCCACCCCTTGGAGACCTCAAGGACTTTCTTATATAATTCAACTCCTTCTACTTTTTGAGTCTGGAAGTCGTAGGCGCCGGCGTTAGAAGTTAGGGCCAGTAAAATGGTGTGTTTATTCTCATAAGCAAGAAAAGGTTCTATAGAATCCTTTCCCATATAAGGTGCAACCGTAACAGAGTCGAAATTGAGATCTTCAAAAAAGGCTTTTGCATACATGCCTGAAGTATTCCCTATGTCTCCCCTCTTGGCATCGGCAATGGTGAAAATTTCAGGATACTTTTCATTCAGGTAATCAATCGTCTTTCCCAAAGCCTGCAATCCCTTGATCCCGTATGCCTCATAAAAGGCCAGATTGGGTTTAAAGGCAACGGCCAGGTGATGGGTCGCATCAATGATGGCTTTATTAAAGGCAAAGACAGGATCTTCCTCCTTCAACAAATGCTGCGGGATCCTTGTAAGATCTACATCAAGTCCTATGCACAAAAATGATCTTTTGCGTCTTATTTCTTCTACTAGTTGATTGGTGGTCATGGTTGGTGAGATAAAAAAAGCTGCCGGAAAAACCGGCAGCTGTGCTTTTATTGTTTAAAAAACATCCGAATTCTGTTTTAATTTTTCGGTGTTCTCTACCAGTTGTAATTCATCAATTATCTTCTGAATATCCCCGTTAATGATATTCCCGAGATCATAAAGGGTCAAGCCTATCCTGTGATCGGTCACCCTTCCCTGGGCGTAATTGTAAGTACGGATCTTAGCACTCCTGTCCCCGCTGGAAACCATAGAGTTTCTTTTCGCAGAATCAGCTTCCATCTGCTTGGCCAGCTCCTGCTCATATAATCTGGATCTAAGTACCCTAAAGGCCTTTTCCTTGTTCTTATGCTGAGATTTCTGATCCTGGCACTGCGCTACCAGTCCGGTTGGGACGTGGGTTAAACGCACTGCGGAATAAGTCGTGTTCACCGACTGCCCTCCCGGTCCCGAGGAACAGAAGTAGTCGATACGAACATCTTTTGGGTCTATTTGCACATCAAACTCTTCAGCTTCCGGAAGTACCATGACTGTCGCCGCAGAAGTATGTACCCTTCCCTGGGTCTCGGTTTGAGGTACGCGTTGCACGCGGTGTACCCCGGCTTCAAATTTTAAGGTCCCATAGACATCTTCCCCGGTCACGTCAAAAATGATCTCCTTGAATCCGCCGCTGGTTCCTTCGCTAAAATCCACAATGTTGTGTTTCCAGCCTCTACTCTCAATATATTTGGTATACATTCGGTAAAGGTCTCCGGCAAAAATACTCGCCTCGTCCCCACCGGTACCGGCACGAATCTCCATCACCACGTTCTTCGCATCTTCAGGATCCTGAGGCACAAGCATCATACGTATCTTCTCCTCAAGCGCAGGCAGTTCCTCCTTCGCCTCTTCCATCTGCATCTTCGCCATTTCGGTCATCTCGGGATCACTGCCATCGGCAATGATCTCTTCGGCCTCAGAAATATTTTGTGTCAGGGCCATGTATTTTTCACGTTCCTGCATCAGTTTTTTAAGGTCCTTGTATTCCTTGTTCAGCTCTATATAACGCTTTTGATCTGCAATCACATCGGGTTGAATGATCAGGTCATTCACCTCGTCAAAGCGTTGCTTCACAATATTCAATTTCTCGATCATAACATCTGCTTCTAAAGTGGCAAATTTACGATAATTCCACGGATTTTTAGAATGCATTTTTTCTACGGAAGAATACTTAAAAAATTGGTCATACTGCGGAAATTCTTTAATTTCAGACGGATGAGAAATACCAAAAAAATAGGTCTTGGCGGCGGTTGTCACTGGTGCACCGAAGCAGTTTTCCAGGCGGTAGAAGGGGTGCAAAAAGTAGAACAGGGATACATTGCTGCCCATGGGATAGCATCCTCTTTTTCTGAAGCCGTCATTGTCCATTATGAGCCAAAAAAGGTAGATCTCGATAGACTCCTGAAAATTCATCTTCACACCCACAATTCCACCTCCAATCATTCCTTCCGGAAGAAATACCGTAGTGCGGTTTATTTTTTCTCTTCGGAAGATGAAAAGGCGTTGCATAAAATTCTAGAAAAACTACAGCAGGATTTTGAGAAGACACTGGTTACTGAAGTACTGCCGTTCGAAGAATTCAGGTCTTCACGAGAGTCTATCCAAAATTATTACCACAAAAATCCAAATGCTCCTTTTTGCAAGAGATATATTGAACCGAAACTTACCGTAGTAAATAAAATTCTAAAGTGATGATCTCCCGCTGTTTTCGGAGATTTTCGCAGATCTATTTTTTATTCTTTAAATTCAAGAAAAACAACAATGGAAGAAAATGATATTTCCTTTAAAATAAGAGGAGCCATCTATAAAGTTTTTAATCATTTTGGTCCCGGCTTACTTGAATCAGTGTATGTTGCCGCTTTGGCAGCAGAATTAAGGAGGGACGGATTATCTGTAAGAAAGGAGGTGCCAATTCCAGTGGTGTTTAATGAAGAAAAATTAGAAGTGGGATTCAGAGTGGATCTTCTAATACAGGAAAAGGTTTTGATCGAAGTTAAATCTATAGAAGCTATTGCTCCCGTTCATCACAAACAGACATTAACCTATTTAAAATTAACAGGATTAAAATTAGGAATACTGGTCAATTTTAATGTAGAAAACATTAATGATGGCATCCACCGCAAGGTTAATAATTTTTAATCTGCGAATATCAGCGCCATCTGCGGGAAATTTCTCCTTTGCTATTTTTGCAGAAACCTCTGCACTCTATGCGTGAACACTTTAGAAATACTCGAATTCCCCAAATTCACTTTTAATCGTCAGCTTTTTCTCGTCTGCTGCTTCTACTCTACCTACAATTTTCGCATCCACATTAAAGGATTTTGAGATGGAGATAAGGTCTTCGGCGATAGCTTCATCGACATATAGTTCCATGCGGTGGCCCATATTGAACACCTGGTACATCTCTTTCCAGTCTGTCCCGCTTTCTTTCTGAATAAGTTTGAACAAAGTTGGAACTTTAAAAAGATCATCCTTGATCACATGAACCTTATCCACGAAATGCAGCACCTTGGTTTGGGCTCCCCCGCTGCAGTGAACCATTCCGGAAATGTCATTTTTGGAATATTTTTCCAGGATCCTTTTGATCACCGGGGCATAGGTGCGGGTTGGGGAAAGAACAAGTTTACCGGCATCCAGCGGACTACCCTCAACCTTATCTGTCAGGTTCCTTGACCCTGAGTAAATGAGTTCCCCGGGAATAGAAGGATCAAAACTTTCGGGATATTTTGACGCCAATGCTTTTCCAAAGACATCGTGACGCGCAGAGGTAAGCCCATTGCTACCCATCCCGCCGTTGTATTCTTTTTCGTAAGTGGCCTGACCAAAAGAGGCAAGCCCCACGATCACATTTCCGGGTTTGATATTGGCATTATCGATCACCTCACTTCGCTTCATGCGTGCCGTGACCGTGGAATCTACGATAATGGTACGCACCAGGTCACCCACATCTGCCGTTTCCCCGCCAGTGGAGTGGATATTGATTCCGAAGCCCTTAAGATCTGCAAGCAATTCTTCGGTGCCGTTGATTATAGCAGAGATCACTTCCCCGGGAACGAGGTTCTTGTTTCGCCCAATGGTGGAAGAAAGCATGATGTTATCAACAGCCCCTACACACAGCAGGTCATCGATGTTCATAATGAGGGCATCTTGCGCGATCCCTTTCCAAACAGAGAGGTCACCCGTCTCTTTCCAGTACATGTAGGCAAGGGAGGATTTCGTCCCCGCCCCGTCTGCATGCATAATGAGACAGTGATCTTCATCACCCGTAAGATGATCGGGTACGATCTTGCAAAAAGCCTTTGGGAACAGACCTTTATCAACATTCTTTATGGCGTTGTGAACGTCTTCTTTACCCGCAGATACTCCTCTTCCGGCATATCTCTTACTTATTTCCTTGCTCATGGTTGTGTGTTTGTGGTGCCCAAAGATAAACAGATTTCAACTTTTAGTCCCGTTACCTTCCGAATTAAAAAAGCCACACCGGGGATTCCCAATGTGGCTTAAAATATTTCTGCTGAGTCTTACCTGGTAAACAACAATTCCCTGTATTTGGTCAATGGCCAGATCTCATCATCGATCAACAGCTCCAGCTTGTCACAGTGGTAGCGGATGGTTTCAAAGTAAGGCTTGACCTCATCGCAGTACATGATCGCTTTTTCTTCGGCATCTTCCAGCTTGTTGGCTTTTTTACGCACTTCGATCATTTCAGTAATACCTGAATTTATTTTCTCTATGTGTCTCGAAATTTCCTTGATGATCTCCAGCTGCTCCTTGGAGTGCTCTGTAAATCCTTCGTCAAAGATCTCCTTAAGGCCACGAACATTTTTGATCAATATATTCTGATACCTTATCGCTGTGGGGATCACATGATTCCTGGCAATATCCCCAAGGATCCTACTTTCGATCTGCACCTTCATTATGTAATCTTCAAGTTCGATCTCATGTCTCGCATTTATCTCGACCCGGTTCATCACCTTTAGATTCTCAAAGAGAGCTATATTCTTTTCGGTCATCATAGCTTTAAGAGCCTGAGGAGTATTCTTATTGTTGCTTAACCCTCTTTTTTCGGCTTCCTTTTCCCATGCTTCAGAATATCCATCACCTTCAAACCTGATATTCTTTGATTGTTTGATATATTCTCTCAGGACATTGAAGATGGCATCATCTTTCTTCATCTTCTTTCCTTTGGTAAGGCCGTCTACTTCTTTTTTAAATTCCTTTAACTGGTGGGCCACGATAGTGTTAAGAACTGTCATTGGCTGGGCACAGTTGGCGGTTGAACCTACAGCCCTGAACTCAAATTTATTTCCGGTGAAGGCAAAAGAGGAGGTTCTGTTTCGATCTGTATTGTCCAACAGGATCTCAGGGATCTTACCAACTACATTTAATTTAAGTTCGGTCTTCTCTGCAGGGGAAAGTTTCCCGTCGGTCACTTTTTCAAGTTCATCGAGGACTTCGGTAAGTTGCGTCCCAATAAAAGTAGAGATGATTGCCGGTGGGGCTTCATTTGCTCCCAGACGGTAATCATTGGTTGCACTGGCGATAGTTGCCCGCAAAAGTTCCTCGTGATCATGTACAGCTTTGATGGTGTTGATAAAGAAAGTAAGGAACTGAAGGTTTTTCATGGGTGTTGAACCGGGGCCTAAAAGGTTCACTCCGGTATCTGTACTCAAAGACCAGTTGTTGTGTTTCCCGCTTCCGTTAATTCCTGCAAAAGGTTTTTCATGGAAAAGAACCACGAAATTATGTCTTTCAGCCACCCGGTTCATAATATCCATCAACAGGGAGTTGTGGTCTACAGCCAGGTTGGCTTCCTCAAAAATTGGTGCAAGCTCGAATTGGTTTGGTGCTACCTCGTTATGTCGTGTCTTTACAGGCACCCCTAAAAGCATACATTCTTTTTCAAGATCTCTCATATAAGAAAGTACACGGGAAGGGATGGAACCAAAATAATGGTCATCAAGTTGTTGTCCTTTTGCCGGCGAATGTCCCAATAAGGTTCTTCCTGCCAGCTGTATATCAGGTCTGGAAGCTGCCAGTGCAGAATCGATCAGAAAATATTCCTGCTCCCAACCAAGGGTTGCATGGACTTTGGTGACATTTTTATCAAAATATTTTGCCACGGCTGTAGCTGCAGAATCTACTGCATGAAGTGCTCTGAGTAACGGAGTTTTAAAATCAAGCGCATCTCCGGTATAAGATACAAACACACTTGGAATACAAAGGGTGGTTCCGTAAATGAATGCAGGAGAAGTAGGATCCCAGGCAGTGTATCCGCGGGCTTCAAAAGTATTCCTTATTCCCCCGTGCGGAAAGCTGGATGCATCAGGTTCCTGTTGTACCAGTTGTCCCCCTCCGAATTTTTCAATGGCAAGTCCGTCTCCAATAGTTTCAAAAAAGGCATCATGCTTTTCTGCTGTAGTTCCTGTTAGAGGCTGGAACCAGTGAGTATAGTGGGTTGCTCCTTTAGTAATAGCCCATTCCTTCATTCCGGTCGAAATATGGTCGGCGATGGTGCGGTCAATCTTTTTTCCGGTCGCATTGGCTTCCAAAACACTCTGGAAAGCTTCCTTTGTAAGGAATTGACGCATTACACTTTCGGTGAAAACGTTTCTGCCAAAAAGTTCTGACCTGCGCTCCTTTTCTTCTATTTCTACAGGTTTACGGTTTAGGGTTTCTTTTAAAGCCTGAAATCTTAATGTTGCCATGTTGTGCTGTTTGAGGGTTTTGTACAGCGCAAAAGTACATTTTTTTATTTCACCCCCAATTTTTTAAGGGTAGTTTCCAGTAAATTTTAATTTATTTTAAGAATACCCCCCTATTTTTTCACCCTATGAACGCCAAACTGATAAAAATAGCATACCCGGCGAACAGAAAAAGACCTTTTAATCTGCCCAGGGAGAATCTACGGGGAAGGAAGGCCAGGGGAATAAGAATAAAAGCAATACCCATCATCCAGAAGATATCACTGGTAAGGGTGGCTTCAGATTTTACAAGTATGGGTTGAATTATTGCGGTGATCCCCAATACTGAAGCTATATTAAAAATGTTGGAACCTATCAGGTTCCCCATGGAAATCGCCTTTTCCTGTTTTAAAGCTGCAATTACTGAAGCAGCCAGTTCGGGCACACTGGTCCCAATGGCGATCATTGTAACAGAGATCACCCTTTCACTTATACCCATAGTGGTAGCAAGATCTACAGCCCCGGTTACCAGAAGTTCAGACCCTCCCCAAAGTGCTGCTCCTCCAATAACCAACCAAAGCACTGTTTTGAAGGTGGAAGTTGCCTGCAGGGCGGGATCAACCTCATCTGCCCCTATTTCTGGTTTTTTACGTGCGCGACGTATTAAAAGGATTAGATAAAGAACAATACCTCCCAGAAGGAGCAAACCTTCCCACCTGGAAAGCACAAGACCCGAAGACAGAAAAAAGTAAAGTACAAAGGAGAAGATCATCATAATAGGCCAGTTGAACCTGTAAAAATCCCGGTCAACCAACAAGGGAGAGATCATTGCGGTAATACCCATCACCAGTCCTATATTGGCAATGTTTGAGCCTATAATATTCCCCAGGGAAATATCTGAAAAACCTTCGAGAGCTGCCTGCAGGCTCACCAGCAATTCGGGGGCCGAAGTGGCGAAGGAAACTACGGTGAGACCAATTACCATCCGGGAAAGATTCAATTTAAAGGAGATTGCTACAGAAGACCTTACCAGGAATTCCCCTCCTACTACCAACAAAATAAATCCAAGGACTATAAATAGTATGCTCATCAATTTTTTTTGCGAAGATAAAAGATTCTTACCTAATGCAGGAATTTCGGCACTTTTAGGCAGGTTAATAAAACCTTAAACCGAAAAATGAACATAATAACTAGAAAAATAGTTGTGAAACGAATTTTTTAGTTATGTTTGTTTTTAAGTACGTGTAAAAATAATATTCATGGAAAAACTTACCAATAAAGAAGAGGAGATCATGAGGATCTTATGGCAACTGCAGACTGCTTTTGTCAAAGATGTCATTGCAGAGATTCCCGACTCCGGTCTGCATTATAATACCGTTTCCACGATCATCAGGAATCTGGAGGAAAAAGGATACGTGAGCCATAAAGCTTTCGGAAAAACACACCAGTATTATCCTTTAATCACCAAAGAAGAATACCGAAAGCAGTTTATGAATATGGCCACTAAACGCTTTTTCGACAGCTCTTATAAGAATGTGGTTTCTTTTTTTGCCAAAGAGGAAAAGATAAGTGCACAGGAACTGCGGGAGATCCTGGAGATCATTGAAAAGAAAAAATAATGCAGGAATTGATCATATACCTCTTAAAAAGTGCAGGATTAATAAGCCTTTTCTACGCCGGCTATTATTTCCTGCTAAAGGACGATACCAACTTTAAAACCAATCGCATCTTTTTACTCGCAGGAATCATAACCTCTCTACTCCTGCCCTCTCTTGAGATCACACGTACTGTTATCGTTGATACAGCTTCTGTACCGATCTTCTTTGAAAATGCCTCGGCCACCTCAATATCAACAGTGCCGGCCGAAGCAGCAGGGACCGACTGGTGGCAAATCGCCGGCATGATCTATCTTATTGGCTTCAGCTTTTTCCTCCTGAAGTTCCTCCTCGAACTCTTTTTTCTTCTGAAGTTGATCTTTAAGCATAAATCATTTCGAAAAAGTGATCATTATCTTATTCACAAACCCGGAATCACCCAACCTTTTTCCTTTTTTAAGCATATCGTGCTTGATCCTGATCAGCATAGCCCGGCCGAATTGGAAATCATCCTGAAGCACGAGCACTCACACGTCCGCCAATGGCATTCGGTTGACCAGCTACTTAGTAGCTTTAGCGTTTACCTGCTATGGTTTAATCCGTGGAGCTGGCTATACAGGAAAAGCCTTGTTCAAAATCTGGAATACCTGGCAGACAAAGAAGTTATTCTTGAAGAGGTGTCAAAAAAAGAATATCAAAAAACCCTTTTAAAGATCTCTCTAGGCGATTATCGTCCGGCCCTTACCAATCAATTCTATCAATCCTTTATCAAAAAACGAATTATGATGCTCAATAAAAATACAACTCAAAAATCCAGTTTTTGGAAGACAGGTTTGTTATTGCCTTTCCTGTTTTTCTTCATTCTAAGCTTTAACGTAAAGACAGAAGCCCAGGAAGTTATTAGCGGGTCAAATCCTAAGATTTCAAAAATGGAAGTTTCAGCCTACGTTACAAAAGATTCAGAAGAGAAAGAGCTTCGGGCATTAGAAAACCTCTTCGGGAAACAGGGAGTGGAATTAAAATTTGATGACCTTGAATTTTCTGAAGGATTACTAACCAATGTGGCGGTTTCCTTCAGAAAAAAATCTACGGGAACTACCGGCAACCTTTCCCTCAATAACTCTAACGGGATAAGTCCCTTGTTGATCTATACAGATGGAGAGAAAGTAGTGATGACTCCCAAAACTGCTGTACCCGAAAAATCTGAAGGTGCATTATCCGGATTGGGAAATTCCCCGTTATACATCATTGCGGGAAAAGAATACAAAACCTCCCAGCTTACAGATAAATATATAGAGACTAAAGGAACCTGGAGTGTCATTAAACCAAAAGAGGCCTTAGAAGAATTTGGGAGCAAAGCAAAAGATGGTGCCATAATTATTTCTGAAAGCAATATTATTGATGATTTCAAAGAAGCGCTTAAACATATGGATCTCAAACAACTGAGTTTCAACCAAAGATATATTCAGGTGAAAAAGAATGCTCCTCCTGTTCTATTAAGAATTGAAACAAAAGTTAATCAGAACTCTACTCCTGCACCCTCCAGTTTTAAATCCCAAAAAATTCAGTTTCATTCCGATCCAGATGAAATTATTGCCTTCCAAACCGGAAATAAAAAGGATCAGAAATATTATTTCAGGCAAATGAATACGGTTGTGATCCTTGATGGAGAAGTAATGGAAAAGGATTTTGACGTAAATACTATTGAACCTTCAACTATAAAAAGTCTCAATATTCTAAAGGACGCAGACGCTGTTGAGAAGTATGGAGAAGGTGCTAAAAATGGGGTGATCAAAATCGAACTTAAATCTGAAGAAGAAATTAAGGCCACCAGCGAACTTTCAGAAGAAAAGTCAAAACCTTTAAACATAAGAGTTAGTAATGTGCAATTTGATAATTCAAAGGAGAAGAGAAGCGCCAGGCTTTCTGTACGGGATGTAGGAAGTGCAGATCCAGATGCATTGACAGGCTTTACGTGGTCGACGGAAAAATAATGGACAAGGATTTTGATCCTGATTTAATTGCACCAAATGATATTGAATCAGTAACTGTGCTAAAAGGAGATAAAGCAACTGCAAAATATGGAGAGAAAGCTTCCAAAGGGGTAATTGAAATCATTACAAAAAAGTAATACCGGTTTTGGGTGGCCGCCGGCCATTCAAAAGTTCAAGGTTTAAAGCTCATCTGACCTGCAAGGTTTCTAAATCCTTGTAGGTCTTTTTTTTTGTTCCAAACCTACAAGGTCCCAAAAAAGTCCTTGCAGGTTAGTTGGCAGCCAACCACTGAATACTATTTTCCTATCTTTGATAGAAACCAACCCTTCATGAAAAAGAAATTTTTCAAGCTGTTGTCAAAACTCAATAAAAAGATATTGCCCAGCTACAGCAAAAGACAACTCGACCTGGCCAAAGCCACCAAATTTCAAAAAGCCATCATTGGCTGGAAATTGTGGGTGACCAAAAATTCCCTTTGATGCTATTCTACTGTGAGTAGCGATACCACCTGGTAGGGTTTTAATTTGTCCTTTCCATGCAAGAAGGCCAGTTCCATAAGGAAATTACACTGCACAATCTCCCCTCCCATTTTTTCCACCAACCTGCATGCAGCCGCAGCAGTACCCCCCGTTGCCAAAACATCATCATGAATGAGTACTTTCTCTCCTTGTTTGATGGCATCTTTATGGATCTCCAGTACATCCTCTCCATACTCCAGGGAATAATTTTCCCGGTAGGTTTCATAAGGTAGTTTTCCGGGTTTACGTATAGGAACAAAACCTGCATGAAGTCTTTCTGCGAGTAGGGTTGCGAAAAAGAAACCACGGGATTCAATACCCACTACCTTATCTATTTTAAGGCCGTTAAGTTTTTCCAACAGGATCTCTGTCGCTTTTTTGGCTGCTTCAGGATCCTGAAGCAATGGGGTTATGTCCTTATAAACGACACCGGGTTTGGGAAAATCGGGTACATCCCTAATATAATCTTGAAGGTTGAACATGGAGGATAATTTAAGTTACGAAGATAGAATTTTCCGCAGGAAAAATACAAACTTCCTACACCCTGTTAGTAAAACAGCAACAAACATTTAGAACTCATTTAACTGCTCCACAGACCCGGATGAATTAAATTAGATGGAACCAAAAAAATATGGAAACTATGAAAAATTTGAAAGATTTGTTCGAACATGAGTTGAAGGATTTGTACAGTGCAGAAAACCAATTGCTGGCGGCACTTCCTAAAATGCAAAAGAGCGCCAATGACAGTAAATTGAAAAAAGCTTTTGAGAAACATCTCAAAGAGACTGAAGGCCATGTAAAAAGACTGGAAGAGATCTGCGAAAAACTTGGGATCAAACCTACCGGCGAAACCTGTAAGGCCATGAAAGGACTTGTAAGTGAGGCAGAATCCTTCCTTAAAGAAGATGCCGAAAAAGAAGTAAGGGATGCGGGTCTTATCGCCGAAGCTCAACGGGTAGAACATTACGAGATCGCAGCTTATGGTACCGCCGTAAGATATGCCCAGGAACTGGGACATGACGACGTTGCGGCCAAGTTGAAAAAAACTCTCGACGAAGAATACAAAACTGATGATCTTTTAACCGATATGGCAGAAGACAGAATAAACAAAAAGGCGATAAAATAATAGCTCTTTCAGCTTTTTTGTGAAGAAAGAAGTCGTCTAAAAAATCAAATTTAGACGACTTCTTTTTTCTCCTATAGAAGAATGAAACCACAACTCATAAAAGAGAAATTATACTATAAATATTTAACTGAAAACCAGCGAATTATACAGCTTCCTGATGATGTGCTAAATTTTAGTTAACCCTTTGAAAAGCAATTAAATAACACCATATTTTTTCTTATATTATATTCCCCTGCCATGATAAAGGAAAAGAATAAAATTTCAGCAATGAACGAGCAAATAAAAAGGGCCAAACAGCTTCAGGAACTCCTTATCGACAATTTCCTTGTCGCCAGGCATTGCCGTAAATCAACGGAAATCATTTCAGAAGTTTCCCTTAGCTATTATTTTCAGAAGCTGGCCTCAAAACGCTCACAATTTGCCGTTGAACTAGGACAGCAAACTACCAGGTTGCAGGAGGTAAAACCCGCCGTGTCTCCTGCCTCCTATGAAAATAGATGGAGCGAGAAAGCCCCGGAAGATAAATTGAAGATAGTCCGCAAAAGTATTAAACTCTATAAGATCAGCCTTGCAAAGTATAAGAAGGCGCTCAGTCAGATCAACGAAGGCGGCTGCAGGGAGATCTTAATAAGGCATAAAGCCCATATTGCCAATACAATCTCTGAAATGAAAGCCCTTAAAATGCTGCTAAAGGAAAAAGAAGTGAGAAAAGCAGGAGAGGAACCTCAAAAGATCCACGAGATCCTTTAAACAGCACAACTCCAAACCATCCCGGGTTTATGGGTTTTCATTATATTGCCGGAAATTATTTAAGAATCACTACTTAAACGGTTTCCTCCCATGAACAAAACTTTATTTTTCTTTGTCGTGGCCTGCCTTGGCCTCTACCCAGCTTTCGCCCAACAATCAGACCTCAGTGTTGAAAAAATCATGCAAGACCCCCAATGGATGGGATCCTTTCCTTCCAATATCTCCTGGGGGGCGCATAGCGAAAATATTTACTTCAATTATAACCCGGAAAGAAATCCGGCAGATTCCCTGTACCGTATCAATATTAAAGATCAGGAAAAGATAGTTCCTGTTTCCTGGAAAGACCGGGAAAAACTACCCCCTGCTTCAGGCGATTTCAATGATAAAAAAACAAAGAAGGTCTTTACCCGCAGCGGCAGTCTTCTTATTTATGACCTGAAGAGCAGGAAGGAAAAGACCATTCTCGACCTGGGTGCACAGATCAGGGAACCAAAATTCCTGGCCAATGAAGATCTGATAAGCTTCGTGTTCAGTGATAATGCCTATATCTATGATCTCAGAAATGGAACGCTCAAAAAATTGACCAACATAAGGCGAGGGAATGAGAAAGAGGACAAAGACAAAGACTTATCAGAACAGGACGAATGGCTGAAAACCGAAAACCTGGAACTTCTTCAGGTAGTGCAGGAAAGAGAAACCAAGAAAGAAGAAACTGAGAAGTACAGGGAACTTACCCAGGCTCCTGAACCTTTTACCTTTTATACCGGAAAAAAACAGCTTTCCAATCTTGCCGTGGCACCTAATGGCAGGTATGTTACTTTCAACCTCATCACCAGGGCTGAAAATCCGGATACCAACGTACCCAATTATGTTGATCCCACAGGGTATACCGTGAATCTCCCGGCCAGGAGTAAAGTGGGCAGTGAACCCACAAAAATGGAACTGGCAATATACAATCTTAAAAAGGATACGGTTTACCTGGTGCAGACCAATGCCTTGCCCGGTATTAAAGACCTACCCAATTATATCAAGGATTATCCTGACCGTGAGTGGAAGGAAGAAGAAAGGGAAGTGATCGTTACCGGACCCGTCTTTTCTGACAATGGGGAGAGAGCCGTGGTCAATGTACGCTCACATGACAACAAAGACAGGTGGATCGCGCAACTTGATCTGGGAACCGGAGAACTCACATCCCTGGACAGGCAACGTGATGAAGCCTGGATAGCCGGTCCCGGAATAGGATATTCCTTTAGCAAGGGAACCCTCGGTTGGCTGCCCGACAATAAGTCCATTTACTATCAAAGTGAAGAGACAGGATATTCCCATCTCTACCTGTTAAATACAGAAACCGGAAAGAAACAGGCTTTGACCTCGGGAGAATTTGAGATCTTCGATCCTTTCCTTTCCAATAATAAAAAGCACTGGTACTTTACCTCTTCTGAAGTTGATCCCGGGGAAAGACATTTTTACAGAATGCCGGTTAACGGGGGGCAAAAGGAAAAACTAACTAACATGACGGGAAACAATGAGGTTGAACTTTCGCCAGATGAAAAATATATGGCCATAAGACACTCCTACAGCAACAAACCCTGGGAACTCTACCTGAAAAGGACCTCGAAGCAGGCAGAGGCAAAACAACTTACTGCCGGGGCTACAGAAGATTTTCGGGCTTATGATTGGAGAGATCCGCAGCTGGTAAGTTTTACCGGTAAAGATGGAGCAGAAGTTCCCGCTAGGTTGTATACGCCGGAAACATCGAACGGAGCCGCAGTGATCTTTGTCCACGGTGCCGGGTATCTTCAAAATGTTCACAAATGGTGGTCAAGCTACTTCAGGGAATACATGTTCCACAACCTGTTAACAGATCTTGGGTATACCGTGCTTGATATTGATTACCGCGGCAGTGCAGGTTACGGGCGTGACTGGCGAACCGGCATCTACCGGCATATGGGTGGAAAAGATCTCGCAGATCAGGTCTCGGGGGCTGAATTCCTGGTAAAAGACCATGGGGTAGATGCAGAAAAGATTGGGATCTATGGAGGTAGCTACGGCGGATTCATTACACTGATGGCTATGTTCACCGAAGCAGACACTTTTAAGAGCGGGGCAGCTTTAAGATCTGTGACAGACTGGGCGCATTATAATCACGGCTACACATCTAATATCCTGAACGAACCGGTAAGTGACCCTATAGCCTACAGAAGGTCCTCCCCTATTTATTTCGCGGAAGGATTAGAAGGCAACCTGTTGATCGCCCATGGAATGACAGATGTCAACGTGCATTACCAGGATGTGGTAAGGCTTGCGCAGCGATTAATAGAACTTGGAAAAGAAGATTGGGAAATGGCGGTCTATCCTGTAGAAGGCCATGGATTCGTAGAACCCAGCAGTTGGACTGATGAATACCGAAGGATCCTTGAACTCTTCAATGAGACCCTTTTAGATTAGATAAGTTTCAGATCTGGTGCAGAAATGCACCAGATCTTTTTAGTGACCCCCGGGAAGGTTTCCCGCCTGAACTTTTTTTAATATCTTTAATCGACTAATTAACCACCCCATGAAAAATATCCTTGTTGCTATCAATTTTGAGAAGAATGCTGAACGCCTTTTAAATAAGGCCGAAGAATTTGCCAGAACTTACAATTCCAAGATCTGGATCCTCCATGTCACAGAACCTGATCCCGATGATTTCCTCGGCCTGGAAGCAGGTCCTCAATTTGCCCAGGACAGAAGGGTAGAAAAAAGGAAAAAGGAAGGTGTACTGGTGCAGGAACTGGTTCAAAACCTTAAAGCAAAAAATCTGGACGTGGAAGGTCTTCTAATAGAAGGGCCTACAGCCAAGACCATTAAGAAGAAGGTAAGGGAGCTGGATGTAGATCTTCTGGTGGTTGGTCATCAAAAAAGAAATTTCTTTTATCAAATGTTCGTAGGGAACATTGAACAAGATCTGGTGGAGGATCTAAAGGTTCCGGTGGTGTTGGTGCCGCTGAATTAATCCAGTATGTAAGAAATATTTTACATTTATTTAATTTCTATACGATAAAACACATATTTTTCCGATTATCAGCACCTTAGAAATAATTTATAATTTTGAAAACCGATAAATTATAATATCTTTATCTTTTATTTAACAAATCATTAAGATTTGTTTTTTATCCTGTTTCAGCTGAATCTGACCAGGAAATGAAGGCAAGATGGATCTATGACTGAATACTGGAAAGAAATCTTTGCGGAAATACCTGTTCCCTGCGTGGTTTTGGAACCGGAGGAAAACAGGGTGTTTCGAATTCTTGATGCCAACGAGGCTTACTGTGAATTAACCGGTACACGTCCACAGGATCTTTACAAAAAAAGTAGTGAAGAAGCATTTCCCGCCAATCCGCAGCAGCCGGACCACGGCCATCACAAACTCCTGGAATCCCTTAATAAAGTTATGGAATCTGCAGAGAAGGATGTGCTGGAGTGCTTTAGGTATGATATTCCCATATGGGGTACAGATCAATTCGAAGAGCGTTATTGGAACACCCAGAACATTCCGCTCAGGGATGAAAACGGCCGGGTAAAACTTATACTACACACCATCCGCGACATAACCCTCGAAACCTTATTTGAGAAAAAGGAAAAAGAAATACAGGAAGAGCTTAGTATCAACAGGCAGCAATACAAAAATTTTATTAGAGAGAATCCTGACGGCTTGTATCGTCTGGACCTCAAAGGAAAGATCCTGCATTCCAATGAAGGCCTGGCCACACTGGCAGATATTCCTCTGGAAGAAATTATTGGTATGGATCTCCTGCCTTTTTTCGCACCCCATCACAAGGAGATGGTAAGGACCCATTTTTTAAAAGCCACCCGGGGCAGTATTACCTCTTTTGAAGCAGATTTCATTTCTTCACAAGGTGCAGCCAGGGTCTTAAGAGTGCTTTTAATGCCCATGCATCTTGAGGGGAAGGTCACCGAAGTACACGGGATCGCCAAGGATGTTTCGGGACTTAGGGAATCTGAAAAAGTTATTGTTGAAAAAAGTCGGTTCCTGGAGGTCAATGCCGCCTTTATAAGTTCCCTTCTTGAAAATGACCTCGATGACAAGGCCTTACATGAAACTTTTGCGATCATTGCCAAAACTGTTGAGGCAGACAGAATGTATTATTTTGGGGCAGACAAGGACCCTGAAACGGGAGAGATACTTATAAGTCAAAAAGTAGAATGGTGCAGTGACCGGGCAAGTGTACAACTAGACAATCCCGAATTGCAGAATATGCCTATAAAACGAGTGGAGGAGATCACCGCTCCCCTCACCCGGAACCTACCTTTTTCAGCCGTTCTGAGTGAACTTTCTGAAGGGCAAATGAAACAGATCTTCATTGAACAGGAGATCAAATCTATGTTATTGCTGCCCATTTTTGTGGAAGAACAGCTTTTTGGTTTTGTAGGTTTTGATGATTGTAAAAAAGAACGCTGCTGGAAGAATGAGGAAGTGACCTTTCTTCAAAGTTTAACCCACAACCTTACAAATGCGTTCGAAAAAGAAATTGCACTTGACAAGGTGAAGAAAAGGGAAGAGGAATTGATCCTGAGTGAGCAAAAGTTCCGTGCCCTGGTGCAGGAAGGCTCTGACCTCATAGGGATCCTTGACCTGGAAGGGAATTACTCTTTTTTAAGCGAGAACTATAAATCTGTTCTGGGGCTTGAACCTTCTGAACTTATCGGGAAAAATGCTTCACAATTCATTCACCCGGAAGACTGGGAACGGGTACGGGAGCAATTTTTAGCACTGGAGAATACCAAACAGGTTAAAATATCTCCATTCCGCTTCAGGAATAGCAAAGGAGACTACCGTTGGGTACAGACCACGGCTACTAATTTACTCAACGATACGGCTGTAAATGGTATAGTGGCCAATTCACGCGATATTACTACGATAGTGGAACAGGCCCGGGAGATAGAACATATCAATGAGCGCTATCAACTGGCTGCTACGGCCACCCAGGACCTTATCTATGACTGGGACCTGGAAAAGGACGAGGTAACCCGTTTTCACAGAAGTTCAAGGGAATTCTTCGGTTATCCTTCAGAAGTGGTTACTAAACGCAACTTTTGGCGGGATCACATTCATCCAGATGACCTTCTCGTTGAAAAACGTAAGCTGGCTTATATATTTGAGGACCCTTCAGAGAATCACATTAAGACCGAGTACCGTTTCCGAAGAGCTGACGGCACTTATGCCCAGGTGGTAGATAAAGGGTATATCATAAGGGATGCCAATGGAAAACCCAAACGTTTAATTGGGGCAACCAGCGATATTTCTGATATTAACGCCAAAAAAGAGGCTCTAAAGATCGCCAATAAACGCTTCAAAATGGCCATGAAGGCCACCAATGAGATGATCTGGGACTGGGATATCGCGACAGATTCTGTTACCAGAAGCAAAGGTTACAAGAACATTTTTGGCTATGATACCAATGATGCCACCTCGGTTCATTCCTTCTGGCTTACCAAAGTTGATCCAAAAGACCAGGAAAAAGTAGTTAATTCCCTGAACAGGGCTATAGCTAACAAAGACCAGGAAAAATGGAAACTGGAATACAGGATCATCAAGGCAGACGGTAGTGTTGCTTTCGTTAACGACCGTGGCTATATCATAAGAGACAATGAAGGCAAGGCAACACGTATGGTTGGAGCCGTGCTCGATGTTACCCATTCCAGAAAGCTGATAAGGAAGATCAAAAAACAAAACACGGTACTTAAAGAGATCGCGTGGGAGCAGTCTCACGTAGTACGCGCCCCTTTGGCACGCATTAAAGGTTTACTGCACCTGCTGGAAAATGAGTATTTTGAAGATATGACAAGGGAACAGGTTCTTTACCACATTCATAATTCTGCCGATGAACTAGACGGTATCATCAAGAACATCGTTGGCAAAACAGAAGAGATCAATGCCTGATCATAGTGAGAAAAAATCATTTGAGGTCCTAATCGTTGATGATGACCCCGTTGTGTCGCTGCTACACAAGAATCAGCTGAAAGTGACCATGATGCCCCTACCACCCCTTTTGTTCAGGAATGGGAGAACTGCGCTTGACTATCTCAAAAAGAAGGATTCTGAAGAGAATAATTTTTTGATCCTGCTTGATATTCACATGCCTGTGCTCAATGGCTGGGAATTTCTCACGGCTTTAAAAAATGAAAATCTTTCTTCTGGAATCTTTGTGATCCTGGTCACCTCCTCCATTAATAAAGAAGACCATATGCGGTCAAAGGAATTCAACCATGTAATAGGTTTTTGCCGAAAGCCTTTACTGGCAGACCAACTTAGGCAGATCATGCAACTAAAGGAGGTGCACACTTTATTCTCAGGCTTCCGGAAAGCGGCCATGCGGGAAGGTGAGCTTCGGAAATAATCCCTTAAAGGTCTGAAGACCTGCTCCTGTTAAAATAATTCTGAAATTTTCCCCATTTTTGGGTATCTTAAAAATAAAAATGAGAATCCTCAATACAGCCCTTGTAGGTTACGGCTCCGGTGGAAGAATATACAATGCTCCCCTCATTTCAAGCCTTCCACAGTTTAGAGTAACAAGGATCTTAACCTCCAACCCCGAAAATATACGGGCTGCCAACATAGATTTTCCTGAGGCCAAAGTGGTTGATGAATTTTTGGAGATCTGTAATGACCCGGAAATTGAGCTGGTGATCATTGTTCTCCCTAATCACCTCCATTACCGTTATGCCAAACAGGCACTGGAAAACGGTAAACATGTACTGGTAGAAAAACCTTTTACCACCACGGTGAATGAAGCCAATGAACTTATCGAACTGGCGAAACAGAAGAACCTCGTTCTCAGTGTCAACCACAACCGCCGATGGGACAGCGATTTCAGAACGGTGAAAAAGCTGGTGGAACATAACATTTTGGGAGACATCGTGGAATATGAAGCTCATTTTGACCGGTTCAGACCCTCTGTCAAAGTTGGCTGGAAGGAAGATCCCGACATTCCCGGCAGCGGGATCGTTTATGACCTGGGGAGCCATTTGATAGACCAGGCCCTCAACCTTTTCGGAAATCCTACAGAACTCTTTGCAGATATCCGTATTCAGCGGGAGGGGGCAAAAGTTCCCGATAATTTCGAGATCCTGTTGTTCTATTCCAATCTAAAAGTGAGCCTGAAGGGAGGCATGCTGGTAAAGGAAAAAGGTCCCGCTTTTAGTGTTTTTGGCACCCGGGGCAGCTTTCTAAAATATGGGGCAGATGTACAGGAAGAAGCTCTTAAAGCCGGTAAAAAACCCGCAGATGATCCTGAATGGGGTATGGAACCTGAAGAGAGTTGGGGGAAACTCAATACCATAGATACAGAGGAATTCCTTGCGAGTGCGCCCGGGGATTACCTTCTCCCCTACCTCAACCTTTACCAAACTATTCTGGGAGAAGAAGAGCTGGAAGTAAAACCCGGGCAGGCCCGGGATGTCATCAAAGTAATTGAGCTCGCAGAGAAGAGCCACCGGGAGAAATGTATCGTTCAGTTCACCTGATCTCTTTTACTTAGATTTCCAGTTTGGCAAAATATTTCTTTGCCTCTTTCAGTACTCTTGGCGCCATAATAAGAGTGGCAGTCATGGTTGGGATAGCCATCAATGCGAAGAATCCGTCGATTAGATTGATCATCATGCTCAGGGAAGTGGTAGCTCCTACCAATATACTCAGCACGTAGAAATAGTTGTAGTAATGCTTCCTTTCAGCACCTATCAGGAAGGAGAGACATTTAGTTCCGTAGTAAGAATAGGAGAAAAGAGAGGATATACTAAAAATCGCTATACACAGGAGCAAAAGATAATTCCCAAATACAGGCATGGAATCATCAAAGGCTGCGGCCGTAAGGCTCACCCCGTTCACATCTGTGGTTTGCCAAACCCCCGTCACCAAAATAGCCATTCCCGTAAGGGAACAAACCACAAGGGTATCTATTGCAGGTCCAAGCATGGCGACCAGCCCTTCCCTTACCGGTTCTGTGGTTTTTGCGGCGCCGTGGGCCATTGGAGCGGTTCCTATCCCGGCCTCGTTGGAGAACGCACCACGTCTGATCCCCAAAATGATAATTCCGCCGAGCACCCCTCCTAAAAACGGTTCTCCGGAATAATTTTCCGCAGCAAAGGCATCCGTAAAGATCATTCCGAAGTAATGGGGCACCACCTCATAATTCACAATTAAAATAATGACTACTGAAATAAAATAGAGGGCTACCATTGCCGGCACCATACGGGACACCGTTTTACTGATGCGCTCCAGTCCTCCCCATATCACCACGGCGGTGATCCCGGCGAGCGTTATCCCAATGACCAGATTGGACATGAAATCCACCTCCACTCCATTTGGGGTCAGCAAAATATAATTGATCGCCTGAGTAAGCTGGTTAACATTAAAAACGGGCAGAGCACCAATAAGGCCCGCCACACTGAAGAAAGCGGCCATGATCCACCACTTCTTTCCAAGGCCTTCTGTGATGAAATACATAGGCCCGCCCTGAAGATCTCCCTTACTGTCCCTGCCGCGGTACATCACCGCCAGGGTATTGGTAAAGAATTTTGTGGCCATTCCAATCACCGCGCTTACCCATAACCAGAACATCGCCCCCGGACCTCCAATGGCAATGGCGACCGCTACCCCGGCAATATTCCCCATCCCTATGGTTGAGGCCAGGGCTGTTGAAAGTGCCCTGAAATGGTTTATCTCCCCCGGATCATCGGGGTTATCAAATTTACCCCGCAGCACCTCAATGGAGTGCCTAAGGTACCTGTAGGGAAGAAATTTTGAAAGGATCAGCAGATACAATCCGCCACCGGTAAGCAATATTAAAAGCGGAAGTCCCCAAACAAAAGAGGCGAAATCAGCTATAAACCCGTCTAGTTTAGCCATGAAACAAATATAAGTGAAGCAGGAAGGAATTTCCAACATCTTTTTCTCCGGAAATTCCTTTTTCCTCCCTTAGCTGCAAATTTATCAGGATAAATACCTCATTAGGGTCTTCTTCTTTTATCGCGCCTCTTTCCGAAGCACCTCCAGCGGTGGACTTTTAATAACGCTTATACTGTTGGCCAGCCCTATTAATAAAACCAGCAATGTAATTGCGGGGAACAACAGTAAAAATGGCACCCACGAGGGAATGAATCCGGTATCGAAGAGTAGCCAGGCCAGCAACTGACTGGCCAGCAGTGACAGGAGGATTCCCGATAAACTGCCCAGCACCCCCAGATACAGATATTCCAGGGCGGTGATCTTCAGGATCTGGCTGTTACGGGCCCCAATCGTTCTTAAAAGAACACTTTCCCTTATACGCTGATATTTACTGGTCCTTACCGCCCCCAGCAGCACTATGATACCGGTAAGTATGCTGAAAAATGCCATGAAATTAATGAGCCAGGAGATCTTGCCAAGGATATCTTCTATCACCATAAGCACCTGCCTCAGGTCTATCACAGAAATGTTGGGAAATTGCCTTACCAGCTCCCGCTGAAGACCTGCGGAAGCCTCTTCATTGGGAACTTTGGTGGTCAAAACTCGGAATTGCGGGGCATCTTCAAGCACCCCTACAGGAAATACAATGGAAAAATTCAACTGCATTCTCGCCCAATCCACCTGCCTGATGCTTTTTACAACGGTGGGCATTACCACCCCCTGTACGTTAAAACTTAGTTTGTCACCCAGCCCTACCTTTGCATTCTCTGCGAAATCCCGGCTAACCGAGATGGGCACAGCTTCCTGTTGTTCTGCCGCTGATGCTAACTGCCCTTCCTCCAGAATTTCAGAAGCAATAAGGGAATCACGGTAGGTAACCCTGAATTCATGGTTAAGCACCCAGTTATTGATTCCTGACGTAGTATCCAGCCTTAGTTCATTTACAGGAATGTCTTTAATACTTTGTACCCGCATGGTTACGATGGGAATATTGTTGATCACCGGAAAACCTTGTTGGGTGATAACCGAAGACACTCCCTCCTCCTGCTCTGTCTGCACATCAAGCAGGATGATATTGGGACTGTCTTCACTGCCTTCTATGGCAGCCTGCGCAAGGAGCAGGTCCTTCGTGAAATACAAGGTGCTGATGAGAAAAGTACCCACTCCTATAGCGAGTACCAGGGTGAGGGTTTGGTTCTGTGGCCTGAAAAGATTACGCAGGCTCTGCCGCGCAACAAAACCCCAGGAGGTGGGAAAGAATCGCCGGATTAGGTTCATAAACAACTGCCCGATACCTGCGAGAATGGAAAAAGTGACGATTAGCCCGCCCACGAAGGCAAGCGAATATTTTAGGTCCTTCAAAAGCCAAAAGGAAAAGAGGAAAATAAACAGAAACACTCCCAACGATACCATTACCGCTGACATTCTGGAGCGGGACGCGTTTTTTTCCTGCACACGCAGGGCTTGCAACGGGGAAACGTAGAGGGTCCCTATCAAAGGATAAAGTGCAAAAAGTACAGACATGGTGACGCCCAGCAGCAGCCCCATCAGTATCGCCTGCAGCGAAAAGGTAATATCCACTTCCAGAGGCAGGAGATCTCCCAGCACATAAGGAAAAAGCTGCTGTAAAACGAGACCTAATACTGTCCCGGCGACCCCTCCCAGAAATCCTATTACCGCGATCTGCAACAGGAAGATCAAAAAGGTTTGTCGCCGGGTGGCACCCAGGCATTTCAATACGGCCACGGCGCGAAGTTTCCCTCTTATGTAGATATGAATGGCACTGGCTATCCCCACACATCCCAGCAACAAGGCGATAAAAGCCACCAGGTTCAGGAATTTTCCGAAGTTCTCATACCGGCGCCCAAGTCGCTCACTGGTAGAGGTATGTGTATCTAGGTCGGCGTCGTTCTCGTCGAGGACAGGATCAAGCTTTTCATCAAGCTCCTCCATATTTGTACCCGGGGCAGCTACAAAATAGAATTCGTAGTCAATCCGGCTGCCCTTTTGTACGAGTCCGCTTTCGGCAATGTAGCTGTAAGGTATGACCACCGGAGGAGCCACAGAACTGAAAATTGCCGTACTGCCGGGGATAGACTTTAATGCCCCCGCAACCGGCAAGGTTACAGCGCCCACTTTAATACTGTCTCCCGGCTGCACCCCCAGCTGTGCCATGACCGTGGCGTCTACCAGGGCTACATCACCCCTGCGGAATTGTTCTGCAGCCGTCGGCGGGGTGGTTTCCATTTTCCCATAGAAGGGGAAACCACCTTCTATCCCTCTCACCTGCACGAGCTTGGTAGCCCCGTCTTTGGGAAAAGCAGCCATAGAAGCGAAATTTATCTCCCGGGCATCTGCTCCCCCAAGGGAATCGATGATCTGCTGTACCTGCTCGTTGGGCGGACTGTCACTGTCAATAGTGAAATCTGCCCCCATCAGGGATTTTGACTGTATGGCAATATTGTCTTCCAGGTTTTCCCCAAAAGATTGAATAGAGACTACGGCAGCGATACCCAACACGATAGATGCCATGAACAGGGACAGCTTCCTGCCGCTTGCTTTCCCATCTCGCCACGCCATCTTAAGCAACCAGAAAAAAGAAGCTTTTGAAGAAATTTCCTTTTCTCTTACCATGACGCAGAAATATCTTTTGCCACGATCTTTCCTCCTTTGAGTCTGAGGATCTTCTGGGTTCTCCGCGCAAGGTCAATATCGTGGGTCACGATCACCAGGGTGGTACCAAGTTCCTTGTTCAGGTCAAACAGCAGGCGTTCCACCTTTTCACCGGTTTCGGCATCAAGGTTTCCGGTAGGTTCATCGGCAAAAAGCAAAGAAGGACCATTGGAAAAAGCCCTTGCCACTGCCACCCTTTGCTGTTCCCCTCCCGATAGCTGGGAAGGATAATGGTCCAGACGGTCTGCCAGGCCTACTTTTCCCAGCAGTTCCCGGGCCGTTTTGGAGGCGCTTTTCACCCCCTGTAACTCCAGGGGCACGCTTACGTTCTCAAGGGCTGTGAGTGTTGGGAGCAACTGGAAATCCTGGAAAATGAAACCTACCTTTTGGTTTCTCAGTACCGCACGTTCATCTTCGTTAAGGGAATTAAGCTCGGTTCCGCATAAGGTTATATTTCCCGAATCCGGGCGGTCAAGTCCGGCGCAAAGTCCCAGCAAGGTCGTTTTTCCGCTACCCGAAGGACCCACTATGGCAAAGGTTTCCCGTTCTTCTACACTAAAACTAATATCCTGCAGCACTTTTAATGTTTTGGAGCCACTGGAATAGCTTTTCTCTAAATGTTCCACGTTTAATATCTTTGCCATCTTTCTTTCTTATCTTTTGAAAAAGAAAAATAACGAAATGATTTTGAATATGAGGCCCAACCCAATGATAAACTTTACCCGACTGTTGCCACTACTTTTGCTGGCTTTTATGATCTCCTGCGGGGAGAAAAAACAGGAGACGGAGAAATCTGCTGCAGAAGAGGTTTCTGAGGAGCAGCAAGAAGAAAAAAGAACCGGCAAGGTCATCCTTTTCTTTGGGGACAGCCTCACCGCCGGCCTGGGTCTTGATCCCAATGAAGCCTTTCCTGCAGTCATACAACAAAAGCTTGATTCCCTTAATTTGGAATATGAGGTGGTGAATGCCGGCTTAAGCGGTGAGACCACCGCCAGCGGAAAGAACAGGGTGAGTTGGGTACTGAACCAGGAGGTGGATATCTTTGTACTCGAGTTGGGGGCCAATGACGGTCTGCGCGGAATTCCGCTGGAAGAGACCCGAAAGAACCTGCAGGAAATAATTGATACGGTAAAAGAAAAAGATCCCCAAACCCGCATTTTACTCACCGGGATGCAGATCCCACCCAATATGGGTCCGGAATATACGGCAGAGTTCCAGGCCATCTTTCCCGAACTGGCAGAGCAGAACCAGATAGAAATGATCCCTTTTCTGCTGGAAGGCGTAGCAGGCGAACCCGAACTTAACCAGGGAGACGGTATTCATCCAACCGTTGAAGGACACCGCATTGTAGCCGGAAATGTGTGGGAAGTTCTGAAGCCTATGGTGGTGGAGTAAACGGTATTTTATTTTCTAAGGAATATGTTTTTGTTTTTTATAAAATAGGTTATATTTGCACCCGCCTACGGAAAAAGGTTGAAACCTTTTCCTTCGGCGGGCAGGCCCGCTGATATTTTTGAACGAACCTTCGGTTCGATAAAGTGGCGAAAAAGTAATATTAGGCCTCGTGCCCGCCCGAACGTACCGTTCGGTACGGGCGGGGAGCAACTGAATAGCGATTTTACTTATTAATTAATGTATTTCGTTTACGTTCTTTACAGTTTGAATTTTGATCGTTCTTATATTGGAATGACAACAGATTTAGAAAAACGACTTTACCAGCACAATACTGGAAGAAATAGTTCGACTAAGCCTTTTGTCCCGTGGAAAATTGTTTATCATGAAGAATTTCCAACCATACATCAAGCAAGAGAGCGAGAAAAATTTTTAAAAACAGCTGCCGGAAGAAGGTGGCGAAAAAGTAATATTAGGCCTCGTGGCGCAACTGAATAGCGCATCTGATTACGGCTCAGAAGGTTACAGGTTTGAATCCTGTCGAGGTCACTTAAAGCAGAAAGTCCGCAGCGAAAGCTGCGGATTTTTTTGTTTTACGCAAAAGCTGAGCTTGCTCAAAGCTTTGGAGGAAAACCAAAAAACGCAACGCCGACAGGCGGGGCGGACTTTGTATTTTCAGGTGGGGACTTTCTCAGGAACAGCGGAGCTAATCCGGAAAAAAACTCCAAATTACAAGCACCAAATTCCAAAGCTGGAATAAAATACTCCATAGGGATTTATCATCCGCAAAAGCTGAGCTTGCTCAAAGCTTTGGAGGAAAACCAAAAAACGCAACGCCGACAGGCGGGGCGGACTTTGTATTTTCAGGTGGGGACTTTCTCAGGAACAGCGGAGCTAATCCGGAAAAAAATTCCAAATTACAAGCACCAAATTCCAAAACTGGAATCCAATACTCCATAGGGATTTATCATCCGCAAAAGCTGAGCTTGCTCAAAGCTTTGGAGGAAAACAAAAAAACGCAACGCCGACAGGCGGGGCGGACTTTGTATTTTCAGGTGTTATAGTATAACGTAACTTGTATCACTGTTTTGGGAGCACACTATTCGTTCTAAACTGCTCCCCTTTATAACCACCAACAAAATCAAAAGGAACTGAGGTGAGACCGCCTGGGAGTTTGTCTGCAATTAAAACAGCAAAATGAAGATGAGGTTTACTTGAGTAGCCGGTATTTCCAGAAAGACCGATAGGCTGCCCTGCTTCAATATATTCTCCCGGGCTCACAAAACTTCCCTTCTGAACAAGATGAGAATAGAGGAAAAAACGGTTGCTTGCAGAATTATAGAACAAAATTTTATTTCCGAATTCAATCCAGCTTTCTTCGTTAGCTCCGTCCTTATAGCCTTCCACCACCTCCACTACATATCCTGATGTAGCAGCGTAAAGCGTATCTCCCACCGGGAGGGAAAAATCCAAAGCAAATTTGGACATATCCTGGTGGTGGCTGAGGCTCCCATAGTAGCCCTGCAGGATCCTGATGTCACGCTTTCTGGAAACAGGAAATTCTATAGGTACATCTTTTACCGGGATAGACGGATCACCATATTCTGCACCAAAAGAAATTTCAGGAATTGCTTCCCTCCAGGTTATATTGAGGACTGTATCTTGTTGTGGTTTTAGTTGTATTATTTTCCAGGGGAGATCTTTAGAGGAATTAATTATAATTCGGGTGGGGCACTTTAATAAGTTGGTCAAAGCAATATTTAATTCAGAATCTGTTTTTCCGTACGATATTTTAACCTGCTTTGTCCTTTCCAGGGCTTTTTTGGGCAGTCGGGGGCCACATCCCATAATGATTAGTAAAAGTAAGAGAAATATGGACGTGAAACCCTTTATAGCCTTTGCTTGCATAACCTGTAAATTACAACAGGTTTTAAAAATAGCATTTTTTAAGAGGCAAATCTTTGAAGCACCTAAAACCCAAACCACAAACCTACCTTAGCTTATACATAGTGGTTACCAAAACTCCTTTAAACCCCGGAGCCGGAACAGATAATAACTGTTTTTCTTCTTTGACCTTAAAGTGAAACGGTGATGCGGAAAGCTTTACGCCACTTTGTTTTTTTAGCCTGATTCCCTGACCCGAGATAATATCCTTATTGGGTTCAAAATCTCCTTCCGGTAAGTGCTCGGTTAGAATTATATACTTAAAATCGTATAATTTTTCTACCACGCTTTGTATTTCCTCATTCGATAAATGTTGTAACACCTGCCGTAGAATCGCGCAATCTCCCGAAGGCAGATCATCTGTTGCAATGTCTAAAGCATGGAATTCTAAATTATCTATTTTGAATTCTTTTTTATTATGCGAGATAAGATCCGGAACTATGTCTACAGCGATATACTTTTTGGAGTACTTAAGGAGTTCTTTCCCAATATTAAAATCCCCACACCCCAGATCGCAAATTACCGGCGGAGTTGCAAAATATTTGAGAAAAGCAGATACCACAGCTATGTATGCATCTACTGTCTCAGGATGATGTGAGCCTAAACCAGAGTAGAATTCATATTGCTTTCCTCCCCACAATTTTCTTTCATAGATCTGCGCCATGGCATCCTTGGTTGGCCAGGGTTTCTTTATTTTTTTGTCTTTTGTCATTTAACAGATAGAAACTGGATCATCACTCAAAAGTAATGGATTAAAATCTGGAACCTGCAATGGGTGAATCACCAAATTTTAATTTTCAAAAGTGGGCAGAAAGCAGGGGACGGTATAATAAAACCACCAAATGTCAAACCTGCCTGCCGGCAGGCAAGGTTCTAAATCTCATTGGATTAAGGCTAACAGCAATAGCTAAAAGCCAACAGCTAATAGCTAAAAAATTATCGGTGTATCCATGCCTTTTTTTTGAAGCATCGAATAACAATGAACAATAAATATTTAATTCCCTTCCGTTGAAATATTCGATAAGATCCTAATTCCGCTTTATTTCATAAGCTCTCCGGCATTAAAGTCAAAGCAAATATCCAGATGAAGTTTTTACCCTACATTTGGCGCTCAATATATTATGAGAAGAGCTTTAGTAAGATATAGAAAAAGTGTTTTTGGAACGTATGTTATTCGCAATCAAAAGTACGCTTCCATTCTTTTTTTTATGGGTGGTTTTATTTTTGATACGTGGACCTTAGGGCGAATAGATCGTGTTTATGATACGGTGGTACTTTGCTCGCATATGACCTTATTATCCATAACGCTTTATTTATATAATACCGTGGATAATGACAAGTGGGAAGGTACTTTTATCAGACGTTATTCCGAATATTTTCCCCTACTCATACAGTTTTTCTTTGGCGCCCTCTCCAGTGTTTTTGTTATCTATTTTTTCAGAAGTGTGTCCATGTCAAAAACCATGTTTTTTTTCATACTGCTGGTTCTGCTCTTATTTGCAAACGAGTTTCTTAAAAAGAAAATCTCCAATAAATACCTTCAGTTTAGTGTTTATTTTTTTATAAGTTTTACCTTTTTCGCCTTTATGATTCCCACGCTGATCAGGGAAATGAATACCTTTATTTTTATCATTTCGGGACTTGTAAGTTTGGGGTGTACGCTGGCACTCATCACGTTTATTTACAGGTCAAGCCCAGGCACAAGAGCTGAGATAAGTCTTAAAAAACTAATCAGTCTTATCCTTACTATCTATATAACAATTAATGTTTTTTACTATTTCAATCTTATTCCACCGGTGCCACTGGCTATGGATACCGGGTTGGTGGCTCATGATGTGCATAGAAAAAATAACGAATACATCGTTACTTACGAGAAGAATCCATGGTATGTATTTTGGCGTAAACATCACACCACATTTCATCGTCAGGCAGGTCAAAGAGTTTATGTGTTCACTTCTGTTTTTGCACCTACAGATTTAAAGAAGTCCATTTTTCATAGATGGAAATGGTACAATCCCGACACCGGAAAATGGGAAGTAACTGATGACCTTGGCTTTGAAGTTGCCGGTGGGCGTGATCGTGGTTTCCGCGGATATACTTATAAAAACAACCTTAGGGAAGGCCAATGGAAAGTTGATGTAATTACAGAAGAGGAACTGGTACTTGGTGTTGTGGATTTTGTGATTAAAAACACTTCTGAACCTCATGAAGAAGGAATGGTAAAGAAATCATATTAACAACTGTTTCCTCGATACTATTTTTATTAATTCCGCCGTCAGTTCGAGTTTTTTGGCTGAGCAGGAGCGAAGGCAAAAAGTATCGAGAACCGAGGCGATTCTCCCTCGTTTTCACACGTCGTTCTCGATACATCCCGATAGCCATCGGGACACTCGAACTGACGATTTCGTCTCTGCTATTTTAATCATGCATAAAGTTTAATACGCCGTCAGTTCGAGTTTCCTGATCGAGCCTGAGCGAGAACAGGAAGTATCGAGAACCAGACGTGCATGTAAACCCGTCGTTCTCGATACATTTTCTTCAATGCTCCCGCATTTTCAGAAAACACTCGAACTGACGGGTATTCAAAAATGGCATTTTTGGGAGGTAATTTTTGGAGCACCAAATTTCAACTTTAAATTACATCAATCTTGAATTTTAAATTTTGAATCCGGAATAACACCGCCGTCAGTTCAAGTGGCTTTCCGGCTGCAGCGCAGGTGGAAAGATGTATCGAGAACAGAGGCGATTCCAATCCGGCGGGAATTCCTCGAAAAAGCATAATTTTAATGGATGAAGTTAAGTTATGTCTATATTCTCCGATGCGCTGATGACACCTACTATACCGGTGTAACTTCCAACCTTGACAAACGAATTACAGAACATCACGTCGCAAAATACCCGGACAGTTATACTGCCCAGCGCCTCCCGGTGGAATTAGTCTTTTATGCGGAGTTCACGGATATTAATCATGCAATAGCTTCAGAGAAACAGATTAAGAACTGGTCCCGGACTAAAAAGGAAGCCTTAATTGCAGGAAGGTATGAGGAACTGCCAAACCTGGCGAAGAAATTTAAAAAGTAACTCCGCCGTCAGTTCGAGTTTTTTGGCTGAGCAGGAGCGAAGGCAAAAAGTATCGAGAACAGAGGCGTGACGCGACTCCTTTGTTCTCGATACTTTTTCTGCCCTGCTTTCGCATTGCAGAAAAAACTCGAACTGACGGGAGCCGTTGTTAAAATTGAGGTTTTTCAGGAATTGCAAAGTCGCCGTCAATTCGAGTGGCTTTCCGGCTGCAGCGCAGGTGGAAAGATGTATCGAGAACCTAGGCGTAACCCGACTTCCTTGTTCTCGATACAAAATTGTCCTCGCTTTCGCTCGTACAATTTCACCTGCCTGCCGGCCAGGCAGGCTCGAACTGACGGAAGAATCGTTCGTTTCAATTTGTTTTAAAGTTTGAGCATACCACCGCTGTCAGTTCGAGTGATTTTCAAAACCTGTTGAAAAAGAGGTGTTCCCCGATTACCGTAAAATTTATTTATAAGGTATAGATCTGGCTGCCATACGCGGGTATATTCACTTGTCCTGTCCAGGCCTTATCATCCGTAACTTTTTCTTCGGTATTCATTCCGTCGACGGGCAATTCGGAAAAAGCCTCGTCATAACCTTTCCAGGCACTATTGAATCTCAGCTGCCAGTCCGTATCTGTTTCGATTCCAATGCCATAATTCTCGTAATCTTTATTGCCAAAATTGATGATCACAAGCACCGGCTGCTCATTTTCCCCGGGATTATTGCGCTTATAGGCGAGTATCTTTGTTTCCTGATTGAGATGTAAAATTTCGGTTTCCTGGCCTCTCAAGCCTTCAGTAGCCCCAAATTCACCGGTCCTTAATTTAACAAGGTCTGCTGCCAGACGGGTGATCCCCTTCATGTTCTCAAATTTTCCCCAGTCCAGGGCTTCATGATCCTTAAAATATTCGTCTTCCAAAAATTCCTGACCCTGGAAGATCATTGGAATTCCGGGTGCCGTCATGACCAGTACCAGGCCTATTAAAGATCTCTTCTTTGCAAAGGCACTCTCAGCATTCCCGGGATGTATCTCTTCGGGGACGCGGGCCTTTCCGTTTGCTACTTCGTCATGTGATTCGGTGTAAATGACCCGGGAAAAAGCATCCTCGCCATATTGATAGGTAAGTGCATTTGCAATGGCCTCCAGATCTCTGGCGTCATCTTCGGCATTAATCAAAGCCTCTCTTATAGGGTGTACAAAATGAAGGTCCCATTGCGCTCCATAGCCAATTCCCCCGTCTTCTATCCTGTTCGTAATGAGGTCCTGACCTTTAAGATCTTCGGCTATAGTAAGTACTTTAGGGTACTTGTTCCTTATTTCAGTATTGATGTCGCGCATTAGGATAAGGCCTTCAATGATCTCGGTATCAAATCCCAGACCGCCCCCTTCATACCTTATATAAGAGGTAGCATCCATTCTGAGTCCGTCACAGTGGTATTTCTCGATCCACATCAGGGCATTATCCCTCAAATACTGCCGTACTTCCGGCCGACCATAGTCGGGGCGTGTATCTCCCCACGGGGTATCACTCCTGTGGTCATTGTAGAAATAAATACCGCCTTTTCCATTTTCACTCCATCCATCAAACTGCCAAAGATCTACATCTGACGGACCGAAGTGGTTATAGACCACATCCATGATGATACCAATTCCATATTTATGAGCCTCTTTTACCAGGCTGTACAAACCATCGGGTCCTCCGTAATCCTGTTCTATCGCAAAGGGATGAGCGGAATTATATCCCCAGGAAATGCCCCCGGCAAATTCGGCTGCCGGTAACAATTCTATACAATTGATCCCCAGTTCCTTCAGGTAGCCTAATTTTTCGATGACGTCATTAAAGGTGCCCACCTGGTCTGCCTGTTTTCGGTTGAAGGTGCCCACATGCAGTTCATAGATCACCAATGAGTTCCAGGAGGGAAGTTCAAAACTATCCCCTTCCCAGTCGAAGTCCAGTCGGCGTATGATGGAATTCCCATTTGAGTTGGTTACTTCCGGTGCATAGGGATCATTTCGAAAAAACTTGTCCTCTCCGTTAAAGATCACATACTTGTATTGCTCCCCTTCTTTGGCCTTATCGGTAACACCGGCCCAATAACCTGCCTCTTCTTTTTGTAATTCCAGCCCGTCTTCTGACCAGGCATTGAAATCACCGGCTACAAAAATACGGTCGGCATGAGGAGCCCAGACCCTGAAAGTCACCTGGTCATTTTCCAAAATCGCCCCCATACCTTTTGATGCCGCTATAGGTTGCATCACCTTTTCTTCACTGTTCATGTTATCCTTCTTTGATACCTGTAAATGTACTTCGGTAAGGAATGCTACTGTTTTATTTATGAGGAAATTAACCTTGATGAAAGGTCATAAGTAACATTTTCTGCAATCAATTGGTGCAGGGTTTTTTTCAAATCCTGTTGGCCATGTTATAACCTGGTGCAACTCTGCTTTTGTTATGCCTGTCTTCTCAATTTTGGTAAGGTAGTGAGGATAAACAGAAGCAAATGTGAGATTAGCTAAATAGTCATCGTGAGTTTTTGAGGTACTAATTCTTAGAATATTGAAACAAGCTAATTAAGGTACCAAAGGCTTTGTCATAAGAGAGATTCAAAAATGACATTTTTTGGAAGAGATTCTCCAATCTTAACTCCTGAATATTCAATCAAATCCTGCACGCCCGCGCCTCCGGTTCTGGATTTTTGCAGAAGCGGAGCGAAAAAGAGCCTTCAGCATTAGCCTTTTTAACTATATTTGGCTCCCCTACAATGAAATCAACCACCTTAAATTCATTGATGAAATATTTCCTGCTCCTCAGTATTACCTTGTTATCTATAAATATCTCTAGTTCTCAGGAACAAAATAACAAAAAGATCCGATTATATCTGGACTGCCAATCCTACTGTGACAAGGAATTCATTAAAAGAGAAATTCCTTTTGTAGATTATGTCAATGATCGTTTTCAGTCTAATGTCTTTATTCTGTCAAATAGCCAGGTAACCGGCAGTGGTGGACGGGAATACAAGTTACAGTTCACCGGAAGGGAGATCTTTGCAGGTGTAAACGACACGCTGACTTTTGTAAGACAGGCAACCGCGACAGATGATGAAGAAAGACAGCAAATGGTACAGGCCATTAAACTGGGATTGGTAAGATATCTTGCAAAGACAGAGCAGGGAAAAAAAGTGCAGATAACGGTTGAGCAGGAAGAACAAGAAAGTGAGACCGAAGCTGAGGAGTCGGTTGAGGATCCCTGGAACCTTTGGGTCTTTAACGCCCGAATCAACGGTTATCTCAACGGTGATAAAAATTATTTCAGTAATAACTTTAGTACTGGATTTACAGCTTCCCGAATTTCTGAAGACCTAAAGACAACCACCTCCATAAGTTATGGCGTTAACAGAAATCGCTATGGTACGGGGGAAGACGCCATAAAATTTTCAAATGAGAATTACAGAGCAAGTAATACCACCGTATGGTCTTTGAACAGCCATTGGTCTGCAGGTGGTTACCTTGAATTTATCAGATCAGATTTTAGTAATTACGAAGCTTCCCTGACTCTTACTCCGGCAATTGAATACAACTTCTTTCCCTATTCGGAATCAAACAACAGTTATGTGGGATTGATGTACAAAGCAGGTCCTTCTTATTTTGAATATGTAGAAGAAACAATCTATTTCGAAACTGAAGAACTCCGGTTTCAGCAGAATCTTTCCCTGGCTGTGAGCCTGAATAAAAAGTGGGGACAAATTAGCGGTTCGGCAGCTTTTGGGCATTACTTCCATGATTTTTCGAAGAACAAATTAACCTTTTCCGGATATGCAGATCTTAGGTTGTACAAAGGTCTGTCGTTCAATATTAGCGGTTATTATGCACTGCAACGAGACCAGCTCAATATAGTCAAAGGAGACATCTCAAATGAAGATCTTTTGACCAGGAGAAGACAGCTTGACTCCAACTATTCATTTTTTACCAGCTTCGGACTTCGTTACAGGTTTGGATCGATCTTTAACAATGTTGTCAATCCACGTTTTGACGGTGGCGGTGGCATCATGTTCTTTTAGAGGACCAGAGGAGTGAAAGAGCCCTGATGGGGAAAACTACATTAACATCCCGTGAAGCGGGATGAATAAGAAGGACAGAGTGAGAAAGCCCTGAAGGGGCGGAATATAGACTCATCCTAAATATTATTCCCAGACATACTTCTCATTATAGTCGACATTATATTTTTCCAAATATGCCCTATACTCCTCCTGAAATGTCTTCTTTCGATGGTGTTCATGTTGATTAGCGATGTAGGAAATGACTCTATCGATTTCAGAAGGTTTTACCGTAAATGCCCCATATCCATCCTGCCAGTAGAAGTTGGCATATTCCACTCCTTTAGTTTTAATCCAATTAGAGGAATGCGATTTTAATTTTTCCATAAGTTTCATCAAGGCTATCTTCTTTGAAAGCATGCAGAGGATGTGGACATGACTAATGAACCGCGGTGTATAATTTCTCCCGAATAATTTCCTACATTTAAGTCATTTACAACACCATACTACCAAAAATTTATTCTGATCTTATGAAAAATATAGCATTATTACTTCTTTTTATTTTCATAGTAACCGGCTGCGCTGAAGAGAAGACTGAAGTAGTTGCCGGGGATGATACAGCCAATGAAGTTTTAAAGGCGTATAACAACATGTATAACTCCTATGCTCAGGGAACAGATGAATTTTTTGATTACTATGAAAATGACTTTGTAAGGGTGCCCACTACAGGAGAGGTGCAGAAAGGTGTTGAAGGACCCAGGGCTGAATGGAACGATCTTTTAAAAACACATTCCCTTTATCTGGAAAAATATGGGGAACCTGAAATTATTTTAAGTGAAAATCAGGTGGTTACTATAGGAGACTACACCGAATATTTTATTGATCGGGAAACAAAAGACAGTGCCTATAATCGCGGAGTTTATATTGCTGCCTGGAGAAAACAGGACGACGGTTCATGGAAAATATCCATGGATACCTGGCAGGCAGGTCTTGAAAAAAAATAATTTCACCTGTTCCATTTAGATCAATAGGATACTCTCTTAAAATATTTGCTGATTGTTTAGCCTCTCAGCATTGTATTCATAAGTGAAAACTATTAATGTATTGGCACAAAAACCCGGGATCTCTTTTTAATTAAGATGAAGCAAATTACCTTCACGCTCTCTTAAAAAACCATTTCCATGAACGAGAAGCAAGTGCTGAATTTTGTTGAGAACGTATTAGACAATATGCCGACAGACTGGTTAAGACTAACCACTCATCGCCTGGATATTTATAATGAAGGCCTGGCCAAAACACAATTTTTGGAACAGTTCGAAGATTTATTTAATAAGAACAACTCTGAACCTTCTGCACTTGCCGGTTTACCCACTGCTTACGATTACATTCGTTTAGGTCATCCCTTATCATCGGTCCTCGAATGGGCGATCGCTAAATTAAATGATCTAAAACCTGAGAATGTCATCAGTTTTTCATCCAGAACAATTCCGGTTTTAGCAGTTCTTAGAAAGAATTTATTTAATAATAAAAATACCCGGATACTTTATACCGGGGAATTACCCGATCATTTTGATGCTGAAACCCTAAAACGTGTTTACGGTTATAATTTTGAACTGAAACAAATTGAGAATGTAGAGGAAATTCCTGAATTTAATGGCAGTACCGTTTTCATTTCAAATGAGGATGCCGGGCTGTCTGCAGGCCGAAAATTCGGAGATCCGGACCTCACCCGGGAAATTGACTTTCTTATTAGTGTTCACCCTCACTTCGGAAGTATTTTATTGGTGAATGGGGAGAAAAATGATAATTATATTTCAGAAATACAACATGTACGCAGAAGAGAGACCATTGCAATGACCCCGGCTGACTGTTATTCTGCCTTGCAGCAACTAACAGGAAGAGGTGTTGTTGAGGAAAAAACCAATCCTGAAACAAACAAGGCGAAGGTTGAAGCTTCCATAAGATCTATTACCGGCACTAACTCTAAAGCCCTACTTGCTTCTTCAGGATTATCCATGCAATATGCGATCATGATGGGACTCATCGATGAAGCGCTTGAAAAACATAAGGGAAAGGCTATTAAAATTATTGTTCCTCCAAATTGTTACGGTGGTACGAATGACCAGGCCAGGAGAGTTGCTGCCGCCCTGGATAATGTTGAGGTGTTAGATCTTTTGGTGGATGGGAATAATGACATGGTTCTTAGTATAGATCATGTTTTGGACCGGGTCGCTAAAGAAGATGCCGTTCCTTATATCATCGCTGAAATTCCAACTAACCCAAGAGTTGAAGTTCCCGATCTTCAGAAATTAAGAGAGGTCTTAAGTAAAGTCCGTAAAACTGCCACCGGGGAAATTGCTATTGATCCTGTTTTTATTTTGGATCAGACCTTTTGTCCTAATGTCCGGTTTTTAGCTAAAGATGGAATTCTAAGCCCTATCCGCACCATTTCATACGTTAGCGGATCCAAATTCCCGAGCGGCGGAAAATGTACTGCCGGTTATTGTGTAGCCAATGAAAAGGCTGAAGCCTCATTGGATAAAATCGAAAAACATCTGGTGCTTTGCGATAATGAGGCTACAGGACTCCAGGTGGAGATTTTGGCAGAGCAGCTACCTTCAATGAATCAGAGGATAAAAGATGCTTACAGGAATACCCGTGAATTTGTAGATTTTATCAGGGAAACCCTACCGGAGGCGAAGATCAATTTTGTTTCAGAAGAATTGGCAGCAGAAGGTTTCACTCCCTCGGTCTTTTCGTTAGATCTTCCAACGAAAGGGAATACTCATGAAGAAAGAGAAGCTTATAAACGAGCCCTGAATCAAAAATTGATCAATATGATGATCAATGAGATCCCAAATGAGAGCAAATACTGCGTGAGCTACGGGCAATTAAAAGGCTGTTACTGGACGATACCCGCTACATCTACCCAGGGAACGACTAAGGAAGCAGATAAGGATTATATCGCACGGGTATCTGTATCTCCCGATCTGGATCTTGAACATCACAAAAAAGTTTTTCAGGACTTCGTAGCGCAAATTTGATTGTAAATATGGGTATACCTCATAAGCAAAATAAGATTTTATTTTAGGTTAAAATCTAAATTAGGAGCCGGAAATGCTCTGCCGGAGGCATTGGAGAGAAATGAAAAATGCGCAGCGCAACAGCGATGGGAGCTTTGTATTTTTAGGCGGCTCATAGGAAATCTTATCCTGTGGAGGAAGGCCAAATTCCTAATACCTAAAAACCATTTTTCGTTTTATAACCCATGTAACCAATTAATTACCATACATTTATAGAAGCACAACCACATATCTAATGATAAGATCCTTTAGAAGGAAGTAATTCAATAGTTTTCGAAGCTTTGTGGTCAAAAAAAGAGATCAATTAAATGACGGCCATTCTTACTGTAAAAATGTTAATCAGCATTAATTGGATATATTATGAAAAAGACCATATTTTTTGTTTTGGCAGCAATCCTGGTTCTGGGATGTCAGCAAAATAAAACGAAATTAAGCGATTCAAAGACAGTAAGCGATTCAACTTTAAAAACATATTTTGAATCAAGTTCAATTCCTGCAGCCGTTATGGGGACAATCGATGCAGATGGAAACATGACGTGGTATCATTTCGGGCCTTCTATTTGGGAAGATTCAACCACGGTGATTTCAGAAAATAATATTTTTAGATTGTTTTCAATGACAAAAGCTATCACCTCTGTGGCTGCATTACAACTTGTAGAAAAAGGGCTGATTGGATTGGATGACCCATTAAACGAATTAATGCCTGAAATGGTTAGCATTCCAATCCTGACGAAGGAAGGAGATCTTATAAAGTCTGACCAAATTATTACCCTAAGGCACCTGTTAAACAATACCTCTGGATTTGGAAATGTATATTTTTCGTCCAGGCTTTATAATTTCAATCCTGAAAATTGGGATTACAAAGATAAGCCCCGATTATTCGAACCCGGAACAGCCTATGCTTATGGAACCGGTTTGGATTGGGCCGGAAAGGTCATTGAGAAATTGAGTGGACAAGATCTTGAGACTTATTTCCGGGAAAATATTACAGGTCCTTTGAAGATGAATGACACATGGTTTAATGTGCCGGCTGACTTGTCCCAAAAAATAGTAACCTTTGGTAGACGGGATTCTTTAGGGATTATTAATGCTTTGGCTCATATTCCTGAAAAACCCGATACAGATTATAAAGGAGCAATGGGTCTTTATGGTTCACCAGGTGATTATTTAAAGTTTTTAAACTGTATGCTAAACTTCGGAAAATATGAAGGGGGGCAGTTGCTAAAAACCGAAACGGCCGAACTGATGTTTGAAGATAGTTTACCAAAAGAAATTAAAATACCTGCAGTTGAACAATTTGATAATGGTGGAATAATAGGATTTTCAGGAGAACAAATTGACCAGATGAAAAATGACCGATGGGGGTATGGGTGGTATATTGAAAGTGATGAAAATAGTGATCGACCGGTTAATTCTGTTTACTGGGGTGGCGTAAATACTTATTATACCTTAGATCCACAGAATAAAATTGCGTTAGTCTTTTTTGCAAATTACTTTCCTGCCAACGACAAGGAGAGTTATGACTTCTACAAATTGTATGAAAAAGAAGTCTATTCACGCTAATGGGATGTTTGAAAGCACGTCGCCGTGGGTAAAGGAGATTTCTAATTAAGTAATTCTTTCTGGGTTCATAGGAATGACAAATACCCATAAACCTCAGCACTATTTTTCATTTGTTTTAAGAGTCCACAAATCTAATTTTTATAAATTATGATTTGATAAAACATATCCATGTTTGGCATAAACGACATCCCGAAATTCCTGCTGGCTTTTTTCCTGGTCCTGCCCCTCATTTCCATTTTGCATGAAGCAGGACATGTCCTCTTTGCCTGGCTTATGGGCGCGAAAAACATCAGGGTCGTGGTGGGGAGTGGGAAACCTGTCTTGAACATAGGGATCATCGAGATACGCCAATATTACTTCTGGTATGGCTTCTGCACATTTGAAAATATTGAACGTAAGGAGAAGTTGGCGAACATCCTTATATTTTCCGGAGGTGCACTTTTTAATCTCTTGAGTACTATCGCAGTGATCCTGCTTGTGGAGAATGAAATTCTGGAAGCCGGCTTGCTCACCTATCAATTCACTTATTTCTCCATGTATTACGTGTTCTTTGCCCTGCTGCCTATGCTCTATCCCGGCGGAAACTACAGCGACGGTAAAATGATCCTTGAGCTGTTAAGGAACAAAGAAGAGGTGATAAGGGAGCGAACCTATCGCGTGAAAAAGAAAACCGAAGAAGAAAAATGGCAGGTTCTGGATCACCACAACAAGTTGATCGAAACCTTCGATAAGGAAGAAAATGCGATGGAAAAAGCCCGGGAAGTGGCACATGAGCATAGGCCCAGCCGTATCATCAACAGCAAAGGAAAAGAGGTTCAAAATTATCCCAGGATCCCATTATAGCTACTTTACCACCCATAAAGGCACATCCAGGTTGGAATTGAACAACTCCTCGGTTACCGTTCCTACTGCGAAAGGAGAAAAAGTATTTCCGCCTTTATCGGAGACCACCAGCAGGTCAACTTCTGAATTTCTAAGATTGGCCAGGATCTTTTGGGCAGCTCCCGATTCCCTGCCCATAAAGATCAGCGGCTCAATTGCTTCGGAATAATTCAATTTCTTCAGGAACTTATCGAATTTTTCCTTCACATGCTTTTCCACCTTGGGACCCATAGATTCCGGAGTGACATAGGGAGAAAATTGAACAGGAACGCTGTATACGTGCACCACTTTTAAAAGTACGTCATGCCCCTCCTGAAGTTTTTTGGTTACCGCAAAGACCTTGCGGGAATCTTGCGAAAAATCAGTCCCGGCCCAGATAACATCTATCTTTTCACGGGCTGCTGCAGGAATCGCAAGAATATCACAACGCAACAAGCGTAGTAATTTACCACTTACCACCCCTGTTCCTTTTTCATGTTTTTTATTCCCCAGAAGGGCAAGATCGATCGCGTATTTTTCCACAATGTACTTAAGCAGAGATTCGCTGTAAGGATCTTCAGAGATGAGTACTTCCCAGTTTGCAGAAGCCGAAAAATGTGCTTTTACCTTCTCATTGAGTTCGTCCCCAATCACCTCGTCAAGATTCACATCTTTGAGATTTTCTTCAAAAAGTTCAGATATCTCATATTTCTTGATGTTGTGCACGAAATAAACGTTTTCTGCCTGCAGCCTTTCTGCAATAAAAGATGCATAAGTAATCAGTTTTTCATCTATTGCTGAAAGGTCCAGGGCTACAAGTATATTTTTGATATTTTTCATAACAATGACATTACCGGTTTTCCTTATTTTGGTTAGTCGCTCTTTTTTTGATGATGTCTGAGATCACTTCTTCATAGCTCTCCAGTTCCTTCTGGGCCTTTTTCTCCTCAGATTTACGGTGTTCATCCCGTACGCCTATATAAAGCGAATAACACATAAACAGGAGGATGAACGCAAACGGAAGACCTGTAACTATAGATGCTGTTTGGAGGGCCTGTAGTCCCCCGCCAATTAAAAGTACAGCCGCAACAGCACCTTCGGCCACCGCCCAGAAGATCCTTTGCCCCACAGGGGCATCAATTTTACCGCCCGAGGTAAGACTATCTACTACCAGGGATCCCGAATCTGAAGAGGTGACAAAAAAGCCTGCGATCAGGATCACAGCTATAACGTTCAATACTACCGCAAAAGGAAAATCTTCCAGGAACACAAACAATGCAGTGGCAACATTATCGTTAACAGCATTTATAATTGTTTGATCTCCTGAAAGGGCCTGTTGAATCGATGTGCTTCCAAAAGCAGTGATCCAGAAGAAAGTTATGAGCGAAGGCACAATAAGCACCCCCAGGATAAATTCCCTGATACTACGTCCTTTCGAAATACGAGCAATGAACATGCCCACGAAAGGAGACCAGGCGATCCACCAGCCCCAGTAAAAAACCGTCCAGGCATTCTGCCAGTTGTTCCCGGTATAACTCTCTGTCCAGGAGGATATTTCCAGAAAACTGAAAAAATAATTTCCGGTATTCTGTACGAAAGACTGAAAAATAAAGATCGTAGGTCCCAGGACCATCACAAGCAGTAAAAGCAAAACTGCTGTCCTCATGTTCCATTCACTCAGGAATTTCACCCCTTTGTCCACCCCCAGAACCACAGAGATTGTGGCAATAGCGGTGATTCCTGCAATAAGGCTTACCTGGGTAATGATACCACTGTCTATCCCAAATACATGGGCCAGCCCTGCAGCTATCTGCTGTACACCCAGCCCTAAAGAGGTGGCCAGGCCAAACACCGTCGCAAGAACCGCAAAAATATCTATGAGATCCCCCCTTTTTCCGTAGATCTTATCCCCCAGAACAGGATAAAAAACCGAACGAATGGTAAGCGGTAAGCCGTGGGAGTAAGTAAAATAGGCCAGGGAAAGCCCCACCAGGGCGTAAATCCCCCAGGCGTGAAAACCCCAGTGTAAAAAAGTAAAATTCATGGCTTCCTGAGCCGCCTCTGGGGTACCTCCATCAGTAAGAGGCGGATTCAGGAAATGCGTTACCGGTTCGGCAATACTCCAGAATAACAATCCAATACCCATTCCCGCACTAAACAGCATGGCAAACCAGGAGATGGTCTTGAATTCAGGTTTGGCGTCCTTCCCTCCTATGCGAATGTTTCCAAATTTACTGAAGGCCAGGTAAAGCACAAAAACGAGATAGATATTGACACAAAGTACAAAAAACCAGCCGCCGTTATTGGCCACAAAATTCTGAATGGCGTCAAAATATCCTTCAGCCTGTTCTTTGAAAATCAAAGTGAGAGCAATGCTTATGATAATGATAATAGAAGAAGTAAAAAAAACCGGACCATTAACTTGTAGTCCCATAATCGACTTTCGCTCATCACTTCTTACAATCTTTTTAGCCATGTTCTGTGTCTTTAAATTTAGTTTCCGTTTTAAAAATAGTAGCCGAAGTTAATATTGAACCTCGCTTCCCATTTGGCATCGGGATCTCCCGCGGCAAAATCATTGACAAAATTGCCACCCAGCCAGGAATGATTGTACCCGGCCGCATAATCAATATAAGTGTACAGGTTACCTGCAGTAACCAGCACTCCCGTCACATTCATAAAGGAATCTTCAAAAGAATTTTCATTTTTCTGCATATACCCGAAATCATTGTAGAACTGCAGATTAGATACAGGACCCCAACTTACAGGCACATCTCGTGCGATCGCGAGGGTATACAGGTTGAAATCTGCCGCTACTTCGTAAGGTGCGCCATAAGCTGCCATGGTGATGACCTCTTCGGAAACACCTTCCTGGTTTTCGGGGTTATGCGAAACAAGCATGGCTTCACTCTTTAGATTCCATTGTTTAAAATCGGCTTCGTAATGCAGGGCGAGAGCGTAATGATTTCCGGTCTTTTTAGTGTTGATATTGTAAAGACCTCCATACTGGCCTGAAATACCCAATCGCGAATGCAGGCTGTCACCCCATTTATACAGAAGCTTTGCATTTCCCTGGTGCACCTCTTTATTATTCCCCGCCACGTCATAGGAATACCTGCTGTGAGAAACTGCTGAAGCATCACCAAACCTTAGTTCCTCGGCATTTTTAAAATAGGCAATCTGATATTCCCAGTTTTCCCCAAGATGCATGTATTTTATTCCCATGTCATGATCATCTTCCAGTCCCATGTAATAGCCAAGATTAAAGAACCAGTTATGGGAATTGTACTGCTGAATCCCGAGGGGCACCTGGGAAAGACCTACCTGCAGCTCCCGGATCTTGTCAAACTTATAGCCGAACCATCCTTGCTTTAGCATTCCTCCCCCAAAAGCTTCGGAATAATGACGGAATTCAGCATTGACATAGATGCCCTGATAAGCTGCAACCGCATTTATCCTGAACATGTCATAGCCAAAATCTCCACCCCTCTTCTTTTGCTCGGGTTTCCAGGAAGAAAGATTATAATTGAACCGCAACGCCCCACCCAAGTCAACTTCAGGAGATTCCTGCGCTCGTAAAGGGAAAACAAGACAACTGCTGCAAAGAACCAGTAAAACACATATGTTTGGAAGGAGATCTTTCATGGATGAACAATGGTGATCTCTAAATTAAAGCGAATCCTAAGGAAAGAAGTTCTCTCTGGTTATAAAATATTGTTAAGACATTGCCTCCCGGGAAAATTGAACATCCCGGGACCAGGCATCTAAAAAATAAAAAGTCCCCACTTCTGTAGGAACTTTTTATGGAAGATCTCAGATCCTGGTTACTCCAGTACCGACACCTGTCTTTCCAATAAATTCCGTTCAGTTACAGCAACTTTATAGGTCTTATTACCTCCGTCCAGGTTTTTTACTGTAAACCCATTTTCCTGAAGGATTCGGGTAGCTAAATATCCTCGTAATCCTGCATGACAGTACAGATAGATCGTCTCTGAAGATGGTAATTCCTCAAGTCGTTCCCGAAGTTCATCCAGGGGAACATGCACCGCACCCTCAATGTGCCCTGCCTCCCACTCTGTTTTCTCCCTTACATCGAGTAAAAAAGCACCGGACTCCTGTAAGTTTTCCACTTCATGCCATTGGAAGGTTTCCAGGCTGCCCTCCTGCATATTCAGGGCAACATATCCCAACATGTTCACAGGATCTTTTGCAGAAGAGAACGGCGGTGCGTAAGCTAATTCCAGCTCAGGAAGATCGTAGATGGATAGACCTCCCTTAATAGCAGTTGCCAGTACATCAATACGTTTATCTGCTCCTTTTACTCCTACTGCCTGTGCTCCCAGTAACCCACCATTATGGGGAGAAAAAAGTAGTTTTAAAGCCAGAGGGGCTGCGCCCGGATAATAACCCGCATGAGAATTGGGATGAATATGTACCACTTCGTATTCTTCTCCTTGTCCTTGCAATGACTTTTCGTTGTTGCCGGTAGTCGCTACCGTAAGATCAAAGACCTTTGCGATGGCAGTGCCCAGGGTTCCTTTGTAAGGGGTGGGTTTGCCGGAGATCGTATCGGCCACAATACGGCCCTGTCTGTTGGCAGGCCAGGCCAGCGGCACGAAACAATTTTGTCCGCTTATGTAATCTTTCACCTCAATAGCGTCACCCACTGCATAAATATAAGGATCTGAAGTCTGAAGAAATTCATTGACCCTAATGCTCTTTCGATTCCCCAGCTCAAGGCCGGCATCTGCAGCCAGTTTACTTTCGGGCTGCACTCCTGCGGCCATAATGATCATATCTGTATACAATTCCTCCCCGTTCTGAAGAATCAGCTTTTTACCTTCAGCTTCAATGCGGTCCAGCCCATTTTTCAAGTAAAGTTCCACGCCTTTTCCGCGTAAATGCTCCTGCAAAATGGCTGCCATTTCAAAATCAAGGGCGTCCATCACCTGTTCTGAAACTTCTACCAGTCGTATCTTGATTCCCAGCTCATGCAGGTTTTCTGCCATTTCCAGCCCAATGAACCCGCCGCCCACGATAACCGCACTTTCCGGTTTGATCTCGTCTACATAGGCTTTAAGTTTATCGGTATCGGGTATATTTCTGAGACTGAAAAGGTTCCTGGCTTCAGTTATTCCCTCAATGGGAGGAAGAAAGGGTTTTGCACCGGGGGAAAGCAGAAGCACATCATATGCTTCTTCGTACTCTGTTCCTGCTCTAAGATCTCTGATCGTAACGGTCTTAGCCTCACGACTTATGGATAATACTTCGCTCAAATTTCGAATATCGAGCCGGAACCTTCTCGACATTCCTTCTACCGTTTGCACCAGCAGTTTTTCCCGTTTTTCTATGGAACCTCCTATGTAATATGGCAGCCCACAATTGGCAAAGGAGATGTGTTCTCCCCTTTCCAGCAGGACTATATGACTATTTTCATTCAGGCGTCTTAATCTAGCGGCAGCAGTTGCGCCACCCGCAACTCCGCCAACGATCACAATTTTTTGTTTTTCCATGGATAACTTCATTTAACTGAAAATCTGTAATAACAATTTCTAAAACTTATTTTTCAGATCACAAAGTTGAGGGGATTATAGAAGAAAAATTATGACTGAGGTCAGGAGTTGAGGAGTGTCTTTTGGGAAGAATTTACAACGATGGTCCTGAATCTCCTTTTTGAAACTCCCAACATGAATAACATTATTACAAGGCCTTTTTCTACGGAAGGCGGAGTTGATCCATATTTTACCTCAGCAAACTAAAATGGCCTCTTTTGCTCTCGAAACCATCTATTGAGATCTCGAACCAGTAATCATCTGCGGGGAGGTCTTTACCGGCAAAGGTGCCGTCCCACCTGAAATCTTCCCCGGCTCCCGATCTTAAAAGCCGGCCATAACGATCAAAGATGTTGATGTGCGAAGCGCCAAAGAAAGAAAGCCCCTTTACCTCAAAATTGTCATTATAGCCGTCACTGTTAGGAGTGAAATAACGTGGAATGACAATATGTGCAAATTCCCGGACCACGGTTTGGCAGCCGCCTGTGTCGCGAACCATGGCGGTATAAATCCCCCCTTCTACGGAAGGAAAAACATTAGAGGTTTGAAAATTGCTTCCGTCAAGGGAATATTCAAAATGCCCTTCCTGTGCCAGCAGGACGGTTACCTTTTTTTCTTCGGAAACGATCGTGGTTATCTCGGGAACTTCCGCAGCCGCAACTTCTATTATTTTAACTACACTGCAGCCAAAACTGTTGGTGATCAACACTTCATAAATACCGGGACTTCCTACGGTTATTTGTCTGGTGGTCTCACCGGTAGACCAGGAATAATCATGAGCTGTTAAGCCGGCATCAAGTTCAACCAATGAAGCTTCACAAAGTATCACTACCTCATCTGATATTTCTGGTAACGGGAAAACATGAAGACTCACCGCAGTCCTTGGACCGGGATTACAACCTGAATTAATCTTTACAGCTTCAGCGTAAAAAGTTCCTTCAGAAGAAGGTGTATAGGTGAGTGAATTTTCGGCTAAAAGCGTACCCCCGGCAGCCGCATCATACCAGTTGACGGTTTCGTCATCTTCTACCTCAACGCCAAGTGCCGGAAAGCTTTCTGTTCCGCATACCTCCTTGTCTCCGGGATTGAACGGTGCTTCGGGAGTTTTAATGATCTTCACATGGTAGGCCTCTGAAGCCGAATTACAAAGATTCCCCGAAAGATTCGCGGCGTCTTCGGCTACCTTCACCCTGAAAAAAGCCGAAGAGGTGAGCGCCGGGGTTTGGTAGGTGTCATTAGTTTCTCCCGGCAGGTCTTGCCAGTTCTCATTGTCGCTGCTTTGCTGCCATTGAAAATAATGTGAGTTGTACACTGAAAGATCGGGGGTGGCCGTTAATTTTACACTTACCGGGCTTTCCTCTTCACATACCGTCACCCCGCTGGCCGCTGTTCCTTCACCGGTCACCGTGGTGAGGTCTCCGCAGGACCTGAAGGTGATGTCATCAATGGCAAGATCATTTCCGCAGCCGCCATCCCCGTTATTGAACATTTTCAGGATGATGGAATCCTGCCCTGCCTGTGACCGGAAAGTCAGGCCATACTGTTCCCATTCAGGCGTTCCCGTTGAAGGGATATCACCTGTACTCCCTTCCTTCAGCAAAACAGAATCTGTTACATCCCATATCTCGAATCTTACATTTACAGGGATCCCGCCATTTGGGCAATAACCACTGTCCCGATCATATACATTAAGGATAAATGCTGAAAATTCGTAGGAGGTATTTTGACACAGCCCTGAGATCTCTTTGCTGTAAAACTGTCCTGATGTATACGAAGCATTGACAATTAAGGCCCGGCCGCCCGAAACTGTGGTGTTGGGTAGCCATGAATGCCAGGTATCTATCCCCCCTCCTATATTGTCAGAGATGGTGTATTGCCCGTCATAAGGATCTTCGGTCACAAAGCCATAGCTGGTCACCCCGGCAGGCAAAGGGGAGCCCGTGCCATAGCCGGAGCCAAAGGTCTCCTCAAAAATGGGATCCCCCTTACTCCCTTCACAAAATCCCAGTTGAGCGCGCACCGCTGTACTCAACAAAAGGATCCATAAAATAAGTAGGGTTCTCATTTTTTACATTATTTCAGCTAAGGCATCTAATTTCATATTTTTCAGCGTCTTCTGGTTTGATTCACGCCCGGGCAATAACAATCATACCTGCCCCGGTTCTTCCCAAAGTTATACCCCAGGGTGATTTGATGGAATCCGCCGTTACTGATCACTGTTTCATTGATTTGCTGACTGTACGTATAGGCAAACAGCAGGTTATTGTACTCAAGGCCCAGGAAAGGAGTAAGGTAATTCAGGTTTTCATATGCGGTATCTGTAGTGGCGTCCAGCGTCCTTCTGTACGAGATTCCGCCATACAAACTGCCCGATTCCAGGGATCTGTATACTTTGAGGTTGAGATCCACAAGTTTTTCATTTGCTGCCTCTTTCCACTGAAACAATAAAGAAGGTTCATAACTCCAGTATCTTCGGAAAGTTTCGATCACATAACCACCAGAGAAAATGAATTTTCGCTGATTTGCCGGAACGGCATCAGAAAAGAAAAGATCTCTCTTGACAGACAAAATATTCTTTGCCGAAAAATGGGCAAAAAAATTCATGTAATAGTAAGATGCTCCAACATCAATATTACCATAGATATCTGCAGCCCTGCCCTCGCCTATTAGAGGATCTGGCCCTGTAAACCCGCTCTGGTCAAGACTGTGCTGAATAAGTCCGCCGCTTAGCCCGAATGAAAGCTGGTTGAGATCAAGATCATCTATTGAGAATCTTAGGTGATAGGCAAAAGTACCAAAGGTCCCTCGTCTGGAATAGTTACCATTATGATCATTGAAAATGATCCCTCCCAAACCGATATTTTCTTTTACCCGTGCATGTAGGCTCAGTGTTTCGAAACCGGGTGCATTTTTCATATCTAACCATTGTCTACGGGCGGTCAATCTGATTTTATTCCTATTGGAGGCACCCGCCATTGAAGGGTGTAACAGGTAAAGGTTGTCTGTAAGATAATCTGAATAAGTAGGTGACACTTCCTGGGCCCGTAGTCCGGGAGAGTACAACAGGCTCAGGACGAGCATGACGGTCATCAAGAACCTCATAAAATCACTTTTCAGTGTCACTTTCCGGAACAGAAAGAACACCCACAAATTTAAAAAATTTTTAGATTCTTTTAACAATTATAAACTCAAATACAGAGTGGCCTGAAGGATATAAAAAGGTTAATTCAGGTTCATTGAAAAGTAAAAAACCCAGTAGAAGGCTACTATCGAATTATTGTGATATGGACGATTACGAACAATTTGTTCTGATACCGTAAGAATAAACTTCTGAAATTTATGATTAGCCAGAGGCTGCCTTTTAAGCAACCTTTTTTTATAGAGGTTTTCGATTTTTTAAAGGTAAATGGCCAGGATTAAAATAGCTATCAGGAAGAAAGCCAGGAAAATATATATCAAAAGGGTCCTGTTTTCTTTTTCTTCTGCATCATGGAAGTCGGCAATCACAGGTTTAGCCTCAAGTTTATCGATAGTTTCCAGTTCCTGCAGCATTGCAGACACACCTATTTCCTTTGCTTTCTCTCCTCTTCGGGTAAGATGAAGCTTATGGTCTTCAATGGTGATCAATTCATATTTCATCAACTTATTAAAATCTTCTGCATTTTCCCCGGAAAGAATCAAAGTGGCATCCTCTTCTTCAATAAGCTTTAGCAAATAATCTGAGTTGCTGCTAAATCTTTCTCTCCTTAATGGCTCCTTTATCACAACCTACTGATTTTGAGATAAAATTACGGCAGGTCAATCATATATTTATATTTATATATTTTATGTTTCTCATAAATAATTGTTATGAATTATTCCCTGCACCAGTTAAACATATTTCTTACGATGATTAGGCTTTCCCCCATTACATAAGGGACGAAATACAAAAGATCATAACTGAAAATTTCACTCACCTGAATCCATAAAAATTACCATCCTTTATTTTTCGGAAAATATTCCTGAAATATCAGAGTTACCTGGTAATTGTAATAACCTTTCGAAAAGGAATCATCCAATAGCCCTTCCGGATAACGCACCATTAAATTCCCTTTTCAAAACCACAATTTTTACAGGAATTTATGCCCAATTACGGAAAACCGTAATTTTTACCGGGATAGAAGAATTATCTTTGATGAAAGAGTAAAGGGAAAACATATTTCCCATAGGTGATCATCATGTTTAAGAAAGTTTTAGTTGCCGAAGACCTGGATAGCATTAACCACGCTGTCGCTACCGTTTTAAAAGAACTGGGCGTACAGGAGGTGGGACATGCTCAATATTGCGACCAGGCATGGATCATGGCAAGAAAAGCATTGCAGGAAAAACAACCGTATGAGCTTCTTATCTGTGACCTTTCTTTTAAACCCGATCACCGTGAAGAAAATTTAATTTCGGGACAGGAACTTATCGCCGCCCTCAAAAGTGAAGATCCTTCCCTGAAGGTACTGGTCAATTCTATTGAAGATCATCCTCAAACTGTAAAGACCTTGTGGGATTCGGGAAATATTGAAGCCTATGTATGTAAAGACCGCAATGGGATGAAAGACCTCAAAAATGCTATTTGGGCACTTGAAAAAGGAAACACTTTTAATTCCCCTCGTATTGAAGCGGCTTTAAAAAAAGATAATCTTTTTATCCTGAATGAGTTTGAAATTAGCCTGCTTACCTCTATTTCCCGCGGTCTGACCCAGGAAGATATAAGAGATCATCTAATAAAGAATAATATTTCCCCCAGCAGTAAAAGCTCGATAGAAAAAAGGCTTAAGGAGCTGCGGGAAGAATTTGGTGCTAATACGACCCCACATTTGATTGGGATCGTAAAAGACCTGAAACTTATATAATAGGTGTCGGTTCTTTGCAAAACAGGTTGGGTAGGGACAATCTGTGGCGCTAGACCGACATCTTTATTTCAGAAAGTTTCAGTTACCTCATCGCCTATCCATATTCCTCCCGGAGGAAATTTTCCGGAGAAAATATCCATAAAAACATCCTGCCGGAAGTGCTCTCTCCTTAAACTATTTCAGCAGAAAGGCCTTCCTCGAGGAGTTTCCCGCATCGTGGTTCAAGGTCTTTATACGTTCCGGTCTTTACTGAACATTTTCCCTTGTAATGCACCAAAAGTGAACATTGTTCAGCTTGTTCAGGGGTATGATCACAGGCAATGATCAATGTTTCGATCACATGGTCAAAAGTATTGTAATCATCATTATACAAAATGATCTCATGTGTTTTCGCCTCCTTCGTTGATACCTTCTTCTTTTCTAATACTTTTTCCTTTGTACTCATAATCCTTCTTTTTCAACAACTTACATCTTCAAATATAAAAAAATTCCCTCTTAATTTTTCTTAAGGAAACGCAGGGCAACCCACTCATCCCGCTCCAGGAAATCATCATATACCAGTTGGTGTTTTTCACATTCTTCTTTTATCGATGGGATGTCCTTTGAATAGAATCCGCTTAGATACAATTCCCCTCCCGTTTCCAGACAACTGATGTAGGTTGAAATATCCTCCAGCAGGATGTTCCGGTTGATGTTGGCTATTATGGTATCATAACTTTTATCCTTAAGCAACTCTGCCCCCCCTTCAAATACCGAGATCTTACAACATTCATTACGCTCCACATTTTCCAGGGTATTTTGATAGCACCAGTTGTCAATATCAATTGCATCTACCGCACTGGCTCCCTTTTTCTCGGCAACAATGGCCAGTACCCCCGTACCACATCCCATATCAAGCACCTTTTTGTCTTCAAGGTCATGTTTCAACAGGAATTCGATCATCATATGAGTGGTGGCATGGTGACCGGTACCAAAGGACATCTTTGGTTCGATCACAATATCATACTTAACTTCAGGTTTGGGATGGAAAGGGGCCCGAACCCCACATTCCGTGTTTACAATAATGGGGTGAAAATTCTTCTCCCACTCTGTGTTCCAGTTCACCTGCTCTATCTCGGTTTGGGTGAATGAAATTTCGAATTCATTTGACTGGAGTATGTGTATTCCCGCCAAAGACTCTGCCTCAAATTCTTCTTTTGGAATATAAGCAGTGATCCCATCCTCATTCTCCACAAAACTTTCAAAACCGGCAAGTCCCAGTTCTGCGATAAGGATCTCAGACGCGGGTTGCACCGGTTCAATTAAAAATTTAAACTCCAGGTAATTCATGTTCTTCCAATATTAAATAGCCTGCACAATACTAAGAAAATCTTCGGCTTTTAAACTGGCGCCTCCAATTAGTCCGCCATCTACATCTTCTTTGGCAAAAATTTCCTCTGCATTTCCCGGTTTCACACTGCCACCGTATAAAATGGCAACCTGGTTAGCTATCTCCTCTCCAGATTTTTCTGAAACGGTCTTTCTTATAAAGGCGTGCATTTCCTGCGCCTGCTCAGGAGAAGCAGTTTCCCCTGTCCCAATTGCCCATACCGGTTCATAGGCAATCACAATCTTGTCCCATGCGTTTGTCGGGATGTGGAAAAGACCTTTTTCAAGTTGAGTTTTAACCACATTAAAGTGATTTTTACTTTTCCTGTCATTGAGTTCTTCGCCACAACAAAAGATCACTTCCATGTTATTTTTTAAAGCCGCATCAACTTTTTTCGCAAGAAGCTCATCTGTTTCCTTATAGATCGCCCTACGCTCGCTATGACCAAGAATAACGGTTTTCACACCCACGCTGGTGAGCATTTGAGCAGAAACCTCCCCGGTGAAAGCCCCACTCTCATTTTCGTTCATATTCTGCGCTGCCACCTCAACAGATGTCTCACGCAAGGATTCAAAAGCATGGTAAAGATTGGTGAACGACGGAGCGACAATCACCCTCACTCCCCCACCACCAGACCAGTTATTCTTAATCTTGCTCAACAGATCTTCTGCCTGGGCAAGGTCATTGTTCATTTTCCAGTTTCCGGCTACTATTTTATCTCTCATAATCAGGTTTTTAAAAGGATAATATAAAATTCATTTTTTGGAGGCTTAGCTAAAAGTTTCCTAAAAAAGAAAGTTATTTTGATCTGTTAGGAATAATGGAGCACACAGCTTCCCGGGGATTTTATCCCGCGAATGCAAATATAAAGATAAGGCAGGAAAGAAAGGAAGATTCACCTGCTCTATTAAAGAGATTACCGCAAAATATCCTTTTAAAGTTCCAGCTTTTCGGAATCGTTCCAGTGCAGTTTTTGAACAATAGTTCCTTTTCTCAATTTAACGATCCCGGGATTACTTCTTATGACCGTCTTTAAAGCGGTTTCATCGCTAAAATAAAAATCAAGATCAAGTCCATATTCCTGGTTGGCCTGCTCTTTGAGCTCTTCTCCCGAAGCCGAAAGTCCGATCACACGGTAACCCTGACTACGGGCTTTTTCGACCACCTGTTTCATCTTTTCCATTCCCTCTGTCTCGCTTCTTCCAAGACTGTAGGCAATGATCATGAGCAGCTTATCTTCCTGCAAGATCTCTGAAGTGTAATCCTTCCCGTCTTTTTCAATTGAGAAGTCATGAATGGGAGGCTCATAACCTTTAGTTACCAGTTCTGTCTCCACTCCTATGAATTCTCCATCAACGGCAGGATAAGAACCCGAGGTGGTATATATCTTCTCTTCTCCATTCACCTTAAACTTCCAGTTATAATCATAGACCGATTCCGGAGCCCCTTCAGGCACATTCATTGCCTCCTCTATGTTCGTTCCCACTTTATAAGCCCTGAAGTCAATAAGAGGCAGGTGCATCAATACGTAATAGGCAAAAAGAAAGCTTAGCATAAATGACAGAAAAACGATCCAGCGATGCGAGGCTTTGGCAAAATATGGGTTAATATATTTCCGATTAAAGAAAAGGATCAGGATAAGTACAAATAGTATAACATCTTTATAGAAAGACTGCCAGGGAGTGAGAGGAATGGCATCCCCAAAACAACCGCAATCTGTTACTTTATTATAATAAGCGGAGTAAAAGGTCAAAAAGGTAAAGAACACGATCATTAACAGCAGTGCCCAGGTAGTGAATTTGGGGAGATAACCAATAAGAAGCATGATCCCCACTACCAGTTCAAACACCACCAGCAGGATAGCAATGACCAGCGCGAAAGGGGCAAGAAATTCCAAATCAAGAACAGAAGGACTAAAATATTCTTCCAGTTTAAAGGAAAATCCAATGGGATCATTAAGTTTTACAAATCCTGAAAAAATAAAAAGTATTCCAACGACCCATCTGGCAAAACCTACAAGTATTTTCATGCTGTTCTTTTTAGTTATGATCTGCTTAATTCGCTATTCTCATTAATATGTATCAGGGCAAAAATGGCGTAATTGATCATATCTTCATAATTCGCACTTATTCCTTCACTTACCAGGGTCTTGCCTTTATTATCTTCTATTTGTTTAATTCTCAATAGCTTCTGAAGGATCAGATCTGTAAGGGAGCTAACCCTCATATCCCGCCAGGCCTCGCCATAGTCGTGGTTCTTATCTTCCATAAGGCTTTTGGTATCCCCGATAACCTTATCATAAAGTTCTGCCACTTCTTCGGAAGTAAGATCGGGTTGGGCAGCCACTCCTTTTTCCAGCTGAATTAAGGCCATCACCGAATAATTGATAATGCCAATGAACTCAGGCACCTCCCCCTCATCAACTTTTCGCATTTGGTTTTCCTGAAGGCTTCGAATTCTCTGGGCCTTGATAAAGATCTGATCTGTAAGGGAGGGCAATCTAAGAATACGCCATGCACAACCGTAATCTTTCATTTTATTCATAAACAAAGTGCGGCATTCCTCTACCACCGCATCATATTGTGCTGAAGTATCCTTCATAAAAACAGGTTATTTGCGTAAATTTCGCTGAAATATTTCGATTTGTCAAAGTTAATTTTTCCATTCAAAAATCATAACCATTAAATGTACATCAATTGTAAAGGCAGATTAATTGATCTTTCCACCCCCAAAGTGATGGGAATTCTCAACGTCACCCCAGACTCTTTTTATGATGGTGGCCGCCGGAAAACAAAAATGGATTTCCTGCTGCACGCTGAAAAAATGCTGAAAGAAGGAGCTACTTTCATTGATGTGGGTGCCTATAGCAGCCGGCCGGGAGCAATTGATATTTCAGAAGAGGAAGAAATTGACAGGATACTTCCGGTTGTGGAATCATTGGTAGGGAATTTTCCTGACATCCTTTTGTCTGTCGACACCTTCCGAAGCATTGTTGCAAAAAGAAGTATTGAAGCAGGAGCAGCCATGATAAACGATATTTCAGCCGGCAACCTGGATAAAGCAATGATGAAGACCGTGGCGAATCTCCAGGTGCCATATATTCTCATGCACATGCGCGGCACGCCGCAGAACATGAAGGATCTTAATGAATATGATGACCTTGTGGAGGATGTTCTTTTCTACTTTTCAGAAAAAATTTCAGAAGCAAGAGATCACGGCATCAATGACCTCATCGTAGATCCCGGTTTTGGATTTTCAAAGAACATCTCCCAGAATTTTGAACTGCTTTCCCGCCTTGAGCTATTGCAAAAGCTGAATTTACCGGTATTATCTGCCCTTTCCAGAAAGTCACTTATTTATAAGACATTCCAAACCACGCCTGATGAAGCCCTTAACGGAACAACTGTTCTCAATACCATATCCCTTTTGAAAGGTGCAAAGATCCTTAGGGTGCACGATGTAAAGGAAGCAGTGGAATGCGTGAAATTAGTGGGCCGCATGGAAAACTAACCCAGTTTTTTTTACATTTACCAAAAAGCAACCTACTTTGGAATTTTTAGACCTTCGTATTCTCGATATTGTTGATATTGTTCTTATTGCGGCCCTGCTCTATTATCTGTACAAACTGGTAAAAGGCACGGTTGCGGTCAACATTTTTATTGGGATCGTGATCATTTATTTTGTGTGGAAGCTCACTCAGCTGTTGCGCATGGAAATGTTGAGCAATGTACTGGGAGAGTTCATTGGGGTTGGAATGTTCGCGCTGATTGTCGTTTTTCAGCAGGAGATCAGGAAATTCCTGTTGATGATAGGTTCTACGAACTTTGCCAGGAGAAGACGTTTTCTCCAAACCCTGAAGCTTATCAAAGACGATCTGGAAACCCCGAATGATGTGGAAGCAATAGTTCGTGCTTGTGAGAATATGGGGAAAACCAATACGGGAGCACTTATTGTGATCCAGAAAAGTACCAGCCTTGATTTTGTTAAGAATTCAGGAGATGCAATGAAGGTACAGGTCAACCAACCCATTATAGAATCTATTTTTTATAAGAACAGTATTCTTCATGACGGGGCGATAATCATTGAAGACAATTATATCACCGCTACAAGGGTTGTGTTACCCGTCTCCAACGACAGGACCATTCCCTTGAGATTTGGGCTGCGTCACCGTGCCGCCGTAGGGATAACTGAAAAAACTGATGCGGTTGCACTGGTGGTGAGTGAAGAGACCGGGCAGATCTCCTATTTAAAAGATGGGGAATTTGTCATGTTTGACGGCAAAGAAGATCTTATTCAAAAACTTAAGGCAGACCTGGTGTAGCCCCTTTTACAAAGTCTCTTCCTCCTGCATGAATTGTACCTCGTAGAGATTTTTATAGTACCCGTTCTCCTTCTGAAGCAGTTCTTTGTGAGTACCGGTTTCTACGATCATTCCTGCATCCATTACCAGAATTTTATCGGCTTTTTTAACAGTAGCAAGCCTGTGGGCGATCACTATGGAAGTCCGTCCCCGGGTTATCTTATCTGTCGCTTCCTGGATCAACTGTTCACTGTAGGAGTCTACAGATGAAGTGGCCTCATCGAGAACCAGGATACTAGGATTACTAACATAAGCTCTTAAAAATGCGATCAACTGGCGTTGTCCTGAAGAAAGCATTACTCCCCGCTCTTTTACGTTATAATCATAGCCGCCGGGAAGACTTGAGATAAACTCATGAACCCCAATTTCCTTGGCTGCCTCTATCACAGTTTCGCGTGTGATAGAGGGATCATTTAGCGTAATATTATTAAGTATGGTATCAGCAAACAGGAAAACATCCTGCAGCACAATGGCGATCTGTGCCCTTAGGGATCTTAAAGTAATATCCCTTGCATCGATCCCATCTAACAGGATCCTGCCGCTATTGATCTCATAGGAGCGGTTAAGCAGATTGATGATCGTGGATTTACCGGCACCTGTGGCCCCGACGATGGCTACGGTTTCGCCTTTATTAGCCTTAAAGGAAACCCCTTTTAGCACCTCTTCGTCATCAATGTAACTGAAATGCACCTTTTCGAATTCAATTTCCCCTTCCAGATGTTCTATTTCCAGAGTACCATTATCGGCAATGGAAGCTTTGGTATCCAGCACTCCAAAAACCCGGTTTGCGGCAACCATTCCCATTTGCAGGGTATTGAATTTATCGGCGATCTGCCGCAAAGGCCTGAAGAGCATCTGGCTTAATTCAATGAAGGCAACTATAACCCCCAAAGTGACGGCTTCACTTCCGGCCATCACCCTAAGGCCGCCATACCAAACGATCAACCCAATGGTTATGGAAGTCGCCATCTCGGCGATGGGGAAGAAAATGGAGTTGTACCACACCGTCTTGATCCAACCTTTACGGTGTTTATCATTTATTTCCTTGAACCGCTCAAACTCCTTTTTTTCACGGGTAAAGATCTGCACGATCTTCATTCCCGTGATCCTTTCCTGCACAAAAGTATTGAGGTTCGCTACCTGGGTACGCACCTCTTCAAAGGCAAGTTTCATCTTCTTTTGAAAGACCCGGGTCGCATATAAAATAAATGGCAGCACCACCAGTACAAGCAAAGTTAGCCTCCAGCTTTGGTAAAACATGAACCCTAAAACCACCAGCATTTTTAAAAGATCACTTATGATCATGAAGAGCCCCTGGCTAAAGATACTGGCAATAGTCTCAATATCACTTACAGCCCTGGTAACCAATCTACCTACTGCCGAGTTGTCAAAATATTTCATTTTGAACTGCAGCATATGCTCAAACAGGTTCACCCTTAGATCCCTGATCACTTCCTGTCCCAGCCAGTTGGCGTAGTAGATGAACAAAAACTGAAAGATCACTTCCAGAAAAAGAACACCGGCCATAAGCCCAATGTAGAACAGCAGTTGGTCATTATCTTGTGGAACTATGGAATCATCGATGGTAACCTGTAGTAAAAAAGGTCTGAGAACTGCGAAAATTGACAGGAGAATAGCCGCGATAGCCACAAAATAGAAGGTCATTTTGTAGGCAGCGGTATATTCAAGAAGTCTCCTGAACAATTTAAAATCAAATGCGTTTCCCGATGATGCAGCCATTAAATAAAAATTCTGTTTGGGTATTCTATTTTGGTTAAAAATAATCCGTGCGCAGGAACTGATGCCCCTGCCTCACTTCTGTTTTCGCTTTTTATGATCTCGTGCATGGCATCCACTTCAATTTTTCCAAGTCCAATTTGCAGCAAGGTTCCCACAATGGCCCGCACCATATTTCTTAGAAATCTATCAGCCTTTATATGGAAGACCAGGCTATTTTCTGTCTGTTCCCAATAAGCGTGGAAGATCTCACAATTATAGGTCCTTACATCTGTGCGTGATCTGGAGAAACATTTAAAGTTAGAATATTTCATAAGTACCAATGCGCCTTCATTCATTTTTTCAACATTCAGTTCCCGCTTCACCCAATAGGCAGTATCTGTTGCGAAAACATCTTTTTTCTGCACAATATAATATTCATAGCTGCGGGAAACAGCATCAAACCGTGCATGTGCATCTAAATTGACCGGTAAAACATCTACCGCAGCGATGTCTTCTGGAAGCAGGGAATTAAGCCTGAAGACCAGGTCTTTCCCAGGGTCCTCTTCGGCATCAAAATGAGCGAAGATCTGCCTTGCATGTACTCCGGCGTCGGTTCTTCCCGCTCCAACAATTTCAACAGGTCTCTGAAACAGGATTCCTAACCCGTTTTCAACTGTTTCCTGAACTGAAGGTGCATTAGGCTGTCGTTGCCAGCCATGATAAGCTTTTCCGAAGTAAGCCAGCTCCAAAAAATATCTCAATCTAAATTTTTACTTTTACGAATTAAGACACAAAGATAAGCCATTAAACACAACTGCCCTTTTCCAACTTGCTTAAGATTGTTAATCTCGTTATAAAAAACTCATGAAAAAAATACTTCTGCTTAGTGACACTCACGGGCATTTAGATGAACGAATAAAAAGTTATGCTGCAGAAGCTGATGAAATATGGCATGCGGGGGACATAGGGTCTACCGGGGTAAGTGATGAGTTGAGAAAGATCAAACCGGTGCGTGCTGTTTATGGCAATATTGACGGTGCCGAGGTGAGAAAGGATTTTCCACTGAACAACAGGTTCAAATGTGAAGGGGTGGAAGTTTGGATCACTCACATAGGCGGATATCCGGGCAGGTATTCTCCGGCCGTAAAAGAAGAGATAAGACAAAATCCGCCACGGTTGTTCATAACGGGACATTCACACATTCTGAAGGTCATGAACGACAAACGCCTGAACCTGCTGCACATGAATCCAGGAGCAGCTGGCAAACAAGGCTTTCACCAGGTAAGGACCATGCTTAGGTTCAAAATAGAAGGGGAGGAAATAAAAGACCTGGAGGTAATAGAACTGGGCAAACGGTAGAATAGATATGAGAAGTGAGATATGAGATGTGAGACCATTTAATTTCGCAGTCTGAAACACCGGAACCGAATATAAACCTCTCCGAAGAAGCATTTTTGGCTTGGCTTCTGAAATTGATGCTGAAACATCCATTAATAGTTACTGAATAAAGGCATTTCAACGTATTATTAAAACGGCATTAGTTTCCTTCTGAAGTTATACAAAAAAACCCGCAGCTTTCGCCGCGGGTTTTTACGCACTAATACTACTAAGATGAAAGGTTTAACGCAACCGGTCCACAGATTTTACGAGATCTTCATCCTTTTTGATGGCCTTATTGGCCAGCACTAAAAAAACGATAGAAATAACTGGAATCACCATCCCAATACCTTTCTCAGAGATGTTACTCTCTCCAGATATGTTTAGGGACCAATACACGAATAATCCTAGTAAAATTAAGTTTAATACTATATTTAGACGCCCCAGTACAAACTGCAGCTTCCTGTTCTTAAATAAAAAAATCGCCACTAAAGAAAGAAGAGCCGAAAACAAGGTTAAACCCAGAACCAGTAATACATCTTCTACAAATACAGGTTGACCGGCAAGATCTTTACCTAATTCAAAAATAAATATCAAACCGGCACTTGAAAGTGCCGCCAAAAAAAGATAGATTGTTTGAATTCGTTGTAACATATTTCCTTACTGGTGGCACAAAAATAAAAGATTCTTTTTAGAAACCATATCTTAAATATTAAAATAAAATTGTATAATTGCAATATCATTACGTAACCAATTCAACAAGGGTTACTTAGACTCCAATTATTTTTTCGATTCTTCCTCGAGAAGGTTAAAGAAACCAAAGACAAACTTTATTCAAAACCATTCATGTTTGAAATTTCAGAATTAAAGGCTAAAAAGCTGCCTGAACTTCAGGAAATAGCCAAAACCCTACGCGTACCAAAATACCGCACTCAAAAGAAACTGGATTTGGTATATCAAATTCTTGACTATCAGGCTGCAAATCCTAAAAAGGTGCAAGAAGTGTTGACAGACGACGAACCAAAGCAGCAGCAACAGGAAGAAGCCAATTCGCCCAGAAAAGACCGTAAGCCCAGTAAACCCAGAATTAAAAAGGGTAACGAAAACGAATCTTCTCCTGTAAAAGAAAAACAGGAGCAAAGAGAGGGCAAAAAAGAGCAACATGCTCAGCAGCCCCGCGACAAACAAGCCAGAAGCAAGGATACTCCCCACAAGGGAAAAGACCAGCATACCAAAAGAGAGGAATCTAAAACAGATGAGCAGAGAAAACCTGCAGCCTCTAAAGACGCGGGTAGAAATCAACAAAAGGATTTCAGAAAAGAAAACCGGCAAAAAGATTCTTCCTCTTCAAATCAGAAAAGCAACGGAAACCGGGACGGTGGAAATCGGGACAGCAGCAACAGAGACAGCGGGAACAGAGATACCGGGAACAGGGATAACGGAAATCGCGATAGCCGCAACCGGTACAAAGAACCCGATTATGAATTTGACGCGATCATTGAAAGTGAAGGAGTATTGGATATCATGCAGGACGGCTATGGCTTCCTGAGATCTTCAGATTATATGTACCTGTCTTCTCCTGATGATATATACGTTTCTCAATCCCAGATAAGACTTTTTGGTTTGAAGACCGGAGATACGGTTCTGGGCCAGGTAAGGCCTCCAAAAGAAGGAGAAAAATATTTCCCGCTTATCAAGATCAATAAGATCAACGGGCTGGATCCTCAGGTAGTAAGGGACCGTGTTTCTTTCGAACACCTTACCCCTCTTTTCCCTCAGGAAAAATTCAACGTTGCCGAACGTCAAAGCACAGTTTCAACACGTATAATCGACCTGTTCTCCCCTATTGGAAAAGGACAAAGAGGAATGATCGTGGCACAACCTAAGACAGGTAAGACAATGCTTCTTAAGGATATTGCAAATGCAATCGCAGCAAACCATCCTGAAGTATACCAGATCATCCTTTTGATTGATGAACGACCTGAAGAGGTTACCGACATGCAAAGAAATGTGAGAGGGGAAGTTATCGCTTCTACCTTTGATAAAGAAGCCCATGAACACGTTAGGGTGGCGAATATTGTGCTTGAAAAGGCAAAACGCATGGTGGAGTGTGGTCACGACGTAGTGATCCTGCTAGATTCTATCACAAGGCTGGCGAGAGCGTACAACACAGTTCAACCTGCCAGTGGTAAGGTATTGAGTGGTGGTGTGGATGCCAATGCCCTTCATAAACCAAAAAGATTCTTTGGTGCCGCCAGGAATATAGAAGGAGGAGGCTCTCTATCTATTATTGCTACTGCTCTTACAGAGACAGGATCAAAAATGGACGAAGTTATTTTCGAGGAATTCAAAGGAACCGGAAATATGGAGCTTCAGCTTGACAGAAAGATCGCCAACAGGAGAATATTCCCTGCTATTGATCTTACTTCTTCCAGTACGAGACGTGATGACATCCTGTTGGATGAGACCACACTACAAAGAATGTGGGTAATGCGTAAATATTTGGCCGACATGAACCCTGTAGAGGCCATGGAATTCATTAATGACCGTATCAAACAAACCAAAAACAATGAAGAGTTCCTGATCTCTATGAACGGGTAAGGAGAGATCTCTTAAAAATTATAAAATCCGGACACCTTTGGTGCTCCGGATTTTTTTTGTGCCTGCACCATCCCATTACTTATAGGCAAACATCCTTGTTCAGTGAGGAGTGGATCGAAAGGATGATTTGGGAAGCGAGCACCACCCCGTCCGACGAGAGGAGGACGGGATGGTTAAAACCGCGAATACCTCACAAGTCTGGCAACCTGTAAGGTATCCTAAATATTAAAAATGAAAAATGCCTCTCGTATAAAACGAAAGGCATTCTCCTATAAATTGAACACTATTTCTAAATTAAAGCGCAGCTACGTGCTTCGCTAACTTCGATTTTAAGTTAGATGCTTTGTTATCGTGAATAATGTTGCGTTTCGCTAATTTGTCAATCATAGAAACCACAGTAGGATACAAAGTCTCCGCCTCCTGCTTCTCAGCCTCACGTAACTTTTTGATAGCGTTCCTGGTAGTTTTATGCTGGTAGCGGTTTCTAAGACGCTTAGTCTCATTGCTACGTATTCTCTTCAACGCTGACTTATGATTTGCCATTACACTAATATTAAATTTAATTCTTTTTCAGTAGTCCGTAGGGGAATCGAACCCCTGTTACCAGGATGAAAACCTGGCGTCCTAACCCCTAGACGAACGGACCAATTTATTATTTCAAAGATGGTTTACACGACTTGCAAACCTTTCGTAGTCCGTAGGGGAATCGAACCCCTGTTACCAGGATGAAAACCTGGCGTCCTAACCCCTAGACGAACGGACCATTTATTTCTTAAATGCGGATGCAAAAATACAACTATTTTTCAATGCCGCAAATGTTGGAGAATTTTTTTTGAAAATTAATAAGCCTTGGCAAAAAGTACTCTCTGAGCAGAGGGTTTCCCCGTCAATACACAGCTTCCCTCCTCTTTCTCCCCGTCAAAGGGAATAAGTCTGATAGTGGCTTTGGTCATTTCCTTGATCTTCGTCTCGGTCTCTGCAGTACCATCCCAATGAGCGGAAATAAAACCACCTTTTTCCTTCAGGACCTTTTTAAATTCATCAAAAGAATCTACACGGGTAGTATGCTCTTCTCTGAAAACCTGCGCTTTCTTAAACATATTATCCTGCATTTCGACCATCAAGCTCTGCACCTTGTCAACAACCTCATTCCTGCTTATGAACTCTTTTTTCAGCGTATCTCTTCTGGCTAGTTCTACAGAACCTTTTTCAAGATCTTTTGGGCCAATGGCTATCCTAACCGGCACTCCCTGCAGTTCGTACTGGGCAAATTTCCATCCCGGCTTTTGGGTGTCCCGGTCATCATATTTTACGGAGATCCCGGCCTTTCTGAGATCAGATTGTAGTTGGAGGGCAACTTCAGAGATCTGGTTAAGCTGCTCCTCCCCTTTATATATAGGCACGATCACCACCTGGATAGGTGCCAGATTTGGAGGCAGAACAAGGCCATTATCATCACTATGGGTCATCACAAGGGCTCCCATTAAACGCGTAGACACACCCCATGAGGTTGCCCAAACATAATCAAGACCTCCTTCCTTAGTCGCAAATTTCACATCAAAGGCTTTTGCGAAGTTCTGCCCCAGGAAATGTGATGTACCTGCCTGCAAGGCTTTTCCATCCTGCATCAGGGCTTCGATACAATAGGTATCTTCGGCACCGGCAAAACGTTCACTTTCGGTCTTTCTTCCTTTAATTACCGGCATTGCCATAAAGGTTTCGGCAAATTCAGCATAGATGTTGTTCATCTGCTCAGTCTCGGCCATTGCTTCAGCTTTAGTAGCATGAGCAGTATGTCCTTCCTGCCACAGGAATTCCGCAGTACGCAGGAACAGACGCGTCCTCATTTCCCAACGCACCACATTAGCCCATTGGTTCACCAGAATTGGAAGATCCCTGTATGACTGGATCCAGCCTTTATAAGTGTTCCAGATAATGGCTTCAGAAGTAGGCCTTACCACCAGCTCTTCCTCAAGTTTTGCTTCGGGATCAACGATTAACTTCCCTTCGTTATCAGGATCTGTTTTTAACCGATAATGGGTGACAATAGCACATTCTTTGGCAAAACCTTCAGCATTCTTTTCTTCAGCTTCAAAAAGACTTTTAGGAACAAATAGGGGAAAATAGGCATTTTGATGACCGGTTTCCTTGAACATTTTGTCCAGTTGTGCCTGCATTTTCTCCCATATCGCATAACCATAGGGTTTGATCACCATACAACCTCTTACCGCTGAATTTTCAGCAAGGTCTGCCCTGACCACCAGTTCGTTATACCATTTTGAATAATCCTCTTTTCGCGTCGTTAAGTTCTTTGCCATTGCCTGTCTTTTGGCACAAATCTTGCACCTTTGTTATGAAAAATTAAAGTTACCGCAAAACTAACTATTTTTATACTTTGTTCAATAATAAAATCGACGCCATGAAACGATACTACAAGCTTTTTAATTTTAAGGCTGTAATAGTAGCATTCGGTGCTCTTTTATTATTAGCTTCCTGTAGTTCTTACCAGTATGCCGGGTACGAAGATGACGGGATATATTCCTCTGAAAGGACCGAGGCCTATACTGCTAATGATTACGAAGAGTCTTATGAAGATGCTCTATACTACAAGCGCCTTTTTGCTGAAAAATCAGAACAATTCGCCCGGGTACCCGAGGAAGGAGCAATTTTTACCGATATAGAAAGCTACACTTCTACCGGTAATTTCGAAGATATAGAGTTCATGCAGCAGGAACTGGATTACCAGGCAGGCCGTGCACCATGGGGAAATGATCCCGATGAGATCTCTATCAATATTTACCAGGATCCTTTCTTTTACCCTTATTACGGATATCCATATTATGGTTATCCTTATTATGCCGGTTTTTATGATCCATTCTGGGGACCCAGATATTACGGCTATGGGCACCCGTTTAGATATGGATATGGATATGGCCACTACAGCAGCTGGGGATGGAGCTTTGGGTTTGGCTGGAATAATTATTACAGATATGGATACCACCCTTATTACGGAGGTCACCATTATTACCCCTATTACAATCGTGACCGGTTTGCCTATAATTCAGGCCGACGCGATTCTTACAGAGACTATTCCTATAACCGGTCTGACGTAAGTGCAAGGTCCAGCAGGATTCAAAAATATTCTAACCCTCGTAACGTAAGGGCCGTAAGAAGCAATGCAGATGCCAGGACCTATCAAACAAGGACTACACGGGTAAGGTCATCTTCCACCCCGGTTAGAAGAAGCGAAAGCTATAACAGGTCCAGGAATGAGAGTAACATTAGAGGAATGGACAACAACCGAACCAGAAGCAATAATTCAACCCGGGTTAGATCTACACGATCAAGTAACAATAACTCAAGTAGTGTTCGGTCGTCCTCATCCAATACCAGGTCCTCTTCCTCCGGAAATAAAACTTCCTCAAGCAGATCAAGCAGAGGTCGTGGGAATTAATATCTTAAAAAGCTTTACATGAAAAGATTGATCTTTGCCTTTACCGCCATCTTATCGATGACGGTAGAGGCTCAGAATATCACAGATGCCGTGCGATATTCAACTTCAGACCTTAACGGAACTGCCCGTTACCGGGCCATGAGTGGTGCCTTCGGGGCATTGGGGGGAGACCTCTCCTCTATTGATGTCAACCCCGCGGGATCTGCAGTTTTCCTTAATGGGATTGCGGGCCTTTCCCTCAATATCGAAAATTCCGATAATGAGGTAAGGTACATGAACGGGTTCTCCAGCAATTCGAATTCCAATTTTGACCTGGGGCAGGCAGGGGCCGCTTTTGTTTTCAACAGCACGAATGAAGAAAACGATTGGAAAAAATTCTCCCTGGCTTTTAATTATTCCAAAACGGCCGATTTTGAAGATGATTTTCTTGCAAAGGGTATGAATGACCGGACCTTTAACAATTATTTTCTCGGGTATGCCCAGGGAATTCCTTTAGACCTGTTGACCCCATTGGCCAACGAAAGTGTATCTGACCTCTACTCTTACCTTGGGGAAGAATATGGGTTTGGTGCGCAACAGGCATATTTAGGGTATGAAGCTTTTCTCTTTGAAGCTGAAGATCCCAATGACATGACTAATACCAATTATATATCTGCAATTGAAGAAGAACCGGGAAGTTTTGACTTTGACCAGGAATATTCTTATGCCGCCACAGGCTTAAACGGGAAATTTTCCTTCAACTTTGCGACCCAGTACCAGGATTTCCTTTATCTGGGAATCAATCTAAATTCCCATTTTATAAATTATGACCGCATCACCTCTATGGATGAAATCAATAGCAATGAGGAAAACACAATCAGCAGGATCTATTTTGAAGACCGATTGAGTACCCTGGGAAGCGGTTTTAGCCTTCAACTGGGAGCGATCACAAAACTGGGAAGCAGCCTTAGAGCCGGTATAGCCTATGAATCTCCCACCTGGTACACTATTTCTGAAGAAACTACGCAGTATCTAAAATCCTATAGTGAATTGGGTAATGCGACAGTAGACCCAAGAATTGTAAATGTCTATCCTGATTATAAACTTCAAACCGCCCCAAAATATACCGGAAGTCTTGCTTACCTTTTTGGAGACCAGGCTTTGATCAGCTTTGATTATTCTTATAAGGATTACTCTGTAACAAAGTTCAAACCCAAGGGAGATCCCGATTTTTCATATCAGAATGACCTGATGGGAACTGAATTACAGGGAGCTTCCATCTTCAGATTGGGAGGAGAGTACCGAATTGAGGGCTGGAGTTTAAGAGGCGGTTACCGCTTTGAAGAAAGTCCGTATGCAAACGGGAACACTATCGGAGACCTTGAAGGATATTCGGTGGGTCTGGGTTATAACTTCGGAAATATTACCTTAGATGTAGCTTATGACTCGGCAGAACAGGATCGTAATCCGCAGCTATACAAAACAGGTCTTACTAATACCGCAAATATTAACAGAAGCACCTCTAACGTGGTGCTCTCGGTTAACTTCAAAATATAATCCTTCAAGAAATATTGATGAAGAGCAGCTTACCGGCTGCTCTTCTTACATATAGAAAAATGGATTACCTGCAAAGACTATGTAGCTCTCGCTGTCAAAAAAGGGTATAAATATGTATCTTTGCAAGCCTAATTTAAAGAGTCTTCAGACTTTTCATTACTTACACATATGAAAAAAGATAATATTGACGAGGCCATTGATGAAATGGGGGATGCTTTTGTGAGTCCTAACACAGATACTCCAATGCGAAAGGATGCCTTCGATAAAACTGACGCAGAAAAGATCGAACTAATTCAGAAAGATGTTAAAAATATTCTGGAAACCCTTGGGCTCGATCTAACAGATGACAGTCTTAAAGGCACCCCGAAGCGGGTGGCAAAAATGTTCGTGAATGAAATTTTTGGCGGACTGCATCCCCAGGTAAAACCTAAAGCCTCTACTTTTCAGAATAAATACAAATATGGGGAGATGCTGGTAGAAAAGAACATCACCCTCTACTCTACCTGTGAACATCACCTTTTACCAATAGTAGGAAAAGCCCATGTGGGTTACATTTCTAATGGAACGGTTGTAGGCTTATCCAAAATGAACCGAATAGTAGATTATTATGCGAAAAGGCCCCAGGTTCAGGAAAGACTGACCATGCAGATCGTAAAGGAACTTCAGGAAGTATTGGGTACCGAAGATGTCGCTTGTGTAATTGATGCTAAACACCTTTGCGTGAACAGTAGAGGAATTCGTGATATTGAAAGCAGTACGGTAACCAGTGAATATGGCGGTCGTTTTAAAGACCCGGAAGCAAGAAGGGATTTCCTTGATTATATTAATTTAGAGACCGAATTCTAAATCAATTTTCTTTTATGGCACTTTACCAGCAACAGGAGCTTAAGATATACAATTCAATTTCGGGTGAAAAAGAGGTTTTTATCCCCATCAATGAAGGCAATGTAGGCATGTATGTATGCGGGCCAACCGTTTACAGCAACGTTCACCTTGGCAACTGCCGCACCTTCATCTCTTTTGACCTGGTGTTTCGTTACCTTAAACATCTTGGCTATAAAGTGCGTTTTGTAAGAAATATTACAGATGCAGGACATCTTGAAAACGATGCTGATTCAGGAGAGGATCGAATAGCAAAAAAAGCAAGACTGGAGCAGATCGAACCTATGGAAGTTGTACAAAAATACACGGTTGATTTTCACAACATTCTGCAGAAATTCAACAACCTTCCTCCCAGTATTGAACCTACCGCGACGGGCCATATCGTAGAGCAGATCGAAATCATCAAAGAAATTCTGGAAAAAGGTTATGCCTATGAGGCTAATGGTTCAGTTTATTTTGATGTCTTGAAATTCAATGAAACTCATGAATACGGAAGGTTGAGTGGAAGGAAACTGGAAGACATGATCCCCAATACCAGGGAACTTACAGCCCAGAGTGACAAGAAGAATCCGCAGGATTTTGCTCTTTGGAAAAAAGCGGAACCTCAACACATTATGCGCTGGCCTTCGCCATGGAGCGACGGTTTCCCGGGATGGCACCTGGAATGTACTGTAATGAGTTCAAAATATCTTGGGGAAGAATTTGATATTCATGGCGGAGGAATGGATCTAAAATTCCCGCACCATGAATGTGAGATCGCCCAGGGGGAGGCTGCTACCGGAAAAAATCCGGTGCACTACTGGATGCATGCCAACATGCTTACCCTTAACGGGAAAAAAATGGCAAAAAGCACAGGGAACAATATTCTACCCAATGAGATCTTCACCGGGGAAAACCCCAATCTGGAGAAAGGTTTTGCTCCCACCGTGGCCCGTTTCTTTATGTTGCAGGCTCACTACAGGAGCATACTTGATTTTTCAAATGATGCGCTCATGGCGAGTGAAAAAGGCTTCAACAGATTGATGGAGGCCTATCACCTTCTGGATGAGCTGGAGACCTCAGAAACCTCATCTTTTGACGTCTCAGCCTGGAAACAGAAGTGCTATGATGCCATGAATGATGACTTTAACAGTCCCATCCTTATAGCACAGCTGTTTGAAGCAGTGAAACAAATCAATATCATTAAGGAGGAACAAGGAAAAATAACCGCCACTGACCTGGAGGAAATGAAAAATACGATGAGTGTTTTCCTTTATGATGTTCTTGGTCTTGTTGACACAACAAATGGTGCAGACGGCAGCGAAGGAAAAAAACTATCGGGTACAGTAGAACTGCTTATTAAATTAAGGGCCGAAGCACGTGCGAATAAAGATTTCGCTACAAGTGATAAAATACGTGACGAACTGCTGGAGCTGGGTATACAACTCAAGGACGGAAAGGAAGGCACTACCTTTTCCCTGAACTAATTTAATTTAAACATAGTGGTAAAAAAGTGGCTCTCATATCCATTGATAGGGTTGGTAAAGTTCTACCAGAATTTCATCTCCCCCCTCACTCCGGCCACCTGTCGCTACACCCCTACCTGTTCACAGTATACCCTTGAAGCTTTAAAGAAGCACGGCGCTTTCTACGGAAGCTGGCTCGCAATGAAAAGAATAGGCAGCTGCAATCCATGGGGTGGTAAGGGATACGATCCCGTCCCTGATAAACTTCCGAAGAAAAAGTGATTCAGGAAATAACACAAATATGTATATTTACCTGCCAACCTTAAAAATACCAAATGTTTTTCAATAAGATCTACTGGAATCCTTCCGAAGGAATAGACCTGGGATTCCTAACCCTCCACTACTACAGCTTAATGTTTGTTGTCGCCTTCACCCTGGGCTGGTTCCTAATGAAGCGTATCTATGTACGGGAAAATGTTTCCATTGAAAAACTAGATTCCCTTTTTATTTATACGGTACTCGCTACCCTTATTGGAGCGCGGCTGGGACATGTGATTTTTTATGACTGGGATTACTTCCAACACCATTTACTCGAAATATTTTTACCGGTAAGGTTTGAACCTGAATTTGAATTCACAGGATTTCGGGGTCTGGCCAGTCATGGAGCGGCTATTGGGATAATAATAGCCATGTACATCTATTGCAAAAAAGTACTTCACAAACCTGTTCTATGGATACTTGACCGTATTGTGATACCTGTTGCCTGCGGTGGAATCTTTGTAAGGATTGGAAATTTCATGAATTCTGAGATTATTGGCAAACCTACCAACAGCGACTTTGGAGTGGTCTTTACCAAATTGGGGGAAGATTTTGCACGTCATCCTGCACAATTGTATGAATCTTTTGGTTACCTTATAGTATTCGGGATCCTGTGGTTTATCTATTGGAAAACCGAGAAAAGACAGAAACTGGGATTTATCTTTGGATTGTTCCTGGTACTGTTATGGACCGTTCGATTCCTGGTGGAATTTGTCAAAGAACCACAAGTAGGAGAACGCGTGAACTGGGTGCTTAATACAGGACAATGGTTAAGTATTCCTTTTATCCTGGCAGGATTTTACTTCATGTTTAGACCATCAAAATAAAATACAAAAGATGATCAGAAAAAATGCATTTATAAGCCTCCTTCTTCTTGGAGGCTTTTTTATGGGTTGTAAAGAAAAGACGAAAGCTCCACAGGAGATCACTACTGCGGAAATTGAGTTTAAAAAGGAAGCCGAGGTTTATCTGACCAAGGCCTCAGGTGACACCATAAAACATCTTGAGATCGAGATCGCAGATGACGATTACCAAAGAGAAACCGGGCTTATGTACCGCCAAAAGCTGGAAGATACCCATGGGATGCTTTTCATTTTTGAAAATGAGGAGGAAAGAGGATTCTATATGAAGAACACCCGGATCCCGCTTGATCTGATCTTTCTTGATGCCGATCAAGAGGTGGTAAGCATTGCCCCTGATGCCAAGCCCGGGAGCCTTGAAACTATTCCCTCGGGAGTACCTGCACAATATGTATTGGAAGTGAATGCCGGGCTCTCAGAAAAATGGAATCTGGAAGTGGGGGATAAGCTTATTCTTAACAAGGATTAAATTTTTCCATTTCGCGACTTCATAGCAGCGATCACACACTTCTGTATAAAAAAAGCCTCCCTTTAAGGAGGCTTTATAAGTTTAAGAGATAATCCAGGTTAAGCTACCGGTTCCTTCTCTTTAAGTTTCTTTTTTTCCTGTTGTCTGCTAAGCGTATCATACGTTACAGGAGTTGCAACGAAGATAGAGGAATAGGTACCCACAATAACACCTACGATCAAGGCGAACATGAAACCTCTGATGCTTTCACCGCCAAAAATAAAGATGGCAAGTAGCACCACAAGGGTGGTCATCGACGTATTAAGGGTACGGCTCACAGTACTGTTGATCGCCGCATTTATGGCGTCTTTCTTCGTCCAACTTGGATGCTCATTAAAGAATTCCCTTATGCGGTCAAAGATAACCACCGTATCGTTAAGTGAGTAACCAACAACCGTTAGGATCGCAGCAATGAAGGCCTGATCTATTTCCATGTTGAATGGCATAAATTTGTACGTAAGGGAAAAGATACCCAAAACAATAAGCACATCATGCATTACGGCAACCACAGCTCCCAAACTGAACTGGTATTTTCTAAACCTGAGAAGTATATAAAGAAAGATCACAAGAAGAGAGCCCAGTACAGCCCATATAGAGGCCTGTTTAATGTCATCGGCAATAGACGGACCAACTTTGATAGACTGCATAATTCCCACTTCCCTGTTTCCTTCTCCTACGGCGAAATCATCATAAGAAAGATCGGCAGGTAAATATTGTTGAAGCGCAGTGTACAATTTCTGCTGAATTTCATTATCAATTTCTGTCCCTACTTCATCCACCTTGTATTTAGTGGTTACCTTTATCTGGTTGCTGCCACCATAGGTCTTGGCACTGGCGCTTCCAAATTCGGCAACAAGATCGTTTTCGATCTGGGTTGGATTAACGGCCTTATCAAAACGAACCGTATAGTTCCTTCCTCCAACAAAATCTACCCCCTGGTTTAGACCCTGGGTAAATAGGGAACCAATACTAACAAGAATGAAAATTCCCGATACTATGTAAAAAGTCTTTCTTTTTCCAAGGAAATCAATATTGAGGTTGGCAAAAAGCCCTTTTGTAAAAGAGGTAGAGAAATTAAGGTCTTTTCCTTTTTTAGCATACCCATCAATGAACAACCTGGTAATGAAGATCGCTGTAAACAGCGAAGTAGCAATACCAATCAATAAGGTGGTAGCGAATCCTTTAATAGGACCTGTTCCCAATACCAATAGAATCAAACCGGTAAGTCCTGTGGTGATGTTTGCATCAAGAATAGAAGACAATGCATTGTTGAAACCATCTCTAATGGCATCTTTTTGCAACTTCCCTTTTGCAAATTCCTCACGAATACGTTCAAAGATAAGTACGTTTGCATCTACCGAGATACCAATGGTCAAAACGATACCGGCAATACCGGGTAAGGTAAGTACGGCTCCCAGTCCGGCAAGGATTCCGAAGATGAACAATATGTTCACCACAAGGGCAACGTCAGCAAAAATACCGGCTTTCCCGTAGTAGAAGATCATCCAAAGAAGCACAAGAACCAATGCGATAGCGAAAGACATGATCCCGCTGTCTATAGCTTCCTGTCCCAATGACGGACCTACGATCTCACTTGATATAATATCTGCGGAAGCAGGAAGTTTACCGGCACGTAAAACGTTCGCTAAATCCTGTCCCTCTGTAATGCTGAAATCTCCCGTGATCTCACTTCGGCCTCCTGAAATAGGACCGGTAGAAACACTCGGAGCAGAGTAAACGATATCATCAAGAACGATAGCTATCTGGCTCTGGTTCTCTGAAGCATAACCGGTCATTTCTTCCCAGATCTTTGCTCCTTTTCCATTCATTTGCATACTAACCGCAACACGGCCAACCTGGTCGTAGGTTTGCGTCGCGTCTGTGATCACCCCACCTGATAATGGTGGTTCATTTTGTCTGTTTCCTTTTAAGGCATATAATGAAGCAACGTCACTGTCCTCATCTGTCTTACCCCAAACGAACTTGGCATACCTTTGTTCTGCAGGAAGCAGATTGCGTACCTGAGACATTTTCAAATATTGATTAACCTGCGCAGTGTCCTCCACCGCAAAAGAAGCAAGTACCGGTCCTCCCTGGAATCCTGGAGAAACCATTAATTCCAGAAGAGGGTTGTTTTGCTGTGCAACTTCTGTAGTATCATCAGCTGATTGAAGAAGGGCATCGATCTCATCCTGCTCAGCACCTGCAGTATCAACTGCTTGCTGAGATTCGGTCCTTTCCTGTGCAACAATATCTCTTAATACATTATTTGCCTGCACAAAGAAATTTTGCAATTCATTGCTCTTGTATACATGCCAGAACTCGAGTTGGGCAGTACTCTGCAAAAGCCCTTGTACCCTATCGATCTCTTTTGCACCCGGAAGCTCTACGAGAATTCTTCCTGAATTTCCAAGACGCTGAATGTTTGGCTGGGTAACCCCGAACTTATCAATACGTTTTCTTAAAACTTCAAATGCAGAAGTAATAGACTCATCAATTTTTCTGCGGATAATAGGTTTAACCTCATCGTTATCCATATTGAAATTGATCTCATCGCTCAGACTTTTGTTGGCGAAGACATCGGGAGATGCAAGGCGTGCATCAGGAATTTCGTCAAAGGCTTCAAAGAAAAGATCTACATAATTCTCCTGGCTTCTTTTTTGAGCTTCATCTGCCTTAGCCAATGCCTGGTTGAAGGCAGGATCTTTGGTATTGTTGGCAAGTTCTCTAAGAATGTCTTTTACAGAGATCTGAAGGATCACATTGATCCCTCCTTTTAGGTCAAGCCCTTTATTAAGTTCCTTGTCCTTAGCTGTGTTATAGGTAATACCTGCAATTACTTCTTCGTTCCCTATAGAATCCAGATATCTCTGCTCTTCCCTTTCCCGGAGCGTGACGTAATTGTCTTCATTCTCACTAATCTTTTGCTCTGCGAATGCTTCGGCGTCTTTCTCAATGTTATTTGCAATAAATGTAAAAGACAACTGGTAAATACACACCAGGCCAAACAAAATTGCGAACACCTTGACTATTCCCTTGTTCTGCATTATTCTTTAATTTATGTTCAATTTTTAAAAACGGACAAATATAGGTTTTCAATAATCAAAACCCAATTATTTTTTTTGAAAACCTTAACTCTTTAAGCTAAAAAAGAAGCTGTCAAAAAAAGTAGGTGAATTCATTGATCCCGACAGGTTTTCGAGGGCGAAGAGCCCAAAAAAATCTTTTAAAATTCACTTCGGAAAAAGATCTCTCCAAAGTAGGTTTCATGACGGGGAGAATTCAGCTTTTTCTAACAGCTTCCCTGAAAAATACTGATCGTTATTTCTATTTACTCAGATCAAGTAATCCGTTGGTTTTGGAAACTCCTTCTGAACTTTCTTTTAATTTAGCTTTCTCAGCTTCGTCAAGTTCAATCTCCACGATCTTTTCGATACCGTTCTTCCCAAGGATAACCGGCACTCCAATACAAAGATCGTTTAGGCCATACTCTCCCTCAAGCAATGCTGAACAAGGGAACATTTTCTTCTGGTCATTGGCAATTGCCTGTACCAGAGATGAAACTGCAGCTCCTGGAGCATACCAGGCGCTGGTACCCAGCATTTTTGTAAGAGTGGCTCCACCCACCTTGGTATCTTCGGCCACCTGACTGATCCTGTCTTCTGAAAGGAAAGCAGAAACCGGCACACTGTTGCGTGTTGCAAGACGGGTCAACGGCACCATACCAGTATCGCTGTGGCCGCCAATCACCATTCCTTCAACATCTGAAGCCGGACAATCTAGCGCTTCACTCATGCGGTACTTGAAACGGGCGCTGTCAAGAGCTCCACCCATTCCTATGATCTTGCTCTTGGGAAGGTTTGTTGTTTTGTGAACCAGGTAAGTCATGGTATCCATAGGATTACTTACCACAATGAGAGTTACATTAGGAGAGTGCTCAATAAGACTTGAGGAAACAGATTTTACAATATCTGCATTGATCCCGATCAATTCCTCACGGGTCATGCCTGGCTTACGGGGAATTCCACTGGTGATCACAGCAATATCTGAATTCGCTGTTTTTGAATAATCGTTAGTGGCACCCGTAATCTTAGTGTCAAAGCCCATTAGGGAAGCTGTTTGCATAAGGTCCATTGCTTTTCCTTCAGCAAAATCCTCTTTGATATCGATAAGGACAACTTCTGAAGCAAAGTTCTTAATGGCAATGTATTCTGCGCAACTGGCACCTACAGCCCCTGCACCTACTATAGTAACTTTCATAATATATATTGTTTGATTAATAGTCTTGCGAAAATACAAATAATACCACAGTTTTTATAGGGATATCGGCTTTAAAAGGTCTCTTTTAGATCTTCACATGAAGACCAAGATTAGCGTTAAAAAAGTCTCCTCCCGTAGCCATGGCACTTATCCTGAATACTGAAAAATGCAGGTTGAATCCAAGGTCAGCTTTTAACTGGGTTTGGGCCTCTCCCAGGTTTTTAAGTTGTGAATTGACCTCTCCTAAAGCTATTCCGCCACCGCCCATTTCATAGTCGAATTGGGACCGGGTGGCTCCAAGAGCACCAAAAAGCTCAAAAGCACCCCATCTTTTGGAACCTATAGCTTCCAGCATCCAAAGGTCGGCATCGACACTAATATTATTCATCCTTACCAGGTTTTCAACTGTAATCTCCTTATAATCGTACTCAACAAAAAATTTACTGTATGCAATTGCAGCGGCAATTTGAAAGCTACCGGGATAATTATTCCTGAAGTACTGATTGAAATTATGTTTCAGGCCTGCTCCAAAGGTGCTTGCTGTCACTCCATCAATGGTAACCTCGGGCATGGCCCTAAGGGTAAACTCTGTACCTTTAGGCAGTCCTACCGCTACCTGTGCGAAGGCATGAGGGACATAATCGCGATCTATTCCGTCAAAAGCTTTGAAACGTATAGTCTCACTTGCAGGATCTCCGGTGGCAGGATCTGTATAGCCTATCTCCCCGGTATAATACACATCAGTAAAGCCTCCAAACGCTGAAGGAACTTCTGCAGATTGGGCTCCTTCGATCTCCAGTAGGCGTAACTGACTGTTCTGCAGGGAAAAATTCTTTTCGTCATCTGGAATAAAAAGGGCATTTCCATGTACAGAGACCCTGAAATCCCATTTTTCCAAACTCTCAGCCGAACTGAACCATCCGGCTCCGGCTTGATATGCTGCGCCATCTGCAGCAGGTTGAGCGAAATTACCCGCCAGAGTAAGCATATCAGCTATAAACCGGTCTACATCACTTTCCTGTGAATAGACCACAGAATTAATACAAAAAAACAGAAATACCAGGGGGAGAATTTTATTTTTCACGTCTTGTTATGATTAGATTAGTAAAAATAGTAAAAAATGAATTGGTTAAACAGTTGCCCTTATTAAACAAAAAACCCGCAATAAAATTGCGGGTTTGTATATTAAAATGACTGCAACTATGCATCAATATTGGCGTAGATAGCATTTTTCTCAATAAATTCCCTTCGTGGCGGCACCTCATCACCCATCAACATAGAAAAGATCCTGTCGGCTTCCCCTGTATTGTCGATAGTGACCTGGCGTAGTGTACGAAATTCAGGGTTCATGGTGGTATCCCATAATTGTTCGGCATTCATCTCTCCAAGACCCTTGTAACGTTGTACGCTCACCCCGCCGCTGTATGAAGCTGCAATCTCATCCCGCTCCTTATCGTTCCATGCATAGCGCTTCTTACTTCCTTTTTTGACAAGGTAAAGTGGTGGCGTTGCAATAAATACGTGGCCGGCCTCGATAAGCTCCTTCATATACCTAAAGAAGAAGGTAAGAATAAGAGTGGCAATGTGACTACCGTCCACATCGGCATCACACATGATCACGATCTTGTGATATCTAAGTTTACTTAAGTTAAGGGCCTTACTGTCCTCTTCCGTACCAATGGTCACCCCAAGGGCAGTATATATGTTCTTGATCTCTTCGTTCTCAAATACCTTGTGGCTCATTGCTTTTTCCACGTTCAGGATCTTACCTCTAAGCGGAAGGATGGCCTGGAAATGACGGTCACGGCCTTGTTTGGCTGTTCCACCCGCCGAGTCTCCCTCAACAAGGAAAACTTCACTTTCTTCAGGATCCTGAGATGCACAGTCAGATAGTTTACCGGGAAGTCCTCCACCACTCATAACCGTTTTACGCTGCACCATTTCACGAGCCTTTTTGGCTGCGTGACGTGCCTGCGCCGCAAGGATCACCTTTTGAACGATAGTCTTGGCATCATTGGGATTTTCCTCAAGATAGTTCTCAAGCATTTCTGAAACCGCCTGAGAAACTGCTGAAGTTACCTCACGGTTACCCAGTTTGGTTTTGGTTTGTCCCTCGAATTGCGGCTCCTGAACTTTAACCGAAACAATAGCGGTCAACCCTTCACGAAAGTCATCACCGGAGATCTCAAACTTGAGCTTGTCCAGCATACCGGAAGCATCTGCATATTTTTTTAATGTGGTGGTCAACCCCCGCCTGAATCCGGCAAGGTGTGTACCCCCTTCGTGAGTATTGATATTATTCACATAAGAATGCAGGTTCTCATTGAAAGAGGTGTTGTAAACCATCGCCACCTCAACAGGAATATCATTCTTCTCCCCCTCAATAGCGATCACGTCACTAATAATGGGTTCACGGGTACCGTCCAGGAATTTTATAAATTCTTTTAATCCCTCTTCGGAATGGAAGATCTCAGATACAAATTCCCCTTTCTCATCCTTTTCCCTCCTGTCAGTAAGCGTGATCGTAATTCCCTTATTCAGGAAAGATAGTTCGCGCATACGGCTGGCCAGGGTATCATAATTGTATTCAATTGACTGCTGAAAAATGCCCGCATCCGGTTTAAAGGTCACTACGGTTCCATTAAGGTCTGTCTCTCCAACAGATCTTACCGGGTACATAGGTTTTCCTTTTTCATACTCCTGTTCCCAGATTATCCCGTCACGGTACACAGTAGCTTTTAAATGGTCAGAAAGTGCGTTAACACAACTCACCCCTACCCCGTGCAGACCTCCGGAAACCTTATAGGAATCTTTATCAAATTTTCCTCCCGCCCCGATCTTGGTCATAACAACCTCAAGAGCAGAAACCCCCTCTTTCTTGTGAAGATCAACAGGAATACCCCGCCCATTATCTTCAGTAGTGATAGAGTTATCTTCATTTATGATCACACTAATGGTGTCGCAATGTCCCGCAAGGGCTTCATCTATAGAGTTATCTACCACCTCATAAACCAGGTGGTGCAGTCCCCGCACACCGGTATCCCCAATATACATGGACGGCCGCATACGAACATGCTCCATCCCCTCCAGCGCCTGGATACTATCTGCGGAATAACTGTTTCTTTTAACCTCTTCGCTCATACTTAAATTCGTTAAAATTTTGTCAATACCTATAACGAACAAATATACAAAAAAGCATACTTTTATACCTTACCCTCCCCTGTTAAAGGCCTTAAGTTATCAACAATTTCTGTGGAAAAACCCTCTTCCACACCCATTTGGAGTATTAGGCATTAAACTTCTCAACCTGAGATAAAATATGGGGAGGACTAGAAGAGAAAACCCTGAAAACCTTTTCTTTTTATAGTACAAAAATTTTCAATTATCCACAGTGATGTTTACTCTGATCCTTCTAAAAAACCACACTTTAAAAGCCTTGAATCTTATTCTATAATATTTAACTAATTTTAAAGAAATTTTTAACTATCAACCACTTACTTAAGGTTATATTTAAAACATTACAATAAAAACCATTAATTATGAAAAGAATATTTTTTGCAATAGTATTTTTACTGGGAGGTATAACCGTTCCTCAAATCCAGGCGCAAGATGTACCTGAAACCAAACAGAAAGCCGAAGGACCCAATTTTTCCAAGCTGGATGTAAGTCCCTTGGACGTAGTGCTTTTCCGTGGAGAGAATAATGAGCCTTTGGCCAAAGTGCTGTACAGTCGTCCTCAGGCGAGAGAACGGGAAGTTTTTGGTAAGCTGGTCCCTTATGGTGAAGTGTGGAGAACAGGCGCCAATGAAGCTACAGAGATCACCCTTTTCCAGGATATGCAGGTAGGGGACAAAATCATTAAAAAGGGAACTTATACCCTGTTCACCATTCCGCACGAAAAAGAATGGATTGTGATCCTCAACAATAGTACTAATATTTGGGGCGCATATGATTATCACGTGGAGAAGGACGTTGCCCGCATTACGGTCCCTGTTCGTACCTCAAAAACGAGGATCGAAGCTCTTTCCATGGCCTTTGAACCAATAGAGAACGGGGCGAAACTTCAAATTGGCTGGGATGACCGTTATGTCGAAATTCCTTTTAAAAAGGTCTAGGTTACAAAGTCTTAAAAAAATGCCCCCGAAAAGACACTTTTCGGGGGCATTTTTTATTGCCGTTCAAAACAGGGTCCTATAGTTTTTAAGGAATATTCAAATATTTATGGGTTTGCAGGGATACTTTCCATTTAGGGTTCTGCATGACATATTCCACAATAAGCGGCATCATCTTTTCCCGATTGCTCCATTCGGGTTGCAGGTATAAAATACAATCCTCATTGACCTTGGCAGCCTGTTCTTCGGCGAATTGAAAATCATGCTTATTGAAGATGATCATTTTTAGTTCATTGGCTACCCCATATATTTCTTCTGTTGGCAACTTGATCTTCTTGGGCGAAAGGCAGATCCAGTCCCAGATTCCGCTTAAAGGATAGGCTCCTGAAGTCTCGATATGGATCGTTGCTCCCTTTTCCTTGAGCCCTCCCGTTAGACGGGTCATGTCCCAGGTAAGGGGTTCGCCACCTGTCACCACTACCGTTTTACTATGCTTTACCGCGTTCTCTACTATCTGCTCTACCCCGGTAGGCGGGTGCAGTTTTGCATTCCAGCTTTCTTTCACATCACACCAGTGGCAACCTACATCACAGCCTCCAATCCTAATAAAATAGGCAGCAGTTCCTTTATGAAAACCCTCCCCCTGAATGGTGTAGAATTCTTCCATCAAAGGCAGCATCTCCCCTGCCGCAACCAGTTCATTTATTTCTTTCTCAGTCATAGCGTGCAAAGATAACCAAAAAGGCACAGTCCAAAATGTTTTTCCCATATCTTAAAAGCACCGGCCAAAAAATGGTCTTTTTTTATACTTTTGGGAACACATACTAAAACTTCAATAGCGTGACCGGTCATTTTCCCCTGTTTTTACTGAAAAGATCCACAGCGCTGTTATTGCTCCTCTTTTTAGCTTCCTGCTCTGCAAGTAAAAAGGCCTTTACCGGAATTGATAAAGAACTGAATACCTCTCCCATATTTAAAAAGGGTTTTACGGGATTAGCAGTCTATGATCCCGAAAAAGAAAAAATGCTTTATGAATATAATTCAAACAAATACTTCACCCCCGCCTCGGGAATAAAGCTTCTAACATTTTACGCCTCCCTTAAAGTCCTTGGAGATTCTGTCCCCGCTCTAAAATATACCCTTTCGGGAGATTCCCTGTTCTTTTCGGGCACCGGAGACCCCTCCTTGTTACACCCCGATCTTCCGGAGTCTTCTGTTATTGATTTTCTGAAAAATACTTCCAGGGAGTTGGTATACCTTCCTCCGCTAAAGTCCGAAGAACCGCTGGGACCGGGTTGGGCATGGGATGATTATCCCTATTATTTTTCTGCGGAAAGATCTGACATTCCGGTCTTCGGAAATTCGGTGGTTTTTAGATTTTCCGAAGGCAGCTCAGAACCGGAAATAATTCCGGAAATATTTAAAGATTCTATTAGTTCAGAGCATTCCGAAGAAAGGATCAAAAGAGACCGGCGCAGGAATATTTTCCGCCTGGCGGCAACCCCGGCCAAAAAGGATCTCGAACAAAAAGTCCCGTTTATTACTTCCGAAGAAACCCTATTAAAGATCCTGGAAGACACCCTGGGAAGAAAAATAGCTCTTGCCAGAAAACATCCCGAAAAAAACCTGACTAAAAAAACCTTTTTCAGTATCCATGCTGACAGTCTTTACCGGCCCATGCTACAGGACAGTGATAATTTCATGGCCGAACAATTATTGCGGATAGTTACGTTAGAAATTTCAGATACTCTATCTGTAAAAGAAGGAATAGCGCATATTAAAGAAAACTTTCTCTACGATCTTCCCGACGATCCCGTGTGGGTTGACGGCTCAGGGCTTTCCCGATACAACCTCATCACACCAGGATCTATGGTGAAGCTTCTTGAAAAAATAAAAGTAGAAAGGAATTATGAAAACCTGTTCGTGTTACTACCCGCCGGAGGTAATTCCGGCACCTTAAAGAACCAATTCCTGCATAACGAACCTTTTATATTCGCCAAGACCGGGTCAATGAGCAATAATTACAGCCTCAACGGATACCTGAAGACCGAGAAAGGAAAGATCCTTATCTTCAGTTTTATGAACAGCAATTACACAGTGGCTTCTCCCCTTTTAAAGCAGGAAATGGAGAAGATCCTGAGAACTATTCGAACCACCCATTAACTCAATAGCATGGAAAGAAGAAAATTCATTAGAAATATTGGGATAGGAAGCCTTGCAGTACTTCCGGTCACCGCTTTTGGAAGCACTCCGGAGGAATTCTTTTCTGCAGATACAATTATTCCCGATGCCCTGAATCCCGGAGATAATATTGGAATAGTTAGTCCGGCAGGTGCCATTTTTGAATCGGAACCCTACGAGATCGCCAGGGAAAGTTTCGAGGCAATGGGATTAAAAGTGCAGTTTGGAGCTTATACCAAAAGCCGTCACGGTCATTTAGCGGGAACAGATGAGGAAAGGGCCGGGGAATTAATGGATATGTTTCGGAATAAAGAGGTTAAGGCCATTATTGCCCTTCGGGGAGGAGCAGGTTCTGCAAGGATCCTCGATAAAATTGATTATGGGGTCATTAAAAACAACCCAAAGATCTTTATTGGTTACAGTGATATTACTGCCCTGCACCTGGCAATTTATCAAAAAACAGGTCTGGTAACATTTCACGGCCCGGTGGCGGTATCGACCTGGAACCCGTTTGCCTATTCTCACCTTAAAAAACTCCTTTTTGACCGGGAAGCAGTCGTATATGAAAATCCTTCTGAAAAAGGTTCTGAACTCACCCAAACCAAAAACAGAATAAGGACCATTATGCCAGGAACTGTGAAAGGTGAACTTCTGGGCGGAAATTTATCTGTGCTTACCGGACTAATGGGGACGGAGTATTTCCCGAAAGATTGGAAAGACAAGATCCTTTACCTTGAAGAGGTGGGGGAGAAGATCTATTCGGTGGACCGTATGATGTCCCAGCTCCACCTGGGAGGGGTTCTTACACAGATTAGCGGCTTCGTCTTTGGAAAATGTAACAGCTGCGATCCCGGCGGCAGCGGCTACGGGTCTCTAACCATGGAGGAAGTTATAGATCATTATATCAAACCCTTGAATATTCCGGCTTTTTCGGGTGCTATGATAGGCCATATTGACGATAATGTTACTATTCCCAACGGTATAAATGCAGAAATGGATGCAAAAGAAGGCACCATAAAATTGTTAAGTCCTGCCGTAAAATGAGTTAGGACCAGAGGTTCTTAGATTCCTTAATCACCCCCATGATTCCACAGACAATTCTTACTTTTATAAAAAATTAAAAAGTGTTCCAAAAACAGGATCTCATAAATGCCATTTCTGAAGGATATAAGCCAAAGGGGGATTATATCTACCTGGGAGCAGCCATGCATGATGGAGAAGTATTTCCTGAAGCTGCCGTGAAAATTCCGTTGAAGACCATGAACAGGCACGGCCTGATCGCAGGTGCTACCGGGACAGGTAAATCAAAGACCCTTCAGATCCTGGCCGAAAATCTTTCTCAAAAAGGGGTTCCGGTTATGCTTATGGATGTAAAGGGTGACCTCAGCGGACTGGCAAAACCTTCGGCGGGAGCGACCTTTATTCAGGAACGCCATGAATTACTTGAATTTCCCTTTACTCCTGCAGCCTCTCCTGTTGAGATCCTCAGCCTTTCAGAACAAGGCGGGGTACGGCTAAGGGCTACAGTAAGTGAATTTGGCCCCGTACTGCTTTCCAGAATTCTTGATCTTTCTCCTACCCAAAGCGGAATTCTTTCGGTGATCTTTAAATATTGCGATGACCACCATCTCCCTTTGCTGGACCTTAAAGACCTGAAAAAGATCCTGCAGTTCGCAACAGACGAAGGCAAAGAGGAATTCGAAAAGACCTACGGCCGAATTTCATCGGCATCCACGGGAGCGATTCTCCGGAAAATTATTGCACTTGAACAGCAGGATGCAGACCTTTTCTTTGGGGAACGATCATTTGAGGTTGAAGACCTTTTAAGGAAAAACAAAGAGGGACATGGATACATAAATATATTACGGCTAACAGACATTCAGGATAAACCCAAACTTTTCTCTACCTTCATGCTGAGCCTGCTGGCAGAGATCTATAATACTTTCCCCGAAAAGGGGGACAGTGATAAACCCGAACTCGTACTTTTCATCGATGAAGCCCATTTGATCTTCCAGGAAGCTTCCCCGGTTTTACTTGACCAGATCGAGAGTATCGTAAAACTCATTCGCTCCAAAGGAGTGGGCGTCTACTTTGTGACACAGAATCCCGATGATGTTCCCTCAGAAGTGCTGGGACAGCTCGGATTAAAAATACAGCATGCCCTCAGGGCTTTTACGGCAAAAGACCGGAAGGCCATAAAACTGGCTGCGGAAAATTATCCTCTTTCAGAATTCTATGATACCAAAACAGAAATAACCTCGTTAGGAATTGGTGAAGCTTTAGTGACGGCATTGGACGAGAAGGGACGGCCCACTCCTCTTGCTGCCACACATCTAAGGGCTCCAATGAGCAGGATGGATATTCTAACCGATTCTGAACTTCGGGAACTTATTGATTTTTCGGGACTTAAGGAAAAATACAATACTGCTATAGATCGTGAAAGCGCCTACGAGATCCTTAATGCCAAGATCAAGAGAGCTGAAGCAGAGAAAGCACAGGAAAAGGCGGAAGCCGAAAGAAAAAAATTGGAAAAAACCAGTTCCCGTCGAAGTGCTAAAGCTACAGGCCCCCAAAAGGCAATGGTCAAAGTTCTTACCAGCGCTACCTTTATTAGAGGGGTAATGGGAGTACTTAATAAATTATTAAAATAATAAGCTTACTAATTCATGAAAAAAAGCCTCCTACTTTTATTGTTCACATCAGGTATTTTCATCTCCTGTGAAAAGGAACAGGATCCATTTTTAATAAGCGCCACCAGCATAGGCCGTTTATCAAAAGACGTTCAAATACGACAACTCGATTCAGTCTTTGCCCGCGATTCTATTGTAAGACAGGTTAACGACAGTGAAATGTTCAGAAGCAACAATGAAATTGAAGTTTTTGATAACAAAGGAAAAAAACTCTTGTTAATGGAACCGGTACAGGCATTCGATTCCACCAGCACCATTGGCTTTATCCAGGTACTTGACCCCCGCTACAAAACAGCTAAAGGTCTCAATACCCACAGTACCTTTAAAGATATTGTTCAGAATTACAATATCTCAAGAATTGAGAATACCTTAAGTGCCGCTGTCATCTTTATCGACGACCTGAATATTTATGTTACCATAGATAAAAAGGAGCTACCCTCAGAGCTACGGTATGACACCCAGACACGTATCCAGGCGTCGCAGATACCTGATAATGCAAAGATCAAGTATTTCATGATCGACTGGGACTAACAATATTCTATTTCAAACTTTTTTCTATGACAAATGAACCCTTGACACGACTCAATAAATACCTAAGCGAGGTGGGATACTGTTCCCGTCGCAAAGCAGACAACCTTATTGAGCAGGGAAGGGTAACCATTAACGGAGTGGTTCCTGAAATGGGTACTAAAGTGGGCCCTGATGATGAAGTGCGTGTGAATGGAGAGCTCATTACTCCGCCGAAAAGGGAGAATGTGTACCTGGCCTTTAATAAACCTGTTGGTATAGTTTGTACCACTAATCCAAAGGATAAGAAGAATATCATGGATTACATCAACTACCCCACCCGCATCTTCCCTATTGGAAGGCTGGACAAGCCCAGTGAAGGGCTAATCTTAATGACAGATGACGGAGATATAGTAAATAAGATCCTAAGAGCCCGAAATAACCACGAGAAAGAATATATCGTTACCGTCGACAGGTTTATCACTGATGACTTCATTGAAAGGATGTCGGGTGGAATTCCTATTCTCGAGACCGTCACCAAACAATGTGAAGTTGAAAAACTGAGCAAATTCGTTTTCAGGATCGTCCTTACCCAGGGCCTGAACCGACAGATCCGCAGAATGTGTGAATACCTGGGATATGAAGTGGTAAAACTGAAAAGGGTGAGGATCATGAACATTCGGTTGGATGTTCCGGTAGGCGAATATCGCAACCTTACCGCAGAAGAACTGTCAGATCTCAACAAGCTTTTGGGGGAGTCTACCAAAACTGAAGAAGGCTCAATTTCCGAAAATGCTTCCGAAGTAAAAAAAACAACTTCAGTTCAACCCAAAGCAGAAAAAAAATCGACTGAAAAGAGACGTCATGTTTCCGAAGAAAAGAAGAAGAGTTTCAAAAAGGTCAACAGACGCAAAAGGGAATCTTAACAGAGAATTAAGCTAAATTTTTAGATTATCTGCCTATTTTTAAAAGAAAAATGGGCAAACAAAGCAATAGAATTAAAAATGAAGATCAGTATGAGGCTTTAAGGGAAAAAGGGGCAAGTAAGGAAAAAGCTGCCCGTATTGCCAACTCCCCCGGTTCAGGCCAAAAAGGCGGAAAATCTTCCAAATATGAAGACCAGAGTAAAGAGCAACTTTACAAGAAGGCTAAGGAAGTTGGCATTGAAGGCCGATCTAAAATGAGTAAAAAAGAACTCATTAATGCATTAAGAAACCATTAAAAAATGAATAATATCCAACCATTTCATCTTGCTATTCCGGTAGATGATCTTGAGAAAGCAAGAACTTTTTACAGAGACACATTAGGCTGTCGGGAAGGCAGGAGCAGTGATCACTGGGTTGATTTCAACTTTTTTGGGCACCAGCTCGTTATCCATTACAAAGAACCGGCAGGTGAAAAACCTGTTGCCAGTAATCCAGTAGACGGGAAAGATGTGCCTATTCCTCATTTTGGAGTGGTATTGGAATGGGAGGCTTTTCATGAACTTGCAAACCAACTCGAAACAAAACAGATCTCTTTCGTGATCGAACCTTATATTAGATTTGAAGGAAAGGTTGGAGAACAAGCTACCATGTTCTTTAAGGATCCTTCGGGAAATGCACTTGAGTTTAAAGCCTTCAGGAATATGGACCAGTTGTTCGCTAAATAAGTAACTAACCAAATAAATGAACAGATTAAAGCCATCGCTGGTACGCCAGCTATTCGTATTAATGTTGCTTTTATTCCTGCTGGTTTTAATCTTTAAAGAGATCATTCCATACCTGTCTGGCGTACTGGGAGCCATTACTCTTCATGTTGTAATGCGTAAATATATGGACAAGCTCGAGAACCGGGGCTGGAAACCTGTATTTGCGGCTTCCCTTCTTATTTTCCTGTCTTTTATAGGAATACTTGTACCCATCACCCTAACGGTGGTCATGCTGACCTCCAAAATTGGAAAAGCAGTGGCTAATTCTGAAAAGGTGATACAGGCGGTAAAAAATCAGGTCAATGAAGCCGAAACCTATGTGGGTTATGATCTTAGCCAGAGCATTGATTCGGCAAGGGTAGCCAACTGGCTTTCCAATAATCTTCAATCCCTTGGAGTGGGTACTTTCAATGCTTTCATCGCCATTGGTATCATGTACTTCATGTTGTATTACATGTTGGTGTACCGGCATGAGCTTAAAAACCTTGTTATTTCCTATGTTCCTCTGGGGGAAGAAAACCTTAAGACCATTGGGGACGAAGGAGATGAACTTGTAAAGTCAAATGCCCTGGGAATTCCCCTGGTAGCTTTTTTCCAGGGAATTGTAGCTTTAATTGGCTATTTGGTGGCAGGTGTACCAGATCCTATGTTCTGGTTCGTCATTACAGCTATTGGTGCCATGGTACCGTTCATAGGAACAGCGCTGGGGGTAGTTCCTGTTGCTATTCTTCTGTACTCCCAGGGAATGGACTGGCAGGCAATCTTCGTGCTTATCTACGGATTTGTGGTGGTGGGAATAACAGATAATATTTTAAGACTCTATATTCTGAACCGGCTGGCGAGTGTTCATCCTTTGATCACGTTGTTCGGGGTGATCGTGGGAGTCCCGTTGTTCGGGTTTATAGGATTGATATTTGGGCCGCTGCTCATTTCACTATTTTTGCTTATCTTAAAGATATACAAACACGAGTACGGAAAAACTGAAGAAAAACTTTAAAAAAATTACGGTTATGTTAGAAGATGCGAAGAAAAAGATAGAAGACAAATTCATAGAAACCGAAGTTGCCAAGATCAAGGATGGAGATCTTGATCTTGTCATGAAGAACAAAGAGGCGATCGATAAAAAAATACAGGGTGGAGGATTAAAAAAATACTCTGAACTCGGGAAGATAATGTTCGGAATGTTAAAAGATTATCGCAAAGGAATTTACCACAACGTACCCTGGTTTACGGTTGCCGCCATAGTATTTGCTTTACTCTATGTTTTTAATCCCCTGGATATGGTGCCCGATTTTATTCCGGGTGTAGGTTATGTAGATGACTTTGCCCTGCTCACAGTTATGCTTAGATTCCTGCAAACAGATCTGCATTCATACCTTGACTGGAAACTGGATCAGGTAAAAGGGTAAGGATTTATGACTTTTTCACCCGGTGCATTTCACGGGCCAACAGAGTGTTTTTAAGAAGCATGGCGATGGTCATAGGCCCTACTCCGCCGGGTACAGGGGTTATGAAAGATGCCTTTTTTGAAACATTCTCAAAGTCAACATCCCCTTCTATCCTGTAGCCTCTGGGGCGGGTCTCATCCTCGACCCGGGTAATCCCTACATCAATAACAACGACATCATCCTTCACCATCTCAGCCTTCAGGAATTTAGGAATTCCAAGGGCACTTATGATAATATCTGCCTGTGAAGTGATCTGGGTTATATTTTTGGTATGGCTGTGGGTTAGGGTAACTGTTGAATTCCCCGGAAAACCTTTTCTTCCCATCAGGATGCTCATGGGTCGGCCCACGATGTGGCTTCTACCAATCACAACGGTATGTTTACCTTCGGTCTCAACCTTATAACGTTCCAGTAGTTCAAGGATCCCGAAAGGAGTCGCGGGAATAAAACTGGTCATATCCAAAGCCATCTTCCCGAAGTTGGTTGGGTGGAAACCATCCACATCCTTTTCAGGATCAACGGTTAGCAAGACCTTTTGTGTATCAATTTGTTTGGGTAAGGGCAACTGCACAATGAAACCATCAATATCATCATCTTCATTGAGCTCCTTGATCTTCTTTAGCAATTCCAGTTCACTGGTAGTGCCGGGCATACGTACCATAGTAGATTCGAATCCTACTTTTTCACAGGCTTTAACCTTACTCGCCACATAGGTGAGACTGGCACCATCATTTCCTACTATGATCGCAGCCAGGTGGGGAACTTTCTCTCCACGGTCTTTCATGGCCTGAACCTCTGCAGTAATCTCTTCCTTTATTTGATTACTAATTTTTTTACCGTCGAGAATTGTCATAGAGTAGTTTTTAATAGTTAGCAGTAACAGTATTCAGTTTTCAGTATTCAGTTAGCACGATTTCACCCCGAATTTATGAGGATAATTGATTAATTTCCCCACTTCCTCACTCTGATGCTGTAATTCTGTTTGTTGTTCCAGATATATATTCACATGCCACAGCAATTGCAAAGCAAACGCTTCCTGAGGATCTAATTATTTGACTAGTTAATGCAAATTTCTCTGTTTTCGGAAAAGTTTTTGACTCCTGAAAAATTTCCATTGCTAAAGAAAATGCCTTAGGATATGCCAACAAACTTTTAAAACTCATTTTTTCTGATAACTGAGAACTGAGAAGCAATTTACTTCATATTCTTCATCATCTGCATCATTTTACGGCCACCGCCGCCTTGCATCATCTTCATCATTTTGCTCATTTGATTGAACTGCTTGAGCAATTGGTTTACCTGTTGCACAGATGTACCCGATCCTTTTCCGATCCTCTTCTTTCTATTGGCATTGATCATTGACGGCTTGGAACGTTCCTCGGGAGTCATAGAGTGAATAATGGCCTCTATATGTTTAAAGGCATCATCATCAATATCTACGTCCTTCAACATTTTTCCTGCCCCGGGAATCATTCCCATAAGGTCTTTCATAGACCCCATTTTCTTTATTTGCTGTAACTGAGTCAGAAAATCATCAAAGCCAAATTCATTCTTGGCGATCTTCTTCTGAAGTTTCCTGGCTTCCTCTTCGTCATACTGCTCCTGCGCTCTTTCCACAAGGGATATAACATCTCCCATCCCAAGGATACGATCTGCCATACGTGACGGATAGAAAACGTCAATTGCATCCATCTTCTCACCCGTACCAATAAACTTGATAGGTTTGTTAACTACAGATTTAATTGAGATGGCCGCACCCCCACGCGTATCACCGTCAAGTTTTGTGAGGATCACCCCGTCAAAATTAAGGCGCTCATTAAAGGTCTTTGCAGTATTTACCGCATCCTGCCCGGTCATGGAATCTACCACGAACAGGGTTTCCTGTGGCTGGATCGCTGAGTGAATGTTAGCGATCTCGGTCATCATTGCTTCATCAATAGCCAAACGACCTGCGGTATCAATGATCACTACATTGTGACCGTTTTCCTTTGCATGAGCGATAGCTGCCTTAGAAATCGCAACAGGATCCTGGTTGCCTTCGTCACTATAAACCTCAACCCCAACCTGGTCACCAACTACGTGAAGCTGGTTGATCGCTGCAGGACGGTAAACGTCACAGGCAACCAATAAAGGCTTTTTGGATTTTTTGGTTTTGAGATAGTTCGCAAGTTTTCCAGAAAAGGTGGTTTTACCACTACCCTGCAGACCCGACATTAATATGATTGAAGGATCTCCCGAAAGGTTGATCCCTTCGGCGTCACCCCCCATCAGTTCAGTCAATTCATCTTTGACCAGCTTCACCATTAACTGCCCGGGTTTTAGAGCCGTAAGAACGTTCTGTCCCATGGCTTTCTCCTTTACCGTATTGGTAAATTCCTTGGCAATCTTATAGTTAACATCGGCATCCACCAATGCCCGTCTTACTTCCTTAAGAGTTTCGGCAACATTTACCTCAGTAATTTGCCCATGCCCCTTAAGGACGTGTAAAGCATTGTCTAACTTATCGCTTAAACTATCAAACATAATTCTCTCTTGTTTATTAAAGTACTGCCGCTCACGGCAGTTGCAAATTTAATGATTTGAGACTGAAGTGAAAACTTTTTCAAGTCTACATCAACCTTAAATTTTCCTCTGTTTCTTCGGAAAATTTTTTTCCGGGGAAAAGAGGCGTCAGAAATGCCATTTTTGATCCCTCTTATTTTTTCACTTCTAAATTCGTCCTTCGAACTTCTCAGTGGGAATTACATTCTTTCAGGAACACTTATTCCCAGTAACCCAAAGGAAGATCTTATCACGTTACTCACTGCCTGTGAAAGCTGCACCCTGAACTTCTTTTCTGTTTCATTTTCAGTTCCCAGAATGGTAACATTCTGGTAGAAACTATTGAACTCTTTTACAAGGTCATAGGCATAGTTCGCGATTAGTGCCGGACTATGACTTTCTGCTGCCAGTTGCACGGTTTCGGGATACAGTTGCAATTGTTTTATGAGCTGCTTCTCCTTGTCGTTCAAACTGTAATCTGTGATCACTTCAGTGTGATCAAAATTGGCTTTTCGCAAAATTGACTGTATCCTCGCGTAAGTGTACTGAATGAAAGGCCCGGTATTTCCCTGGAAGTCGACAGATTCTTCAGGATTAAAAAGGATCCTTTTTCTGGGGTCTACCTTGAGGATATAATATTTCAAAGCCCCCATCCCTATCATCCTGTACAGCTCCTTTTTTTCTTCTTCGGAATAGCCATCAAGTTTCCCTAACTCTTCTGAAATTTCTTTTGCAGTAGCCACCATTTCCTCTATCAGGTCATCAGCATCAACTACGGTTCCTTCACGACTCTTCATTTTTCCTGAAGGAAGATCAACCATTCCGTAGCTCAGGTGATAAAGGTGCTGTGCCCATTCATATCCCAGTTTCTTAAGGATAAGGAACAGCACCTTGAAATGGTAATCCTGTTCATTTCCTACGGTATAAACCATTCCGTTTATGGAAAAATCCTGTACCCTCTGAATGGCCGTCCCAATATCTTGTGTCATGTAGACCGCAGTACCGTCACTTCTAAGAACGATCTTTTCATCAAGGCCTTCATCTGTGAGATCGATCCAGACACTGCCATCATCTTTGCGGTAAAAAACCCCTTTTTCAAGACCTTCTGCCACCACACTCTTACCCAGCAGGTAAGTTTCACTCTCGTAATAATTCTTATCGAAATCAACTCCCAGTTTCCTGTAAGTTTCTTCAAATCCATCATACACCCATTTATTCATGGTTTTCCAGAGGTTTACTACCTCCTCATCTCCTGCTTCCCATTTTCGCAACATCTCCTGTGCCTCCAGTAAGAGAGGTGCCTGTGCTTTAGCTTCGTCTTCGGTCTTTCCCTGGGCTACGAGATAAGAGATCTCCTCTTTGTAGGCCTTATCGAATTTCACATAAAAATCACCAACCAGTTTATCGCCTTTTAAACCCGATGTCTCAGGAGTCTCACCGTGTCCAAACTTCTGCCAGGCGAGCATTGACTTACAAATATGAATACCACGGTCATTAATGATCTGGGTCTTGAAAACCTTATATCCTGCAGCCTTAAGAATTTCGGCCACAGAATATCCCAACAGGTTATTCCTGATGTGTCCTAAATGTAAAGGCTTATTAGTGTTTGGTGAAGAATACTCCACCATGATCGATTGGTCCCCTTGTGGTTGTTTTCCAAAATGCGTGTTATCCTTGATCCTTCCGAAGAAATCAAGATAATAGGAATCTGCCAGAACAATATTCAAAAATCCTTGTACCACATTGAATTTTTCGATCTCCGGATTGTGTTGCACCAGGTATTCCCCAATTGACTCCCCCAGCTTCACGGGATTTGACTTGACCTGCCTAAGCATAGGAAAAGTCACCAGGGTAATATCCCCCTCGAAATCTTTTCTGGTAGCCTGGAATTCCACATTTTCCAGCTCGACCTCATATATATTCCTGACAGCATCTTTTACCTGCCCCGAAAGTGTTTCTTGAACATTCATCTTGTAATCTATTTTTATCCTACAGATCGTGTAAGGATGGCAAAGATAACAGAAAAATCACCTTGGTTAAAGGGTTTGATGGCAAATGCTTACCTTTATAAAAAAGAAAATGTTACTTAATCTTTCTCACGAACTTCCGAAGAAAAATAAAATAATTACCGAACAGGTTGGGAAACCTTTTCCCCTTGAAGAACGAAAAAAGCTGGAAGGCATAAGCATCAGTAATTTACCTGTTTCGGCAGCCAGTATAGACATCTACAACCTTTTAGTTCTCAACGAATCCCAAAGTTCCTGCAGTATTGAGATGCGCCCCAAAGGCATCCTTATAGGTTTCAGGGTGCAGGCGGATACCTACTCCCTGGTGATCCCATTTTATAAATTAAAGATCTATAAGGGGAGAGCTGAAGAATATTCTTTCTACAAGGACCATTACTTCATCAAGATCTGGGCAGGAAAAACAGATACCGATACGCACAGCTTCATAAGAAAGGTAAAGAATTACCAGGCAGATACTGGATTTACACGCGTGGAAGATATGCTGTAGAACTCTCAAAAAGCCTATTAATGAAGAGCCCCCAATTTGAATTACTAATTGGGGGCTCTTCATTTTTTATAAAATTATCTTCTTTTAATTCCGGGGAAGAAAAACCTCTGCCAGCATACAACGGGCGCTACCACCCCCACAGGTTTCAATGGTAGAAAGATCGCTGCTCAATATTTCGCAGTGCTTCTCTATGGCCGCAACCTGTATTGGGAATAAACTCTTTCGGGCAGATTCACTCATCACGAGATACTTTTTACCGTCTTGCCCGGCTACCTGCAGCATATTCCCTGCATAGTGGTGCATCTGTGCCTCGGTGATCTGGATGATCTCTTTTTGATCTGTTTTAAGATGCCTTACAACGTTCTTACGTTCTTTAGGATCGTCAATACTGTCCAGACAAATAACGGCGAAATCTTCTGCCAGGCACATCATCACATTGGTATGATAGATTGGCAACCTCTTTCCGCCAACATCCTGGTAAGCGTTGAAGATCACAGGTGTAAACTCAAGATCTTCACAGAACTCTATTAAAAGTTCCTCACTGGCTCTTGGTGAAAGTGCACAGTAAGCTTTCTCATTTACCCTGTCAAGGATCATGCTTCCGGTGGACTCAAGATAAAGACCTTCCTCTTCGGCACTGGTGTAATCTATAACATTATCAATTTGATAGCCTTCTTCCTCGATCTTTTCAAAGATCTCGGCCCGTCGCTCCCTTCTTCGGTTTTCTGCAAACAGCGGATATAGGACAGCAGTAGCGTTTTCATGGAAGGTAACCCAGTTATTAGGGAAAATAGAATCGGGGGTGTCAAGCTTCTCATCATCATCAACAACGATCACCTTCACTCCAACCCCGCGTAGTTTTGCCACAAAAGCATCAAATTCCTCCTGAGCTTTTTTATTAATTTTTTCATTCTCCAGCTGCAGTCCTTCCTGAAAATAATTATTCACCGCGGTTTGCTCATTCATTCTGAACGCTACCGGGCGAACCATTAATAATGTATCTGTTATTTGTCTCATTAATTAGTTATAGATCCCGTATTAGGGGTAAAGTTGAGCATCTTAATAATCCTTCCTGTTTCGCAATTTCAGCATAGGGGACTTCTTCAACTGTAATCCCGTTCTCCCGAAGCCAGGAATTAAGACGCTTAAAATTTTTCTCAGAGATCACCACATCTTCAGATATTGAAAAAACATTGGAATTCATATCATACATTTCATCCCGGGTGATCTCAAAAACATTCTCCTTTCCGAAGAAATCTACCAGCCATTGATATTCCTCCTCAATCAAAAATCCCCCTTTGTAGATAATGGCCTTATCCTTACCCACAGGCTGAAAACAACAATCAAGATGTAAAGCATTATCGCGGGGCTCTGTACTTGATTTTTTCAGGTTAAAGGATTTCACCTTTTTATTTGGGAATAGCTCCGTTATATATTCAACGGCCTTCAGGTTTGTGCGCGCAGTGATAATATCCGGATAATCTTCACCATAGTAGGTTCCAATAAAAATGTGATCCTTGTGCAGCATGACATCTCCCCCTTCAACATGAGCATCTTCAGGTAATTTAATCACTTTATCCTTATCAATCTGGTCGATCACATGAGAAATGGCATCGATCTCCTTTTCACGGTCAGGAAGGATATTGGCTTTAATAAATTTATCATCGATCACAAACCCTATATCCCGGGTAAAGATCTGGTTATAGTCGTTTATTACCCTGGGCCTGTAAACCTCTACCCCATACTTTGCGAAAACCTTGCCAACTGCTTCGATCTCCTTTTTCATATCCTCTTCTTTGGGATAGGTACCGGCTTTTATATGTTCAAGGGATTTTGGATCATAAGCATCAGCAATATCAGGGGTTCCCCCGTTGCTTTCTGCAGTACCAAGCACCACCGCCCTTAGGCGGGACGTCTCATTAGTTACATGTAATTTCATCGCCCCAAATTTTTGCAAATATAAAAAAAGCTTCATAGTTACCTATGAAGCTTTTCGGAAGTTAATAAACTAAATTACCTGTTCTCTAATGATTTGAATTTTCTGTGGGTCTCTCCTATATAAACCTGGCGAGGACGTCCAATTGGTTCTTTACGAAGACGCATTTCCCTCCATTGAGCGATCCAGCCGGGAAGACGTCCTACCGCGAACATCACGGTAAACATTTCAGTTGGAATTCCCATTGCGCGGTAAATGATCCCTGAATAGAAATCTACGTTAGGATACAATTTTCTATCGATGAAGTATTGATCTTCCAAAGCAGCCTTTTCAAGACCTTTTGCGATCTCAAGAATAGGATCATCAACTCCCAGCTGTCCCAGAACTTCATCTGCAGCTTTCTTAATGATCTTGGCACGTGGATCAAAATTCTTATAAACCCTGTGGCCAAAGCCCATTAATCTGAATGGATCATCTTTATCTTTTGCCTTGGCAATGAATTTTGAAGTGTCTCCCCCATCGGCCTTTATCTCCTCAAGCATTTCGATCACTGCCTGGTTAGCTCCACCGTGTAGTGGCCCCCAAAGGGCAGATACACCTGCAGAGATTGAAGCAAATAAGCCGGCATGAGAGGAACCAACGATCCTTACTGTAGAGGTAGAACAGTTTTGTTCGTGATCTGCATGGAGGATTAAGAGCTTGTCAAGAGCGTTGACCACAGTCTTATTCAACTTGTAAGTCTTATTGGCATCTTGCTGAAACATCATCTTCAAAAGACTTTCTACATAACCAAGGTTAGTGTCTTTATTGTAAAAGGCCTGATTGTTCTTTTTACGTAACGTCCAAGCCGCAAGTACAGGAAATTTCGCAAGGATCTTTACAATGGCCTTGTACATATCCTCTTCTGAGTCAACGTTCACCGATTTTGGATTGAAGGCTGTCAAAGCACTGGTCAATGAAGATAGCACCCCCATTGGGTGGGCGGTTTCAGGAAAACCTTTTAATACAGTTTTCATGTCTTCATTCACGATACTTTGATCTAAAATATCAGTGTTGAATTTTTGAAGTTGTGCTTCATTAGGAAGTTCTCCAAAGATCAATAAATAAGCTACCTCAAGGAAATCTGCTTTTTCGGCCAGTTCCTCAATTGAATACCCTCTGTAACGAAGGATCCCTTCTTCCCCGTCAAGGAAGGTGATGGCACTTTCACATGAACCGGTATTCTTGTATCCCGGATCCAGGGTGATGGCTCCAGACTGACCTCTTAACTTGGTAATATCAAGAGCAAGTTCATTTTCAGTTCCGACCACTAAGGGCAGGTCGTATTTTTTCCCGTCTATTTCTATTGTAGCTACTTTTGACATATTATCTATGGATTTGTGTGATTTTTATTTTAAGGATTGCTAAATTACAAAATTCCGTGTTATTTTTTCTCATTATCGTATGATTCCTTTGCAGGAAAAAAGCCTGTTTCGGGAGCTTTTTCGAAAAATTTTCCTAAAAAAGAATTCCGGAGTTCCCTGGTTTTTCATTTTTTACGTCCTCCTGATTTCCGGTTTAAATACGATTCCTAAAGTATAATTGTTAATTGGTATAAAACATGACCGGTATCAGGAAATACCCTAAATGTAAAAAGCCTTTCAGAATTGAAAGGCTTTTATAAAATTATCGGTATTCTGTATTATCTTTTAAACCTTTTAAACTTAAAGGCTTTTTCCTGCGGAAAATAAGCAACAGACCCTAATTCTTCTTCTATGCGAAGTAATTGATTGTATTTAGCCATACGATCACTCCGTGAAGCAGAACCTGTTTTTATCTGCCCTGTGTTGAGCGCAACGGCAAGATCTGCAATCGTATTATCCTCAGTCTCTCCTGAACGGTGGGACATTACAGAAGTGTATCCGGCGTTATGGGCCATGTTCACTGCAGCAATAGTTTCAGTCAGGGTTCCAATCTGGTTGACCTTGATAAGAATAGAATTAGCTATGTTGTTGTCTATTCCTTTAGAAAGACGCTCCACATTGGTTACGAAAAGATCATCTCCTACCAGTTGCACTTTGTCCCCAACTTTATCGGTAAGAGCTTTCCATCCATCCCAGTCGTTTTCGTCCATTCCATCCTCAATTGAAATGATAGGATATTTTTCAGCCAGGGATGCCAGGTATTCAGCCTGCTCCTCGCTTGATCTTATCTCCCCGCTCTCTCCTTCGAATTTTGTGTAATCGTATTTTCCGTTCTCATAGAATTCAGCAGCTGCACAATCAAGGGCGATCATAACTTCCTCACCCGGTTTGTAGCCCGCATTCTTGATAGACTCTAAAATGGTATCCAACGCATCCTCTGTTCCGTCAAGGGTAGGCGCAAAACCACCTTCATCACCAACTGCAGTGCTCAAACCTCTTTTGTGGAGTACTTTTTTGAGATTATGGAAGATCTCAGTTCCCATTTTCAATGCTTCGGAAAAATTCTTTGCTTTAACCGGCATTACCATGAATTCCTGAAAAGCAATGGGTGCGTCTGAATGTGAACCTCCATTGATGATGTTCATCATAGGTACCGGAAGCGTATTTGCGCTCACTCCACCAATATAGCGGTAAAGAGGCATATTGAGTTCGGCTGCCGCTGCTTTAGCCACGGCAAGGGAAACACCAAGAATGGCATTGGCCCCTAATTTCGATTTATTGGGTGTACCGTCTATTTCGATCATGGTCTGGTCGATCAAATTTTGATCAAATACGGAATAGCCCAAAAGCTCTTCAGAAATTACTTCATTCACATTTTTAATGGCCTGGGAAACTCCTTTCCCCATATAATCCTTTCCGCCATCCCTAAGCTCCACAGCTTCGTGCTCACCGGTAGATGCTCCCGAAGGAACAGCAGCTCTTCCCACTACTCCATTTTCGGTTTCAACATCAACCTCAACAGTAGGATTTCCACGGGAATCAAAGATTTGACGGGCGTGAATGTTTATTATAATACTCATATCTATACATTTTAATTAATTATCTTTTTTTGCCCCTGCAAGATACGAATACTCTAAAAGAATAGTAAAAGCAACCTGGTATACTTCAAAGCATTTAAGAGAATTTTATTAACGAAACCGATATAGTCCTAATAAAAAAGATCCCCTACATGAGGGGATCCTATTTTAAGCTTTTTCTTTAATGAGGTTGTGTATGAACTCATCAAAAAGGTAATGGGCATCATTTGGCCCGGGGCTGGCTTCGGGATGGTATTGAACAGAAAAGCAGTTCTTGTTCTTCATTCGAAGGCCCGCAATGGTCTTGTCGTTAAGATGGGTATGGGTGATCCTGACGTCAGGATGATTTGCCGTTTCTTCTTCATTAACAGAGAATCCATGATTTTGAGAGGTGATCTCACCTTTCCCTGTCTCAAGGTTTAGCACAGGATGATTGATTCCCCTGTGACCGTGATGCATTTTGTAAGTTGAAATGCCGTTGGCAAGGGCGATGATCTGGTGGCCAAGACAGATCCCGAAGAGAGGTTTATCCTCTTCCATGATATCTTTTGCAACCTGGATGGCATCGTTAAGCGGTTTGGGATCACCGGGACCATTAGAGATCAAATATCCATGCGGCCCCCATTCCTTCATCTCTGCATAAGATGTATTATAAGGAAAGACTTTACAGTACACATCGCGTTTGGCCAAATGTTTTAAAATATTCCTTTTTACCCCAACATCAAGAACAGCTACTTTATATTTTGCATTCTCTACTCCAAAATAATAGGGTTCTTTTGTGGAAACTTTTGAAGAGAGTTCAAGTCCGTTCATATCGGGTACTTCAGAAAGTTCTTTTTTCAAGGCTTCCATATCTTCAAATTGAGTTGTGATCACGGCGTTCATGGCTCCATTTTCACGTATGTAGGTTACCAGAGCACGAGTATCAACATCAGATATGGCAAAAAGGTCACTCTTATCGAGAAATTCCTTCAGGGTTTCATCTGCGGAAGGACGGGATTCATAATAGCTAAAGTTCTTACAGATAAGTCCGGCTATTTGAGCATTTTCAGCTTCTTTCTCATTCTCGTTCGCTCCGTAATTACCAATATGGGCGTTAGTGGTGACCATGATCTGTCCAAAATAAGAGGGATCTGTAAAGATCTCCTGATAACCGGTCATTCCAGTATTAAAGCAAACTTCTCCAAAAGCTTTACCATCCTTATCTCCTACTGCCTTTCCGTAGAAGATCGTTCCGTCTTCGAGCAACACGATCGCCTTTTTTCTTGTTTGGTATTTCATAAAAAATATAGGGTTTAGAAACTTATAAATTTTACCCTTTTTCAACTCCAAATTAAAAACGGAGCTGAAAAAATCTGATTATACAATATAAAAAAAGGATAAGCTACAGAGCTTATCCTTTTTGAAAATTTTTGAAGAAAATATCATTCTATTCTTCTTTTCCTTCGTTGCTTTTGTTTTCAGAAGCCTCAGGAGCCGAGGGTGTGGTTTCAGCAGCTTTTTTACTTCTACCGGCCCTTCTTGTTGATTTCTTCTTTTCAGGCTTATTAACGTTGTAGATTTCGTTGAAGTCTACAAGTTCGATCATCGCCATATCGGCATTATCACCCAAACGGTTACCCAACTTTATGATCCTGGTGTATCCCCCTGGACGGTCACCTACTTTGGGAGCTACTTCCCTGAATAACTCAGTAATAGCAAGCTTGTCGCGTAGTTTTCTAAAAACTATCCTTCTGTTGTGAGTAGTATCTTCTTTGGATTTGGTCACCAATGGCTCTACGAACTGCTTCAAAGCTTTTGCTTTTGCTACAGTGGTATTTATACGTTTGTGCTCAATTAGGGAACAAGCCATATTTGCTAACATCGCCTTGCGATGAGCGGTTTGTCTACCTAAGTGGTTTATTTTTTTTCCGTGTCTCATTTTTGTAAGATGTTAGATATTAGATTAAGATTTAAAGACAGCTTCATTTATTCTCAGGTCTCAAATCTAAAGTCTCATGTCTAATATTAGTCTTTGTCTAATTTGTATTTTGAAAGGTCCATTCCGAAATTCAATCCTTTATTGTTAACCAACTCTTCAAGTTCGGTCAGGGATTTCTTTCCGAAGTTACGGAACTTCATCAAGTCGTTTTTGTTATAGGAAACAAGATCTCCAAGAGTATCAACTTCAGCAGCTTTCAAACAGTTCAATGCCCTTACTGAAAGATCCATATCAACCAATTTGGTCTTTAGGAGTTGACGCATGTGAAGGGATTCCTCATCATACGTTTCGGTCTGGGCAATTTCATCAGCCTCCAGAGTTATGCGCTCATCTGAGAACAACATAAAGTGGTGGATCAATGTTTTGGCAGCCTCTGTCAATGCATCTTTTGGGTGAATAGAACCGTCTGTGATAAGTTCAAAAACCAGTTTTTCGTAGTCGGTTTTCTGTTCTACCCTGTAGTTCTCTATACTGTATTTCACGTTCTTAACGGGCGTGTAAACAGAGTCAGTATAGATAGTCCCAAGTGGAGCGTTGGCTTTCTTGTTCTCTTCAGCAGGAACATATCCTCTACCCTTTTCTACAGTCACCTCCATGTTGAAGTTCACCTTCTTATCCATATTACAGATCACAAGATCTGGATTCAGGATCTGAAAACCGGAGATGAATTTTTGAAAGTGTCCTGCGGTCAATTGATCCTGACCGGAAACAGAAATTGTTACGGCTTCATTGTCTATTTCATCAATTTGCCTCTTGAACCTGATTTGTTTCAGGTTTAGAATAATTTCGGTTACATCTTCCACTACCCCGGGGATAGTTGAGAATTCGTGATCTACTCCTTCGATGCGTACCGAAGTAATAGCGAACCCTTCAAGTGAAGATAAGAGTACTCTCCTTAAAGCGTTACCAACGGTTAATCCATAACCTGGTTCCAAAGGGCGAAATTCAAATTTCCCTTCGAAATCGGTTGAATCAATCATTATAACTTTATCGGGCTTCTGAAAATTTAATATTGCCATATTACGACTTCTGTGAATTATTATTTCGAATATAATTCGACGATGAATTGTTCATTTATATTTTCCGGAATTTGCACTCTTCCGGGTACAGAAACAAATGTTCCTTGTTTGGTCTCATTGTTAAATGTGATCCACTCATATACAGCGCTGGAGTTAGACAGGGATTCCTGGATGGCGGTTAAGGATTTTGATTTTTCCCTTACACCTACAACATCACCTGCCTTAAGCTGGTAAGATGGTATATTTACTAATTCTCCGTTTACTGTAATGTGTCTGTGAGAAACCAATTGTCTTGCACCACGTCTTGAAGGGGCAATACCCATTCTGTATACAACGTTATCTAAACGAGACTCACATAATTGTAAAAGCACCTCCCCGGTAATTCCCTGGGCACGTGTTGCTTTTTCAAACATATTTCTGAATTGACGCTCAAGAACACCGTAAGTGTACTTAGCTTTTTGCTTTTCCATTAACTGGATAGCATATTCAGATTTCTTTCCGCGACGACGGTTGTTACCGTGCTGCCCCGGAGGGTAATTTCTTTTTTCGAAAGACTTGTCGTCTCCGAAAATTGCTTCCCCGAATTTACGGGCGATTTTAGTCTTTGGACCAGTATATCTTGCCATTGAAAATTTGATTTAAAGCAAGCGATCGTGGAATTAAGGTCACTGTCCTTCGCTGATCTCTTTGCTTACTTTTATTATACTAATTAATTAAACTCTACGTCTTTTTGGAGGACGACATCCATTGTGTGGTAAAGGAGTAACGTCAATAATCTCAGTTACTTCAATTCCTGCATTATGAAGGGATCTGATAGCAGATTCTCTACCGTTACCCGGTCCTTTCACATATACTTTCACCTTGCGTAAACCGGCATCGTGAGCCACTTTAGACGCGTCTTCTGCAGCAAGCTGAGCTGCATAAGGAGTGTTCTTCTTAGATCCTCTAAAGCCCATTTTACCGGCAGAAGACCAGGAGATAACATCACCTTTCTTATTGGTTAACGAAATAATAATGTTGTTGAAAGAAGCAGTAACATGCGCTTCTCCAATAGACTCAACATTTACTTTACGCTTCTTTTGAGTTGCTTTTGCTTTTGCCATCCTACTTATTATTTAGTTGCTTTCTTTTTGTTGGCAACTGTTTTTCTTCTTCCTTTTCTCGTTCTGGAGTTGTTTTTGGTTCTTTGTCCTCTCAACGGAAGTCCCGCTCTGTGACGAATTCCCCTGTAACTTCCAATATCCATTAATCGCTTAATGCTTAATTGAACCTCAGAACGAAGTTCTCCTTCAATCTTATAGTCACCAACAGCTTCACGAATTCGTCCGATTTCTTCATCGTTCCAATCTGAAACTTTTTTCCCTTCTTCAACGTTGGCTTCTTTAAGGATCTCCTGAGCCCTGCTTTTTCCAATTCCGAAGATATAGGTCAACGCTATAACGCCTCGCTTTTGTTTTGGTATATCAACACCTGCAATTCTAGCCATAACTACCCTTGTCTTTGTTTAAATTTTGGATTCTTTTTGTTTATCACATAGAGTCTGCCTTTTCTACGCACAATCTTGCACTCGGCACTTCTCTTTTTAATTGATGCTCTAACTTTCATAGTTATTAGTATCTGTAAGTTATTCTAGCCTTCGATAAATCGTAAGGGCTCATTTCTAATTTAACTTTGTCGCCAGGTAACAACTTAATGTAATGCATACGCATCTTACCTGAAATATGTGCAGTCACCAGGTGACCATTTTCTAATTCGACACGAAATGTCGCATTTGACAATGCTTCAATGATCGTTCCGTCTTGCTCTATCGCCGGTTGTTTTGCCATATTATGCTACTGCTTTTCTGTTTTTACCGGTTTTCATTAATCCATCATAATGCCTGTTCAACAAGTAAGAGTTCACCTGTTGCATGGTATCAATCGCAACTCCAACCATGATCAGCAATGATGTACCTCCAAAGAACAATGCCCAACCCGCCTGCACACCAAGCAGGGATACGATAATTGCAGGGAACACTGCAATAAGCGCTAGAAACACAGAACCCGGTAGGGTAATCTGTGACATAATTCTGTCGAGGAATTCGGCAGTCTCAGTACCGGGACGAATTCCCGGAATAAAACCACCACTACGTTTAAGGTCATCTGCCATTTTATTGGTAGGTACGGTAATCGCGGTGTAAAAGTACGTAAAAATAATAATTAATAACGCAAACACCAGATTGTACCAAAACCCGAATATATCACTAAAGGCTGCAGTCACGCCCTGCGCTGTTTCAGACTGTGAAAGTCCGGCAACGGCTGCGGGAATAAACATGATCGCCTGGGCAAAGATGATAGGCATAACTCCTGAAGCATTAAGCTTTAGAGGAATATATTGTCTTGAACCAAAAACGTTCTTTTCATATCCGCCTGTAGCGGTTCTCCTGGCATACTGTACAGGTATTTGTCGCACAGCCATCACCAGCATTACACTTGCAAGAATGATCACAAACCAAATCACCAATTCAATTAAGATCATAATAAGACCTCCGTTTGATTCGAATACTCTGGAAGCAAATTCCTGAATGAATGCCTGCGGTAAGGTAGCAATGATACCTACCATAATTAACAGGGAGATCCCGTTTCCAATTCCTTTATCAGTGATCTTTTCACCCAGCCACATCGCGAAGATGGTACCTGTGGTAAGAATGATCACAGAAGAAACTACAAAGGTCACGTTGTTACCAAGTAAGAAGGCGCTGGAAGGAAGAGTAGCAAAAAGGTTATAAATATAACCCGGCCCCTGTACCAATGTAATGGCAATGGTCAACCATCTTGTGATCTGGTTGATCCTTCTTCTTCCGCTTTCTCCCTCTTTTTGCAGTTTCTGAAGATAAGGAACCGCAATTCCCATCAATTGAACTACAATAGAAGCAGAAATATAAGGCATGATCCCTAAAGCAAAGACAGAAGCGTTCGAGAACGCTCCTCCCGTAAATGCATTAAGAAGACCTAATAGTCCACCTTCTGTCTGGCTGGATAAATTAGCTAATTGAGCCGCATCAATTCCAGGCAACACTACCTGTGCACCAAAACGATACACCAACAACAAACCGAGGGTAACCAGAATCCTATTCTTCAGTTCCTCGATTTTCCAGATATTCTTTAATGTATTGATGAATTTCATTTGCTTATCTATTATAAAGTAACAGCTTCACCACCGGCCGCTTCAATAGCTTGCTTTGCTGAGGCAGTAAATTTATGAACAGATATTTTCAACTTAGCTTTTAATTCTCCTCTACCTAATATCTTAACCAATTCGTTTTTACGTGCCAGACCATTATCTACCAACACTCCCATGTCAACAGTATCTTTCACTTTCCCATTATCAACAAGAGTTTGAAGGGTATCAAGGTTGATCCCCTGGTACTCTTTACGGTTGATGTTGGTAAATCCGAATTTTGGCACACGTCTTTGAAGCGGCATCTGCCCTCCTTCAAAACCTATCTTCCTTGAGTAACCAGAACGTGACTTGGCACCTTTGTGTCCTCTGGTTGAGGTTCCACCTTTTCCAGATCCTTCTCCACGACCAACACGTTTACTGTTACTTTGAACTGAACCTTTTGCAGGTTTTAAGTTACTTAAATCCATGTGAATTTATTATTTCGTTTCCTCAAAGGAAACCAAGTGATTTACTTTACTTACCATACCAAGGATGTTTGGCGTATTCTCGTGCTCTACAGTTTGTCCTATTTTCTTAAGACCCAGAGCTTCCAAAGTACGTTTTTGGTTTTGAGTACGTTTGATGGCACTTTTAACCTGTGTAACTTTTATCTTTCCCATTTTTCCTTGTATTATCCTTTAAAAACCTTTTCAAGTGAAATACCGCGCTGCTTAGCAACAGTCTCTGCACTTCTCAATTGCAACAAAGCATCAAAAGTTGCCTTTACCACGTTGTGTGGGTTTGAAGAGCCCTGATTCTTTGAAAGTACATCATGCACTCCAACAGCTTCAAGTACCGCACGAATAGCACCACCGGCGATAACCCCGGTACCGGCAGAAGCAGGAAACAACAATACTCTTGCTCCACCGTACTTACCTTTTTGCTCGTGTGGCAGGGTTCCCTTATGCAAAGGAATACGCACCAAGTTCTTTTTAGCGTCTTCTACTGCTTTGGAAATAGCGTCTGCTACTTCTTTAGATTTTCCTAACCCGTGGCCTACAACCCCGTTTTCGTCACCTACAACCACAATAGCAGAAAAACCGAAAGCTCTACCACCTTTTGTAACCTTAGTAACACGTTGCACACCAACCAAACGATCTTTCAATTCCAGACCACCCGGCTTTACAAGTTCTACGTTTTTATAATCCTGATACATATCTTCTAGAATTTAAGTCCTCCTTCGCGAGCACCTTCTGCTAATGATTTTACTCTTCCGTGGTACAAATATCCGCTTCTGTCAAAAGAAATGGTTTCGATACCCGCTTTTAAGGCCTTTTCAGCAATAGCTTTTCCAACTAAGGCTGCCTGTTCAATCTTGTTGCTGTCTTTAGAAGCAACATCTTTGTCTCTTGATGAAGCAGAAACCAGTGTGGTTCCATCCACGTCGTTAACGATCTGAGCATAAATCTCTTTATTGCTTCTGAAAATCGACATTCTTGGACGTTCTCCCGTACCGGTAATATCCCTACGGATTCTCTTCTTTATCTTATTTCTTCTATCTAATTTTGATACTGCCATAATCTAAACTTATTAAGCTGATTTACCTGCTTTTCTTCTTAATTGTTCTCCTCTGAACTTAATACCTTTCCCTTTGTAAGGTTCTGGCGCACGGAAAGAACGAATTTTCGCAGCTACCTGGCCTACCAATTGTTTATCGTAAGAAGTCAATTTCACGATAGGGTTTTTACCTTTATCAGAAATTGTTTCCACTTTAATTTCAGGGGCCAAATCTAATACAATGTTGTGAGAGTACCCAACAGCAAGGTCTAATTTTTGACCCTGGTTTGACGCTCTGTAACCAACACCTACTAATTCCAGCTCTTTTGTGAAGCCGTTAGCCACACCTTCTATCATATTACTGATCAAGGCACGGTACAGACCGTGTTTGGCTTTAAGATCTTTCTTATCTGACTCGCGCTCAAAGGTGATCACTCCGTCTTCGATCTTAACATCGATATCCCGGATCTCCTGCTTAAGCTCTCCTAATTTTCCTTTTACCGTAACAACTCCGTCTTTCAGGTCTACAGTAACACCTTCTGGAATTGTGATCGGGCTTTTACCTATTCTTGACATTTCTTTTCGTCTTTAAATATTAGTAAACGTAGCACAATACTTCACCACCAACTTTATCCTGCTGCGCTTGTTTTCCTGTCATTACTCCATGAGAGGTAGAAACAATTGCAATCCCTAAACCATTTAAGATTCGGGGTAGTTCATTGGCACCGGCATATTTACGTAAACCTGGTTTACTTATTCGTTGAATTTTCTTGATCACTGGCTCTTTAGTAAGTTTGTCATACTTAAGAGCTATTTTGATGCTTCCCTGTGCGGTACTGTCATCAAATTTGTAACTAAGAATATATCCCTGATCGAATAATATCTTTGTTATTTCCTTTTTAAGATTAGAAGCCGGGATCTCTACCACACGATGGTTGGCAGCGACAGCGTTTCTAATTCTTGTTAAATAATCTGCAATAGGATCTGTATTCATCTATCTCAATTTGCGGAAGTGGTTTTCGCCGCGGGACCATCCCGTTTTGAACCTTCAACCAATTTATATTTCTACCAACTAGCTTTTCTAACCCCTGGAATTAATCCGTTGTTGGCCATTTCCCTGAAAGTTACTCTGGAAACACCAAACTGTCTCATATACCCTCTGGGTCTTCCGGTCAATTTACAACGGTTGTGCAAACGAACAGGAGAGGCATTTTTAGGAAGTTTTTGAAGTGCTTCATAATCGCCGGCTTCTTTAAGGGCCTTGCGTTTTTCAGCATACTTATCAACCATTTTTTGTCTCTTCACCTCGCGGGCTTTCATTGATTCTTTAGCCATAATTAATTCTTTTTAAAAGGTAATCCTAGTTCGGTTAGCAATGATTTTGCTTCTTTATCTGTATTGGCAGAAGTAACGAAGGTAATATCCATACCATTGATTCGGTTTACTTTGTCAATATCGATCTCAGGGAAAATGATCTGCTCGGTTACACCAAGGTTATAATTTCCTCTTCCGTCAAAACCAGTGGCTTTAATTCCGTTGAAATCCCTCACACGTGGAAGCGCAGAGGTGATCAAACGATCTAAAAATTCATACATTCTCTCTCCGCGTAAAGTAACTTTTGCCCCAATGGGCATTCCTTTACGAAGTTTAAAAGAAGCAACATCCTTCTTAGATATGGTCGCTATCGCTTTTTGACCGGTAATAGCTGTCAATTCATCAACAGCATGATCAATAAGTTTCTTATCTGCTACAGCGGCTCCAACCCCGCGGCTCAAAACTATCTTCTGAAGTTTTGGAACCTGCATCACGTTAGAGTAGCTGAATTCTTCTGTAAGAGCAGAGATCACTCTCTCTTTATACTCTTGTTTAAGTCTTGGTAAGTATGCCATAACTAAATTACTTCATTAGATTTTTTGGAAAACCTTACTTTCTTCCCATCCTCTTCTCTGTATCCAACTCTGGTGGCATCACCACTCTTGTCAATTAAAGACAAGTTGGAAACGTGAATAGGAGCTTCCTTCTTCTTGATTCCGCCTTGTGGGTTGGCTGCACTTGGCTTCTCATGTTTGGAAACCATGTTCACACCTTCCACAATTGCTTTATTCTTATCCAGGAATACCTGCTGCACTTTACCTTCCTGACCTTTATGGTCTCCGGCCGTTACACGTACGGTATCTCCAGTTTTTATTTTAAGCTTTTTCATTTTCTTTTCTGTATTAAAGCACTTCAGGCGCTAATGATACAATCTTCATGAATTGCTTATCACGAAGTTCACGTGCTACAGGTCCAAATACACGTGTTCCTCTCATCTCCCCTGTTGGGTTAAGCAGAACACACGCATTGTCATCAAAACGGATATAAGATCCGTCTGGTCTGCGCACTTCTTTCTTGGTACGAACAACAACTGCTGTTGAAACTGCACCTTTTTTTACGTTTCCATTAGGTGTAGCTTCTTTTACACTGACAACTATTTTGTCTCCAACAGAAGCGTATCTCTTCTTTGTACCACCCAATACGCGAATCACTAAAACTTCTTTAGCACCGGTATTGTCAGCTACTCTTAATCTAGACTCTTGTTGTACCATAATTACTTCGCTCTTTCAATTATTTCTACTAATCTCCAGCATTTTGATTTACTCAAAGGACGAGTTTCCATGATCCTTACAGTATCTCCAATGTTGCAGTCGTTTGTTTCGTCGTGTGCCACGTATTTCTTCGTTTTTAATACGAATTTTCCATACATGGGGTGTTTTACTTTTTTAGTTTCAGAAACCACAATTGATTTCATCATCTTATTACTGGTAACAACACCTATACGTTCTTTTCTTAAGTTTCTTTTTTCCATTTTCAGCAGAATAACACTTATTGTTGTTCTCTTTTAGTTAACTCTGTAGCAATACGCGCTATAGATCTTCTTACAGTTCTCAACTGTATTGGGTTCTCTAATGGCGATACTGCGTGAGCCATTTTAAGATCGGAATATGCTTTTCTTGATTTACCAAGTTCTTCCTGTAATTCTGCTACAGACAATTCTCTTACTTCTGATTGTTTCATAACGTGTCTTATTAAGCTTGATAATCTCTAGCTACGATGAACTTAGTTTTTACAGGTAGTTTTTGAGCTGCAAGGCGCAAGGCCTCTTTTGCAACATCAAATGGAACACCACCTATTTCAAAAAGGATCCTTCCTGGTTTCACAACTGCTGCCCAATATTCAACCGCACCTTTACCTTTACCCATACGCACCTCAAGTGGTTTCTTCGTGATAGGCTTGTCTGGAAATATTTTGATCCAAAGTGAACCTTCTCTCTTCATATAACGGGTAGCAGCAATACGCGCAGCTTCTATTTGTCTTGCAGTCACAAAATTTGAGTCTAAAGACTTGATACCAAAAGTTCCGTTAGAAAGCCTGTGTCCTCTTTGAGAAACACCTTTCATACGGCCCTTTTGCATTTTGCGATATTTTGTTCTTTTAGGCTGTAACATTTTTCTTTACTTTAAAAAATTACTTTCTACGACGTGATTTGTTAGCACCACCTCGTCCGGCTCCGGGTTTTCCTCCTTGTTTTTTGGCCATGCCAACAAGTGGAGAAAGTTCTCTTTTACCGTATACCTCACCTTTCATTATCCATACTTTAACACCCAGTCTACCATAAGTAGTGTGAGCTTCAACTAAAGCATAGTCAATGTCGGCTCTAAATGTCGACAATGGAATTCTACCATCTTTGTAAGATTCAGAACGCGCCATTTCAGCACCGTTCAAACGCCCGGAGATCTCAATTTTGATCCCTTCAGCATTCATTCTCATTGCAGCCGCAATAGCCATTTTGATAGCACGACGGTAAGAGATACGATTCTCAATTTGTCTTGCAACACTGGAACCTACTAAGTAAGCATCCAGCTCTGGCCTTTTAATTTCAAAGATGTTGATCTGAACTTCCTTGTCTGTGATCTTCTTAAGCTCTTCCTTCAACTTGTCTACCTCCTGGCCACCTTTCCCAATAATGATACCGGGACGGGCAGTGGTGATAGTAACGGTTACAAGTTTAAGCGTACGCTCAATGATCACTCTTGATACACTCGCTTTAGATAAACGAGCATGGATGTATTTTCTAATCTTATCGTCTTCGGCTAATTTGTCGCCGTAGTCATTTCCTCCGTACCAGTTGGATTCCCATCCTCTGATGATACCAAGGCGATTCCCGATTGGATTTGTTTTCTGTCCCATACTCTTACTTAGCTTTGTGTATTATTGTTAGCTCCAAGCACTAAAGTAACGTGGTTGGAACGTTTTCTAATTCTATGTGCGCGACCTTGGGGTGCAGGACGTAGTCTTTTCAACATACTTCCACCATCCACACGGATCTCTTTAACGAACAATTCTGCATCTTCAATGCTGGCATCTTCGTTCTTAGCCTGCCAGTTAGCGATTGCTGACAATAACAGTTTTTCCAAACTTTTAGATGCGTCCTTAGAATTGAATTTCAAAATATGAAGCGCTCTTTCTACTTTTTCACCACGTACCAAATCCGCAACTAAGCGCATTTTCCTTGGTGAAGTAGGGCAGTTATTCAACTTAGCAAAAGCTATTTGCTTATTAGCTTCTTTTATCTGCTCTGCTCTTTCTCTTTTACGAACTCCCATAGCTTCAATTATTTTTTACCTTTATTTTTAGCACCAGCATGACCTCTAAAAGATCTTGTTGGTGAAAATTCACCTAATTTGTGACCTACCATGTTCTCTGTAATATAAACAGGAACGAATTGACGTCCGTTGTGAACTGCGATAGTTTGCCCTACAAAATCAGGAGTGATCATAGAAGCCCTTGACCAGGTCTTAATAACCGCTTTCTTTCCAGATTCTGTATTCTGAGCTACTTTCTGCTCCAACTTATAGTGAACGTAAGGTCCTTTTTTTAATGAACGTGCCATATCTTATTATTTCTTTCTACGTTCTACAATATATTTATTACTCGACTTCGTCTTAGATCGGGTTCTATACCCTTTTGCAGGTATACCTTTTCTAGAACGCGGGTGACCACCGGAAGATTTACCTTCACCACCACCCATTGGGTGATCTACAGGGTTCATCACTACCGGTCTTGTTCTTGGTCTTCTACCCAACCATCTGCTTCTACCGGCTTTTCCTGAAACAAGCAACTGGTGATCACTGTTTGAAACAGCACCTACAGTAGCTATACAGCTTGCCAATACCCTCCTGATCTCTCCTGAAGGCAATTTGATGGTTGCATATTTACCTTCTCTTGCCATTAACTGAGCAAAAGCACCGGCAGATCTAGCCATTACAGCTCCCTGTCCAGGTCTCAACTCGATACAAGAGATAATAGTACCTAATGGAATGTTAGCCAATGGCATGGCGTTCCCAATTTCGGGAGCACCTGCATCAGCAGTAGATACTACATTTTGCCCAACCTGAAGTCCATTCTGAGCAATAATATATCGTTTCTCGCCATCCTGATAATTCAATAGTGCGATAAAGGCCGTTCTGTTTGGATCATATTCAATAGAAGCGACAGTTGCAGGAATACCCTGCTTGTCTCTCTTAAAATCAATGATCCTGTAACGTTTTTTATGACCACCACCAATATAGCGCATGGTCATTTTTCCCTGACTGTTTCTACCTCCTGATCTTTTGTTCGGAACTAATAAACTTTTTTCCGGCTTATCAGTAGTAATCGCGTCAAATCCGTTTACTACTCTAAATCGCTGACCAGGGGTGATTGGTTTTAATTTTCTAACTGACATTTTTTAATCTTAGAGATTACTATATAAATCAATAGTTTCACCTTCCGCCACCTGTACTAGTGCTTTTTTGTAAGCACTGGTTTTACCAGTAACAACACCCGTTTTTGTGTAACGGGTTTTTCTGTCTGGACGGACATTTATCGTACGAACCTTTGTAACTGAAACACCATAAGCAGACTCAACTGCGTCTTTAATTTCAATCTTATTCGCCTTATTATCAACTACAAAAGCGTACTTATTGTTAAGCTCGCTATCTGCCGTAGCCTTCTCTGTAATAATAGGTTTTATTAAGATACTCATAATGCTTATTTACTTAGATTCGACTCAATTCCTTCTAGAGACCCCTCTAAAAACACTAAATTATTAGCGTTTAGGATCTTGTAAGTACTTAATTCTGAAGCACTTATAACCTCTGAGGCCTTTAAATTGCGTGACGACAAATATACATTTTTATTTGAGTCACCCAACACTATCAAAGATTTTTTACCCTCAAGTCCCAGTGCCTTAAGAACATCTATGAAATTCTTGGTCTTTGGAGAATCAAATGAAAAATCTTCTACAACTATTATGGAGTTGTCATTTGCCTTTAGAGAAAGAGCAGATTTTCTTGCCAGTCTCTTAAGGTTTTTGTTCAATTTAAAGGAGTAGCTCCTTGGTCTTGGACCAAATACTCTACCTCCTCCTTTAAAAATAGGAGACTTGATACTTCCCGCACGGGCAGTACCTGTACCTTTTTGTTTCTTGATCTTACGCGTAGAACCTGTGATCTCTGCACGTTCTTTAGCTTTATGCGTTCCCTGACGTTGATTGGCCAGGTATTGCTTCACATCAAGATAAACAGCATGGTTGTTTGGCTCTATCGCAAAAACAGCATCAGAAAGGTTTGCCTTTCTCCCTGTTTCTTTTCCTTTAATATCTAAAACTGCTACTTCCATTACTTCTGAATGATTACGTAAGAGTTTTTGTGTCCTGGAACCGCTCCTTTAACAACAAGAAGGTTCTTATCTGCAACAACTTTCAAAACTCTCAGGTTTTCTACTTTTACTTTTTCGCCACCCATTCTACCGGCCATACGCATTCCTTTGAATACTCTCGCAGGATATGAAGCCGCACCAATAGAACCAGGAGCCCTTAAACGGTTGTGCTGACCGTGAGTCGCTTGTCCAACCCCACCAAATCCGTGACGTTTAACAACACCTTGAAAACCTTTACCTTTTGATATACCGGAAACGTCTACAAATTCGCCTTCAGTAAAATGTTCAACGGTAATGGTATCACCTAATTTGTGCTCTCCTTCAAATCCCTTGAATTCAACGACTTTGCGCATTGCTGCGGCTCCGGCTTTTTTTGCATGCCCAGTGGCAGCATTATTAGCAGTCTTTTTGTCATCGAAACCAAGTTGAAGAGCTTCGTACCCGTCAACCTCCTCGGTTCTGACTTGGGTAATTACACATGGTCCAGCTTGAATAACGGTACAAGGAATGTTCTTCCCGTTCTCGTCAAAAATGCTGGTCATGCCAATCTTTTTTCCTATTAACCCAGACATAAATTAATTATTAGTTATTAAATTATTTACTTAAAAATATTCAGGATTGAAAAACACTTCCAATCCTGAATGTATTTTTCTTCCGTTTTTCCCTCGCCTGTCGCTTGGGACATGTATGAACCCGACAGCTTATCGGGCCTTTGTGTTTATCACACTTTGATCTCCACCTCTACTCCACTTGGCAATTCAAGTTTCATCAAGGCATCGATTGTTTTTGAAGACGAACTGTAAATATCCAGCAGTCTTTTATAGGAACTTAACTGAAATTGCTCTCTCGACTTCTTGTTAACGTGTGGAGAACGCAATACAGTAAAGATCTTCTTGTGAGTTGGCAATGGAATTGGTCCAGTCACCACAGCTCCCGTACTTTTTACGGTTTTTACAATCTTCTCGGCAGATTTGTCTACCAGGTTGTGATCGTAAGATTTTAGTTTTATTCTGATTTTCTGACTCATTTTCCTGATAATTATTCGTTAGCGGTTCCCTTTTCTGCCTTCATAATTGCTTCTGAAATATTAGAAGGAGTTTCGGCATAGTGAGAGAATTCCATAGTAGAGGTTGCACGTCCCGAAGAAAGGGTACGCAATGTAGTTACATATCCAAACATCTCAGATAATGGCACTTCAGCTTTGATCACTTTCGCACCAGATCTGTCAGACATGTCATTTACCTGTCCACGACGTCTGTTTAAATCTCCTACTATATCACCCATATTTTCTTCTGGGGTAACCACTTCTACTTTCATGATTGGCTCAAGGATAACAGCACCGGCTTTTTTAGCCGCAACTTTATATCCCATTTTCGCAGCCAATTCGAAAGAAAGCTGATCGGAATCCACAGGGTGGAAAGACCCATCCTTAAGAACTACTTTTAAAGTATCCATGGTGAAACCAGCCATAGGCCCGGTTTTCATAGCCTCTCTAAATCCTTTTTCCACTGAAGGAATAAATTCTTTAGGAATACGACCACCTTTGATCTCATCAACGAACTGAAGTCCCGGTCCTTTGAAGTCTTCATCTGCAGGCCCTAGTGTAAATGAAATATCACCAAATTTACCACGACCACCAGACTGCTTCTTGTAAACCTCTCTGTGATCTGCCACTTTGGTAACAGTTTCCTTGTACTCAACACGAGGTTGACCTTCATTTACTTCAACCTTAAATTCTCTTTTCAAACGATCTACAAGGATCTCAAGGTGAAGCTCACCCATTCCTGAAATAATTGTTTGTCCGGAAACTTCATCGGTTTTAACCTGGAAAGTTGGATCCTCTTCAGCTAATTTAGCCAAAGCCATACCCATCTTATCAACATCTGCCTTGGTTTTAGGCTCAACAGAAATACCAATTACAGGTTCAGGGAAAGACATAGATTCGAGAACGATTGGGTGTTTCTCATCTGTCAAGGTATCCCCTGTCTTAATATCTTTAAATCCAACAGCCGCACCAATATCTCCGGCTTCAATTCTGTCAATTGGCTGTTGTTTATTTGCATGCATCTGATAGATACGTGAAATACGTTCTTTTTTTCCTGAACGGTTGTTCTGAACATAAGAACCAGCATCTAAAGCTCCTGAGTAAACTCTAAAGAAAGCCAAACGACCAACGAAAGGATCGGTAGCAATTTTAAAAGCTAACGCTGAAAAAGGAGAATCTACATGCGGCTTACGTGTTTCTTCTTTTTCTGTATCTGGGTTTACACCTACAATGGCTTCAACATCTACAGGAGAAGGAAGGTAACGCATTACTGCATCCAGCATCGCCTGAACTCCTTTATTTTTAAAGGCAGATCCACACATCATTGGGATAATAGACATATCAATTGTTGCAGCTCTAAGGGCAGCAATGATCTCGTCTTCAGTAATAGAGTTCTCGTCTTCGAAGAATTTCTCCATAAGCGCTTCATCGTACTCGGCAACTGCCTCTACAAGTTCAGCTCTGTATTTATTTACGTCCTCCATCAATTCCTCAGGGATATCAATGGTTTCGTAAGTCATTCCAAAGTCCTCTTCATTCCAGACAACTGCCTTTTTGGAAATAAGATCAACAACTCCTTTGAAGTCGATTTCATCCCCAATAGGAATTTGAAGTGGAACAGGATTTCCACCAAGCATTTCTCTTACCTGCTTGCACACTTTAAAAAAGTCTGCACCCTGGCGGTCCATTTTATTAACGAACCCAAGTCTTGGTACTCTATATTTATCAGCCTGTCTCCAAACAGTTTCAGATTGAGGCTCAACACCATCAACCGCGCTGAAAAGAGCTACCATCCCATCAAGAACACGTAAAGAACGCTCTACCTCTACAGTAAAGTCAACGTGTCCCGGGGTATCAATAATATTTACAGTGTATTCCTGGTCGCGGTACATCCACTTACAATGCGTTGCAGCAGAGGTAATGGTAATACCACGCTCCTGCTCTTGCTCCATCCAGTCCATTGTAGCTGCACCATCATGCACCTCACCGATTTTATGACTAATACCGGTATAGAAAAGAATACGCTCTGTAGTAGTGGTCTTACCGGCATCAATATGCGCAGCAATACCTATATTTCTTGTGAATTTTAAATCTCTTTGTGCCATTTTTTAGAATCTAAAGTGTGAGAATGCTTTGTTAGCTTCAGCCATCTTGTGGGTATCAACCCTCTTCTTCACAGCCGCACCTTCTTCCTTAGCCGCAGCAAGAACTTCAGACGCAAGTCTTTGCGCCATTGATTTCTCGTTACGCTTTCTAGAGTAAGAGATCAACCACTTCATAGCGGTTGAAACTTTACGATCTGGTCTTATCTGCATTGGAATCTGGAAAGTAGCACCCCCAACTCTACGACTACGTACTTCTACGTGAGGCATAACATTAGATAGAGCATCCTTCCAAAGTTCAAGTCCAGTTTTTTCTTCATCCTGTTTTTTCTCTTCTACAATTGCGATCGCATCGTAGAAAACCTTAAAGGCAACAGATTTTTTACCATCCCACATCATCATGTTAACAAAACGTGTCACTAACTGATCGTTAAACTTTGGATCTGGTAAAAGTGGCCTTTTTTTCGCCTGTCTTTTTCTCATTTCTTCTTTGTAATAAGTTAATTGTTACTTGCTGCGGAAATAATCCTATTTCTTAGGCTTTTTAGCACCATACTTGGAACGTCTCTGTGTTCTTCCGGCAACACCGGCAGTATCCAGAGCACCACGTACAATATGATACCTTACTCCAGGCAAATCTTTAACTCGTCCGCCTCTAACCAATACTATCGAGTGCTCTTGCAGATTGTGACCCTCACCAGGTATGTATGCGTTCACTTCTTTCCCGTTCGTCAACCTTACCCTTGCAACTTTTCGCATTGCAGAGTTAGGTTTCTTAGGGGTAGTTGTGTAAACACGCGTACAAACTCCTCGTCTTTGAGGGCACGAATCTAAAGCAGCCGATTTACTCTTCTTGGTGATCTTGGCTCTTCCTTTTCGTACTAATTGTGAAATTGTTGGCATAATTTCTTTTACACTAATTATTTGTTTTAAAATAAACTCCCTTTTAAAAAGGTTTGCAAAGGTAGAAATAAAACCGAATTATTCAAATCCTAAATAATTAATTTTCAGAAGGATTAATTTTTACTCTAAATCGGGTCAGACTTTTTCTGAAAAATTATCCTTTCTTAAAAAATTTGGTTCTCAAAATTTCGCGGGAAGAATTCAGAAGGAATTCTCGTATAGGAAAGAAGTAAGGGAACCAATTCTTCCGAAAAATCCTTAAAAGAACGGTAAAATACAATAGCCAATTTTCACCTGTATATTATAAGAGAGAGAAATAATAAAAGTTATTTCGTGAAAAGAAAAAAAGAAAAAATCAAAACTACCTGATAAATATCATAGGAAAATATGGGAAGCAGGAGAGACAAAAGCCTCTAAAGCAGGTGTGGTGGAGGTTACGCTTTATACGGTTTAAGTTAATAAAAGCTTAAATTTCATAGCAAAATCCAAAAAGAAGCAAAGTTTTATCTCAAAAAAGTTGTTCGGTTAACATTTAATTATCATTTTTGGCACTGGCTAATTCAAACAAATCATAAAATGAAAACAAAGTTTAGTGGAATTCTAACGCTGTTACTGGCGTTAGTTGTGCAAATTACGTTTGCACAAGAACAACAGACGGTCTCAGGAACTGTGACCGACGAAAGTGGAATGCCCCTCCCCGGGGTAAACGTGCTGATTAAAGGCACAGCAAGAGGGGTTCAAACTGATTTCGATGGAAATTATGCTATCGAAGCTAGTCAGGGAGAAGTATTGGTTTTTTCTTATTTAGGATTGAAAACGGCTGAAATTACTTTTCAGGACTCTCCTAATATCAATGTTACCATGGAAGCTGATGCAGCTCAACTTGAAGAAGTTGTTGTGACGGCACTGGGTATTAAGAGGGAAGAAAAATCCCTTCCTTATGCCTCCCAAACGGTAAATGCTGAGGAACTTAACATTACTGAAGACACCAACATCAAATCGGCACTTGCCGGTAAGGTAGCGGGTGTACAGATCAATGCCCAGGCTGGATCCAAACTTGGAGAGTCAGGTAAGATCCGTATCCGTGGTGGTATCTCACTTACATCAGATTCTGATCCATTGTATGTGATCGACGGTGTTCCAACTTCAGATCCTAATGCTATTGACATGAGTAACGTAGCTACTCTAAACGTGCTGAAAGGACCTAACGCAACTGCTCTTTACGGTCAGCGTGCTTCAAACGGGGTTGTGCAGATCACTACTAAAAGAGGAACTGAATCTGACCGTTTAGGTCTTGAGATCACCAGTTCTATCTCTTTTGACAAAGTAGGAAGAATGATGGACTACCAGAATGATTACGGACAGGGCTATTCACCAAATGAATTTGGAACTTTCGATTACGATGCCGGGTACAACTTTAGGGTTTTCGGTATTTCAGGAGGAGCTTATCCTGAGTGGATGCAGGTATTTGACGGACAGCGTTATTTTAATGCCAACGTTTATGCTGATGAAAGCTGGGGACCAAAATTTGATGGCGAGCCTTATATTCCATGGTATGCAATGTACCAGGACAGCCCATATTTTGGACAGACTGACACCTGGGAAGCTCACCCAGACAACATTAAAGACTTCTACAACACAGGAACAACTTTCAAGAACATCATTTCTTTGTCTGGTGGAGGTGAAGATTACAGCGCACGAATGTCTTTTACGAATTTAGATCAAACCGGGATCATTCCTAATTCTTCTAACCGTAAGAATTTCGTAACCGCTTCTTTCGACTTTAACCTAACTGACAACTTCAGTATTGGAACAAATGTTAACTATTCTGAAGGAACCGTAGCCGGTGATTTTGATGATGGTTACAGCAACCAGACTACTGGTTCATTCAACTCATGGTTTGGTCGTAACATCGACGTAAACAAATTGAGAGAACTTAAAGGATTGACTACAGAAGAAGGATACCTTGCTTCCTGGAACAACTGGGGGCTTGACGCCTGGGCTGCCGGTGAAGATATTGACTTCCTTAACTTTAAGAAAGCAGCTTTCTGGTTCAACCCTTATGACTGGTTGGAACTTTACAAAATTGAAAGAAAAACAACTACCTTATTAGGCGATGTTCACGCTTCTTATTCTTTCCTTGATAATTTTGAGGCAACCGTTCAGGTTTCCAGAAACGAAAGAAAAATAAGAAGAGATTATAAGGTTCCATATCTATTGGAATTCTCTGCTGCTCCAAACCTATACAACGAGTGGGTTAACTCATTTGGAAGACTATACCAGTCTATCACAGAAGATAACTACCAGGCTTTATTACGTTACGATCAGGATTTCGAAGATTTTGACGTAGCTGCTATGATTGGGGGTAACATTAGAAAAGACAACTACTACTATTTCCAGAATGACATGGACACGGGTAACTCTGACAGTGGTGGTTTGATCCTTCCGGATGTTTACACTTTCTCCAACTCAAGAGAGACCCTTACTGCTACTGCCTATGACAGAAACAAGCAGGTTAATTCCCTTTACGGTAACTTGTCTTTGGGATACAGAGACATGCTTTATGTAGATGCTTCCATCCGTCGCGACTGGAGTTCTGCTCTTCCGGCAGATAACAACGGGTATACTTACCCATCTATTGGTGGATCTTTTGTATTCACTGAATTGACCGGAAGCAATGACATCTTAACCTTCGGTAAGATCCGAGGTGGTTGGGCACAGGTAGGTGATGACGTTGGTGCCTTGGCGCTGAACCCGGTTTACCCACTTGGAAGTGACCTTTACGGAGACAGAATTTTGCAGTATGACAGATCAAGATTGATCGATCCTAACGTAGAACCTGCCTTGAACACCTCTTACGAATTTGGTGTTGATCTAAGGTTCATCAACAACAGGATTGGATTCAATGCTACTTACTACAAGGAGAACCGTGAGAATGAGATCATTCCTATTACAATCTCTGCAGGTTCAGGATACTTAGATTACCTTACCAACGCAGGAGAGTCTGAAAGAGAAGGGGTTGAATTATCTCTTGATGCAGATATCATCAAAACCAATGATTTCAGATGGAATCTTTTGGCCAACTGGGCTACCAACACGTCCAAGATCATAAGCCTTCCAGGAGACCTTCAGTCTATTGATGGTGCCGGTGGTGGAGACGACTGGGCATTCGTGTCTGTAGTTCACAGGCTAGGTGAAGAATGGGGACAGTTGAGAGGAACCGGTTTCGCAAGAGATGAAAATGGAAACAGGATCATCAATGAGAATGGAACCTATGCTTTTGAAGCAGATCAACAGTTTGGATCTATCCTTCCTGACTTTACAGGAGGTGTGGTAAACACTTTTGCTTACAAAAACTTTAGCTTAACTGCTTCTCTAGATTTCCAAAAAGGAGGTAAATTCTTCTCCCTTTCTGAAATGTGGGGTGGATACTCTGGTTTAACTGCAGAAACTGCAGGTCTTAACGACAGAGGAGTTGAAAAAAGAGATCCGGTAGCTGACGGTGGTGGTACTCACGTAACAGGGGTATATGCTGATGGAAGCGCTGCAGACACTTACATTCCTACTATTTCTTACTGGGGACAATTCCAGCCAAACAGGATCGCCGAGCCTTTCATCCATGATGCAGATTACATCAAATTAAGAGATGTTAGCCTTACTTACAGACTACCTGGAAGCATGGTGAACGACGTTTTTGATTCTGCAAGCATAAGTTTAATTGGACGTAACCTTTGGTTGATCGCAGTTGCTGATGATAACGTTCATGAATGGGATCCATCTGAAATGTCTCAGACTTGGGGGGAAAACTCTCAATTACCAAGCACAAGAAGCTTCGGTATGAATCTTAAATTAACATTTTAATTAAAAAAAATGAAAAAGTTCAAAGTAATATTCTTGTTATCAATTATGTTCTTGTCATTGGGATCGTGCGAGACAGTTGATTTTGGTGACACGAATGAAAACACTAATGGTCCCTCAGAATTTGATTCTGCAGCACTTTTATCCGCGGCACAGCGTAGATTTGTGACCATCGGGTTTAGAGACTGGTTGGTAAACCCACACCTTTACGTTCAGTACCAGGCGCAACCTGTTTACCAGGATGAATCCCGTTACGCAGAAGGTCCAACGAACTGGGCGGCTTATTATGCCGGTGCAGGTTCAGTTGGAGGTGCATTATCTGCTCTTCAGCAGGTGATCAACCTTTCAAATGATCCCGAAGTTAACACAACTCCGGCCTACCTTTCAAACGGATCTGCTAACAACCAGTTAGCGGTAGCCCGTATCATGAAAGTAGTAGTTTACAAGCGTCTTACAGACACATATGGAGATATTCCTTATTTTGAAGCCCTTAATCCAGAGATCCAGTCTCCGGCTTATACTCCTCAACGTGAGATCTACAATGATTTCATCAAGGAATTAACTGAAGCAAGAGATATGCTTGAGCCTGCTGGAGCGGGAGCTGCCGGTGACCTTTTCTACGATGGTGATGTAGAGAGCTGGGGAAGATTTGCCAACTCTCTTCTCTTAACTGTTACTATGCAAATGTCTGAAACAGAAGATGCCGGTGTAGCTGAGACTGCCTTCAATGAAGCTCTTACCAATGAGTACGGAGTGATCGAGACTGTTGACCAGGAAGCCTGGTACCAGCCTATCAACGTATCCACTTTGGTTAACCCATGGACTGCTTTCAGACCTGCAGATTACAACATGTCTGAGTACATGCAGGATGCGCTTCAGGGTGATGAACCAGATTACTCTAATGTGACTTTTGACCACCGTTTAGAGATTTACTCAAGCGATGCCCAGGGTGATGGTCTTCCTTATGGATTGGAAGATTATACTGGAATTGGAAGTAGCGTAAGGATTTCTGAATACATCACATCTCCAACTTCTCCATTCCCAATCCTAACTTCTGCCTACACATATCTTAACAGAGCTGAGGCTGCTGAAAGAAGGTGGACAAGTGAAGATGCTGCAGCAATGCTTGAGACAGGTATCGTCCAGTCTTACGCATCTACTTCTGCCTATTTTGGAAATGGACCACACATCGCAGATGCAGGTCTTGACCCAATTGACATTACAGAATTCGCAGATAATTTCGCAACTAAACGTCTTGCCGATGCTGCGTCTGTAGGAATGATGCAGGTAATAGCTGAAGAAAAATGGGCTGCTTTATTCCCACAAGGTTTCTTAGCATGGAACGAATGGAGAAGAACAGGATTCCCAATCCTTACTCCATCTCCAGATCCTCTTAACAGTGGTGAGATCCCAACAAGGTATCTTTACCCAACAAGTGAGATCAACCTTAACAATGCAAACTATCAGACAGGAGTAGGCGGACTTTCTCCTGCTGCTGATAAGAATACTTCAAAAGTTTGGTGGGATCAATAGATCAAACTAAATCTTTGAAACAGGAAAACCACCCTTTTAGGGTGGTTTTTTTATATCTATATTTGTGCTATGAATGAAACCACTACCATCTTTGGAATAAGGGCTGTTATTGAAGCAATACAGAACCAAAAGACGATTGATAAGATCTATATACAAAAAGGCCTAAGCGGACACCTGTTCATGGAACTTCAACAGCACCTTTCGGGCGGAGAATACAACATGTCTTATGTCCCTGTTGAAAAACTAAACCGATTGGTGAAAGGAAACCACCAGGGAGTGGTTGCCAAGATCTCCCCTGTTGCATTCGCAGATCTTGAAGAAGTGGTTACTGCTTCACTCGAAAAAGATACCAAACCTCTTTTTCTTCTTCTGGATCAAATTGATGATGTGAGGAATTTTGGAGCAATTATTCGTACAGCCGAATGTTGTGGGGTTGACGGGATAGTTATTCAGAAAAAAGGAGGTGCTCCTGTAACCGCAGATACGGTAAAGACATCTGCAGGTGCAATTTTTAAGATCCCACTAATAAAAGTGGACCATATAAAAGACGCGATCTATTATATGCAGGCTTCAGGAATAAAAGTTTTCGCCGCCACCGAAAAAACAGAGGATCTATTGTATTCAAAAGATCTTAACCAACCCCTGGCTCTGGTGATGGGAAATGAAGGTAAAGGGATCTCCCCTTCTGTCCTTAAAATTGTAGATGAAAAAGCAAAATTGCCAATTTTGGGAACTATAAGTTCTCTTAATGTTTCAGTGGCTTGCGGGGCATTCCTTTATGAGGTGGTAAGGCAAAGGTTGTAGCCTTGCTATGAGATGGAACCTCCCTATAAGGAGGTTGTACTATCCTGGCCATCATCCTCCCTGGTTTTCCTGTAATGATAGATATATTCGGGTTCTTCCTCCCCATCGGGGTTTTCAATGAAATTACCATCCTTGTCAAAATGTCTCATGAAGGGATCGTCCTCCTCCCTGTAAGTTTCTTGTTCCCACTCATATTTGGGAGGCCTGGCAATATCCTTTTTATATACAACTGCGAACAGGAATCCGGCTACCAATCCTGATAAATGTCCTTCCCAGGAGATTTTGGGATCAATAGGGGTGATATACCACAATAAGCCTCCGTAAAGAAAAACCACGATAAGGGAAAGTGCAACTAGCCGGTAGTGTTTGGAAAATATCCCTTTAAAGAAAAGAAAACCGGCCAGTAGATAGATGATCCCGCTCGCACCAATGTGGAATGCCGGCCGGCCTATCAACCATGTCAATCCTCCTGACAACAGCAAACCGAATAACAATACTTTCCAGCTGAGTTTGCGGTAAAAATAGAATAAGGACAAGGACAGTACAAATAGGGGAATAGTATTGTGAAAAAGGTGTTTAATGTCACTGTGCACAAACGGAGAGATCAAAATCCCCCGAAGCCCTTCAACAGTACGGGGATAAATACCGTAGCTGGTAAGATCGAATCCGAACCTTATTTCTGCCCAGAAGACGATCCAAATGATCAAGACAAAGGCCAATGGAAAACCAAGTACCCCGGGGGTGAAAATAAAAGGATCCTTTTGCTTCATATACCAGAAGTTTCTTCTATTAATATTACAAAAAATCAACCACATTTTTTTGACCTGACAACTTTCCTCATAAATCACCTTTTCCACGTTAATTGAGAGATCAAAACAGAAGCCGGTGCCATTTCGGCAGCCACTTAAAATGCATCTGCCGGTTTCCCGGCAACCCACAAATTAGTATTTTTGCCTCATGAACAAACCTTTAGCCGAACGTTTGCGGCCACAAACCCTTGATGATTACCTGAGTCAGCAACACCTGGTTGGACCTGAGGCTGCCCTGAGGCAGCAGATCAAAAATGACATTATTCCCAGTATGATCCTTTGGGGCCCTCCCGGTGTAGGCAAAACCACTCTGGCCAATATCATTGCCCAGGAATCGGGAAGGCCTTTCTTCACCCTTAGCGCTATAAGCAGCGGTGTAAAGGATGTGAGAGAGGTGATTGAAAAAGCTAAAAAAAGTGACGGACTTTTCACCATGAAGAATCCGATTTTGTTCATTGATGAGATCCACAGGTTCAGTAAATCACAACAGGATTCCCTTTTAGGTGCAGTGGAAAAAGGCTGGATCACCCTGATTGGAGCCACTACTGAGAATCCGAGTTTTGAGGTCATTCCCGCTTTACTTTCCCGTAGCCAGGTTTATGTGCTGAATTCCTTCACTAAGGAAGACCTCATAGCTCTTTTGGAACGTGCCATGAAAGAGGATGCGATCCTTCAGAAGAAAAAAATAAAATTAAAAGAAACAGAAGCCTTACTTAGACTTAGCGGTGGTGATGCCCGAAAACTCCTGAACATATTTGAACTTCTGGTCACATCAGAAAATTCAGATTCCGTAGAGATCACCAATAAAATGGTCCTTCACAAGGTGCAGCAAAATACTGTATTGTATGATAAGACCGGAGAACAGCATTATGATATAGTTTCGGCTTTCATTAAATCAATTCGCGGCAGTGACCCAAACGCCGCGGTCTACTGGTTGGCAAGGATGATAGAAGGCGGCGAGGACGTGAAGTTCATTGCCAGGCGTCTTCTTATTCTGGCTAGTGAAGATATTGGAAACGCAAACCCTACAGCTCTTATCATGGCAAACAACACCTTCCAGGCGGTTTCAACCATAGGTCACCCCGAGTCCAGAATTATTTTGAGCCAGTGCTGTATCTATCTTGCGACCTCTCCAAAAAGCAATGCTTCTTACATGGCGATCAATGAGGCGCAAGCTATGGTAAGGAAGACCGGTGACCTTCCGGTTCCACTGGCTATTCGCAATGCTCCTACGAAACTGATGAAAGACCTGGGTTATGGTCAGGATTACAAATATGCACACAGTTACGAAGGAAACTTTGCCGCGGCAGAATTTCTTCCGAAGGAGATAACCAATACCACTTTTTATAAACCCGGGAATAATCAGCGGGAAATGGCGCAAAGGGAATTCCTTAAAAAACGCTGGCAGACTAAATACGGTTATTGATCCTGTAAGAGATATTGCACCGTCACCAGTTGGCCGGTTTCTTTACTTACGAATTCTACCACCAGGTTTTGGACACTGTCGAAATAAGCATTCCCCTGGATTCCCTGGGAAGTGTATATGTAATTATCCCCCCCACCCGATTTAATGAGTCGGGCAAAATGTTGATTATCTCCCTCTTTAAAAAGATCAAATCCTGCATTCGTTTTCTCAAGCTGATATTTGATACCATTGTTCAAATACACTGTCGATTCTTCTCCGGTTACCGGAGTAGCTTCAACTCTAACCGGAGTTTCAGGCACCTCTTCTTCTACAGCCTCTCTTTCTTCTGAAGTGACCACAGGGTCAATAATTATCTCTTCGGGAGCATCAGTAAAAATATGGTTAAGATCTTCTACCGACTTAAAAGCATCCCGAAGGGCCTCCTGAAATGACTTTTTAAAGTCCTTCTCGGTGCTCGATCCCGTCTGGGAGGTAAAAACCACATTGTTATTACAATCTGAAAGTGTCACATATACCCGTGATCTGAAAAGCCCCGACTTGCTGTGCACATTGGCTTGCAGGATATCGCAGCGGTCCAAACCCTGTGGATCAGGTTCCTTGTAAAGGGCTTCAAAACCGAATTTTTCAAAAAGAAATGCGGTTAAGGCATTGAGCTGATACTGGTTCTCTTCGGAAAGAAATTCAAATTTTTCAGGTACTCTTACGTAATTGTACCTGTTGAGATTCTGAGCAAAGGTAGTTTGGATACCTATAAACAATACGATGGTCAAAAAAGCTGTTTTCATTCTGTGATCAAAATTAACTGGAGTCCCAATTGTACCGAAGCATTATTCGCTTTTGCCAGGTTGGTATAATCCAGAAGATTATCTGCAGCAAGATAAACATTAAAATTGTAGATCCTTCCCGAAAGCAGCAGTCCTATATTCGAAAATGAGAAGGAATCGGCGGTATAGGAGATCTTTCCGCGAAAATTATCATTGAAGGTGCGGTCAAAATATAGGGTGGTTGCATAATTAACCCCCCGCGGCCTTTTCATGGCAAAAAAATGGGCTCCAACCTGGTTGTAATACCTTCTCCTCCCCATGGGTTTATGACAGTTACAGGGTTCGGTATTTTCACTAAAACTATAATCAAACGAGGCATTCACTTTTACGGGGCGCCAGGTAACATAGGAATTTTCAAGGGTTTCATCTGTAAGATGCCGGTCGAGGTCATCTTCCCATTTATCCCAATAATTGTCTGAATTTCCGGTTTCGGGAAAAAGGATCTCGATCCCGTCAGTCTCATAATCCCCATAATACCGGTAATTCTCCACGTCTTTTGTGTGGTTCACAAACCCGATATCTAAAATACTTCCGGTAATTCTGTACTGGTCATCTGGATAAAAAGTAAAACCTGCATCCAAACCTAAACCAAGATTACCTCCCAAAAAGGCCTTTTTGGCGATGTTGCTCATGGTTCCCAAACCTGTCACATCTTCAGAATCTACTAAAGACGCCCACCCGGCGGTTTTGATAAGCACATCTATCCCACTCATAAAATGCCTGTAAATATTGGCACCTTCGGGAGAAGGACTGGTCCTGAAGATCCCCCTGTTATCAACACTATACGCATTGAATACTTCAGAATAAAGCTTGGCCCTGAATCCGTAATTCAGGTCTTCAGAATAATAGTTGGTGAATCCAATATGAAAGACATTGAGAGCTTCCGCAGTGAAAGCTGCATCAGAGAATTTAAAATTCTTATTTATATAATTCTTATTCCCTTCCCAGGCCAGCACGGCCAGATCTTTTGGAAAATAAACAAAGGCATCCATCTCCTGGTAGATCCCTGCAGTAAAATACCTCCTGTTCTTATCCCTCCAACCCAGGGACAGGATCTCCAGCTGCTGGTTTATGGTAAAAAAATCATTGTGATCCATGGCCCTGATCGAATTTCGTATGCGGTCATTGATGGTCCCAGGACCTTCTTTGAAAATATCATAAAAGGTTACCCCCGATGAACCTGCTGAAAGATGCACCTGTGAAAGCAGCGGAAACCCTACGTGCCTGTCAAATGTGACCTCGGCCCCGGGGTTAATCATCAGGCTTTGTGGCAGGTCGTCAAAATTGTACAGGAGTTGCTTATTTTGCGCGGGGGCAAAAAAAGGGGCAGAAAATATTATAATGAACAGAATTGATCTAATCATTAAAATTCAAAATTAAATACGCCTTTAGACTTCAACTGCAGCTCCCCTTCTATTGCTTCTGAATTGGGTTGCATTTCAATCTCCACCTTCATTTTTATTGCTCTTTTGAATTGATCGACTTCAGGACCGCTAATGGTCTCTATATAATTTACGGTTTCAGGATTATTAATGGACCCTGCAGGCACCGGAATACTAAACCGGTACATTACAGAATTATTTTCTGAAAGGAAATTTATATGGGTGATAAAGTCTTGGGGAAAGCTGTTGGTATAGATAAAATTAAGGTCTGCTCTCACCAATCCGTCCTGCATATAGTCATCATCAAGGAATTCAAGCCTTACTTCATCACCGGCTTTTGTAACCCCATTCTGAAAACTGGTTTCATTAAGGGTAAAATAAACCAGATCAAGAGCTGCTGAAGGTGGAAAAATGATCTCTTCATACTGGTCAACATCAATATCTTTTACACAGGAGAAATGAATAAACAGAAGGAAAGAAAAAGTTAATCTGAAAAGTTTCTTCATGGGTACCATCAACATTCAATTAAATTTTCTAACGAATGAAAGCTTCTATTATTGCTACAGGAATCCGGTTAGATCTTTCATTTCCAACACCTGGTGATATTCGGGAGCGAATTCCCGCTTGTAATAATTGTAGAGGATTGCATGCATTCCAAAGTTATGGGCGCCCAGTATGTCGGCTTCAAAGTTATCACCTATCATGATGCTGCTTTCCAGTGTGGCTGAGGCATTCTTTAAGGCTGCTTCGAAAATTTGCCTGTGAGGTTTCTTTACACCTACATCTTCTGAAGTAGTAATTGTTCTGAAATATTTAAGGATACCCGAGCTTTCCATTTTTTTATGCTGCACCTCCTTAAAACCATTGGTGATAATATGTAACTTATAGGAAGGATACAGATATTCCAGTATCTCCACCGTACCTTCAAGAAGGTAATTGTAATTGGGCAGGTGATCTATATAATCAACAGCAAGTCTATCTATTTGCTCATCTGTCACAGTTACATTCAAAGAATCAAAGGTTTCTTTTAACCTACCATATCTGAGATCTTCCTTGGAGACCTGGTTCTCACGATAAAGTTTCCAGTAATTTTCATTAATAGGAGCGTAGACCTCCAGGAAACTTCTTAGCTCCACCTCCACCCTGTTCTTCTTAAAAACAGAATCAAAAGCAAGCCCTGAATTTTTATCAAAATCCCACAAAGTATGGTCAAGGTCAAAGAAAATGTGTTGAATGTTACTGAATTTCATTGATCATCTTTAAGATTGAAATATTTCTTTTAGCATTAGAATATTCAGAAAAATCGATATTTGTGAAAACACAGGTCAATTTTCCATTTACAAGTTTGGTTTGTCGCTTAATTTCCAGAACCTTATACTCGATCTCGGTTTCTTTCAATTTTTTTGCTGCCTCCATATTAATCGCGTAAGGATGTACCCTCAATGGAGTGGTGATCTCAAAATTAATATCATAGAATAAAAAAGGACTACAGGTTCCCGCTCTAAACCCAAACATCTCTGGAAAACCCATTGAATAGTCGTTCTTTATTTCGAGTTCGATCATATTATTATAAGTATCCGGCAGCATAAGATTGTACTTATTGTTCAGGGCACTCAAAACGGGTCTTTTCAGGATGTTTTCGAGCCGGTTTTTTTCTTCTTTAAGGACCTCAAAATTTTGATTGGCATAATATCCGGGCTGAAGACCCACCTCTGAATAGTCTGCCACAGATTTCATGAGGCTTTGAATCTCAAGCCGGTTATGATTAATATTGCGATCATAGGTCGAAAAATCACTCACCTGGAACATGAATTTCAAAGGATGCAGATGTTTCTTTCTGAATTTAAGGATTTGATCATAGACATCAAAAGGATCTCTTCTAACCTTAAGCATCACCTGGATACGGTGCAGCAAATATTTTGGTTTCAATTGCACCAGGTCCCGGAAAAATCCTAATAAAACCCTTATCGCTCCTTTTTTCTTGTAGCAGAATACCTCTGTTACCGAAACGATGTTTTCTGTGGAAAATTCCCTCTTCGGAAAATCATAATTTGGAAACCTTTGCTTAAGTACCTCCCGGAATTTATACGCCCAGATATCAACTACCGGTTTTTCAAGGAACTCCTCCTGAAAAGCCAGGCTTTCTGAAGCCGGGAACCTGCCTTCCTTGTCTTTTACATGAGGTAAGTATTCCTCATACCGGCTAAGCAGGTAAAAGGAAGCTGCAAAAATATCAAAGGGAAGCGAGCTGTTTTCAGAAACAGCATAAAAACAAGGAACACCGTCCCAATCCTGCACCTTTATCTCGATATCTGACAATCCTTGTTCCAGAAGCAGGTCTACATTCTGGATGAACACCTCATTTGCCAGACTTTGTTTCCCGTAGGAGATTTTCATTCCCTCGTGGGCTACAAATTCTTCGATCTTAGAAGTAAAACCCACCGGGATCCCCAGAATCTGGGTACATACCTGTTTGAAGGAGTAAGTGATCCTGGGTGTTATTTTTTGAGTATATATTAAAAGCATATAGGCAGGGAAAAATTATAGGAGACCTTCATCGGCAAAGCTAAAATAAGATTTCTCGGTCACAATAAGGTGATCCAGGATCTTGATATCAATACTCTCCCCTGCAGTTTTCAATTTTTGGGTAAGTTGCTTGTCTGCGCTGCTGGGATTCAAATTTCCGGAAGGGTGATTATGAGCAAGAATAATGGCGGTTGCCCCCAGTTCCAACGCTTTTTTCAGAGCCAGTCTTACATCGACGAGAGTCCCTGTGATCCCTCCTTTACTCAGCTGAAACCTGTCTATGACCTTGTTTGAATTGTTGACATAAATGATCCAGAATTCTTCATGAGGAAGATCTCCAATAATGGGTTGCATAAGTTCAAAAACTGAAGTACTTGAGGAAATCTTCTTTTTATCAAGGGCTTCTTCAGAACGTCTTCTTCGACCCAATTCCAGGGCAGCAATAATAGTAATGGCTTTGGCCTCACCTATTCCTTTGTGGTGAGTAAGCTGTTTCACGGAGAGTTTACCCAATTCATTAAGACTATGACCTGAAGCTGAAAGTATCTTTTTGCAAAGTTCCACTGCACTTTCATTCCTGCTGCCAGAGCCAATTAGAATTGCCAGAAGTTCAGCGTCACTCAGGGAATTACGACCTTTTTGAAGTAATTTCTCCCGTGGGCGGTCCCCTTCTGCCCAGTTTTTTATCGTAAAAGAGGTGTTTTCCCTTGTTCCCATAGTTCTAATTTTCTTAAAGATAAGAAAATGAGAAATATGTCAACAGGTGCTAATTGATCCAGTCCTTGATCTCGTCAAAATCGAGTCCGCCGTAATTACCACTGCTCATTAGCAACAGTACAGATTGGTTTAGATCCCTGGATTTAAGAAAATCCTTAAATCCTTCAGGAGTAGTGAAAATAATAAGATCCTCTCTTTCAAAAGCTTCAAATATTTGCTCTTCAGTAATGGGCTCCAGCCTTTTGTTCTCTACGGCTTCCGGAGAAAAATACACCACTGCAACATCGGCAGCATCAAGGGAATTCCTGTATTCTTTCAGAAATTCTGCATTCAGACTACTATAAGTATGCAGTTCCAGACAAGCCACCAGGGTTTTTTCGGGATATTGCTCCTTCACAGCATTAGTAGTAGCCTTTACCTTGGAAGGGCTATGGGCAAAATCCTTATATACTACCGTATTGTTGGTTTCTGTTACCTTCTCCAGCCTTTTAGAGGCACCTGAAAAAGAGGCAATAGCTTCATAAAAATCTTCCTCATCGACACCCATATGTTGACAGATCCATTTTGCGCCCGCAAGGTTCTGGAGATTGTGTTCCCCGAATATCTCCACCGGCATATGCCCTTCGGGCGTTTCCAGAAGAGTAGTCTCCCGCTCTACCCGGTAGGCAGGGGTTTGGTAAGGGTGTTTTCTAATTGTATTCGTGGTTTCCTTAACCAGTTTTTGGATATGAGGATCTTCATCATTGTATACAAGTATTCCCCCACTGATAATAGATGAAATAAATTTTTCAAATTGTTCAAGGTAACCTTCAAAAGTTGGGAATACGTTTATATGATCCCAGGCGATCCCGCTCAATAAAGCAATATTGGGTTGATAAAGATGAAATTTTGGTCGCCTGTCAATGGGGGAAGAAAGATATTCATCTCCCTCAAGCACTATGAAATCATTGTCTTCTGTGAGGTGTACCATTGTGTCAAAACCTTCCAGTTGTGCTCCCACCATATAATCCACTTCCTTGTGGTGATAGTTGAGCACGTGAAGGATCATGGAGGTGATAGTGGTCTTCCCGTGGGAACCGCCTATCACTACCCTTGTCTTTTCTTTTGACTGCTCATACAGGAATTCAGGATAGGAATAGACTTTCACTCCCAGCTCTTTAGCCATTTGTAATTCGGGATTATCTTCCCGGGCATGCATACCCAGGATAACGGCATCCAATTCTGGGGTGACCTTTTGAGGAAACCATCCGTATTCCTCTGGAAGTAGTCCATATTTTTTAAGTCGGGAACGGGATGGTTCGTAGATCATATCGTCACTCCCGGTAATGTGATATCCTTTATGGTGTAACGCCAGAGCCAGGTTGTGCATGGCACTCCCGCCTATGGCTATAAAATGTATTCGCATTTATTCTAAATTTTTGTAAAGATAAACCTTCCTCCCGGAAGGAAAAAAGCACAAAATGAAAAGATAAATTTCTCACCGAGGAGAGTTGAGCGGGAACAAATACATAACCTTAACCGATAACCCGGAATTTGCAGCTTCAGAGGTAATTGACCTTTACCATTATAGAAAACTTTCACCCCCTTCAATTCTGTGGGAATTGAGTGTTAACTTTTTATATGTAAATATTTTCCTAAAAATATTATATTAATAAAATTGTTGTACTTTTAACCCTCCCTACCTCAACGATATAGAAGGCAAAATTAGCCTCTGCACTTTAACCCCTAAGTTAACAGGAGTTTAAGTTTTTTTTTTAATCTTTGCTATATATTTGAACCGTAATTACCAAAATGAAAATCGACTTAATTTAACACTTAGAGCCTATGCGAATTTTTACTCTGGGTAAAAATGGAATACCATTATTCTTTTTTGCCTTATTACTTTTTAGCGGAACCTTCTCATCTTATGGACAGTGTCCTACTGTAGATGCAGCAGATTCCATCCAGTATTTCTGTGATTCACAGGAAGCTGAAGTTTCACAATTGACTGTTACTGACACCAACGGTGCAGATGTTCTCTGGTATGAAGACCAAACAACCACTTCTTCACTTCCACCAACAACTTTTTTGGTTAGCGGAACTTATTACGCAGGTAGCGCAAGTTGTGCTCCAACTTCCCGTGTAGCAGTAGAGGTAAGGATTGCCAGCGAACCAGATATCCTAGGTATTAAAGCGTCAACCACCCCCACTACTTCAGCTAATAGAAAGGAATCCCTCGCTGTTATTGGGGTTTGTGTGGAAGATGTCAATAATCCCGGCTTAACTGTTGCTGATTTAAGGACTAATGCTGAAGATGAGAACAATGTGAGATGGTATTTAAATCGCACATCACAAGATGAATTAGATCCTTCAACTCCTCTGGTAAATAACACAGATTATTTTGCTGCTATTTATTCTCCTGATGGAGAATGTGAAACCAACAGAAAAAAAACTACTGTAAGATTCTTTTCTGAAGCTGCACCAACCGGACCCACCAGTCAGGAGTTTTGTGCTATTAACAATCCTACTTTAGGAGACATTGAGGCCTCCGGAGACAACAGATATTTTAGTTCTTCAACCTCTCAGGTTGAACTCAGCCCTAACACGGAACTGGAGAATGGAAAAACTTATTATGTCTCTGCTTTGGGTGAGGAATGCGAAAGCATCGATAGGTTAGGTGTAACTGTAACTGTTACAGAGCCTATCGATCTTGAAACAACAAGTCCCGGGATAATTTGTGAACTTGATGTTCAGGAAACCATTCCGAATGTGGATGCCTTAGAAAACTTTCTATTAGGCCTATTAGGTGATGGTGTTCCAACTAACGGAACTTTTAGTCCTACTCCGACACAATTAGGAAACCAGTATCAAAATGATGCAGATGGTCTCGGAGATTTCACTACGACCTATACTGTAGGATGTGACCAGGTAGATCTTACCCTCACCGTTATTCCTTCTGAGGATGCAAATGCAGGTGACGATGTAACACGAACTTATGATGTAACCGATGATCCAGTGGATCTATATGGTTTAGTTACTGAAGGTGCTCAGGATTTCGGAACTTTTGAAGGATATCCTAATGGAGAATTTGATCCTTCTTCTGAAGGTCCCGGAACTTACATCATTAATTATACAGTAGATGAAACATCCGGTTGTATAGATGGAAGTGACTCGGCTGTATTCACTATCATGGTAAACCCGTGTACTGCGGATGCCGGTGATGATGTTGATGCAGATTTTTGTAGGTCTGATGCTGAAGTCCTAGCAGGACAACTTGCCGTAGCAGAAAATGATGAAGAAAGAAACGCTATAATTGCCACCTGGTTGGGCGACAGAGATACTAATGGAACCTTTACTGGAGATCCCGCAACTGAAATAGCAACAAAATATGCCGATGGTGTTTATCCTTTCTCGGTGTCAACTACTTATACTGTAGGAGAAGGAGTATGTGAAGATGAGGCCAGCATTACCTTTACGGTGTATGAAGATGCCTATGCCGGTGAAGATGCGGTACTGAACACAGAATTTGATGGAGAACCGGTAGAACTTTTTGGTCTTTTAGGGAATGAAGCAGAAGAAGGCGGAACCTGGAGCTCAGGTGACGGCACTTTTGACCCTGCAACAGATGCCCCCGGCACCTACACCTACACAGTTGGAGAAGGATGTACAGATTCAGCTACCGTAACAGTCACAGTTTCTACAGATCCAAATGACCCTTGTGCTGCTGTTGATGCAGGAACACCAGGATATGGAGTCGTATGTCTTGAAGATGTTCCCACAAAAATCGGAAGTCGACTAGGAGTAGAAAAATATTTCTTGGGACTTCTGGACGCGGGAGTTTCAAAAACTGGTACTTTTAACCCGACCCCTTATCAAATCGCAAGGACATATAGGGCGGACGAAGATGGACTGGGTGAATTTTCTACTACCTACACTATTACCGATGGAGAGTGTACTGACTCGGTCGTTCTTACCGTAATCGTCGTGGAGGAAGCAAACGCAGGGGAAGATGCCACCGTTACACTTGATGAAAATGATGAACCGGTGAACCTTTTCGATTATCTTGGAGATTCTGCCCTTCAGGGAGGAACCTGGGATACAGGAAACGGTACTTTTGATCCTGCTACAGACGAACCCGGAACTTTTACCTATACCGTAGGTTATGAAGGCTGTATGGATTCAGCTACTGTTACCGTTAGCGTTACTTCAGAACCTACAGATCCTTGTGAAGGAGTTGTGGATGCAGGTGGTGATAACACGGGTGTAGTCTGCATAACAGATATAGAACAGGTCCTTGACAGCAGTGATGATATAAGAAATTATCTATTGAATATACTTGATGGCGAGGTGATCCAAACAGGAACATTTAATCCTTCACCTTCGCAGCTTTTTGATCAATATGCGAATGACACAGATGGGCTGGGAGATTTCTCTACTACTTACACATTAACAGACGGTGAGTGTTCAGATTCAGCTGTACTAACCATATCTGTAATTGACACAGAACCAGCAGATACAGGGGATATCGCAGATGTTACCATTTGTACTGCAGAAGACGGCTATGACCTGAATTCAGTTCTCACAGATGCTAACCCTGCAGGTGGTACTTTCTACGATGAAGAAGGAGAAATGATCACAAATGGAATCCTCGATATTTCTTCGGAAGGACAGTTCACTATCACCTATACCATTACAGAAGATGATTCATCTTGTGTAACAGGAACCGACTCTACAGACTTTACTGTAACAGTGACTGCTAATACTGCTGATGCAGGTGAAGACAACTCGGTAGAACTTTGTAATTCAGAAGTAAAAAACCTTACTACAACCGGGGTGAGAAATCTATATCTTAATCTACTTGAGGACGGTGTAGCGACAAATGGTACTTTCAACCCCACAATTCAAACTCTTATAGATCAGTATAAATTTCAGAGCAATATCGGTGATTTCACAACTATCTATACGGTAGGGGAAGGAAACTGCACAGACTCTGCAGAGCTTACTGTTACTGTTCTGGATTACCTTAGTGCAGGCGAAAATGCTACTGTAAACCTTGAAGAAGACGATACTGAAGAAGTCGATCTTTTTGATGCTTTAGGTGGAACTCCGGCAGAAGGTGGGGTTTGGACCGATGCTGATGGTGAAACCGTAGACGGAACTTTTGATCCTACTACGGATGCTGAAGGAACATACACTTACACTGTTACCAGTGATAATGGATGTGTTGACTCAGCTACGGTAACAGTGGTCATTGGAGATCCTGTTGCCTGTCCTGAGATCACAGATGCAGAACAATCATTCTGTGGCACAGCTACTGTTGCAGATCTTTCTCCGTCAAATGCTCTTTGGTACACCTCAGAGGATGGCACAGATGCTTTAGCAGCAGATACCGCTCTTGAAGACGATGCAGAATACTTTGCAGGAAATGCTGACGGAAGTTGTTCTGATCGTGGAATGGTAACAGTTACTATCCTTGATGCTCCAGACGCCCCAGCAGTAACCGCCTTTGACGGATGTGTTGCAGATCTGGCTACTGTTGCCGACCTGGTAGTTACAGCTGATGAAGGATTCACTGTTCAGTTTTATACTACTGAGGATTTAAATACTCCGGCAGCTGAAACCGATCTTCTTGTAGATGGTATTTATTTTGTTACTCAGGCCACCGCCGAAGGTTGTGAGTCTGAAGCTGCTGAGCTAACCGTAACCCTTGATGATTCAGATGCTCCTACCCTTGCACAGGGAGGAAACGTATTCTGTGAGTTTGACAATGCAACACTTGCAGACCTTGAAAACAATCTGGTTGGAGAAGGAACCATTACATGGTATGCTTCTGAAACAGGGACAGATCCTTTAGATGCTGATTCTGAACAATTGAGAAACGAAGCAATCTATTACGCTTCATTAACTCCCGAAGGAGCATGTGAAAGCTCAGACAGACTTCCTGTAACTGTTACTCTTGAAGTTTGCGAGATCGTGATCCCAGAAGCTTTTTCACCGAATAATGACAATATCAACGATTACTTTGTGATTGATAACATCTCTTCTGAGTACCCTAACCATACTTTAGAGATTTACAACAGATGGGGTAATATGGTATTCAACGGTAAAGGAGCCAACCCGGGATGGGATGGAACTTCTACTGAAGGTTCATTTGGAAGCGGAGTATTGCCTGTAGGTGTATATTTCTATATCCTGTATTTCAATGACGGACAAACCGCACCTACCCAAGGTAGATTGTACTTAAGCAGATAATTTTGAAACATTCGAATCATATGAGAAATTCATTCATAAAAATTTTTACAGTTGCTTGCATTGCCCTTTTTTCTATAAAGGGTAATGCACAACAAGATCCAATGTACACCCAGTACATGTATAACATGAGCGTGATAAATCCCGCTTATGCGATAGATGATCTTGGGATGCTCAATGTTGGAGGGATCTATAGAAACCAATGGGCCGGCATGGATGGAGGACCTGAGACAGCGAACTTCTTCGCTCACACAGGACTAACAGAAAGGCTGGAAGTTGGATTAACTATCGTGCATGACGAAATAGGAGACATCATTAAAGAAAATAATCTTTATGCTGATGTAGCTTACGTACTTCCCGTTACTGAATCTTCAAAATTATCTTTTGGAGTTAAAGCCGGAATGACCTTTTTCGATGCAGATCTTACGAGGCTTAGAACCCAGCAGGATAATGATCCTGCGATGCAAAACGTTAGTGAAGCATTTCCTAATTTTGGAGTAGGTGCTTACTGGTTCGGGGATAACTACTATGTAGGTCTTTCTGCTCCAAACATCTTTACTTCAAAACATCTGGAAAATGAAACAGGGCTTGCCCGTTTAGGTGAGGAGAACATCCATTATTTCCTAACCGGGGGTTATGTATTTGATCTTAATCCAAATGTAAAGCTTAAGCCTGCCTTTATGATGAGAGGTGTAGAAGGAGCTCCATTATCTGTGGATGTTACAGCGAACGTACTTCTTTACAACCGCTTTGAAGCCGGTGTTGCTTACCGTTTTGATGAAACAATAAGTGGTCTGGTTAACTTCAGGGTAACTCCTGAACTTAGAATAGGTTATGCCTATGACTATACCACCGGAAATCTTGGTGATTTCAACGACGGGACTCACGAGATCATGGTATTATTTGACCTTGACCTGCTGGGACTTTCAAAAGGTTATAATGTATCCCCAAGATTCTTCTAAAAACTTGACAATATGAAAAAATTATATACCATACTTTTAACTGTACTTATTGGAGCATCTGCGTTCGCCCAGAGTTCGGAAATTAAAAAGGCTGACAGGCTTTTTCTCCAACGAGCTTACATGGATGCCTCTGATCAATATAGACTGGTGGCAGACAAAAACCAGGAAGTTCTGCAGAACCTTGGAGATTCTTATTTCTTCACCAACCGGATGAAGAATGCTGAGGAAACTTACAGAACATTATTTCTTAAGCATGAAAACGTTGCCCCTGAATATCAATTCAGGTTCGCACATGCTCTTCGTGCGTCTGGAAAACACGATGAGGCAGATGAACAATTGAGCGAATACCTGGGACAGGAAGTGAATTTCGAAGAATGGAGCAAAGAATTGGATACTACTGTAACCCATACTTATACCACCCAGCAGGTCATGCAAAATGCTGCATCTTCTGACTTCGGGATCACTTTTATGGGAGATCGTGTAGTCTTCGCTTCTACCCGTAACCAGGACCGCCCTATTTATGCCTGGAACAAAAAGCCTTATCTGGATCTTTATGTTGCAGATATGGCTGATGACGGAACACTAAGTAATGTTTCACTTTTCGAGGGAGATATCAATACCGATACTCATGAGAGTTCCGCTGCATTTTCAAGTGATGGGCAAACCATGTACTTCGATCGTACCAACTCTAGAAGGGTAAAGACAGAATGGTCTGAAGTACCAGTTGCAACGATCAGGATCTACCGTGCTGAATTGATTGACGGTAATTGGACAAACATTGAAGCACTTCCATTCACCAGTGATCAATATTCCACAGAGCATCCTACTTTAAGTGAAGACGGTTCAACCCTTTACTTTGCAAGTGACATGCCCGGTTCTTTAGGTTCTTTTGATATATACAGCGTAGCTGTAAATGGAGATGGAACTTATGGGGAGCCTCAAAATCTGGGTCCGAATGTAAACACAGCAAATCGTGAGCAGTTCCCATACATTGCTAATGACGGTACTCTTTATTTCACATCAGACGGACATGTTGGATTTGGAAACCTTGACGTATTCAAAAGTGACCAGGAAAATGGTTCTTTTGGAAAGGCACAGAATCTTGGAAACACCCTTAACAGTGAATTCGATGATTTTGCTTTCGTAATGAGAGAAGGAGATGAAAGTGGTTACCTTGCCTCTAACAGAAGAGGGTCTGATAACCTTTATGCTTTCACAAGAGAAGATTATACCCCTCCTGTACTTCCTCCTGAAGAAAGTGAGATCAATCCTGATACCGGAAGAAGACAGATTGCCGGGGTAGGAAACATCTATTTCGATTTTGACAAAGCAACTATAAAGGCAGAATCTGAACCCACCCTTAACAGGATTGTGGAGATCATGAATAACTACCCAATGTTGAACATTGAGATTGGTTCACATGCAGATGCCCGTGGAAGTGACCGTTACAACATGGAACTTTCTGAAAGACGTGCACAGTCTACTTTAGAGTACCTTGTAAATAAAGGAATTGATAGAAACAGACTTACTGCAAAAGGATTTGGAGAAAGCATGCCACTTAATGATTGTACTCAACCAACCGGTTGTACCAGTGAGGAGTATGCCCGTAACCGTAGAAGTGAGTTTACTGAAGTTACAGGAAACATCAACACCCCTGAAACTGAGGAAGATTTAGATATAATTGAAGATACTGAAGACAGTGAGGAAAACTAATTCGTCCGTAGCTATTACAGACAGATAATTTCTGACTAACCAACCAAAGAAAAGGCCCTGAGAGATCGGGGCCTTTTTAATTAATAATATTCTAGATAGGGTATTTAAATTATTTCCTGGGTGGATATCCTTTTAAAGCTTCGGCAACAATAAGGTCGAACTTCTTTTGACGGATTTCCGGACTCGCATTGGGATCAAAAGAACTCTCCACAACGGCCTGCCACACCAGGGCATCTTTTTTAGCGTCTATAAGATCAAAGGTAAGTCTTAGATAGGTGTCGGCACCTCCAAGAGGAATTCCGCCGCTTATGCCTACTCCCACGTTCCCTCTGCCACCTCCCACTCCAACACCAAGTCTGCTCTGGTTACTTTCCCTGAATTCTTCGGAATAAATATTAACGTAGAGATCGGGATTTTCGGACGGCGATAATCCTTTTGACCTTAAAGCAGATTCCAGACTGGTGATGAGCCTGTTGTCATCCAACTGGCTCAACCCGGTTTGAAGTTCAGGGTAAATTGAATAGGTTCGGAAATTTGAAAAATTGACCTGATCATCATAATCATACAAGGCTCTTGGTGTACTGCAAGAAACCAGAAAAATGAAGATCAACAGGAAGCTATAGGATCTCATAAGGAGTAAGTTTTCTTAAAAATAAGAAAACTCCCCCTGATAATGAATAGATTAACAATATCTAAACAGCCTCTTTATTTAGCATTTCCCAAAGTCTATCCTTCAGCTCTGTCAATCCTTGTTGTGATACAGAAGAAATGAAAAGATATGGGGCTCCAAGGTTTTGGTCAAGTTCGGCTTTTAGTTCAGCTTTTAATTCCTCGTCAAGCATATCGCTTTTAGAGATAGCGATAAGCCGGTCTTTATCCAGCATTTCAGGATTATAACGTCGCAGCTCATCAACCAGGATCTCATACTGTTTCTTGATATCAGGGGCATCTGCAGGGACAAGGAACAATAAGGTGGAATTTCGCTCTATGTGCCGAAGGAATCTATGTCCAATACCCTTTCCTTCCGCAGCACCTTCAATGATTCCAGGTATATCTGCCACCACAAAGGTTTTGAAGTCCCGGTATTGAACGATGCCAAGGTTTGGTTTAAGCGTGGTGAATTCGTAATCGGCGATCTTAGGTTTAGCTGCCGTAATGACCGATAGCAAGGTAGATTTTCCGGCATTTGGAAAACCAACCAGCCCAACATCTGCCAAAATTTTTAGCTCCAGGGTTACGTCTACTTCTTCTCCGGGAATTCCGGGCTGGGCATACCTGGGGGTTTGGTTTACCGAAGATTTGAAATTCCAGTTACCAAGGCCACCTTTTCCGCCTTCAGCAATAACGATCTCCTGCCCGTCCTCTGTGATCTCGTGTAAGATCTCCTGGGTTTCGGTATCTCTTACCACTGTACCTAGCGGCACATCTATATACTGGTCTTCCCCGTCTGCACCCGTACTTCTTTGTTTACTTCCGTGTTCCCCGTGACCGGCTTTTACGTGTCTTTTAAATTTTAGATGAAACAAGGTCCAAAGGTTTTTGTTTCCCCTAAGGATCACATGTCCCCCACGACCTCCATCACCACCATCAGGCCCGCCTTTCGCAACATATTTTTCACGATGTAAATGCGCAGATCCTTTACCTCCGTTCCCAGAGTTTATATGTATTTTAACGTAGTCAACAAAATTTCCTTCAGTCATTATTCCTCTATCTTATTATTTTTTGACGTATGGGTCTATTGTATCTCGTCAATTACCTCTTTTAAACGCTGAGTGATCTCTTCGATACTCCCTACCCCATTAATACCATAGTACTTATTTTCCTTAAGGTAAAACTGTTTAAGTATGGCAGTCTCTTCGTAGTAAACTTTAATTCGTTCCCTTATCACTGCTTCATTGGCATCATCTGGTCTACCCGAGGTTTTCCCTCTTTCAAGCAGCCTTTGAACCAGCAGGTCATCTTCTACCTCAAGCGCGATCATAGCACTCACCTCAGTACCTTCAGTTTTAAGCAGTTCTTCAAGCGCTTCAGCCTGGGCCACTGTACGGGGGAAACCGTCAAAAATGAAACCTTTCCCGTCTATATTTTTCTTTACTTCGGCCCTGAGCATATCTATCGTTACCTCATCGGGAACCAGTTGACCTTTATCCATGAAAGATTTTGCCATCATGCCCAACTCAGTCTGGTTCTTGATGTTATATCTAAAAACATCTCCTGTAGAAATGTGTTTCAGTTCATAAGTATCCTTTAAGATAGTGGCCTGAGTTCCTTTCCCGGCACCCGGAGGACCAAACAGAACGATATTCGTCATTTTATCTACTTTAAGTTTATATACCTGTGTAAGATTGCGGCCAAGGCCATCGTAATCCAACCCGTAACCTACTATAAAATCATTGGGTATTTCGATCCCAATATAATCAACGGGTAATGACTTCTTATAACTTCCCGGTTTATAAAAGAGAGTGGCGATTTTGTACCGTTTTACTCCTTCGGCCTTCAGGATCTTTGCAATACTTTCAATGGTATTGCCGGTATCAACAATATCTTCAATTACCACCACACTTCTACCTTTCAAGGGCTGGGTCAAACCCATAAGGGAATTTACCACACCCGTTGTGCCTGTACCTTCATAGGAACTCATCTTAACAAAATTGACCTCACAATCTCCCTGGAATCTTTTGATGACCTCAGCTGCGAATAAAAAGGCACCATTAAGGACTCCCAAAAAAACCGGGGTCTCTCCTTCAAAATCTGTATTTATCTGTGCGGCCACCCTTTCAATGCCTGCGTTGATCTCTGCTTCAGATATAAAGGGCGTGAATTTTAAGTCGTGTAGTTGAATCAAAACCTAATACTTTTTAGGACAGCAAAGATACATATTCCTATCAACCCGACAGGGGAATTTAAATAGCATTTGCAAGTGAATGTTTCGGTAGTTCAGATTTTTAAAATTATTTTTGCTGAAAGACCACCTTGATGACAGACTATTTCTCTTCAGATTTTAAGCTTGGAATACTTGGCGGAGGCCAGTTGGGGAAAATGATGCTCTATGAAACCCGGAAATTCGACATTCAAACCCTGGTGCTTGATCCCAGTCCTGAAGCACCTTCCAGGATCTCCTGTGACCATTTTTTTCAGGGAGACCTTATGGATTATGACACTGTACTGGAATTTGGAAGAAAAGCAGATGTTCTGACCTTTGAAATAGAGACCGTTAATGTAAAAGCACTGGAAAAACTGGAACAGGAAGGCAAAAAAGTCTATCCCTCGTCCCAGACACTAAAAAAAATTCAGGACAAGGGGGTTCAGAAGCAATTTTATACTGAAAATGCCATTCCTACTGCAGCTTTCAAAAAATTTGATTCTAAAAAGAAACTTTTGGAGAGTATTCAAAAAGGGGAAATTCAAATGCCTTTTGTGTGGAAAAGTACCACCGGAGGTTATGACGGGAAAGGTGTTACTGTTATAAAAAGTGAAGGAGCTCTAAATGAATTGGATGAATCTCCCTGTATTGCTGAAGACCTCATCCCTTTCAAAAATGAGTTGGCAGTGATCGTTGCCAGGAACCCTTCAGGGGATTTGAAAACATATCCGGTAGTGGAAATGGAATTCCATCCTGAAGCCAACCAGGTGGAATATGTGATCTGCCCTGCAAGGATAGATCCTTCTGTTGCTGAAAAAGCCCGGAAAGTGGCCGAAAAAGTTTCCAAAGCATTTGAACATGTAGGACTACTTGCTGTTGAAATGTTCCAGACCGAAGATGACCAGATCCTGGTCAATGAAGTAGCCCCACGACCCCATAATAGCGGACATTATAGTATAGAGGCCGGTTTCACAAACCAGTTCGAACAACAAATACGGGCCATTCTGGACCTTCCGCTAGGGAATACAGATAGTAAAGTTGGAGGGGTGATGGTGAACCTGGTGGGAGAAGAAGGTTACACCGGCAATGTGATCTATGAGAATATTCGTGAGATCATGAAACTAAAAGGAGTGACCCCTCATATCTACGGAAAAAAAATTACCCGGCCCTTTAGAAAGATGGGCCATGTCACCATTGTAAACGAAGACCTTGCAGAAGCCAGGATCCTGGCTGAAATAGTTAAAAACACGATAAGGGTGACCGGAAGTGAAAAAATAAATTAAAAATAAAAAGATGAGTAAAGTCAGCATTATAATGGGCAGCACCAGTGATCTCCCGGTCATGCAGGAAGCTATTGACATTCTGGAACAGTTTGGTATTGAGACCGAAGTTGATATCGTTTCTGCCCACCGCACCCCCGAAAAACTTTTTGATTACGGTAAGAATGCCCATACCCGGGGTATTGGGGTGGTCATAGCCGGAGCCGGCGGCGCGGCGCATCTACCGGGAATGGTAGCTTCCCTCTCCCCTCTTCCGGTCATAGGAGTGCCGGTTAAATCAAGTAATTCTATTGACGGTTGGGACTCTGTGCTTTCTATCTTACAAATGCCCGGCGGCGTCCCTGTTGCCACAGTTGCCCTAAACGGTGCAAAAAATGCCGGAATCCTGGCTGCACAGATCCTGGGGAGTTCCGATATAAAAATTCAGGATAAGATCCTTTCTTATAAAGAAGACCTCAAAAGTAAAGTAATAGAAGGCGCAAAAAGCCTGAAAAAATAAAGCCACGCTTTCACGTGGCTTTTTAAGTAGCATTTTAAACCTTTAATAGTATTTATTAACCATTCTAAATATATTAATCAAAACCTAAAAGCTACTATCTTTATAAAGAGTTGATCTTTCAAATCTGTTTCAGATGTTAAAGTAAATAAAAAAAATCTTCAGAAACCAACAAAATTTAAACTTTTCGTTAAAAACCTTTGTTTTTCCGACTAAAATATAGTTAAAATGATGAACCAGAATCCTCTTTTAGAACCATTTATACACGCCCCTTTTTCAAAAATAAAGCCCGAACATTTTAAACCGGCTATAGAAGAAGCGATACTAATGGCGAAAAAAGAGATTGAAAAGATCACTTCTTCAACAGAGCCTGCCACCTTCAGTAATACCTTGGAAGAACTTGAATTTGCGGGGGAAACCCTCGACAGGATCACCAGTATCTTTTTTAATCTGAATTCAGCAGAGACCAATGACCAGATCCAGCAACTGGCACAGGAGATATCCCCTATCCTGACAGATTTTAAAAATGATCTAATCCAGGATCCCGAACTATTTGAAAGGGTAAAAACGGTATACGACCAGAAGGACGAACTCGGGCTCACTGTTGAACAAGACACTTTACTGGACAAAAAGTACAGAATGTTTACTAGAAATGGTACGAACCTGGATGCTGAAGGCAAGCAGCAACTGCGGCAGCTGGACAAAAAACTTGCTGCCCTCAGCCTTAAATTCGGAGAAAATGTATTGGCAGAAACCAATAGATATGAGCTTCACATAGTAAACGAAGAGGAGTTGGATGGCCTTCCTCCCGGTGCTAAAAGTGCTGCCAGAATGCTGGCAAAAGAAAAGAACAAAGAAGGCTGGATCTTCAATTTGCATTATCCCAGCTATATTCCATTCATGAAGTATGCAAAAAACCGGAAACTGCGCAAAGAAATGGCCATTGCTTTTGGGGCAAAAGGCTTCCACAATGACCATCTCGACAATCAGCAGAATGTCCTGGAGATCGTTAACCTTCGTTATCAAAAAGCAAAATTACTCGGCTACCCTACCTATGCTCATTTCAAACTGGAAGAAAGGATGGCAGAAACCCCTGAGAAAGTAAATTCATTCATGGAGGAACTATTGCATAAGGCAAAACCCGCCGCTCAATATGAATTTAAGGAACTGGAGGAATTTGCGCAAAATCTGGACAATATTGAAAAACTCCAAAAATGGGATGCTGCATATTATAGCGAAAAGCTTAAACAGGATCGTTTCGACCTGGATGACGAGCAGTTAAAGCCCTATTTTGAACTTAATAATGTGATCAACGGGGTATTTACGATCGCCGGAAAACTTTATGGACTGAAATTCAAAGAAGTTTTTGATGTTGACACCTACCATCCAGAAGTTAAAACCTATTTGGTGACAGATGAAGATGGGAAAGAGATTTCTCTGTTTTATGCAGATTTTCATCCACGGGAAGGAAAACGCGGAGGTGCCTGGATGACTTCCTATAAATCACAGTTCCGAAGAAACGATCTTGATGAACGCCCGCATATTTCTATTGTATGCAATTTCACCAAACCCACTGAGGAGGAGCCTTCTTTACTGACCTTTAATGAAGTTACCACTCTTTTCCACGAATTTGGACATGCCTTGCATGGCATGCTGGCTAACACCATCTACCCCAGTATTTCGGGCACGAATGTTTTTTGGGATTTTGTGGAACTTCCAAGTCAGGTGCTTGAGAACTGGTGTTATGAGAAGGAAGCCCTGGAGCTATTTGCGACACACTACGAAACAGGAGAGGTGATCCCTGAAGATCTCATTCAGAAAATAAAAGATTCCTCTACCTTCCACGAAGGAATGGCCACTTTAAGGCAACTAAGTTTTGGAATGCTTGATATGAGCTGGCACAGTGAAGACCCCTCCAACATCACCGATGTAAAGGAACATGAAGAAAAAGCTTTTGAACAAACACAGCTCTATCCCGAGGTCAAGGAAAATTGCATGAGCACCTCCTTCTCTCATATTTTTCAGGGAGGGTATGCTGCAGGTTATTATTCGTATAAATGGGCAGAAGTACTGGATGCAGATACCTTTGAATACTTTTCGGAAAAAGGCATTTTTGACCGGGATACTGCCAGGAAATTCAGGGACACCATTCTTTCTCAGGGTGGTACCGAGCATCCGCTGACCTTATATAAACGCTTCCGCGGAAAAGAAGCAGCTCCTGAAGCACTTTTAAGAAGAGCAGGTCTGCTTCCCAAGAAATAATCAGGAAAGGTTAAAGCATTTTTCATTTGTCAGTTTTTTAACTGAATCTTTTGCTATTTTTGAAGAAGGAATTTCAGAAATGACAGAAATTAGGTTAGAACCCGAAAAGTGGGTGGACAGGTATGCTGATTACCTTTTTAACTACACCATAGTGCGTGTAAATGACAGGGACGTGGCCAATGATATCATTTCTGAAACTTTTTTAGCCGGCCTTGGCTCCATGAAGAACTTTAAAGGTGAGGCTTCAGAAAGAACCTGGCTGATCTCTATCCTAAAAAGAAAGATCGTAGATTATTACCGAAAGATAAATTCCAATAAAGGCAAAGCTGAAGTGAAGATTTCCAGCCCAGACGGGGAAACCGAAGGGGAATGGCTGGAAGAAAAAGTGGCCGACCTCTCTGACAAGTCTGCCGAAGATATTATGGAAAATGAGGAGTTGGGGCTGGCGATACTGGAATGTATGGACCAACTTCCGGAAAAGCAGGCTGTCATTTTTAAAAAGAAGACGATCGAAGGCCTGGATACTGAAACAATTTGTAATGAATTCAATATCACACCGTCTAATTTATGGGTAATCATTCATCGAGCCAGAACTTCTCTGGCCAAATGCCTGGAAAAAAACTGGTTTTAATTATGAGCATAATGCGTTTTTTTGGTCTTGATTGTGCAGAAGCAGCTAGCGCCTGCCATAAAGCAGAATATAACGAAGCCGGGCTGGTCGAAAAACTCAGGTTAAAACTACACCTTTTCCTGTGCACCCCCTGTAAAGATTACAACCAGAAGAACCATAAATTAAGTCATCTCATCAAAAAAGCTAATCTTCATTCCTGCTCTGAGGAGGAAAAAGAAGCATACCGGCAGCGAATAAACGAGCAAAGATCAGAGACTTCCCGTTAACAACAACATCAGTAACCAGAAGATTGGAAGCGCCTCAACCCAAAATGAGGAATAATAGGAACTCTGCCTCTCCCTTGTCTTCCAGATAAATCCCGCCGAGACCACTATTGTCACTGCCAGTGCCCCTAAAGCTGGAACAGTGCCGTACGGTTTGAAAATTTGTATAAGAAGGGCAGCAACCAAAAGTGCGAGTCCAAGAAGTTTTGTTTTCGTCACGCCTACCCGCTGCGGCATGGTTCCTAACTGCAGTAGATCATATCGAAGATCCCTTATCTCAAAAGGAATGGTCCAGGCCAGGACCAGCAGGAAACGCTGAACGAATTCCATTACTATATTTACCACTGAAACTTCACCAACTGTCACAACAGGCAGAACTACTGTAACCCCGGCCCATACGAATGCGATAATAAAAATCTTTATCCCCGATATACTTCTAAGGTTTCTTTGTTTACTGAAAACAGGCAGGGCATACAGAAGCGTTAATGATCCAAAAATTGCAGCCCAGATCAGGATTTTAAGTTCTACCGTGAAAGCCGCCCATATTAAAAATAAGAAGGAAATGAATGAAAAAATCTGGATCAAACGCAGGCCTTTAGCAAGACTGCGATGATGCAGTTTCGCGACCCCTGCATACTTCACAAAATTATAACCGGTAATGCTTCCGAAAAAAATAAAAAACAGCAGCCTCAAATCAGGTTTTAATCCATAATGGAAAAAGGTCACCAGGCCAAGCGAAACGACAGCTAAAGCCACATGAATACTGCTGTTGATGTAAAAATCAAAAAGCCGTTTTATCATCTCCATTCTCCTTTTTAAAACAGGGGATCTTTTCCATTAAAAGTTAACAATACTTGCGCTCCAAATCATTAAAAAATAGGTTTAAAATCCGTAATTTCGCAGCTCAAAACACAACTTTTACTTAATGAACACTTTTTCTTTTGCCTCACGTCATATAGGTCCCAGGGAAAACGACCTTCAGGAAATGTTGAAAACAGTTGGAGTGGACTCCATGGAACAACTGATCTACGAGACACTTCCCGATGATATTCGCCTTAAAAAAGACCTCGAACTTGCCCCTGCCATGAGTGAACATGAATACCTCTCTCACAACATTGCACTGGCAGCCAAAAATAAAGTTTTTAGAACGTATATTGGATTAGGATATCACCAATCTATTTTGCCCGCTGTAATTCAGCGTAATATTTTGGAAAATCCGGGATGGTATACGGCTTATACTCCTTACCAGGCTGAGATTGCCCAGGGAAGGCTGGAAGCCCTCTTAAACTTCCAGACTGTAATCGCCGACCTTACGGGAATGGAGCTGGCAAACGCCTCTCTTTTGGATGAAGCCACTGCCGCTGCTGAAGCCATGTCACTTTTATTCGAATTAAGGGACCGGGACCAAAAGAAAAAAGAGGTGAACAAATTCTTCGTTTCTGAAGAAGTCTTACCTCAAACCATCGACGTACTTAAAACCAGGGCTATTCCATTGAATATCGAATTGGTCATTGGAGATCACGAAGCTTTTGAGTTCTCTAATGATTTCTTCGGAGCATTTTTACAATACCCCGGAAAATTAGGTCACGTATTTGACTATTCCGGTTTTGTTGCTAAAGCAAAAGAAAACAATATTAAAACAGCTGTGGCAGCAGACTTGCTTGCACTGGTAAAGCTTCGTGCTCCCGGTGAGTTTGGTGTAGATGTGGTAGTGGGAACTTCCCAACGTTTCGGGATCCCTCTCGGGTATGGAGGACCGCATGCGGCATATTTTGCCACCCGGGAAGAATTCAAGAGAAGTATTCCCGGTAGGATCATTGGGGTAACCAAGGACACTGATGGAAATTTTGCCCTGAGAATGGCACTTCAAACGCGGGAACAGCACATTAAACGCGACAGAGCTACTTCAAATATTTGCACCGCACAGGTATTACTGGCTGTTATGGCCGGTATGTATGCCGTTTACCACGGACCAAAAGGTTTGAAATTTATTGCAACCCGGGTACATAACCTTGCAGTAACAGCCGCCGAAAATATTGAAAAACTTGGTTTCTCTCAGCTCAACTCCTCCTATTTTGACACCATCCTTATTAAGGCTGATGCCAAAAAGATCAGGGAGATCGCAGAGAGAAATGAAGTGAATTTCTATTATCCTTCAACAGATGCAGTTGCTATTTCTCTGAATGAGGCTACCAACCTGGACGATGTGAACACAATTATTTCCATCTTTTCGGAAGCCGCAGGAAAAGACTTTGTTAAAGCTTTAAAACTTTCAGAAACAACACATATCCCGGGATCTGTAGAGAGGAAAACTGAATTCCTTAAGAATGATGTTTTCAACTCCTATCATTCCGAGACTGATATGATGCGGTACATCAAGAAGCTGGAGCGAAAAGACCTTTCTTTGAATCACTCCATGATCTCTTTAGGATCTTGTACCATGAAGCTGAACGCAGCATCAGAAATGTTGCCGTTAAGCTACCCTCAATGGGGGAATATTCACCCCTTCGTACCCCTGGATCAGGCTGAAGGATACCAGATCGTTCTGAAGAGGCTTGAAAAGCAACTTACGGAGATCACCGGGTTCTCAGCAACATCATTGCAGCCAAATTCGGGCGCACAGGGAGAATATGCAGGTCTCATGGTAATCAGGGCGTATCATGAATCCCGTGGGGACAGCCACAGAAACATTTGTTTGATCCCATCCTCCGCTCACGGAACCAACCCTGCTTCAGCAGTAATGGCGGGTATGAAAGTGGTTGTAACCAAATCTACCGAGACTGGAAATATTGACGTGGAAGACCTTCGGGAAAAAGCTATAAAATACAAGGACAACCTTGCTGCACTGATGGTAACCTATCCATCAACCCACGGGGTTTTTGAATCTGCCATTACAGAGATCATCAAGATCACACACGATAACGGCGGCCAGGTTTACATGGATGGAGCCAACATGAACGCGCAGGTAGGACTTACCAGCCCCGGGGTGATTGGAGCTGACGTTTGTCACCTTAACCTGCATAAGACATTTGCTATTCCTCATGGAGGTGGAGGTCCCGGAGTAGGACCTATTTGTGTAGCAGAACAACTTGTTCCTTTCCTACCGGGCAATCCGGTGATCCCAACAGGAGGAGATACGGCTATTACGGCTATCTCTGCAGCACCCTGGGGTTCTGCTTTAGTATGTCTCATCTCTTATGGCTATATCACCATGCTGGGCAGCGAAGGGTTGAAAAAATCTACGGAATATGCCATCCTTAATGCGAATTATGTCAAGGCACGTATTGATGAACACTACAAGACCCTCTACAGTGGGGAACGCGGCCGTGCTGCGCACGAAATGATCGTAGACTGTCGTCCTTTCAAAGCAAAAGGAATCGAAGTTACTGATATCGCGAAAAGATTGATCGATTACGGATTCCACGCGCCAACAGTGTCTTTCCCGGTGGCAGGAACCCTCATGATCGAACCAACTGAAAGTGAAAGTAAAACTGAACTTGACAGGTTTTGTGATGCCATGATCTCTATCAGAAAAGAGATCAACGAGGTAACTGCAGAAGAGCCAAACAACGTTTTGAAAAACTCCCCCCACACTTTGGCAATGCTGACTACCGATGAGTGGAATTTCCCTTACACCAGGGAAAAAGCAGCTTTTCCGTTGGAATATCTTTCAGAGAACAAATTCTGGCCTTCCATAAGAAGGGTAGATGAAGCTTTTGGAGACAGGAACCTTATTTGCACCTGCGCGCCCATAGAGGAGTATATGGAAGAATAAATTTATCTTTTTTGAAAACCCGAAGGCAAAATCCTTCGGGTTTTTCATTTTCAAGAATATCACCTTTAACTTATTCTTAACAAAAGAGATACAGAAAAATGGAATTTTTAATCTTTTACAAAATAATGGATCGATAAATGCAGCATTCATAATCAAGGATATTTTCTTTAATTAAATTGGTCAATACTGAAGCTGATTTATTAATTTTGAAGCAATTACCCCATTAATTATAAACGATGAGCATTAAAATAACAGGGGTTGGGAGTTACATACCCAACAAGGTTGAAAAGAATTCAGACTTCCAGAAGCACGAATTTTTATATGAAGATGGTTCTGCTTTTGGGCAGTCAAACACTGTAATAATTGAAAAATTCAAAGCTATTACAGGTATTCATGAACGCAGGTATATTCAAAAAGAACTTAACAATTCAGATATTGCCTACCTGGCTGCCATAAATGCCATTGAAGACGCAAAAATAGACCCTGAAGAACTCGATTACCTCATCGTGGCCCATAATTACGGGGATGTGATCCATGACGATATGCAAAGCGACACAGTACCCAGCCTCGCTACGAGAGTAAAAAATAAATTACGCATTAAGAACCCTAAATGTGTGGCTTATGATGTCCTATTCGGATGTCCGGGTTGGATAGAAGCTGTGATCCAGGCTAATGCTTTCATCAAAAGTGGAATTGCCAAAAAGTGCCTGGTAATTGGATCGGAAACCTTATCGAGAGTTGTAGATAAACACGACCGCGACTCCATGATCTATTCAGACGGTGCAGGTGCTACAGTGATCGAAGCCTCAGATGAAGAAGGTGGGATCCTTGCTCATGAAAGCGCAACCTATTCGTTTGAAGAAGCCAATTTTATTTTCTTCGGAAAAAGTAATAACAGGGACAGTAATGACAACCGCCGATACATAAAAATGCACGGCAGAAAGATCTATGAGTTTGCCCTGAGCCATGTTCCGGCAGCCATGAAAACCTGCCTGGAAAAAAGTGGAAAATCCATCTCTGATGTGAAGAAGATATTAATTCACCAGGCGAATGAAAAAATGGATGAAGCGATCATAAACAGGTTTTACAAACAGTTCAAAACCCCTGTCCCCGAAGGTGTGATGCCAATGAGCATCAATAAACTTGGTAACAGTAGCGTGGCAACAGTGCCTACCCTACTCGATCTAATCTTGAAGGGAAAAATGAAGGATCAGGAAATTAAAAAAGGAGATGTTGTCATCCTTGCCAGTGTAGGTGCAGGAATGAACATTAATGCGATCGTCTACCAATTCTAGAATGTACGAAAACACTTTTCCTAATAAAAGGTATAAAGAAACCCTTGAATTCCTTACTAAAGTCGCTCCCGCCCCGGCCAAAATCCTTGACCTGGGGATAAGAAATCCTTTTTCAGAATTAATGGAAATATACGGGTATCAGGTAACCAATACTTCGGGAGAAGACCTGGATCTGGACACTGAAAAAGTAAAAAACAGCACAGCCGAAATTGTAACCGCCTTTGAGATCTTTGAGCATCTTATTGCACCATTCAATGTCCTGAGGGATATAAAAACTGATAAACTGGTTGCCACCGTGCCTTTACGCCTCTGGTTCTCTCGCGCCTACCGCAGCAAAACTGATAAATGGGACCGGCATTATCACGAATTTGAGGACTGGCAGTTTGACTGGCTTTTAGAAAAAGCAGGGTGGGAGATCAAAGAAAGGCATAAATGGACCAATCCCGTAAATAAGATAGGACTTAGGCCTCTGTTACGGAAATTCACCCCCCGTTATTATGCGGTGTATGCCGAAAAAAAAGGTTAGTCAAAATAGGCATATTTACACCTCAATTCCCTTATCCTTTATTTCTGATGTAACAAATCTTTTTCCTGCCCGTCGTAGTTGAAAATCTTATGAAACTTTTCTATGACAACTATTTCCGGTTTAGGAACAATGAACTTTTGTCACTTTTCGTGGTCAACCTTCGGTATATTATAGGCCTGGGGTTCCTGCCTTCAGGCATTATCAAGGTTTTGGATCAACCCTTCACCCACATGGAGAATGTTGGAGTGTTCTACGACTTTCTGGATGCCCTCTATGCTACTGGATATTACTACAATATGATAGGAGTAATGCAGGTAGTTGCGGCTCTGTTGTTAATTACTCAGCGCTTTGCGACTATAGGTGCGGTGCTTTTTCTTCCCATCATTTTTAACATCACGGTGCTCACCATTACCACGATTGGCAGCCTTACCCCGCTTGTCGCTTTCCTCATGTTCCTGGGAACGATATTTTTACTCCTGTGGGACTACTACAAATGGATCAACATCTTTTATAATGATAACCAATTGCGGGCTATTCCTGCTAAAAATAATTATCCTACCTACAATAGATTCCAGGTGTGGACAGGAATCCTCCTCATCCTTTTTCCTTCGCTGTTCATTGGAGCCGGGTTTCCTAAAACCGGATTGACCTTTGTCGCAATAGTGCTTGTTACAGGAAATCTTATTTCTGAATGGAAGCGACCGGTACTACGGCCATTCTTAAAAATAATGTTCAGAAAAGCTTCTTTGGAAACAGATGTTTAAAAAGTGTAATTTAGCCGAAAGACCTGCAGACTTTGAAAATTTACATTGTCATTCCCGCTCACAACGAAGAAGCATTTATAAGGGAAACTTTAGAATCCCTCTCAAGACAAAGTCTTCTTCCATCAAAACTGGTGGTAGTTGACGATCAATCAGCCGATGGTACTGCAGAAATTGTTTCAGAACTTACCCGGAAATATCCTTTAATCTCCCTGGTAAAAACGACTTCTTCAGAAGAACATCTCCCGGGAAGCAAAGTTATCAATGCCTTTCAGAAGGGATTAGAAACTTTAGATGACACCTATGATGTGATCTGCAAATTTGATGCTGACCTTATCTTTCCGGAGAATTACCTCGAAACCATCAGCCGGCATTTTTCAAAAAATTCAAAGGTGGGGATGGCTGGAGGTTTCTGTTACATTCAGCAGGAAGAAGAATGGGTTTTGGAAAGCCTTACAGATAAGGATCATATCAGAGGAGCGCTAAAGGCTTACCGAAAGGAATGTTTCAGGGATATTGGCGGACTTAAACCATCAATGGGTTGGGATACTGCAGATGAACTGCTGGCTCAATTCCATGGCTGGGAAATAGTGACCGATCCATCTTTAAAGGTAAAACACCTCAGACCAACCGGGTTTACGTACCATAAAAAGGCCAGATGGAAACAAGGGGAAGCTTTTTACAAGCTTCGCTATGGATTCATCATTACTACCATTGCCTCGGTCAAACTTGCCCTGAAGAAGAGAAAACCGGCGCTTCTCAAAGATTACCTTGAAGGATATTTTAGGGCCGCTGTCGCAAACTCCACTTTCCTGGTGACAAAAAAAGAAGGAGCCTTCATAAGAAGGCTCCGTTATAAAAAGATGTTCGCAAAGTTGTTCGGTTAGTTTTCAAAGACCATATATAATGGTCTACCTGTTGAGCCGTTTGGAAATGAAATCCCTAATAAAGCAGAGATCGTTGGTGCAATATCCTCGATTCCTGTACGCTCCAATGTATTTCCATGTTTTATCCCCTTTCCGTAAAAAATGAGAGGAGCATGGGTATCATAATTCTGGCCACTGCCATGAGTGGAGCCGGTTTTTGAATAAGAAATAACAGACGGTTCAAGTACAAACATTACATCACCACTCCTTTTCTGGTGAAAACCGTTATCAACGGCAGCATCAATTCCATCGGAATAACTTGTTGCCTCCAGTTGTTCTCTTGTAAAGACCTTATTCACCTGCTCATATTGAAGTGCAAAATGTGCAACTTCTCTTTGCAGCTCAACCCTTGAAATATCATTATCTTCCAATACTTCATAGTCGAAAAATATCTGGTTATTTGAAATGTTCTTAATAAAGGTATCTTCTCCAAAAACATCTCCCAAATAATCATTCAGAGAATCCCTGAATTCTGAACTATTAAAATATCCCGCCGGGATCTTTACAGATTGCAGATAAGACGGTACATGAACTCCACCATGATCTGAAGTGAGGAATAAGGTATAGTTGTCTTCCCCAACTTTATCATCCAGAGCCTCAAGAAGACGCTGCAGGTCAAGATCCAGACGGAGGTAACTATCCTGCACCTCTTTTGAGTTCACTCCAAAATTATGGCCAAGGTAATCTGTGGAAGAGAAACTAACCGTAAGAAAGTCGGTGATCTCATCTTGTCCCAAATCTTCCCCTTCGAGAGCGGCTATGGCAAAATCTGCAGTTAAGCTGTTCCCAAAAGGACTTTCCTTAATTATATCATATCCTCCGTTTTGTTCCTGTAACTTCGGAAAGTCATAAGGAAATCCTGTATCTTCCTTTCCCTTAAAGCCTCCTTCAAAATCATTGATATCTATTCCACTTTCCAAGTAGGTATCAGTATCAAAAAGGGTTTCCCAGGGCTTCATGTAAGACTGTGCCCTACCGGAAGTATTGAATTCCTCCACCCAGTCTGGTAGTTCTTCAGTATAAAATGAGCTGGTCACCCATTTAGCCTCGTCCTGCCCATGAAACCAATAAGCAGCATTAGCTGTATGACCGGCAGGCAATATTGCTCCGCGATCTTTTAATGCGATCCCAATGGTCTTTCCGCGCATTTGCGTATGCAACCTGTTTTCATCTGCGACGGTAGTGGTAAGGAGACGGTGGGGAGACATTTTCCCTGCATCTGAAGTTGTACCTACAGAATTTACCGCCGGGTCTCCAACACAATAAACCATCTCCCCGATAAATTTATTGTACCAGTTATTTCCTATTATTCCATGTGATTCGGGAGAACTCCCCGTATAGACCGAAGCGTGTCCCGGTCCTGTATAGGTAGGAATATAACTAAAATGAGTATTGCGAAGATTATAACCTTCAGAAATGAGCTTTTTGAACCCACCGTCCCCAAACCTGTCCCAGAATCGGGTTATGAAATCATATCTCATTTGATCTACTACTACCCCTACCACCAGTTTTGGTTGAGTCCTGAGATCTTTGGATGGATTAAATCCCTCCCGGGAACCGTCCTGTGCAGAAACGACCTGGACGAAAAAAACAGCTAAAAAAATTTGAATAAAATGCTTCATTATAAAATATTTATTGTCCCAAAAATACAATTTTATAAGGCTTCAAAGATTAAGTCAAGCTTAAATACTTTGCTTGAAAAAATTAGTATTTTAGCATTTACAAAATTTATAAATGGGCTATCTGCATTCTATTGGTGAATATTTTTTAATGCTAAAAGGGGTTTTCGGCCGAATGACCAAAAGATCGGTTCTCACCAATCTAATCTTTAAAGAAATAGACGACCTTATATTGGGATCCCTGGGTATAGTTGCTTTCATTTCCTTTTTTATTGGAGGAGTTGTAGCCATACAAACTGCACTTAACCTCAACAACCCGTTGATACCCCGAACGCTCATTGCCTTTGCAGCAAGGCAGTCTGTGATCCTGGAATTCGCACCTACTTTCATTTCCATTATTATGGCAGGAAAAGTAGGTTCCTACATCACTTCGAGTATTGGATCAATGCGGGTTACCCAGCAAATTGATGCCCTGGAAGTGATGGGAATAAACTCCTTAAACTATTTGATCTTTCCGAAGATCATCGCCATGCTTACTTACCCCTTTATTATTGCGATCTCCATGTTCCTTGGAATCCTGGGGGCTTATAGTGCGGGTGTATTTGGAGGTTTTGTTTCATCAGAAGATTTTATTTCGGGGCTACAGGATGATTTTAACTCCTTTCACCTGGTCTACGCGTTTGCAAAGACCTTCATTTTTGCCTTAATATTAGCGACTATTCCTTCTTACCATGGTTATTACATGAAAGGGGGAGCACTTGAAGTTGGACGGGCAAGCACCACGTCGTTCGTTTGGACCAGTGTGGTGATCATCATCGCCAATTATGTAATAACCCAATTACTGTTAAGCTCATGATAGAAGTAAAGAATATTAAAAAAGCTTTTGATGGGGAAGAGATCCTGAAAGGGATCTCAACGGTCTTTCCAAAAGGACAGACCAACCTCATCATAGGCCAGTCGGGGGCAGGAAAAACAGTATTTTTAAAATGTTTGTTAGGCCTTTTCAGACCCGATTCAGGAAAGATCCTTTATGACGGACAGGCATTTTCTTCATTCAGCGAAGAGGAGCAAAGGGAACTACGCCAGCAAATGGGAATGGTGTTCCAGGGTGGTGCTCTGTTCGATTCCATGACCGTGGAGGAAAACGTAATGTTCCCTTTGCGCATGTTCACCAAACAAAACCGGGCAACCATGATGAAGCGGGTAAAGGAAGTATTGGATAGGGTTAACCTGGCCGAAGCACAGCAACAGAAAATGCCGGTGGAGATAAGCGGGGGGATGCAGAAAAGGGTTTCCATAGCCCGTGCCATTGTGAACCGCCCAAAATACCTTTTTTGTGATGAACCCAACTCGGGACTTGATCCACAAACCGCTACGGTGATAGATAACCTCATCCTGGAGATCACCAGGGAATATGACATCACCACGGTGATCAATACCCATGATATGAACTCGGTTCTGGAAATAGGGGAAAAGATCGTTTTTCTTAAAGACGGAAAACTGGAGTGGGAAGGCGATAAAGAGGTTATCTTTAAAGCTGAAAATGAAGCGGTAACCGAATTCGTCTATTCCTCAGATCTATTCAGAAAGGTTAGAAAAGCCCAGATGCAGGGATTTTGATCAATTGATCAATTGATCGTTCTCACGGAGATGGTATCAAGGGCAAGCCTTACCATTAACCACTCCTGCAGTTTATTCATTTCTTCGTTCCGTGAAGCCCGGGAAAGAGAGTTATCCCATCTAATGTTGAATGTAGGAATAGTATCTATCTTCGAAAAATTGGTCACCAGATTGTTCGCATAACTCATCTCCCTGATATTCTTATAATTGATCTTAGCCTCACGGGTGATTTTTTCGAAAGGGATACCTGAACTACGATAGTGCATTAGTTCCTGCTCCAGTAACCTAATACGTGCATCTTTATCTTCCACCACCTGCTGGTTGCGCATGTAAAGGTCTTCCAGGATCCCGGTCCTTACCTCACTGGTCAATTGCGCTGCCATTTCCGGACTTTGGTAGGACCCCTGGTGAACATCAAGTACCACGTCTTCCAGCTTCGGAATACTGTTCAGCTGTGATTTCCACTGGTAGATCTGCTCCTGGGGCACAGGTTTTCCAATAAGATAAATATCAATGATCTTTGTTTTATAATCCTGGTTAAATTTGACCACTTCAGCCCCGGGATACTTTATCACATCATTTACAAATTCTTTTGTTTTACTATTGAAAACCTGCTCACTTAAAAGGTTTACGAAAAGGATGATACTTGGTATCATTACCAGGATAGCGATCAAAGAGGCAAGGCGGGCAGTATTTTTACGACGCCTGCTGTTGGCATATTTTACCAGGGGAAACCCTAATAATTTTGAAACCAGAAAAGTTGAAAGAGCAATGAAGACTGAGTTGATCGAGAAAAGATATAAGGCACCACCTGCATATTCCCAGTTACCAATTGCCAGGCCATAACCTACGGTACACAGGGGTGGCATAAGGGCCGTTGCAATAGCAACCCCAAAGATCACACTGGCTATGGCTCCTTTTTTAGTTTTCGCCACTATAAGGGCAAGACCGCCAAAAATAGCAATAAGCACATCGAGGATAGTAGGATAAGTACGAGCCACCAGTTCGGGGGTTTCCTCCTTGATAGGAGAAACCAGGAAATACAGGTAAGCCGTAAGTACACTCAACACTACCATAACACCCAAATTGACCAAAGAGCGTTTCAGGGTGTCCACGTCGTTTATCGCAACCGAGAATCCCACCCCCACAATGGGTCCCATTAGAGGGGAGATCAACATGGCACCAATAACCACGGCAGTGCTACTCACGTTAAGGCCAATAGAAGCGACAAATATTGAGAACACAAGGATCCAGGCATTATGCCCTTTAAAAGAGATATCGCGCTTAACCGTCTCCATGGTGGTATCGCGATCTGTATCCTCATGAATATCCAATAATTCTTTAAGAAAACTCTTTAGTTCCCGCCAAAGGGATTTTCCGTTCGCTCCGGTTCCTGCCTCAATAGAAGTGCTGTTACTGTTATTCTCCATTCGCTAACCTAGATTTTCTCCGAATTTTTTCTGAACCATCTCCCTTATCTGCTTTATCTCCTGCTCTTTTTCCTTCGGAACGATCAATAATACATCTTTTTCGTCAACCACGATATATCGGTGGAGTCCGTCAATTACCACAACCTTATTGGAGTTGGAACTTATTATATTTCCTTCTGAAGCCTGAGCAAGCACCCGGGCATTAAGAACCACATTTTCCTGTCCGTCCTTATCACATTGATCGAACAAGGAACCCCAGGTACCCAGATCATTCCAGTCAAAGGAAGCCGGAATGACAAAAATATTTTTCTCCTTTTCGAGGATCCCGTAATCAATGGAAATATCGGGAGCAGAAGAATAATGTTTTCCAATGAAATCAAATTCCTCAACGGTATTCAGTTTTTCCCTGCCCTTATCAAAAAGATCATAGAGCTCAGGGAGATTTCTGGAAAATGAGCGTAGAATAAAATCAACATTCCATATAAAGATCCCGGCGTTCCAAAGGTAGTTGCCTTCTTTCAGAAATCTGCGCGCAACTTCTATAGTAGGTTTTTCGGTGAACTCATTGACGTTTTTAACTTTGCCACTTCCATTTTTGTCATATTGTATGTACCCATAGCCTGTATTAGGAAAGGAAGGTAGAACCCCAAGGGTCACGATCCTGTCATCTCTTCGGCAGGCTTCAAAGGCCGCGTTTATATCATTTGTAAACGCAGTTTCATTCTCGATCCAGTGATCGCTTGGTGCCATGATCATCACGGCATTTTTATTCTTTTTATAGATCTTTAAAGCAGCCAGTAAGACCGCCGGTGCGGTATTGCGCATGGCGGGTTCCAGTACCACCTGCCCCGGCTCCACATTTAGTTGATCGTGAACGAGGATCTCATATTTTTCATTGGTAAGGATCAGGATATTTTCCGCAGGAACCAAAGCGGTCAATCTTCTAAAGGTGGTTTGTATAAGCGTCTCCCCGGTACCTAAAAGATCCCTGAACTGCTTGGGCTTTTGAGTAGTGCTAACGGGCCAGAATCTAGATCCTACTCCACCGGCCATAAGAACCGCATAATTATCTTTGTTCATTCTCTCCGTATTTTAATTCGCCGTCTTTAACAGTTCTACCTCCGCGTTTGGCTGAAACAGGTAAATTCTCCCTGTTTTGACCTCTGTACATTCATAACGTTTAATGCGACGTTGCCCTTTTTGGAAGATCTTTCCGTTATAGATCCTGAAAATACTCCCATGAGGAACTTCAAAAACATAATTCCTGTCATTTTTTTCATCAAAACTTTTCAATGCCACAGAGAGTCTTGCATCTGTATCACTGCTGGCCTTTGGGTTCTTAAAGTGCCTGGCGATCACCGGAAGCAGTTCTGAAGGAAAAATTTCTGGTCTTATGAACGGCAACATCAACTTTTGAAAAATTTGCTTCCATTCCAATCCATGAGGCTTAATCTGTCTTCCGTATTTTTCAAATGCAAAAAGATGTGCGATCTCATGGATAAGAGTAATCAGGAAACGGTATTTGTTGAGGCTTGCATTAACGGTAATTTGGTGTACCCCGTGAGGCAGCCTTCGGTAGTCCCCATGCCTGGTCTTTCTTTCATTAACGATCTTAAGGTGGATCTGATTTGCTTCGATCAAACCAAAAACCGGCTCTACCGCATGTGTAGGAATATATTTTTCTAATATATTTTTCATTCAATCAAGGGGTGCTATTGGAAACCTGAAGTAATTTACCGTTGTAGAATCTATTACCCGTCAGGGAGAATTCTGCAATGTATTCAGCCATTTCATCGGGCTTCACAGGAGCTTCATATCCGGGAAATGCTTCTGCCAGCATTTCAGTTTGCACTGCGCCAAGGGCGAGAACATTAAAAGAGGGACCTGATTCCTTGTATTCTTCAGCAAGCAATTCAGTAAGAGTGATTACCGCCCCTTTACTGGAACTGTATGCTGAAAGTCCCGGAAACTTCATACTTCCCTGAACTCCTCCCATACTGCTGATCGTTACCACATGTCCATCCTTTTTCATAAAGGGAACCACAGCTTTGGTAAGCGCTGCGACTCCAAAAACATTGACCTGAAAAACCTTTTCAAAGTCCTTCAAGGAAATTTCTTCAAAAGGCCTGTTCACTATAGCCCCGGCATTATGGATCACGACATCCACACGATCCCAGTTTTGTGCTACAAATTGTGAAACAGCCTGTAAATTTACTTCCTGAGTGAGGTCACATGACAAGGAATGAACCTGTTCAAGCTGTAGATCGGCTACCGGTTTCTCATTCCTGGAAAGGGAAAGCACCCTGTGCCCACGGGCAGCTAATATCTTTACCAGCTCCAGTCCAATTCCCCTGCTCGTTCCTGTTACAATAATATTTTTCATTCTGCCATTTGTATTTCCCTTTCAGGTGAGTTTGCCATTTCAGTTAATCCCGGAGCAATAGCCTCTATCAATTCTGTCATATGAGCGGTATCCATGTGTTCGAACTCATCCTTGACATGATGGTAATAATCATAATTGGAAAAGTCGAAGGTGGAAATGGTCTGAGCTGGCACATTGAATTCCTGGTAAAAAGGATGGTTATCGCTTCTTTCAAAAAGCCTGAATTTTTCTGCTTCCGGAAGAAATCCTAAAACTTCTTTCCCGGCATACCGGTTGAATTTTTCAGCCAGGTTGCTTTTATTATAACCTGTGAGATAGGCCATATAATCATTATTCTTCATGGGTACACCAATCATCTCTATATTGAACATTACATAAAGATCAAGAGGTGCAGCGTTTAATTTTCCTGCCAGGTGTTTTGCTCCTATCAGTCCCATTTCTTCCGCAGAAAAAAGGGTAAACAGAAGACTTCTTTTGGTATCCCTATTAGAAAAATACCTGGCAAGTTCCAATACTGCGGCAGTGCCGGCAGCGTTGTCATTGGCACCATTGGCTATGGAGTCCAATCCTACTTTCCTGGCAAAACCTACATGATCGTAATGTCCTCCAATAATGATGTATTCATCCTTGAAAGCGGGATCTGTTCCTTCCTTTAAAGCCACCATATTATAACCGGTGACGCCTTCCACTTCAAAAGTATCTCTGTAACTTCTGAAATAAGGTTTCAAACCATGCGTTTCAAATTCATCTTCAATATAGGTTGCGGCCTGTTCAATACCGGCTGTGCCCGTCGCTCTTCCCTTAAGATCGTCTGAAGACAGGTACTCTAATGTATTGGCAACAGAAGATTCTGAAATGCTATATGGCGAAGAATTATGGGAAGTGGTGACCTCTTTTGCCTCTTTACATCCTAAAGCAGAAATGAATAATGCGATTGCACCTAAGATCGGGATTTTTCTCATGGGCCTAAAGATAAAAAAATCCCGCAATTCGCGGGATTCCTTTGTTATATTATAGACATGAAATTGGTTATGCCAGCATGGTAACAGGATTTTCAAGATACTTTTTCAAGGTCTCTAAAAATGCAGCACCGGTGGCACCGTCAACAGTCCTGTGATCACAGGCAAGTGTGAGCTTCATGGTATTACCCACCACTATCTGTCCGTTTCTCACCACCGGCTTCTCTACGATAGTTCCTACAGAAAGTATTGCAGAGTTTGGCTGGTTAATAATACTGGTAAACTCAGTGATCCCATACATTCCAAGGTTGGAAACAGTAAAGGTACTTCCTTCCATTTCCTGTGGTTGTAGTTTTTTATTCCGTGCCTTACCTGCAAGATCCTTTACATTAGCACCTATCTGGGTCATGCTCATTTGATCTGCAAATTGCAGTACAGGAACAACCAATCCATCTTCAACCGCTACAGCAACCCCCATATGGATATGCTTCGCGATCTTTGTGGTATCACCTGTCCACTGTGAATTCACTCTTGGGTGTTTTCTCAAGGCCATTGCAGTCGCTTTGATCACGATATCATTAAAAGATACCTTCACATCTGGCAGCTCATTGATCTGCTTACGGTTTGCCATGGCATTTGCCATGTCCACCTCAATGGTAAGATAATAATGTGGTGCATTGAATTTGGATTCTCCAAGCCTCTTCGCAATGGTCTTTCGCATCTGCGAGTTCTTGATCTCCTCGAAACTTTCTTCCCCTGCGGGGATATAGGTTTGTGCTGCGGCCGGGGCCTCTTTACTTTCAGGAGCAGGAGCCGAAGCAGCTTTTTCTGAAGGCTTGTAGGTTTCGATATCTTTTTTAACGATCCGGTTATTTTCACCAGAACCTTTCACTGTGGAAAGATCGATCCCCAGATCATCGGCCATCTTTTTGGCCAAAGGCGATGCAAAGATCCGACGGCCGTCTTGAGTGGTTTTTGGTGCTTCGGAAGTTTTCTTTTCTTCGGAAGCAGGTTCCTTACTTTGAGCTTTTTTGCCAGATTTAGCTTTGGCGGCTCCACCGGTTTTCACAAGAGAGGATACGTCTGTCCCTTCTGGTCCAATAATAGCGAGCACACTGTCTACAGGTGCAGATTCACCTTCCTGAATCCCTATGTGCAATAAAGTACCCTCATAGAAAGATTCAAATTCCATTGTAGCCTTATCAGTTTCGATCTCGGCCAGGATATCCCCCTCTTCTACTTTATCACCTTTATGTTTCAACCAGGTAGCAACTGTTCCCTCTTCCATGGTATCACTAAGGCGGGGCATTTTGATTATTTCAACTCCTTCAGGGACTTCACCACCTTCAGAAGATCCTTCTCCTTCTTCTTTTTCTTCATCATCTTTTGATTCCGGTTTTTCTTCTTTCCCGTCTTCTGATGATGCGGTGTCTTCCGAAGCTTTTTCTTTAGCAGATCCACCCTCATCCAAAAGAGCCGAAATATCCTCTCCTTCTTCTCCTATGATGGCTAAAAGTGCATCTATAGGGGCAGTTTCCCCTTCTTGTACTCCAATATGCAACAAAGTACCCTCATAAAAAGATTCAAATTCCATCGTGGCTTTGTCTGTCTCGATCTCAGCCAGGATATCTCCCTCCTCTACTTTGTCACCTTTCTGCTTAAGCCATTTTGCAACAACACCTTCTTCCATGGTGTCGCTCAAACGAGGCATTTTTACTACTTCTGCCATAATCAATTATAATTTATGGGGTAAAAACGGATAATCCTTTTGCTCGTAAACTACATCATACATAGTTTGAATATCAGGGAAATCACTTTCTTCAGCGAACTTTTCACATTCGCTCACCAGGTCTTTCACCCGTTTATCCATCTCCTTGATATCTTTATCTGTAGCATATTTCTTTTCTAAAAGAACATCTTTCACCTGTGTAATGGGATCTATCTTCTGGTATTCTGCCACCTCTTCTTTGGTACGGTACTGCTGGGCATCACTCATGGAGTGACCACGGTAACGGTATGTCTTCAACTCAAGGAAAGTTGGACCTTCACCTTTTCTGGCGCGGGCCATAGCTTCATCAAGAGCTTCGGCAACCTTCACCGGATTCATAGCGTCAACAGGGCCACAAGGCATATCATAACCCAAGCCTAATTTCCAGATCTCGGTGCTTTTAGAAGTACGTGCTACAGAAGTTCCCATGGCATACCCATTGTTCTCTACGCAGAAAACTACCGGCAGGTTCCATTTCACAGCCATAGTAAAGGTTTCATGAAGCGCTCCCTGGCGTGCAGCTCCATCCCCTAAAAAAGTAAGGGTAACTGCCCCGGTCTTAAAATATTTATCGGCAAATGCGAGACCGGCACCCAAAGGTATCTGCCCTCCAACAATTCCGTGACCGCCATAAAAGCGGTGTTCTTTTGAAAATATATGCATAGAACCTCCCATTCCCTGAGATGTTCCGGTTTTTTTACCATATAATTCGGCCATTACCCTTCGAGGATCCACCCCCATACCAATAGGCTGCACGTGGTTACGGTAAGCAGTGATCATTTTATCTTTCTTAAGATCCATGACGTGCAAGGCTCCGGCAAGAATAGCTTCCTGACCGTTATACAAGTGTAAAAAACCTCTTACTTTCTGCTGAATATATACCTGCGCAAGCTTGTCTTCAAACTTCCGCCAGAACAGCATTTCCTCATACCACTTAAGGTAAGTGGCTTTTGTAATTTTCTTCATTAATAACAAATTTTAATTGCTAAGCAATGCTTCCGCCAAGCGAACGACAAAAATACTATTTTCAAAAGGAATGGAAAACAGTTTCTACAGTAAAAAACCGCTAAAAAATCTACAGGTAGGAATTGTCAAAAATCAGGGGCAAAAGATCTGATATAGATCTTGCTTTCACCACTTTTCCCGTCTCCCCCATAAAAAAGATCTCGATAGGTCCATCCTGCTTCACTTCATATTCTGCTATGGCCTGCCTGCAGGATCCACAAGGTGGGGTTGGAGTGTCTACGGTGTGGTTTAAAGATCTCGCGGTAAGAACCAGTTTTTGCATCTTCACTCCAGGATATTTTGCCCCGGCGTAAAAAATGGCTGTCCTTTCTGCGCAAAGTCCTGCAGGATAGGAAGCGTTTTCCTGATTACTGCCCGTGACCACTTCGCCATTCCCGAGCTCTATGGCCGCACCTACCCTGAATTTAGAATATGGGGAATAAGATCTTTCCCTGGCTTCTACAGCTTTTTCCATTAAAACCTGAACCTCATTGGGCAATTCTTCTACCCCATCAAATATGTCCAGATCTGCACTTATGGTAATTTTTTTCATTTACTGGGTTTCTATAGATAAAAGTTCCCGCAACTTTAAAAGTCCGGGAATTAACCTGCTCATTTTGCGGGAGCAAAGGTAACTATTATTAAGGAAAATTTTCAGCAGTTAAAAGTCTAATAGATTTCGTTGTACTGTCTTCCAAAATTAAAGGTAAGACCAAACCTCAAAGTTCCTTCAAGCGGACTTACCACTTCTGAAGTAGAAAATAAATAGGAAATATCAATATTCACGACCGTATATCTGAAACCTGCACCAAAAGAAATAAATTCACGAGATCCTTTTTCAGGGCTTTCATGGAAGTACCCTGTTCTAAGTGAAAATACATCCTGATATACATATTCTGCTCCAAGAGCATAAGTCACCTCCTTAAGCTCTTCAGAAAAACCATCGGGGGCATCTCCAAAAGATTTAAAAATACCTTCCACGGCACCAATTGAATTGTACTCCTGGTTATCTTCAGAATCTATATCGCCGTCACCATCAAAGTCCTTTGGCGTGGGGACCAGTAATTTATTAAATTCAAGATAGGTTCCAATACGATTGGAAGGATCAAGTATAAAATCAAATCCTCCTCCCAGTTTAAGATTAGTGGGGATGAAGTTTTCCTGACCGCCTTCATCATATTTAATTTTAGGCCCAATGTTGGAGATATTCAAGCCTGCCCTCCAGCGTCCGTCAAATCGGGTATAATCTATGGCACTACTTCTAAAAAAGGCAGCTACATCTACCCCAAAAGTTCCTGCCGCGGTCGCATCTGCATCTACCGGGGCCAGTTTAAGGTCAGACCGCAGATAACGTCCTGCCACGGCCATTGAAAAATGATCACTCAATCTCAAAGCATAAGAAAGATCCAGCGTGAATTCATTAGGACTTAATATTAAAGGAAGATCATCGGGAGTTTCACGGGCTTCGATATTTCCCATACTGAAATATTTAAAACTTGCCCCGAAGGCACTTCGTTCGTTGATACGATTGAAATAGGTAATGTTCCCCAGGAAAATATCATTTACCAGTTCGCTAAGGTAAGGAGTATAGGTAACCCCGAAGCCCTGCTGGCTTTCTGCAAAAACATATTTGGCAGGATTCCATTGCTGGGAAAAGGCATCTACAGAAGTGGCAACCCCCTGGTCACCCATTCCCGCAGCTCTTGCATCGGCTGCGATCAACAGGAAAGGAACAGCTGTGGTTATAACCCGGTCCTGCTCTTCCTGCGCATAAGATTTAGCATTAAAAAAGAATACAGCACTTAATATTAAGAGTGGTAAATTTTTCATAGGACTAATTAATAATTAACAAATATACCTGAATTCAAACGACAAAATAATGAATTACCCTAAATTCTGTATTTTATTATAACATAACGCAGAGTTTAACAGAAGCTTATAATACCTGCTTCTTTTTCTTTGAAAGCACCAATAAAAACGACCAATGCACAGACATAACCACCTTTCGGGTCTGAGAACCAATAAAATAACCCCTGCTCTACCGCTTCCTGAAATTCTGCAGGTTTTGTCTTACATAAATTTTAAGATATAATTAATGGTAATCCTTACCGGTAGAGCCTGCGTAATTCCAATTATTATACTTAAGTTCGAAAAAACAATTACTTTTGCTTTGAATATGAGAACCTTCAGAAATAAGTTCCTGAAGGCAGAATTAAATTTATACCCTCAGATTTAGAGCGGAAAAAAAACGTTAGCATCAAGATTTTCAGGATCCTACAAGATTACAGGTCATTTGAAATATTCTTGAAAGTTTAGCGTTAATTACTATATTGCAAAGCCAAAATTGCTACAAAAGATATTGTGAATATGAGAAATAAGGTTGCTGTAAAAGCGTTTTTAGCCCTCGCTGTAAGTGCTGGTCTCCTAAGCTGTAACAACTCCAAGGATTACAAGAATAATTCCCGCGCCACAGGATGGGACATTAATTCCAAGGAAGGCGGTTTCACCTACAATGCAGATTATGATGAACAGGAAGCAGGTCCAGGACTGGTTTTCGTAGAGGGTGGAACCTTCACAATGGGAAGGGTACAGGACGATGTGATGCATGACTGGAACAACACTCCCACTCAACAACATGTCCAGTCCTTTTATATGGATGAAACAGAGGTGACAAACCTTATGTACCTGGAATACCTTGATTATCTTAAACGGGTCTATCCTCCCAGTGAAGAAAGATACCGCAACATATATCACGGAGCTTTACCGGACACGCTGGTATGGAGAAATCGTTTAGGGTATAATGAAACCATGACCAATAACTATCTCCGCCATCCCGCCTATGCGAATTATCCGGTGGTAGGAGTAAGCTGGATCCAGGCTGTGGAATTCAGTAAATGGAGAACAGATAGAGTTAATGAACTTAGGCTGGAAAAAGAAGGATTCACCCTCGAAGGGGCCAGATACGCCGTGGAGCCGGGAGAAACCTTCAGCACAGAAACTTATTTAAATGCCCCAACCAAAGCTTATGGAGGTAATGACAGTATCGCCAGGGGTGGTAATAAAGCAGACAGGTTCATGACCAAAGATAGCACGAACCTTTATGTACAACGTAAGCATGGAGTACTTTTACCTGAGTACCGACTTCCAACAGAAGCAGAATGGGAATATGCAGCCCTGGCCCTTGTAGGGATCAGGAATTATAATGTATATAGGGGTAGAAAAAAATATCCATGGGACGGACAATACACCCGTTCAGGGGATGCCAAAAGTCGTGGCGACCAATTGGCAAACTTTAAGCAGGGAGACGGAGACTACGGTGGTATAGCAGGCTGGAGTGATGACGGAGCCGATATTACTGCTGAAGTTAAAACTTATGAACCTAATGATTTTGGCCTTTATGATATGGCCGGAAACGTAGCAGAGTGGGTAGCTGATGTTTACAGACCCATTGTTGACGATGAATTCAACGATTTCAACTACTACCGGGGAAATGTTTACACTAAACATGCAATTTCAGAAGACGGTACCGTAGAAGTTCTGGGCGTAGACCAGATCGAATACGACACCCTGAGTAACGGAAGGATAGTAGCCAGAAACCTTCCCGGAGAGATCAAAACCGTACCTATCACACCTGAAGACACCTACCTGAGAAGTAATTTTTCTGAAAGTGACAACAGAAGCTTCCGTGACGGCGACAAGAGGTCAACACGTTATTATGACAATTTCGCAGAAGTTGAAGATCCAAACCAAAGAATGTACAACTCTCCTGTTCACACTGCAACAGTTGATAGTTTAGGTGGAAGAAGTTTACAGTATGACGAGACCACAGGAAGGAATACTTTAATTGATGACAATGTGAGGGTTTACAAGGGAGGTTCCTGGAGAGATCGCGCCTATTGGCTTGATCCTGCCCAAAGAAGATATTTCCCTCAAGATATGGCTACAGATTACATAGGGTTTAGAAATGCTATGTCTCGCGTTGGTTCCAAATCTTTAAAGAAAAACAAAACAGCAAAGAATTAATTTTCTGAAAATATTAAACGAAAGCCCTAATCTGATTAGGGCTTTTTTTATAGTTTTAATTCATGGAATTACACCAACTACATAAGCTGTTCCTTGACAGCACAGGAGTGAGTACCGATACCAGAAAGATCAAACCGGGCAGTATCTTCTTCGCCTTAAAAGGAGAAAATTTCAATGCAAATGAATTTGCTGCGGAAGCCCTCGAAAAAGGAGCAGCTCATGCCGTTATAGACGAGGACATACCTACACAGGATAAAAAAATGATTCGGGTTGAGAATGTATTGAAGGCGCTGCAGGAACTTGCCACATTTCACCGGAAGCATCTTAAGCTTCCCATTCTGGCACTTACAGGAAGTAACGGCAAAACCACCACCAAGGAGCTCATCAATGCAGTACTTTCAAAAAAGTTCAACACTGTGGCTACCACAGGCAACCTTAACAACCATATAGGAGTTCCTCTATCCCTCCTGTCTATGACCGGGGACACTGAAATTGGAATTATAGAAATGGGTGCCAATCATCAAAAAGAAATAGAATTCCTGTGCAACATCGCCCTCCCGGATTTTGGATACATCACGAACTTTGGCAAGGCCCATCTGGAAGGCTTCGGAAGTGTGGCAGGTGTCATCAAAGGAAAGAAGGAATTATACGATCACCTGAAACAGCATCAGAAAATGTTGTTTTTGAATCTTGATGATGAACTCCAGAAAGAGGAAATCAACTATCCGCGGGTATACAGCTTTGGCACCAAAGCAGAGGCTCATGTCACCGTTAAATACCTTCAGAAAAACTCTTTTGCAGGGATCGAAGTGGACGATCAAAGCATTTATGGAAATCTAACAGGAAGCTTTAACGGCACCAACATGGCTGCCGCTTATTCTATAGGTAAATACTTTGAGGTAGACCCAAAGAAGATCAAAGCTGCTCTTGAGGAATACATCCCGCAAAACAACCGGTCCCAGATCATCTTAAAAGACAACCGGAAGATCATTCTCGATGCTTACAATGCTAATCCTTCCAGTATGGCAGCCGCCCTGGACAATCTCAGCAGCATGGAAAATTCCCCTAAAATTGCCATTTTAGGAGATATGTTTGAACTTGGTTCCACATCCCGGGAGGAGCATGAAGACCTGATGAAAAATCTCCAGGAATCCAACATTGATAAGGCATATCTCATCGGCTCCAATTTCTACGGAACCTCTACCATTCCGGGAAAAGTGAAAAAATTTGAAACTTTTGAACAATTTAAAGACTGGTTTCAACCTTCAGAATTCAATTCGGGGGTTATTTTAATTAAAGGTTCGAGAGGAATGGCCCTGGAAAGGGTTTTGGAATTGCTGTAAAGACAATTAATTATTTAAAATTCAAGGTTCAAAATTGAAACCTGGATCCGTCTGACCTGCAAGGTTTTTTTTAAAATCCCCACCCCGCACTGCGGACACCCCTCCGGAGGAGGGGAATTTCAAGAACTGACCACGCTAATGATGTTCTCAAAACCAAAAAAACCTCACAGGTTTTAAAAACCTGTGAGGTTTGTAATAATTCTGGAATTTTTTTCTTAAAAATTGAAATTCCCCACTTGTGGGTGATACTGGGTTCGAACCAGTGACCCCTACCTTGTCGAGGTAGTGCTCTGAACCAGCTGAGCTAATCACCCTTTTATGCTGTAATCAAAAAAGGCCTCCGAGAGGAAGCCTTTTTTCTGTGGGCAATGAGGGATTCGAACCCCCGACCCCCTCGGTGTAAACGAGGTGCTCTGAACCAACTGAGCTAATTGCCCGAAATCATTAAAAAGTTTGAACTTTTCCGAATTCTTTGAAGTATATGTCTCTCTGAATGCGGATGCAAATATAGACTAGAATTTGTTTTGTGCAAAGAATAATTTCAAAAAAATTAAATTATTTCTGCTACCGTAAAAGTACTTCCTCCCACATAGATCACATCTCCTGCTGATGCCGCTTGCAGCGCAGCCTCATAAGCTTCTGAAACCGAATTGTATGCCTCTCCTATAAGGCCGTTACCACCAGCTTTTTTCCGAAGTAATGGAGCTTCCATACCGCGTGGAATAGCCGGTTTACAAAAGAAATATTGGCCTTCCTTTGGAAACAGAGGTAATACAGAATCGAGATCTTTATCATTTACTACCCCTATCACCAGAAACAAATGTTTGAATTCCTCTTCCTGTAACTGCTTCATAGCATAAACCAAACCTTCTTTGTTATGAGCGGTATCACAGATCACTTTCGGGTTTTCCCGTAGCACTTCCCACCTTCCGCGTAAACCGGTACCGGAAACTACTTGTTTAAGTCCTTTTTCCGTAGCTTCAGGTGGGATTTTCCACCCACGCTCCTGAAGGACTTCTACCGTACTCATAACGGTGCGTACATTTTTTTTCTGATAATATCCCCGAAGGTCAGTTTCTGGTAAAGATCCTGAATATTCTTCTGCAGGATACAACGGCGCATTTAACCGCTCAGCTATTTTTTTAAACACAGGAAAGGTTTCTTCCTGATATTCCCCAATGACCACAGGGGTATCTTTTTTAATGATCCCTCCTTTTTCCGCAGCAATTTCAGCCAGGGTATTACCAAGGATGGCGGTATGGTCCAATCCAATATTCGTGATCACAGATACTTCAGGGGTAATAATATTGGTAGAATCCAACCTTCCGCCTAGGCCCACTTCGATCACTGCTATATCAACCTTCTCTTCAGCAAAATACTGAAAGGCCATTCCCACCGTCATTTCAAAAAACGAAAGTTGTTCGGCTTCAAAAAAAGCCTTATTTGAAGTGATAAATTCCATCACGGCCTCTTCACTTATCTCTTTTCCATTGATCTTTATACGTTCCCTGAAATCCTTTAGATGCGGAGAGGTATATAGCCCTACTCTGTATCCGCTTTCCTGCAGGACAGATGAGAGCATATGGGATACAGATCCTTTCCCGTTGGTGCCTGCTACATGTATGGACTTAAATTTTTGATGTGGATTCTGAAGATGTGTGGCCAGCTTCCTGATATTGGAAAGATCAACTTTATAAGCTTTGTTTCCCACCTGCTGGTACATGGGCAACTGCTGAAACATCCAGTCAACAGTCTCCTTATAGGTATTCAATTATTCTGAAAGTTTAAAGTTATAGACAATGGTCCCCACCTGGGTAGCAGGGGCTTTTGAATCACTGTTAAAGCGTGTGGCCAGGGCGGCCCTTTTAGCGGGATCCAGTAAACACTGTGAGCTGTTGGTAGTCCCCTTCACTCCGGGAGTAGCCCGAATCACCTGCCCGTTGCGGTCCACTTCTATTTGCACCACCACGATACCTGATTCATTACAATCCTGTATAAATTTTTCTTTATTTAATGCTTTCCGGCCACCAAGGCGATAATTTCCGTCTCCATCCAGTCCCATCCCGGTACCGTAATAAGATTTAGCATCAGGGCTACCATCAGGGCTTCCTTTGTCACCTGCGGCATCATCGTTGCCTTCCCCCCCGGTAGCCTGCCCGTCACTCTTTGGCCCGTTTAGGATACTGCTCAAGGCATCGGTGGTAGATTTATCAGGTTTAGGATCGGGTTTTTTTACAGGTTCAGGTTCTTTTTCTACCGGTTTCACTGTTTTTTCCACGATAGGCTCTTCTACCTTTTTCTTTTTTTCGATCACCGGGGCCTCTACGGCTTCCTGGGTCACTACTTTTTCGCTGATCTCGGTTTTGACCGGGGTAACTTCAGGACTGGTATTTTGAGGCTGGGATTTTACAGGTTCTGTAGGTTGCTCTGTTCCGGAACCAACATCAGAGGTTCCAAAATTAATAGCGATCCCTTTTTCAGGTGGGGGATCAAGGTATTTAAAACCGAAAAACAATAATAGCAAGATCAACAGCACGTGTAAAGCTACCGTGATGGCAAAAGATTTCTTTTCGTGCTTTGTTTCCAGTAATTTCACCTGATGGGTTTTTCAGTTTAGTAGCAAACTTAGTTCCACTTTTCGCATAAGGAACTAAAAGGGGAAAATTAATCCGGTTTTACGGCAAGAACGATCTTATACCTGTTCCTGTTGGCGATATCCATTACGTTCACGGCCTTTTCTATAGGCACACCTTCTTCGGCCCTGAGAATGATGGTAGGGTCCTCTACTCCGGCCAGTTCAGCCTTCAGCCTTTGTTCCAGGGAGCTGTTGGTTACCCGCTCCTTGTTTATGTAGATCTGTAGATCTTTTGTGATGCTCACCGAAATATTCTGTTTGGTCGTGGTCTTTCCCTTTGCTTTTGGCAAAATAAGATCCAGGGCTTCCGGAGTGATCGCCGGAGAAGTGAGCATAAAAAAGATCAATAAAAGAAATACAATATCAGTCATGGAACTCATACTGAATTCGGGACTGATCTTATTTCTACCTCTTAAGTTCATATTATGCAGGTTCGTTTAGAAGGTCAAGGAAATCAACAGCGGTAGCTTCCATTTGATGTACTACCTTATCTGTTTTCACCACCAGGTGGTTGTAACCAATGTAGGCAATAATACCTACTATCAATCCTGCCACAGTTGTTGTCATCGCAGTATAGATACCTTCAGCAAGGGCTCCCATTTCTGCCTGCCCGCTGCTGGTTGCCAGCTCGTGAAAGGCGATCACCATTCCTATCACGGTTCCAAGAAACCCGATCATAGGAGCGGCTCCGGCAATGGTTGCCAGAATGCTTACGTTCTTTTCCAGTTTATAAACTTCCAGGCGACCCGCGTTCTCTATGGCTGTATTGATATCTTCCAGGGGACTACCAATCCTGTCAAGCCCTTTGGCGGTTAGCCGGGCAACAGGGGAATTCGCCTGTGCACAACGTATCCTTGCAGATTCAATATTACCGTTTACCACGCTGTCTTTGATCTGGTGCATGAAGTTACTATCAGTTTCTGATGCCGCTTTAATAGCAAACAAGCGTTCAAAATAGATATAGACAGCAACAAACAACAGCACGAACAGGATGGCAATGATAATTTGACCGCCTACCCCGCCGCTTAAAAATAAATCAAATAAAGAAAGGGTTTTTTCTTCTACTATAGGATCTGCAGCCTGGGCACCTTCTGCAAGACCATCCTCCTGAAAAAAATTAAGCATATGTAGTGTTGATTTTAGTTTTAAACGTGATTACTATCTTTTAATTGTAAAAGGTACGCCTTTTATATCGCGGAAATCTATACCAGTTGTTTTAAAGCGATCTCAAATGCGGTTTTACTGATCAGGGTTTTTTCACTGTTATGATCATAGGTATTTTGAATGGCATTTTTAATGGTCATGGAAGTATCATTAAAGATAGCTTCATCTGTCATCTGCACCCTTCTCTCCATAAAATAGGCAAATACCCGTGCCATTCCGCAGTTGGCAATAAAATCTGGGATCACACTTACCCGCTCATCTGAATATTCCATGATGGGACCAAAAAAGATCTCTTTATCAGCGAATGGTACATTGGCCCCGCTGGAGATGACTTCAAGCCCTGAGTTGATCATTTTATCAACCTGTTCTTTGGTAATTAGACGGGAAGCGGCACAAGGGGCAAATATTTCAGCATTCAATCCCCAAATTTTATCATTGATCTCATTGAACGGGATCATTTGACCACTAACCAGCATATTTCCTTCTTTTTTCAGGAATAGCTCCCTGATCTCTTCAAAGCTAAATCCATCTTCATTGATGAGTCCGCCTTCCCGGTCAATGATCCCCACAACTTTAGCTCCCATTTGGGCAAGGTAATAGGCCGCTGCCGAACCAACGTTTCCGAAACCCTGAACAATGGCTCTCTTACCTTTAACGTTACCGCCATAAATGTCGTAATAGTGCCTTACCGCTTCTGCCACGCCATAACCTGTGATCATATCGGCCACAGTGTATTTCCGGGAAACATCGGGAGAATAATTCGTGTTTTCAAGCACTTTGATCACTCCCTGCCTTAACTGACCTATTCGATTGATCTTATCTGCTTCAGAAGGTCTGAAATGTCCTGAGAAAACGCCTTCCTGAGGGTGCCATACTCCGCAGTTTTCGGTAATAGGGATCACCTCATGGATCTCGTCGACGTTCAAATCGCCTCCCGTTCCGTAGTAACTTTTAAGAAGAGGGGAAACCGCTTTGTACCAGCGCTCCAAAACCCCTTTTTTACGGGGGTCATTAGGGTCGAAATTTATCCCGGACTTAGCCCCGCCAATAGCAGGACCTGAAACGGTAAATTTCACCTCCATCGTCTTGGCCAGTGAAAGCACTTCATTCATATCAAGCCCTTTTCTCATCCTGGTGCCACCGCCGGCAGCTCCACCCCTTAGGGAATTGATCACCGTCCAGCCTTCGGCTTCGGTTTCGGGATCTTTCCAGTTGAAAACTATTTCAGGCGCCTTGTTTTGATATAAATTCAGTAGTTCTTTCATAATACTTTTGAAAATTGTTGCACAAATATAAAAAACTAAACCTGCAGAAGCTTGAAATCATTTAAAATATATAAGCCTGAACAATGATTGCAAAATCTCCTTTTTAAAAGAATAAATTCCGAAGAAATGGTTCATTAAGAAGGACCACGCAAAGATTATAAACCGCGTGTATCACCACTACCTGCCAAAGATCCCTGTTCCTGAAATATACCACTGTGGTCATGAACCCAATAATGAAATGAGTAAGCATGAGATTTGGGTAGTGCAGGATCGCGAAGTAAACCGCGACAATAGAAATTGCAAGGACCTTACTCCGGAAAATCTTCAGCAGGTTATTAAAAAGGATCTTTTTAGAAAATATTTCTTCCAGAAGAGGGGCGAAAACTACGGCACTAAGGAGATAAATACCCCGGTGAGGAGAAGGAGAATAATCCTGAAGAATTACTTTTTCGATAAAAAATACCAAAAACAGGATCAATCCAAGGGCTATTCCGAAGAAAAAACGTTTCAAGGACAGGTTTGGCCTTAGTGACCTGAACTGCAGCAGCCCTGCTTTAATTGCCAGGAAGATCAGGATCGAATAAGAGAATATTACCAGGTAGGAACTGATGCCATATATTCTTTCCAGGTCTTCGAAAAAGATCAAAACCAGCACAAAAAGGGAAAAGGTCAAAAGCGGAAGCAGTAAAAAGAAAAGGAACAGCCTGAGTTTTAGTTTTTGAGAAGGGTCTCTCATGGAAGATAGATTTGTCCCGAAGAATGGTCCCGCGAGGCACCGGTAACCGAACTGAGCACATTGATCTCATTCCGAAGTCTCAGGACTCCCAAAAATCCGAAAATCAGCGCTTCCTTAATATTGATGACCTCTGCAGAAGGAATGACAACCTTCACCCGGGTACGTTTTGCAATTTCCTCCATAAGATAAGTATTAAAAGCACCACCGCCCGTCACCAGGACCTTCTGCCGGGGATCTTTCCCCAATACTCTGGCAATCTGTTCTGCCGCATGGACGGTATAGGTCTTCAAAGCTGAAGTTACGGAAGCAGTATCTTCAAAAAAGGGAAGAATATGCTTATTTACCCATTCGATGCCCAGGGATTTTGGAGGTTTTTGTCGATAGAAGTCCAGGGAGTTCAATTTTTCCAGAAGAACCGGTTCGATCTTTCCGGAAGCGGCTATCTCGCCATTACGGTCAAAGGCTAAATTAAGTCGGGAAGCCAGGTTATTCAACACGGTATTTACGGGACAAATATCATAAGCCACGCGCAGATTATTTATACGGGTAGAAACGTTTGCAAAGCCGCCCAGGTTAAGGCAATAATCATATTCGGGAAACAGCAGTTCGTCCCCTATTGGCACCAACGGCGCACCCTGCCCTCCAAGTTCTACATCCTGCACCCTGAAATCACAAACTATCTTTTGTCCCAGTTTTTTTGCCAACTGCGGAAGGTTACCTATTTGTAAGGTATAGGAATTTTCAGGTTCATGTTTAACCGTGTGCCCATGACTGCAAACGGCATCGATCTCTTTTATTTTGTGACGTTTCAGGAAACCCGGGATCACTTCGGCTAAAAGGTTGGTATAATTCTCATTGAGCTCCTTTAGCTGAAGGTCATTATAAAAAACAGCTTCGGCTAAGGTTTTCTCCCATTCCCGGGTGTACGGAATGGTCTCAGCAGCCAGGATTTCATAGTTCCATTTTGCGTTTTTAGTGAAATTCAGGTAGGTCAAATCTATACCGTCAAGGGAAGTTCCCGACATAATACCTATAACGTTATAGTTATTTTTGCTCATACAGGTAAAAATAGCACTCTCAATTGAAAAAATCTCTTTAAAACGGTATCTTTGGGCACCTAAATTAAATTTTTTTTAAACTATATACCGAATGGATTTCAAGCTAACTGAAGAGCACTTAATGATTCGCGATGCGGCTCGTGATTTTGCCAAAACCGAGTTACTACCGGGCGTAATAGAAAGGGACGAAAAACAGGAATTTCCAAAAGAACAGATCAAAAAGATGGGGGAACTCGGCTTTTTGGGTATGATGGTATCTCCCGAATACGGAGGCGGGGGAATGGATAGTGTTTCCTACGTACTGGCAATGGAAGAGATCTCCAAGATAGATGCCTCAGCTTCTGTGGTAATGTCTGTGAACAATTCACTGGTTTGCTGGGGGCTTGACACCTACGGAAATGAAGATCAAAAACAGAAATACCTTACCAAACTGGCTGTCGGGGAAGCGATAGGAGCTTTCTGTCTTTCTGAACCTGAAGCAGGAAGTGACGCGACTTCTCAAAAGACCACGGCCATTGAAAAAGATGACCACTACGTACTTAACGGCACCAAGAACTGGATCACTAACGGGAGTTCTGCCGACTTTTATATCGTGATCGCACAGACACATCCTGAGAAAAAACACAAAGGCATCAATGCTTTTATCGTGGAAAAAGGATGGAAAGGATTTGAGATCGGTCCCAAAGAACAGAAACTCGGAATTCGCGGAAGTGATACTCATTCCCTTAACTTCAATGATGTAAAAGTCCCTAAAGAGAACAGGATTGGCGAAGACGGGTTCGGGTTTAAGTTTGCCATGAAAACACTTTCAGGAGGAAGGATCGGGATCGCTGCCCAGGCTTTAGGAATTGCCGCGGGAGCCTATGAACTGGCCAGAGAATATTCAAAAGTGCGTAAAGCCTTCGGAACTGAGATCATGAACCACCAGGCCATCGCTTTTAAACTTGCTGATATGCATACTTCTATCGAAGCCGCCCGTCACCTGGTAATGAAAGCTGCCTGTGATAAGGATAACGGGGAAAACTATGACCTGAGTGGGGCGATGGCAAAACTCTTCGCTTCAAAAACCGCAATGGATGTTACCATTGAAGCCGTACAGGTGCATGGTGGTAACGGTTACGTGAAAGAATATCATGTGGAGCGTTTGATGAGGGATGCGAAGATCACACAGATCTACGAAGGGACCTCAGAGATCCAGAAGATCGTTATCTCAAGAAGTATTTTGAGGGATTAAAAAATATTGTCATCCTGAACCTGCCTGCCGGCAGGCAGGTTCAGCCTGACGAAAGAAAACAGAACGTCACCCTGAATTTATTTCAGGGTCTTTTTGCTTCTGAACTTAAAGATGCTGAAACCAGCTTGACGAAAGAAACCCGAACCGTCTTAAATTAGAAAAGCAGCCGTTTCCGGCTGCTTTTTCTTTTTAAAAATTAATTCTACGTTCTACTTTTTAGAAGAGACTATTTGTTTTACAATAGTTTCCCTATCTGTAGTTACCTTCAGGATATACATTTGATTTGCTTTCATAGCGAAATCAACCTGAAGTGTGGTCACAGAACCTTTAGTGACATTTCTATCGGTGTAGGTTCTAAGGTGGTTACCTCTCATGTTGAATATCTGGATCTGTACATCAGATGTGTAATCAAAGTCATATTCCACATTGACAGTTTCTTTGAAAGGAACCGGGAAGGTCTTGACATCTGAAGCAGCTTCGGCTTTTTTGCCGTTGCCATTTTGAGTGTTCACTTCAGAAACTGCATTAGCATCCCCGCAAAGCACTTCTGCGCCGTCAAATGACTGACCTCCTTCATTTCCATCAATGATTCCGCTAACGGTACATTCGCAAATGATCTCACAAGCTACTCCATGCACAATTACATAAAGATCTCCTGTTGCTTCAATTGGACCCACGGTATAATTCTGCACTCCGTCACCTAAGTCGGGATTAAAATTATATTGTCCGGGAGCTACCGTTTCCTTACCATTTTTCATGGATGGAACTGGATCACAACCTATATAGACATGAGCTTCATTGAGCACATAGTTATCCATTAAGTTATATTCCACAGTCACAGCTCCGCCAGTATAGGTCACCAGTGCAGTACCTGTTACAGTACCTTTACCAGTCATACATTGCGCTGCTCCGGCGTAAAGGGTCAGTTCAAAGCTCTCTCCTTCAGAGATGCTGTTGGTCCAGCCCCATCGGTTAAAGCCATATTCAGAGAAACAGGTACTTGCATCTGCATTGTAACCAAAGATGGTTTCACAGTTGTCGACAAGCTCCCACTCTTTTACAATGGTTACCACTTCCTGCGCAGTATTACCACAGTCATCTTCAGCTACAAAGGTGTACTCATAAGTTTGAGAACATTCATCTTCACCCACCAAAACAGGGTAAGCTGTAAGATCACCGCCATCAGCACAATTGTCTGTCCAGGTAGCCATCAGACTGACAGGAACATCAGTTTCACAGACAGTTTCGGGATAATCACCCAGTTGGATCTCAGGATCTGTTGTGTCTTCAATGTGATAGGTGTATACCCAATCATGTTCATTGCCTTCACAATCTGCATAAGTCCAGGTGTAAGTTTTCGTACCCTTACAGCCGTCAAAATCACCTCCTTCTACAGGTCCTGTGGGCGTTAGTGCATTTCCACAGTTATCATCCACAAGCGGTGGGGTGGGTTCTATAGCATCAGCAAGACATTCCACATTGGAACTTTCGTTCCCCGGCATTGTGAAATCTTCATACTCGATAGTATACACATAAGACCAGTCTGCAGTATTGCCTTCGCAATCTGTAAAGGTCCAGGTATACGTGCGGGTGCCTTCACAGGTAACAGGATCAGGAGCATCAACCACCACAGGAGTACCTGCAGTTAATGGGTTGCCACAGTTATCCATCACTGTTGGAAGGCTGATACCAACACCGTCAGCATCTGCTTCACAGGCTACGGTT